>NZ_JAKRET010000024.1 GCF_022664395.1 Sphingomonas lacusdianchii | reverse complement strand
CCACCATATCGAACGGAAGCGTGTGATGCTGGTGATCAGCGGCGTCGGTCTTGGTCAGCTTGATCGTCTCGCCCTCGACCTTGTCGACGGTGCCAACATGCTCGCCGTCCGACCCGGCGACTTCCATATGCTCCTTGATACGCAGCTTCTCGAACATAATGCCTCCTTGTTGACGGAAACCAACGCTCGGTCTGCGGCGAGGATGCATCAACACCCATGCGGTCGGCCTTGTTTATTAGATTCAAATCTACCTAGCCCTTTCCCGCAAACGAAGCTGAGGCGAGAAGGGCAGGGCAGGGCAGGACATCGGTGAGCCGTTGAGCGCTGCCGCCCCCAGCTTTCCCAAAACCTGTTCCCGATTGCTCATTCCCAAAACTCACTGGGTACGACGGAGAAATGGGACAGCTGCTTCGTCGCGAATGTCCTATGTTTTGCGACATACCGTAGGGCCGACGTCCGGCATAACCAACCTGAACGACCACCAATGTCGTTCATCTATGGCAACGCCCCTATCGCTATCTGTTCTCGGCACCGTCGATCTGGATAGCTTCCATTTGGCCAATCGCTAACTGGGGTATACCGAACGGAGCCAGCATGACGAACCCGATCCGCGCTGCGCGCGTGTACCTGCGCGTAAGCACCGACGAGCAGGACCTGACCCGGCAGGAAGCAATTGTCACCGGTGCGCGCGCAGCAGGCTATTACGTCGCGGCGGTTTACCGCGAGAAGGCGTCGGGCGCGCGGCCTGATCGGCCAGAGCTCTTACGCATGGTTGCTGACCTGCAGCCGGGCGAGGTGGTGGTTGCGGAGAAGATCGACCGGATCAGCCGTCTGCCATTACCCGAAGCCGAACTGCTGGTGGCGACGATCCGGGCGAAGGGCGCGCGGCTAGCCGTGCCAGGCATCGTCGATCTGTCCGAGCTTGTCGCTGACAGCGCCGGTGTCGCGCGCATCGTGCTCGAAGCGGTGCAGGACATGCTGCTGCGCGTCGCGCTTCAGACCGCACGAGACGACTATGAGACCCGGCGCGAGCGCCAGCGAGAGGGCATCGAGCTCGCCAAGCGAGCAGGGCGGTACAACGGCCGTAAGCCGGATATCGCCTTGCACAGGCGCATTGTTGGGCTGCGGGAGACAGGGATGAGCATCGCGCGCACGGCCGAGCTGGCGGGATGCAGCATAGCGCAGGTGAAGCGCGTTACGGCGCTGCATCGGGCACGGACGGGCTCAGGAAAAGCTCATGCCGAGCCTCGGTCTGCGGAAACTGGCGGAGGTGATTTATCGGTGCGCTTTGAATCTGGGTGAGGTCGGCGTTGGATGCCACGCGATTCAAGCCGCTAACGAAAGCATGTTCCTTCCGGCATTCTTGGAACGGTACAGTGCCTGATCCGCTGCAATGAGCGCGCCTTCCAAATCACCGTCGTCCGGGATCGGAGCGAGACCGACACTTACGGTCGCGGCCACCTGCCTGCCATCCGGCAGGGCGAGCCGCTCGGCGGCGAACTGCAGTCTAATACGTTCGCACGCGGCGCGTGCCTCGGCCAGCCTCACATCTAAGTAGAGCACAGCGAACTCTTCCCCACCAAGGCGTGCGACTGCATCCGTGCCGCGGGTATTCGCTGTGAGCACAGAGGCGAAGGTTCGAAGTACATCATCGCCCGAGGCGTGACCGAACGTGTCGTTCACCGCCTTGAAGCGATCTATGTCGAAGAGGGCGAGGAACTGCTGCCCAGGTTTGCCTGCCTGCGCGAGCCGCTCCCTAGCGATCTCTAGGCCACGGCGATTTGGAAGACCGGTTAGCGCGTCTGTCGCAGCGGCGCGGGCGAGGTCGAGCTCGACCGCCTTGCGGCGCGAGACCTCCCGCACCACGTTCACGGTTCCGCTCGCCTGGCCATGCTCGTCCGAAATGGCGCAGGCATGGCTTTCGAACCATGCCATCTCTCCCGACGCCTTCATCGCCCGGAACTCGAAAATGATGGTCTGGTCCGGCGAAAGCATAGCGCGCCGGTGCGCGTCGACGATCTGCTCCACGTCCTCAGGAGAGACGATCTCACGCGCAAGTTTGCCGACTACTGCTTCGGGCGCAAAGCCGGCGATCTTCATCAGCGATGGAGATACGAAGCTGATCCGGCCGTCTGCAGTGACCGCCATGATGATGTCGCCACTGCGGTCGGTAATGATTTTGTGAAGGGCGGCTTGCTCCTGCACCTCCGAAAAAAGGATCTTCCGCCGCTTCAGCTCCGTCGCCGCGGGAAGCGCCATCAGCGTCGCGACGGCAAGGTAGAGTTCGATAAGCTGGATTCTGCCGCCCGCACTCAGCTCCGGCATCGCAACAGGTCCCAGCCCGCGAGCAGTGCATACCGAGCCGATGATCGTCAGCAATAGTAGCGCCAAGGCGGCGCCTAATCGGCCGAACCGGAAGACCATCAGCATCAACGGAAGCAGCGGCACGAACAGGAGCGGCAGCTGCGTCTGAGCGAAGACGAGCACCGCAACCGTGACGTGCAGCGTGGTTAGGGCCGCGAGCTCATAAAGCTCTCTCCGGCGCACTGCCTTGCTCCACGCCGTGACGTCCCCGCCGATTACCAGCTTGACGATCGGCATGACCGTCAGTGTGCCCAGCGAATGGGCGACGAACCAGTTGAACGCGTTGCGCCAAACAGGAAGGTCTGCGGCCCCATGCGCAAGAAGACCTGCCGGTAGCGCGGTCGCGGCCGGGACCGCGAGCCCAGCGACCAGGAGCAAAAGGCCGAGTTCGCGCAGGGACGTGAGGTGACGAGGCGTCGGCTCGACCCGCCGCATGAGCCAGGCGATCGCAGCCCCTTCCGCAACGCCGAGCAGGGCGAATGGAAGGGCCACCTGCAAGCCAAGTCCGTGGATGGTGGTCGCGAGGGCGCTTGCGATTGCACAGCCCACCAGCCTCAGCGTCCAGGAGCGCTCCGGACGATAACGGAGATCGACCGCCAGCAACGGCGTGGCGAACCATAGAAGGGCAACGCCGCCTCCCACGCGCGTGTAGGTGACAGCTACATAGGCTGCGATGAAATAGGCGATGGCGAGAAGTGACGCTTGCGCAAGCTCCTTCCTCAGTATTTGCAAGAGGGTCACGTTCGGCATGCGAGAGTGTTAGGATAAAGTGCTTAACGAATGTTAATCGCGCCTCGGGCGAAGACGTCGTCGCGCCAGTTTGTGCCTCATTGTCGACGCGAGGAAGTGTCTCTAACCAACAACCACGAGCGGCGTCTCGGTGCGCTCGAGCAGGTCGCCGGTGACCCCACCGAGCAGGATCTCGCGGATGCGGGAATGAGCGAACCCGCCGATCGCGATCAGATCGGCACCGATTTCTTGCGCATAGAGAGTCAGCGTCTCCGCCTCGCTCTTGTCGTCGTTGACGACCCAGTGCCCCTGAGCGTCGAAACCGTGCCGGAGCAGGTGTCGTTTGACTTCGGCGTGCGCCTCCTGCTCGCCCTCGCAAGCGTGCAGGGACGTGCCGACCGTCACGACATCGATCAGCGCGCCCGGGTCAGCCAACTGCACCAGCGTGTGCATGGCACGGGTTGCCTCAGGTCCGGCCTTCCACCCGAGCACTGCGCGACGGACAGGTTTGAGCGTCTGCTCTTCAGGCAGGATCAGCAGCGGGGTTCCGCTGGCCCGGATGAGCGTCTCTGCGACGCGTCTGCGCAGCCACGGGTTCGCCCAGGTCTCGCGCGCGCCGATCGCGATCAGGTCGGCCACCTGCCGCCTTCGTTTGAGATTGCCGGCAAGCCAGCCGATGTCGTCATGCAGGCCGAAGATCTCGGCCGATGACCCGGCGGCGGCGAGATGAGCGCGCACCCGTTCGACATTGGCCTGATCGTCGCCCATCAACACCCACTCAGGAACGTATAGCGTTCCGAACGGCGCGGTCCCTGGCGAGGCTGTCGGAGCGGGCGTGAGCGCGGCGACCTCCAGCGTCGCTTCACGAGCCGCCGCGAGCTCGGCAACCGTCTTCAGGAAGGTTTGTGCGTGATCGCCGTCATCGACGATGGCCAAGATGTCCTTGATCATCGGCTTTCTCCCCAGGTCAGGCGGCGGTCGCCAGGTCGGTCTCTTGCAGCGGTGCCGCCTGGGCATTGATGTCCAGCACCACGCGTCCTTCGATCGACCCTGTCCGCATGCGATCGAAAACGTCGTTGATGCGCTCCAACGGCGCTGTTTCGACCGTCGCGCGGACCTTGCCGAGTGCAGCGAAGTCGAGCGCTTCCTGCAGGTCGAGGCGGGTTCCCACGATGGAGCCGCGCACGGTGATGCCGTTCAGCACCGTGTCGAAGATCGACAGCGGGAAGTCGCCCGGTGGCAGGCCGGTCAGCGACATGGTCCCGCCCCGACGCACCATCCCAAGCCCCTGTGCGAAGGCGGTGGTAGAGACCGCGGTTACGAGCACGCCATGCGCGCCGCCGATCGCCCGCTTGACGAAGGCGACCGGGTCGCTGGTAGCCGCGTTCACGGTCAGCGCGGCCCCGAGCCGTTCGGCCAGCCGCAGCTTGGCATCGTCCACATCGACCGCGATCACGTGCAGGCCCATCGCGACCGCATATTGGACCGCCATATGGCCCAGGCCGCCGATGCCGGACACGACCATCCAGTCCCCCGGCTTGGTGTCGGTGACCTTCAGTCCCTTGTAGACCGTGACGCCGGCGCATAGCACCGGCGCAATCTCGGCGAAGCTCACCCGATCGGGGAGGTGCCCGACATAGCCGGCATCGGCGACCACGTAGTCGGCGAAGCTGCCGTTGACCGAGTAGCCGGTGTTCTGCTGGCTCTCGCACAGCGTTTCCCAGCCGCCCAGGCAATGCGGGCAGTGGCCGCATGCGGAGTACAGCCAGGGCACGCCGACGCGATCGCCCTCCTTGACGTGGATGACGCCGGACCCGGTGCCGACGACGGTTCCGACACCCTCGTGACCCGGGATGAACGGCGGCGCCGGCTTGACCGGCCAATCGCCATCGGCAGCGTGGAGATCGGTGTGACAGACTCCGCAGGCCGCGACCTGCACCAGAATCTGCCCGGGGCCGGGGCGGGGGACGGCCACTTCCTCAATCACCAGCGGCTCGCCGAATCCGCGCACGACCGCGGCCCTCATCGTCTTGTCCATCGTCGATCTCCGTTGTGCGCGAAGTATCTCGCCCAAACAGAGATGGCGCGGCATTGGGGATGTTACGGAGGCGGCGAACCGGCTGACCCGCCCCTTGGTCGCCGATCTCAGGCGCGGGTCCGTCGTACGATCACCAAGGCGACGAGGCACAGGCCGGCAAGCCCGAACCAGGTCAGCGCATAGACGAGGTGATTGTTCTGGAAGCGGATGACGGTAAGCCCGGCGCGCGGCCAAGCGTGCTTCGGCCGGGCATCGGCGTCGGCATCGATAAAGTATGGCGCCACGCGAACGAGCTGGCGCGCAGCCGCGATCGCCTGGACATCGCGGGAGAACCAGCGATCTGCCACGGGATCATTGCGGCGGAGAAAGGCACCACCAGGCTCCGACGTCCTGAGCAGACCCGTGACGGTCGCGTGCGCCGGGAGGTTGCGAGCCCGGGTGGCCTGCACCGCACGCTCCGGGGGGACATAGCCCCGGTTGACGAGCACGACGAAGCCGGTGTCGGTGCCTAGCGGCGTGAGCACCCAGAAGCCCGTGCCCAGGTCCGTCACCGCCCGCACCAGCGTCTCGCGGTCGTGGAGGAAGCGACCGCGCGCGACGACGTGCAGATAGGCGTGGCGCTCACGTTCGATCGATGGCCAAACGGCCGGAGGCGGCGCAGACACGGGCGATGCCTGCACGCGCGCGTCCACCGCTTCGATCAGCGCCAGCTTCCAGCTTCGGCGCTCGACCTGCCAGATGCCGAGCGCGCTGAAGAGGACGATACCGAACACGGCCAGGACCGTGAGGGCGGTGCGCTTGCGCCTACCCGGACGCGACCGCCCCATCAACAATCTCGCTTCAGCGAACCGGGCCGGTCATGCCGCCGGGCATCGGCATCATGTTGGTGTTAAGGTGGAACATGACCCACACCGACCCACCGATCGTCAGCACCACGATGACCGCGGTGAACAGGAACGCCAGCAGCGTCCAACCGCCCTCGGAGCGGGTGTCCAGGTGCAGGAAGCAGACGACATGGACGACGATCTGCACCAGCGCGAGCGCGAAGATCACCGCGGCGGTCCAGCCCGGCGCGGGCCCCTGCTGCGACATGACAAGCCAGAAGGGCACGACCGTGAGGATGATCGCCAGCAGCGAGCCGATCCGGTGGCCGCGGCGGCTGCCGTGACCCATCGTGTCGCCGTGCGCGTGGAGCGCGTGATCGTAGGGTTCGGTGCTCAACGGATCACTCCATACAGGTACACGAAGGTGAAAACGCCGATCCAGATGATGTCCAGGAAGTGCCAGAACATCGACAGGCAGATCAGCCGCCGCTTCATCGGCAGCGACAGGCCGTGCTGCCCGAGCTGGATCAGCATGACTGTGAGCCAGATCAGGCCTACCGCGACGTGGGCGCCGTGCGTGCCCACCAGCGTGAAGAAGGCCGATAGGAAGGCGCTGCGCTGCGGGCTCGCGCCTTCGGCGATCAGCTGCCCGAACTCGTAAAGCTCGATGCCGAGGAAGGCGAGGCCGAGCAGCCCCGTGATCGCCAGCCACGCCCGGGTCTGCCCGACCCGGCCGGCCTCCATGTGCGGCATGGCTTCGCCGAAGGTGATGGAGGAGGCAAGCAGCAGCGCGGTGTTGAGCGCGACGAGCTTAAGGTCGAAGATCTCGCGCGGGATCGGACCGCCGGCATAGCTGGTGCTCACCACGCCGAACATCGCGAACAGCGAGGCGAAGATGAGCGCATCGCTCATCAGGTAGATCCAGAAGCCCAGGATCGTGGCGCCGCCTCCGCCGTGATCATGGTCCTCCTGCTCGGCAAGGTGCCAGGTCGGGCTGGCCGCGCGAGGGTCGAGTGCGTGGTCCGTCATGTCAGGCTCCGGCGCCGAGCAGCAGCTGCTGCCGCTGGCTTTCTGTGCGGGACACCTCGTCCGCGGGGATGAAGTAATCGCGATTGAGATTGAAGGTGTGGCCGATGGCGACCGCCAGCAGGCCGGCGAAGCTGAGCGCGGCGAGCCACCACATGTACCAGACCATGCCGAAGCCGAGCGCCAGAGCGAGGCCGGAGAGGATGACGCCCGTGCCAGTGTTGCGCGGCATGTGGACCGGCCGGAAGCCGTCACGGGGCCGCTCGTACCCGCGTGCCTTCATGTCGTGCCAGGCGTCGAGCGCGTGGACCACCGGCGTGATCGCGAAGTTGTAGGCCGGCGGAGGCGAGCTGGTCGACCATTCCAACGTCCGGCCGTTCCACGGATCGCCGGTCGTGTCGCGGAGCTGCTCGCGCTTCAGGAACCCGACGAGGATGCTCATGACGAAGCCGAGGATGCCGACCAGGATGATGAGCGCGCCGATCGCCGCGATCACGAAGTAGGGCTGGATACTGGGGTCGTCGAAGTGGTTGACCCGGCGCGGCTCGCCCATCAGGCCGACAATGTAGATCGGCGTCCAGGCGACCCAGTAACCGATCACCCAGCCCCAGAAGGCGACCTTGCCCCAGAACTCGTCGAGCTTGAAGCCGAACGCCTTGGGGAACCAGTACACCATCGCCGCGAACAGGCCGAATACCACGCCGCCGATGATCGTGTTGTGGAAGTGCGCGACCAGGAACAGCGAGTTGTGGAAGACGAAGTCGGCGGGCGGGATCGCCAGCAGCACGCCGGTCATGCCGCCGACGACGAAGGTCAGCATGAAGGCGACCACCCACATCATCGGCAGCTCGAAGCGGACGTCTCCCTTGTACATGGTGAACAGCCAGTTGAAGACCTTGGCGCCCGTCGGGATCGAGATCACCATGGTGGCGATCCCGAAGAAGCTGTTGACGCTGGGGCCCGCGCCCATGGTGAAGAAGTGGTGCAGCCAGACCAGGTACGACAGGATGGTGATGACCACCGTGGCATAGACCATTGACGAGTAGCCGAAGAGCGGCTTGCCCGAGAAGGTGGAGGTGATCTCGGAATACATGCCGAACGCCGGCAGGATCAGAACGTATACCTCCGGGTGGCCCCAGATCCAAACCATGTTCCAATACATCATCGGCGCGCCGCCAAGGTCGTTGGTGAAGAACGCGGTGCCGATGTAGCGATCGAGCATCAGCAGGAAGAAGGCGGCGGTGAGCGCCGGGAAGATCGCGATCGCCAGCACGTTGGAGCAGAGCGCGGTCCAGACGAACACCGGCATTTTCATCATGGTCATGCCCGGCGCGCGCATCTTCACGACGGTGGCGACCATGTTGATGGCGCTGAGCGTCGTTCCGACGCCCGCGATCTGGAGCGCCCAGAGATAGTAGTCGACGCCGGTATCGGGACTGTACTGCAGCCCGGCGAGCGGCGCATAGGACAGCCAGCCGGTGCGCGCGAACTCGCCAACGAACAGCGAGATCATCACCAGCACCGCGCCCGCGACCGTGAGCCAGAAGCTAAGATTGTTGAGGAACGGGAAGGCCACGTCGCGCGCGCCGATCTGGAGCGGCATGACGTAGTTGATGATGCCCACCACTAGCGGGATCGCCACGAAGAAGATCATGATCGTTCCGTGCGCGGTGAAGATCTGATCATAATGGTGCGGCGGGAGGTATCCCTCGTTCGCGCCGAACGCGATCGCCTGCTGCGCGCGCATCATCAGCGCGTCGGCGAAGCCACGCAGCAGCATGACGATGCCTAGGATGATGTACATGATGCCGACCTTCTTGTGGTCGACGCTCGTGAACCATTCGGACCAGAGATAGCCCCACAGGCGATAGCGCGTGACCACACCGACGATGCCGAGCCCCAGCAGCGACACGACGATGAAGGTGCCGAACAGAATGGGCTCGTGAATCGGGAACGATTCAAACGTCAGCCGGCCGAAAATAGTCTTGAGGATGGAGTCGCTCATCGTGGTTCCGATCGCGCGGGGGTCAGGCCCGCACGGCGCCAGCGGCGCCGCGGAGGAAGGAGGGAAGGGCGGAAAGGTCGCGGTTGCGCTGGTCGCCCGGCTTCAGCTGGCCTGGAGCCTTCCCGGGCTTCGCCGGCTTGGTGACATTCGGGCCTGAGCCCTTGTCTTCGGGCGCCTTCTGGAGCGCGGGCGTGGGCTTTTCACCCATGATCGGCGCGGCGCCGCGGCCGGGCGGCATGCCGGCGCCCATGCGGTGATCGTGCGGGTTGCCGCCGGCACGCGCCATGTCGCGCGTCATCACGTCCATCATGCACGGCTTGCCTGCCTCGACGCAGCGGTTGACGATGCGATCGAACAGCTGCGGCTGCACGGCGGCGAAGCGCATCACCGGCACCTTCTCGCTCGGCTTCGCCAAGGCGACGAAACGCTCCGTGGGAAGCGAGCCGCCTTGCGCCTTCACTCCGGCCACCCAACGTGCGAAGTCTGCCGGCGACTGCCCGTGCATCTTGAAGCGCATGTTGGAGTAACCTGCGCCGGAATAGTTGGCGGAGTAGCCCTCGCTCGTTCCCGGCTTGTTCAGGACCGCATTCAGCTCGGAGCGCATGCCCGGCATGGCGTAAATCATGCCTGCCAGCGTCGGCACGTAGAAAGTGTTGAACTGATCGTTGGAGGTGATGGAGAAGCGCACCGGCACGTCCACCGGCAGAGCCAGCTCGTTCACCGTGGCGATGCCCTGCTCGGGATAGATGAACAACCACTTCCAATCGAGCGCGACAGCCTGGATCTCGAGCGGCTTGGTGCCGGCGGGCACCGGGCGGCCCGGCGAGATCCGCTCCAGCGGCCGGAAGGGATCGAGCAGGTGCGTGCTGGTCCAGGTCACGGCGCTCAGCGCAATGATGATCAGCAGCGGGCACGACCAGATCACCAGCTCCAGCGTGGTGGAGTGGGTGAAGCTCGGATCGTAGGTCTTGTTCGCGTTGCCGCGGCGGTACTTGCGCGCGAACACCACGGTCAGCACCATGACCGGCACGATGATGAGCAGCATGACGCCTGTAGAGAACAGGATCAGGTCGCGCTGCTGGACCGCGATGTCGCCGGTGGGGTTCATGACCACCATGTCGCAGCCGCCGAGCAGTGCCGGCAGCGCCAGCATCGCCAGACGCTGTGGCAGGCGCAGAGCGCGTCGCATGAGGTTGGATCCTGTCTTGAGCATGCCCGTCCGCTAACCGGCACGCCGCCCTCTCGACTTTGACAAAAGTCAAAGGTTCGCCGGTCGCCCGAGATTACGAGAAGACGTCAGATTGAAGGACTTGGAAGCATGGTAGCCAGCACCCTGGGCCCGGCGAACTCGACGGCACTTGAGCGAGACGCCAGCCTCATCAATGCCGAACGGCACGACGTTCGCCCGGGCGACATCGCCGTCGGCGTCATCATCGGCCGCTCGACCGAGTTCTTCGACTTCTTCGTCTACGCGATCGCGTCGGTGCTGGTGTTCCCAAGCCTGATCTTCCCCGACGTGAGCCCGGTGACGGGAACGCTCTACTCCTTCGCGATCTTCGCGCTGGCCTTTGTCGCGCGCCCGTTCGGCGCGATGGCGTTCCTGTGGCTGGATCGGAGGCACGGGCGAGGGGTCAAGCTGACGGTGGCCATGTTCCTGCTGGGCGGCTCGACCGCGGCCATGGCGTTCCTGCCTGGCCATGCGCAGGTCGGCTGGATCGCTGCGGCCCTGCTCGCGCTCTTCCGGATCGGGCAGGGGATCGCGCAGGGCGGCACATGGGACGGGCTGCCGGCGCTCCTGTCGCTGAACGCACCGGCCAACCGCCGCGGCTGGTTCGCCATGATCCCGCAGCTCGGCGCACCGATCGGCCTGTTCGTGGCCGCGGCCGTGTTCGCGTTCCTGCTCAACACGTTGAAGATGAGCGACTTCCTCGACTGGGGCTGGCGCTATCCCTTCTTCGTCGCCTTTGTTATCAACGTGGTCGCGCTGTTCGCCCGGCTTCGGCTCATCTCGACGCCCGAGTTCCAGGAGCTGTTCGAAAGCCGAGAGCTGCAGCCCTCGCCCGTTACCCAGATGTTCCGGGAGGAGGGGCGCACCGTGGTGCTCGGCGCCTTCGCCGCGCTCGCCAGCTTTGCGCTATTTCACCTCGTCACCGTCTTCCCGCTCTCCTGGGTGGTGCTGAATGGGGGCAGCGCTATCCGCTTCCTGACCATCGAAATGGTGGGTGCAGCCGTCGGACTCCTTGCGGTCACGGCTTCAGGGGCCATCGCCGACCGGATCGGCCGGCGGGTGCTGCTGGGCGTGTCGGCGGCGATGATCGGCGCGTACAGCGGGTTCGCACCGCAGCTCCTTGATCGCGGGCCGGCGGGCGAGTGGACCTACATGATCCTCGGTTTCGTCCTGCTCGGGCTGTCGTTCGGGCAATCGTCCGGCGCGACCAACGGCAGCTTCTCGCCCCGGCATCGCTACACGGGTGCAGGTACCACCGCGACGGCGGCCTGGTTCGTCGGTGCCGCCTTTGCACCGTTGGCGGCGCTGTTCCTCGCCAGCCGCTTCGGGCTGATCGCCGTGGGGGCGTACCTGCTGTCGGGCGCCGCCTGCACGCTGGGCGCGCTCGCGCTGAACCGTGACTGGGGCCGCAAGGCCGCCTGAGCCGGCCACCGCTACTGGAGTGAAGCCATGATGTTCCGTCACCTCGTTGTGCTCGCCAACCCGACGCCTGAAGGGTTCGACCACGCCATCGTCGATGCCTATCGGGAGGCGGTTGCAGCCAACCACCATAGCGTCGAGGTCCGCGATCTCTATGCATTGGGGTTCGACCCGGTGCTGCGCACCAGCGAGCGTCCGACTGAACCCGGCTGGTCGCCTGCAGCGGACGTCGCAGCCGAACTAGCCCATCTGGAGCGCTGCGACATTGTCGTCTTCGTCTACCCGATCTGGTTCGGCCTGCCGCCGGCCATGCTGAAGGGCTATGTCGAGCGTGTACTGGGGGCGGGCTACACCTTCCGCGATCTGCAGGCTGCTTCCGGGCAGTCGGTGGTCGCAGGAAAGCCACTTCTGTCGTTCAGCACGTCAGGCGCCTCGCTCCCCTGGCTCAACGAGCAGGGGCAGGTACTGTCGTTGAAAGAGGTGTTTGACGTCTATCTCTGGCGTGGACTGGGTATGGGACAGGCCGAGCACATTCGAATCGACTCCGTCGTGCCTGACATGGATGCCTCTTACGCCGGGGAGCAGTTGGAGCGGGTGCGCCAGGCCGCGGACAAGGCGTGCGCGATGCTCGCTGACGGTCGGTACCGCGCGCAGGCTCAGGCGGCGCTGCAGCGGCGTTCGCAAGAGGATAGCAGCCGGACGCAGTGACCAGAAAGCTGGAGGCTTTGCCGTGGAACAGCCTTTCTCGCAGGTGCTGCCCTTCGTGCGCAGGTCCAAGGTCATCGACGAGGTCGATGTTGGAGCTCTTTTGTCGGATCATGCCGACATCAGAGAAATGTGCGACCGGGTGGAAGCGCTCGCCGATCGCCTCCTGGAGGCACCGGACCATGACGAGCGTAGTGCGATCGCCGACCTGATCCAAAGCCGCTTCAGAAAGCATGTCGAGATCACCAGCAGGTTTCTCGACCGCGTGTTCGCGGGCGAACAGCTCCGCGTCGGGGCGGGTATGTTGCGACGCATCCTTCTTGAGCAGGTCGCGATCGGCATGCACGCGGAGGATGTCGGCGAGATGCTCCGAGAGAAGGGTGTCGACGACTCGCGAACGGACATGCTCAGCTACATGCTTCGCTGCCTGTTCGATGGTTGCCGGCGCTTGCTGGACTATGAAGAGCTGGCGTTCCTGTATCTGGGCGCTCGCCGATACACGCCGGGCGCAAGAATGACGCTGGAACAGGCGCTCGACGGAGCGTCCCACTAGGTTGCTGCCGCGAGCGCCGGCCGATGGAGGGCTCGCGGCCAATCACCATTTGTGGGCCAGGCCCCAATCAGGGATGCCGGCGTTCGCTGACGGTCACGAACATCATGGTCAGCATAAAAAGGCCCATGGCGCCTGCCGCGAGATACAGAAACCAGTCGTTCGGAAGATGGATCATCGTCGCCTCCTTTTGCTCGAGGCCTACGGGGTGCCGCGCTACTCGGCTGCTGCCGTTGACCAACCGCAAGGGCGTTGATCCGGCATTATACGTAGCGGCTCTGACATTTGACGATCGTCAAGGCGCAGGCAAATGTCGCCGGTCATCGCACGCTCATGACCGCTTACCATGCTGACCTCGCCGCGCTGAGTGTGCCACGCTACACCAGCTATCCAACCGCAGTTTCGTTCAGCGGGAAGGTGGGAGCTTCCGAACAACGGCAAGCGCTGGGAGCGCTGGCCGATGACGCAAAGCTCTCGCTCTACCTGCACGTTCCCTTTTGCGAGACGATCTGCTGGTACTGCGGGTGCAACACCGGTGCCGTCGGCCGCGCGAGCCGGGTCACCCGGTACGTCGAGGCGCTGCTAAGTGAGATTGAAACGGTAGCGCAGCTCGTCCGCGGCTGCGTCACCCATGTCCACTTCGGCGGCGGCAGCCCCAATGCCCTGCCGGCAGCCGAGTTCAGTAGGATCTGCGCGGCGCTTCAGCGATCGTTCCGGGTCGACCCTGCCGCCGAATGGGCTGCGGAACTCGATCCGCGTAGTCTCGACGCCGATTATGCCCGCACGCTGGCCGGCTGCGGTATCACGCGGGCCAGCCTCGGCGCCCAAACCTTTTCCCTGCGGATCCAGCAGCAGATCAACCGAGTACAGCCGTTCCGGGAGGTGGCGCTCCGCGCGGCCGAGCTGCGCGCGGCCGGTGTTGCCGCCATCAATCTCGACCTCATGTACGGACTGCCCGGCCAGACGCTGGATGACATCGCATGCACGCTTGCGCGGACGCGGTTGCTTGCACCCTCCCGTGTGGCGATGTTCGGCTACGCGCACATGCCCCGGATGCTGCCGCGCCAGCGCATGATCGACGACACGCTGCTGCCGAACGCGCATGCTCGCTTCACGCAGTCGCTGCTGGCTCATGAGATGCTCGAGGAGCAGGGTTTTGCCACAATCGGCTTCGACCACTACGCCAGGCCCGACGACCCGCTCGCCGAAGCCGCGGCGGCCGGTCGCCTCCGGCGCAACTTTCAGGGTTTCACGGATGACGACGCCGATGCCCTGATCGGCCTCGGTGCTTCCGCAATCAGTCAGGTGGGCAACGTCATCGTACAGAACGGGAAGCACCTCGGTCGGTATGTCGAAATGGTGAACTCCGGTGGGCTGGCCGGGGTCAAAGGCGTCACGCTACAGCCGACTGATCGTGCGCGCGGCTGGGTGATCGAGCGGCTGCTCTGCGACGGGCAGGTGGACCTGGACATCGCGCACCGGACGTTCGGCATTCGTGGACTGCTCGACCGAAGGGCTCATGATCGGCTGGAAGATCTTGTGCTGCGCGGCCTGGTGACGATCTCGGGCGCGACGCTCGCGCTGACCCCGGAGGGGAAGCCCTACGCCCGCCTGGTCGCTAGCGCGTTCGACGAGCACTCGGCGCTCAACGTCCAGCGGTTCAGCCGCGCAGTCTGATCTTCGGGCGCAAAAAAGCGGCCACGTCGGGGAACCGGCGTGGCCGCTGAGTTCGGCCGGAGAAAGGGCGTTAGAAGCGCATGCCGACGCCGACGCCGATTACCAGCGGATCGATGCTGACACGCACACGGTTCGTCCCCGCGGCGGTGGTCAGCCGGGCCGTGGTGTCAATGTCGATGTACTTGACGTCGACGTTCAGGAAGGTGCGAGGCCCGATGTCGACATCGACGCCCGCCTGCAGTGCGTAACCGGCGCTGTCGCTCATGCGCACCTTCGTCGACCCGAGCGCGCCTTCCAGTGCGTCGCTGGCATTCTCGGCATAGAAGACCGTGTAATTGACGCCGGCGCCCACATAGGGCCGGATCTTGCCGGTGGGCGCGAGATGGTATTGCAGGGTCAGCGTCGGCGGCAGCACCCACGTACTCGCAACCGTATCGATGGCGGCGATTGAGCCTCGCCCCGTCGCCTTGTGCTTCGTCGTGGCGACGATCAGCTCCGCGCCGATGTGGTCGGTCGCCATGTAGGTGAAATCAACCTCGGGCATCACGCTGTCGGTCACGCCCACCCGGCTGCCCGGAAGGCCGGAAACCTCACCGGAACTCTCCGTCGGCGACACCACGATGCCGCGGACGCGCACCAGCCAGTCGCCGGCGGCGGTCTGCGCCGCGGCCATGCCGGGAGTGAGCAATGCCGCGGTGAACAGGGCGGCGGTCAGGTAGGCGCGCATGGGAGACTCCTCGAAGTGAGCTCCGCGGCTAGTCCCTGATCTCCCGGTCTCGATTTGACCTGCGACAACCCGGGACCTTCGTACAATCCCTTATGCCCGAGGGCGCGGCAGCTCCTTATCGGCGGTGGGGAAGGGAAGTATGATGCAATTGGCCGCCGCTCAGTCGACACTCTCATCGCGTTGCATGGGCTGCGCTGCCCGCAGCCGTTCGCTCTGCAGCAACTTCTCGCCGGAGGCGGCACGCGAGTTCGACCGGCTCGCCCGCCCGATCACGCTCGCGCGCGGCGAGACGCTGGTCTGGGAGGATGACGACACGCTGCTCGTCGGCTTCGTCGTGTCCGGAGTCCTTAAGCTGACCGCGTCGCTCGCCGATGGACGCGAGCAGATTCTGGGACTTGCCGGCATGGGGGACGTGGTCGGCAGGCCGTTCGGTACACGGAGCAGCTATTCCGTCACAGCGCTCGGACAGACCCGGCTTTGCGTTTTGGGGCGACCGGCCTTCGAGCAGTTCGCCGCAACCCACCCGGAGGTCGAGCATGCACTGCTGCTGCGCGCCCTGGACGAGCTCGACAGGGCGCGTCGATGGATGCTGTTGCTCGGCCGCAAGTCGGCCGGTGAGCGGGTTGCCAGCCTGCTAGTCGAGTTTGCGGAACGATCGCCAGAGGACAACGTCGCGTTTCCCCTCACCCGACAGCAGATGGGCGACCTTCTGGGGCTCTCGCTCGAGACAGTCAGCCGCGAGCTGAGCAAGCTCAAGGCCAGAGGCCTGATCACCTTGTCGGTGAAGCATTTCCGCGTCGAGGACGAGGCGTGCCTTCGCCAGCGCGCGGCCTGACATCCGGAACATTGCGGATATTGGCGCCGCGGTCGCCCTCCTAGCATCGATCCAGGCTAGAGGAGGGAACCCATGAAGAACATCCTGCTGCTGATCCACGGCGATGAAGGACAGGAGGCCCGGTACCAGTCGGCTCTCGACGTTGCGCGCGCGGTGGGCGGGCATCTCACCTGTCTCGACCTGACGATCATCCCCGAGGTGATGGGCGACTATGTGGCGATGGGCGTCGGCGGCCTTCTGCTCGCCGAGGAGCAGGAGAGCGAGACCCTTCACGGTGTCCGGATGCGGGCGCGGCTCGAGCGCGAGGACGTCCCGTTCGACTGGACAGAGACGACCGGCTTTCTGTCGCAGACGATCGAAGCTCGGGCGCGAATGACGGACCTGATCGTGCTCAGCACGGACGAGGACGGCAAGCTTCTCCCGCGCATGCGGGACGTGATCGGCGATCTGCTGGTGCACACCGGCAAACCCGTGCTCGCCGTACCTCCGGCTTCTCGCAAGCTCGATGTGCGGGGTCGCGCGATCGTCGCTTGGGACGGCTCGCCGGACGCGGAGGCGGCGCTGACTGCGGCCATGCCGCTCCTGTCGCTCGCCCGCTGCGTCACGCTCTACTATGCCGACGACAAGTCGATGGACACGCCGATCGAGGATGCGGCCCGCTACCTCTCGCGGCATGGGATCGAACCCGTGATCAAGAGGGAGCCGATCGGCATCGACCGGGTGGACGTCGCGCTCCGGTGCGAAGCCGAAATGGGTCACTATGACCTGGTCGTCATGGGCGCTTATGGCCACGCTCGCACGATGGAGACGATCTTCGGTGGCGCGACGCAGGGCATGCTGAAGCGGTGCCGGGTACCCCTGCTGCTCGTCCACCACCGCTAAAGGATCAGGGAAGGACGAGAACGTCGCGGGCGGCAGTATCTCGCTGTCGCCCGTGACAACCGTCACCGATGCAGCTCCTCGTTGAACTTGCCGCGGCCACCATGCTGGTCGCCATCACGTGCGCGGTTCACCTGATGGGTATCGCCGCGCTGATGCTGCTGCTGCGCCTGCATCGGCGCCGGCGGCCGGCCGATGCGAGGCTGATATGGGAAGGCCTGGCTATCGTGGGCGCGGCGACCGGCCTCTTTGTCCTGCATGGCATAGAGATTTGGCTCTATGCCGGCTTCTATCTGTTCGTCGGAGCGTTGCCCTCTCTTGAAGCGGCCCTCTACTTCTCGACCGCGTCCTACACGACGGTCGGCTATGGCGATGTGGTCCTTGCGCCGGGATGGCGGGTGCTCGGCGCCATCGAAAGTGCGAACGGCATCATCCTGCTGGGCTGGTCAACCGCCTTCTTCGTCGCCATCGTGGGCCGCATCCGCTGGCTGGAATCCGAGATCGAGAACACGCAGTGATCAACGCCGAGACCACCCCCGCCGCGACCGCGGAGGACCTGGCGCTGTTCGTTGCGAGCGTGACCGACCGCGCCCTGTTGCTGGCGGCGCCCGACGGAACGCTGACCTATTGGGGCGAGGGAGCGGAGCGGCTGCTCGGCACGCCGAGGAGCGAAGCGGTCGGGCGCAGTATCGACGCCTTCTGGCCAGCGGCGAGCGGTCGATGGCCACAAGCCGGCGCAAGCATCACTGTTCGGCTGGAAGACTGGTGCAAGCGTGCGGACGGTTCGGAGTTCCTCGCCGATATCACGGTCGCGCCCGTGTTCGACGGCCAGAAGCTCCGCGGCTACGGACTGATGATCGCCGACGTCACGGGGCGGCGCGCGGCCGAGCACATGCTGGCCGAGAGCGAGGCGCATATGCGCTCGGTGCTCGCGACTGTGCCGGACGCCATGGTCGTGATCGACGAGCGGGGGCTGATCCAGTCGTTCAGCGCCGCGGCCGAGCGCCTGTTCGGCTACGGGGAAACAGAGGTCCTCGGCCGCAACGTCAGCCTGCTGATGCCCGGCGACCACCGGGCGCGGCACGATCGCTACATCGGTCATTATCTCGAGACCGGCGAGCGACGGATCATCGGCATCGGCCGCATCGTCGTCGGGCAGCGCAAGGACGGCACCGAGTTCCCGATGGAGCTGTCGGTCGGGGAGGCTCACGGCGCCAACGGCAGGATCTTCACCGGCTTCATCCGCGACCTGTCGGACCAGCAACGCGCCGAGTTGCGGTTGAAGGAGTTGCAGGGCGAGCTGATCCATGTTTCACGGTTGAGCGCGATGGGGACCATGGCCTCGACACTCGCGCACGAGCTGAACCAGCCGCTGACCGCGATCGCCAATTACCTGGAGGCGGCGCGTGACCTGCTGGACGCGGAGGATGCGCCCAGAGAGCTTCTGGCCGAGGCGGTCGGCGAGTCCGCCAACGAGGCGCTCCGCGCCGGCCGCATCGTGCGGCGGCTGCGCGAGTTCGTAGCCCGCGGCGAGACCGAGCGTCGCATTGAGCCTGTACCGTCCCTCATTGAGGATGCGATCCGGCTCGGGCTTACCGGCGCGCGCGAGCGCGGCGTGCGCAGTTTCGTGTCGCTCGACCCGGCGGCCAGTCATGTGCTCGCAGACCGCGTCCAGATCCAGCAGGTGCTCGTCAATCTGCTCCGCAATGCGGTGGAGGCGCTGGGCAACGGCGAGGTCAGCGACATCACGACGTCCACGATCCGCGACGGCGCTCATGTGCGTATCGGGATCACGGACACAGGCCCGGGGTTGGATCCAGCAATCGCACCACGGCTCTTTCAGGCCTTCACGTCGAGCAAGCAGGACGGCATGGGCCTGGGCCTGTCCATCTGCCGGACCATCGTGGAGGCGCATGGCGGACGCATCTGGGCGGAGCCCGGCACGGACAAGGGCGCGGCCTTCTACTTTACGCTACCGGCTGCGTCGGAAGGGGACGAGGTATGAGCGAGCGCCGGCTCGTCCATGTTGTCGATGATGAGGATGCCGTCCGCCGCTCGGTCGGCTTTCTGCTCCGCACCTCGGGCTTCGACGTGCAGAGCCATGCCTCGGGCGTAGCCTTCCTCAAGGAGGTCAAAGCGGCGGAGCCTGGGTGCGTGCTGCTCGACGTCCGCATGCCCGAGATCGACGGGCTTGAGGTCCAGCAGCAGATGGCGCAGCGCGGCGTCGGCTGGCCGGTGGTGATCCTGACCGGACATGGCGACGTGCCTATCGCCGTTCAGGCGATGAAGGCGGGCGCTGTCGACTTTCTGGAAAAGCCGTTCGACAAGGCGTCGCTGCTGCGCGCACTCGCCGCCGGTTTCGCGATCTTCGACCGGCATGATGCGGCCGCTGCCTCGGCGCAGGAGGCTGCCACGCGCATCGCCGCGCTGACGCCCCGCGAGCAGGACGTTCTGCGCGGGCTTGCCGATGGTCTGCCGAATAAAACTATCGCCTTCGATCTCGGCATTTCGCCCAGGACGGTCGAGGTGCACCGGGCCAATCTCATGACCAAGCTCGGTGTTCACAGCTTGTCCGAGGCGCTTCGGCTTGCCTTCGCGGCCGGCCTCGGAGGGGAAGCTCGTACATCTACGTAGAGCGTTGTCGCCATAACGAGGGCAGGGTGGCTCGATGGAACAGAACCCCCGAGCGCTCGCCGTCATCGTTGAGGACGACCAGGCCGTCCGCCGATCGTTACAGCTGCTGCTGCACTGGCGCGGGTATGACGTGCGCGCCTACGGCACGGCGCAGGCGAGCGTTGCGGGCGACGACCTCGCCTCCGTAGGCCTGCTGGTGGCGGACTACCAGCTGCCTGATGGGGATGGGATCGGCGTTCTCCGGGCGCTGCAGCGACGTGGCTGGTGCGGACGAGCCGTTCTGGTCACCGGACACCCCAGCGCCGGGCTGAAGGATGCGGCGCTCGCGAGCGGTTTCAATGCTGTTCTCGAAAAGCCGCTCCGCCGACACGAACTGCTCGGCGCGCTCTCACGCTGAGCGATCGCCCACGCGGCACGGGGTGATTTCGCGGTAGACTGAGGGAAGATACGGATAGGCCACGACCCGGCTTCGGTCGATGGTCCATTCCATGTTGTCTATTGCCTTCCTTCTTATGCTCGCGTCCGTGCCGGAAGCGCCTGCGCTGACCGCCGGCACCGTGGAGCAAGCTGCGGCGCGGCTTCGACCGGGCCAGTATCTCTGGGCCCCGCAGGTTGCACCCAGCGGTCCCATGATCATGGTCGTGAACCTCAGGACGCAGCGAGCGACGGTGTACCGCAACGGCATACCGATCGGCATCACCACGGTGTCGTCCGGTCGGCCCGGGCACGAGACACCGCCGGGCGTCTATACAATCCTGCAGAAGGAAGCGGACCACCGCTCCAACTTGTACAACAACGCGCCCATGCCGTTCATGCAACGCCTGACCTGGGACGGCATCGCGCTGCACGGCGGCGCTCTTCCTGGCTATCCGGCCTCCCACGGCTGCATCCGCCTGCCGGAGGCGTTCGCGCGCTTGCTCTTCGCCGAAAGCCGACTGGGCATGATGGTGGTCGTCACGCGGCTTGATACGATGCCGGTGATGGCGGCTACGGAAGCGGCGCCGCTCCTGCCTGATCGGATCGAGCCTACCCTCTGGAAGGCGGAGAAGAGAGGTGCCGCTGCCCTTTCGGTCGTAGTGAGCACGACTGATCGTGAGGTGCGGGTCATTCGCGACGGAAAGGAGATTGGGGCGGCGCCCGTGACGTTGACGGGCAACGTCACGGGCCCGGTCGCTTACCAGCGGCAGGTCGACGGCCGTTGGCTGCGCCTCGACCTGCCAGGCTCGGGGAGGGCCGTCGTACCCGATCTCGGGCCGGACGTGATCGGGGTCGATCCCGACTTTAGCGCCCGCGTGCTGGATGCAGCGGGTCCGGGGACCACTGTGGTGGTTACTCCAGATCGCCTTCGGCCAGAGCTATCCCTTACGTCAACCTTGATGACGGGGAACGAGTAGACCCCGCAATCAGGCAAACGTGACCGATCGTGGCCGCTCTTGGACCTGAGTGCTCCTGCCAGCGTTGATCGTTGCGGAAAGGAGAATTGAGATGAAAGAGGTCCATGATGAGGCCTCGGCAGCAACCGCGAACAACGGCGTCGTCGACGTGAGCGGTCCGGACGCAGTCAATGTGAGCCTCAAGCCTGCCGCAGCGCTCAAGACAGCGGAGCGGATCAGCAGCGCGGCAGTTGAGGCGCTCCTGGAGCAGACGAGCCAGGCATCGAAGGAACGCCACTAACAAATCAGACTTTCAGGTGGCGAGGCGCTCTAGTGGCGCATGGAGGGACCAGACGAGGCCGGACGGTAGCTCCTGTATCCCGCATTGCCCACCGAGACGACGCGGCGTTGCCACGCTTAGCAAGCGGTCGCTCCAAGCTGAAAGTGGTGCCCTCATCTGCGGTCCGTCGCGATCGGCCCATTGCAGCCATAAGTAAGACGCCTCGACATCGTTGGCGCTCCAGCTGATCTCGACGTAGCCATTCCTGCTGCTCAAGGCCCCGGTCCTGAATGAGTGAACGTGCAGCTCGTGAAGCGCCAGGCCAAGCGTCACCGCGGCGCCAGGACCGACCAGCACTGATGGACCAGTTACCTTGCAGCGCTTGTCACCGACAACGTTCATGAGGCGAGACACAAGGACCTGCAGATCCGTAGAATGCGATTGCGGCTGCAGGAGAAGATCGCCGATGCTGCTCAGCATCGCAGTCCGCGCGGCGAGATCCCGAGCCTTGTCGATCAAGGGTCGATCCTCGTCGAGAACTTGATTTGTTATCGCGGAGACGATCGCAAGGAGGTTGCGCAACTGGTGACGTGCGGTACTCGCGGAGACGTAATCAACGGATTGGGATAGGGCGACAGATGGCAAGCCCAAAGCCGGCGCCACTTGCGCAAGATCACCGCTGATCCGTACCTCGGAGCCGTCAACCAGCGACACAGTGGTCGTGGCCTCGACCCCCCGAACCTGCACGATAGCTTCAGGGTTGATCACGAGACGGGACCCGTCCGAAGCGACCAACTCACGAGAATGAGCATCAACCCTAAAAAGAGCTGAGCCGCTGGCACCGGCGCTCACGTCCTGTGTTAGCACTTGATCGCCGACACGATCGGCTTCGGCATGGTCCAGCGCTTCCGCCAGCTTGCAGGCAAACAGGCTTGATCCGTTTCCGTTATCGTCCAAAACATTCAGCGCTTGACGCGCCAGTGCAATTGACGTGAGTTCCGTCTCTCGATTGTTCATGCGGCTTAGCCCAGGACCACGCCAGCAGTGCGCTGTTCGCTCAAATTGGTGCTACCGCACAAGCATGTAGCGTGCAATCTGATGGGAACGGCGTCGCGATCTGTTCACTCATTGGCGCGCTCAGAGAAAACCTCATTTTACATAAGATATATTATCGGACTGGCGGATTGTAGGCACCAAATACAAATGACACGAATCTGCTAGATAGAAACGGCACCGCCGGTGCTGTCAGTGGTTCGCCGGTGTCATAGCCTTCCTCGGCAACGAGGACGCGCATAGTATGACGGTGCTGACGATGAGTGCTGCAGAGATCACCCGGTTCGACACGCTGATGCGGCTCGACCGCGGGGAAATCCGGATTGCGGACGCGATAAAGCTGCTGGGCCTCCAGCGGCGGCAAATCTACCGGCTGCTCGGCCGCCTCCGACAGGAAGGCGCTGCGGGCCTCGTGTCGCGCAAGCGCGGGCGGCCGAGCAACCGGCGCTACAGTGATGCCTTCCGCGCCGAGGTGGTCGCGCTGGTGCGAGAACACTATGCCGACTTCGGGCCGACGCTCGCGCGCGAGTACCTTGCCGAGCGCCACGGCCTCGGCTTGTCGTGCGAGACGCTGCGGCAGATCATGATGGAAGCCGGGCTTTGGAAGGACCGCGCCGCCAGGCGCCCTCGCCCCTACCAGCCCCGCTACCGGCGCGACTGTCGCGGCGAACTGGTCCAGGTCGATGGTTCGAAACACTGGTGGTTCGAGGGCCGCGGCCCGCAATGTACGCTGCTGGTGTTCATCGACGACGCCACGAGCGAGTTGATGCACCTCGAGATGGTCGAGAGCGAGAGCACTTTCTCCTACATGCGCGCGACGCGGACTTACCTCGAGCGGCACGGCAAGCCGGTCGCCTTCTACACGGACAAGCACAGCGCCTTCCGCAACAACACGGCCTCGGCGAACGGCGACGGGATGACCCATCTCGGGCGGGCGCTGGACCGGCTGAACATCGACCTGATCTGCGCGAACTCGCCGCAGGCTAAGGGCCGCGTGGAGCGCGCCAATGCGACGTTGCAGGACCGCCTCGTCAAGGCGATGCGGCTCAACCGCATCGACACCATCGAACAAGCCAACGCCTTCCTCCCCTCCTATATGGCGCAGCACAATCAGCGGTTCGCCAGGGCGCCCTTCGACCCGCGCGATCTGCACCGGCCATTGGCCATTCACGAGAACCTTGAGGCGGAGATGGTCTGGCGCGAGCAGCGCACCGTCACCGGTGCCCTTACCCTGCACTACAACAAGGCGATGTTCATCCTGGAGCCGACCCCGGTCGCGCAGGGGTTGGCGCGCAAAAAAGTGGACGTATGCGAGTACCCGGACGGTCGCCTCGAGATCCAGCACGATGGTGAGGCCCTGCCCTACCGCGTCTTCGACAAGATGCGCCGCGTGAACCAGGCGCCGGTGGTCGACAACAAGCATCTCGACGCCGCCTTGACGCTCGCCCACGCCATTCAGCAGGTCCAGCCGCACCACGCGAAGCGCAACAACAACGAACCGGCGCGCACCGCGCAGCCGGTTGGCGTGTTCAAGGCTCTCGCACCGGTGTCGCCCGGGCCGAAGCTGGATCGTCGCAAACTGGGCAATCAGCGCCTGAAGCGAGGCCCTCGCCTCTCGAACGACGAACTCATTGCGCGCGGCCTCGGCGAGTATGTCCGCAAACAGACGGGATAAGCGGATGACGTGCCTGGCAGCGTATCAAAAACGATCGGATTTCGAGAATAGCTTGCCGGAGGTAACTCGCCGGACCGGCCTAGAGCGTCGTCACCGCTAGGTGTTTGATCCCACGGTTTGATGGTGCGATCCTTTCGTTGGAATGGAAGGAAGCCGTATGGGACAGGTACGTCACGGGAGCGCCACGACCACGCACGCTGTCCGAGCAGCAATACAGCGATCGCAAGCTTCGCTCGCGACGCTGAGCCGTGAGCTGGGGATCAACCCCAAGACGGTGGCGAAGTGGCGTAAGAGGGCGACGGTCGAGGATCTGAAGACCGGGCCGAAGGCCCCTCATTCAACGACCCTGACCGAGGCGGAGGAGGCAATGGTGGTGGCGTTCCGTCGCCACACACTGCTGCCGCTCGACGACTGCCTCTACGCATTGCAGCCGTCGCTACCGCACCTGACCCGGTCAGCGCTGCACCGTTGCCTTCAGCGGCACGGCATCTCACGGCTACCGGATGTCGAGGGCGACAAGCCCAAGCGTCAGCGCTTCAAGCGTTATCCGATTGGTTTCTTCCACATCGATATCGCCGAGGTGCAGACTGCCGAAGGCAAGCTCTATCTGTTCGTTGGCATAGACCGCACCAGCAAGTTCGCAGTCCCAGCTGGTCGACAAGGCCGATAGGCGCACAGCATGGGAGTTCCTCGAACACCTGCTGAAGGCCGTGCCGTACCGGATACACACGATCCTGACCGATAATGGCATTCAGTTCGCCGAGCAGCCGCGCAACCGGAACACCGCCTGGTCGCGCCAGATGCGCTTCGACATGATCTGCGAGGCAAACGACATCGAACACCGGCTCACCAAGCCGAACCACCCGTGGACGAACGGTCAGGTCGAACGGATGAACCGCACCATCAAGGAGGCGACGGTCAAACGCTTCCACTACGAGAGCCACGACCAGCTGCGGACGCACCTCGCCGACTTCATGGCCGCCTACAACTTTGCCCGCCGGCTCAAGACGCTCAGCGGCCTCACACCCTACGAATACATGGCCAAGATCTGGACTTCAGAGCCAGACCGGTTCAACGTCGACCCGATCCACCAGATGCCGGGACTGAACACCTACGGTGGAGTTGGCGTTACGTGCGAAGGCGATGATAGGTCGCATCACGCACCCAAGCCTGCCCATTGACCGTTAGGCACGGATGCAAAGCCTATCACCTGATCCGTACATCCTTATCCTGACCGGTGCTGGCCTTCTGATTGCGTTGGTCGCTTGGCTACCGCTTGCGCTCAAGCGTCTACCGCTTTCATTGCCAATTGTGTGTATCGGCATTGGTGCGGCGATATTCCTACTACCGCAGGTGACGCTACGCCCACTGCCCTATCGCTACCCGGAAATAACCGAACGCTTCGCAGAGTTCGTCGTCATCATCGCGTTGATGGGGGCGGGCTTGAAGATCGATCGCGTCTTCGGTTGGCGCCGCTGGTCCATTACCTGGCGATTGTTGGCAATAACAATGCCGCTGGGCATTGTTGCTATTGCTGCGTTGGGCGTGAAAGTGCTTGGCCTACCGTTAGCCGTCGCCCTGCTGATCGCTGCCAGCCTGGCTCCAACCGACCCCGTACTCGCTGCAGACGTGCAAGTTGGTCCTCCCAAGACCGGCGACGAAGACGAGGTACGTTTCGGCCTTACCTCCGAAGCTGGGCTGAATGACGGTGCTGCATTTCCGTTCGTTCATTTAGCGGTGCTGCTGGCTGTTGCCCTTCCTGTGGGCAAGCCATGGGTAGTCGAATGGCTAACGTACCGGGTGCTGTGGGAGATCGCAGGCGGCATAGTAGGTGGGTGGCTTGTCGGTCGTGCGTTCGGGTGGCTGACCTTTCACATCCCTGCCGAAACGAAGCTGGCGCGAACCGGCGATGGACTGATCGCAATATCAGCGACGCTTGTCTCGTACGGCCTGACCGAAATCGTTCATGTCTATGGCTTCCTTGCCGTGTTCGTGACCGCACTGACGTTTCGCAGCGCGCACCGCGATCACGAGTTTCAAGACGAAATGCATGCCATCACCGAGCAGATTGAGCGGCTCGCGATGATGGTCCTGCTCATTCTGTTCGGCGGAGCACTGGTAAGCGGACTGCTCACGCCGATAATCTGGGTCGACGTCGTGGTCGCGCTCGTCGTTCTGCTTGTCATACGTCCCGTCACCGGTTGGATTGGCCTACTTGGCTGGGCAGGTGATCGTGATGAGAAGCTGACCTTGTCTTTTTTCGGTATCCGCGGCGTGGGCTCGATCTACTACCTAGCCTACGGTATCAACCATATGCCGGTCGCTAATGCCGAGCGTCTATGGGCAATCGTCGGTCTCATCATCCTTCTCTCCATCCTGCTGCATGGCCTGACAGTGACACCGATCATGCGTTCGCTTGACGAACGCCGGGGTGTCGATCCGGAGGCGAAGGGAGTACCGCCGCCCGGGCTTCAAGGGCCAGCGCACTAGGCCACGTGGACGAATTTAAGCAGGTAGCGGGTGGCAGCGATCTGGATCATGCTGAGGAAGCTTTCGGCGAGTTGGTCGTATCGGGTGGCGACCGCGCGATTGATCTTGAGATGACCAAACATGCGCTCGATACGATTGCGTTCCTTGTAGAGAGTGCGGTCGTGGATGATCGGCTTCTTACGGTTGGATCGTCCCGGGATGACGGCGTCGACCCCGCGGCCACGTAGATCGTCACGGATGGCGTCGGCGTCGTACCCCTTGTCACCCAGCAGCGCGGCCGGCTCGATTTCGGGCAGTGCGATCAGCGTGTCGTACGCCTTGCAGTCGGCGGCCTGCCCACCTGTCAGATGGAAGGCGAGTGGTCGCCCACCGGCATCGGCGATGCAGTGAATCTTACAGCCGAACCCGCCCCGCGAGCGGCTAAGAGCCTGTCGATGAGTCCCCCTTTTATCCCCGCTGCCGAAACGTGAGCGCGGATGGTGGTACTATCGATGCTGTAGTGGCCGGTGTCCGCCATCATCTCGGCCAAGGTGATCGACACGATCTCCCAGGTGCCGGCCTCGCTCCAGCGCCGGAACCGCCGGTAGATCGTGTTCCACTTGCCGTACTTCTCCGGCACGTCGCGCCACGGAGCACCGCAACGCAGCCGCCACAAAATGCCGTTCAAAACTGAACGGTTCTTGGTCGGACGCCGTCCGCGACCACGCATCGATGGCTCGATCGGCAACAGATCCTTCAAGACCCGCCACCCTGCTTCGCTCAGATCGCCCCGGCTCAATCACGCCTCCAAAAGGAGGCCTTGAATCAACCGCCCGATCCAGCGTCAACCAATTCGTCCACGCCGCCTAGGGGGCTAAAAGCCCAGCTTCGGCATTCGAGATTGCGCGCCGTACCTGATCGAGGTGCAGTGCGGCCACCACGTCGCCTTTGGCAAGCTGGTCGTTCAGTTTGCTCTCGACGAGACGGAGCGCTCTCCCCTCATGCTCAGCAATCAAGCGACGAGCCTCATCCTGAGCAGCAGGATGGTAGACGATAGGAAAAGCCACTGATCGTTCGCGTCGGACAAGAGTCATGCCCGCGTAAATGCCGCGCCGGCCCGACAGGTCCTTTACATTCGATCGTAATGCATGCGGACGGGGCCAAGCGGTGCTGGTTAGCGGCGAACGGCGCCCTTTCCCGAACGTTCGCTGGCAGGATCGATCGAAGCTCCACGACTGGTCTTTATCGCTATGACTCCTATGACGTGCTCCCCAAAGCTCTACCAGTCATAACTGGAGTCCGGGGTTGGTATGGTGCCCCTCGGGGCGGTGTTGCACAACCCGCCTGGCAGCATCGGCGGGCGTCAGCCCGCCAACACCGCTGTGCGGGCGCACATGGTTGTAGTCGTCGCGCCAGAGCCGCAGCACCGAGCGGGCATGGCCGAGCGACACGAACAGCGTCTCGTTGAGGCATTCGTCACGTAGGCGGCCGATGAAGCTCTCGACGTAGCCGTTCTGCTGCGGCTTGCCTGGCGCGATGTAGTGCCACTCGATTGGTCGCTCCTGCGTCCATCTCAGGATCGCCAGGCTGGTCAGTTCGGTGCCGTAGCACATTGGGAAGCGCTGGTTCGGGAGCCGCTATGGCCCTGATGAAGACAAGGCCGCGTAGCGGCCGCAGGCTTCATCAGGGCAAGCCATGGCCGGACAGCAGGTATCTAAAGTGAGGTTGTCGAGACAACACTTTGGAGACTGACCGACCATGACCAAGCTCACCCCTACGCCTGCCGGCGCCGTGCTGGTAGCTATCGATATGTCCAAGAGCCGGCAGGAGGTTCTCATCGAGCGACCGGAAGGCGGCCGGCGCCGGCGGATGACCGTCATGGCGACCAGACAGGACTATGACGGCTTTGCCGAGCAACTCGCTGCCATCGGGCGCCGTATCATCGTTGGGTTCGAGGCGACGGGTAATTACCATCGTACGCTGGCACATCGGCTGCTGACGGCAGGGTTCGAGCTGCGCCTCATCTCGTCGGTCGCGCTCGCAAGAACGCGCGAGGCGCTGCACAATGGCTGGGACAAGAACGACCCCAAGGACGCGCAGGTCATCCTGCACATGCTGCGGATCGGTGCGACGCAGCGCTACGTCGATCCTCTCGCCGCGGGCATCAATGACCTGCAGGAGCTCTCGAAGACTCACGAGACGATCTCCAGGATGAAGACGCAGACCTGGCACCGGATCCTGACCCACTACCTGCCGCTGTACTTCCCCGAGATCGCCCGCTTCGCAGGCAACAGCCGATCCGACTGGTTCCTCGCGCTCATCGAGCGGTTCCCCACTCCTGCCAGCATCACCGCGCTCGACGCTGGGGCATTCTCGGCAGCTGCCTGGCCTCTCATTGGCCGCAAGGTTTCCAAGGCCCGTCTTATCAATGACATATACGAAACGGCCTGCGCTTCGGTGGCTCTGCCGGTCCCGGAGGAGTCGGCAGCAATTACTATGTTCCGCATGGTCATCGCGCAGGGACGCAGCCTCATCCAACAGCGTGACGAGATAGAGCGGCTTGCCCATGACAGGCTGGCCGAACATGTCGATTATTAACTGCTGCGCAACATTCCGGGCATTGGTCCGATCAACGCGCTGACCATCCTGGCCGAGGCCGGTGATCTGCGTCGCTTCAACCATCATCGACAGTTCCTGAAGTTCTGCGGTCTCGATCTCGCAACGTGTCAGTCGGGCACGTTTCGTGGCCGCACCAAGCTGTCCAAGTACGGCAACGCGCGTCTGCGCCGCACCTTCTGGATGGCTGCCCAGGTTGCCGCGCGTCAGCGCGACAACAGCTTCCGCGATAAGCTCGGACGGTACACCGCCGGGCACGCGGACGATGCCGACCGTCGCCGCAAGGCGATGACGGCGCTCACCGCCAAGATGGCGCGTGTGGCTCACGCCGTCGTCAAGACGGGGACAGAGTACCGGCCGTTCCTCGAACGGTCGGATGCCAGGTGGAAGGACCCCTCTCTGCAAGTGCCGTGAGGGCGCTCGTCGAGCGACCCTGTAGATAATGTTCGGGCCTTCCACCTGGGTGCGTATCTCGTTTTAAGGATGGTGAGGACCACGGCCGCCCCGGCGCCGCTGGATCCTATGTTTGCTATGGCAGAGAGCGATCCCGTTGACGGTGGAAGCCATCTGGCTCAGATTGCATGCTGCGCCGATGGTTGTCGGCGCATGGATATCTGCTGGCCCAAACCCGCCGTTGCTTCCCGACATAGGACGTTGTCCGTCAGGATCGTGTGGATGCGATACGGCACGGCTTTCAGCAGGTATTCCAGGAACTCCCATGCTGTCCGTCGATCAGCCTTGTCGACCAGCTTCGTGACGGCGAACTTGCTGGTGCGGTCAATGCCGACGAACAGGTAGAGCTTGCCTTCGGCAGTCTGCACCTCAGCAATGTCGATGTGGAAGAAGCCGATGGGGTAGCGCTTGAAGGGTTGCCGCTTTGGCTTGTCGCCTTCGATGTCCGGCAGGCGGGAGATGCCGTGTCGCTGAAGGCACCGATGCAGCGCTGAGCGCGTCAGATGGGGGAGCGACGGCTGCAACGCGTAAAGGCAGTCGTCGAGCGGCAGCAGTGTGTGGCGTCGGAACGCCACAACCATCGCTTCCTCCGCCTCGGACAGGGTGGTGGAATGAGGGGCCTTCGGCCCGGTCTTCAGATCCTCGACCGTCGCCCGCTTCCGCCACTTCGCGACTGTCTTGGGGTTGATCCCCAGCTCGCGGCTCCGTACCCGCGGCCATTTTCCCGGTGACGATGCCGCGATGAAGCTGCTATATCTCGTGCTCAATCACGCGGCGGACGAATGGAAGCGCCCACCGCGCGAATGGGGTGAGGCCAAAAGTCAGTTCGCCGTAATCTTCGGTGAGCGCTTCGTCATCTAATGACGGTAACCGGCCTCTCGCACAAAATTCCTGACAGCCCCCGGCACGCCGGCGATCTTCAACAGCGATCAGGGCTCGCAGTTCACGAGCACCGCGTTCACTGGTAAGCGTCCGGTGAAGGCGTTACATCAGGTGGGACGGTAGTTCCACGGCAGGAGTTCGTCGACCCGGCGGGCCGGATGGTCGGCGATGCGGCTGATGGTGTCGGCGAGCCAAGCCTCGGGGTCGACGCCGTTGAGCCTGGCGGTTTCCACGAGGCTGTAGATGCTGGCGGCGCGGTGCCCGCCCTGGTCGGAGCCGGCGAACAGCCAGTTCTTGCGACCTACGGCAATACCGCGCAGCGAGCGCTCGGCGGCATTGTTGTCGATCTCGAGGCGGCCGTCGTCGGCATAGCGGGTCAGCCCCGTCCAGCGGGTGAGCGCATAGCGGATGGCGACCGCGAGGTCTGAGCGCCGGGACAGCTTTGGTCCGGTCGCGTCGAGCCACTGGCGGAACGCATCGAGCAACGGTCCGGCCCTGGCCTGGCGCGCCTGCCGTCGCTTGTCCGGGGGCCGTCCACGCACATCCCGTTCGACGGCATAGAGCCCGGCGATATGGTCCAGCGCCTCGCGGGCGGTGGTGGAGCCGGTTGCGGCATGGACGTCGAAAAACTTGCGCCTGACGTGCGCCCAGCAGGCCACCTCTGCGATGCGCTCGCCATAGAGCCGGTCGAACCCGGCATAGCCATCGGCATGCAGATCGCCTCGGAACTGGGCAAGATGCCCGGCGGGGCGTTCGCCCTTGCGGTCGGGCGCGTAGCGGAACAGCACGGCGGGCGGGGCCTCGCCACCAGCCCCGCGCTCGTCGCGCACATAGGTCCACAGCCGGCCTGTCCTGGTGCGACCGGCGCCGGGGGCCAGAACCGGCACGGGCGTGTCGTCGGCGTGGAGGGTAGAGCCACCCATGACGTGGCGCTCGAGCGCGTCGACCAGCGGGTCGAGGAGCGCGGCCGAGCGCCCGACCCAGTCGGCGAGGGTGGAGCGGGCAAGGTCGACGCCCTGGCGCGCGTAGATGCCCGACTGGCGATAGAGCGGCAGATGATCGGCATATTTGGACACCAGCACATGCGCGAGCAGCCCCGCGCCGGGTCTGCCCCGCTCGATAGGCATGGACGGCAACGGCGCCTGCACGATGCGCTCGCATGACCGGCAGCTCAGCCGTGGCCGGACATGGCGCACGACGCGGAACGCGGCGGGCACATAGTCGAGCTGCTCCGTGACGTCCTCGCCCATGCGCCGCATGGCACCACCGCAATCGGGGCAGACGCACGGTGCCTCATGTATGACGTCCGTGCGGGGCAGATGGTCAGGCAGCGGTTGGCGGCAGGGCTTGGCCACATCCCGCGTCCGGGTAACGGTCGGCGTCGCCGTGGCCGCCGCTTCCGCCTCGCGTTCCTCCAACCCGAGTTCCAGCTGGTCAGCCTGGTGCGTCAGTTTTTCTGAGGAGCGGCCGAAGGCCATCCGCCGCAGCCGCGCGACCTGCATCCGCAACTGCTCCAGCTCGGCGCCGGCAGCAATGAGCATGGCCTTCAGGAGGGCGATATCGTCGGGCAGCGAGGCGGCATCGGGCGACACGCCTGCTTATACCAGAACACCCGTGCCGACACACGTAAAAGCCGCAGGAAACCGTGCTTTTTACCAGGCCAGGGTCGGCTGCGAGGACCGGATCGGATGCCGCCAGTCCACCCCCTCGAGCAGCATCGACAACTGCGCCGGGGTCAGCACTGCCACACCGTCCGCGGTCGCTGGCCAGGTGAACCGGCCACGCTCCAGACGCTTGGCGTGGAGGACGAGGCCCTGACCGTCCCACCACAGCAGCTTGACCAGGTCACCACGCCTGCCCCGGAAGGCGTATACCGCACCGCCAAAGGGGTCCTGGCGTAGCCGCTGCTGCACCAGTGCGGCCAGCCCGTCGAAGCCTTTGCGCATGTCCGTGACCCCGGCCGCCAGATACACCCGGACGCCGCTTGGCGGCCCGATCAAGCAAACCCGGCCAGCACGGCCTTCAGCACCCGTGCGTCGATGGGAGGTGCCAGGCGGATACGCTGCCCGGCGGGGCCGACCACCTCTACCACACCCGGTCCGAGCGGTTCCGGCTGCGGTGCCATGGGCACGTTCGCCACCTCGACCGGCACGAACGCCGGACCCGGCAATGGCAACGCTTGGCTCGCCACCCCGTCGCGTAGCAGCGTGCGTCGCCAGCGGTACACCAGCGACGTGCACACCCGGTGACGCCGCGCCACGTCCACCACGCTTGCCCCCGGCATCATCGCCTCCGACACGATCCGTGCCTTGTCAGCGTCACTGAACCGTCGCCGCGGCTCTGCCCCGACCATCTCGATAATTCGCGTCGCCATGATGCCGCACCGGTGCCTGCCACAGTGCCGCACCTGTGGCTTGCCAAACACTCCGCCTGCAAGGCGGGGAAGACCGGACGCTTACGTTCACTGCCGTTCTCCCGCGCGAGAAGATCGCCATCAGCATGGACGGAAAAGACTGCTGGCGCGACAATGTGTTCGTGGAGCGCCTATGGCTCTCGGTGAAATACGAGGAGGTGTACCTCAACCCCTAGCTGCTAACCACTGATCATAGACATGCCAACGGCGGACACCCAATCTCGCGATTGAACCGAAATGCAACGCTATTGAAGCGTCAGATACCCACTCTAGGAGCCATCGATGCACTGATCAATTGTGGCGCTGGTGACCGCCACTGAGCTGCTCATGGACGCCCAGAAGAGCCGTACGGGCGAACTCCAAGGCCGCTGGCCGACCATGGTCCCGCTCCCAGCAGATGATTGCTGCTCTGATCAGCGCCACACCACCATCCTGCCCTAGAAGCTGCTGCGCGATGTCCGCCAATGTCAGGCTTCGACTGGCGATCAGTTCGTCACGTTCGAGCTCTTGCTCCGACGGGGCAGCGAAGCTTCCAACTATCGTACGCGGTGACGCCATGCATGCACGTTAAGGCATTAGAACGAGATGTAAATCGTACCATCGTATGACGCGCCGCCGCCGTCGGCACCGGCCGCGCTCGCGGTGCCTCCCTCGCGCGTTGTAAGCCTTATTGAGCAGATACGCCCACTCCGCCAAACCGCGCCGGTAGCAAACATTGCCCCGCACGTTGTGACTTAATCGGCTCGCCTGCCGCCACGGTCCAATTCGCCGCAAACCCCCATTAATGCCGTGCGCGCGAGTATCGAAGCGGCTTCCTTACCATATTGGCGATCCCAACAAAGTAGTGCGGCTTGAATGCAACCAGCGCCCGCGTCGGAACCCAGCAATTCCTCCGCAACGTCCGCTACAATCTTGCTCCGATCTTCAATACGGCGTTGCCGTTCGGCCTCTCGGTATTCCACAGACACGTTGCATAAGCCTTTTCAGATTGGACTCTGCTAATGCCGACAAAGTATCGACTCAACCGCATCTTGCTGTAGCGCCATTGTGCAGTTGTGCTACGGCTCCCAGATTGGGACGATCCGCTATATCACGAGGCGGACACACGCTCCGCCATCTCGCTTCCAACCCCGAATAAATCCATCAATTCAAAATTACTGCGTGCGCCTTGATACCCTCACGATACCCGCATACGCCGCTCGGCAGCGGTTTGCTGTGTTGGTTGCAATCCGACCCCAAGCCGCCAACCGTTCCAAGCCCATCTACCGATCTCTTATAAGGTGTACGAAATACGGGTGTTTCGGACGGTTACGAAAGTGCCCTTTAGCGCTGACATACCGTGCCACTAGCTCTGACGTTTACAAGTCAGCCGCGTTCGCCCCGCTAGCATACCGAGGCGTCCGCTTCGTCACGATCATGCCCGAAAGCACCCAATGAACGCATGTCAGCTTCCCCTGGATGACACCCTTTCACCTTGCGGAAACCGTTCGTCGCGGGAACAATTCGTATCGACTCATAGAATTTGGCAGTCGGTAGGCGATGCGGCATGCCTCGAAAGCATGGAACAGCAGATTATTCACGCCTGCGGCCACGAGCAGGCTCATGTCATTTACGGCTTCGACTCTCAGATCGCGCGTAAGGCACGTTGGTTACGGTCAACAAAATGCCGCGCCTGTTTCGTCGCAGACAAAAAAGCCGAACAGGTCGACGCTGCGGCACGTGACAGTGCGATAATCGCACATCTTGATCTGACGCCACTGACTGGAAGCGAGCGGCAGGTGGCCTGGGCAGAAAATATTCGTATTAGCCGCATGGCGTCGCTGGCCGCGACCTCGCACACAACCACCGAGGCCGACTGCAACCTTTGCCTGCGCATCTACGACGCGAAGTGGTGGATCGATCACCGGGATCTGCCAAACGAAGAGTTTCTCGTTCAGGCAACCAGCCACCTGCAAATTGCTGGCATTCCAGCAGATGGGCAGCGATCTGCAGCGGCATGATCAGGACCCCAGCGCGTACCTACTCAATAGCACGAACCTGCCGACATACGCCTGAACTCCAGTGCAGCGCGCCGGTCGGCTCAGACCCGATGGTAGAGTAGGCGTGGATCATCGAGCATGCTGGCTGTTGTCGGACTGATCCAGTCGGCCCCATGTTCGGGGTAGGGTCTGTAGAACAGGTCGCCAAGTGCCCGACGGAAATGGGCATTCATCCACCGGCGTCGCCGATGCTCGGGGGCATCGTGGATCAGGTAGCATCGTTGGCAAAGCGCAGCCAGCTTTTCGAAGCGACTGTCGCTTGGATCAGGATGGAGATGGGCGCACGCCAGAACCACCGATGTCCACTTGCCCACGTGAAGAATATCGTTGGTCGGTCGACGAACTCGCCTGCCCTGCCCGTTCCGCCAATACCGGCGTTCCGCGTCCCACCACTGTCAGAGGTGGCTCGGTTTGTCTGAACAGGCTCGCGGCTGTGTTTCGGCGTGCAAGTGGTGCCCACCTGACTCGGTGATCGGCGCCTAATCGGGGACCACCCCCGGGTCATCTATTGTCGCCTGCGATTGAGGCAGGCGACGAGGCGGAGGATGACGACGGTGGAGACGATTGGACGGATCAGGCGTGCGTATTTCGTGCAGCGTCAGTCGGTGCGGGAGATCGCGCGGCGGCTGCATGTTTCGAGGAAGACGGTCAGGAAGGCGATCGAGACCGAGGACGGCAAGTTCAGCTACGATCGCACGGTTCAGCCGATGCCCAAGCTGGGTGCCCACGTGGCCGAGCTTGAGCGGTTACTGGCGGAGAACGAACGCAAGCCGCGGCGCGAGCGACTGACGCTGATCCGCCTGTTCGAGACGCTGCGGGCGCAAGGATACGAGGGCGGCTATGATACCGTTCGCCGCCATGCCCGCCGCTGGCAGCGCGAGGAAGTGGGCCGCACGGCGACCGCGTTCGTGCCGCTGAGCTTTGAGCCGGGCGAGGCTTACCAGTTCGACTGGAGCCATGAGGTCGTGGTGCTGGCCGGCGTGACGACGACGGTGAAGGTCGCGCATATGCGGCTGTGCCATAGCCGGATGTTCTTCGTGCGTGCCTACCCCCGCGAGACGCAGGAGATGGTGTTCGACGCCCATGCACGGGCGTTCGCCTTCTTCGGCGGCGTCTGCACGCGCGGGATTTACGACAACATGACCACAGCGGTTGATGCGGTGTTCCTGGGCAAGGAACGCAAGTTCAACCGCCGCTTCCTGCAGATGTGCAACCATTACCTGGTCGAGCCGACCGCGTGCACGCCGGCAGCGGGATGGGAGAAGGGGCAGGTTGAGAACCAGGTCGGCGTGGTGCGCGAACGCTTCTTCACGCCCCGGCTGCGCTTCGCCAGCTACGACGAGCTGAACGTCTGGCTGCTCGACCGTTGCCTGGAACACGCCAGCGCCCATCGGCATCCCGAGCTTCGTGATCGTACCATCGCTGACGTGTTCGAGGACGAGAAGCCCGCGTTGATGCGGATGCCGACGACGCCGTTCGACGGCTTCCATGCTGTCGCGGCCTCGGTATCCAAGACGCTGCTCGTGCGGTTCGACTACAACAAGTACTCGGTGGCGGCGCGCGCTCTGGGGCATCCCGTTGAGGTCCACGGCTATGCCGATCGCATCGTCATCCGCCAAGGCGACGATATCGTCGCCGAACACGATCGCCGCTTCGGTCGCGAGCAGACCGTCTATGATCCCCGGCACTACGTGCCGGTTCTGGCGAAGAAGCCGGGTGCGCTGAGGAACGGGGCGCCGTTCAAGCAACTGGCCCTGCCGCCAGCACTGGAGCGCCTTCGTGGCAAGCTGAAGGGCAGCGACGATGGCGATCGGCAGATGGTCAAGATCCTGACAGCGGCCACGGTCGACGGCCTCGATGCGCTGGAAGCGGCCGCCGCCGAAGCGTTGGCCCAGGGGGTCACCAGCGCCGATGTCGTGCTCAATATCCTGGCCCGGTCCCGATCGGCGCCGATGGAGCCCAGCATCGCCACACCTGAGCATCTGCAGCTCAAGATCGAGCCTGCCGCCGATGCCGGCCGCTACGATCAGCTGCTGCCCGTGCGGAGGGCAGCATGATGATGGAGCGCCACGAGATCATCGGTTTGATGGCCGAGTTGAAGCTGGCCGGCATGCGACACGCCTATGACGAGGTCATTGCCGACGCCCTCAAGCGCCAGCATCCCGTACAGCACGTGGTTGGCGACCTGCTGAAGGCAGAGGTCGCCGAGAAGCACGCCCGTTCCATCAAGTACCAGATGACCGCGTCCAAGCTGCCACTTGCCCGCGAGCTCGATGGCTTCGAGTTTACCGGCACGCCGATCAACGAAGGGCTGGTCCGTGATCTTGCCAGCGGCACCTTCCTTGCCAGCCAGCGCAACGTCGTGCTGGTCGGCGGCACGGGATCGGGAAAGACCCACCTCAGCATCGCTATCGCCCGCAACTGCATCCGCAGCGGCGCTCGCGTGCGGTTCTACAACACCACCGACCTGGTGAACCTGCTCGAACTGGAGACCCACCAGGGCCGGGCCGGCAAGCTCGCCGAACATCTCTCCCGGCTCGATCTGCTGATCCTCGACGAACTGGGTTATCTGCCGTTCGCGCGCACCGGCGGCCAGTTGCTGTTCCACCTCGTCAGCAGGCTGTACGAGCGCACCTCGATCATCGTCACCACCAACCTCGCCTTCGGCGAATGGCCCACCGTCTTCGGCGACGCCAAGATGACCACCGCTCTGCTCGACCGGCTCACGCACCATTGCGACATCATCGAGACCGGCAACGACAGCTGGCGCTTCAAGAACCGAAGCTGACCCCGGCAAACCGGAAAAGAAGGCGATTTACGCCGTGGCGTGACGCCTCCGGGCTACGCCCTCCGCCATCCCGCCACGGCATAAGCGCGCATCAAACCCTGGTCCCCTATTGCACGCCGATCCCGGTCCCCGTTTGCGCGCCGATTGACAGCGCAGGGTTACTATTTTGCCCGTCCGATGGAGGAAGAAGCGCTGCGGCTATGGCTCGTTGCCTCTCCGCAAGAATCATCCGTTGCAGCCTGACTGACACCTAGATCTGCCGACATACTTGGTTGCAAGCTGATCGACACCGCCGCTGAACATAATCCACAGCGGCGGCGGCGATCGGCATCGATAAGCGTCCTGTTCCCGGTTGTTCCGCTAATCAGCCGTGCGGCCGCATGACAACCTTGATTACACCTTCCTGCTTGTCACGGAACTTGGCGTACATCTCGGGCGCGTCCTCAAGACTGGCCGGATGCGTAATCACAAAGCTGGGATCGATCTCGCCCGCGACGATCTTATCCAGTAGCGGCTTGGTGTAACGTTGCACGTGGGTCTGCCCAAGCTTGATCGTCAGCCCTTTGTTCATTGCTGCGCCGAGCGGCAGCTTATCGCCCATGCCGACATACACGCCGGGCACGGACACCGTGCCGCCCTTGCGGCAACTTATAATCGCCTGCCGCAACACGTGGACGCGATCCGTTGCGAGCATAATGCTTGCCTTCACCTTGTCCATGACCGCGTCCGCCGCCCCGTGCGCGGCCGCCTCGCAGCCGACAGCATCAATGCAGCTGTCGGGGCCCCGGCCCTTGGTTCGCGCCTGCAGCTCGTCATAGACATCGGTTTCGGCGAAGTTAATTGTCTCAGCGCCACCGGCCTCCGCCATGGCGAGTCGCTCGGGCACCTCGTCGATCGCGATCACGCGGCCGGCGCCCATCATCAGCGCGGAGCGGATGGCGAACTGGCCGACCGGACCGCAGCCCCAGATCGCGACGGTGTCGCCATGCTCGATCTGCGCATTCTCGGCGGCCATGTAGCCGGTCGGGAAGATATCTGATAGGAAGAGAGCCTGCTCATCGGTAACGTTGTCGGGAATCTTGATTGGACCGACATCCGCCATCGGCACGCGGAGATACTCCGCCTGGCCGCCGCAGTAGCCGCCCAGCATGTGGCTGAAGCCGAACAGCCCGGCGGGCGAATGGCCCATCGCTTTGGCGGCCATCTCGGCGTTCGGATTGGTCCGATCGCAGGCCGCAAACAGACCCTTCTTGCAGAACCAGCAATCGCCGCAGCTGATCGTGAACGGCACGACGACACGGTCGCCGATCTTGAGGTTGGTTACCTCGGACCCGAGCGCCACGACCTCGCCCATGTTCTCGTGGCCGAGGATATCGCCGGCTTCCATGGTGGGCTGGTAGCCATCCAGCAGGTGAAGGTCCGACCCGCAGATCGCGCAGGCGGTTATTTTGATGATCGCATCGCGCGGGTGCTTGATCTCGGGATCCGCAACGGTGTCGACGCGGACATCGCCTTTACCGTGCCAGCATAGTGCGCGCATGTCGTTTCCTCATCTGAGTGGATGTCCCTGTCGTCAGGGCCATGTCTATGACGCTCAACGCCTTGAGCCGCGGCATGGGTCCCCGTCCATTTGATTCGTTTACATCAACGAGCGGCCGTAAAACGGCCGTACGGCCAGCGGGTTGAACGCAGACGGCATGCCCGGCTTGAAAGCCAGCAAGATAATGAAGTGGGTCGCCCAGGCCGTGCAGCCGGCCGACACGATGGTGACAGGTTCCCACAGGCTGCGCGTCTTCCGCCCTGAGCGTACGGCATGGTCGGCCAGGGCAAAGGACGCATAGATACCGCAGAGGCAAACCAGGCCCGCGAGCAGCACCAACCACGGATCGTGGTCGTGCCAGACGCAGTCGAAAACCTGTACGACCTGGGAGTACATCATGCTCGGCTAACGGCAAGGCGTTAAGACATCCTCAACCGGTCCATATCGGCTTTCCCTGGCTGTGATCCAGGACCAAGGAAGCCGCAGTCGGGTTCTGCGCAGCCATGAACACTTACGTTGCCGAGCCCGCGCCTGTCGTCCGAACCGGCGACCATGCTCGACTGACATAACTTGATTTCGCTCCTCCGGGTCGGTTCCCAGTCGCTACAAAGATTTATGCCTCGCACCGCCGTGGCGCTGGTGGCATTAAGGGCATGATCGGAGGATTACGTCCATGGCACGCAAGAGCATCAAAAGCGCGGTGAAACTCAAGGGCGAGACGGCCAAGAAGGCACCGCCGCTGCCGGCGGGTGCCGACCAGCCGACGAACTATGCCGAGCAGCAGGGCCATGGCGGCGAAACCCGCCAGACGACTTCGGACGCGGCACTT
>NZ_JAKRET010000023.1 GCF_022664395.1 Sphingomonas lacusdianchii | reverse complement strand
TTTGTGAACCACCCGATCCCATCCCGAACTCGGCCGTGAAACCAAACCGCGCCAATGGTACTATCGCTCAAGCGATGGAAGAGTAGGTCGTCGCCAGGCATTGAAGCCGGTGCATAACCATTCACAACTGTCCTCCACTCTTCCGCTCACTCGAGCGCCAAAAGTGTCGCGGGGTGGAGCAGCCCGGTAGCTCGTCAGGCTCATAACCTGAAGGTCACAGGTTCAAATCCTGTCCCCGCAACCAACCCAAACATACAATCGGCGCCTTCGGGCGCCTTTTTGCGTCTTGGGGGATGTCCCACTCCGTCGGACGAACCGACCGCGCAGTCGTCGGCCTCAGTCCGGCTCTCTTCCCCGTGCGCCCTGCGCGCGCCGTTCTCCGCGGTCAGGTCCGGACGCCCGTTGGCGATGTGCAGGATCTGCGCCAGGCGGCCGTGGACGAGCAGGTCGACGCCTCTGCCTTCGGCGCGGGGGACGGCCGTGATGAGCTCGATGAGGTTTCGGAGGGCCACGCGTGCCTCGCCGGCCTCCAACTCGGGTGCGTTGAGGGCCTCCGTCAGCTTCTCGACGTTGCGCCGGTAGGCGTCGGCAAGCCCGGGATGCAAGGCGACGGCCGGCGCGATCTCCGCCTCCTCCAGTCTCCGGTCGATCTCCGCGCGCTCCGCCAGCGCCGTCGCCAACCGGGATTTCATCTCGGCATAGTCTCCGATGCCATCCGCCATCATGTCGGTCAGGCGCTCGATGCGGCCGGTCACCTTGGCGCGAGCGCGCTCGATCTTCGCGCGAGCGGCGACCGCCTGCGTACGCGCGGCCTCGCTGGCCTGTCGGTACTCCTCGACGAAGGCCTCGACGAGGTCGGGTTGCAGCAGCCTGTGACGAAGCGCGTCCAGTACGCGATGCTCCAGCTGCGAGGTGCTTATCGTCCTGCCGTTCGCGCAGGTGCCGGTCGCGCGCGCCGTGCTGCAGCCCCAGCGCTCGGCGCCTACGACCGTGAACGTTCCGCCGCAGATCCCGCAGCGGATCAGGCCGGAGAGCAGCCGCTTGGACGGCGTCCGCCGCATGCCCGCCACCCGCTCGGGAGCGCTCTCCATCGCGGCGACGATGTTCCACAGCGCCTCGTCGATGATGCGCAGGTCAGGGGCGTCCTGCCGCTTCCACTCGGACTCGGGATTGGGGCGCGACACGCGCTTCCTCGTGACGGGATCGCGGACGAAGCGCTGGCGGTTGAAGACGATCCTGCCCGCGTAGAGCTCGTTGTGGAGGATGCCGTTCCGGCGCTGGCGGTTGCCGCACAGCGTGGTGATCCGCCAAGGGCCCCCGGTTGGACCCGGGACCGCGTCCTGGTTGAGCTGGCGCACGATGAAGGTGGCGCTTCTGCCTTCGGCGCGCCACTCGAATATCCTGCGGACGACTTCGGCCTGCTCCGGGACGATCCGACGCCTACCACGCTCGACGACGCCTCCAGCCGACACCTGCACGTCGGCCTCGTAGCCGTAGCACAGACCGCCCGGGATGCGGCCCGCGGCCACGCGGCCCACCTGCCCCCTGCGCGTCTTGTCGCCGAGGTTCTTGAGGAAGACCGCGGACATAGTGCCGGTGAAGCCGATCTGCAGTTCGCCGATCGCGCCCTCAGAGACGGTCGTGAGGCGGCAGCCGGCGAATTCGATCCGCTTCCAGATGGCCGCGACGTCCTCCTGATCGCGGCTGATGCGGTCTAGTGCTTCGGCCAGTATCACGTCGAACTCTCCGGCGCGCGCCAGCATCGCGTTGAGTCCGGGTCGGTCGCGAGTCGCGCCGGAAAGGGCGAAATCGGGGAACACGTCGACGACCGACCATCCCTCCCGGATGGCTCGCTCCCGACAGAGGCGCACCTGATCCTCGATCGACCGTTCGGACTGCCTGTCCGAACTGTAGCGGGCGTAGATCGCGACCTTGGTGCCGGCGGTCGTCACTCGACCGTTTCCCGCTCGCCCGACCCGATCCCGCACACGCCCTCCGAGACACGCCCGACGCGTTCATCGCGGACGCGCATGGTTTCAGCATCGGCGCGGGCGAGGTCACGCGCAAGGGCTTTCACGAACGCCAGCAGTTCGGGCGCGGAGGATGCCTCGGACAGGCTGTCCCCTCGCGCATGCCGCGTCGCCTGCGGACTGACCGCACGCCTCGATGAGGCTCGTCCGTCGGGATGTGAGGGGGGCCTCGCTCGCGCCATGCCATCGTTCTAGGATGGGCCCGCGCAAGCGCATGCAAACGCGGACCATGCCTTGCGACGTGTAAGGGATCATGAACACACCGCCCGTTCGAGGAGCCGATGCCGCACGATCCCAGACTCCCATTCCAGCGACGGATGCTACCACCGGGGCTCGGGTTCGCTCTGCGAGAGGCCCGCGAAGCCCGGGGTCTGTCTCGTCGCGAGGTCGCCGCCAGCACGGGCATTCGCCCTCGCACCCTGGCGCGCATCGAGAGATGCGCGCAATGTCCGTCGTGGCCGACGCTTGAGCGGCTTTGCGACCATCTTGAGGTGAACGTCGCCGCTGTCGCGCCGCGGTGGCTCAAGGACTCGTTCGACGTGCCGACCAGCCCGACGGAGGCGCCCGGCGTCGGCCTCCGCGCGCTCCGTCGCGAACGCGGATTGACGCTGGCGGCCGTGGCGGCGGGAAGCGGCGTGAGCGCGGCCACGCTCTCCCGCTTCGAACGGGGGATCACGGCGTCGCGTCTGCTCGGCCCGCAGATGGGCGTCGGCGCCTGCGGCGACGAGGACCTCGCCCGGCTCGCGAAGGTCTTCGGACTGTCTGACGGTGCGGCCTTGTGGCAGGCCTGTCTCGTCGCGGCGGATGGAGATTGAGGAAATTCGGGACCTGCATACGGGTCGTCGGATGGGCGTGTTTCGGGAGAGCGTATCATTCCGCATTCAGGCCGCGAAGCGATCGCCATGCAGGAACACGTGCTGACGGGCGCCATCCTCGTGACAGACGACATGCGCGATCGCGCTGCTCGACGGGCCGCGCTCATAGCCCAGATCGAGCCGGCAGGCGCCCGCCACGTGGATGCCGGCTCGAACCGTCGGCCGATGGAAGTGCCCGAGGATGAGGTCGATCCCGAGGCGCTCGAACGCGGGGATGGATCCCCGCACGCCGTCGGGACCGGCGTGGCCGTGGATGCCGCACTCGACGCCGCCGATCAGCAGACTCTCGCCGTCCGCCAGGAAGCGGACGCGGGCCAACCCGTCCTCGGAAAGGCTGCGCATCGTCTCCGCGAAGAAGGTGGCCGTGCCCGCGCCGCTCCTGATCCGGGCATGGAGGGCCCTCTCCCTGTCGAGGTAGAACTCGGCGTTCAGCGCATCCGTGCGGTAGTCGGCCTCGCGGAGCCACCGGAGGAGGTGGTCGTCGTGATTGGAGCGCACGACCGCCGTCACGCCCTCGGCGAGGCGGATCCGCTCGAGGAACCCGGCGGTGGCCCGCATCTCGGCGCGGACGTCGCCGGTGCCGCGGACATGATGTCCGAAGCGCTCGTGAGGATCGCGGCGCTGGTGGTGGGTGCGTGCGCGCATGTCGCAGACGTCGTGCAGGACCTGGATGCGCGGATTGAGCCTGCCGACGATGCCCCCGTCGGTGTGGCCGTCCCCCCAGGTGGCGACCACGGTCGCCGGATCGCATAGCGGATGGTGCAGGTCGCCGATGACCAATCCGGCGACGCGCGCGCCGGTCAGCACGCGGCCGTTGCATACGCGTTCGTCGAGGTCGCGGAAGGAGCCGTCGCCGTCCGCCGCGGCCGAAACGGCCCTGACGAACACCCTGCCGTCGGGAAGCATCTCCACGACCAACGCACCGACGCGGGACGCGGTCCTGCGGGCCGGATCCGCGTGCGGCGTGACCGCGCCGGTCGTGATCTGGACGCGGGGGGCGGCGGACCGGATCCGCGGCAGGCTTTCCATCTGGGCGGTCGAATGCGGAAACGCGGACCATGTGCCGGCCGAGAGATGCTGCATGCCCTCCAGCGGCAGCCTGGAGACCATCGGCGGCAGGGCGTCGGCGCGTAGATGAAGCCTGCCGGCGAAGTCCAACGGCGTCCGGGTCAGACCCGGCTCCCTGCCTGTTCGCGGCCCGAGTGCGGCGACGACCATCTCGGCCCCATGGTGGGCGGCGTATGCGCTGAGGTTGCGCATGAACCCGGCGTGCGGTGTCGCGCCGGGCTGCGCCGCCGTCACCACGAAGCGTCGCACGCCGTTGGAGGGTGGCTCGACACGGCGCCAACCCTCGGTCGCCGCTGACCCCGCCGGGCTTGCCGGCAGGGCCGGCACGGCTATCGCCACCGCGCGCGTGTGCGAGGCCGGGCGGCCGTTCCGCAGGTCGCGCGATATGTGGAATCTCGTCGAGACGTCGCCTTTCAGCATCTCCTTCAAAGGGGGTGGACGCAGGCCCGCGTCGCGCAGGAGGTTGCGCTCGTACTGGACGAGCAGCTCGCGGACGCGGATCTGCGATATTCCGAGTTCGCGGGCGGTCTCGGACTCCGAATGGGTCCGCATGAACGACTGGAACGCGGCCGCCTGTACGGGCGTCACGTAGGTGCCGCTTGCGGGAACCGGCTTCGCCGGCGGTACCACCGTCCACGTGCGGCTCTCCGTCGTTCCGCCGGCCGCGCCCGTGTTCCCGCGCTTCCGGCCGACCGTCCGCCGCCCGCCGCCGCCCGTCCGACCGCTACCAACCTGACCCATCAGCACACCTCTTGACCGCTTTAAGAAGGTGTATATATACACCCTCAGCGATGACGCAACGGCAACTGGAGGAGGCGACGGATGAATGGTATCGGCGAAGGGCTTCTGCTGCGGGAGCACGCGCACCGCGTGGCCAACGACATGGCCGTCGCGTCCGCCGCGCTGCGGTTCGCGGAGTGTCGCACCGGCTCGGATCCGGCGCTCTCCTCCGTCATCGCCCGTCTGGAAGCGACCGCCCGCGTGCAGCGTCTGCTCTGCGAGGGGGCGTCTGGCCGGACCGTCGATCTCGCCGACGTCCTGACCAGGCTGTGCGACGCGATGCGCTCGGCGCACGCCGCGCAGTCGGTCGCGCTGGACGTCGTCGCCCATCCGCTGCCCGTCGCCGACGGCGACGCCTGGATATTGTCCATGTGCGTCCACGAGCTGGTCGGAAACGCATTGCGCCACGGCGGCGCCTCCGGCGCGCGGGTGCGTGTCGAAGCCTTCGACGGCGCGGGGACGACGACGGTCCGCGTCCTCGACCGCGGCGGCATGCGGGAGTGGTCGCGCCCGGGTGGGCAGGGGGCGGCGATCGTGGATCAGCTGGCGGCGCGTCTCGGCGGGCGCGTGCGTCGTTCGGTCGACCGTGGCGGCGGGTGTGTCGAGATCGCCGTTCCGACGATCGCGGTGGCAGCCGCCGATGCGTGCGTGGAGGTCTGAGATGCTTCTTGATGTCGCGGAGCGTCCTGGTCCCGTGAGGATGATGGACGATGATGACGTGCGCATCCTTCGCCGTCTTCGGCTCGTGGAGGGACCGACGGGTCTGGGTGATCCCGACGCCGGAGCGGTGGCGGTCGTCGTCGACGTGGAGACCACCGGTTTCGATCCCGTCGAGGATGCGGTGATCGAATTGGCGCTACGGCGCGTCCGTCACGACGACGACGGCGTCATCACCCGCGTGGGCCGGCTCTACTCCTGGCGCGAGGATCCGGGCAGGCCGATCCCGCCGGACGTCTCGCGGCTGACCGGACTCCAGGACGCGGACGTCGCGGGGTGTCATATAGACGTGCCGCTCGCGACCCGCCTTCTTTCAGACGCCGACATGGTTCTGGCGCACAACGCCGCGTTCGACATCCGCTTCGTCGAGCGCCGCCTCCCGGGCATGGGCCGGCCGGTCTGGGCCTGTTCGATGGCCGAGGTCGACTGGCCCGGTCACGGCTTCGACGGGCGCAAGCTGGGACATCTGCTGGCGCAGTGCGGCTGGTTTCACGACGCCCATTCGGCCGGGGCGGACGTGGACGCCGTCATCGCGCTGATGCGGCATACCATGCCCGACGGCCGTCCGGCGCTCGCCCACCTCGTGGAATCCGCCGCGGAGGACGTCTGGCGCGTCCGTGCGGTCGGGGCTCGGATCTCGCTGAAGGACCATCTCAAGCGTCGCGGGTATTCCTGGAACCCCGATGACAGGGTCTGGCAGCGCTGCATCGCCGAACGCGACCGCGAAGCCGAGTGCATATGGCTGAGGGAGCGGATCTACCATTCGGCGGTCAACCCGTTCGGCGGCGAACCACAGTGGGACCGCCTGGTGAGGGGCCGCCGCTATGAATGAGATTACCGGATCCATCCACGCGGCGTCTCACTCGGCCGAGTTGCTCGTCCGTGGCGATCGCCCCCTTTACACGGCGACCCTGAGGATGACCGGGCGGGACGGCTCGTGCCTCGAGTTCTTCCATGCCTGTCGGACCGGAACGATCGCCGAGGCGATCGCGCGGCTGGGCGCGCGCGTCGGCGCCGGGATGGCGGCGGCGGCGAACGTTCGGCCGGGCGTCGACGTGCGCGATCCGATCGTGGTCGCGCTTCTCGGAACCGTCCTGGCGGCGCGGCTGGCGGAGGATGGCGACCTGGGCGGATCGGCGCTGCTCCACTCGGGCGATCTGCACATCGTGCAGAGGCGCGGCTGAGATGTCCGATCATGCCTCGCCGCCGGCCGCCGCCACCGCCGGGACCGTCGATCCGCATGTGATCGCGCGTCGTCTCGCCCACGCTGGGAGCGATTCTGTCGCGCGCCGATACCTCCGCGGAGAGGCGCGAGAGGCTGAGACCGGTGCGTCAAGGCTGGCCATGGCGCGTGTCGACGCGGCCCTCGGCGATCTGCGCTACGACGTCGATGATCGGCTCCAGCGCATCTTCCGCGATCACGTCGGCGCCACCGTCCGCACCGTGTCTCCGCTCGTCCTGGACGCCTGCGAGGCGGAGGGACTGGATCTCGATGAAGCGGTCGAGGGCGTTAGGTACGATGACTACCGGTACGCTTGGTCGGGCGGTCCCGCTTCCATGCGCGGTCTGGCAAGCCCGCCCGCGCGCAGCGCGACGTCGGGCATGCCCACGAGGATCGAGCTGCTTTCGCGGTTCCGGCGTTGCGGTGTCGTCGTACGGGGGCGGGACGATCCCCTCGGAGCGTTGGGCTTCCGCATCGGCGCCGCCTGCCTCGAGATCTCCATGCTGACCTCGGGGGCGAGGATGGTGTCGTCGAACGGCGGTCTGTACCTGACGCTCGACGGTCCCGTTCCGGAGACCCTTCGCATGGCGGCGCCCGGCCGCTGCATCGACGATCTCGTCGAACATGCCCTTCTTTCGGGGCGCGGGTACCGTGTCCTGTCCGTGAGCGAGGACCATCGCGGCCGGACGCTGATCGTCGCGTGGGCGGCCCCGGTCCCGTGGAGTATGCCCTGGGCGAGGGAGGCGTCGGTATGAGCAGGAACGCTGACGCCCGGCCGTCCCTGTCTGGCGGATGATCCGGACATGGGGAACATCAAGGAGGACCTCCTGGAGTTCGAAACGATCGTCGGCGAACGCATCGAGGCGGTCGCGATCGGCCGACGCCGGCTGCGCGACGACTTCGATCACGACCGCGTCGTCGAGCCCATCGGTCGCGAGGAGGCTCTCACCATCCTCAACTACCCCTTCGATGGCGCGCCGGGTGGCGACGACCGGCCTCACCCGGTCTACGCCTGGACCAGGAGCTGGTGCGTGTTCCTGACCGGCGATGATTGGGTGACCAATCTCGCATGGGTTCCGCGGTCGCCCGGTCGCTGCGTTCCGGAGCACGGTGGGAGCTGGTGGCTTTGCGGACCCTACGATTGGCGGAGCCTCGCCAGGTAGGGGCCATCGCCCGCGGCGGTCGGTGCCTCGACCCATGCCGATCCTGCGACGTGCCGCCATTTCCGCAGGACCTCGCCCCCGACGCCTGAGGTGAGGTGTCGAAGGTGCGACAGGGCGCCCGGGCTTGGGCCGGAGCGCCTGATCGTTCCGATCGGACACCCGTCTGGCGCTCGTGCCGACTTCGGGCGGATCCGCCCGATCCATCGGCGAAGGTTCGCTCGACGGGTGGGAACGTGCCTCCATTCGGCCCGCGGACCTTGTGAAGCGGCTTGCGAAGTCTACATGGAAGGTGTATATAAACACCTTATCAGCATAGGATGTGCCCGTGCCCGCTCCTCGCTCGCGACGTTCGACGGACTTCAACTTCCGCCGCCTGCGTTCGAACCTGATCCGCAACCCCGCGGCGATGGCCAGGCTGTCGGCCATGGGCTTCGGCGCTGATCTGGTGGAGGCGCTCGGGCTTGGTCTCAAGGAGCCCTACAGGCGCACCGACGGGACGCTGGTCGAACGCGTGCTCGCCTATCCCCTCGACGTCCCAGGTAGCCGGCGGCGCTACGGCTATCTGAATCTGGAGGGCGTGACGATCGGTGCCGACCATCCGGTGGCATGGGGACCGGGTGCGCCGGCGACCGTGCGGTCCGGCGCGGGTGCGGTTGCGGTGGTGGCTGGCTCGCCGGTCGCGGCCTGGCAGCTGGGTGCAGCAGCCTTCCGACTGGGTCTGCCGGTGGTCTGCCTGGCGAGTTCGCAACCCGATGCGGCTCCCGCGGAATGGGACGACGCCGCGTTCTGGGCACCGTGGGATCGGGTCGTGATCGCCGGTGGCTTGGCGGACGCGATGGCCGTCGGCATCGTCCGCGCCGCGCGCCGCCCGATCGAAGGCGCGAAAGGGGTCCAACCCGTGGACGACTGCGACGAGGATTGCGATCACGGTCCTCCGATCACCCGTCTTCACGACGGCTGGCTCGAGAGGATACTCTCGTCCGCGGCTCCGGTAGGGGCTGCGCCGGAGGCCGCGGTCGTGGACGGCGGGCCGGGCGACTTCGCCGCCATGCCCATTCCGGTGCATGGCGGTTTCGCACGTGGCCATTCCTTCTACCCCTTTCTCGTCGAGCGACGCCGCGCGGCGTCCGCGGCGGGCGGGGGCGGGCTCCTGCACAGCTACGAGACCCTCGTGCTGAGAAGCGACGGCGCCGTGCTGGAGCCCCAGGTGCTTCGCGCACCTGCGGGGACCCCGGCGGGGCGGCGCGTCCATGCGCTGAGCGACGGCACCCGCATCGCCGCGCCGCCGCAGGCGAGCCGACAGGCATCGTGGTCGCTCGACGCGATCCAGCGCTACGCGGCCGATCGCGCGGCCGGGATCGATCCGTGTCGCCGGCCTGCCGTCGAGGTCATGGCGGACGTACGCGACTTCCTGGCGTCGCGTGTCGTTCTTCCCGATCCCGATGACCTCTGGGTCGTCGCGGCCTTCACCATGATGACGCACCTCTTCCGTGTCTTCGAGGCCATTCCGCTGCTGTTAGCGATCGGCCCGCGTGGCTCCGGCAAGTCCGAACTGGCGGCTGCGGTCGTGTCGCTCGGGTTCAATGCGGTGCTGATGGGGCAGGGCTCTGCGGCGGCGCTGGTGCGTCTGACGCGCGAGTGCGGCGGATTGGTCGCGCTGGACGACGCGGAGGGGCTCTCGACGGAAGCCTCCGGGTTCGGCGAGCTGGGGCAGTGTCTCAAGCTGAGCTACAAGTCGTCGACGGCGCGCAAGCCGCTCACGCTCAACGGCGGACGGGTGGAGACCATCGACTTCTACGGGCCTCGTCTCCTGACGACCACCCGCGGCGTCGACGCGGTGCTGAGGTCCCGCTGCATCGCGGTGAGAACGCTGCCCGCGGACTGCGCCAGTCTTCCGGCCGCCGCGCCGGATCCCGCAACGCTTCGGGACGAGCTGCACGCCTTGGCCATGACGCGGGCGGGCGGCGTGTCGGCGGTCTACGCCGGACTGCGCGGGGCCGCCGGCGGGCGTGACGCGGAGATTTGGGCACCGCTGCGCGCGATCGCCGACACCCTCGGATGTCCGGAGCTCGCGGCGGTGATCGGTCGCCGGTCCGGCGTCACCTCTGCGCGATCGGGCGTTGCGTTGGCGGACTGAGGTGGCCGGCCTCGCGGCGCCGGATCGAGGATATGAGGGCATCTCGCAGCGATGATGTCCTAGGCGCGGGCGAGGCCGCGACGACCCTGCGACCGGAGCGATCTGAAGCGGAGCGTGCGCGGTGAACACGATGGTGCGCGGGGCCGCGTTCCCGTCGAAGGCGGGGCTCGGCATGGTGCTGGCAGCCGGTCCGCCGGTTCCCGACCTTGCGGTGGCCGAAAGGACCACGTCCGAAGATCCTGTGGTCAATCGCACGGTGATGCCCCCGACCACGGCGACCGGTGGTCGTCGTGGTCGGAGTACCATCCTTGAGGGTTCGGCCGGGCGTCGGGGAGCATCTGGTCCGCCGAACTCGTGACGATCGAGCTGGATCGTCCGTGTTCTGCGGACGACTGCCATCGGGTCCTGCTGCCCAGGGGGCCGGCTCTTTCCGCCGTCGATAGGCTCTTGATGTAGCCTTGCTCGAGTGAGCGTCCTGCCCGGGTTCGCCCTTGGCGGACCGTGGCGTCCACCCCCGTTCGTCGATAAGCCCGCAGTGGCAGGCCGAACGCGCCCGCCCTGCTTGACCTTCCCACGCCTCAACAGGCGGGCGGGCGCACCGTCCGCGCGAGGCGACACCGGCGTCCATGCGGGCGCGCGTAATCGCGGTATCTGATGAATATAGACATCAAAAACCTAAGTCACTGACCTTGCGCGTTTTTCTGCATAATTACACGCAATATGCTAGGGACCTCATTTCCAGCAGTCTGTCAGCAGTGTCATGGCAGTTGTGTAAAAAACCTATTATTTACAGCTACTTGGATTTTGGTGTCGTCAAAGGGTCAAAACGCTGCGAAAACGTTGCGTTACGCAGGTCGGCAGCCCGGTGGAAGGGGCGGCGGCGTGCGAAATCCGTGGAAGGCTGGTGCTTGCGGCAGCCTGGGCGCACGGCTCGGCGGCTGGCTGACCGTGCGGACATGGAAGGGCGATCGGCACGAAGCCGCGCGCGCCGCGTGGCGAGTTCGGAGGGCCGGCCAGCGTTCCGAGACCGCCGACCGCTCCGGGTCCTCCGGAACGGTAGACGGAGATCAGCTCCTCACCGCCCGCGCCTTTCCTTCAGGCTCGCGGGCGGGGGATCGGTTGTCCGGTGTCGCTGTCCGCCGGTTCGTTACGCGCTTCGCAGCGATCGCTGGTGGACGGAGACGCGGGCGCGGGGGCAGCCGCATCGCTGGGGATTGGCGGCGGCGCCGGGCCCCGTCAGGCCGTCTGCGTCGTTCGGTGCTCCGGCCGCGAAAGCAATTTGACCCCGCGTGGGAAATGGACGGGCTTGGCACGGCCCTTCTCGGCGGCCTCGGAGGCGAGCCGCCCCTGGTCCTCGGGCGTGAAGAACACGTAGACCTTGCGGACCGTGGCGACGGCGTCGTGGATGGCGCGCGCGGCGGCCTCCCACGAGCTCGTGGTCTTGAGCGCGTCGGTCGCGCCGATGTGCCGGACGGCATGTGGACCGTGCGGCATCAGACCCGCCAGTCCGCGGTGCCGAAGCGGGCTCTGCGCCATGTAGCGGGCCGTCGCGTTCTTGAACGTGGCGGCGAGCTGCGACGGCCTGAATTCATGGCCGCCGGGCTTGATGAAGAGGCGGTGCTCCTCCCGCTCGCCGTCGTGGTCCTCGTCCTCGAAGCTGTCGCGGTCCTCGTCGTCGTCGGTCGTGAGCGCGCCACCACGGATCGGCACGTCGTCATCCTCGGCCGCTTCCGTATCCTCCTCCGTGACGTTGGCCCCATCCAACGTGACCGGCGTGTCGGCTTCCGCGACGCGGGTCGACGCCTTGCGTCGAGGCTTCGGCTTCTGCATCTCGAGATACTTGCGCGAGACCCGGAGGTAGTATTCGATCATCGCGTACAGACCGTCCTCGTCACGCAGCCGAACGTGGAACTGATCGCCGGACTTGAAGTACTCGCCGCCACCGTTCTTGAACCGGTCCTTGTGGATGGTGATCCACCAGCCGTCCTCGAACCGGCGCAATTGGCCGTCGCCATCGTGACCCTTGTAGGTCAGTTGGGCGACGTTCTTGATGCGCAGGTAGGTCTGGAACAGGATCATGACCATGATGCAGTCGCGCAGGTGGCGGTGCCGGTGCCCGACCTTCATGGGTTGATTGCGGATCATCTCCTGAATGACGGTGCGGTAGAGGGCGGCGGGCGTCTTCGAGCTCAGCACGACCCAGATCGGCTCGAAGGCCTTGCGCTTCGCCTCCACGCGCTGGTCCGCTGACAACGTCCTTCCCTTCTGGCCGGCGGTCAGTCGCGCCAGTTTCCGCAACCACGATTTGACGCCGGTGCAGGTCTCGTGCGCGGTCGGCCAGTCAGGCGTGCTGCCGACGGAGGGGACGGGGCCGCCGACCGCCGCGATCCTGCCCTCGGGCGAATGGAACCACTCGACCAGTGCGGCCGATGCTTCGGCGATCCGTTCGGATGTCCGAAGCGGACTGGTCCGGTCCGACGCGCCGGCCATGTGGTGGAAGTCGACGATGGATCCGGGTCCGTAGCCGCCCGAGCGGTTCTTGATATGTGCGAGGAACCGCTGGGTCACATGCTCGAGCGCGATGGCGCCCATGGTCAGACGGTCGGGCGGCACGCCCATCCCGCCCTGAGGCGTATACCCGACCTTCCTCGCGTTGTGCAGCCGAAGGTCGATCAGGTCGTCGCGGGTGCTGGGGTCCACCAGATCGCCCGGTGCCGGATCGGGCGCGCGGGTCATGAAGCCGAACAGGCGCTCGAACGTCTGGCGCACCATCGTCCGGGTCACCGTCGATACGGCCTTGCCCTTGAAGTCCGTCATGGTCTGGCCGAGGAGGGTGAACACGTCGAACTCCTTCGGGGCTCCATCGGTCGGGGACGGAGCGACATTGAAGCGCTTCTCGTACTCCGCCCATTCCGCCTTCAGCGCCTCCGGCCACTGCTTGTAGGTCAGCCGGTACTCGTCCTGCGTCAGGACGCGCAGTCGGCGGCTGTATTCGACGTCCTGGACGGCATACGACCCGGCGACCTCGCGCAGCAGCTCCTTGCGGCGATCGGGCTCCTCGCTCCAATAGCCATGGGGCAGGTGGTGATCGTGGCGGGTGGCGTTGCGCTCCACCCCCCGTGGCTTACCGAGGCTCCGAAAGTCAGGGTTGAGCAGGCTGGCCAGGAAGTTGGCCGGCGCGCCCAGATACGCGTTCAGCGCGTCGAGCGAGTCCTCCTCCTGCCACGTCGGGAAGGCCTCGCCATCGGCCCACTTCTGCATCCGCTTGTCGAGGCCGGGAGTGGTCTCGAAGGCGTAGGTCGTCTCGCCCTTGGCGCGCAGCAACAGCGCGATCGCCGCGGAGAACGCCATCGTACCCATGCCCCAGGCCTTGCCGCCGAGCGGAAGATCGAACGCGTGGTCCGCCCTCTTGATGGCCAGCTCGGCGTGGTAGCGGCGCCACCTGTCCATCTCGTCGCCTGCCGGCTGGGACGAGCGCGGGGCGACGCCTTGCAACAGCGTGAGTCCGACCGGGTCGCTTCCCGTCCGGCCGATCGTCCGCATGTGTCGCTCGAGGACTCGTACGTCGCGCGCCCCTGCGGCGGCGGGGTTCGAGGAGAGGCCGTCCGTTGTCGGGATGGCGGACGCGGTCAGCGCCTTCAGCACCGCCTCGGCCTCCTTCGCCGTCCGCCCGCGGCCGTATCGGCGCAGCTCGGCATAGGTTATGCCCGAACGATCCCCCGGGTGGGCCCGGATGCCCACGGCCACCATCTTGGCGTCGATCAGAGCGCGGGCCTCGACGTTCCGGCGAAGGAACACGGGCGACATCGCGAGTACGTTGCCCATCGCCGGCAGATCCAGGCGTCTGTCGTCGGACGGGTGGCCGGGCAGGCCATCGTCGAAGACCGGGTCGGCGAGGAGCGTCTCGAGCAGCGAGGTCTTCCCCCGGTACTCCAGCCGCCAGGGCAGTGGCTGGCCCTCGTGGTGCCGCGGATTCAGGCGGCGGACCTGCGTCGCCGTCAGCCGGATCCGGTCGAGTTGGGCATGGGTGATCTGTTCCGCCGGCACGCCCATCTCTTCGGCCACGCCCTCCTTGCAGACGAGGGTCGACAGCATCGCCATCCTCGGTGGGCCGAAGCCGCGCCGCCGCATCAGTGCGCAGTAGTCGGCCACCTTCACGTCCATCTCCGTCGCTTCGCGCTTCGGCGCGCAGGCGACCTTCTCGGCCAGCCCGACGCGGGCAATGAGCCGTTCGATCGCGGCGACGACCCTGGGATCGTGCGCATCCTGTCCGAGGCTCCAGCCCATCGCCGTCTCGAGAGCCGCTACGCTCACGCCGCCTCGATGGTTGATCGCGACCTTGCCCTCGGCGGCCTTGAGGGTCTCGGCCACCTCCGCCATGCGCCGCACGATCGCCTCGACGCGGCGCGAGGTCTCCTCCTCCCGTCGGGCCCGAACGCGGGCATCCATGAAGATGGCCGCGATCCCCTCCATCCGGCTCCTGATCTCCGGGAAGCGGCTGGACGTGCCGTTCACGAGGCCGAGTTCGGCCTCGAACTGACGCAGGCGCACCGTCCCGGTTATCGATATCGGCGGCGTTCGGAGGCCGGCGTCCACCAGGAGGGAGTAGGAGTCGGTCACCGCGTGCGCCACGGCGAGGTGAAGGTCGTCGCCGGCCGGCATGACCGCGCCGGTCGCCCCGGCGAGAGCGCGGTGGCGTTCGAGTACGTGCGCGCGAAAGCCGGGACGGAAGATCAGCGCCGGGTCGAGGTCGAGCGCGTCGATGACCAGCGGGATGGACGGGATGCCGCTCGGCAACACCTCCCAGGTCTCCCCGCGAATCCGGAGAGTGTCCGCCGCGTCGTCGACCTTCCTGCGCTCCTCGGTACGCCTCGCATCGCGGTGCGGCGAACGCGTCCTGGGGGAGGCCACGCCGTGCTTGCGCGTCAGCCGCTCGACGAAACCGTCCACCGCCGGGTGGTCCAGCACGAAGGCCTCGACCCCGAGCCGCACCGCGATGGCGGAGCGCACGGGTCGGCCCTGATGGCTGGGGATCGCCTCGACGAGCGCTTGCAGGACGACGTCCCAGGCCTCGAGTCCGTCGAGGGCGGCCACGACGTCGGCCTCCTTGCGCTCCGGGGCGCCGGGCGGGGCGGCGGCGATCCACGCCTCGGTGTCCGACGCCTTGACGGGCGGGCGGAGCGGGTGGCCCGGCGCCGACGCCTCCTCGTCCGACGGTTCGTCTTCGAACTTGTGGAAGTGCCGGAGCGCGAGCAGCTTCTCCCTCACCTCCGTCCAGTAGTGGATCGCGGTGAGCGGCACGCCGGCCCTGCGGGCGGCCCACTTCAGCAGAACGCCGCCGCCCGGACTCCTGACGAGGCGCTCGCCCGTGTCCTGCATCTCTGCCGAAAGCCTGTCGATCGCGGCCAGATGGCGCGCGAGCGCGGGCGTGTCGTCGGTCGTCTTCACGGCGGGCGCGTTCGCGGGTCCGTCCGCCATGGCCCCGTCGCCGCCTCCGCACCGGTCCATCCCGTCTTGCGCCGTCTCGCGGGGCGGTCCGGCACTTCGCGGGCAGGCGGCGGCGCGCTTCGACGAGCACCCCGGGGGGCAGGCGTCCCTCGCGTGCCGAGAGATCATCTCGCCTCCGTCCCCCGAACCGGTCGCCCTCGGCCGGGAGGTCTTCCGCCGCCTGCGGGATGCCGGCCTGGGGCTGCTTTCGGTGCGGACCCTGCCTGCGGGATCGTCGGACGTGTCGACCTTGTCTGCCATCGGTGCTACTCAGTTCTCAAGGCGACATGCTCGGATAAGCATGGTCGCAAACGGGGCTTCAGATGCCCATATATGGTAATGTGCGGGATTGGCAAGGTCCGTCGCGCCGATCGCATGGAGGCGTGCTTGAACGACGAGGCTTGGGAGAGGCAGGCCAAGAACATGGTTCGGGCGGAGCTGATGCGGCGCGGCCTGAGCCAGGAACGCCTGGTTCAGCACCTGTCCGCGCTGGGCATCGAGGAGAGCGTACCCAATCTCCGTAAGAAGCTGAGCCGGGGAAGGTTCACGGCCGTGTTCTTCCTCCAGCTGATGGCGGCGATCGGGGTCGAGTGGTTGCAGATCCCCGAGGCCCCGGGCACGCCCGGCGGCGACGAGGCCGCCGGTGAGTTTGGTGCCCAGGCGCTGGCTCGAAGCGATCGTGCCGTGGCTGGGGAGGGGAGGCCGCCACGGGAGGGCCGGGCGAAGAGGTCGGGCTGACGCCGGCGGCGGCGCGCCGCGACGGGTTTGCGCGGCGCGGCGCACGACGTGCCTCGGCCGGGCATTTGCGCTGGCGGGGCAGCGCTGCGCCGGGCATGCTCGTCCCGTGCAGATTGAGGTGATTCGTGAAGTCGGCGAGCGCATACGCAAGCGCCGGATGGCTGCCGGGCTGAGCCAAGCGGAGCTGGCCGCGAGGTCGGACCTCGACAGGCTCTACCTGGGTCGTCTCGAGCGTGGCAGCCAGAACCCGACGCTTCTCGTCATCGCGCGGCTTTCGGTCGAGCTGGAATATCCGCTCGGCGAGCTGTTCGCGGGGCTGGCGGTCTCCGCCAAGGAGGTCAGGGCGGTCCGGCGGCTCTCCCGCGGGCCGGGGCGGCGAGGCGCCGACGACGGCGAGGGTTCGGAGGGGGACTGAGGTCCGCCATATGGACGATCGGCTGCGGACGGCTTCAGTTCGATCCGCCGGCGCATTCCGCGTTCCGGTTGCCGCGGCCGGTCGGATGACCGGCCGCGCGCATGATCAGGCGGCCAGAGGCGTGACTTCCGCGTAGATCTCCTGTCCGATGTTGCTGATGCAGTGCATGTATCCTTCCCTGTGCACGTTCCGCAGTTCGTCGGAGCCGAGCAGGCGGCGCAGCCGTGCGTCAGCCCGCCGCACCCCCGCGTCGAAGTCGCCGGGCACCCGCGCCGGCACCAGCTTGAGGCGACCACCCGGGCGGAAGGCGAAGTAGCCCGGATACTCGCCCTGGCCGCGCGGCACGAGGATCGCTCGGCCGTCGTTCGCGGGCGACCACAGGACGCAGTTGCCGTAGCACCACATCTGTCCATCCTGTTCGCGGAAGATCCCGGCCGCGACCGGGCCGGACTGCGCATCGTCGACGTCGAAGGCGATGTAGATGTAGTCCGTCCCGCTGCGGCGCGCGGCGGCCGCGCACAGGTTCTGGTCGCCGTGGGTGAGCACGAAGCCGGCGCCCATCTGCGGCTCGCCATCGCGACGCCGGTTCCCGCGCCGGCCGGTGAGCATCAGCGAGAACGCGGCGACATGGCGCATCATGTTGGCGCCTGCCGCGGGATCCGACGCGGACAGCAGCTTCAATTCATGCCGAGCCTGGCGCATTTCTTCGGTCTCGTTCATCATTCTTAAACTCCTTGGGTGCGATGCGAAGCAGGCGGGGCGGGCCCGTCCCCGCTTTTCCCCTCCAACCTGCTTCACACCCCCTTCGCTCGTACTCTCGAAGACGCGGGGTCCGTGGGAGGATGGACCGCATTCGCGCTGAGGCAGGCGTAGGTCGGCACGCGGGTGTTCGCTCATCCGGCGGAAGCGTTCACGGTGCAGCCTCGCGCGCGACGCGGGGACCCGGGCGTTCGATTCCAATCCCGCCGGGCCGGGCGGGATCGTCGCGGATCGACCCGCGATCCGAATCGGTCAGGCCGCTGCCCCTCAATCCATCTGCGAGCGTCGCTCCTCTGATCGGCGGGGTGACGTCGCGGATATCCGCCGACGAAGACGGCAGGCGACTGTCGGCGCCCTTCCGCGAGGGACTCGATGGCCGGCGCTGAGGTCTGCTGCTGGTGCGGATCGCACGGCCTTCGTCAATGGCTGCGGAACCCCGGCAATGACGGATGATCTCGCGGCGGGCGCCCCGATGGCCACCGCCATGGACCACGATGATGCCGCTCAGGCGGCACGGGCGCGCGTCGGGTGGGTCGGGTGACGCCCCCGGCGGTGTTGTCGGACGTCGGGAACGGATCGGATGACGCTGAGCCTCTCGTGCCTCCACTGCCTCACGCCGACGCAACCGACCGGGGGGAAGGCGTCACGACTACAAAGGGGCCGTGCCTGCATATGGCTTGCTGTTCGCCTGTCGCACATGCGGCCGCCGGGGCCGGGATCGGCGTCGACGAAACGCCTGGAACTCAACCCTTGGACAGGAAGACGAGTAGGGGTGTTGATTTCCACTGAGAGCTGACCCGGTGAAGGCATAAATTTCCACCGAGAAGTGACCCGTGTCTCAACCTCACCCCGGCTGACTGTCGGGGGGTCAAGGAGTGATAGACATGGCGTTACTGAGCGTCATCCGGCGCTGGGCATTCCGGGATGGAATGTCTATCCGGGAGATAACCCGCCGCACGGGACTGTCGCGTAACACGATCCGCAAATATCTGCGGTCGGACGCGTTGGAGCCGAAGTTTGAGATAGTCGTCCGGCCAAGCAGGCTGGACCCGTATGCCGAGCGGCTATCGGGCTGGCTGAAGACGGAGATGACCAGGTCCCGAAAACAGCGGCGCACGGGCAAGCAGATCCACGCCGACCTGGTCGCGCTGGGCTATGACGGCTCATACAGTCGGGTAGCGGCTTTCATCCGGGCGTGGAGAGCGAACCGTCAGGTCCAGGAGCAGACGACGGGCCGGGGCACGTTCGTGCCGCTGGTGTTCGAGTCCGGCGAAGCCTTCCAATTCGACTGGAGCGAGGACTGGGCCGTTCTGGGCGGCGAACGGGTGAAGTTGCAGGCAGCTCATACCAAGCTGTCGCACAGCCGGGCGTTCATCGTACGGGCCTATCCGCTCCAGACGCACGAGATGCTGTTCGATGCGCACCAGCATGCCTTCCGGGTGCTCGGCGGGGTGCCGCGGCGCGGGATCTACGACAACATGAAGACGGCGGTCGACCGTATCGGCACGGGCAAGGCACGGCAGGTCAACGCGCGCTTCGCGGCGATGGCGAGCCACTATCTGTTCGAGCCGGAGTTCTGCAATCCGGCGTCCGGCTGGGAGAAGGGACAGGTCGAGAAGAACGTGCAGGATGCGCGTCGCCGTCTGTTGCAGCGGCTGCCCGCATTTCCTCATCTAGACGCCCTCAATGCATGGCTCGAGGAGCAGTGCATCGCCGAGTGGGCGCAGATCCCGCACGGCAACCTTCCCGGCACCGTCGCCGATATATGGGCGCAAGAAGTGCCGGACCTGATGAAACCGGGGCGCCCGTTCGACGGCTTCGTCGAGCATACCAAACGGGTGTCGCCAACCTGTCTCGTCCATTTCGACCGCAACCGCTACAGCGTCCCGGCTTCCTTCGCGAACCGGCCGGTGAGCCTGCGAATCTATCCCGACCGCATCGTCGTGGTCGCCGAGGGGCAAAGGGTGTGCGAGCACGCCCGGGTTATCGACCGGACGCACCGCTCGCCGGGGCGGACCATCTACGACTGGCGGCACTATCTGGCGGTGGTCCAGCGCAAGCCAGGTGCCATGCGAAACGGTGCGCCTTTTTACCGAGTTGCCCGACGCCTTCCGGCAATTGCGCCAGCAACTGCTCAGGCGAACAGGCGGCGACCGGGAAATGGTCGATATCCAGGCGCTGGTGCTCCAGCACGACGAACAGGCGGTGCTGTGCGCCGTCGAACTCGCCCTTGAGGCAGGCGTTGCCACCAAGACCCGGATCCTCAACATCCTGCACCGGCTTATCGACGGCAAGACCGCCAGCGTCACGCCTATCGACGCGCCCCAGGCGCTTGTCCTGCGCCGTGAGCCCCAGGCCGATGTCGGTCGCTACGACACGCTGATGAAGGAGGTGCGCCATGCGTCATGACCCCGCCAGCGCCGCGGTCGTCGTCATGCTGCGCGACCTGCGGATGTACGGCATGGCGCAGGCCGTTGGCGACCTCATCGAACAGGGCGCACCTGCCTTCGATGCAGCCGTGCCCATCCTGTCCCAGCTGCTGAAAGCCGAGATGGCGGAACGCGAGGTGAGATCCATCGCCTACCAGATCAAGGCAGCGAAGCTGCCGGCGTACAAGGACCTGACCGGCTTCGATTTCACCTCCGCCGCGGTCGACGAGGCCATGGTCCGTCAGCTTCACCGGGGCGATTTCATCGACGGTGCCGACAACGTCGTCCTGATTGGCGGCCCGGGTACCGGCAAGACGCACATCGCCACCGCGCTCGCTGTGCAGGCCATCGAACACCGGCGCAGGAAGGCCCGCTTCTTTGCCACTGTCGACCTGGTCAACGCGCTCGAGCAGGAGAAGGCCATGAACAGGGCCGGGCAGCTCGCCGAGCGCCTGCTCCGCCTTGACCTCGTCGTCCTTGACGAGTTGGGCTACCTGCCGTTCAGCTCCTCGGGCGGCGCCATGCTGTTCCACCTGCTCAGCAAGCTCTAAGAGCAGACCAGCGTCGTCATCACCACGAACCTCAGCTTCAGCGAGTGGGCCGGGGTCTTCGGCGACGCCAAGATGACCACCGCGCTCCTCGACCGCCTTACCCACCATTGCCACATCGTCGAGACCGGCAACGACAGCTTCCGGTTCCGCGTCCGGTCAGAGGCCGGCAAACTGAAAAAGGAAAAGGCCGCAACTTGACCCGCAACCCCGCGGGCCTGACATTACCCCCACGACTCGGGTCACTTCTCGATGAAAACGCCGGGTCAACTCTCAGTGCAAATCAACAGCTCTGGTTCTTGGAGTATCCCAGCGAGCCTTCGCAAGACCGGCTCCGCGAGGTGAAGCGAACACGTCAGATCGCAACTTCTTTCTCGAGCATCCTAACTTCTTCCGCTCGATGGCGTTACTTGGCATTCTCGTGGCGCTGGTCTTCGTAGCCCTCCCCTTCTATCAAGCGGGGGACAAGGACTCATCCGCCTCGATCGACGCCGCTGCCGCGCAGGCCCTCGGCGCCGTAGTTGCGGCAATGGCGCTTCTGGTGGCGGTCTGGGCTGTCAACGTCACCGACAAGATCGCTCGCAAGATCGAGACGAGCGGGATGAACGACGACACTATCGCCGCGAACAGCAAGCTGCACGACCAGTGGCAGACCATCAACTTGGAGTTCATCAGGAACGACAAGCTCCGCTTGTCCTGGGAGCCCGAGGTGGAAGGGGATTCTGAAGTCCCCGGTTTCGAAACCCGGCTCGCGTTCACCTTCTACATAATGCAGATACTTCGTCTGACGATGCTTTATGAAAAGAACCACATCAACGTGTCGCTCGAGGATGCGAGCAAGCTGTACTGGGCCCACTGGCTGACAAGAGGCAACGAGCGGGTGTGGAACTGGATCTGCGAACGGGGGCGCGGCTTCTCGAAAGATGATCTTGCCAAGATAACGAGGTGGTCGGAGGAATATGCGAGGTTGCATGCTGATGCCATTCCCTCTGTCGGGGACAGCCCGAGAAGCTAGGTGGCGGAGTCAGGATTCCACGACTGCGGCGGCATCGAACATGTTCCTACCCTCCCAACGACATTGTGGGGCAGGCGGCCGCCGACGATCCGGCTGACGGATGGGGGATCCGCCCTCGCGCCAGCGCTCGTCGCATGTACCGGCGCGCGCCAGGTCAGGGCGGGGAGGGGCGTCGCGGCGTCCCACCGCGCCGCGGCGAGGGGGGAGCTGGACGACCGACGGGTCGGAGAGGGGGGCAGGCCTACCGCGCGTTTGATCGTCCCGCGGTGATCAGATCGAACCACCGATCGTAGGCCGGCACCGTGTCCGGCTGGCTGCGTTCCTCTTGCCTCGCGAGGTTCCGCAACGCGGCTTCGAAGGCTGCTGGTTCGAGCCGGTCCAGATGCTCCGTCAGCGTCATCACGAGCACATCGCGACGTCCGTTCAGCGGTCCCTTGATCCCCAGCGCGGTGATCGCGGCCTTCAGATCCGGCATCAGCGGGAATGATCGCTTGGAGACCATGGCGTCCCGCAGTTCGTCGATCGTCGCGGCGTGAGGACCCGTGAACCTGGGCTCCAGGTCCAGCTCGACCGGCTTCGCCGCGGCGGACCTGGGGGGGACTGCCTTCGTCTTGACGCGCTTTGCGGGTGTGGATGCCCGGGCGGCGTGCTGGCTGATGGCCTTGGCGAGTGCCGCCGACCCTCCGCGCTGCTCGAGTTCGGCGAGCAGCGGCTTCCAATCGCTCAGGCGGTACTTGACGAAGAGGGCTGCCAGATCGCGGATCAGCGCCTCGGACTTGGTCGTCACAGGCCAATGCTCCCCAGGAATTCGTCGCCCACCCGTTCCAGCTCCTCCTTGCGGGTGGACCGGGCGTTGTCCGTGAGGAAGATCGGCTTACCTTGACGCGCGCCGGCTGGGTAGCTGTCCGAATGGTTTATCTCGTTCCGGAATACCGGGATGGCGTGGCGCGTGGCCGTGTCGCGCACGAAACGTCTGCTCCGGTCATGCTCCACCCTGTCGCTGACGTCGTTGAAGACGATGCCGGCGATCTGGGGCGTCATTTCGGTGCGATGGGTGTTCTCGAACTCCGTGATCGACTTCAGGAGTAGCGGGAGCCCGATGGCCGACAGGAACTCCGGCTTCACCGGGACGAGGATCCAGTCCGCGGCGAAGTAGGTCGCTGTCGAGAGGATGGACTCGGTCGGCGCACAGTCGATGATGATGAGATCGTAGCCGTCGCGGACCTCGTCCAGGGCGTCGCGCAGGACATGGGCGCGTTCGAGTGCGAGCCGCATGCTCCATGCGAGGTCGAGGCTGGCGGGCACGAGGTGGAGGCAGGATCCGTCGTTCCAGCCGTGGACCTCGCGGATCAGGTCGCGGATGTCGGCCGGTCCTTCTCCCGGCTCGTGCCGGAACAGCGTCTCGATGGTGTCATCGTCGTCGGAGACGAGTCTCTCGTATCCTTCGACGCCAAGGATGTACTGGCTGAGGTTGAACTGGGGGTCGAGGTCCACCAGGAGGACGCGCATGCCGCGATTGTAGGAGGCGTGCCAGCCGATGTTCGCGGTCAGGGTGGACTTTCCGACGCCGCCCTTCATGTTCATCAAGGCGGCGACCGATGCCGGACGACGGACCTCCGCCTCGATGCTGGTGACCTCCTCCTCCTGGCGCACGGCTATGCCCTGCGAAACCGCCCATGCGGTGATCGCCTCGCGCGTCCAGACCGGCCCCGCCTTCAGCGTCGCCGTGGGTGCCGGGAACCCTCCCTTGCGGCCCCGCCAGTTCGCCACGACCTGCTTCGAGACCCCGAGCATCTCGGCGATCTCCGCGACCCCCACCAAATCCAAGAGCGGCACTCCTTCCGTTATCGATGTATAAGTTTCTTTACCGGCGTACACAATAGCCGTTGACAGCGTGCGGGCAATGTTAGATTTGCAATGGCGTTCAGAAAGGCGATGCCGGTCGATGTCGCTGCTCTGGAAGGGGTGGCCCCGGGGGAGGCGTACCTGCCCCGGGGTCCGTTGCCGATCCGTGCGGATACGGCTGCTATGAGACATGTAGTAGGCGCGAGATGGCTGAAAGTCAAGAATTCGCGGCTCCGACGCCGCAGACCGTCGACGCCCTCGAGCAGGCCCTCTCCGGGCCGCGCTTCGCCGCCTACCTCGGCACGCACGGCGATCGCGGACACGCGATCCGCCTGTACCTTTGGAACGGCCGGCTTTCCCAGGCCTTCCTGTTTCCGCTCGGCATCTGCGAGATCGCCACGCGCAACGCCATCAACCATGCCCTGTCCGCCGTGTATGGTCGCGATTGGGTGCTTGCGCCACCCTTCGGTCTCAACACGTTCTCCCAACAGTCGCATGCCCGCGCGCTCGACCGCCTGGTACGGGCGGCGATCGCCAGAGGCCTGCCGGAGCCGACCGCGGACGACTTGGTTGCCGCCTTGACGTTCGATTTCTGGTCCAACCTGTTCCGGGACGACTACGACCATGTATGGCCGGATCACGTGCTGATCGCGGCCTTTCCCAATCTGGTGGCGGGAATGCGCCGCCGCGACGTCCAGCGCCGCGCGGCCGAGGTGAACGACCTGCGGAACCGGATAGCGCATCACGAGCCCATACACGATCGGCAGGACCACGGGGCCAAGCTGAACGCGATCCTCGATTTGATCGGCCTGCACTCGTTGGCGGTGAGGGACTTCACGCGCCGGCATTCGACAGTGATGGCTGTCGCGCGCGTGCCACCGACGCGGTTCTCGCATTTCCCCGGTCGCCCGATCGCGCAGATGAACCTCCGACCTCCCCCGTTCGTGACCGCTGACGACCCGCTTGACGTCGTCCTGCCCTTGATGCGGGCGGGGCGGCCCGAATTGGCATTGATCGCCGGGGACGGGGACGGGCCCCCGTCGGCGTTGACGACCGCCAGCGCGATGACCGCGACCGCCGATCGGGCCGCGCTGCTGGGCGGTATGGTGGACCTCTCCGAGGTCACCGCCGGCGAGGTCGTCGATCTCCACCCGCTCACGCTCATGGAGATCGACGTCAGAGCCAGCAGCGGTGACCTGCAGGCCTTGTTCTTCCCGTCCGACGCGACCGCGACGCGTCCGGCGGTCGTCCTCGTTCGCTCGGTGGGCGGTTTGGTCGCCGGGGCGATCCTCCGGCCCGACGTTCGTCTCTGAGCCGTTCGACGGCAATCCGACGGCGGATCCCATCGGCCGGGCATGCGGCACGGGGCCCGCCGGGTCTTTGGCCTCGACCGCGTCTGTCATGCGTCGAATGGCGAACCTTCATAGAAGGCGAGGGCGACATGGACGAAGTGATCGGTATCCGTGTACCGGACATTCCTCGCGCTGGACTGCGATCCTCGTCCGGATGGTCGGGATGCTTCGCTTCGAGCCGCCCCGGATCTGCCACGCGACCGGGACCGGTCACATGGTTCGGACCTCGTGCCGGTGCCGGCAGCGGCGGCGAGGCCCGTGACGCTTCGCCTCGACGAGGTCTCAGTCGAACGACCAGAGCAGTTCGCGCAGCAGCGCGTCCACACTCGCGATGAAGTTCTCCCGGCGTGCGACGGACCATGCTCCCCCCCCCGGAGGCGCTTTGGCCAGGAGGGCCCTGAGGGCGTCGTCCGAGAGCAGCCACCCGCGGTCCGCAGCCGCGTTGTCGGGACGACCGCCGTCGGTGCCGGAGGCGGTCGGGGATCCCGTCGCGCCTGCGGCGGAAGGCCTGGCGACCGGCGACGCTGCTTCGGCCGTCGGGGTCCCGGCGACGAGATCCGTGTAGAACCTGACCACCTTCGAGACCCTCACCTCCGGAACGCCTGCCGAAAGGAGGGCCTCGGCAACGGCTTCGTCGCTGATCCCGTCCGCCGGTGCTGACGGAAGGTTCGAGAAGGCCGGCACCTTGGCGATGACAGAGCCGACGTCGGCGTCATCGGGACCGGGACCTACGAAACGCCGACCGAGATCGGTGATGGTGAGGTGGTCCCCGCGACGAAGGATGAACCCGAGAAGACGCGCGGCGAGGACCTGATACTTGAAATTCCCTGACGCCGGGCTGAGGCCGAGCGACGCTGCCGTCCCGTCGACCGTCGTGACGCCCGCGGTCTCAGCTACCGCGCGCGTCAGCTTCAACACCCGACCGTAATCCGAGAAGGGATAGGTCATCTTCATCACGTACGCCCCCTTTTCCTCGTCCTTAGAACGTCACGATAGGCCGCCGCCCGCTCAATCGCGGGCCGCGGGGTCTACCCCGCGCGAATGATCGTCGGGGTCCTCCTCGCGAGCAGCTAGCCGCCGCCGCTTGGCTAGGCGCCGCATGGCCAGGGCAAAGCGCCCCGGCGGCATGCCCGGCCTCATCTTGCTGTAGTCAACGCTCCACGTCCTGCTCATGCCAAGTTCCTTTCAGCCGGACCTTGACACCGACTCGCGAAAGCGCGATTCTTCATCCGTTGCGGACGGACGCTGAGGCGTTCTGCGATGCGGTCCCGGCGGGTGGTCTATATCCGCCGGCGGCTGGCGGGGACGGTCTGTAAACCGTCCCCGCATACCTTCGTGGAGACTTTACTACCGGATTTGGTCCGTGGGAAGTCCCTCCCTGGACCTGGGTCGATTTTTTCGTCCGCCCGATCCGGTTGAGCTGGTACAGGCCTTCGTCGGGCACGGCGTCGAGGTTCGATGCCCCGGACGATCGAACCGCCATCCGCGGGATGGGCATGTCGGCGACGCGATGGTCCCTGCGTCGCGTGCTGCGACCTCGTCGACGTCCTGAGCCGGCGACGCGTCTATCGGCTGGCGCCCAGGCAGGGCGTCGCCGGCCGCGATGGGCGAAGCGGCATCCTGCGGGGGGCGGGGAGGGGAGCTGGCCTCACGAGGCCTGTGCGCTGATCGGTGAAGGTCGCGACATCGGAGTCGGAGGCGCCTTCGCCGTCCGCCCCGAGGCGCCGCCCTTCCGCCGACCGTCACCGCTCATCGTAGGGCGGCGGCAGGCGCAACCAGGTCTCGCCGAAGTCTCCGTCGGCCGGTTGTGGCCAGATGCGACCCTCGGTGCAATTGACGAGCGATGTCCCGACGTCGAGGTCGAGCACGATCGAGGCGTCGTTCTCGCGGCCTCCGGTGATCCTGCATGTCAGATCGAACGGCAGCTCGGCCGTCTCCGAAACCCATCGTCCCGCGAGGGTCTCGACGACCGTGTCGGGAAGCTGAACGTTCCGCAGCTCCAGCCTTTCCCGGCAGTAGTCGAGGCGGTCTCGGCAATCCGCCTCCGCCTTGATCACACCGTCCCGCCAGTACAGGGTCGCGTAGAGCGGGGCACCCGAGGTTGGTATGGTGACGAAGGCGTCGTAGTTCTCCGAGAGCTTCGCGAGCACGGCGACGAGGCCGCCGGGCGCGGCCGAGGCGATCGCGGCGGCGACGTCGTCGATCCGACCGGCGGCCCCCGCGGATCGCAGTTCCTCCAGTTCCGCGGTCCGCTCGCGATGCACGCGCGGTATCCGCCGCAGGTTTCGCGGCGTCGCTTCGTTCCTGCCGGGCAGGTAGTCGATGACCGTGCCGCGCCTCAGCGCCTCGTCGAGGCAATCATACTCGATGTAGACGGACGGATCGCGGTCTTCGCGCTGCATGCCGAGTTCGATCGAGATGCAGGAGACGGCGATGTCCGCTTCCGGGCCGCACTCCGCGAGGATGCCCGCCTCCGCGGACCGGCGTACCAGCATTGCACGCTCACCGATCTCGGCGCGGCGGGTCCAGAGTGCGCGCATGTCCTCGACGATCGAGGTCGCGAACGCCTCGATCTGCCTGGTCGTCGCCGAGCAGAAGCGCGGAGCGCCCGTATCGCAGGTGCGGCGTTGCAGGACCATGCCGCCGGCCTCGGCGAAGGGCGGGAACTGCAGCATCGTGCGCTCGTCCGTGTCAACGATCGTCTTGGCCGATGGGAGGCCGATGCGACGGCAGGCGAGCCTTCGGGTCTTGCGCGTGATGAGACGACGCAGCAGTTCGAGGTTTGGACCGTGCGCGTCGCGTCGCGTGGACTCCATCGGATGAAGGCCCGGACGGCCCGCCTCCAGCACCAGCATCTCGCCCGCGACCTTCACGCCCCCCGGATCGTAGCTGGACGCGGAGCTGCCGAACGGCAGTTTGGATTCGTGTCGACCCTCCGTGAGCATGTAGTGCAGTTGTGCCGCCGCGTGGAAGAGCGCATCGTCGTCCAATGCGAGCACGTCCGGAAGGCCGTTGCGGGTCGCCGCCGCGTCCGTGAGCAAGGCGGTAGCGGCCGCTGCGGCCAGTGGCGTGCCGTTGCCTGTGTCGATATCGCCGAGCACCTGCTCGAGTCTGTGGATGACCTGGGCCTCGTCGAACTGCCGGATGGGCGCGGAGAACATTTCTTTTTTCCCTTTCCTGATAGTAACCGTCGGAACCGCATCTACGAATGACGTCTTAATCTTCCGTCGAGCGTGTCCGAGACTTGGCCGCCGCCGTTCTCGCCGGCGGGCGGACTGCGAGCGCCGTGCGGTGGTGCGGACCGGAACTCGCCGAAGCCGTTGTATTCGCCGCGTGCGATGGCGGCCGATCCGGACGCCCCGGGCATCCTGCCGTCGATATCCTGTAGAAGGGTGGGCAGATGGTCCGCGATCACCGCCGCCGCGGTCGCGAGCACGGTGGCAGCCGAGAGGCGTAGGTATCCGTCGCCGGCCGGCAAGGGCGCCGTCGGCCCGTCATGCCGCATCGCGCGCCATCGGTCGCCGAGCCGCTTCAGGGGCGCTGATCGTCGATCCGCGCTCGCAGTCGGCGGAGGCGTTTACGCCGGTCGGTTGGCTGGTCGCCGGTCGCGGAATGCAGCGCGGCCATGATGGTGTGGAGGATGTGGCCCTCGATGGCCGCGTCGCATACGCCCGCCCGGTTGGCGCGGGCCAGGTAGCGGGCGACCGCGCGCGTGGGTTGGACGTTCTCGGCTATTCCGTCGCCATTGGCATCGAAGTAGGTCACCGCGGCCCCGTTTCGGATGTCCTCGAACATCCTGTGATCGAAGCGCGCCAGCTCCTTTCCGCCGTCATCGGCGATCCGCCACCAATGAGTGCCGAGATCGATAGCTAGACCCTGCGGCATGGCTGTAGATGTCAGCGCTGATTGGCACGTCGCGTCAGCGGTAAATGGCACGCCGGAACGGCCGGGTTCGGGAGCATGGCAGCCTTGCCGCAATGTCCGGAACAGGGTCATCGCGATCAGTATGGCGGTGCCACCCGCGCACGTTGTTCTCGCGCTGCCTCCGTCCACCACGCCAGATCGTCGGCGAACCGCGGAAACGTTTTAGCGAGAGCCGCGCCGGCGTCACCGCTTGGCGCTCCCGTTGCATCTAGCGCGTGACCGATCCCGCCGACAGTCAGTGTGCTGGAGATCACGACCATCCCCATCTCGGTGAGCGTGCCATGCCAGGCCACGCTGGCATGCGCGCCCGCCAACCGCCCGGCGGAATAGCTAGCGATCGCGGCAGGACGCCAGAACCATTCCTCAAGGAAATGATCGGTCAGGTTCTTGAGGCCGGGCTGCTGGCCCCAATTATATTCGCCCGTGACGAAAACGAAGGCGTCCGCCGCACGGATCTTGCCGGCGAGTTCCTCCAGCGTAGCCGGCGCCTCGCCCTTCGGATATTCCTTGTACATGCGATCGAGCATCGGCAGCCCGACCGCTCGAGCGTCGATGAGTTCGGGCGTTGCGCCTCGTGCGGAGAAGGCGCGGACCAGATAATCGGCAAGCCGGATGCCCTGCCGATCGGATCGATACGAGCCGTAGAAGATCAGGATACGGTCGGCCATCATGTTACTCCCCCTTGGTGCGGCTGTCATATAGTCGACCTGCAGACGCCGCCTCAACCTTTGGCGGCGACTGCCCCCAACTCTTCGAGGTCGAGGTCATGTTCGAGATCGTGGAGGGTTTCGTCGTCGATCTGGCCAGCGCGATGCAGCCTGACCAGTTCGGCCCGCCCAGCTTCCACCGCAGCGATGATGACGTCAAAATGGCGAGCGATTGCGTGGATGCGTTCTTCTGCGGTGCCGTCGAATGTCTCGCCCACCGTGGCGCGCGCGCGGTAGCGACGAAGAAGCTGAGGATGGATGAGTTCTCCGTCGGCGTCATGTGCTTCCCGCTCGACCGCCGAGAGTTGCGCGCGAAACATCGCGTGCTCGGCGGCATGGAGGTCGAGCGGCGGCAGCGCGGCCGGGTCTTCGGCCGGACCCGCGCGTTTGATGATCCAGCCAAGTGAGGTGCCCTGAACCAGAACGGTGACGAGGATCACGGCGAAGGCAGCGACGAGCATCAGATCGCGCGCCGGCATCGCTTCAGGCAACGACAGCGCGACCGCCAGCGTCACCACGCCGCGCATACCTGCCCAGCTCATGACGAGCGATGCGCGTCCACCCAGTGGGCGGGCCGACGTCCAGCCAATGCGGCGCAGGACCGTGACCATCGCGTCGGCAGCAAAGATCCACACAAAGCGGGCGACGATCACCGCCATGACGATCAGCAGCACCGGGATCGCCATCGTGTCGACGATGCGGGTGGGATCGCCGACGCGGTCGAGTATGCCGCGCAGCGACAACCCGATCAGGGTGAACACCGCCGCTTCCAGAAGGAACACCAGTACTTGCCAGAACGCGAGCGCACGGATCCTTACACTGGCGCTGAACACGACATGCTGGAACCAGCCACAGGTAAGACCCGCGGTCACCACGGCGATCACGCCGGAGACGTGGAGAAGCTCGCCCACGATATATGCGCTCCAGCACACCAGCATCGTCGCCGCGATCATCAGCGTGTCGTCGCCGAGCCGTTGCAACAGCAAGACCCATAAAGATCCAATCGCCGCGCCGACCGCAATGCCGCCCAAAACCAGCAGCAAGAAGGTGCCTGTCGCCGCGCCGAGGCTGAACGTGCCAGTCAACACCGCCGCAACCGCGAAGCGGAACAGCACCAAGCCGGCGGCATCGTTGAGCAGGCTCTCACCTTCGAGCAACGTCGAAAGGCGACGCGGCAGCCGGACGTGCTGAAGAACGGCTCGGGCCGACACCGCGTCGGGCGGCGACAGGATAGCGCCCAACGCCACGCAGGCAGCCCACGGCAACGCCGGCAACAGCAGCTTCGTGACCATCGCAACGACGGCGGTCGTGAAGAACACGGCGCCGACCGCTAGCGACAGGATGCCGGCCATGTGGCGACGGAACGGCGCGATCGCGGTGAACCAGGCACCATCCATGAGCAGCGGTGGCAGGAACAGGACGAGGACCAGCTCCGGGTCGATGGCGACGGCGGGCAGGCCGGGGATGAAGGCGACTGCGCCGCCGCCGACGATGAGCGCGGCCGCGGGCGGAAGAGAGAGGAGCCGCGCGACGTAATGCAACCCGACAATCACGAGGAACATCGCGATGATCAGCTCAAACTCCGCCGCTGCATGCATGTCGCTGCCCCCCGTTTCGACTACATAGCGAAAGCGTAAAAATGCCGATCGATCAACATGAACGTGCTGACCGTCTTAGCTTACGTCGCTGACCGGCCAGGACATGTGCCGGAACGGCGCGGTACAACATGTATGGACGGCAGCTTTCGGGAAACGCTTCGACTGCTGCGAATGGCGGAACGTGGGTCACCTGAGTATTCCACCCCAGTCCTGTCGGTAGTCGGCAAACGAGCTGCGCGCCAACACTCAAGTGATCGCCAGCGCTTCTTGACATAGTTTCCGTTCGTGTTGATCACCCGAACCCCGGCGCAAAACATGCTTTCAGATCGAGCAATCCTCAGACTTTTCGTCACAGGTGCCGTCCAAGTCGACAACGACCAGAGCAACGATGATGACGCCGCCGACGCTTAACCCGACGTAGAAGAGACGGGTGCGACCCGTCGTCTCTTCGGCAATGATAGCATCCACGTTCCTCACCAGTCGCCACGGGTCAGCGTAGATCATCGGAGCAACCACTGGCGCAGGCACAAGCGCCTCCAGAGACTTCGTCGGTTGCTCGTCCAGCATTGCGGCAATCTTGCTGGCCATGCGGGATGCCTGGAGCGGCGAGACGTCGACCATCGGCCCGTGTGCACCGGGAACGTGCTTCGCGGCCCGGCAGGAAAGGAAGATGCAGAGCTTGCCGAATCTCGCGCAGGATCGCGCAATGTCTCCTAGAGGCAGCCTATTTCCCGAGGGCGAGATCAGAACGCCACTCTCGTTGTGCCCGACGAGCAGCACCGTGGACTCGCGCATGCGACCGATCGCCTCGACGACCTGCGCAAGCGTGATCACCGCGACATGACTGCCCTTAATTCGATCGAGTGCGAGACTTCCTGCACGCACGGCCTCTAGGGCACTCCGGGAGGGGACGGCTTCCTCACCGAAGACGTCAACGAACTCCTTCTTCGTTTCAGGCACGGCGCTGAAGATCGCGAGGCCAGGTCGGAGGGGCGGGCCGAGAAGAGCGGTGGCGGTGTCAGGGCGATCCCTAACCGAGCGGCCGAACAGGGCATAAAGATGCGTGAGTGGCGGATCGTTGAAGCTAGCATCTAAATGTGTTTCTGGCGCCTGCGGTGCGCGAAAGGCGGTGAGACCTTTACGCACACCGCCAGCAACGTAAAATTGCCTAGCCCGTTCATAGATACTAAGCCGTGCCTTGGCTGCCGGACGGTCTAGGCCGATTTGTCGCAACAGCGTGTCTTGAGCGGTTTGGCGGTGCTCTTCCTCACGAACCCGTTCGCGACGGGCATCCTCCCTGCTTTTCTCGGGACGCTCGTACCGAACATCGTTGCTACCGCTGCTGCCCCGTCGTTGCGCTGTCACTTCGGCGAATGGAGCGCCTCCGAGCAGGAGGGCTGCGAACAGGATCCCAGCGGTGATTGGCCGAGCCACTCAAGAGCCCCGAAAATAACGCAGCAGCGTGGTCCTCGCACCGTATTTGACCCCGCTGGTCGCGGCGTTGCCGAGCTGCTTGACGAGCAGAGGAAGACCGATCCCGAACGTGAGGGCCTCCTTCTTCTTGGGCCAGTCAGGGCCATCGAACCAAAAGAAGGCAGCAAGCCCGGTTCCGGCGATCATGACGACCAAGGCGAGCCAGTAACCTTGCGAGCGCACTAGGCTGGCATATTTCTCCTCGTCCAGATTGTGACGAAGATTATACCAGAAGATGATCTCCTGGACGGCGGCTCCGAACGAGGATGCCAGCATCGTTTGAACAGCCATGTTCATCATCGTGCTCCCTGCGCCTATAGCCCGGCCTGCGTAGCCATGTCCTCGCTTGCATCTTTTCGAAGCGGCCCACCAAAGTCTCTTATCGCATCCTGAAGACGCTCCGCCATGGTTCGCGCACGCTCGAGCTCGCGAACGTCGCGATCGATGTCGTAGATGCGGCTTGTGATCGACTCTTGCACCAGTCGAGCGCGCTCGCCCGGCGACAGCGGCGCCTCAATCCGGCCTCCGTCCAGATGAACAACAGCCGACGCCGTTCCGTCCAGAGCGTCCGTGAGCTCCGCTACCCGAGTCGGGGGAAGGTCACGGCTGCAGAGCTTGTGTATCGGGCATACCTCGGCACCGATATCGCTCGCGGATCGTAGAGAATCGTCGCGGATGATGCCAACGCTGATGATCAAGCCCGCGAACAGGACTGCCAGGCACCCACAGCCGGGGCTATTGTCGTCGGTGGCAAACGTTCCCATCACTGCATCCGCCCTTTGTTGGCGTACGCTACATCTTTATCCCGGCATTGTGCAAACAACATCGCCCACACGGCCAATTGCCGGTGTTGACGGAGACAGATCTCCCCCGCCGGCGAGCGCCGAAGGTTCCGCGCGCCCGGGCCTTGTACCTCTGGAACCCCGAACAACTCACATTAACGAATGTCCGAAGCTGGGCACCTCACTGTGGCTGCTAAACGGCCGCAACTGGGTCGAACCATTCACGGGGAGCCGGCGTCGCGGACCGTGTAATTTCGAAGCTTTGGAGCCTTCGCCGTCGGTGCGGACAAGATCCAAACTGTAGCGCTGTGGTAATCGAAACCCGGCGATATGCGGAACTGCTGCCAAGTTGCTTCATAATAACCGCCGACGATCAAAGGGCGTATGTGTTTCACGCCCTTGGAATGTTCCGTTGCGGCCCCTGGTAACCAATGTGCACACAATGACCGGGAGCGCAGTGTCCCGGTCATCCATAGTACGTTAAAGGGCGGTAGTGCGCGGGTTGCTGACGTTATGCCCGCCATTGCGGCGCAAGATGTCGCTGACATTCGCGTTTGCGCCGGTTGCGTCGACAGTCAATACGACACCACCGGCAGTCAGGCGTTCGCCGTAGTAAGACGCATCCTCGTCGCTGATGCCATGGCTCTTCAACACTTCGTTGAACGTTCCGGCCGCAGCACCTGCGGCAGCGCCGATCGCCATCGCACCCGGAACAGCGGACGCGGCAATTGCACCGGCGGCGACGAGCGGACCAACGCCCGGAATTGCCAGCGCGAGTACGCCGAGGCCGGCACCCAAGGCACCGCCGCCAAGCACACCGCGGGCGATGCTTCCATCATGTTCGTCGGTGATCTCGCCATCGACGTTGCGGGCCGTTGTCGTGCCGTTGCTGCGTGCAATCACCGACAGCGCGCTGTCGCTGACGCCGGCGCTGCGCAGGTCGGCCACCGCCCGCTGTGCTTCGGCTTCGGTGTCGAAGACCGCTGAGACGGTCCGGCCTGTCCCACGTGAAGTTCCTGCCGTAGCGGCCGAGACGCCGCCCACGCCACCAGTGACGGCATTCGCCGTGCGGTCGAGTGGGCCACGGTTCGGATCGTCGTGACCGCTTAAGGCATTCTCGGTCCGATCGAACGGACCCTTGTTGGGATCGTCGCGATGCAGCGCGCCGTCCAAACCGCCGCTGCCGCCGGTGATGGCGTTCGCAGCCCGATCAAGCGGGCCACGGTTCGGATCGTCATACCGATCGAACGCGCCTTCGGTACGCCGGGCAATGCCGCCTTCGGCAGCATTGTCCCCGTATCCGCTCCGGTTGCCATCACTCATGCTATCTCTCCAGTCGAGTTTGTGCCACCGAGGTCCAGCCGGTCGGCGCAGCTAGCGTGATCCTCTGGGTAAGACCTCGGGGAAGTCCGAACGTGTCGATGCGAAAGGGGTTCACAACGCGCATCGGACGGTATGGTGCGGCAGCACTATGCCATTAGTGCCGCGGACTGTTCAGACGTTGTCGTATGTCTAGCTGGGCAGTCCGCTAGCCAGCTGGTCAGCGTCTACAATCTGTGCGAACCGAGCCCTCGCTCCCGACCCCAGACGACGGCACCACTGCGCCGACTGACCCCCAGCTTCGCGTAAATCCGGGCGACATGGTTGCGAACCGTATTACGCGACAGGTTCAACCGCTCGGCAATGGCGCTATCGTCCAGATCGTCGCAGATCAAGCCTAGGACTTCGCGCTCGCGAGGACTGAGCTCGATCGCCGGAGCAGTCGGGGTGGTACTCCGCAACGTGGCCAGCTTGTCGAGAATGGATCGACTGAGCCAGCTCGCGTCTTTCATCACCTCGTCGATGGCGGCCGCTAGCTCCACCTCACTTCGCCGCCGTTCGGTGACATCCTGATAGACCCACAGCACACACGGATGCTGGTCCATATCGACAGTTTGCGCAGAGACAACACAGTCGAGAGGGTCATGCCCACGGGTCAACAATCGTACCTCCTGTTGGAGGAGCGATCCGGCAGCATTCAGGGCCGCTTCCGCCGCTGCTCGTTCGGACGACGTTTCCCACAATGCCAGCTCATCGGCGGTTTTACCCAATGCGCTGTCGTTTGTGTAACCGGTCAGCGAGCGAAAGGCGGCGTTCACCCGCGAGATGCGATGATCCGCGTGGCGCGTCACCACCATCGCAACCGGTGCCATTTCGAAGACGGCCAGAAGGTGCCGCTCGCTTGCTTGCAACGCGATTTCGGCTTCGCGCCGCGGTTGCAGGTCTGCAAAAGTCAGCAGCAGTGCGTCTTCCTCGGTGACGTCGATAGGTTGCCCCGCGAACAGCACCAGTCGCTGCGTTCCATCTGCGACGAGCAACTCTGTTTCTTGCTGGGGCAGGACCTTACCCTGTTCGATCCTGGTCCGTGTGCCGGTCGGGTCGGCTAGTCCTCTCAGCAGATCGAGCCCGAACAGACTCTTGCCGGCAAGTTGCTCCTGCGAAAAGCCGGTCAGGTCCAGGAAGCCGGGATTGCCCTGCACGATGCGCAGATCGCGGAGGCGTACAACCAGAGCCGGTGCCGGATTGGCGTCGAACATTGCCTTGAACCGGCGCTCCGCGTTGAAACGTGCGGAAACATCGCTCAGGACCAACGCCAGATAGTCGGCGTCACCGCCATCAACGTCCATCGTCACGTCGCGGACTTCATGAACCCAACGCACTTCGTCTTCGCCCGATGCGGCGACCTGCACCGTCTCATCCGGAAAGCCTTCACCGGCAAGCAACCGGAACAGTGGGTATTCGCGCCGTTTCAGCAGGTGGCCATTAGCAGATCGCAGGGTAAAGCGTTCGGCATAGGCCTCGGCAGTGGGTCCCAGATCTTCAATGCGATCGATGCCATGCATCTTCAACGCCGCGGCATTGGCGCGTAGGATAACCCCGGTCGGGTCGATAAGGATGACGCCGTCGAGCAGTTGCGCCATGAGCTGTTCGAGGTGGCGGAGCGTGGGTGGAGCAGCGGGGTCGGACATGCCCATCCAACCCATTCAGACGGCGCGACGTTCCCAACTGCGCACCAATCGTTGTAGTGCTGCCGCACTATGCGGCGGTAGGGTTGCGGAGAGGTGCTCGTGAACCGGACAGATACGCCACCCGTTTAGCCATCGTTCTCGATAAACCTGAAGGAATGGTCATGGGTCTCATCATACTCCTCATCGTCGGCGGTATCATCGGTTGGGTCGCCAGCTTGATCATGCGCACCGATGGTCAGCAGGGCATTATCCTGAATGTCGTCGTCGGGATCGTCGGCGCGCTCCTCGCTGGTTTCCTCGTTACGCCACTGATCGGCGGCGCGCCGATCACCAGCGGTGTCATCAGCATTCAGTCGATCCTGGTATCGTTGGTCGGTGCGATTGTACTGCTGGCGATCATCAACCTTTTTCGCCGCGGCTCGGTCCGGTAAGGAAACTTCAAGGAGCCGGCCAATAGTCAGGAAAACCGCTCACTGCTCCGGCCCGACTACGGTCGCTAAACGCACCGTTGCGCTAGAAAGAAGCCCTTTGCGTCGGACGTCTCCGAGACGTGCATTCACAGGACGACGAAACCTCAGGACGCGCAGAAGGAAGCGATAGGGCACGAGACAGGACCGAACGTACGATGTTTGCCAAAGAGCCGGCCGCGTTAAATCGTGTTGGCGCGTACGCATCGCTTACTGCTGATCCTTCAATCTAACGGATCGCAATGCATCTTAATTGGACCGCTACCTCGACCATCTTAACGGTAGCATCAACGACTGAAAGGAGGTGATCGAATGTCTCATTGTCACACGCCGGGTACAGCAACGGGTATGGGCATGATCGCTTCTGCGGGACATGCCTGCGCCTGAACGGTTGCCGGCTTTGGCCGACAATGGAAAGGCCGCTCCGAGAGGGGCGGCCTTTCGCTTTAAGGGCATCTGGAACGCCAAGCTGGCAACCAGTCGCCTATTTGCTTCAAAGCTTGTCCTTCAGTCCCTTGGCGGGCGTGAACGAGACCTTCTTGGCTGCGGCAATCGTGATCGCTTCACCCGTTGCCGGGTTACGCCCTTGCCGTTCGGCACGATCCTTCACCGAGAATTTGCCGAACCCGGGAATTGCAACGTCCTCGCCCTTGGCCGCTGCGTTTCCGATAGCTTCGAACACCGCGAGGACCGCTACCTTCGCGTCTGCCTCGCTGGTTTCCGCTATCGAAGCTACGTCCTTCGCAAGGTCACTGATATTCATACTGTTCGCACTCCGTTTTAAGACAGAGCGGACCTTACCCGTCGTCATCATAGAAGCAACCGGATGCGACGGGCTACGCCACTGTGTCCATGTATCAAGCAGACTTGCCAACCTTTCCTGCCGGCGTATGGCGTATTCCCTCCAAAAAGAGGGATATTGCTCAATGAAGAAGGTTTTTGCGCTCGGCGTGGCCGTTGGTCTGATGTCGCTGTCCGCTTGCAACAACACCCCGCGCGAGCAGGCTGCCGACAACATCGAAGCGAACGCGGAAGCGGTCGCCGATAACCTCGAGGAAGCTGCCGACAACGTCACGAGCGAAGCAGCCGAAGCCAATCTCGAGAACGCTGCCGAAGCAGTCCGCGCGACCGGCGAGAACCAAGCCGAAGACATGCGCACGCACGATGCCGACACGAACCTGAAGAACGGCATCTAACCACTGTCGGCTTAGGGCCGGACGGACTGTTAGCTCCTACGCTTGGTAAGCCGGTCCGGTGAGGCGCTCGTAGCGATGCGGGCGCCTTTTTCCGTTTACAGCAGCTGCGCCGCTGCTCTTACCGCCCTTGGTAGAAGGGCTACCCACCTCTCTCTAGTACCGACTGACCTCGTTCGACGGTGCTGCAGCACGCTGCAGCGGACCCACCAAGGCCCCCGGCCTTTTAGTTGCCATGAGTTATATTCGACGAAAACGATCCACGACCTGTCCGAGTATCCGTCATCCTGCCGCCGAGGATGAAGCCCGCCGTCTCATTGCCGAATATGACGGCACAGCGCTTCGCCTGGTCGAGAGCAGGTTGGATTATCAGCTTGCCAGGGGCGATGTCGTGGCCGCGCTACACCTTGATCAGGTGAGGCGAGCCATTTCGAAGGCTAATGCCGAAAATGATAACCCTACTAACACGAGAGTGGCGTGAGTCACAGCGAGGGTACGCCGGCTTTCCTGTATGCGACCGTTCCGCTTCCCGTCCTACCAAACGACCGCTTACTCCGGCGTGATATCGACCGACCTTTGAGAATATGAACGAACGGCAGAAGTCGGAAGGGGATAAGGTGCGTCCGATGACCGCATGTGGGTCGTCAGGCAGCGCGGCTGCATTGCTTGTCACGCAAGGTGGCAGCCGACAAGGCTGGCAACCCTCGATGGTGCCGAGGCAAAATCTTCCTTTTGACCGTCGACGAGTTCGGACGTGACGACCGGCGCACCGCAGAAATCGAAAATGCCATGATCGATCTGCGCGCGCATCGCATCGCGATAGCCATGCCTGGCATAGGTCGCAGCGCTGGCACCCGTCAGCGCGATGAGATGGACGTTCAACCGTCCAAGCTTCTTGACGATGCCTCCATCGGCATCCTCTTCGAATGCCCATCCGGACACGAACACACGATCGATCCAGCCTTTGAGCACCGCCGGCATTGACCACCAATAGACCGGGTGGACGAGGACGAGGTGATCCGCTCTGTCGATCCGTTGCTGCTCTCGGCGCACATCTGGCGGCGTTGGGCCAGCAGCGGCGAACGCTGCATGGTCCGCAGGCCCGAAGACCGGATCGAACCCTTCCGCTACCAGATCAACAAGTTCGACGGTGTGTCCGAGCGCTGCTCCTGCGTCGACGATTGCAGACGCAATGGAGCGGGTCAGCGACGGGCCGGCAGGATGGGTCATGACGACGAGGATGTGCACTGCTACTACTCCCGTTTACCTGATTGTGCGAAAGGTCGAACGGATATGCTCGACCAGCATCTGCGGGTTCTCCATTGCCGCGAAGTGTCCGCCCCTGTCCGCCTCGGCAAAGAAGCGCAGGTCCGCGAAGCGCGTTTCAGCCCAGCGCCGCGAGAGCCGAACCTGCTCGCCGGGAAACATGCTGACCCCGGCCGGTAACGGGATTGGACCGTGTGGCATTCCCTGCGCCATCTCTTGCGAGGCCTCCCAGTAGAAGCGTGCTGAACTCGGTCCGGAGTTCGGTAGCCAGTAGAGCATCACGTCGTCGATGAGATGGTCGAGCGAGATCACGCGCTCGGGCTCACCATTGCTGTCGGATACGTCCTGAAACAGCGCGTAGATCCAGCTCGCCAGACCTACCGGAGAGTCGGCCAGCGCAAACGCGATCGACTGCGGGCGCGTGCACTGCAGCTTCATGTAGCCTGAGAACTCGCGGTCATATCTCTGAGCGTCGTCGAGCATCCGCTGCTCGTCGGGTGTTGTGTCGGCCATCTCTTCTCGGGTCGGTTGAAACATCACCATGTTGAGGTGGATGCCGGCGAGACCGGGCGCGCGCATATGCGCCAGCGCTGTCGTCACCGCCGCTCCCCAGTCGCCGCCCTGCGCCATCCAGCGGTCGCCGTAGCCCAGCCGTTCCATCAGCTGCCCCCATGCCGCGGCGGTGCGGCCCACGCCCCAGCCGGGCTCGGTGGGCTTGTCCGAGAAGCCGAAGCCCGGCAGCGCCGGGATCACGAGATGGAAGGCGTCTGCGGCATCGCCGCCATGCGATGGCGGATCGGTGAGCGGCCTGATCAGGTCGCGGAACTCGAGGATCGAGCCGGGCCAGCCGTGCGTCAACAGCAGTGGAGCGGCAGTCGCGTGCGGCGACCGGATGTGCAGGAAGTGGATGCCCAGTCCGTCGATGACGGTCCTGCTGCTGCCCCATCCGTTGAGCATGGCCTCCGTAGACCGCCAATCGTAGCCGTCCTGCCAGTGCTCGACCAATCGCCGGATCGTCGGCAAGGCAGGCCCCTGACGCCCATCCGTGGTCGTGCCGAGGTCGGGCCAGCGCACACGATCGAGCCGGTCGGCGAGGTCGCTGAGGTCGGCGTCGGGTATGTGGATCGGGAACGCCGTCACCGCATCGGGCCGGGTCTGATTTATCGTAGGGCTCATGGTGCATCCTTTCGTGTCGGGGAAAGGATAGTCGTTGCACGGCGGCCTGATTAGATGGCCTATGCGCGACAGGTGTTGCATACGATGCAACAATGATGGACCTGTCTGATCTTCGTGCCTTCGTGCGCATCACCGACCTGATGAGCGTTTCGGCCGCGGCAAGGTCATTGGGCTTACCGAAATCAGGCGTTAGCCGCGCGTTGGCTCGGCTTGAGCAGCAGGTCGGTGCCGTCCTCCTCGATCGCTCGACCCGGCATATGCGCCTGACCGACGCTGGCACCCTGTTCCGGCCGCACGCCCTTCGCATCCTCGCCGATGTCGACGAGGCGGGGGCGGCGCTCGAAGGTCTTGCTGCCGTGCCGAGCGGCACGTTGCGGATCAGTCTGCCGTTCACGATCGCAAGCGCGCTGGTTGCGCCGATGCTGCCCCGCTTCATGGCGGCTTATCCGCAAGTGCGCGTCGACCTGAAGATCGAGGACCGCATCATCGACATGCCGGCCGAACTCGTGGACATGGTTGTCCGGGTCGGACCGTTGGCCGATAGCGATCTGATCGCGAAGCACCTACTGACATCGGAGACATGGCTGTGTGCGAGCCCTGACTATCTCGCGGTGCGCGGCACGCCGCTTCGCGCCAGCCATCTCCATGCCCATACCCTGCTCGACTATGCGGACCGGCCAGTGGCCTATCACGACGGCGCAGCTGGACCAGCGGGCCACGCCGAATTCCGCCCGCACGCCGTGATCTCCGACGCCGCAGCGATCCTGCCCGCCGTCCTTGGCGGCTGCGGTATCGCACGGCTTCCGGACTTCCTCATCAAAGCTCCTGTCGGGGAGGGCCGACTGGTCAGGTTGTGGCCTGCCGGACGTACCCACGAGGTTGCGATCCACGCGCTCTATCCAAGCCACCGGGCCTTGTCGGCGAAGGTTCGGGTCTTCATCGATGCCCTGGCCGAAGCTGCGAAGAGCCACGCAGATGGATGAGGATTTCGGTTGGCTGCAGTGCCGTGAGGAATACTCGCGGCATCGGCTAACTCCGACCTGAACGAATGTCGGATCCTGGTAAGCAGGCGGGAAGCTGTGAGCAGCCCCCACCGGGTGGTCCGGCTTGTTAGTTAGTGCATTGTCGTCTCCGCCGCCATTGCCGTGCGTAGGTGGAGCGAAGCGGAACCGGAGGCCGGTAATGGCGGTGTCACCGCTTCCGGGGCCGGCGGGCGGTAGCCCAGGCTACTGTGCGGCCGGACGGTGTTGTAGTGACGGCGCCATGCCTCGATCAGCACCCTGGCCTCCGCGAGGCTGTAGAAGATCTCGCCATTGAGCAGCTCGTCGCGAAGCGACCCGTTGAAGCTCTCGTTATAGCCGTTCTCCCATGGCGAGCCCGGGGCGATGTAGAGCGTCTTCACGCCGATCTGTCCGAGCCAGGTCTGGACGGCGGTGGCGATGAACTCGCTGCCATTGTCCGATCTGATGTGCGCTGGCGGACCGCGTTCGATGAACAGGTCGGCCAACGCGGCCAGCACGTCTTCGTGGCGCAGTTGACGTGACACGACCAGTGCCAGGCACTCGCGACTGGCCTCGTCGATGATGGTCAGGATGCGGAACTTGCGCCCATCGTGGGTACGCTCCTCGACGAAATCATAGGCCCAGACATGCCCCGGATACTCTGGTCGAAGCCGGATGCAGGAGCCGTCATTGAGCCAGAGCCGGCCGCGTTTCGGTTGGCGCTGCGGCACTTTCAGCCCCTCGCGCCGCCAGATCCGCTCGACGCGCTTGTCGTCTAATCGGTCAAGCCGTTTGCCAAGGTGCTCGTAGTCGATCTTCTTTTGCGCATCGTTGTCGTCTTCGAGGTCAGGACGGGTCCAGCCTCAGCATGGCGCCAGATCGCCGGCCTCTC
>NZ_JAKRET010000022.1 GCF_022664395.1 Sphingomonas lacusdianchii | reverse complement strand
GCGCTTCGCCAGGTCGATGGCGAGGATGTGGACGTCGGTCATCTGCTCCTCCTTCGCTTGGCACCTCCCGGTGCCGGTCCGGCATCATACGACGCCGCTCGAAGGGGGCATCCACCCCATCAGTTCAGATCGATGGGGCACTCGTCGTTGGACCCCGCCTTTCACGAACTTCGACCCTAGAACGAGGGCCGGCTTATCGGTGCGAAGCGGGCGCTGAAACAGCAACAGGTCTGGGCTATTTGCTTCTGGCTCGACCAGCATAGACGACTGCGTGACCGAGCGTTGTTCGACTTCGCCATCGGTAGCAAACTGCGCGACTGTGATGTGGTCAAGGTGAGGATCGGCGATGTAGTTTCCGGCAGACGCGTCCGTGACCGCGCCGTTGTGGTTCAGCAGAAGACCAAACGGCCGGTCCAGTTCGAGCTGATGGATACGGCACGATAAACGATGCGAGCATGGTTGGAGCGACGTCGCGGGACGCTGAACGACTTCGGCTTCCTGAGCCGAAACGACTACATGGCCCACATGAGCACGCAGCAGTATGCCCGCCTCGTTCATGGGTGGGTGGTCGGCATCGGCCTTCCGGCTCAGGATTACGGGACGCACTCGCTCCGGCTCACGAAAGAATCGATTATCTACAAGGCCACGGGTAATCTCCGCGCCGTTCAAATCCTTCTAGGCCATGCCAAGATCGGCAGTACGGTCCGCTACTTGGGCGTCGACGTGGAGGACGCCCTAAAACTGGCCGAACGCACTGAGGTCTGAGCCGACCCAATTTCAGTCGTTCGATGTGCCGCATGGCTGTTCCAACTTCAGTCACTCGTTCAGCTTAAGCAGACCTTTCGCATGGCTGAGCAGAAGCGGTCGGCCGGCGGCACATTTGGGTGATACGCAGGACAAGAAGTTGGAGGCGCCGCATTGCCGTTAGCGGCTCCTAGCTACCGAAGGTGAGCCACTGGAACCGGCGTTCTTTGTGACCGATCAAGTCTCACATTGTCGAGCTCAGCGCCCGATCACAGCACATCGGGTCCGACCGCGCGGTCCTCACGAAGGATGTGATCCCGGACACGATCTCAAACGCGTGTCGCTGAGGAGCGCTGCGGCCGGCAGGCCAGATTCAAAGCGGTCGCTGGGCTCGGAGGAGGCAAAAGGGGTACTTTTAGGTGCTCTCGGGACCAGAAATCTTGACTTTTCCTCGTCTCTGCCATAACTGCAACCCGTCTACCGATTCTTCATGTGCTTCGAGAGCCTTGAGCCTGGAAGCACCGAGCGATCGTACGGATGGGTCGAAATAGGGAGGTTCACCTCATGCTCAACCCAGACCGCTTTCGGTGAAAGATACTCGTTAGACCGGCACCAGGGAGCTACATCGCTACTTCCCTGTGCACGTGATCTAAAAGTAGTCGTTCGTGAACATGTTGACGTGCGACGCGGTCGGATGACCCCGCACCGTCCCATGGCAGTCGGGGTACTGCCCAACCATCGATCCACCGCCGTCGCGGCTGACGTTGAAGTGACGCCTGCCGTCGAACGCTCTCCCAAATCGGAACGCGTTTCCCAGGATGCAGAGCTCGTTGTGCGGCGGCATGGCCGTCTCGGCCTGCGCATGGAGCTCGTGTCCTAGCGTGAAGTGCTTCGCCGCGTCGTCGACGAGATAGGTGGCGGGGGCGGACTGCGCCTTCTTCGGGCGCTGACGCCCACGCAGCCGCTTGAGCACCGCCTCAAACTCCTGACCGAAATTCGCTCGGTTCATCATGTCGCGGCACGCAGTCTGCAGTTCGCTGATCTCGGGCGCGTCGAAGTTCCGTAGCGGCAGGCGCAACACCTGCTGATACTTCAGGTCGTCAAACCGGTTCTTGTAGACCCTAAACGTTCTCAGCGCCTTCGACAGGACGGCCTGCAAAAGATTTACGACCTTCTGACCGTAGCCGGGAGACGCGAACCTGTTGACGCTGAACACGTCGCCGAGAAGCGCGACAAGCCCAGCGAGGGCATCGTCCGTAAGGATCACGACTCCTGACGCGCGCCCCAGGTCTAGGCTCTGGAGATGGTCCAAGAATGTCTGATGAGTGCACCCAAGCTCGACCCTGAAACCCGACACGGAAACCTCCTCGCCGCCAAGAGCCGCGAAGGCGTTGTCGCGAAGGTCTACCGGCACGAGCGAGGAGCGACGCTCGTTGACGACATCGATGACGTCCCCGCTCCCGGTGACGAACACAACAAGCAGGGGCATCAGCGTTGCAGCAGGGCGATCAGTGTCTTCGCGGGAACGCTGAGGTCGGCAACGGCGTCCTCAGGAAGGTCAGCCAGGGTTTGGACGAACTGGACCAACGAGCGCGTCCGCACGTTGAGTCCCTTCGGCCGGCTTTCGCCTTCCGACGCCGCCTCGGCCGTATCGAACTCAAAACCGGAGTCGGAGGGCACGAAGCCAATGCGCGCGCGCTGGGTCGGATGCGATACGAGCACCGTGTCTGGAACCTCGCTAGAAGCGGCCCATTGGCTGAGCTTCAGAGGGCCGACGAACTCCCTGTAGTCGACGCCGAGCTTCTTCAAGTCGGTCGCGACGTAGCTCAGGTAATAGGGAGATTGCCGCTCATCCCAAGTCTCCCTCGTGCGATCGCGGAGGAAGGTCTTAAAGGTGTCGAGGTCTGTGACTGGTTCGCTCATGCCGAAGGGGGTGTCCTGAATCGTTCGCCGCACACTAGCCGTTTGAGTCTGCGAGCCCAACCGCAAAGGAAGTCGGGGGAGACCCTATGAGCGTTGTCAAAGCAAAGGCACTGGCAAGTTTCAAGGCGAGATTCTGCCCCGTTTGCCTGCCCGTCGGCAGCCAAACGGCAGCGATCACTGAACGAAATCGAACAAGTCAGCAGCACTGACGGCGTGATCGACATGCCAGATGCGCTCTGAAGAAAACGTCAGCGGAGAGCAGATCAAGCCGATGCATTACGTTTGACAGCACTCCGACAAGCGCTAGCAGCCGTCACCCAAAGCTGACAATCTGACCCAAACTCGGCCGTTCTGACCGCCATCCCCGCTCCCCAACTCCTGCCATTATGGGATGGCTCGCCCCTTATCCAGCATCGGATATGATGCGGATCTTTGAAAATGAAGGAGCGAGTCGATGTCTATCGCGTCTATTGCAATCCTTGGAATTGATCTGGGCAAAACCTCTTGCAGCATGGTCGGTGTCGATGAGCGGGGCACAGTTGTCCTGCGCCGGTCGCTGCGACGCCAGACACTGATCGACTACGTGGCAAAGCTTCCGAGCTGCGTGATCGGGATGGAAGCCTGCTGCGGAGCGCATCATCTTGGCCGGCTGTTTGCTGCAAGCGGTCACGAGGTACGGCTGATGTCGCCGGAGTATGTCCTTCCGTACGTGAAGGCGCAGAAGAACGATGATCGGGACGCGGAGGGGATTGCTGAAGCGGCCTCTCGACCGACGATGCGCTTCGTCGAGCTGAAGACGCAGGATCAGTTGGACATCCAGACCCTACACCGCGCGCGGTCCCGTCTGGTGGCTGAACGGACCAACTTGATAAATCAACTTCGTGCGGTTCTGTTTGAACGTGGGGTGAGCTTTCCGGTCGGACGGCGCAAGCTCGAGCAGGGCATCGACGACTTGCTCACTGACGGTGACAACACCCTATCTTCGCGGATGAGCCGGTTGATCGCGGAAATGCGTGCGGAATGGAAGCAACTCGATACGAAGATCGAGATGTTAAATGGGGAGTTCGTCGAGATGGCGGGCAGCGACGCTGCGATGCGTCGACTGACGACCATTCCAGGCATTGGCGTACTCAATGCAACCGCGCTGGTAGCCGCGGTCGGCGATGGTAGCAGCTTCAGCAAAGCCCGAGATCTCGGCGCTTGGCTCGGCCTAGTCCCTCGCCAACACACAACGGGCGGCAAGCCGCGCCTCTTGGGTATCTCGAAACGCGGCAACACGTATTTGCGTACGCTGCTCATCCATGGCGCCAGAGCTGCATTGCCGTCCCTGTCCAAAGGCGACACGCCGCTTGGACGATGGTTACAGGGGATGATCGAACGAGACGTGCATCGCAATGCCATCGTGGTGGCGCTTGCCAACAAACTCGCTCGCATCGCGTGGGCTGCCCTGCGAAGGGACATGCCATTTCAGCGTAACTACCCCGTTGCAATATAAACAGTTCGGCAGCGTGAGGTATCACGCGTAGCCCACGAGGTTTGCAGGAAGGATTGGAGATGGCCTGATAGTCGATCGGCGTTTGGAAGGCCCGATGAATGAATTGGCACTCGATGCCGTGGCCATTATGAGGCTCCAAACGCGCGGATTTCCATCTTGGCCGTGGGCTTGCCTACGAGACCGCATACGTTGGCGCAGACTAATCAGCTCATCAAAAATCTCACTTGCAAACGGGGCGAGCCATACGTTCATTCATAATCTGAATTGGGCTTTGAGGCCTAAGCGGCTTCCGATACTGACACGGCGAGATTTGGAGACTTCCCTGCCGTTCCCACTTAAATTTTCGAACGGCAGGTCTTGCCAAGAGCCGACGTCCGGTGTTTCCCCGACCGATCATCGGAGTGCGGCCGGTGAGGACCGTGAGGGGCTTGGCGGCTTTCGGCATTGCCACGGCTCAAGCAGACGTTGCTTGGCTAAAGGTCCAGACGACGGCAGAAAGTAGTCAAGTCCGTCGAGAGAAACCTTATGCAGTGGATTAATCAGGCCGAGCTCCGGAATTGGGCGGACCGTATTGGTTCACGCGAGCAGTTCCCCGTCATGATCCGCGACCTCATTCTCGCGTCGGTCCGCGACGTCGGTGACATACATCACATGCGGTTTCCCGGAGGCGAGGCCGGACAGGTTCGCGGATATGACGGTGACCTGACGATGGCAGTGGGAACACCATATACGCCCGTGGGCCGGTCGATCTGGGAATTCGGGACGAACGACAAGCCGGCCGCGAAATTCAAAAGCGACTATGAAACTAGGGTGGAAGACACCGATGCGGAGGTCCGCAGGGATCTGACCTTCGTGTTCGCGACGCCGCGAAACTGGGACAACGCCAACCTCAAGCTTCCGGACTTCGTCAAAGAATACAAGGATAAGGGCGATTTCGCCGACGTCCGCTACATTGACGGCGCTATGCTCGACACTTGGCTGCAGGAACATGGCGCGGTCGGCGCGAAGCACGCGCGCCTGGTCCTCGGCACGGTCCCGAACCGCGGTGCGCGCAGCACCGAAGAATTCTGGAACGAGTTCTCCAGCCGATACAGGCAGCAGCTTACCGAAGAGGTCGCGCTCGCCGGCCGCACCGACCAGGCTAAGCAGATCGTCGATCACCTGATGAGTGCCCGAGGCCCCCTCGTGTTCGTTGGAGACGGCCCGGACGAGGTGAGCGCCGTAGCTGTAGCCGCCATCCGGAAGGCGGACAAAACCACCCGGGAGTTCATTGAGGCTCGGACGCTGATCGTCGACACCGACGATGCTGGGCGGCTGCTCTCGAAGGCTGACCGCTACGGATACATCCTCTCCCCAACGGTGAAGGAGGTTGGGGAATCGCTAGCGAGCTTCGGCCCGACCGTCTCGACCCTCGACTACCGACCGACAGGCTCCGGCTACTCTCGCCTGGAACGGCCCTCGATCCGGGAGATGAGCGAGGCCCTCAAGTCGATGAGCTACGGCGAGGAGGAGGCCGAGACGCTCGCGCGGAAGTCAGGCCGAAGCCTCACCATCCTCCATCGTCACGCCCACCGATCCGGGTTCCGCCCGCCTTCCTGGGCGCAGGGAGGAGAGCGGTTGGTGCCGGCCCTACTCGCCGGCGCCTGGAGCACGCAGCAGGCAGGCGATCTCGAGATCATCGCCCAGCTCAGTGGTTCAAGCTACGAGGATTACGAGCAGACGCTGCGCAGCTATCTTCCTCTCCAAGATACCCCGATTGACCTGAGAGGCGGGTTCTGGAGACTGGCGGCGCCGGTGGACGCCTTCGTAAACTTGTCGCACCTCATCACTCGCCGACACCTTGAAGCCCTCGGTGAGGCGACGATCAAGGTGTTCACGGCCGAGATACCCCCGGACATTGCCGAGGAGCGCTTCGGTAGATCGACAGCGCCATACAGCTCTCTCCTGCGCGAGGGTATTGCCACGACGCTGCTCATCATCGCCGCGATGCATGAGGAGGTGGGCCTTGAGGTCGGCCTAAATCCGGAAGATTTCGTGAACAACCTCATCGCGAGTATTCCTGGGCTTAGCGACGACGTGCGGGTCGTTCTGGGCCTCGAGCGTCAGCTGACGTATTTGATGGAGGCAGCCCCCCGCCCTTTGCTCTCAGCCCTCGAGCACCTGCTCGAGGGCGATGAGGCGCCTGCGCTCCTGTTCAAGGAAACCAGCAGCTACGGCGTGGCGCGTTCGCAAATCCCAAACCTGCTCTGGGCACTCGAGCTCCAGGCATGGGACCCGGCCTTCTTCAGGCGGAGTGCGCTTCTCCTCGCCAAGCTGGCATCCAAGGATCCAGGCGGCAAGTCCGGGAACCGGCCGATCTCAAGCCTGCGCGACCTGTTCACGGCCTGGTCGCCCGGCACTAACGCGCCGATGGCGGAACGCATCGCGGTCATCGACGAGATCATCGCCGAGCACCCGCAGATCGGATGGCAGCTTGTCACCATGCTGCTTCCAAAGCTCCAGGACGTGAAAGGGCCGACCCAGCGCCCCCGCTACCGGGATGCCGGGGCGTCCGACAAGGAGATCCTCACATACGGCATCGTCGGGGAGACCTACAACGCGATGGCCGACCGGGCGCTTTCGCTCGTCGGCGACGACAACGCACACTTGATCGAGGTCGCCGAGGCCTTCCCGCGTTTCTCGCCCGATCGGCGCGCCCAGTTCCTGGCGATGCTTGCCCCACACGCCGAGCACACCGCCGGCGAGGAGCGCGTCGAGCTCCGCCGCGCCCTTTGGCGGCTTGCGGACCGCCACGCGCGCTTCAGGCAGGCGGACTGGGTCCTGCCGGACGAGGAGCTGAGACGCCTGCAGGAGATCGTCACGTCCATGGACACCCTGGACCCGTTCGACCAGGCCCGTACGCTCTTCGACGATTGGGCCCCCTACCCCGTCGAAGACATCACTGCCTCTGAGCGCGCGATCGAGCAGCGACGCGCCAACGCGGTGGCCAACCTCGCCGCGACATCTGGAGCCGAAGCCGTCATACGGCTCGCGGGGGCTGTCCGCTTCTCGCGCGGCGTGGCCTTCTCGGCCGCCATGGGCATCGAGGATGAGTCCATCCTCGAACGCATTCTGGTCGATGGCGACCCGCAGGCTCCCGCACCTGATCTGTCGACGGCCGTGGCCGGGATGCTTCGGCGCCGTCGCGGCGACGGATACGATGCGGAGATCCTTTCGCTAGCCGAGCGATCGGGCTGGAACGCCGTGCGCACCGCTTCGATGCTGCTGGACTGGCCCGAGGAACGGCGCACCTGGGACCTGATCGCTACGCTGGGCAGGGAAGCCGAGCAGTATTTCTGGCAGAACCGCCGTCCCTTCAGGTTCGAGGGTTCGGCGGAAGAGCTGGAGGAACTGGTGCACCGGTTCGTTGCCGCCGGCCGCGCCGGCAGCGCACTTTCGATCGTCCATCCGCGCGAGCGCGAACTCTCGTGGTCGGCCATCACCGCCATGCTTGGCGGGCGAGTCGCCGAGATCAACGATGGCAAGATGGACAGCGATATCGACGGCTACCTCCTCGGCGAGCTCTTTAAATCCCTCCGGGGCCGTGAAGATGTCGATCCGCTTGAACTTGCGCACTGGGAGTATGCCTTCTTCCCGGTTCTCGAATATCAGGACGGAGATCTCGCACTCTATGACCGGATGGCCAGCGATCCGGAATTCTTCGTATCGATTATGAAGGACGTGTTCGTCGCCGACGATGTCGATCCCGGCGAAGAGGAGACGACGCCGGAGCAGCGCAACCGCGGCTCCATCTCGCACAGGATTCTCATCCACAACGAGCGCGTCCCGGGGCAAAAGAACGGGAAGATCGATCAGGCTGAACTCGACGCCTGGATCGACGGGATGAACGAGGAAGCAGTCAAGCAGAAGCGCACGAAGATCGTCCCAAGCTACATCGGCCGCACGCTCGCTCATGCCGCCGAGGCGGATGGGACATGGCCGCCGCCCGAGGTCGCCAGCGCCATTGAGCGCCTGCGCTCTGACGATGTCGAGCAGTCGATAATGATCGAGCGCTTCAACATGCGAGGCGTCTACAGAAAGTCACTTTTCGAAGGCGGGGTTCAGGAGCGTGAACTGGCCGCACAGTATCGCCGCTGGGCTGCAGCGAACGTGAAGTTTCCGCGCACCAAGGCGATGCTGGCCGCCGTCGCCGAGCGCTGGGACCGGGATGCTAAGCGGGCGGACGAGGACGCAGAACGCGACAAGGTCCGTTTCGAATAGCTGCCGTTGCGCTTCAGATGAGAAAGCGTCGCTTACGCCATTGAGCGGCCGAGCCGATTCCACCTATGAAGATGACGTGCCCCCCGTTTCTTCATCCAGGTGGAACTAGAGACCGTCCCCTTGAAGGGACGGACGGAATGAAGCGGAAGCAGTTTTCGGAAGAGCAGATCATCGGCATCCTGAAGGAGGCCGAGGCGGGTGCGGTGGTGACGGAGCTGTGCCGCAGGCACGGCATGTCGAGCGCGACCTACTACGCATGGAAGGCGAAGTTCGGCGGCCTGGAGGTGTCCGACGCAAAGCGTCTGAGGTCGCTCGAAGAGGAGAACGCCCGGCTCAAGCGGCTGCTCGCGGACACGATGCTGGACAACGCGGGGTTGAAAGACCTGCTGTCAAAAAAGTGGTGACGCCCGCCGCGAAGCGACAAGCGGTCGCGCATCTCCAGGCGACGTTGGGGATGAGCGAGCGGCGGGCGTGTGCTGTCGTCGGGGCGGATCGCACGAGCATGCGGTATCGCTCGTGCCGGGCAGATGATGGCGACCTGCGGTCGCGGCTATGCGAGCTGGCGCAGCAGCGCCGGCGGTTCGGCTATCGACGGCTGCACATCCTGCTGCGCCGCGACGGCATCACGATCAACCGCAAGAAGACCCAGCGGCTCTACCGTGAGGAGGGGCTGACGGTCAGGCGCCGGAAGGGACGAAGGCGCGCGGTTGGCGCGCGGGCACCCGCGCCGGTGCTGGCGCTCCCCAACCAGCGCTGGAGCCTGGACTTCGTGCACGACCAGCTCGTTACCGGTCGACGGTTCCGCGTGCTCAACATCGTCGACGACGTGACGCGCGAATGCCTCCGGGCGGTGGTGGACACGTCGATCTCGGGCCGGCGGGTCGTGCGCGAGCTGGCCGATCTGATCGTCGAACGTGGCAAACCGACGATGATCGTCAGCGACAACGGGACCGAACTGACGTCGAACGCGGTGCTCGCCTGGTCCGGCGACGTAGGCGTCGAGTGGCATTACATCGCGCCGGGCAAGCCAACGCAGAACGGGTTCGTCGAGAGCTTCAACGGTCGCATGCGCGACGAGCTGCTCAACGAGACGCTGTTCTTCACCATCGGTCAGGCCCGCTCGGTTCTTACCCGCTGGGTCGAGGACTACAACACCGAGCGGCCGCACTCGTCGCTCGGCTACGCTACCCCGGCAGCCTTCGCTGCCGGGCTCGAACAGCAACGGGCGGGGTTGACCCCGCCCGTTGCTTCACCTGCGCTCATGCGCCACAACACCGGTCGGTCTCTGGTTGCCGCTGGATGAAAGACCGGGGTCACGTCACCGCGTATACGGACCACAATGGCGGACTTTTGAATTATGCGGCGTCTGGCGACGGCTCGCGCAAGCGCGCAACTAAGGCGGCAATGGGCTCGACGAGGTCTTTTAAGTCCTCAACCGGCTGTGACAGCTCCTGAATTTTTGCCAGCGCGGCGTCGTCCAAATGTAGTCGGGCCGCACCGTCATCCGCCTGGAGGGCAGCCAGCTTGGCCGCCATGCTGCCCGTGGCACCAATTGGGATGAGGATTGCGTCGAGTTCGCGGGCGATGTCCCACTCGCTCCGCATGCCGTTCGCTTCCACAATGGCGTCCCCGGCCTTCTTGTTGCCAAACAGGAATAGAGCAATGCCAGCTTGGCCAATCAGGTCGCGACGATAGGCAGCCCAGAACGCCTCGCGCTGGACGGGGTCGGGAATTGCTTGCGGGAAGGGTCTGAGGACGAGCGTTTCTTCGATTCGCGTTCGCCGGTCCCCGACTACCCGCTCCACGGCACCGGTAAACAGCGCGTTTCCCACGCCCAAGCCCAGCCCTGTGGCCACCCGCATGTCGCGGGCGACTAGCGCATTACCGAGCGCACGCATGAAGCTGGTCACAGCCTCTTCACCCCAAGGTTCAAAGTCGGCCGCGCTGGAGGACACGAATACGGTGCGGCGGCGGTAGCGGCGTTCGAGTTCTCGGAGGATCGTCGTGATCTCGGCGTACTCCTTCACGAGCAATACGCGGATGTTGAAGCGCTTCAGGTCCTCAACGACGTGAAGCTGGCGCGCCTTGGCGTGAGCATACTGCTCTTCGGTTTCCTTGTCCGGATTGCGTGTACGTTCCTTAAAGATGGCAAAATGTCGACGCTGGTTGTTTGTGAAGCTGATCCTGACGCGTGATAGGATCAGGTCGAGGTTGGGATCGGTGAAGCTAAAGCCCAAGAATAGAAACGTCTTAGAAACGAGGTCGCCCGCGAGCGCCGTAACGAATGCGCCGCGGTCGGTTGAGTAGCGTTCGTAATCGTCACGGGTGACAACCGCCTCATTCGGGCGGTCGATGTCACCATGCATCTTGTAAACGATAGCATCGCGTCGTGGCCGGGTGTTGGCGAGCTGCGCGACATCCGATTTCACGTCCACGACCTTGCCCGCATCGCGAAGGGCGCGCTCGATCAGCTGGTCGTAGTTGGTCGTCCACCAGGTGGTGATCGGAAGGCGGGAGAGCAGCCGGTGGTTCTCCGTCGGCTCACGTTCTGCTGAGAGCGCACCAATTATCGCTTGGTTGATCTGGTGACGGTTGTTGCGGTGATGGTTAACGTGAAACTGGGCAAGCGACACCAAATCCGTCTCGAGGTCGACATCTAGGTCGAGTTCGTCAGCTACGTCGCGCAGAAGGTTGCGCCAATCGACGTGGCCGGCGGCTGCGGAGAGTCCGGCACCGGCGAAGACCGCAGCATCCCCCGCATCCACTTCTTTAAAAAAAAGCGTCAATGAAGCGAAGAGTATCGCGATTCAAGCTGAGCCTCCTCTCAAAAGTACGCCTTGGCCATATGACCAAATATTTATAGTAGACAAATGATTTTTGGCTAATTCAAGTTGCGGACTCGAATTGCCTCCTCAATCCAATCACCGATGTTATCGCGTATAGACGCGTAAACTGCCTTGCTGTCACTTCCAGCCGGGGTTTTAAGTGGCGCAAATGCAGACAGCTTCTTGCCTGTTGATCCGTGGGTAACGCTGTCGAATGGGTTGTCACCCGCTATTGAGGCGCTGCCGGATGTGTCTAGCAACTTGTTAATCCGGATGCCGAGCACTCCCTTCTTGGCATCCCAACCTTTGACGATCTCGCGTTGCACCCAGGGCCGTGAAGCGGTCTGCGATCCGACCAGCACGACAACGCAGCTCTTGCCCCACATGTTATCGTCGATCCATTCTTCGATGGCGGTCTTACCCTTACGTTTGACCTCCTCCCAAACGTTGGGGGTGCATACTTGACCGCCCTCCAATGCATTCATGTTGCGAACCTGCTGGGTACGCCAGAAGTCATTGTCGAAATGAAAGCTGAAAAAGACCTTCCGCGCCATAGAGCCAGCTCCAATCTGTCCGAGTGCTTATTACCCATTCTGGAACAAAGCGGCAACCGGTCACGCTTTAAGATAGGGCGTTTGCGAGAGGTCAAAACCAGACGGTTGTAGCCCTGCCCGTTGATGCACGAGTTCGTGCCGGTTTCAAAGTGTCAAAAGGGCGCATCACCAGTCCGCTCACGTTTCAAGGGGCGACCCGTTCACGCCTCATGCCCTCCCGACTGAACGAGCGTCCGCTTTGTCGTGATCGACGCCCGAAAGTGGAAAGGCAGCTATCCACCATGAACGCACGTCTGCTTCCTGCGCCTGAGCCTACTTTGCTTGGCCGCAACCGTTCGTCGCGGGAACGATTCGTATCGACTCATAGGATTTGGCAGTCGGTGGGCGATGCGGCAGCCTCGGAAGCATGGAACAGCAGATTATTCATGCCTGCGGCCACAAGCAGGTTCATGTCATTTACGGCTTCGACTCTCAGGTCGCGCGCAAGGCACGCTGGCTGCGGACAACCAAATGCCGAGCCTGTTTCGTCGCTGACAAGAAAGCCGAACAAACCGAGGCTGCGGCACGTGACAGTGCGACGATAGCGCATCTCGTCCTGCCGCCACTGACCGGGAGTGAGCGGCAGGTGAGTTGGGCCGAAACTATTCGCATCAATCGTTTGGCCGCGCTGGTGGCGACCCCACACACAACCACCGATGCCGACTGCAGCCTTTGCCTGCGCATAAGCGATGCGAAGTGGTGGATCGATCACCGGGACCTGCCGAACGCAGATCTCGTGGTTCAGGCGACCGAGCAGCTGCAAATTGCTGCCATGCCAGCTAATGGGCAACAGTCCGCAGCGGCATGATCAGGACCCCAGCGCTTACTTACTCAATAGCACGAACCTGCCGGCATACCATCTGAACTCCAACGCAACGCGCCGCTTAGCTCAGACCTGAAAGTAAAGTAGCCGTGGATCATCGAGCATGCTGGCTGGCGTCGGAGTAATCCAATCGGCACCATGTTCGGGATAGGGGCCGTAGAACAGGTCGCCCAGCGCCCGACGGAAATGGGCATTCATCCACCGACGTCGCCGATGCTCGGGGGCATCGTGGATCATGTGGCATCGCTGGCAAAGCGCAGCCAGCTTTTCGAAGCGACTGTCGCTTGGATCGTGATGGAGATGGGCGCACGCTAGAACCACCGATGTCCACTTACCAACGTGCAGAATATCGTTGGTCGGGCGACGAACCCGCCTGCCCTGCCCGTTCCGCCAATAGCCGCGTTCCGCATCCCACCACCGTCCGTCACCCATGTGGAAGACGCGCTTCAGATGTCCGCGACCACAATGCTCGCAGCACCCTTTGGCACGGACAAACCGAACGAAGTCGGAAATATGCCGCCAATCGATCGGGTACAGAAAAACATGCTCAGGACGGATCGGCATCGGTAGCAGCGCTATGCAGTAGAGCGGATTCCGATGGCAAGGCACCGTTTGGCCCGAGAGACGCTGCAGGTAGGAAGCGATAAACCGTCCCTCGCGAGATCCCCAGTTCGCGGGCGATGTGCGCCGGGCGCATCCCCTGCGCCGCGCGCGTGCGCACCGCCTCCGGATCGATACGCGGTTTGCCGCCCTTATAGACGCCGCGCGCCTTGGCAGCCGCGATCCCCTCCGCCTGCCGTTCCTTACGCAGATTCGTCTCGAACTCGGCAAAGACGCCGAGCATATCGAGGAACGCTTTACCGGCGGCAGTGCGGGTATCGATCGGCTGCTCTGTAGCCTTTAAGGCTACCCCCCTGCCCTTCAACTCGTGGACGATGTCCTGAAGGTCCTTCATCGACCGTGCGAGCCGGTCGATCCGCGTCACAACCAGCGTGTCGCCCTCGCGCAGAAAATCGAGCAGGACTTGTAATTCGGTTCGAGCTTCGCGCCCGGACCCGGACTTTTTCTCCGACCGGATCGTCTGACATCCAGCTGCGCGTAAAGCGGCTTCCTGGATGCCGAGATCCTGATCCGTCGTAGAAACACGGGCATATCCAAAAAGCGCCATCGAACCCTCATTCTGTTCGAACAGCTTCTAAACCCAACGGATCAACTGTTCAATATCCCTGCAACCCACCCCGATTAGACGCTACCAGCGTTTCATACTGATTGTCCGATACGGGTATACCCAGATGGACGGACAATGAAGACTGAGTCCGCGTATCTGCCCCACCGATAGGCTTTGCCATAGTCCTGGATGTGGCATACTACGCCTATGACGTAGATGTAGGACGAAGAACGATGGCAACGCAAACCATGGATATTAAAGTGGCGGGCAACGGTCGCATGGTCCTGCCTGCATCAGTGCGGAAAGCGATGGGGCTGCATGGCGATGCTAAGGTCATCCTGACTGTAGAGGATGATCAGGTCCGTCTGACTCCGATCGGACACGGTGTGTCACGTGCACAGGCGCTCTACCGCGAACATGCCAAACAGGCGCGCACGACCGACGACTTCCTCAGTGACCGGAAGGCCGAAGCTGCCGTCGATCTCGGTGAGGTCGCATCCAATGATAAGGATCGGGACGCGCAATGACGTCCGTCGTCTTTGATGCATCCGCGGTACTGGCACTGGTTCGGGACGAACCCGGTGCCGACAAGGTCGCACCTCATGTCGGGCGTGCTGCAATCTCGGCGGTCAACCTCCAGGAGGTCGTCAAGGAGCTCCTGCTCAGCGGGCTCGACGAACCCACTACCCGCGAACTGCTGGACGAACTCCGTCTCGACGTCCGCGCGCACGACGTTGCTGCAGCCTATGCGGCCGCGGCGTTGCACGCCCAGACGCGCCAGTACGGCCGCGGTCTAGGTGATCGGTCCTGCCTGGCGCTGGCCATGCAACTTGGCGTCCCCGCCCTCACCGCCGATCGCGAATGGAAGAAGGTGCGGGTCAAGAACCTGAAGCTCGAGCATATCCGCTAGTCCGAGATGCCCGCATCTGCGGCCGAGCCAAGGGCAGCGAAATCGGCAAACGTCCACTGCTTCAGGCAAACGTCCACTATTTTAGAGAACGCTTCCCCTTGGTGAGAGCGTCCACTGTTTCAAGAGAACCGACAGTGATCCGGTAGCCCGTTCGGCACCCCGAATGACCGGACGGACCCGAACGACCCGACATGCGCAACGACACCACGGACAGTGCGGCAAACGACGGGAGCGAGCTCGATGCGAACGTGGCTGGCGCGGTGGTGGTGCTGGATCAGGTCACGTCGCTCGAGCCCTATCTCCCCGATCTTGCCCCCGGCGATCGCGAACGCGTCGACGCCTATGTCGGCCGCGCCTCGGCCGACGCGACACTGCGCGCGTACAAGTCCGACTGGCGGCTCTTCTGCGCGTGGTGCGGCGAGGCGGGCTACCGGCCGCTCCCCGCGACGCCGGCGACCGTCGCCGCGTTCCTGACGCTCCTCGCCGAGACTGGCTTCGCCCCGCGCGAGCCGCTGCGCACCAAGCGCGGGCGGATCATCACCCGCCAAGACCCGCGGCCGCTCGGCAAGGCGACGATCGGGCGGCGCCTGGCCGCGATAGTCTTTGCCCATCGCGCGGCCGACATGGAGCCGCCCACCACTCAGCCCGACGCCGCGCGGCTCGACAAGGCGATGCGCGCGATCCGGAAGGACAAGAAGGACGAGCTGCCTGCCAAGAAGCGCGCCGCCGACGGCGACGTGCTGCGCGACATGCTGCGCAGCGTTACCGGCGAGGACCTGCGCGCCTATCGCGACCGCGCGCTGCTCGCGATCGGGATGGCGGGCGCGTTCCGTCGCTCGGAGCTGGTGGCGATCACGGCCGGTCGGGTCACCGAGGACAGCCGCGGCTTGTTGGTGCGGATTGGATCATCGAAGACCGACCAAGAGGGCAAAGGGCATACCGTCGCCATTCCGGACGGGCGTCGCCTCGAGCCGGTGCGCCACTATCGTGCGTGGCTGGAGAAAGCCGGGATCAGCGAGGGGCCGGTCTTTCGCAAGCTCACCCCGCAGGGCCGCCTCACCGACAAGGCGATGAGCGCACAAGGCGTGGCGCTGGTGGTCAAGGCCGCAGCGGTCGCAGCGGGCTACCCGCCTGAGCTCTTCTCAGGGCACTCCCTGCGCGCGGGCTTCCTGACCGAGGCAGGGCGACAGAACGCCAACTTGTTCAAGATGAAGGAGCATAGCCGGCACAGCTCGCTGGAGATGGTCGCGGAGTACGTGCGGGATCACGAGCGGTTTCGTGAGCACGCAGGAGAGGGCTTCCTTTAGCGAAGCCTGCTCTTCGACTGAATTTCGGTTACGCTAACGACCTGTCTCGCCTCGTACGGGAAGACAGTTTGCCCATTCGAGATCAGCGCTCGGTCCCTGTCCATAGCCACGATGCCGCCAACAATTCGCTCTATCTTGCCATCCGGCCCTCGGATGCCGATGATCGTGCAACCATTCTTTCGCCCTTGCGCTGCAACGCAGGCGCTGATCGCCGCTCGGTGCCTCCGTGCATCGCGCTGCCCGTCCTTTTGCCCAAAGCTCATGAGGCCGAGCCAGCCGAGAAATAGAGCGAGTGTCAGCATGCCACCTAAGAGGCCGGCCAAAGGCGACAGAACCAGGCCAAGATCCTCGATCTGCCTCTTAATCCACGTCCAAACATCGGAACTCTTTGATCGCATGCGAGCGGCCCGGATGTCGCCCGATTTAGCTATCCAGAGGACGGCCGGAACGAAGAAAAAGAGGCTTACACCGCCCCACAACAGATAGGGAACTGCGTTCGGCAACGTATTGTTTGCGAATATGTTGAAGCCGCTATAGATTCGATCTCCGGCAGAAGATGCGAAGCCGAGATCACCGGCTCTGAGCTCCTTGAGCCGAGCAGTCTCGTATGACGCCCCCGTGAAGTAGAAGTAAGGCGCCGTCACAAACGCGAGGAAGCCGGGCAAGCGCCCCCAGCTGCCTAGAATCCTGTCACGCCAACGGGTGGGGGTCGGGGAAGCTGAGTGCGTCATCCCGACTATGTAGATCTGGCGCTGATTCTGTCTAGCGCACGACGCGAGGCGCTCTCACGGCCGCCAGTCAGTCGTGAAGTCAAGCGCCTCGATCATATCGAACAGCGAGCAGCACGGCACCCCGAAGCCCCGGCAGACGTCAGGCACCTTGCGGTTGGGGCCCTGCTTGCTCGGTTTCGATACCTCAAAGCTGACCACGGTGCGTTGGCCCGGCTCGACACGCCCATAGGAGATGAGAAAGGGATCGCGGCCAACCAGCTCGACGCCGTTTTCGTCGAGTGCGCCATAGCCGCCCATGATGGTGTCAGCGACCAACCCGGGATCGAGCTCCTCGTTGAGGATCAGGGCAGCCTTGCTCTCCTCCGTGCAGAGCCAGTCGACGATGTCGCCGCGGCCGGATGTAACCTCTTCATACTGCTCGAGAGGCACCTTCACGTTGCCGATCGTGCCCTGGTGACGCAGCCACTCCCAGAACACGGGAAAGCGCTTCACCGGATAGGCACGGCGATCACCGGTGATGAGCGTGTCGGCGTCGAGAAGGTAGAGCAACCCGACCCCGCTATGCCATCAATTCGGTCATGCGGCCGATCGCAGTCGGCTTCACGCCGAGCACCTTGCCCGCCTTGGTCGTGGTGAGCGCGCCGCCCGCGACCATGCGATCGACCAGGTTGAGCAGGCCCTGCCCCACTCGATGACGGCGAACGACATAATAGTCAGGCGCCCCCTTCCCCACCTTTTGTGGAAACTCGCGGCGGTCCTCATCGAAGCGATCGGCCAAGCGCCGGTACAGCGCCGCATCGATCAGGCGCTCGCGGAGCAGATTGTAGGCCACCATCTTGCGGCTGACTTTCCGAGCATTTGCGAAGGCGCCGATCTGCTCAACCAGGTCATCGAAGGCGACACCGACGTCGATCTCGCGTAGCTCGGCCGGAACAAGGAGGAACCGCGCGGCCGCGTCATCGCAGAGGCGTTCGACCGCCTGCTCGCTGTCGTAGCCGCTGATACCGCTCTGTCCGAGCAGCACGTGACCAAGTTCGTGCAGCAGCGTGAACGGCCACGCCGTCTTGGAGTCCGTCTCGTTGATCACGATGAATGGCGCGACGTCGTCCGCGAGCGCCATGCCACGGAAAACACCCGGACTCAGATTGCTCCGGTAGTTTCCCAGATTACCGATCAGCAGGACATAGACCCCGGCCGCTTCGACCGCATCCCGAAGAATGCGAAAGGCCTGCTCAATGGTACGGGCCTCGCGATAAGCGGTACGATCGAGCGCCAAAAGATCGACCATTGCACCTGCGAGGCCGTCCGCTCCGACCCGCGGATCCACGGAGCCCACAAATGGACGAGGCTCCGCCTCTTCGGCATCCTCCAGCGCGCCGCGAACCAGCGCCTGCCGCGTACGAACGTCACGCACCAAGGCATCGACAGTCGCCTCGGCGCCAACCTCCCGTTGCCGCAGCGTACGGAAGTCGTGCGCTCGTGCTGCAGGCGCGGGCGGCGCCGGCAGGTAAAAAGTCAGCAGCGGTCGCCGATACCGATCCGCCATCTTCAGCAGCTGAGGACGGCTTGGCTCTCGAACCCCGTTCTCCATGTCCGCCAGCCGCGCAGCCGCGTTCTCACCGCCGAGCCCGATGCCCCGTGCGGCGTCCTCAAGCGTCAGGCCCGCGCTTTCGCGCGCCCATGACAGGATCTGAGGATTGACCTTTGGCATCTTGGTGCGTCGCAACTCCGGGCTACTTGGGACGCCGTTATGGACACGGCTGCCTGACTTGTCAGGCCCTTGATCCACCTACACGGCAACAGAGGACCTGGTCGACGTTGCCGCTGCCCAGCTTGAGGGCGATCGCGGCTGACCGCCCAATCGAGCCCACGAGATAGATATACTGAAAGCACGAGCCCCGCTTCGAAGGGCCGAATCCGCCCCGGGAAACCGCTTCCACAGTGTGTAACCCGGTTACACACCCCCCCTCCCCCGGCCCTCACGGACCGTCTGGCCGACATAGAAATACTGAAAGCACGAGGATTTCCGGGATAGATTAACCGAAAGCACGAGGCAGCGCGGGCGACGATCCTCGGCCACGCCGTCTACGCTGGCTGCGCCGACGCGTCTGCGATTCACAGACGCACCGCCTCGCGATCGTCCGATCGCGTGTCACCAGCAAGGGGAAGCCGTGCAGAAATGAAAAACCCGGCACTAGGCCGGGCTTTTCGGAACCTCGGTGAGGTCGTGTCGCAGCGAAGCCTTTAGCCGAGATCCGATGACGCAGCAATAGAGAGCGCGGTTCGCGCCACGGACTTCTGCGTCCGCACGGGCTCCCGGAGGGGGTTTCCGATCGATGAGTTATGCCTACGCTCCTGGGGCGGGCCACCGCCGGCTCGACGAACGCACTGCTGCAACCGACCAGCTTGCGGTGCAGTTCCAAGGGCTTCCCGCGGATCTCAGTCACCGACAGGTCCTCACTGTTTTCAAGCGTGCGGCGCCATACATCGGTATCCCCCCTCGCCTCGTTCACGCCGTCGACACGCTGATGAGCTGGTCGCGCTCGATCGACTGGTCGGACGGCCAACGCCCGATCGTCTTTCCCTCTAACGAGAAGCTGACCCAGAAGCTCGGCATCGGGGTGCGCCAAGTCCAGAAAGTGCTCGCCAGCGCGGCGCGCTACGGCCTTATCACCCACCGGGATAGCGCGAACGGCAACCGGGTCGGCGCTCGCGGAAAGGACGGACGGCTGATCTACGCCTACGGCATCGATTTAAGCCCTCTCGCGGTGCGCTACCAGGAGTTCGTTGAGGCCGCCACCAAGGGCGCCGAAGCAGACCTCCGGATCAAGGTCCTGCGTCAACGATTGGCCGCCGCGCGGCGCCGGATAAGAACGCTCGCCCAGCTGGTCGACGACGAGCAGATCGACAGCATCGATGCCCGGACGGCTGTGGAGATCTCGCTTCTCGCCACCAGCCAAATGCGCTGCGTGCGTGACGAGCAACTGTTGGGCGCTGTTGTCGAGCAGATGGAAACGCGGGCCGATGAGCTCGGCAAGGCTGTCGCGGCTGTGATTGAGGGTGTCCCGCACTCGATGATTTCACAAAAAAGTTCGCCCTCGGGCGAACAAGACGACGCCCCTATTACAACTACAAGCCAACCTGAAACTGCTAAAGCAGCTTACAGTAGTGGCTTTCCGAGAAGAGGTAGCAAGACTGGGTACGACGTCCGCGACCCTCAGCCCCAGACCGAGGTTGAGGCCGACTTGGAGAAACACGGCGTTGACCCCGAGTTCATCGCGGCCGTCGTTCCAGAGTTCATCCTGACCGATAGCCCGCGGCCGACCTGGGGAGATTTGATCGGAACGGCAGAACGATTGGTCAATCAGACTGCTATCCACCGAAACGTGTGGCACGAAGCCTGCCGCCTCATGGGCCAGAAGGGCGCAGCCGCGTCGGTCCTTGCGACGGCTCATAAGCACATGCGGGGGGATGTCGACCGGCCGGGTGCCTACCTTCGCGGGATGAATAAGCACGCCGCGTCAGGCCTGCTCAACCTTGGCCGAACCTATCATGGTCTGAAGGACAACGCCCGGTCGAGCGGGATGCGAGCACTCTCCAGCGGCAAGGATCCACGCTCGATCGGCCAACTCGCGGCAGCGGCATTGGGGCTTGCGCGGACCGGTCGGCCAGCCCGGCTGCTATGAGGAGATAGATATACTGATAGCACGAGCCTACGCCCCCTGCCCGACGATACTAGGAGAGCGTGCCGGCGCCGGCCGAGGCTCGAACGGTGCAATCCTCGTGCTTTCAGTATTTCTATCTCGGTTCGGGGATGATCGACCGCGCCGCTCGGAGTATGGTCCTCCGATAGGTTCGGAAGGGAGCGAAGATGCCAAGGCTGAAAGCCATGCCGCAGCAAATCTCGCTGTTCGATATGGATAGCCCGCTACACGGCAAGGTGCGTGGTGAGCGTTCGATCATGCACTTCCCGTTCTTCACGCTGTCGAAGAACCCGCACATGGAGCGGATCGAGTACCGTCGTGAGGGCGTGACGATCGAAATACGCCCTAGCGACACCGGGGTCGCGACCATGTGGGACAAGGAAATCCTCCTCTACGTCGCCTCCTTGATCGCACAGTCGATCGCAGACGGGCAGCCGGCTCAGGAGGAAGTGACGTTCGCGGCGCACGACTTCTTCCGGATCACAGGCGTCGAGCGCCCCTCGACACGGGACTATCGTCGCTTCGCAGAGGCGCTCGAGCGTCTGCAGGGCACCCAGATCAAGACCAACATCGAGACCGGCAACAAGATCGACCGAGGTTGGTTCTCATGGCTTGCGGAAGCTCAGGTAGAATATGAGAAGATGGCCAACGGTGAGGAAATACTTCGGTATGTCCGGATCAGGCCGTGCAACTGGCTGTTCCGCGCGATCCAGCGCGATCAGCGGATGTACCATTACCATCACGACTATTTCCGCCTCGGTCCAATTGAGCGCCGCATGTACGAAATCGCGCACTGTTCCGGCGAGCCGATCGAGATGTCAGTCGAAGAGCTGCACGCCCAGGTTGGATCGATGGGCCCAATCTCCCGATTGAAGAGCTTGGCGAAGGAGATAGAGGCAGAAAACCGCCTCCCCGACTACGACGTCACCGTCATCAACACGATCACCGGCGAACACGTCGACGCGCTCGGTCGAACCCGCAAGAAGAAGGGTATGGTGATCCAGATGCGGCCGAAAAAGCGTAACACGACGCAGCCGAAGGCCTTGGTCGCGTAGCTCCCCTGCCCTCCCGCTGACCTGCGCGCGCAACTGAATCCGCTTCTTTGCCGTTAAGCATCCGAAAAGGGTCTTGACGTATAGGAGCGTTTATGCCGCAAGTCACCCTCGACGCCTGGATCTCGCTCTACGCCGCGGTTGGCCTGCTGGTCGCGATGTGCGCCACGATCGCCGTCATCAAAACCGTCCACGACTATCGCTCCGGCTCGCGGACGCTGGCGACCACAAGCGTTATGGACAAGGTGCTGGCCGCGCCGCGTGTATGGGTGCGCTGGCAGCTCAATTATCTGCTGGGTGCGCCGGCGATCCTGATGATCGCCACGCTCTACGCCCATCACCTCGGGTTCGCGACGCTCGTCGACGTGTAAGAGAATAGCTGCGCACCCCTAAAAGCAGGCGGCTGCGCAAGGTTCGAGGCAGTCTGAATCGTCGCGGTCCTGAAAGCACTCGCTCCCCAGCCCCGCGTAATGGCCGAGACATAGCCGATGGTCTCCCGGAACGGCGGGATCCGCCCGTTCAGGCGCACCCTACCCGGCCCGGCATTGTAGGCAGCGAGCGCCAGATCGACGCGCTTGAACTCGTCCAGGTGGGCGCGAAGATAACGCGCCCCTCCCCTCAGGTTCTGCAACGGATCGCGCGAGTCATAGACGCCGAGAATCGCCGCGGTGCCGGGCATCAGCTGAGTGAGGCCAACCGCGCCTTTCGGGGATACGATGAACGGGTCGTATCGACTCTCCTGCGCGACAAGCGCGTCGAAGAGGCCGACCGGCACCCCTGCCTCGCACGCGACGGCCGAGATCAGCGGATAATATCGCGCGCGGCGCTGCTCCAAATAGGCGGGCAGGTCGCCTCGCGGCCGGTAGGGGCTCATCGAGCATGCGGCGGGGCTGTAGAGGTAAGGCGCAACGGCAGCCGCTGCGACCAGCCCCGCCGGACTTGCCCTTCCGGTCTGCATCCAGAGCGGGACCGGGATGGCCGAACGCTCGATCGGCGCCGGTGCAAGAGCCGGCGCAAAGGTTGGCGCCGGTGCCAGCCCCGCAAAGTCCTGCGCTAGCGCGTCCGGAGAGACCCCCTCCCCCTCGCTGACCGGCACAGGCGAGGCGCGCGGGCTTGTCTTGCCAACCTCGATGACGACCCCGTCGTCGACGCTGCGGAACGGGACGAGCTCTACCTGCTGCGCGCGAGCGGCCGACCAAGTCAGCGCCGCCATAGCGACACCAACGAGGCTTCGAGCCGCAAAGGTCGATCCCTTCATCACCCCTAAAAGGGACCACAGCTTTCCAGGTCTGACAACGTGGAAACTTTTTACACACTCGCGGTGCAGAACGCATTACACAACGCGGTGCAAGCGCGCCGCGCATTGCGGTTGCCACGCGCCGCGCGTGGTGGCATACACTCCGAAAGCACGTCGCACCGCGCATTGCACTACAATGCACTGCGCTTCCGCATTACAGGGAGCTTCGCAATGCCGGTCATATTGGTGGGGTCGATCAAGGGTGGCGTCGGCAAGTCCACCACGGCGCTCGCGCTCGCATCCGAAATGCGCTCGGCCGGACAGAGCGTCCAGATCATCGATACCGACGAACAGCGCTCACTCCTGCGCTGGTACGAGGACTGGAAGCTGAAGGACCGCATCGTTGTCGAGGATGGCCACAAGCTGTCGCAGAAGGGATTGCAAGCGGCAGTGATGAAGGCTTCCGAGCAGCATCCTTTCGTGATTGTCGACGTGAAGGGCGCGATGAACGAGCTCATCATGTACGCCACGCTGCAGGCCGACATGCTGATCATCCCGCAGCGCGCCTCGGCTGCGGACCTCGAACGATCCGTCGAGTTCCTCGATCAGATGAACTTCATCGAAAGCGCTCGCGGGAGGCCCCTCCCCCACCGCGTGCTGATCACCCAGCGCAGCCCCGCGATCATGTCGCGGGCCGAACGTGAGGTCATGGACCAGACGCGAGAAGAGATCGGGGTGTTCAACTCCGAGCTCTCGCTCGGCGACGCATACCGGGCCATGTTCCTCTACCGGATGACGCTCGAGGAGCTCGACGCGCATGCGTTATCACGGACCGAGCGAGCGCGGCAGAATGTGCAAAGTCTTCTTCGCGAGATCGTCGCAATCATCAAGGAGTCGCAGGCATGAGTGACGCACCAGCTCCCAAGAAGTTTGGCCGCGGCGCTCGGACGCCTGCGCCGACCGACCTCGACCTCTCGGACTTCAAGCCGACCCCGGCAACCGCCCCTAGCGCGCCGATGGACCTCCCAGAAGGCTATCGCCCTGGCTCGCCCGCGCGACGGCGCCGGGTGCGGGAAACGAAGAGCAAGTCGCTGACAATGCGGATCACGCCAACGACGTTCGACCGCTTCAACGACTACTGCGATCGCGAACAGATATCCTACGCCGACGCCTTCGATCGCTTACTCAACCTGGCCGACACGGCCAAGGAATAAGAGTGAAGGGGGCGGGTGCATCTTGAGAAAGGATGCACCACCATGGCCCTAGTCGCACTCAAACCCACCCAGCAGGTCGTCGACATCGTCGGCACCCTAGGCGGCACCTGGCGAGGCTATCTGGCGATGTGCCCCTGCCCCGCTCATCAGGACGCCACTCCGAGCCTTTCCATTCGTCAGGGGCACGAGGGCATTCTTGTCCATTGCTTCGCCGGCTGCGATCCCGACGACGTCCTGCGGGAGATCTCGCGGATCAAGCCCGGCCAGAGATATGCCCCCCCTGCCCCGTCGCGTGCCTCAGGTCGGGCCAACGTGGAGCGGATCTGGGGCGAGGCGGTCCCGGTGCCGGGCACGCCTGCGGAGTCCTACCTGACAGGCCGCGGCATCGTCGCCCCGTTTGAGGAGCTGCGCTTCCATCCTCGGTGTCCCTGGGGACCCAAGCCAACAACGCGCTTCCTGCCCGCTCTGCTCGTTGCCGCCCGAGAAGGGCGGGCCTTGCGTGCGATCCAGCGCGTTTTCCTCGATCTCGGCCGTGGAGGCTACCTCGATAAGGTCATGCTCGGCACCCCCGCGGGCGCGAGCTGGCAGGGACGCCGGATCACCGACACGCTGGCGCTCGCCGAGGGGTTCGAGACGGCCGCCATGTTCACCCAACTGAACGACATTCCATGCTGGGCGACGCTTGGCGCGGCGCGTCTCGACCGGGTTCACATTCCCGACAGCGTCCGCACCTTGATCATCGCCGAAGACAACGATGCGGAAGGTCGCCGGGCACGGCGCAGAGCGTGGGCCGCCTATCGGCCTCGCGGCTTCGACCTTCGACGAATGCCGCCCCCCGGGCGCTTCGGCGATTGGGCCGACGTAAGAGCCGGAGCCTAGAGGGAAGGGGGAACTGGTCTGGGGAGCTGCAGAGGGCAGCCACACAGCCAGGAGATCCCCATGAGCGACCTGTTCGACACCGCGCCATGCCGTGCGTCCTCATTCACCGCCGCAGCGCGCGAGCTCGTGCCGGCCGTACTCGGCGAGGAGAAGATCACGCGAACGCTGCTGAACGCTGCGATGACAGCAGCCTTCGGAGGCTCCGACGCCGACGGCCGCTGGACGCAGCGCGAGAGCTTCGAAGTGCTTGAGCATGCAGTTGCACTTGCAATGCGAAACCGCAGTGCAATGCGCGATCAGCTTGCAATGGGCGATGTCCTGCAGGCGTCGGCGCTGCTCGCCCGCTTGCCGACCCAGACGGTGCGCAGCGAAGAACAGATCGAATGGCAGCAGTTCTCGACGCCGCTCGACCTCTCCACGGTCGCCGTGCTGCTCGCGTCGCCCCGCGGCGACGATATCGTGCTCGAGCCGAGCGCCGGGAATGGACTCCTCGTGGCTCAACTCGGTCCCGTCGGCTCGCTCCAGCTCAACGAGATCGACCCGTCGCGACGCGCACGCCTCGCGGCAACCTTCCCCGATACCACAGTCTCGGGGCATGACGGCGCTACAATCGCGAGCACGATGGCATCGCTCCCCCGTCCCAGCGTCGTCATCATGAACCCACCTTTCTCGCGCTCAGTCGGTCGCGGCGACGACGACCTCGCTGCTGTGCGCCACCTCCAGGCGGCGATCCGGCGCGTGCGCCCGAACGGACGCGTCGTTGCGATCATGCCGGACTGGTTCAGCAACTCGGCCCGGATGGGAGAGATCTGGAACGCAACGCTGGACCAGGTCACCGTCCGGACGTCGATCCGCCTCACTGCTGCCTATGGGAAGCACGGCACCAGCGTCGCGGTGCGTCTCTACGTCCTCGACAAGGCGGCCGGTCAAAGCAACAGCGTTGTGCTGCAGCGAGCGACCGTCGCCGATCTAAACGACGACCTAGTCGTTCCCGATCGCCTCGCGTTGACCAGTGACCCAGCAAAACAGGCGACGCCGAGAGGCGGCAGCGTATCGCTTTTCCGGAGCGTGCGATCCAAACCCGCAGCCGCGCCGCGTGTCTTTCGGGCGCCCTCACGAAACGAGGTGGCGCCGGTCACCTACAAGGTCCTCGAGACCCCGGCGCCGCTCGCCGAACAGACCGGCGTCTATCTCCCATACCGACCAAGCCGGATCGTGTTCGACGCTGCCGGCGAGCACCCGACCGCCCTGGTCGAGTCCGTCGCCATGGGTTCGATCCCCGCGCCGATCCCGGTTCACGTCCCGGCCCTGCCCGAGCGAACGGTCAACGAACGCATGCTGTCATCCTCGCAGCTCGAAACCGTCGTCTACGCCGGTCACGCGTGGACGCAGTACATTCCCGGCCGTTTCCGTCCCGATCCGGAGGGTGTGGGCCTGATCATCGACGAGAATGGCAGTCGCTACCGCAAGGGCTTCTTTCTGGGCGACGGCACGGGGGCGGGGAAGGGGCGACAGGTTGCGGCCGTGATCCTCGATAACTGGCTCGCGGGACGGCGTCGCGCTATCTGGGTATCCAAGAACGAGGCGCTCCACGCTGACGCCATCCGCGACTGGACGGCCCTGGGCGGCCTTGCCGCCGATGTGCAGCCGCTCTCGCGCTGGAAGATCGACGAGCCGATCAGCATGTCTGAGGGCGTCCTGTTCGTGACCTACCCGACGCTACGCTCGACGCGCGGTGACGCCAGCCGGCTCGAGCAGATCATCACGTGGGCCGGCGACGACTTCGAGGGCGTCATCGCCTGGGATGAAGCCCATGAGATGGGCGGCGTCGCAGGAGGCGAGGGGAGCATGATCGCCAAGAAGGGCTCGCAGCAGGGCATCGCCGGCGTCCTTCTGCAGAACCGCTTGCCCGGCGCGCGCGTGCTGTACGCCTCCGCAACGGGCGCTTCCGAGGTGAACAACCTCGCTTACGCCGTCCGGCTCGGGCTCTGGGGGCCGGAGACCTCCTTCGCCAATCGGGAAGCGTTCATCACCGAGATCCGCCAGGGCGGGATTGCAGCGATGGAGCTGGTGGCGCGCGACCTCAAGGCGACAGGCCTTTACACCGCGCGCGCTCTTAGCTTCGCAGGGGTCGAGTATGACATCCTCCGGCACGAACTGACCCGCGAGCAGATCGAGGTGTACGACACCTATGCCGACGCCTGGGGCATCATCCACCGCAACATGGAAGAGGCGCTGAAGCTGACCGGCGTGGTCGACTCCCTCAGGGGAGACACGCTGAACTCCGGTGCCAAGGCGGCCGCCCGATCGCGGTTCGAGAGCTGCAAGCAGCGCTTCTTTGGTGCGCTTCTTCTATCCTGCAAGTTGCCAACGGTCCTTGCCGCGGTTCGGCAGCATTTGGAGGCCGGGCAGTCCGTGGTTCTGCAGCTGGTCAGTACGGCTGAAGCCATCCTCGATCGGCGCCTCGGCGAGCTATCCCCAGACGAAAGAGCAGACCTCGACCTCGACCTGTCCCCGCGCGAGGCGGTAATCGATTATCTGCAGCGCGCCTTCCCGGTCCAGCAGATGTCGTACTATCTGGACGATACCGGCGAAACGCGGTCGCGACCCATGTTCGACGATCGAGGCACCCCGGTCACCAACCCGGAAGCGGAAGCGGCCCGAGACACGCTGATCGAGCAACTCTGCGCGCTCCCTCCGATCGCAGCCGTTTTGGACGGCATTCTGGAGCATTTCGGCCATGACAACGTCGCCGAGGTGACGGGGCGCACCAAGCGGCTCGTAAGCACCGCGGGCGGCACCCAAAAGCTCGAATCCCGGTCGGCCCGCGCGACCCAGGCGGACTCCGCAGCCTTCATGGAAGGGACCAAACGGATCCTCGTGTTCAGCGACGCGGGCGGCACCGGCAGATCCTATCATGCGAGCCTCGCCGTGAAAAACCAGGAACAGCGGGTTCACCTCCTGCTGGAGCCGGGCTGGCGTGCCGATCGGGCCATCCAGGGTCTCGGTCGAACCCATCGTACCCATCAGGCCTGCACGCCCCTGTTCCGGCCCGTCACGACCGACTGCAAGGGCGAACTCCGCTTCACGTCGACCATCGCGCGGCGTCTCGACAGCTTGGGCGCTCTCACAAGGGGCCAGCGCCAGACAGGCGGCCAGAACCTGTTCGACCCGGCCGACAACCTCGAAAGCGAGTATGCCAAGGCGGCGCTCATCAGCTGGTATCATCTGCTCGTTGCCGGCAAGTTGAGCAGCACGAACCTGGTCGACTTCCAGCACCGCACAGGGCTCGAGCTGCAGGACAAGGATGGTGTCCTCAAGGAAGACCTCCCACCGATCCAGCGTTGGCTAAATCGGCTCCTGGCGCTTCCGATTGGCCTCCAGAACCTCATCTTCGACGAGTTTCTCGCCTTGGTCGAAACACGGGTCGCAGCCGCGCGGGACGCCGGCACGCTCGATGTCGGGGTCGAGACCATGCAGGTCGATCGCGCCACGGTGCTCGATGACACCATCCTGCGCACCGACCCGATCAGTGGCGCAACGTCTCACCTCTTGACCATCGAGGTCGCACGGCGCCGTCAGCCAGTCTCGCTCGATCGCGTGCTTCGCATCGCCGACAGCGACAGCACGGCCATGTTCCTGCGGAACGGTCGATCGGACAAGGTAGCGCTTCGGACAGCGGCTCGGTCCGGCATGACGGAGGATGGCGTCGCGGTCCTGCGGATCGAACTGATGCGTCCGACCCGTCGCGAATATCTCGCGGCCGACGACCTGTTCGAGACAGCCTGGGAGGAGTGTTCCCGTGAGACCTTCTCGGCCGCATGGGAAGCCGAAGTGGAAGAGGCGCGTACCAAGGTCGACACCGAGACAATCCGGCTCGCGACGGGCTTGCTGCTGCCAATCTGGTCGGCCCTGCCGAGCGACCATCTCGCGGTCAATCGCATCGTGGACGAGGAAGGCCGTTCGTGGCTCGGTCGCATGGTTTTCCCGCGCGACATCCACACCCTGTTCAACAAGCTCGGCCTGGATGAACCACAGGTCCTGAGCCCCGACGAGATCACGCAGGCGGCATTGGGAGGCGGCTCGATCGTCCTGAAGCGACCGTTCGCATGCGAGGTGAAGCGGGCGAGGGTCAACGGCAAGCCGCGGATCGAGATCGTGGGGGCGCCTGCCGCGCAGCTACCGTGGCTGAAGTCGATCGGCTGCTACGTTGAGATCATCTCCTACAAGACCAGGATCTTCGTACCCAACGAGACTGCCTCGGAGGTGATCGCCCGCATGACGGCGCAGCCGGACGGGTGATACCAAAGCATCGCAGGGCGCGGTGCAATGCGCGGTACATGTCGCTGCGCGAACGGGAGCAGGAAGGGAAGGGGGAGCGAGGGGGTGTTCGGCGAGGGACTTCGCCGGACATTCCCACGCTCAGGAGACTGGCAATGACCCAGACCGTCAAACTCGCAAAGCTGAAGCAGTCCGAGAAGAACGTCCGCACGACGCAGCCCAAGAACATCCCGGCCATGGCCGCGAGCATCCGCGCGCGCGGCATCATTCAGAACCTTCTTGTCACCCCGTCCAAGCCGCGCGGCATGTTCGAGGTCATCGCCGGCGAGCGGCGCTTTCTGGGAGCGATGATGCTCGCCGAGGCGGGCGAGATCGTCGCGGCGGATTACGACGTGCCGGTCAAGATCGTCGCGGGCGACGACAACGACCTCCGCGAGCTCTCGCTGACCGAGAACTTTCAGCGCGAGGTAATGACGCCGGCCGAGGAATGCCGTGCGTTCCAGCACTTCCTCCAGTCTGACGGCGACATCGACGCCGTCGCCAAGCGGTTCGGCCAGACACGCCGCTTCATCGAAGGCCGCCTCCGCCTCGCCAATCTGGCGGAACCGGTGTTCGAAGCTCTCGCCAACGGCGACATGACGCTCGACATGGCAAAGGCCTATGGCTCGACCGAGGACCGCGCGAAGCAGGAGCGCGTATTCGCGCAGTACCGCCACAGCTCCTACATCACCGCGGACCAGATCCGGCGCGCGATCTCGAACGACACCATGAAAGCGACCGACCCCGTCGCCATCCTGGTCGGTGCCGACGCCTATGTCGCCGCTGGTGGCCGCGTCGAGCGCGAGCTGTTCAGCGAGGATGGCGACCGCTGGTCGGATCCCGAGATCGCCCAGTCGCTCGCCAGCACGCTCATGGAAGCCGAGGCGAAGCGTCTCGGCGAGGAACAGGGCCTCGCGTGGATCCGCCCGATCGCAACCACCAACCTGTACGGTGCGACCGCGGATCTGCACCGTGTCGCTCTGCAGCCGGCCCCGCTCACCGAGGCGGAAGAAACCCGCGCGTACGAGATCTCCGAGCGGATGGAGGCCCTCACCGAGGAGATGAGCGACGAGAGCCTTGAAGAAGAGGCCTACGGCATTCTCGAGAGCGAGTACGACCGGCTTCAGGAAGAGTACGAGGGCATCCACAACAAGCCCCCCGTGCTCCCCGACGACATCAAGGGGCAGGTCGGGACCTTCCTGATGCTCGACCGCAACGGCAAGCTGGTCCTCGAGACGACCTACTACAGCGAGACGCCGCTCCGCACGCCCGGCGATGCGGACGACGCGAAGCCGACCGGATCGACACGGGACACGAGCTCGCTTCCACCCGAGGCGGTCGCGCCGGGCGGAAAGCCGCTGAGCGCTCGTCTCCACGACGAGCTCGCCGTGCAGCGCCGCGACATCCTCGCCGCCTCGATCCTCGCGGATCCCGGCCTCGCGCTCGACTACGCGCTTTTCGCGATGGTGGACCGCACCCGCAACTACGGCCGCTCGGGCACGACCATCACCGCGGGCCGGCCCAACGATCCGCAAATGCCGGCCGATTTCGCCCCCACCCAGGCGAAGATCACGATCGCCGAGGCGCGGGAGGCACTGGATACCTCGTGGACCGAAGGCGCCTCGCCCGTCGAACGGTTCGAGGCATTCCGCGCCCTCGGCGACGATGCCAAGGCAGCGTGGCTCGCGATCGTGGTCGCGGACTCGCTCGAGGCCAAGCAGGACTATGGCACGGTCACGACGAACCCGCTCCACGCCCGTCTCGCCTCCATCCTCGAGATCGACGTCGCCAAGTGGTGGCGGCCGACCTGCGCCAACTTCTTCGACCGGGTGTCGAAGGGCACGCTGCTCGCGACGCTCACCGAGGTTGGCGGATCCACGCTGGCAGCACGCTATCTCGGCTCCAAGAAGGGCGAGATCTCGACCAGCTGCGAGAGGCTGTTCGCCGGCGAGGCCATTACCGAGGCGGAGACCAAGGAGGCCGCTCTCGCCTGGGTGCCGGACGCGATGCGCTTCGACGTGGCCAGTACGGCTGAGTTGGTCGAAGACGACGGTCCCGATGACGAAGACGCCGGCAGCGATGTCGACGGTGACCCCGACGGCGACGACGGTGCCGATCTTGATGGCGACCAGAGCACCGAGCCCGGCGAGGACGACGCCGGTGCGGTGAACGACGACGCGGAGCTCGTCGCGGCCGAATAACCCCGCCCAACCGTCTCCTGGGCAACTGGCGGTCGTCCCGATGGGGCGGCCGCCTTCTTTTTTCGCGGGCGCCATGCCGCCCAACGGGGAGCACCCATCATGACCTTCCGTCGCAAGCCCGATGCGCCGCGCCGTGACGTCGCGGCCGAGATCACCAACCTCATTATCGAGAAGCTCGAATCCGGCGTTCTGCCGTGGTCACGCCCTTGGGGGCTCACCGGGGCAGGTGGGCGTCCGCTACGCCATTGCGGAACCCCGTACACCGGCATCAACACGCTCTACCTTTGGGCGATCGGCGATGCCCGCGGCTATAGCAGCCGCACCTGGATGACCTATCGCCAAGCCGAAGAGTTGGGCGGCCAGGTGCGGCGCGGCGAGCGAGGCTCGCTGAGCGTCTACTTCTCCAGTTTCTCCAAGACGGAAACCGATCGCGTCACCGGTGCTGAGGCCACCAAAAACATCCGCTTCCTGCGATCCTACATCGTCTTCAACGTCGACCAGATCGACGGCCTGCCGAGCTACTACTATCCGACGATCGCGCCGCCCGAGCCACGCGTCGAATCCGAGCACCGCGCCGCCATTGACGGCTTTTTCGGCACCCTGCCGGGCACGGTTCGCCATGGCGGCGACCAGGCCTACTTCTCGCCGATTGGCGACTACATCCAGATGCCGAACCGCGGGGCGTTCCGGTCGGACGACCACTATGCCAGCACGCTGGGGCACGAATACACCCACTGGTCAGGCGCCGCGAGCCGGCTCGACCGCGAGTTCGGCAAGAAGTTCGGCGACAACGCCTACGCGTTCGAGGAACTCGTCGCCTCCATCGGCCAGTGCCTGATCTGCGCCGAACTCGGCCTACCCGGCGATCTCCATGACAATCATGCCAGTTACATCGACCACTGGCTTCGCATCCTGAAGTCGGACTCCAGCGCGATCATCAAGGCCGCGTCGAAGGCCGAGCAGGCCTTCAATTACCTGCGCGACCTCGCCCGACCCGCCAGTCACGACGCCAGCGGCGATGCCAAGGTCGAGTGGCACGAGCCCGAGGCGCTCGCGGCATGACCAGTCAATCAAGGAGTCGCACTCATGCGCATCGAACTGAAGAAGCTGAAGGTCGTGGTCGCGCTCTCGGAGGAGACGACCTGCTATACCGCCGAGATCTGGATCGACGGCGCTCGCGCTTTCCTGGCCTCGAACCGCGGACATGGCGCCGCGGACGACTTCCACCAGGTCGGCGCGCTCACCGAAAAGGAGGTCGACGCGTGGCTCGCCGCCAACCGCCCCGCGCGCGAGTTCCACGGAACCACTCTGCAACACACGCTCGAGTTCGAGGTAGCCGCGATGATCGGGAGGATCGAGGAGACGAAGCGGCTCCGGCGCTCCTTCAAGAGGCAGCTCATCGTGATCGACGACGGGAAGGTCTACGGTTATCCCCTGAAGGGGCACACCCCTGCGGCCGTCGCCGAGGCCGTCCGCAAGCACCGCCCCAATCTGCGGGTCGTGAACGACGATGAGCAGGCGATCGAGGACGCCATCGACCTGATGATCGCGCAAGCCGATCAGGATCCGACATGACGCTCGACCTGATGCGGCTCCTCGGGCCGTCCAGGCGCGATCCCATCTGGGAAGCCGAAAAGCAGGGTTGGCGGGGGTACGTGCTCGGTAGCACCGGCTGTCACTATCGACGTGGCAGCCGGCTCGCCGATGCGTGGCAGCGTGGCTTCGCGGCAGCCGCTCGATCGTCGGATCCTGTGGGTCTGATGCTCTGATCCGGGACCAGGGAAGGGGAGGGGGAAGCGGGCCGGTGAGCGCGAGAGGCGCTCAGGATCCGGAGATCGCCATGCCCTACGACGTTGCTTTTCGCCATCAACAGGCGCTCGACCCGAGCGCCTTGTCCACCATCACCGCCGGCGTCCATGCCTTGACACGCGCGATCGAGGACTGCCGCAATGCCGGGGTCGACTACGAGAGCGACGCCGCAGTGATCCTGCTGGCCCGACATCTCACCACGGTGACGCAGAACCGGCCCGCCGAAGCGATCTTACGACGCCGCTGTACGGAGCGCATTGCGGAGCTGCAGCGCTTCCCGGCCCTTCTCACGCTCGCCATCCGGGGCGTCTCCTACGATGCCGTCGCCAAGGACCTTTTTCATGCGGACGGGCGCAGGGCGATGCGCAATCTGGCGAATGCGCTCACCCTTCCCGAGGGCAGCTACACCATCCGGTCGAACCGGTCGGATCCGTCCGTATCGGGTGAAATAACCCTTCACGGCGAGGAGGTCTGGGTGCAGCTGTCGCTTGGCGCGCTCGGCCCCGAGAACGAAGTGTCGTTTCGCCGGGTCAGAGGTCAGCACGACCTCCTGGGCGACCGCCGGCGGTTTGCCGCCATCCGCGAGCTCCTCAACCCTGCTCGGTTCGCAGACCGCCTACGACGCGAGCTGCATCTCGCCCCTGCGGCAGCCGAACCCGCCCTTTTGGTCGGGTGATGTGATGGACGTCCTTGCCACCCGCGTACGCGTGACGGGCGCGCCCCCTCGCTACCAGTATCGGCTCTACGCGCCGTTCGATGCGCTCTCACCGGAACGCCAGTCGCTGATCCACTACCACAGCGATTTCGGCCACGGGCTCGGCCTGCTCGCTCGCATGAGCGAGGCAATCGCTCCCATGACTTGGCTTGAGATGTCCCCCGGGCACGAGAAGCTCGCACAGGGCCGCGCAATCCACGACCTCGCTCAGCAGATCGAGGCGCGCGTGCTGTCGATCCTGTTCACCGAGGTGACGAACACGCGGGTGCCACCACTCACCGAGGGCCGGTCCGATCTTCCAGACGAGCGCGTCCGCGCCCGCGTCGCGCAGCTGGTGAGCCACGTTCACCGGCCCGCTCTCGAGACGTCCGCGATTCACCTCCTTGACCCACGCCGCCTCTGATGCGGCCCAGATCTGAAAGGACTAGCAATGGGCTGGCTCACCATGCCGCTGTCGTCGATGCAGCCGCATTCGACCCCGAAAGCGTATCTCGACGCCCAGTTCACCTATGACCAGCGCGACCCTGCCGGTAAGGGCAGGGCGCTGCGGATCGTCGCGTCCTCCTGCCTGCGCAACAAGGTCTACTACGCGGCCGCGGTGCCGAGCACCGACGGAGTCGACGAGCCAACCTTCGCGATTGTGTGCCTGGTCAAATGGAACCCTCGCGACCGGGAGGGCTACGTGTTCGGGTACAAGGACAGTGCGCCGTTGCGGCGCTGAAATGGAGTATCAGTGATGATGAGGTAAGTTGAGAATGCCTCTGCTCGCCGGACTAACCTCGGGCCTCACAAGGTCTGAAATCCCGAAAGGGACGGGGAACAATAGCATGTTCGGAAAAGGCCAGATGCGTCTTAGTCGCAAATGGAGGCGATGACGGTCAGGGCAAGGTGCGTATGGTGAAGGCTACACTGCTTAAATCCCAGTCTGCAGCAATCTATATAGCGATACTGGCGAAAGCGACTGTCACGCCAGGTCCGGATGATGACAGCGGTCTCATGTCTTGGCCGCCTGTTTCTCAGCCCATCCGGTGCGCCTCTCGTCGAGGGGTTTAGTGGACGAACGGGACACCTAACCGCGCCGCATCTCCATTCAGCGTAACTACGGGATGCCCTAAACAGGCGGCTTCTGCCGGCCTGCATGGGTACGGAGCCGCCATATTACTCAAATGCCCGGGGTAATGCCCGGGACATCGACCTCTTCGGAGGCGGCGGTGCAACTGTATAAGGTCTCGAGCGATCGGGCCGAAAGCGGGGAAGACCGGGGGAAGGGCGGCAGCTGTGATTCTTCAACCACCGATCATGGGGTGTGCTGATGCTGCCAGAAACTGTGAAAGGCCGGTTGGAGGCCATTCCGGCGCTCGTTGCGTCGGGCAAAAGGGTGAATGGACTCTATCGTCTGATGGGGTCTCGCCTCCTTTGGGAGGAGGGGCTCCAGAAGATCGGATCCAACAAGGGTGCGATGACGCCGGGTATTGACGGCGAGACCTTCGCGGACTTCGGACCGGAAGACCTCGACCCGATTATCGCCAGCGTGACGGCAGGGACCTATGATCCCAAACCAGTGCGTCGGGTGTTTATCCCGAAAGGCAAGGGCAAACGGCGTCCGCTGGGCATTCCCACGCGCGACGACCGCCTCGTTCAGGAAGTGGCGCGGCAACTGCTCGAACGGATCTATGAACCGGTGTTCTCGAACGCCTCCCATGGATTCCGGCCGGGCCGGTCGTGTCATACGGCGCTTGAACACGTCAAAGCCGTATGGACGGGGGTGAAATGGCTCGTAGATGTGGATGTCGCGGGGTTCTTCGAGAACATCGACCACGACATCCTCCTGCGGCTGTTGCGGAAAAGGATCGATGACGAGAAATTCATCGGCTTGATCGGCAGCATGCTTAAGGCGGGTGTTATGGAAGACCGGGTTCACACCCGGACCTACAGCGGCACTCCGCAGGGCGGTATCGTCTCTCCAATCTTGGCCAACATCTACCTCCATGAACTCGATATGTTCATGGCGGAACGGATCGCGGCTTTCGAGAGGGGGAAGGTCCGTGCCACGAACCCGGAATATGGGCGACTGGCTGGGCGCATCCAGAAACAACGGAAGCGCGTCACCATGCTGCGGGCCAAAGACAATGTCGACGAGGTGAAGGTTGCGGCCTCCTTGGCCAAAATCCAAACCTTACTGCCGCAAGAGCGGTCCATCCCGTCGAGAGACGCGATGGACCCCGGTTATCGCCGACTTCGTTACTGTCGCTACGCGGACGACTTCATGATTGGGGTTATCGGTAGCAAGGAGGATGCACGAAGCGTGTTCGCCGAAGTCAGGGCATTCCTGACCGAGGCGCTGGCGCTCACGGTGTCCGAGGAGAAAAGCGGTATCCGCAAGGCGAGCGATGGAGCCGCCTTCCTTGGATATGAGGTCCGCACATATACGACACGCCAACGGGTTGTCCGGAGCCGACAAGGTTCCGTCAGCTTCCTTCGTAGGCCGCCGTCGGAAGTGATGCAGCTGCATGTCCCTTGGGAGAAGGTCCACGCGTTCGCTTCTGCAAAAGGTTATGGTGATCTGTCGGTGTTGAAGCCGCGTCATCGTAGCCTGCTGCTCAGCTGCAGCGACGTTGAGATCGTCCTAGCTTACAACGCCGAATTGCGGGGTTTTGCGAACTACTATGCTCTCGCCAAGGATGTGAGCTTCAAGCTGAACAGGCTTGAGTTTCTCCAGCGGTGGAGCTTGTTCAAGACCTTGGCCAGCAAGCACAAAACCAATGTGCGAGCGGTCGTGGCCCGCATGAGGACGGGGCAGGAATTCACCATCGGCTACGACGTCGATGGCCAGCCCCGATCGGTCAAAGTCTGGAAACTGGCTCATCTGAAACGTGATCCGGCCACCTCGTCCAGGATTGATATCCAGCCTTGGACGCAGGTGTTCACCCACTCACGTACGGACTGGGTTGATCGTCAGAATGCCAAGCAATGCGAGGCTTGCGGTCGATCCGATGTTCCGTGTCAGGTGCACCATATCCGGGGGATGGCCGATGTTTCGCACCGCGGTTTTGTCGTGAGAATGAAGGTGGCACGCGCCCGCAGGACGGTGGTCCTGTGCGAGCAATGCCACTGGGATACTCACAGAGGCCGCCTGCCCGATCTACGGCAAAGTGATGGTTCGTCACAGTGGAGAGCCGCATGCGGTGAAAGCTGCACGTGCGGTTCGGCGGGGGGATCAGGGCTGACTCCATGAGCAGCACCAATCCTACCCGACTGACTGAACACATGGGGCCGTGCGAAGCCGAATGCCCGGAGCGGATCCTCGCCCTGCTTGGCGATACCGACGAACCGTCCGCGCTCAACTGGCGACGCCGCTGCATCGACAATCTGGCCCGCGCCGCGCGCCCGCTCGAGCATGGCATGCGGATTCGCCTGCCGTCCCCGTTCAGGTTCACCGACGGCTATGAGGGCGCAGAGTTCACCGTCCACAAACGAGGCCGCAGGGTCGCGCTGTCCAGGCCCGGCGTCAGCTACCCGGAGTACCGGCTAAGCGGCTTGCGCCATCTGTCCTGGACAGTCGTCCCGGAGACGAAGGTCCACAAGACGGTGTTCGCTTGATTGCCACCCACCACCTAACTCAGGATCACGGTCATGATCGCGCTTCCCGACCACGTCCCTCTCAGCCCCAAACGCCGGGCGCTCTGCAGCAACGACAATGCAAGGCGCATTGCAGCGCGCATGGCTGATGACGGTGCAAGCTGCATTTCGGTCGTTCGCACCGGCAACCCTCTCCAGCCACTTCGGATCATCCCGGCCGTCGTCGACGGCCCCGACGTCGTGCTCGAGATGCGGCTCGCATGAGAGCGGCCCTATTCCTGCTTCTGGTCGCCCTGACGGCTTGCGGCGCCAGTCCGGAGAGCGGTCGGAACGAACCCACGATCCGGGGCGATGCGCGGGCACTGGACGGCGACACCGTGTCGATCGATTTCCGGTTTTCCGGCGCCGATGCGGTCGAAAAGAAGCAGCTCTGCGAGCAAGCAGGCTCCTGCTATCCGTGCGGAAGGCTCGCCCAAGACGCGACGGCAAGAATGCTGAAAAGCGGCGAGGCAACCATCCAGCTGGTCGGCAGCAGCAGCTACGGCCGCCCCGTGGCAATCGTCAGTGTCGACGGCTCCGATGTTGGCGAGCAGCTGATTGCGCAGGGCTTCGCGGTGCCGGCTGTCAAATACCTGAAGAGTGATCCCGAACGCGCTACCCGCTATGTCGCGGCATTCGAGGAGGCACGCAGCCACGGCCGCGGGATTCATTCAGGAGAGTGGATCGACCCGGAGAAATGGCGACGGGGGGAACGGCTCGCATGCGAGCGACGTTGAAGCACCACCCCCGAAACAAGACGGGCGGCCCCGGCTCCGGCCAGGGCCGCCTTTCTTTTTGCCGTCAGCGCGACAGCTTCGGATCGACGACGTGATCGACCGCATCATAGCCCGGTCCCGGATCGAACGACCAGGACGCCCCGATCTCGAAGCCGGTGTCGAACCGCCCGACAGGGCCGTCAGGCTCGGCCGCCACATAGGGCGAGACCAGCGGCATGGTCGGTCGCTTCATGCGGAACAGCTCGCCAGCGAACCGGCCGCGCGCTTCCAGCACGCCTTCCAGCCACAGCAGGTCGTCGAGGATCAGAACGATGCCCTTGCCCGCCAGCGCGTAGTAGATGCACCGCTGAAAGTCGTCGCACTGGTTGCCGAGGATCTGCGTCAGCTTGCGCTTGCCCGAGGGCTCACCCTCGTGGATCCACTCGATCGCCTCGCGTAGCTCGCGCACGGAGTAGTAGGCGTCCTCCGGCCCCATACCGATGCACGCGACCGCGATCATGCGTCGTGTCGGACGGATGATCGGATCGGTCGACGCGTCCTTGAGCGTCAGATCGAGGTCGAAAGCTTCGATGCAATCGGTCTTCATGGCGCGCTTCTCCTTGGCGGTGAACGTACCGTGAACATCGTGGACCTTGCAAGTATAATATCGTATAGTCGCACGCATGTGGTTGGTCCCGCGCGACACTCGTGGACTCCAGCAACGCACGCCCCTGCCGGACGTCGTGCGGCGAGCGCTCGTCCGCTGGTACATGGGGGAGGGCGAGGACAGCGACCACCGCGCATCGGTGATCATGGTTGTGAAGGCACGCGACCACCATCAATGGATCGCCTGCGACTGCCTGGGCGAGACGGAAGCCCCGCCGCTCCTGTCCCCGGCCTACCTCTCCGAAGCCGAAACCTACTATCTCCGGCGACTGACCAGCGTCCGGCAACGGCGACCCGAGCATGAACTCGACTGCCCGTTCTACCGCGAACAGGCTCCTCCCCGCATCCGCGAGAAGGCAACAGCGACACCGCGCACGATCAACGAGCCAGACGGCATGTTCTCCGCGCACCGGCTCGCGCCGGAGAAGCTCGCGCAACTGCCCGACGAGGCTGAACCTGACGATCGCACCCGCGGCGTCGCCATTCCGCGCCTCGCCCGCCTGCTATGGCTTCTCATGGAGATGGCCCACGTCAATGTCGTGGAGCCACTCGAGGCCGGAGAGCCGCGGACGACGTCGATGGCAAGCGAGTTCGCCGCGATGCGCCGCGCGGCCGAACGCGTCGAAATTGCCCCGGGCATCCCGCTCGCCCGTCACTTCTACACTCACATCGATCCCTATGAACGCGGGATCGTGTTCGCCAAGCTGCGACAGGCGGCCAAGAAGTGGCCGACCGGCCATGCCCCACAAGCCTTTCTCCTGCTCTACGCCGTCGACATATCAGGAACGACCATCACGCTCGCCGAAGGCCGCGAATTGGAGGTTAAGAACCGGATCCGGCACATCGGCATCCACCAGCGCCAGATCGGCGCCCCGTACCTCGTCCTCGCCGTCGTGGGCGAGCACAATCCGCGCGAGGGCTATGCGGCACTGCGCGCCTATGCTCAGCCAATCGCACGTCCCTCCAACTTCGTCGCGATCCACAACGCGGCCGAACGGCAAACCATCGTCGGGCTGCTCGATCTCCAATACCGTCTGCGCCGTCGCGGAATCGGGATCGGCTTCAAGCGCCTTCTCTTCGACGTCGCTACCAGCATCGGCGACATGCGCCCCGACATGCTGCTCGACCTTCGCGACTTCACGACCGGCGAGGTGATGGAAGCGGCCTTGGAAATCGTAACGGCACACGACGCCGACACGCTCGGCGTCAAGCTGCGGCAGGTCGAAAAGCTACGCACCGTCGCGCCGGTGGTGACCATCCACGGCGAGGATCTCGAGGCCGATGGTCTGGAAGCGGCGATACTCGATCAGCTGCACATTGGTCAGTAGTCGCGCGCGGCGACGATCTGGACCGCAAGAAGCGTCCGATCAATCGAAGCAGCAAAACCCGTGTTCGGCGATCAGCTCGATCGCCTGCTGCTCGTCCGACGCGTCCTCACGCAGAACCACGGGGCGCACCGGCACCCACGGCCCCAGGTCGTCGGGCAAGTTGCTACCCTCGCTATCGTTCGTAAGCGCCCAAAGCTTCTCCGGCGCCGAATAGAGCCACACGTCCATGCGGCCTACTGCCCCGCACTCGGCCCAACAGCAACGAGGCTGGAGGGGAGGGGGAGGAGATCTGTCGATCCATAGAGGAGCCGACAGATGACCCGCTTTACCGCCGTCCCAGCACCGCAGGACACGAAATGGGGTGTTCCGCAGACAACCGACCAGGTCCTGCCCGGGATCTGGCACGTCACCACGCCCGATCATGGCGGGTACGTCCTTTCCGACGAACGGCAAGCCGCGATGCCCGAGGCGTTACGCCGCGACGATATCTACTACGAGGAGGACGTGGATTGGGCGCTCGTCCTGCTCGGCTTCGCGACCGAGTTCCGGCGTCTCCCCACAGCCGGGATCGCCCTTCAGGTCGAGAACGCGCGCCGTTCGGTTCGAGCGTGGCACCCTGCACGCTATGGCGCCTTCACTGGCGAAGAAGTGCCGGCGACCGAGAACAACACGCTACGCCGTCGCGCCGCCTATCAGGCTGTCATCGGTCAGTACGCTTCGGTTTCCGCATCCGGTGACTGGGCCGATTGGGTTCCCGCCGGCATGGTCGGTGTTGTGTTTCGCCGGGTCCAGAGCGTCGATGCGCTCGGCTTTGCCCGCTACTCCGGAGATCCGATCTACGGGCTCGTCGCCAAGGACCGCTACGCCGAGCGCAACGACGTCGAGACCTTCGACAGTCTCGGCGCCACCCGCGTCGAGAGCACCGCTCCGATCACCAAGGAAGTCCACCTGGCCTGAGGTCGCGGTGCAACTGCACTGCGCCATCCCTCGCGGCCACAGCGCCGCTTCTCTCGGGAGTGAGCTCCGATGAGCGTCTATCTCTATCTCTTCCACGGCCGCGCCAGCATCGATCAGGACATGACCGACTGGGGCGCCGAAGGCCCGAAGATCGGGCCGCTCAGCTACGTCCACACCACCTACGGCAGCGACGTGAAGATCCGCGGCTCGCGCGAGGTCCTGGAAAGGTTCTTCCCAAAAGCGGCAGTTCATTTCCACAATGGCTTCGGCGAGCATTCCATCCAGCTCGAGGGCGACTGCCTACCGCACGAGGGCAAGCTCTACGGCGATTGGACCGTCTGCACCGCAGAGTATCTGCAGCCCCGGACAACGACGTCCGGGTTCCCAGCCTGCGCCGCCCGCCACGACCAGCCCGACCCCTTGTCCTGGGACTATGCTGGTTTCCTACGAGCCGTGCGCGACAATCCGCTCGTGCTGCGGGTCTGGCGACGCTTTCTCCGGCCGCAAGCGGGTCAGCGCTTCGACATTTCGAGCGGGATGGGAGGTGTGCTTACGATCAAGCTGCTGCGCCAGCAGGACGATGGCCGTTGGCAGGCGCGGGTCGATACGCCGCTCAATCCTGACTGGCACGGCTACCTGATCGATCACGTCGCCGTCTCGGCTCTCCTGCCCGTTCGCGCAGGCACGAGCCCTGAAAAGGCACCTTTCGCCAGCGACACCGCAGCAGCCACCTACCATGGCCACCTCCGCGCCGGGCTCACCGCCCTCGGTTACGCCGCCAAGGACAGCGGCGAGAACGGACAATTCGTGATCACCGGCTCCGCCGAGACCGGCCCTGCCAGCGACGATGACGGGCTGTAGGTCGGAAGCACACCGAGGCCGAAGGGAAGGGGGAGCGGGCGAGCAGGCGTGAACAGTCACGCCAGCTTCAGGAGCTTGCCATGATCCCCGCCATGATCGCGACGGCCGTCGCGCCCGAGACCATCACCAAGGTCACTCGGTTGTTCAACAACACCGCGTACGACGTGATCTGCGAGCTTTTCCAGAACGCGCGCAGGGCAGGGGCCACGATCGTCGCCGTCACGGTCATCACCGCAAGCGACGCCACCTATCTCCAGGTCGTCGATGACGGCCACGGCATCGCCGATCCCGCCTCGATCGTGACGCTCGGCCGCTCCGGTTGGTCGGACGACACACGCCGGGCCGAGGATCCTGCCGGCATGGGCGTCTTCAGCCTCGCTGGCCGCGATGTCATTATCCGCTCCTACTCGCGGCCCGATCGTCAGGGCTGGATGGCTCATATTCCCGCTTCAGCCTGGGAGACGAGCCGCCCAATCGCGATCTCCTCGGACCCGATCCCCTACGGGACGTCGCTGACCGTCAGAATGCCCGAGCAATGGCTGACTACCATCGAGCGCGATGTCGCAACAGCGGCTCGCTACTTCCCGGTCCCGGTGACGTTCAATGGCGAGCCCCAGGAGCAGCACGATTGGCTCGCCGACGCCGTCCATGTCGAAACCTGGAAGGGCACCCGTATCGGCATCCGTAGAGTGCCGGCCTCGCATTATTCCTCCCGCGACGCGGCGCTGAACTTCCACGGCGTGACGATCCCCTGCCGGTTGCCTCACCTGACCGAGGTCGACCGCGGCGACCACTGGATCGCGCGGGTCGACATCGTCAACGCACCCGACATCCAGCTCGTCCTTCCGGCTCGCAAGGAAGTCGTCGAGAATGAGGGCGTTTCGGACCTGAGAACCGCGGTGCAATGCACCTTGTACCGCGCCATCGCAGCGAAAGGCACGCATCGCCTGTCGTTCGAGAACTGGACCGAAGCCCGTGATCTGGGTGTCCTGCTTTCCGAGGCCGAGCCTTACCTCTTCACCTGGGCTGCGCCCGCGGCAGACCAGTACCGCAATTACGAAACCGGCGTGCGAACGACCGACCCGGCCATGGTGCTGATGCCCGACCAAGAGGCACTGGTAGCCATCCCGGCCGAGCGTGCGATCACCAAGCACAATCCTTTCGGAGGACCGCTGGTCGACGCGAATGACGCCCTCAAGGGATATAGCTGGTACGACAAGCTGGCCCGGGTGGAGACCCTCGAGTTCGCCATCATTCAGGGCGAACGCCAATTCACGATCTCTGAAGGGGTGGAAGCGCCCGCCGACGCCGACGACGGATGGGTCGATGCGATCACCCTGCACGCCACGCTGTCACACGCCGGCGCCTTTGTCGAAGTCGCCTGCGACGCTGACGTGGCCTTCGGTCCCGACCAGTTTTCCTGCAACTCCGTCGATGAGACACGCGTGTTCGTCCGCCGCGGCTCGGACCTCTCCGCAATGGATGTCGCGGACCTGTTCGAGAGCGCCGTCTTCTCGGCCAACGAGGACTCCGCGGCCGACAGCTACGACACCCAGCAGGAGCGGTTCCAACGCGATGCGGCCGAACGGATCATCGGCCTTCTCGAAGGCGGGGACGCGGCGCTCGACAACCGTCTGCGGGACCTACTCTCGGGTCACTACTACCTCGTCCCGGAGGACCGCACCGTCACCATCACGGTGACTCGCAAGAACCTGGCGATCGCGATTGCACCGCTCGCGCCGGCAGACGCGGCATGATCCCGGCCCCGCCCGTCGTCCTCGCCTACGGCATCGGTGTCGACAGCACCGCGCTTCTCATCGAGAAACACGCCCGCGGCGAGGCGCCCGACCTCTGTCTGAGCGCCGATACCGGCGTCGAGAAGCCGGCGACCTACGCCTATCTCGACGTGATCCGGCCATGGATGCGCGATCGCGGCATTCCTTTCGAGCTGGTCTCCTACACTCCGAAGCGGTTCAAACACTGGCCCCCGTATTACGGGATCCTGGAGATGTGCCTGACCAATGCCACCCTTCCCAGCAAGTCGCTGGGAGGGTCCAGCTGCAGCTTGAAGTACAAGAAGGCGCCACAGGACGCGTACCTCGCCCGATGGCGTCCCGCGCTGGACGCATGGGAACGCGGGCAGCGCGTCACTCGCCTGATCGGCTACGACGCAGGGCCGCGCGACACCAAGCGGGCAAACCATGCGCTCTCGATCGATGATCCGCGCTATGAGTGCCAGTACCCGTTGCGTGAGTGGGGCTGGGATCGCGACGCCTGCATTCGCCGGATCGAGGCCGAGGGTTTGCCCGTCCCTCCAAAGAGCGCGTGCTGGTTGTGCGTGGCCAACGCGCCCAGCGAGATCCGCGAGCTCCCCGCATGGTGCCTGCGCCTTATCGTTCTGGTCGAGGCCCGGGCAGCACCGCGCCTCCACACCGTCGAAGGGCTCTGGCGCCGCAGCACTCGCGCCCGACCTGGATCGATGACCCAGTTCATTCGTCAGGAGCGGCTCCTCCCCGCCGACGAGGTCGACCGCATCGCTCGGGATGCCCCGACCGAGCTGATCCGCTTTCAGGACGTCGCCGGTGCCATCCCGCTCGACGCTCGCCCGACGCTCGCCAGCTGGCTCGACCGCTTCCACGCTGCCTTTCCGGACCGAGGCCGACGCGAGCAACCCGCCCTCGCTGCCTGATCGCCGGCAACCCCCTCCAGGTTCAAGGGAGCACTCCCATGATTGATCACGATACGACCAGCCGGAGCGAGGCTATCGCCCGGCTCAACGACCGTTGCCGGCAGGGCTTCGACCGCACCGCCCGCATCGTCGTTACGCGCACGTGCCTTGCGAGCCTGTCCAACGACAGCCTGGCCTCCCAAGCAATCGCGCAAGCCCGCCTTCTTCAGGAGATCCGCCAGTACCAATTCCCCGACGGCGTCCCGGAGCGCAACCGCGGCGACTTCGCCATCGACGAAGTGCGCATCTATTTCGCGATCGACTATTACGACACGGCTCTTGAGTACGGCTCGGAGAATCCGGCCGATGCCAGCGTCACCCGCCGCGTCCTCACAATCATGCTGCGTGAGGACCTCTGATGTCCGCGCCCTTTCGTCCCGTCATGACGACGCTGCATCCGTCCGGGATCGAGATCATCATCGGTCTGCCGCATCTCGCCCGCGGTGCGCTCCTCGAGCGCGCCGCCGCGCTGCGCGCGCCCGTACTGATCTCTGCAAACTGCCTTTCGCGCTGGCGCAAGGTCGATGGCTGGCGCGACTGGAGGGGATGGCGGACCAGCACACTCGCCAACGCGTCCGACCTCGCCAGCATCGACCTCGATAGCGCCGGCTATACCATGACCGTTGCCTACAACGGCATGCCGTGGTCGATCGACGACTACATGGCGCTCGCCGCCTCCTTTCCGTTCAGACGGATCGCCAGCGCCGACTACTGCTGCGAAGTACAGGTCGCCCACGACCGGGAAGAGGTGCGCGACCGCATCTCGCGGACGATCGCCACCAACCGGGAATGCCACGCCCGCGCCGTCGACCTCGGCATCCGCGAGCGTTTTATGCCCGTCCTGCAAGGGCGGACCCCATCCGATTACATCCGCTGTCTCGACGCGCTGGAAGGCCTTATGCTGCCCGGCACCGTCGTCGGGGTCGGAAGCATGTGCAGACGCCCGATACACGGCCCAGAAGGCCTGATCGCCGTGGTCGAGCGGCTGAGCCGCGAGCTGCCGATCGGCACCAAGATCCACGCCTTCGGCGTCAAGGGCGACGCCCTGCCATACCTTGCTCCGTTCGCGCGCTGGATCGCCTCGATTGACTCGCAAGCGTACGGCATCGCAGCCCGACAGGACGCACTTCGGCGCGGTGTACGCAAGACGGATCACCTCGTCGCCGATCATCTGGAACGCTGGTATCGCCAACAGTGCGCCCGCACGTCCTCGCCTGCACGCTTCCTGGCCGAGGCCGACGAACCGGTGCCATCGTCGCCGACAGCATCTGACCCATGGGAAACCGCGATCGCGCTTGCCCGCCAGCAGATCCGGGACCTGATCGAGAGCGGCGACCTCGACCATGACGAAATCACCGCGGGCTGGGTCGAGTCCTGGGCGGCCGACATCTACCACGAGCGGCGCGAAGCAGCCTGAGAAGGGGAGGGGGAGCGGGAAGGTGCGCGGCGCGGGCAACCTTGCCCCCGCGACACCTCCGGAGGTCCCATGCTTCAAGCTCCCATCACCCGAGTTTACCGCCACGGCCATCTGTTCGCGGGAATAGGGGCTGGCGCCAAGGGCTTCGGCATGGCGCGCCCAATGGTCGGCAACATGGTCGCCCACTGGGAATGCGCCGGCGGAATCGACGTCGATCCAGGGGCGATCCGTAATTTCGAGCGCCTGACGGGGGTGCCCGGGACGGTCATGGACCTGTTCAGCCGCGACCAGTACCGCGCCTTTCACGGCCGCGAACCCGACCGGAATTGGCGCGAAGCCGTCCCGGCCGACATCCGCGCCGTCTTCGGCACCCTCACGTGCATGCTGCTCAGCCCGCCATGCAAGGGCTTCAGCGGCCTTCTGTCGCAGGCGAAGAGCCTCACCGACAAGTACCAAGCCCTGAACGCCCTCACCCTTCGCGGGATCTGGCTCACCCTCGAGGCCTATAAGGACGATCCGATCAGGGTCATTCTCATCGAGAACGTGCCCCGGATACAGACGCGCGGACGCTGGCTGCTCGACCAGATTATCGCCTTGCTCCGCGCCTATGGCTACTCGGTCAACGAGAGCCGTCATGACTGCGGCGAGCTCGGGCACCTCGCGCAGAGCCGCAAGCGATTCCTGCTGATCGCCCGTCATACCGAGCGCGTCCCCCCCTTCATCTATCAGCCCCGCAAGTTCCGGCTCCGCGGGGTGGGAGAGGTCATCGGGCAGATGCCCTTGCCCGGTGATCCGCTCGCCGGCCCGATGCACCGCGTTCCGTCCCTGCAATGGCAGACATGGGTTCGTCTCGCCTTTGTCGAGGCCGGCTCGGACTGGCGATCGCTGAACAAGCTCGCCGTGGAAAACGGGGTCCTGCGCGATTACGGCATCCGGCCAGAACTACCCCTGCGCGATAACGCCTACGGCGTCTGCCGCTGGGAAGATCGCAGTCCGCTGGTCACCAGCGCGCGCGCACCTGGCCAGGGACGTTTCTCCGTTGCCGATCCGCGTGCCTTCTCCTCTCGCGACGGCACCGGCTATCTCGGCGTGCGGCACTGGGTCGACCATGTGGGCGTGGTCAGCAGCCGGGGTGGCCCAACCAATGGCGGATACTCTGTTGCCGACCCGCGCCCGGGTTACCGACCTGATACGCACACCAGTCTTCTATCGGTCGCCCACTACGATGCCACCTCCCGGGTAGTGAGCGGCGCCGCGCACGTGGCGGGCGGCGCGCTCAGCGTTGCCGATCCGAAGATCCATGCCCGAGGCCGTAGGGCGGAAGCCCCGGTCACCGCGGCGAATGGGGTGGCCACCTTCTCGATCGCCGATCCGACGCCTGCCTATGGACCGGCGACGCACCGCCACGTTCTCGGCGTCATCGGCTGGAACGGCTCGACAGGCGTCGTCAGCGGGTCACCGAAGCCTAGCACCGGCGCCCACTCGGTCGCTGACCCACGCATCAACGGGCACCCCGCCAGCGTCCAACTCGGTATCCGGACCTGGGACGAGCCCGCCGGCGTCGTCACGGCGAACATGTGGGTCGGCTCAGGACCCAACGCCGTCGCGGATCCGAGACAGGACCGCCCGCGCTTCAACAACACTTTCAAGATCGTCAAATTGACGCACCCTGCGAGCGCCGTACCCGACCCGCGCGCTCGCGAAGGTCGCCACACCAACGGCAAATACCGGGTCTGCGCCTATGACAGCCCAACCAACGCCGTGATCGGCGCCTCGACAACAGGGATGGGCGCGTTCGTCGTCGCGGATCCTCTCTATCGCTCGGGTGAACTCGGCCAGCACGGCAACAAGATGCGCGTGGTGCCGGCAAACGCGGCCGCTCCGACGGTGACCGGTTCCGACCGGGTCGGCTCTGGTGCGCTTTCGGTTGCCGATCCGAGGCCGCGGGCGCTCGGCCGCGCCGACCGGCAGAACTACGTCTCGCAGACCCATTACGGCATCGTCGGATGGGATCAGCACACCGGCGCGATCCCCGGCTTCGCCAAGAAGTGCAACGGCAGCTGGTCGGTTGCCGACCCGCGCGAACCCGAGCTGGAGGACCTTCCGGCTTCGTTGCCGGCCAAGGACGATCGCCTTGTGGCCCGCATCGTCGCACTCGACGGCACCTGGCATCGCCCGTTCACGTCGGCCGAGCTTCTGGTCATCCAAGGTATCCTCGATCCGACCGAGTACATCGACCTGATCGGGACATCGGACGCCGAGAAACGGGAATGGGTCGGTAACGCGATTCCGCCGCCTGCATCGCGTGGCATCGCTGAAACGGTAGGAGAAACCTTGCTCCTGGCCGATGCCGGCGAGCGCTTCACGCTGTCGCCGCGCGAGATCTGGGTGAAACCCGGCGCGCTCGCGCTGACCATCGACAACCGGCAAGCCGCCTTCGAACTCGACGGGATCGACACATGGTTCATGTGACCCAGCGCTCATCGCGCGCGGAGATCCGCAATCCCGTCCTCGGCCTGCCGGCCATCAACGCGCTGCGCGACCTAGACCCTGCCGCGCAGGAAGCGCTCCGCCTCGTCCTGCTCGACCTGCAGCGCGATGCTAGACGCCGCGCCGAGAAGAGCTGGCACACCCACAAGCCGCCCTTGGCGGCGTACTGGTCCGCCGTGGGGGTGTACGCCGGCCACATCGCGCGCACGCTCCGCCTTCCCCGCCGATGACCGAGGCCGCAGACCAACGAGGGCGACCATCATGCTGACCACCCGGAGCCAACGCTGGCGCGACCGGCGAAGCCTGTACGTGTCCAACGACACGCTAATCGATCCCCGCCGCTACGCGGTCGATATACTCGGTCACGAAACGGCCCGCGCTTTCCTGGCGGACCACCATTATCTTCCACGCTACCCCGCCGCGCAGGTCGCGGTCGGCCTGTTCGGACCCGGCAAGGGCGGTGCTGCTTCGCTCGACGGCTTGATCGTCTTCGGCGTCCCCGCGACCGGCGCCGTCATCACGCGCCACACCGGGTTCTCAGACGCCGCGCGCGGCTGCGTGCTTCAACGACTGCTCTGTCTTCCGAGCGTGGCCGCGAACGGGGAGAGCTATTTCACCTCCCGCGCCTTTCGCCTCCTGCGTCTGGCGCGCCCGCGCATCGAAGCCGTCGTCAGCTTTTCCGATCCGGCGTACGGCCATTGCGGGGGTGTCTATGCCGCCCTCTCCGGGGCGTATCGTGGTCGAACAAGGCCGCGGCAGGTCTTGCGCATCGCCGGCGAGACCATCTCCGAGCGGACCCTGTCCAAGATCCGCAATCTCGAAAGCGGCCACGCCGGCGCGATCGATCAACTGGTTCGCCTCGGCGCACCACGCCCGAGGCCGACGGAGCATCCCCGCGTCTGGCTGGATCGATGCCGAAGAACCGGCGCCCTCACCAGCGCGCGGCAGAGCCCACTCTTCACCTACTGCTTCGAACTCACCCGCGAGGCACGCCGCACCGGCCACTCGCTTCCGCGTCTTGCCTATCCCGTCCGATCGGACGTCCTGCGTGAGCAGCTCGGAGCCTGACCCGTCGTACCGACGGGAAGGAGAGGGGGAGCGGAGATCGTGTCCACGAGAGGAGACGAGCCATGCGCATCCACCAGGCTATCGCCATCGCCAAGGCCGACGAACACCGTCTGATCCGCTTCATCGAGCGGCGAAACCGCTTCCTGGACGCCCTCGACTGGGACGCCTTGCCGGAACAGATGGCCCGCGAGGCGTCGATGATGGACGAGTTACTGGCGACCGAACTCGCGGAATCGGCCTGCTATGTCATCTGGCTCGAGGAATGCGTCGCGTTCGGAGTCGAGGACATCGTGGGCGTTCTTCGCTTTGAGGCCGCCCCGAGAGCATGGCAAACCGCCTGGGTCACACTCTGAAACGCCAAGATGCCTACGGGAAGGACGACCAATGAGCAGGCACACCTTTACCGGCCTTCGTGGCGCGACCTCTGTTGCGATCGGATGGGACCGGCCGCTTGAGACCTTCTTCGTGCAGGTACTGCGTCCTGACCCCGAGGAGGTGGGGGAAGAAGAAACCGTCGTCTGGAGGGGCACAGACCTGCGAGAGCTATCGACAGCGGCAGAGGCCATTGCCATCGCGCGCCCCTGGGCGATCCTTCCCGCCGACCTCGCAGCTACGCTGGAGACCGACCGACTGAAGACCCTCGGTCTGTCCGACGGTGAATACCAGGCCGAGATGAAGCGCCGCCTGTTCCCAGACTAGCCAAATAGGCGCGGATTTGTTGAGACCGCGAATTGCAGGCCATGCTACACTCGCCGAGAGGAGATCACGCATGTCGGATTCCCAAGCCTCACAGAAGTCAGCCCGCTCGACCGCGGCTAAGGCGGTCACCGACCTCTCGCGAGGATCCCCCGGATTTTGGCGATCGCTCGCCTTCCTCCTGGCTGCAACCGCAGTGCTCGTAGGCACCATGGTCATCGATCCGAACCTTACCCTAGTAGCGCTCCCAATGATGACGATCATCTTCGTGCTGCTCGAGCGAGCCAACCATAAGACAACCCCGCGCTAAGCGCTAAGCGGCCGAAGACCGCTCCGGGTGCCCAAACGGGAAGGAGAGGGGGGAGGGATTGCGTGGTCCGATAGGGACCGACGGAGATCCCCATGCCCTATTTCGTCGACATTGGCGGCGCGCCCGCCAACGAGGACTGCGCCCAGCTCGGACAGACGCCCGACTTCGACGCCCTGAACAAGCTCGAGGTGCTGACCTATAAGTATGCGGTAATCGCCCGGTACGGCTCGCCACCTCCGGGATGCCGTCTCTCCGGCCTCGCCAATCGCCACGACTTCGGCACCTACGTTACCCTCGTGCTCCACGTCGAGAACGAGCTCGACGAGGCGGTTCGTACCTATGCCGAGGCGGTCGAGGAGGGCCTTGGGACTTGGCTGGAGGCCGGATTCCGTGCGCCCGTCAATTATGACGACGCCACCCCGACCCAGGTTCACAGCAATCCAAGCGAAATCCTGATCAGCGCCTTTCACGTCACCCGGCCGGGTGCGGACGGCCGATTCCCGGTCGCGGACTTCGAGACGCTCCACACCAATCTCGCCGCAGCCTTTCCCGACGAGGCCGCGGTCGCCCGCGCGCGCCTGACCAAGGCCGCAACCGCCTGACGGCGCTCTAAGCAAACGGAGAGTCCCATGTCGAACAGCTATCTCAAGGCGGCTTTCGCCCTCCTGATGTCGCGCGAGGACGCCGCACTCCTCCGGGAAGCGGAAAAGGCGGTCGACCTTCTCGATACCAACGGCACCGACGACGAGCTCGCCGCCGCCTACGACACGCTCGACGAACGCTTTCGCGCTGTCTTCCCACCCAAGGGCGACAATCGGTTCGAGAGCTTCCTCGAGCTCTTCGAAGACTGGAACTTCCCGTATCTCGACGCTCGCATCGCCATCGAGGACGCTGAGGGCGAGGACAACGTGCGCGTCACCTTCACCGGCGACCAGTTCGGAGTCGACCAGGTCGCCAAACTCATCTTCCGCGCCTGCAAGGCGGCTCTGCCCTGCGGCTTTGCCTGGTCCTACGGCAGCGATCGACTGAAGGTCGGCGACTTCGGGGGCGGCTGCGTCGTCATCACCGACGAGGGCATCCAGTGGCATACTACCCAGGGCATCCTCGAACGCGCCTTCAAGCGCCTTGATGTCGGTGCCCACGAGGGTCTCGACGGCTTCGTGCTCGCGACCCGCGATAGCACCCATGGGCTCTCCTTCTGGAACAACGACAACGGATTCGGCTCCCTCGCAACCGCCACGGTGTTCACGGAAGCCGAGGCCGCCGACTTCGACAAGCCGATCGCGAACGACGAACCCGAATGGCTCGCGCTCCCGGCTCCGACCGCCGTCTGACCCAACCGCGGCCGTCCGCCGCGCGATGCGTGGTGGACCGCTCGCTCTCTTCCGCGAGGCTGTCATGGCACAAGAGCGTCTCGACCCCGCCGACGTGAGTACATGGCTCACCCGAGGCCGGACCCCTGAACACGCAGCGGCGATCGCGGCCGCGTGGCGCGACTTTCCCGACCTGCCGCCCGACGCGCCCCTTCAGGACCGGACGGCTCGAGGCCGCGAACGCATCGCCGCGATGCGCCCGATCAACGACGCGATCCGCGATCAGACCGAGGCGCAGCGGCAGGCCACCAACTTCGCCTTTACCGAGCAGCAGGTCCAGTCGGGCCGCGGCAACGACCGCGACATCGCCATCCTGCACGGCCACGAGCAATACGGCTACGACTGGGACGTCAGCTGCCGTTACGCCGATGGCTGGTACGCCGCCCATGTCGGATGGCCCCACCATTACCCTGACGGCGTCCCCTCGAACGCCCCACTCGCGCTGCTCCATGCCGCTTACGACCAGGGCTTCACCGATGGAGGCGGCGACCGAACAGATCTGTTCGACGCTGCGCGCCGGAGCAATCTGGCCATCTTACGGGAGAGCAACTTCCCGCCGCCCGCGCCTACAGCGACGCCGAGTGGTCGGCCGCTTCCCAGCGCGTGGCCGAAACCGACAGACGAACCGAGGCCCGCGCGCTGGTCTCGCCGGCTCGCCATCATCGACGCCGCAGATGTCGCAACCGGCGACCCGTCGCGAACGGCATGGGACTTCCTGACCCTGATCCTCTCTCGGCCCGGCGCCGACGAGGCCATGATCGTCATCCTGACGCCTGCCGGATTCGTGGTTCCTGACAGCCTCGCCGCGGATCACCGCTCTGCCGAAAGCCCGACAATCGGGGCAATCGCGGCCGGACACCAGCTGACGCAACTTCTCGCCGGCCGCGAGTTCGACGACGTGCTGATCGCGCTGCAAGACGACGGGTTGCGCCTGCTGGACGAGATCGCCGACGTCCTGCCCCTTTGCCGGACCATGGAGCGGACGCGAAACACTCGCCTACAGCAGCGCGCCCATCTGCGAACCTGGCTCGACCGCGGCTACGCCGCAAACGAGAACATGGCTGCGGGACATATCCGCTGGGGCAAAGCGATCCACGGCCTCACCGGCAAACTCGGTGAGTTCACCGCCCGCCACGTCGGACCCGGTCCCAACGGAGGTCACCTTATCCGGGTGGAGACCACGATCGGCACACTCGCGACCGGCTATGCTGACGCGGACGGCGCGCCGCTCTCCCCGGAGGTAATCGTGTCGAGCAAGGCACGCCTCAGACCCACAATCGCGTCCACGCTACGCACCTTCGGGGCGGCGACCACCTTGATGGGCACGCTCGATCTCCGAGCGGCCTGACTGCCCACCTTGAGGCGCGGTGCAATGCGCGGTGCATGTCGCTGCGCGAAGCCCAGAACAGAAGGGAAGGGGGAGCGAGACGGGCGGGACGGCCAACCGGGCCAGTCGCACCAGGAGCCTGCCTATGCGTACCATCCTCGCCTTCTATGAGATCGACCGCGCGTATGGCGGCCCCGAAGAGGGGGGCTGGTGTGCGCCGTTGTGGCGCGAGAAAGGAGTGCGTCTGATGACGTGATGCTTGTTGGCAATGGCATCTGCCCACCGAGCTTACCGGTGCCCTCGGGCTGAAACTTCGAAAGGAGAAC
>NZ_JAKRET010000021.1 GCF_022664395.1 Sphingomonas lacusdianchii | reverse complement strand
GCGCTTCGCCAGGTCGATGGCGAGGATGTGGACGTCGGTCATCTGCTCCTCCTTCGCTTGGCACCTCCCGGTGCCGGTCCGGCATCATACGACGCCGCTCGAAGGGGGCATCCACCCCATCAGTTCAAACTGACCTTCGTGCTGGACCCGGCGTTGGCGCGACCTCGGGTTGGCGATGGACGAGGCGGATTTCACTGACGCTCAGGCGGTCGCCACCATTGTGCGGATCACGGGCGGTAATTTCCGTCTGCTCCATCGCCTGTTCGTCCAGATCGAGCGTATCCTGCGGATCAACGGCCTGAACGTAATCACCGACGACGTGGTGGAAGCGGCGCGCAGCACGCTTGTGATTGGCGTCAATTAGCGCTGACAGAACGGTGTCAAACAGCTCTGATATCTACAATCGAGCTAGACAGGCGCTCCGTCACACATACGCTCGTTAAAGTGACGACTCTGATCGGTTATGCGCGGGTGTCGAAGGCAGATGGCAGCCAGGTCATCGACCTCCATTGCGACGCGCTGGCAAAGGCCGGGGTGGATCTGGAGCATCAAGCCTCGATGCCGAGGGTCGGCCCCGGAAGGTGGTCAAGATCGCCTCGGACATCTCACGCCAGGTCGCGCTCGAGCGCGAGGTGCAGGAACGGCTGGAGGACCGCTGGCGCTTTCAGGCCGAACTGCAGCGCGGCAACGCGCAGCTTAAGGCGACGATGGAAGAACTGTCCGGTATCGTCGCCAGCATCGGCGCGATCGCCACGCAGTCCAACCTTCTCGCGCTGAATGCGACCATCAAGGCGGCACGCGCGGGTGACTCGGGGCGCGGGGTCGCCGTGGTCGCGAGCGAGGTCAAGAGGCTCGCGGGGGAGACGCGATCGGCTACTGATCGCGCGGCAAACATGATGGCTCGCGGACAACCCCTGACCTTGGTAGCCTAAATGACGACGTTCAATCGCTGTAGCGGGGTAGGACTCAGCTAGCCACGTCTGTTGTTACGCCTGCGGCCCTGGCGCGATGCAATGCCGTTACGCGCTTAACCTGGGCAATGCTGCAACCTGCCAGTTCGGCCGTCTTCGCGATGCTCATTCCTGCCTCTCGCAAGCCAATGATACGACGGTGATGGGCCAGGTCGGGCTTGCGCCCGGTATATCGCCCCGCCCTTTTGGCAATCTCGATCCCCTCCCGCTGACGCTCGCGCCGCGTCTCGTAATCGTCGCGTGCGGTCTGAAGGGCAACGCGCAGCAGCATGTCCTGTACCGCCTCCAGCACGATCCTGGCGACACCAGCGCTGTCCGCAACCAAGTCGGTCAAGTCCACAATACCCGGCACTGCGAGCCGGGCGCCCTTTGACCTGATCGTCGCCACCAGCAGCTCGGCGTCCGGTAAAGGCAGGCGGCTGATCCGGTCGATCTTCTCTGCCACCACCACCTCACCCGGCTGCAGGTCGGCAATCATTCGCAGCAGCTCGGGCCGATCCGGCCGAGCGCCCGACGCCTTCTCGCGATAAACTGCGGCGACGTAATAGCCTGCGGCACGCGCGCTGGCGACAATCGCCTCCTGCCGAGTCAGATCCTGCTCTTCGGTGCTGACACGTAGATACACGCGTGCGGCGCGGATCGCGGGTGGGGTGCTTTCGTCAACCATAGCCAATCTACATATACCCTTGTGAGCCAGTCATGCCCCAGTCGGCTCAGAACGGCAACTACCGATCCTACGTAGCGTAGCCAAGCGGACCGGGTCTAAGTAGCTGCTCCATCATCGATGAACGCTATTTCGGTGATCGGCCGTGCATCGATCCTCACCTGCGCACTGGCGTCCGACTTTGTTCTCCGGTATAAAGCCGTTGGACAGGTCGGAACAGCGGGTTTGGTGCAGATGGAAGCACAGAGGGTCAAGATCGTGGACGGTGGTAAGCTCGTTATCCCGGCAGCAATGCGCCGTGAGCTCGGGATCACCACGGGTGACACCGTTCTCGTCGATGTGGACGATGGCGAGTTGCGGGTACGTTCCGTACCTAAGGCACTTGAGCGTGCTCGCGCGATCCTGCGCAAGTATGTGCCCGAAGGTGTCGGCTTGGCTGACGAGCTGATCGCGGAGCGTCGGCGTGAGGCGGAGCGTGAGTAGCAAAGTCGTACTCGACGCCTCCGCCCTGCTCTGCCTTCTGAACGATGAACCCGGTGCGGATCGGGTAGTCGACGTCCTGACCCGCAGCATCATCGGAACGGCCAATCTCGCTGAGGTCGTTTCCAAGCTTCGGGACCGGGGATTGCCGCTCGACGAGGTGCGTGAGGCGCTTGGCGGGCTGCACCTCGATGTCCGGCCGCTCACTCCTGCCCAGGCACTCATAGTAGGCGACCTCCGGCCAGCAACGAAGGCGCTCGGTCTGTCTCTCGGCGATCGGGCGTGCCTTGCCTTGGCGATCGACTTGCAGGCCGAGATGCTCACGACGGACGGACCACTAGCGAGCGCTGATGTAGGCATCACCATCACCAACGTGCGCCCTCCGGCAGAGTAGTCGCACATTCGTGCTTTTGGGTGCGGCAGGCTCACGCGGATGCGGCGCGGTCGACCAGTGCGCCCGACGTCCACTGGTTAAGGCACAAATCTACTCTTTTCTGGTGCTGCTGTGGACGGATTACGTCCACTATTTCAGGGAAACCTACAATCGCAAAGCCGGAAGCAGCTGCCATACTGCCGATGTTGCGTCGCCGGCGTCTGGTAATGCCGGAAATACGACTATGTTCGCCGGATGCGGACGCTCGATCGAGTTCAGTCCGCCGGACTCGCTCCAGCGGGTGCCGGATGGGCGCCATGTGGGCGTGGCGTCGGTCCACGAGGCTGACCGCTGCTCCAGCGCGATTGCCCGGGGAGCACAATCAGTTATGCCCTGCATCCTCCCCGCTGCTTCGATTTGGATGTTATGACGCCCTACGACTTTCTCACCAAGTGGCGTGCGAACGAACTGAAGGAGCGGTCGGCGTCACAGAGCCACTTCATCGATCTCTGCGCGCTCCTTGGCTTGCCAGATCCGGTGTCGGCCGATCCTACGGGTGACTGGTTCACCTTCGAGAAGGGTGCCAGCAAAACGAGCGGCGGAGAGGGGTGGGCCGATGTCTGGCGCAAAGGCTGCTTCGCCTGGGAATATAAAGGACGTCATGCCAATCTCGACAAGGCGAACGCCCAACTGCTTCAATATGCGGTAGCCCTGGAGAATCCGCCGCTGCTGATCGTGTCCGACATGGCCCGAATCGTCATCCGGACCAACTGGACCAACAGCGTGCAGGAAAAGCACGAATTTGTGCTCGACGACCTGGTGGACGCTGCGGTGCGGGACCGGCTCAGGGCCGCGTTTCTTGATCCGGAGGTCTTCCGTCCCAAAAAGTCGCGTCAGGAACTCACCGAGGAAACGGCCGCTGAGTTCGCCGGACTGGCTCAGCGGTTGCGTGATCGCGGCCACGAGCCGCACGACGTGGCGCATTTCGTCAATCGCTTGGTATTCTGCATGTTCGCGGAGGATGTTGGCCTCCTCCCGGATCACCTGTTTACTAAAATGCTCGAGGTGAGCCGCCGCAGCGTAGACGAGTTTTCGCAAAACGCCTCGACGCTATTCGGCGCTATGGCCCATCGTGGCGGCAAGGTCGGTTTCACCGCTATCGAGTGGTTCAACGGCGGGTTATTTGAGAACGACGCCGTTCTGCCTGTGACAGCGGACGACATCGAGCAGCTTCTACGCGCAGCCGGGCGAGACTGGAGCCAGATCGACCCGTCTATCCTTGGTACGTTGTTCGAGCGCGGGCTCGATCCCGCAAAGCGCAGCCAATTGGGCGCGCATTACACCGATCGCGACAAGATCATGGCGATCGTGCGCCCTGTGATCATCGAGCCCATGGAGGCCAGGTGGGCCGAAGCCAGAGCCCGTATGACCACGCTCGTCGAGAATGCCCCCCGTCAAACCAAGGAAAAGCTTCTTCGCGGCGCCGAGCTGGGCAAGCGCACCCGCGCGCTTGCCGAGGCTGCGGCAATCCACGAATCCTATATTGAGCAGCTGGCACAGTACCGAGTCCTCGATCCCGCCTGCGGGTCGGGCAACTTCCTTTATGTCGCGCTGCGGGCGCTCAAGGACATAGAGCACAGAGCCAATCTCGATTCCGAGGCGCTCGGCTTGCCCCGGGGCTTTCCGCGCGTTGGCCCCGAATGCGTGCTCGGGATTGAGCTTAACCCGTATGCTGCGGAGCTCGCGAGAGTTTCGGTCTGGATCGGCGAAATCCAGTGGATGCGGCGGAATGGGTTTGATGCCGCCAAGAACCCCATCCTTCGACCACTCGAGACAATCGAGTGTCGAGACGCGGTACTCCGGGAGGATGGCACACGTGCCGAATGGCCGACTGCAAATGCCGTGATTGGAAATCCTCCCTTCCTGGGCAACAAGAAGATGATCGCCGAGCTCGGTGAGGACTATACTCGCGCACTCCGCGAGGCGTGGCCCGAGGTGCCCGGAGGCGCTGATCTCGTCTGTTATTGGTTCGCTGCAGCGTGGTCGATGATGGCCGGGGAACGCCTGGATCGCGCAGGGCTCGTGACAACGAATAGCATTCGAGGAAGTGCAAACCGTGATGTCCTAAAGCCGGTCGTTGACCAGGGGCGCATCTTCGCTGCTTGGAGTGACGAAGGATGGACGGTCGAGGGAGCGGCGGTTCGGGTGTCGCTGGTGTGCTTCGACCGTGACCATGGGCTGCCCGCTCAGCTGAACGGCGTCCCGGTCGGTCGGATCTTTGCCGATCTGTCAGCCGAGCGCGGCGGTGCCGATCTCACGACTGCGGCCCGCCTCGCAGCGAACCGGAACGTCGCGTTTCAAGGTCCGGTCAAGGTTGGGCCGTTCGATGTGGAAGGGGAAACCGCAAGGAGCTGGCTGAGGAAGCCCAAGAATCCGAATGGCCGTTTGAACGCAGAGGTTGTGCGCCCACTCCTAAATGGCATGGATATAACTAGACGGCCTTCTGATCGGTGGATCGTCAACTTCGGCGAGATGGCTCTCGACGAAGCCGCGTTCTTCGAGGCTCCATTCGAGTATGTCAGAACCGATGTGAAACCTTTGCGGGATCGCAATCGTGACGAGGGCCGGCGTGAGAACTGGTGGCGTTTGGGTAGGTCCGGACGTGACATGGCCGAGGCATGCGCTGGTCTCACGAGAGCGATTTTTACCCCCCGTGTCGCAAAGCACCGCCTGTTCGTTTGGGCGCAGCCGCTTACCGTGCCAGACAGCCGCGTGGCTGTTATCGCCCGAGACGACGATACTACCTTTGGCATCTTACATTCCCGTTTTCACGAGCTGTGGTCGTTGGCGCTTGGCGGCTGGCATGGCGTCGGAAACGACCCCCAATATACACCCTCTCTCGGGTTCGAGACCTTCCCATTTCCTGATGGTCTGACGCCAAACCGACCGGCTGCCGGTTATGCCGATGATCCTCGAGCCCAAGCAATAGCTTCGGCTGCAGCGCGGCTAAACGACGGTCGCGAAAGCTGGCTCAACCCGGAAGAGCTGATTATCCGGATTCCGGAGGTCGTAGCGGGTTATCCCGATCGTCTTATCCCCAAGGATGAGGATGCCGCAAAGGAACTCAAAACGCGGACGCTGACCAACCTGTACAATGCACGGCCGCAGTGGTTAGCCAATGCTCATGCAGTGCTCGATGAAGCCGTTGCAGATGCCTATGGATGGGGGGACGATTGGCGTTCCGGGCGCCTCTTAGACGATGAGGTTTTGTCGCGGCTTTTCCAGCTAAATCAGGAACAGCATCAACGGCGGTGAGGAACTGGCTCGCGCCTGCGTTGGAGCAGAGCCTCTTCCCCCGCGTTCTCCCGTCTACCAAACTGCTCAGACGGGAGATCATGATGGAGCAACCGGGTCTGCATGGACGTCACCGTGACAAGAACGGTGAGATCAGCCGCAAACATGGCAACACTCTCGTGAGGACCCTGCGGAAGATCTATGGGTCATCGTTCGCCCAAGGCGCGGAGCCGAATGAGAAGCTGTCCGACTTGCTGGCCGAGATGGACGAGCCATCGCTGACCAAGTTGGTTCATGACCATGAGCATGGCCATCTCGAACGGAAGATTGGCGAAGCCGAGGCCGCCTAACCTGTACTGGTCGCGCGGAGGCGAGCCTTGCGTCGGCTTTCGCGTGATCACTCCAACTCCCCCCTTGTGCGAACCAGCGTCCCTGTCACCATCGGCAGGCGTGAGCCGGCGTGACGTTACTGGCCGGCCATCACCGGAGCCACAGGGGGGAAGTTATGGCGCTATTCGGCTGGGGCAAACGCCCCACGCGCGCGGTTCCTGAGCAGCCGTTCCACGCGGCACGTGTGCCGATGGCGCAGTCCATCATGGACAGCCACAATCCGTCCTACATGACGGAAACCGTTGTCGAGATCGTCAACCGGCTTCTGTTCGACGGCGGATTCACGCGCGCCGAGCTGCCCCCCGAGCTGCTGATGGGCTATAGCGTCGACTACTACCTCGCCCAGGTGAACAACGGTGGCCACGCCCAATTCGGGCACAACAGCAGGCTGGTCGAAGGCACCCTCAGCGACATCAGGCAAGGCCTGGTCGCGATGGGCGACCTTGAAGCTGCGGGTATCTTTGCAGACTTCGAGGCGTATCGCCGCGACGATCCGGCCGGCTTCACTCAGGGCTTGACCGATGGGTGGAAGAACCCGGTGATGAAGTCGCTCGACGACCGCTTCTACGCAGGTCCTTCGAAGAGGCTGACGGAGACCAATGCCGCATGGCTGAAGAGCCGCCCAATCTTTGAGGTGCTGGAGGACATCGGGCCGGACTCGAGCTACAAACAGGCCCTGCGGAAGCTGGTAGCCAGCAATCCGAATGCGCAGCGGCGCGATGCCGAGCGGAAGCGGCTCGCGGCTGAAGCGCAGCTACGCGACCCCCTGTTCCAGACGCTGAGGTTCGCGGTGGAGCGCCCGGGTTCCGGCGTGGAGTTCAGGCACTGGCTCGGTGGAAGCCAGGTCGAGATCGAGGGATATGTTGGCGGGGAATGGGGCGTCGAAACCAGCGCCGGCAGGGCGAGGGTCCTGATCCTCCCTCATGTCGCGATCTTCCAGCTTCTCAACCGCGGCCTCAAGCCGATCGCCACGCCGATCGCGGAGATCAAGCGATTGGTGAAGAAGCAGACCGGTCAGTCCGTACCGCCCGCAGCCTTCTGCACCCGCGCGTGAGGTCCGAACACGCCGCCCGGCGCCCGCGCACATTGTGACCGCGATCGCGCCTGCACCTGAAGTGCCCGTCGACGGCCCGGACTGGGCGGAGACGCGTAGGATCGTGCTCGCGCGCGACGGTCACCGCTGCACCAGCTGCGGGATCGAGGTCGTGAGTCGAGATGCGGATATCCACCATCTGTTGCCACGGTCGATGGGCGGCACGGACGAGATCGCCAATCTGGTCACTCTTTGTGACGGCTGCCACGCTGCTCACCACCCGATGCTCGCCGGTGGCCTCGCGCGCCGCGTGATCGAGCGATGGGCGTTTCGGATTGCGCGGCTTTTCGGGGGGCGTGAGGATTTCGACGCGTTGGAGCACCTCGGGCCGGCGCTGCGTTTATTCGGCGTAGAGCGCTTTCGCGAAGGGCAGCTGGCGATCGTCCAAGCCGCCCTGCAGGGCAAGTCGATCCTCGTGGTCCGGCCGACCGGATCGGGCAAGACTCTGTGTTTTCAGCTGCCCGCAATCCTGACACCTGGGCCTACGATCGTCGTGTCGCCGCTGAAGGCACTAATGGCCGAGCAGGTCTCGACCCTGTTAAGAAAAAAGGTGCCCGCCAGCTTCGTGAACAGCGACCTGTCGAGCGAGGAAAAGCGACTTCGCTATGGGCTGCTGCGCCGGGGTGCCATCAAGCTGCTGCACCTCGCGCCGGAAAGGTTCTTCGTTCGGAGCGAAGCCGAAAAGGCGCGGCTTTCGGCTTTGCGACCTGCCTTTCTCGTCGTGGACGAGGCCCATTGCGTCGACCAGTGGGGCGCGGACTTCCGGCCCGAGTATGGCAAGCTGGGTGAGATCCGGCGCCAGTTGGGCAACCCGCCTGTGCTGGCATTCACCGCCACGGCCGGACAGGAGATGCAGGCGCGGATCCTCGCCTCTCTCGGCGCACAAGACGCAGAAGTGTTCGTCAGCGGCGTCGACCGGCCCAACATCACTCTCCTTCGTTGGATCGTGCCGGAGGACAGCCGCACGGCCGCGATCGCGGAGCTGCTAAGGATGCCTTTGCCCAGCGGCGGGAAGGCAATGGTTTTCGTACCGTCGGCGCGTGTCGGGGAGGATCTGCAGGCGGCGCTTCGCGGATTCGGGCAGGACGTGCCTCTCTACCACTCGAGGCTCGGGCGTCCGTTCGAGCGCGAGCAGCTGGTGAAGCGCTTCACCAACCAGAGCGAGCCGGTGATCGATCGCATCATTTCGACGTCCGCCTTCGGCATGGGGATCGACGTTCCCAGCCTGCGTCTCGTCATCCACTGGCAGGCACCGGCGTCGGTCGAGGACCTGATGCAGGAGCTCGGCCGAGCTGGACGCGATGGGCGGCAGTCGGTTTCTATCGTGATGCACGACAATGCGTCGGACGGCCGTGACGTGAAGCGGCTGCGGTTTATGGCCGACCTATCGGGGAAGGACCAAGAGGCGCCCAACGCCGCTGCGCGTGAGAACCGGATGCGCAAGATCGACCAGGTCGCCGCGATGATGCGCGAGGAAAGCTGCTACCGGCGTCAACTCGTCGACTATTTCGGGAGCAAAGTCCGGCGTCGCCGTTCCCTCGGAGTTCGGATCCTGGAGTGGCTGTTCGCGGCCCGCTCGCGGGTGAAGAGAAGCGCGCATTGCTGCGACTTCTGCGACCAGGACACGATCGACGCGATAGTCCCGTACATCCAGATGGTCCTCCAAGCCGAGACCCGCACGTAGGCGTCAGGCCAGGTCAGCTTTTCTGCTCGAGGTCATGCTCCACGTCGTCGGTGGCCGGCGTTGCAGCCGGGCGGGGTGACATGAACTCGTGCCACAGGAACATGTCGCTGTTGATCAGTTCCAGAACCGCATTGATGGCCGCTTCCCGGGAGGGGAGGCTAAAGTTTGCTTGAATGCGCTCGATCACGTCGAGGGAGACGGGGGAGAGTGCGACGGTGGAGCGACGGTAGCCGGCAGCGTGCTCGCGCTGCTTACGGCGACGCATGGAGGCGGTGCTATACTTGAGCGCCGGGGGCTGCTCGGAGTCCTGTGTCATGGCTCGCTGTAACCACAGGACCAGCGATATCGAAAGCTAGACGGCTAGGATACGCCCTGGCCGGTCGGCCCGGCGCGGAGGAAAGTGCCAGCGAGGCTCGCTGCCGCGGCCTGTGCGGCGATATCGACCTTCGCGGTCGAGAGCGAGCCGTTCGCTGCCAGCTCCTCGAAGCCGCTGTACCCACACTCGAGCAGCACGTTCTCGAAAAAGGAGAGCGTGGTGGAGCAGGCGGATTGGAACTTCGGGTCGAAGTAGCTCATGTGGTTGTAAGCAAGGTTCACCGCGAAGAACGCGCGAACGGAGTCGATCCCGAGGACGAGCACAAATTGATCGATAAGCGGGCCGGTCAGCGGGGTTGCGCCCGCTTTCAGCTTGTTCGTCAGGCTGAGGCTGCGACCGAGTCGCGACGCCATATCCTTGTTGGTGATCCTCTGCCTCCGCCATGCCTCGACAATGAGGAGACGGTAGCAGTCGAGCCGACTTTGCCTTTGCGCCGCTGTCAGTTCCAGGTCTCGCATCGCAGCAACCCCCCGGTGTTGCCCCGACTATACGGCGGTATAGGCCTAGGCTGTCAAGAGCCGATTAACGACAATGAACATCCGATTTGAATGTAACGCTGGGAAAGACACTGAGCAGCCCCACGGTCAGCGTGAACCGCGTCGGCGCTGGCTCGCCCTCGCTCGCACCTGCCCGGACTCGAGCGGCCTGGAACAGCTCTTTTTGTGACTGCTGGACGCGGAGCGTCATACGGATGTCACCTGCCTCGTCAAAATCCTTGGCCTTCGCCACGATCTCGTCGGGGTTGGAGGCTTCGAGAAAAAGCTCCAGCCCTTTCATGGCTGTAGCCGAGATAGGCTCAAAGCGCTCCACCGCGATCGAATGCGCACGCATCGCGTCCGCGGCCAGTCTGAAAAGCCGCTTCCCGACGCGGAACGTGTAGATCACCTGAGACATCTTGAGGCGCATCCTATGCCTCAATCGACGGCCGTTCCAGCGACCCGGAAGTCGGCCACGAAAAATGACCCAAGGAAGTATCGGCGTCCCGGGTTGCGAACCTGAATCTGTATACGCACGCCCCGGCGCCGACAGTGTAATCAGATTACACACCGTGTAACCAGCTTACATAGTAGTGTAAGCCAGTTACACTCCAGTGTAACTCGGTTACACACAAGTGTAAGCCAGTTACACGAAACAGTGTAATAATTTGAGCAAGTAGAGATAACACTTGCGGGGCGGATAGGTTTCGATTTCCCTAACGGCGGCGATGCACTTTGCTTCGTCTTGTTAGGGGAAAGAGCATGACGGCACTTTCGATGCAGAAGGACCGTACCAACGGCATCCTTCTGGGCCTGGCGATCATCGCGGTCGTGATGATGCTGGGCGCCTCGGCCGCCTTCGCCGGCGCCGACGCAACCTTCAATACCGCTCTCACGAAGTTCACGGACTTCCTCGAGGGCTCGGGCGGCAAGGTCATCACCGTGATGAGCCTTGCCGGCGGCATCGTCGCGCTCGCTTCGGGTCGCTTCAGCCTCGGCCAGGTCGCGGTTCCCGTCGCGGTCGGTGTCGGCGCCGGCACCGGCGTTCCGATCGTCACCTCGACCGTCACCGCGACGATCTGAGGTCTGGACTAACCGCTGGGAGGGCGGTGCGCGCTTATGGACCGGTATACCATTCCCTCGCATCTCGATGACCCGGAGCTGATCGGCTTCTGGACGCTGGATGAGTTCCTCGCGATGACGATTCCGTTCGTCTGGGGGATCCTGTCACAGCACATCGTGATCGGGTTGTTGGTTGCAGGAGTCGGCTGGTGGGGATTTCGCAAATTAAAAGCTGGTAAGGCCTCCTCGTGGGTTCTCCACATGGCCTACTGGCACCTGCCCGCTAGTTTCACAGGTCTAAAGGCGACGCCGCCCTCTCACCTTCGCGTGATGGTGGGCTGAGATGGATTATAGTGTCGGGCTCGCGCAATCGCAGCGGGTCATCAAGCAGCGCAACGCCCTCGGGCTGGCCGCGCTGGTCCTCGCGGCGCTGGTCGTGGTCCTGTTTCTGATCGGCGCCACGCGCGATCGGGAGATCGTTCTCCAGCCTATCGCCCGGACACCCCTGACCCTCTCGTCGAGCGGGGTCTCGGAGGACTATCTGGAGATGGTCACGCGCGACACCGCGCTGATGACCCTCAACCGCAGTCCCGAAAATCTCGACTACTGGATGAAGTCGATCCTCGCGATCGCGACCCCGGAGTCGCACGGGGCGCTCAAGCGCGACCTGATGAAGATCGTGAGCGAGCAGAACGGCTCGAGCATCAGCCAGTATTTCACCATCGCCAGCATGAAGGTCGATCCCAAGGCGCTCACGTCTGAGGTCTCCGGCACGCTGCATACCGTCGTCGGTTCGAAGTCGGTCACCGCCGAGCCGAAGACCTTCCGCTTTTACTGGGCGTATCGTGGCCTCTCCCTGCAGCTCAAGGGCTTCGGGATGGTGACCAAGGCCGATGCGAGCGGCGCCTCGATCGGAGGCGACGCATGACGCCCTTCTTTGCCTATGGATTGATGGCCAGCGGCGCGGCGGTCGCGTCCCGCTGGTGCCACCTCTCGCGCGGGATCGGCGCCGGCATGATTGTCGCGGGCGCGATCGTCCTCGCGTCGCCAGCATGGGCCGACGAGCATGTGCTGGCGCGCGACAACAGCGAGGTCAGCTGCACAGTCTCGAAGACGGGCCTCACTCGGGTCAGTCTCAAGGACGATCGCTTCGCCAGCGTATCGAAGCTGACCACCGGAGTCGAAGCCGACGACTTCACCGTCGTCAACGAGCCGACGCGCGGCGACATCTACCTGTCCGTGCCCGAAGGGTTCTCGCGGTCGAAGGTCTCTTTCTTCGGCACGACGGCCAAGGGCTACGTCTACAAGTTCGCTTGCCGCCTCGGCGCTGACGACGCCCAGCAGGTGTTCGTCGAGAACAAGGACATTGTCGCCGGCGAGAACGCCCCGGAGCTGGCAAAGGCATCGGTGTCTCCGCAGGAGGCGTCGGCCACCCTGGTACAGGCCATGTACCAATCGTCCTCGCTAGATGGCTTCGACGTCATCCCAGCCGGCACGGACCCCGTGATGGTGGGCACGCTCAAGGTGCAGATGGTCACCGAGTATCGCGGCGCTGCGCTCGCCGGCCGGGTGCTCAAGATCGAGAATAAGGGGCGCCAGCCGGTGTCCCTTGGTGAGGGCACGATTGCCCCGTCGAACGCGATCGCGGTCAGCGTCGCCAACCCTCAACTCAAGCCCGGCGAGGCGACCACCGCCTATATCGTCACGCCCGCCGGTCTCGCCAACGGAGTCCGGCCATGAGCCTTGCGGACATCTTCAAGCGCAAACCCAAGCAGCTCGATGCGGAGCCCGAGGACGGCGAAAGCACCGACATGATGGATGGCAACGAGGCCGTTCGGAAGAAGCAGATCCTCTACATGTCGGGCGGGGCCGCGATCGCGCTGGTGCTGGGCTCCTGGTACATCATGGACGACGGCAAGTCGGTCACGGTCACCGAGGCGGGCGGCAAAGAGACGAAGATCGCAACCGACGACATCGTCAATCGCAACATGTCGCAGAAGGAGTGGCAGGCCGCTTCCGAAGCGCAGATGCAGTCGATGAACAACCAGCTGAAGTCGGTCGACGGTCAGGCGCAGCAGATGCGCCAGCTTCAGGAACAGGTCGCCGCGCTGCAGGGCCAGAACACCTCGATGGCGACCGATGGTCAGCGTGTCATGGGCGCCTATCAGCAGGAGAACGACCAACTCCGCCAGCAGCTGGCGCAGGCGCGCAGCGCCCCGACACCGGCCCCCGCGCCTCTCCCCGCGCCGATGTATGGACCGATGGGGGCAGCGAACTATCGAGCCCCGGGAGCGGCACCGATGACACCCGCCGAAGCCGCCGCAGCAGCCGCGGGCGGCTCGTCGCGCCAGATCAAGCTGGTGTCGTTCGAAGGCGGACCCTCGGGCACGGCGACACGGATCTCGGGCGGCACCACAAGCTACACCGACAGCCCGAACTACCTACCCCCGAACTCGATCGCGCAAGCCAAGGTCATCGTCGGCGTCGACGCGTCCGCGGGTGTCCAGTCCCAGACCGATCCGCTGCCGGTCGTGCTGCGCATCACCGGCCCGGCACGGTCGGTGTACCGTGACGGCAAGCTCCTCACGACGCGCATCCAGGGTTGCCTCGTCAACGGCGCCGCCCGCGGCGATCTGAGCAGCGAGAAGGTCTACGTGAAGCTGCAGCGGATGACCTGCCCCCAAGCCAACGGCCGCTATGCGGTGTCCGACGTGAAGGGCTTCATCTCCTTCGCCGGCAAGACGGGTGTGCGCGGCCGTGTTGTGAGCCGCGAGGGTGGTCTTGTCGGCCAGGCCTTCCTTGCCGGTGTCGCGGGCGGGTTCGGGCGCGGCTTCTCCGCCAATACCGACGCTATCCTGAACGGCACCAACGTCACCGTGAACGGTAAGCGCCGCCAGCTCGACGTGGGCGAGCTGGCGCAAGGCGGCTTCGGCAATGGTGTCGCGCAGTCGGCGGACATGGTCAGCAAATATCTGATCGAGAGAGCCGAGCAGTACCAGCCGGTCATCGAGATGCCGACCGGGATCAACGTCGAGATCGTCTTCCTCGAGGGCGTCTTCATCCAGAACTGAGCCGGCCAGATCGGGGCGAAACCGGGTCGGGAGCAAAGGGCGTAATGGGCATGGCACAAGGAACACTTCTCGCAGCCCTCGCGGGTGCCGCGATGATGCTGACGGGCAGCGCAACCGCGCCGACTGCTACCCAGGTCGAGGCAGCGCTGAAGGAGCGATTGCCCAAGACCAAGGTGACGTCGGTGGACTGCTCCAAGGTCGACGGGCTCTGCGAGGTCGTCGCAGGGCAGAACCTGTTCTACGTCGACCGGAGCGCCCGGTTTCTGGTGATCGGTCGCGTGTACGACATGCAGACGCGGCAGGACCTGACGGCCGCGCGTCTCCTAGCGCTCAACCCCGACATGCTGGTCGGCAGCGCCGCGAAGGCGAACGCCGCGGCCGACGCGCCCGAGGCGCCCACTGCAGGGACGGGCACGCGGGTCACGCAGCCGGCGGTCGCGCAGCGCCTCGACCTGTCTCGCCTTTCGAACAAGGGCGCGATCGTGTGGGGCAGCGGGCCGGAGAAGGTGACCGTCTTTTCCGACTTCCACTGCGGCTATTGTCGGGCGCTCAGCCAGACGCTTGAGACGATGAACGTCACCGTCGTCGAGCGCCCAATTTCCGTACTCGGCAGCCGCGAGATCGCCGACCAGGTGCTCTGCGCGCGGGACCGTCACGCGGCGGTCCGAGCCGCCTATGCGCAGGACCCGATCAGGCCCGGGCCGAAATGCGACACCAGCGGGCTGGATGAGAACGAAGCATTCGCCCGCGCGCACGGCCTGAACGGCACCCCCGTCATCGTCCGTTCCGACGGAGCGGTGCTCGAAGGCTTCAAACCCAAACCCCTGCTTGCGCAATGGCTGAAGGGAGCCAAGTCATGAGGAAAGGTGTCATCCACCTGCCGGCGTGCCCGGTGTCCCAGTATCGCTCCCGCGGCAAGCGCCTCGCGGCCGTCGCCCTGACGGCGAGCCTCGGCATGCTGGCCAGCTGCACGACGTTCGGGACCAACATCAAGGGCAGCTTTGCGTGCGGCGCGGCCGAAGGCGGCAGCTGCGCGCCCGCCACGGTCATTGACGACAAGGCCCTGGCGGAGATCACTCAGGACACCAGCTTCCGCCCTGCCGGCCCCTTCACCGCCCCCGCGCAGCAGGCCGCGCCGCAGCGCGTCGCCTATACGACGGGCGCGCCGGCTGGCATTTCGCCGCAGAAGGTGCTCCGCATCGTCTTTCCGGCGCATACCGACGGTGCCGGTCGTTACCACGAGACCAGCGTCGTCCAGGCGGTCGTCGACAATGGGCAGTGGCTGGCAGCGACCAACGGGCATGGACCGGGCCTGACCGCTTCCAGCACGCTCAATGTGAGCCCCGAAATCCTTTCGCAGCTCGGCGCCCCCATCCCGAGCGACGCACCGGAAGTCTCGGCTGCGGAGCCCGACGCTCAGCCCGCTACGAGCGCCTCGACGCCCACGGTCGCCGCGGTTGCGGCCGCCCGCGCGAAGGCGCGCGCGCCCAAACCGGTCGCGAGCGGCGCGGCTCCCCGGCCCGCGCCAACGTCGACGCCCGCCCCCGCTCAGGTCGGTTCGCGTCAGGACGATGCCGGCAAGCGGTACGCGTCGAACGTGCCGGCGAACCGGCCGGCGTCCTTCGACCCCTCGGTGGAGAAATAAGCCATGGCCGCCAAAACCGGCTTCATCGCCCGTCTGCTCGGCGACAAGCGCGGGATGGACGAGGGCACGCCCTCGCACGGCGCGCCTATGCTCTCGCAATGGCTCCCCTATCGGAGCTTCGATCGCAAGACGGACATCTTCTTTCAAACGAACTCGATTGCATTCGCACTGGAGGTGGCCCCGTTGATGGGCGCGGACGAGCGCACCGGCGAGATCATCGCGCAGCTGCTGTCCGAGAACATCGCGCCGGGTTCCTGCGTCCAGGTGCTGGCGTTCCAGAGCCCGCGGGTCGGCAGCCTGATCGCCCGCTATGCCCTTCCCCGCTTCGCCGCGGGTGGCGTGCATCGCAAGATCGCGGAGCATCGCTCGGCATTTCTTCGATCCGGCGCGTGGTTCACCATGTCGAAGGACGGCCCCTTCCACGTCCGCAACCACCGGATTTTCCTCTCGGTCTCGATCGCGAACAGCAAGGCGACGCCGGCCGAGCTCTCTGCGGTTCGCGACAGCATCGTCTCGACGCTGCAGTCGATCAACATGGCCTCGAGCCGGCTCGGTCCCGTCGACCTCATCAGCCTCATCGATGACATCACGGCACCCGCCTTCGACGTCACCGATCACGCAACCGAGTATTCGGAATACGACCCGATCGCCGACCAGTGCGTCCGGCGCGACGTCCAGACCGTCGTGCAGGCGGATCGGCTGCTGGTGTCCGTCGAACCACTGCGTGCCGTGACGAACCTCTCGGGCGAGACCCGTTACGAGGAGATCCGGCCCGACACGTTCGACTACCGCTTCTTCTCCGTTCGCAACTTCCCGAACCGCTGGGCGCCATGGGACGTCCAGAAGGTGATCGGCGACATGTTCTCCGACAAGCTCCGGCCGGGATGCCCCACCCTCACCTCGCTGTGCCTCTGCTATCAGGACGAGCAGGCGGCGTCGTCGAAGGCGAACTACAAGTTCATGCGGACCTCGAGCCTCGCGGACAGCAAGTCCGCCCGGCTGCTGCCCCAACTCAAGGATCAAAGCCGCGAGTGGGAGCATGTGAGCCAGGAGATCCGCCTCGGCAAGAAGCTGGTCCAGGCCTATTACGCGGTCGGCATCATCAGCCCGAAGGGATCGGGAGACGCCAACGAGCGCACGCTGAAGTCGATGTACAAGGCGGCAGGCTGGGACCTGCTGGACGAGCGCTTCCTGCAGATCATGGCATTCATGTCGTGCCTGCCGATGACGCTGGCCAACGGGCTCGACGCCGATCTGAAGCGCATGAAGCGCATGCGGACTATGCTGACCAGCACGGCCGCCAACATGCTGCCCATCCAAGGTGAGTATCTGGGTGGGCCGCTACCTCACCTCATGTTCGTCGGTCGGCGCGGCCAGCCCTTCTTCTGGTCTCCCTTCGAGAACAAGGCCGGCAACCACAACGTGGCGGTGTTCGGTAAATCGGGCAGCGGCAAGTCGGTCGCGCTGCAGGAGCTGTGCGCAGCGTTCGCCGGCGTCGGCGCCAAGATCATCGTGATCGACGACGGCCGGTCGTTCGAGCACATGGCCAAGAGCCTCGGCGGCAATTTCGTCGAGTTCCGGCTCCGCGACGGGTTCTCGCTCAATCCGTTCTCGATGATCGATGAATCGCTGGTCGCGCAGGACGAGGACTATCTCGTCGACGCTCTGGCCATGCTGAAGTCGATCATCGGCCAGATGGGTCGCCACGTCGACAAGCTGACCGACACCGAACGGGGCCTGATCGATAGCGCGGTCAATCGCGTCTGGGAGGCCAAAGGCAGGAACGGATCCGTCGATGACGTCGTCGCCGCTCTGAAAGCGGACGGTACGCCGCAAGGCGCCGACCTCGCGATCGCGATGTTCCCGTTCTCGGCAGGCGGCACCTATGGCCGCTTCTTCCTGGGCGAAGCCTCGGTGGACATGTCGAATGCCCTAACGGTCTTCGAGCTCTCGGACCTATCGAGCCGCGAGGAGCTGCGGAGCGTGGTTCTGACGGCGATCATGTTCCTGTCGTCACAGACCATGCGCCGGATGGATCGCCAGATCCCCAAGGCGTTCCTGATCGACGAGGCGTGGCAGATGCTGCGCGGTGGATCGATGGCCGACTTCGTCGAGACCTATAGCCGCACGTGCCGCAAGTACGGCGCTTCGCTGATCACGGCGACCCAGAGCCTCAACGACTATTACAAGTCGGAGGGCAGCCTCGCCGCGCTGGAGAACAGCGACTGGTCCGTCATCCTAATGCAGAAGCCCGACACGATCTCGGATTTCCAGAAGCACGGGCGGTTCGACATGGACCCCTATACCGAGAGCCTGCTGCGCTCCCTCAAGCGGAACGGCGCCGAGTATTCGGACATCATGATCAAGGGACCGGACAGCCAGGCGGTCGGCCGGCTCGTCCTCGATCGCTATTCGGCAACCCTCTACTCGTCGAGCCCGCAGACCTTCGCCTCGATCGAGCACCTGATCGAGCAGGGCTTCTCGATGGACGAGGCAATCGAGCGGGTCGCCTTCCCAGAGCAGTATGCGGAGGCCGCGGAATGAGCGTGATCCAGCCCCTCGCTCACGGTGAGAAATGGACCGTTCGGCGCGCAGCCCCGCGATCTGAATGGCGTCAGGACCTCGGCCGCGCCGTTGCCGACACCAGCTATGTCGCTCTTCGGCTGTCCGGCTGGCTCATCATGACCACGCTCGCGAGCATGGGCGTTCTGGTCCTCTTCTTCTTGATGCTCGGCAACTTCACGCCCCTCGGGTTCTTCTCGCATCTCGGCAATCTCGGCACCCGCTTCGTCGCGGCCGACGGGCTGCGCCGGGCGACTTTCATGAGCCAGGTCCACGTCGTCGAAGCGCTCGTCTTCGCGCTGGTGGCGATCGCCCGTGGACGGCTTCTCCTCACCATCCTCGTTCCCGCGAAAGGCGCTTCCCATGGCTGATGTTCTCGATCAGGCCCCGCCGGTCGCCGCGCCGACCGCTGCCCCCATTTCGGAGGCGCCCGCACCAGCCCCGGCACCGCGTGCGCCGCGCGTCGCCGCCAGTCGGCCGGCGCCTGCCCGGAAAGAGGGACTTCCGCCGATCACCTGGGCGTTCGCCGCGATCGCGGTGGTGATGCTGCTTTGGGCGGCTTGGGTGACCAAGCACATCGCCGCGGCGCCCCCGCAGATCCCGATGGCAAGCGTCCGCCTCGAGGCGCTCGTAACTGAGTACGTTCAAGCGCAGAGCCACAGCAACGGAACGCCTGAAGCGGTGACCCAGCAGACCGGGCGCTTCATGGCCGCGATCGAGGAAGAACTGAAACGGATCGGTGCCAACGGCACGACCGTGCTCGTGGGCGAGGCCGTCCTCTCGAAGAACGTTCCGGACATCACCGACCAGGTCCGCAAGGCGGTCTACGCCAAGGTGCCGCTGCCTGCGGCGGCGCCCGCGCCTGCCGCGGCCCCGCAGGTCGGCGCGGCCGCTCCGCTGCCGCCAGCGCCGGCCGCAGACCCGAGCGCTCTAGCCAGCGCGGCTCTTTCGCCCTTCGCCGCTGCCCCCGCAGCATCTCCCTTCGCCAGCGCGGGCCCGGCCTCGGGAGGCACCAATGGCGTCGCGAATTGATGCCCGCCTGCAGGGCGATCTCTTCTCGGTTGCGCCGAACAGCGCGCCGACGCCGTCTAAGCTGAAAGGCGCGCTGCGCCGGAAGCGCGTGCGGCAGTGGAGCTCGGTCGCGCTGCTGGCCTTCGTCATGGCGAGCTACAACGGCATCACGAGTTGGCGTGAAACCCACGCCTTCATGATCAATGCCAGCGAGAGCCTGCCCAACTGGGCGTTCTTCGTCGAGAAGGGCGGAGAGGTCGCGAAGGGCAAGTACGTCTTCTTCGTCCCGCCGAGCAATGCGCTCGTCCGTCGCCATTTCGGGCCGGACTCGGGGCCGTTCGGAAAGCGCGTGATCGGGATGCCGGGTGACCTGGTCAGTCACGACGGGCCGTGGGTGCTGGTGAACGGGGCGCGCGTCGCACACATGAAGCCGCGGTCGCGTTTCGGTGAGACGCTGACACCGGGACCGGTCGGCCGGGTGCCGGAAGGCTGCTACTATGTGGGGTCACCGCATCCGGACGGGTTCGACAGCCGCTATGCGGAGATCGGCTTTGCTTGCCGCAAGCAGCTGATCGGCACCGGGACACCGATCCTGTGATCCGGCGCGCGCTCCTCCTCGGCGGTCTTCTCGCCGCGACCTCCGTCTATCCCTTCGCGCGGGAAGCCCTCGCGCGTGACCATGGCGTCATGGGTCAGACCTGGGGGATCGCTGAGCCGGATCTGCTGACCACTATCGACGCCAAGCTGAAGGCGATGCAGGCGAACGGCAGCGTAGACCGGATGCAGGCGGCGCTCGCCGCCAAAGCCGAGGATCGCGTCCGCAATCCGCTTCCCGTTGCCGGCATCGGCGCCGTTCGCGAAGCGCGCAGCTGGACCTTCGATCCGTCCATCGTCCTCGAGCGCGACATCCGCGATCAGAAGGGTCGGCTGATCGCGCAGGCAGGCCAGAAGGTGAACCCTCTTTCCTTCGTGAGCATGAAGACGGATCTGGTCTTCATCGACGGCCGCGACGACGCCCAGGTGGAATGGGCTACCAAGCGGTGGAGCGCGACGACCGCCAAGATCATCTTCGTAGCCGGTTCGCCCTTCGACCGCATGGGCGAGAAGAAGCGCCGGTTCTTCTTCGACCAGCAAGGCAAACTGACCGGGCATTTCGGCATCGAGCACGTGCCAGCGATCGTCACGCCCGCGGGCGAGGCGCTCAAGGTCAGTGAGATTGAGCTGCCGGGAGGCGCCTCGTGAACACGTTCTGGCTCGACTTCCTGAAGACGCCGATGGCAGCCCCCGAGACGGCAGGGTTGCGCAAGCTCCGCATGGCGGTGCTGTCGATCGCGGTTGCGCTGGCGCTGTCGATCCTCCTCCTGAAGCCGATGCGGGCGCAGCTCGGCGCGGGTGCCGGAGGTGCTATCGCCGGGCTTCTCTTTGCGCTGGCCGTGCTGGTCCCTGTCTATGTGTTCCGCAAGAACCGGGCGGACGGCGCCTATCTCGACCGCCTTGTGCGGGAGCGCGGTGAGCTCGACGCGGGCAGTGACGCCGACGCTCCGGAAGCTGCGCTATGATCCGCCGGCTCCTCGCCCTGATCGGCTTCGTGATCGCGCTGACGGCGCTTCCGGCGCCCGCCGCTGCGGTCCCATCGAACTGCACCGGCAAGTTCGTGAACCCCATCACGGACATCTGCTGGTCGTGCCTGTTTCCGCTGTCAGTGGGCGGGCTTCCGATCTGGCCGGGCAGCCGCCCCGATACCAAAAACCCCGCGCTGCCGGTCTGCGCCTGCGGTTCGCCGGTGCCGCGCATCGGGATCGCGATCGGCTTCTGGGAGCCGGCCCGCATGGTGGACGTCACCACCAAGCCCTGGTGCTTCCCGAACCTCGGAGGCCTCCGCCTCAACCCGGGGCTCGACATCGGGCAGGGCCAATACACGGGGCCGCTCATCAGGGGCGGTGCGACCCAGGCAAGCGCCAACTGGCAGGCCCACTATTACGTCTATCCACTGCTCTACTGGATGGAGATCCTGACGGACTTCGCCTGCTTCGAACAGACCTCGTTCGACATCGCCTACATGACCGAGATCGATCCGCTCTGGAACGACGACGTCCTGACCACGGTGATCAACCCGGAGGTTGCCCTCTTCAACAATCCGATCGCCGTCGCCGCGTGCGCAGGCGACTGCGCCGCGGCGACCGCGAAGCTGCCGATCGACGAGATGTTCTGGTGTGACGGGTGCAACGGTTCGATGTTCCCGATGAACGGCAACGTCGCGGCCCATAACTCCCCGGTGCAGTCGTCCCGCCTCGCGGCCGAACGCCTCCTGTTCAAGATGCACCGTCAAGGCCTCGCCTGGGGCACCGCTGGCTCCAAGGCGCTCTGCAACAAGTACATCATGCCGATCCTGAAGAAGTCTCAGTATCGCATTCAGATGACCAACCCGACACCGACGGTGAACGGCAAGTATGCCTGTTCCCCGATCGGTGCATCCACGCTGCCGCCTGACGCCGGACGCGCCTACCCTGTCGGGGGCGAGGACTTCGGCTACCTGCTCTGGCGCAAGCGCAACTGCTGCATGCTGTGAGGCCGACGATGCGCAAGCTCCTCCTTTCCGCAGCCGCTCTTGCCGCCCTCGGCACCGGGTGCGCCGTGCTGGCGCAGACCGTGGACGGCTTGAACCTCGATGCGATCCGCGCGCGATCAGCCACCATGGAGGCCGACGCGCGGGCGTTGTCGGCCGAGGTCCAGCGGCGCGGTGACGCGTTCAGGCAGGACGCCGAGACGGTCCGGTCGGTCGCGCTGGAGAAGGTCCGGACCATCGACAAAGCGAGCCTGCCAAAGGGACCTGATGGCGCTGTCGACTTCGACGAGATGATCCAGGCGGCGTCGTCGAACATGCGCGACAACCGCGGCACGGCGCCGCAATTCATGGTGTTCGTCTCGACCTCCATGCCCGAGCAGGCCCTGAAGCAGATCATCGCGGAGACGTCGGCCGCTGGGGGCGTGGTGGTGTTCCGCGGTTTCCCCGGCAACTCCGGCAAGGCGTTTATCGCCGCGATCTCCAAGGTAGTCGACAAGCAGCAGCAGTTCGCGTCCATCGGGATCGACCCGCGGCTCTTTCGCGCCTTCAACGTCACCGCGGTGCCGACCTACGTCGTGTCGTCGACCGATTTCACGCCATGCGACGGCCTGACCTGCGTTTCGGAGCCACCTCCGTTTGATCGCATGGTCGGCAATGTCACGGTCCGGTACGCGCTGGAGACGTTCGCGCAGGACAACGGGCCTGGAGCGCTGATGGCAAAGACCGCGCTCGCCAATCTAGGTCGGGCGCCCTGATATGCGCGGGGGGTCCGCCCTTGTTGCCGTACTGGCCTGCGCCTTCGCAGTGCAAGGCGCATTGCATGCGCAACAGCAAGCACCATCGCAGGCACAATCACAGGGCGGCTACTATGACCTGAAGGACTACAACTACTTCAGCGAGCCGCAGGCCGCACCCAGCCCCACGCCAACCCCTGCCCCCCAAGCGCCCGCCGTCCCTCAAGCACGGAGCGCTACCACCACAACCGCCTCCCCTTCCGCGATTCCGAGTGCCAAGGCGGCAAGCAGCGGGTTGCCCTCGGCCGCGGCCGCGGCGGCCCCGGGTACTCCATTCGTCTATCCCAAGGGCGACCTGGCCAAGGCGAAGGCGGACGCGAAGGCGTTGGCTACCCCCGCGAGGCAGAGCGCGGCAGGGCTCCCGACGGGCACCGATCTCGGGAGCACAATCCCCGGCTACACCGCCGCGACCCAGCCCGGGACCGTTTATGCGGACGATCCGGACGGGCTGAGCGCCGCTGGTGCCTCGGCTGCCGGAGGTAACGACGCATGGCGGACCGTGACGGACCCGTCGCGTAAGGTGGTGACCCTTGCCCCCGGCGAGATCGCCGGGGCGCAGGAAGTCGAGAAGGATCCGAACAGCTTTTTGTCCGGTCAGGCCCTCGGAGCGGCAGACGGAACCTGCAAGCCGCTGCCGAACCCGGGCGCGACCGATTATTATGAGGCGACCTGCAACAAGGGCGCGCAGGTGGTCGAGACGGCGGCGAGCTGCACCGGGCACATGGACCCGGTGGTCGTCAACACGCTGCGCTACTTCTACTACGGCGCCCCGGACAAGAACGAGGGCAATGGCTTCGCCAAGAACTCGGTGATGCAGGCCAAGGTCAGCGCGGGCCTCTGCCGCGCGGAACCGGTCGCCACCCAGCTATGCGACGCACAGATCGAAATGGGCGCTGGCGGCGGCAATGTCGAAGACTACCGAAAGTGGTGCAAGGGGCTGAGCAGCATGCGCGGCAACGCCCAGCTTTACTCCTGCTCGGCCGCGATCCCGGCCGGTGAGATACCGGCACATGTGAATTACAAGACCGGCACCTCCTGGTTGAAGACCGAGGGGTCCAACAGCGTCACGGTGACACGTAACGAGGGCACCTGCCCTGCGATGGCCGCTGACACGACCTGCACGGCGCAGGGTCCGGAGGTCTGCACCGAAGGGCCGGAAACCCGGATCATCGACGGCGTGGCCGTCACTCAGAGCTGCTGGGCGTGGTCGCGTCCGTTCATCTGCCAGCGGATCACGCAGGCCTCGGACTGCTCGGACCTCGAGAACAACGGCAAATGCACGTACGTCCGTGACGAGTGCCTGGACGATCCGCAGGACGGCCCCTGCAAGGTGTCGACCAAGGTCTACAAGTGCCCGCTGCCGGCTAAGCCGAGCGACGGAACCGAGAAGTACATTTGCGGCGATGACGTCTACTGCATCAACGGCGATTGCGAGCCGATCGAGCGGGAGGCGTCGACGGAGTTCAAGGACGCCGTGGTTGGGCTGCACGTCCTCGGTCAGGCCAACGCGGAGTTCAACCCAGACACGCTGACGCTGTTCTCGGGCACCCGCGAGACCTGCAACAAGAAGATCTTCGGCGCATCGAACTGCTGCTCGGGCAAGGGCGTGCCGCTACTAACGCCGTGGCTCTGCAGCTCGGCCGAGAAGCAACTCGACGAAAAGGACGACAAGGGCCTTTGCCACAAGCTCGGGTCCTACTGTTCCGACAAGGTACTCGGCATCTGCGTGACGTCGAAGGATGCCTATTGCTGCTTCGAAAGCAAGCTGTCGCGGATCCTGCAAGAGCAGGGCCGCCCTCAGGTCGGCAAGCCGTGGGGCAAGCCGAAGAGCGAAACCTGCAAGGGCTTCACGCTGGACGAGTTCTCGCACCTCGACCTGTCCGTGATGGATTTCTCGGAGGTGTACGCCGAGTTCACGGACGCGGCGAAGCTCCCCGACGAGATCGAGACGTCCAAGCAGATCCAGGAGCGGATCAAAGCCTATTATGACACGCACAAGCCGGCGAAGCCGTGATGGCTGACGTGGTCCGATACGACCAGCGACGTAAGCTGACCGACCTTTCGGTTGTCGAGTTTGCGATCCTGACGGCATTGTGCCGGGTCGGCCCGCATCCCGCCCCGTTTCTCCTGCCGACGCTGGGAGAGTGGTTCGGCGAGACACTGGGGCTGACCGACATCGAGCCGGCGATCCGCAGGCTGGGCCGGGTTGGCTATCTCGCGCACACCGGCGACCTGCTGGTGCCGGATGTGAGCGCCAAGGACGCGGTCACTACCCTCTACGCGATGCTCTACCGGATCCTCGGGTACGACCTGATCCGGCTCATCTCGCTCAAGGATCCCTCCCTCCTCGACCTCCTGAAACCGAAAGGCTCCTGACATGCGCGCGCCGCTGACCCTCGCCTTGATCCTGTCGCTCGCGGCGTCTGGCATGCCGTCGACAGCCGCCAATGCCCAACTCGTCGACTCGGTCTCGCGCACGGACGCGCCGGAAGGCGACCAGGCGGCGCCTGAAGCCGAACCGTCGCAGTTGGCTGAACAGGCGGGCGATGACTTCTACTGCCGCGAACGCCGGCTCGGGGAGTGGTTCTATTGCGAGAAGCCGAAGGCGAAGCCGTCCCAGCAGAGGGCCGAGCAGCCGGCGCAGTCCTCCTCCGAACGCTTGGCGGCGATCTCGAAGCAGCTCGAGGAAATGAAGGCGCGCGCGATCCTCGAGCCGACCACCGAGAACATCTCGGCCTACATCTCGTACCAGCGCGAGCAGCTGAACCGCGCATCGTCGTTCGCCGACATGTGGCGCCGGACCATCTGGCAAAATCCCGAACTCGACTACACGCTGCAGCGCCCCGTCAACCAGCTTGGAAAGCGGACCTGGCTGGATAGCCGCACGGCCGACAAGAACCGGGTCCTCTCGTCGATCTCGAAACGCTACGGTGTCTTCTACTTCTACTCGTCCGCCTGCGCCGCCTGCGAGGTGTTCGGGCCAATCATGCGCAGCGTGTCGGATCGCTTCGGGCTGACTGTCATGGCGGTGTCGCTCGATGGCGGCCCCAGCAAGGCGTTCCCGAACTTCACCGTCGATACGGGCCAGTACCGTGCGATGGGGATGCAAGGCCAGCAGGTGCCCGCGCTGGTGCTGTTCGACACGCAGACCAAGCGGCCAATGCCGATCGGCTACGGCGTCATGGCCGCGGACGAAGTCATGGACCGTATCTTCACCCTGACCAGCGTCGAACCCGGGAGTGACTTCTGATGCGCTCGCTGCTTCGATTTTGCGCGGCCGTCTTCGCGCAGCTCACGATGATCTTGGCGCTGGGCGGCCTGGTCGTCACGCCAGCGATGGCGGACGTCGGCTCCGAGATGAACAGCTACTTCAATTCGGCAGGTGCTTCGGCGAATGTCACCGGGCCCACCGCTTTCAACGGTCAGGCTGCGGGCTACTACTCCGGCGGAAGCCTGTGGAGCCGGTTCCCGTCCAAGACGGTCAACCCGGTCAACCTAGCATTGCCAAGCGCGCGCGCTGGGTGCGGCGGCATCGATCTGTTCGCCGGCAGCTTCAGCTTTATCAATGCCGATGAGATGGTGGCCATGCTGAAGGCGACCGCCAACAACGCGATCGGCTTCGCCTTCCAGCTCGCGATCGACAGCATCTCCGCGCAGATCGGCGGGGTGATGAAGGACATGAGCCAGCGGGTTCAGCAGCTCAACGCCTTCAACATGTCGAGCTGCGAAGCCGCGCAGCAGGCGATCGGCTCGATTTGGCCGGCGATGGACGGTGCAAGCTCGACCATCTGTCAGCAGGTCGGCGGTGCCAAGGGGTTCTTCTCGGACGCGGCTGCGGCGCGGCATGGCTGCACCAACAAGGGCGAGCGTGAGGACACGATCGCGAAAGCCGGCGATGCGGCCGAGCTCGTCCAGAGCAAGAACTACACTTGGTATGCGCTCATGTCGAAAAGCGCGACCAAGCCCTCAACGGAATACGCCGAGTTTCTCATGACGATGGTCGGCACCATCATCTACGATTCGACGAAGAAGGCGGACAGCATGGGTGGTTTCCACTTCATCGCGCCCGCCAGCTGGGACATGTACCAGACGCTGCTCGATGGCTCGTCGACCGCGCCCACCAAAGTCCTTCAGTGTGACACTTCGGATGAGAAGGGATGTCTCAATCCAACCACCAAGGATCTGAGCGTAACGGCCGACCAGGCCTTCCGCACGCGCGTGGTCAAGATGCTCGACAGCATGAGCGGCAAGATCCGGACGAACACCGCTCTGTCGGGCGAGGAGATCAGCCTCCTCGGGATGACCAGCATTCCGCTTTATAAGATCTTGGTGGTCGATGAGGCAGCCCATTTCGGCATGTCGCCGGCCGACCGGGCGAGCCTATCCGAGATCGTCGCTATCGACATGCTGATGGCCCAGATCGACCGCATGCTTGACGTCATCTCGCGTGCGCAGAGTGGAGCCGTGTTCGTCAACATGGACGAGTTCAAGACTTGGCGGTCCCAGGTCGACAGCGTCAAAACGGAGTTGGCTCGCAAGAGCCAACAGATGAGCGCCAACCTGAACGACACCTATCGTGTGATCGAGCGCACGCAGATGCTCGAGGCCACGCTCAAGAACAACATGAGCCCCCAGATGACCGCCTCGCTCCGGTTCGGCCGTGGCCTGTCGGCTCAGGGCCTCCGGTAAAAGAGAGGACGGGTACGATGCCCACGCTCGAGGTCTTCACGATTGGCGGAGGCGAGTACCTCGTCAACGTCTTCAACGCGGTTGCGGCGTGGTGCGGGGGCGGTGGTTACCGCTCGCTCCTGCAGGTCGTGATGGTGATGGGCTTGGCCTATTCGCTATGCGTGGTCGCGTTCAACCTCGATTGGCGGGCGTGGATGAACTGGTTCATCCAGTCGACGCTCATCTACATGATGCTGATGGTTCCTACCGTGACGGTGAAGGTCACCGACCGGATCGATCCGGGTCTGGCGCCAGCGGCCGTCGACAATGTCCCACTGGGGCTCGGCGTGATGGCGTCGTTCACCAGCCAGATTGGCGACTGGATGACCCGCACGGCAGAAACTGTGTTCGTCATGCCGAACGCAGTGTCTCTGTCGAACAACGGCATGATCTACGGCGCACGTCTGCTTGAGAAGGCTCGAACCTTCCAGATCACAGACGCCGTGTTCCGCGCCAATCTCGACGAGCAGCTGAAGCAATGCACCTTTTACGACGTGCTGCTCGGTTTCAAGTCGATGGACGACCTGACCCGGTCGACCAACGTTTGGGCGTCAATCGGGCCGGGGAGTCCGGCGCGCAGCCAGCGTTGGATCACCTCGACCGGTCCAGGTACGACCGAAGCATCGATTATCCCGTGCAACGAGGCGTACAGCCGTCTCGATTCCCAATTCAACGCTCAGATTGAGAAGGACATTCTGCCCTTCTCGAAGAGCACCTATCCCAAGCTGATCGACACTGTCGCGGCGCAAAAGCTGAAGGATGACCTCCCGATCGTGGCGGGCCACATGCACGGCTCGGCGACGGATCCCTACACCTATCTCAAGCAGGTCTCGACGATCGACGCCTTCCTAGCGGCCCGCGAGAGCTTCTCCGACGCGGGATGGGACGCTTACGCCTCGCAGCGGGCGGACGCGCAGGCCAAGAACACCTACACCTCGATCGCTCAGCAGGCGATGACCTGGGTTCCCTTGCTCGGCATCGTCCTCACCGTTGTTTTCTATGCAATGTTCCCGGTCCTCTTCCCGCTCTTCCTCTTTCCGCGAACTGGGGTTTCGACGCTGAAGGGTTACGCAGTCGGGTTCTTCTATCTCGCGTCCTGGGGACCGCTGTACGTTATCCTGCACATGTTTGTCATGAGCCGTGCGGCGAGCGCCTACCATGCAATCGCGCCCAACGGCCCAACCCTGCTGGTCAGTGACGGCATCGACAGTGTGAACGTCGATATCTCGACGCTCGCTGGGTTCCTCATGATGAGTGTGCCCTTCCTCGCGGCTGGAATGGCAAAGGGCGCTATGGCCATCGCGGGCCAGGCCACATCGATGCTGATGCCGGCGCAGAACGCGGCGGAGCAGGCGGCGACCGAGCGCACAACGGGCAACTATTCCTACGGTAACACGTCGTTCCAGAACCTCACCTCCGGGATGGTTCAGGCGAACAAATGGGACACTGCGCCGCAGATTACGGGCGGCTTCGCCCGCCAGTCCTTCATCAACGACGACGGCTCGAGCACCGGGTTCATGGCGAACGGTGCGATGGTCTACAACACTACCGGCTCCATCAGTAATTTGCCGCAGAAGTTCTCAGTGACCGAGGGTGCCGTTTCGGAGATGCGCCAGTCGGCCGCGGCCTATCACAACCAGGCCGACCAGCTGCGCAATTCGGTTGGCGAGACCTGGGGCGCCGGGCACCGTAACTCGCATTCCCATTCATCGGGAACTCGAGCGGCTTTCGGTGGCGAAGGCTCCTCGGGCATCGGTGCGGGCTCAGCCATCATGCAATATGATCGTAATGGCACGGTCGTGAACAATGGCACCGATCAAAGTCGCCGCATCGGTCAAGGTGTCCGATCGTCCGAGGGACAAGCCGACAACTACGCGGCTGTTGAGTCGAGCCGTTGGAACTTGGAAGGCGGCTTGTCCCTTCCCGCTTTGGGGGGTGGCCGGAGGGGTGCCTCGCGAGGCGGCCCGAACCAACAGCAGGGAGCGAACCAGCAGCCAGGTCAGGGTGGCCAGCAGCTAGAAGGGCGCGGCTCGTCGTCACCGGCACAGGCCGGGATCAAGGGTGGCTACGGCTACAGCATGACAGACGGCACGCAGTACACGAACGATACGTCCAACACCCGTTCCGACCAGGATGATGTGACACGCACGGCCGGTGTGCATGGCGCGCACGGTAATGGGCGTGACGTCCAAGTGACCGATGAAACCTATCGTCGTGACGGGAGCTTCTACCGCAACGAAACCTTTTCGGGTGACACCACCACTTCCGAGAGCTTCAAAGAATACTCAGAGCGGATCAATCGTGAGGCGGCGAAGCTGGATGAGCGTGGTCGGCGTCTCGAGGAGGCCGCCAACTATGCAGAGACGCACGGTTACACGCTTAACGAGGACATGAGCCAGTACGTCGCATCGCGCTATTTCGAGCTGCAGCATGGCTCAATGTCTGCCTTGAATGCTCCGGACATCTACCGAACCAATCTGACCTCCGATCAGCGCGAGGCACGTGACACCATCGTGCGGTCGGCCATGCGCGACTTCATCGATCAGCCACGTGAGCTCGCTACCCCGCGGCTGATAGAGCCGGACATCGTCAGCGTCACCGCTCCGAAGCCGGTAACAGTGGGGGATCTCAGCGGTGGGGTCGGCCGGCATGTATCCGGGCATGGCGGGCCTGCTGGTGAGCAACCCGCCCGCGCCGCCCGTCGCGCCGAGATTGCGGAGGGCGCGGGAGTAGTCAGGGATGAAGCTGCCAGCCAAGATGCAAATTATCAAGGCGCGGTTCTTGGCGCCCAGCAGCTACATGACGATCAGCGGACTAGAACGAATACGAACTGGCACGCAGAGCATCGCGGTCCGAGGGAGTGATGAACTCCCTCAGTGACCGAAAATCATGAAGAGAGCGAAGCCGATGAAGCCGATGCTGGTAACCCAGCCGACCACCGTTGACGGCGCGCCACCAACTGCTGGGTAGACCGTTTCCTCGGAAATCGGGTTCTGCGCCTCGATCACTGCAGGACGGTACATCCCGGTGGTCAGGTAATCGTAACTGCCAAAGCTCTCGTCCACGACGCACCTGCCTTTCCGCTTCCTACGGTAGCAGATTTTTGGCACCGTCGGCAAACGAAGAACTCGCGGCGATCGTTCGCCGTTCCGGGGTGAGGGCTCGATGATGAGGCCAGCAGGCGTCAGCGATGCTCAGGGCGAAGTCGATGCGCGATACGCGGAGTTGATCGGCCGCTACCTAGCATTTTACGACGCCCTGCGGCGTCGTGAGCGCCGGCCGAAGTCCGCAGCCCAGCGTCAGTTTCAGGATGTCGCGTGGGGCAAGGCTGAGCCGGTAACCGAGCACGAGAAAGCCTATGTTTGGCACCTAACTCGGCTGAGGATCTCTCCATTCGGCCCGCCGCCATCGGCTCCGGCGGTCGACCATAGCCATGATCAGTTTGCTCCGGGTGCCCGGCCGGTAAGCGCGGAAGTCGGCTCGAAATGGGATAAGGCCTATCGCGAGAAACGTGGGGGCCGAGAGTTCTATTGATCGTGAACGCTTGGGGCTCGGCCGAGCAGACGTTCGATAAGCTCCTCATCGATCTCATCGCCTTCCTGGAGCGGCTGCTGGCCTGTTGCCACGTCGATGGCGTGTTGGAGGTGAAGCGCAGTCATACCCTCGCCGGCGCGGTCCAGTAGGGCTAAAGCCATTCGCATCAACGAGACAGCCGTGTCGAGTGATCTAGGATCCTGGGCCACATTCTGAGTGGGCACGATCCGCGCTCCCGATCAATCGGGAAAAGGTTCATTCGCGATGCAGTCCGTCGGTGACACGACGAACAGACATCTAAGCTCTGCAAACGGCATTTAAGCTTTGCAAAGCTCGGGCGATTAGAACGCCATGACAACCGCTCGCCGGACCGGTCTGGGGGGCGCTGGGTTCAATGGGGTGACGTGCGCTGACGGCACCGGAGCTGGCCATGCGAGGCTCCGCGAAAGCGGGCCATAGCTCGCGGGGTGAACGCGGTCGCGCGTCGCATACAGTGAAAGCGGTACGACTTTGTCGCCGAAGGTGAGCGCGAGCGACACGACGACTCTCGATGCGCGTGCATCATATGGGGCAATCCAGGTCACGCGTTGGGCTGCAAGCCTTGTGCGGAGACGGCGCAGATTCTGCTCCAAGCCCGGATTGGCAGGGTCGTTCGACCCTGCTGCGATGACCGCGTGGCCGGTAGCTGCGATTACTGGCTGAAGGTCGAGCACTCGCTTGGACGTCGCGCCAACCTGAGCTCGTACCTCGCAGTGAATGCCCTGCATCGCAAGCGCACCCGCCATTCCAACGCCGATGCTATCGCCGACAATGAGGCAGGCCGGGATCACTCTGAAGCACCACCCTGGATCGAGGGATGAAGCGACGCCGCGTCGTCGTTAACCGCCTGCGGGTTCCCGAAACGATAGCACGCTAGGATCGCCCGGTCAGCCTTGCTGAGGGGGGCCTTGCTGTAGGTGCCCTTGGCCCAGCTCTTGGTCGCGGTGTGCTTGGCGCCGTGTTCGACCATGAGGTCGTGGGGAGCGACATACCAATCGCCGGCATCCGGAAAAGCGATCCAGATGCCTCGTCCGATGTATTTTTTGTCGATGGTCCAGCGTCCTTTCAGCTGGACCAGCTTGGTGTCGCCAGTCGCTTCGTTGTGGAGGATCAGGTCGATGCCGTTGTCATAGACCGGAAGGTAGGCGTTGTAGCCCTGGTTCAGCGCAACGGTGACGAGCGCGTTGCGATTGACGACCTCGATCGCGTCGCTGCTCAGCCCGGTCATTCGACGCGCATCAGCTGCGAAGGATATGGCGCTACGAGGTCCTTCAGATCGTCCCAGGGAGCCGAAAGCCAGCGATCGTAGTCCTCATCGTGGAGAACCACTGGCATTGCCTTCGGGTGGATGGGTGCAACGATCGCATTCGGCTCGGTCGTGAGAAAGCCATAGGCGTTCCCCCGCTCCGTCGGCCGCCAAATGCCCGCGAACGCGAAAATTGGCCGGCTTGGCACGTCGAACCAATGCAGCGGCTTTTTGCCGTCCTCGCCGGGCGCGAGGCCATATTCGGAGAAGGCGGTGACCGGGACCAAGCAGCGGCGGGCCGGCGTCGTCAGCATCGATGCCCAGAAGGGCGAGCGCAAATTCCTCACGTTTGTCACGTACTTGGTCAGCTTGACGGAGGGGTCGCGCTTGCTGGGCACCTGGGTCGGCACACCCCACTCCATGCGTTCGAAGCGCCGATCGGGGCCGTCCTGCACGACAACCGATCCGTAGAAGGGGGTCTTCTTCCCGGTTGGGAAGATGTCGCCGACCGGGAAGGTTTCATCAGGCTCGTAGGGCGGGCGGATGCCGAACGTCGCAGCCACCTCGGCCTGCTTCGCCGTCAACCTGTACCGATTGCACATCCGCGCCTCCCTTTAGAGTGCCGGCGAGGTGATCGCCGGCGTCTAAACTCAGAGTTTGTCCTTCAGGCCTTTTGCCGGCGTGAAGGCAACCTTCTTGGAGGCCGCGATCGTCATTGCCGCGCCTGTGGCCGGGTTGCGCCCCTGACGCTCGGGACGATCCTTCACGGCGAACTTGCCGAAGCCCGGAATCGAGATCTCTTCACCCTTCGCGGCCGCGTTGGCGATCTGATCGAACACCGCCGTGATCGTCTTCTTTGCGTCCGCCTCGCTCGAGCCGGTCGCTCCCGCGACACCCTTGGCCAGCTCACCGATGTTCATGCTAGGTCTACTCCGTTGATAAAGGCGGCGAGACCTTAGCCATGGTGGACGACGATACAACGACCGTGCTGGACGAGGCGAACGCCGGCGCGGTTCGCATGATGCTCACAAAGCTGAGCGATCACGACCTGGTCGACGTCTTTGAGACGCTTGGCGGGCGGGGGCCGATCGCTGATCTCGCGGCCGACCAGATGCGCGATCGGAACGTCGACTTCTAACGCCGGCCAATCCGCTCACGCGTGACCCGCGGGTCCTCGAACAAGTCGCGGATGGCGCGCAGTCGGTACAGGTTCCACCAACGCTGCCAGCGATGTTCCTCGGCGTCGTGGATCAGGTGGCAGCGTTGGCAGAGCGCCTTGAGGTTAGCGGGATGACTGTTGCCCGGGTCATGGTCGAGGTGGGCACACGCGAGCACGACATAGGTGATCTGGATCGCCGCCAGGACGAAGCTCTCCTTGACAGCAATGCGTCTGCCACGGTCGGATCGCCAGCACTTTGCATCTGCATCCCACCAGCGACCATCCCCGAGATGGGCGACGCGGGTGAGATGCGGTCGCCCGCACTGCTCGCACTTGCCCCCTGCCCTCTGGAAGCGCACGGCTACCGAGATCTGCGGCCAATCGATCGGGTAAAGCCAGCGGTTTTCGGGTCGGATCGGCATCCTGATTCTATGAGTCAGCGAAGCGAAGAACGGAAGCACCTTTTCCGGATTTGTCCGCGCTTTGTTGCGCCCCCGTTCCGCGCAGAAGCGACGAATGGGCCGGGATCGAGCTTGACCGCCCGCATCCTTTTACGGAACATAAAGGGAACGAGTCGAGTCTAGAGTCCCATGTTTCCCGCCGCTGATTCTCTGCCGCATACCTTGACCCAACTCCGCGCAGTGGCGACTCCGGCAATGGACTTCCGTGTCCTGCCGTTTGGGGTCAGCGGCATCGACAGCCGCCTCGGAGCCGGAGGCCTGCGCGCGGGAGCGCTGCATGAGGCCGCTGGGCTGACGCCATCGCTGGTCGACGATGCGGCCGCAACCCTTTTCCTCGCCGGAATAGCAGCACGGGAGGCCAAGGCGACTGCCGGGCCTGTCCTTTGGGCCAGCTGTCGAACCGATCTGTACGCCCCTGGGCTGGCCCAAGCGGGGCTCTCGGCCGACAGTGTCATCTATGCTCAGCCGCAGGATGATGCCGCGCTGCTCGCCGTGGTCGAGGATGCCGCACGCGACGGCACGCCTTCCGCCATCGTTGCGGAGGCAAGCAAAGTGTCGATGGTGGCGACCCGGCGTTTGCAGCTGGTCGCGGCTGAAGCGGACATGCCGATTCTTTTGCTCCGGCGCCGCAAGTCGCGGGACCAGGATCCCCTTAGCGATCCGTCGGCCGCTTGGACGCGTTGGCGGATAGGTGCCGCTCCCTCGGAGCGGCTTAGCGTTGCCGGCGTAGGGCGGTCGCGTTGGACGGTGGAGCTTGCTCGCCAGCGAGGCGGCGAAACATTCTCCTTGATAGTGGAGGGCAGCGATGAGACGGGTCGTCTCGCTGTTCCTGCCGCACTTGGCCATCGAGCGGCTGAGACGGCTGGAACGGTTCGCCACGCGGCTGCCTGATCGGCCGACGCTCCAGCTACCCGTCGACGACGATCCAGGTGCCTGTTCTGTCCCACGTGGCGGCGGCTGGCGTCCGGGCGCGCGATGGGCGCGTGAGGGGATGCAGACCCGCGCAGACGTCGAGGCGCAGATTGCGACGTTGCCGACGCACGCGCAGCCGCCCATGCGCGAGCTCGGCCGACGCTCGGAAGCTGCCAGCCACCCCTACAAGGCGACGACGCCGGCACCCCGCGTCAGCATACCTGCTGCCAAGCCTGTCGAGCACGCGCCGCTTGCGCTGATCGGCAAGGTCGGTCGGCGCGAGGAGGTGGTTGCCGCGTGTGACGGTGCGCGCGCGCTCGGTGTGCATCCCGGGATGGCCGCGACCCACGCACGCGCGCTCGTCTCCGATCTCGACTTTTGCCCGGCCGAGCCGGAGGCCGATGCCGCGCTGCTCGACAAGCTGGCATTGCTGGCGGTACGCCGCTGGTCGCCGATCGCCGCGGTCAGCCCCAGCGATGGTCTCTGGATCGATCTCGCAGGCTGCGAGCACCTCCATGGCGGCGAAGAGCGCTTCTGCCGGCGTCTGTTGGCCTTCTGCCGTCGCGCGGGCTTCACGGCGCGGGTGGCGGTCGCGGACACGCCGGGCGCCGCGCACGCGCTCGCACGTTACGGCCGCGGTGACCTGATCCGCGCTGAGCCGGGTACGACCGCAAGCGCGCTCGCACCGCTCCCGATCGTGGCGCTGCGGCTCGCGCCCAATGCGCTCGGCGCCGCTCGCCGCTTCGGCTTCGAGACGATTGCGGATCTGCTGCCGGTCGCGCGCGGGCCGCTGGCGCGCCGGCTCGGTCTTCCGGCGATCACCCGGCTCGACCAGGCGCTTGGCGCTGTCGCGGAGCCGATCACACCGCGCGAGGACGCCGAGGTGCCGCTCGTCGAGCGCCGGTTGCTCGAGCCGATCGGCACGGCCGAGGCAATCGAGCAGGTCATGGGCGACCTGCTACGCGATCTCGCCGGCGTGCTGCAGGAGCGCGGGCTCGGCGCGCGCGCGCTGCGGCTTACCGGCCTGCGCGTCGACGGCACCGAGCAGGTCGTCGCTGTCGGCACGTCTCGGCCAACGCGCGAGGTGCCGCACCTGCTCAGGCTGCTGAAGCTCAAGATCGAGCGGATCGATCCGGGCATGGGGCTTGAGCAGTTCTGGCTCGTCGCGCCCCACACCGAGCCGCTTGATGCGGTGGACCTTGGCGCCGTGCTCGCCGGCGAGACGCTGGCGCGCGATCCGGCGCGCCTCGTCGACTTGATCGCCGGCAGGATCGGCCCACGCGCTGTCTTCCGCGTGGCGCCAGTCGAAAGCCATGTGCCGGAGCGAGCCGTCGCCCGCTCCGACCCGAACGAAACGCCTGGACCCTGGCCAAAGTGGCCGCGGCCGATCCGGCTGTTTGCACGGCCGGAGCCGCTCGCGCGCGTCATGGCGCTGATGCCCGACCAGCCACCACGTCGCTTCGAGTGGCGCGGCAAGACCTACAAGATCGTCGCCGGCGACGGCCCGGAGCGCGTCCATGGCGAGTGGTGGCGCCGCGAGGCGGAGGTGTGGGCGGTACGCGACTATTACCGCGTCGAGGACGAAGAGGGGGGACGCTACTGGGTGTTTCGCCGCGGCGACGGCTTCGAGGACGACACCGGTGACCTCAGCTGGTGGATGCACGGGGTCTTTGGATGACCCACTATGTCGAGCTGCAGGTGCTCACCCACTTCTCGCTGCTGCGCGGTGCGTCGTCGCCTGAGGAGCTGTTCGCGGCCGCGGCCCTGCTCGGCTACCCCGCGATCGGCGTCAGTGACATCGGTACGGTCGGGGGTGTCGTGCGCGCATGGGAGGCGCAGAAGACCACCGGCGTGCGCTCGATCGCGGGCACGCGGGTGGATCTGTCGTGCGGCCGGCGCCTCCTGCTCTATCCGACCGATCGGCCAGCCTGGTCGCGGATCACGCGGCTGCTCACCGTCGGCAAGAAGCGGGCGGGAAAGGGCGGCTGCCTGCTCCACTGGCACGACCTCGAGCCATGGTCCGAGGGCGTCATCGCCATCCTGCTGCCGGATGAGGCGGACGAGGAGAATCTGGCGGCATTGAAGGACCTCAAGTCGGTCTACGGGCGCCGTGGCTACATGGCTCTCTACCAGCGGCGCCGACCGGGCGACGCGGTGCGCATCGATGCGCTCGCGCGGCAGGCGGGCGGCGCCGGCGTGAGGGCTGTCGTCACCGGTGACGTGCTCTACCATGCGCCCGAGGCGCGGCTGCTGCAGGACGTCGTCACCGCGGTGCGCGAGAAATGCACCGTCGACGAGCTCGGCTACCGCCGCGAGGTGAACGCCGATCGCGCGCTGAAATCGCCCGACGAGATGGTGCGTCGCTTTCGCGCCTACCCCGACGCGCTGCAGGCAAGCGTCGACATCGCCAAGCTCTGCACCTTCGACCTCGGCGAGCTGGCCTATCAGTACCCGCACGAGCGGCTGATCGAGGGCCTGACAGCCCAGGAGGCGTTGCAGAAGCTGGCGACCGAGGCGGTCGGGCGGATGTTCGACGGCAATGTGCCGGAGGCCTACACCACGCAAATCGCGCATGAGATGCGGCTGATCGGCGAGCTCGGCTACGCGCCCTACTTCCTCACCGTCTACGCGATCGTGCGCGAGGCGCGCCGGCGCGGGATCCTTTGCCAGGGACGCGGGTCGGCCGCGAACAGCTGCGTCTGCTTCGTTCTCGGCGTGACCTCGATCGACCCGATCAAGCACGAGCTGCTCTTCGAGCGCTTCGTCTCAGGCGAGCGCCGCGAGCCGCCCGACATCGACGTCGACTTCGAGCATGAACGCCGTGAGGAGATCATCCAGTGGATCTACGAGACCTACGGTCGGGACCGCGCCGCGCTGACCGCGGTCGTAACCCGCTACCGCGCGCGCGGCGCCGTGCGCGACGTCGGCAAGGCGCTCGGGCTCCCGGAGGACCTGACATCCTCGCTGGCAGGGCTGGTGTGGGGCTGGTCGGCCGAGGGCGTCGGCGAGAAGCAGGTCGAGGAGCTGAACCTAGACATTGCCGATCGGCGGCTGCGCCTGACGCTGGACCTAGCGCGCAAGCTGATCGGCGTGCCGCGCCACATGTCTCAGCACCCCGGCGGCTTCGTGCTGACCCATGACCGGCTTGATGATCTAGTCCCGATCGAGCCCGCCGCAATGGAGGACAGGCAAATCATCGAGTGGGACAAGGATGACATAGACTCATTGAAGTTCATGAAGGTCGACGTTCTGGGATTGGGAATGCTCGGCTGCATGAACCGGGCCTTCAATCTACTTGAGCAAGCCAAGGGTGTTAGTGTCGGCTTGGCGGACTTACAGGATGACGATCCCGAAGTCTATGCCATGATCCAGAAGGCCGACACGCTTGGCACCTTTCAGATCGAGAGCCGCGCGCAGATGAGCATGCTGCCGCGCATGAAGCCGCGGCGCTTTTACGACCTGGTCATCCAGGTCGCGATCGTGCGGCCGGGCCCGATCCAGGGCGACATGGTCCACCCGTATCTGCGCCGGCGCGAGGGATTAGAGCGGCCCGAATATCCGCGACCCGAGCTTCGTGCGGTGCTCGAGAAGACGCTGGGCGTGCCGTTGTTCCAGGAGCAGGCGATGAAGGTCGCGATCGTCGGCGCAGGTTTCACGCCGGCCGAGGCGGACCAGCTGCGCCGCGCCATGGCGACATTCAAGTTCACGGGCGGGGTCAGCCACTTCAGCGAGAAGCTGATCGAGGGCATGGTCGCGCGCGGCTACCCGCGCGAGTTCGCTGAGCGCACCTTCCGCCAGCTCGAGGGCTTCGGCTCCTACGGCTTTCCCGAGAGCCACGCCGCCAGCTTCGCCAAGATCTCCTACGCGAGCAGTTGGATGAAGCATCACCACCCCGATATTTTCTGCGCGGCGCTGATGAACGCGCAGCCGATGGGTTTCTACGCGCCAGCGCAGATCGTTCGCGACGCCCGCGAGCATGGCGTCGAGGTGCGGCCGCCCTGCGTCAACGCCAGCCGCTGGGACTGCACGCTCGAGCCGACGGGCGGACGCTACCTGGCGGTGCGGCTCGGCCTGAGGCAAATCCGCGGGCTGTCGAACGCGGACGGCGCCAAGATCGTCGCCGCGCGCAGCACCACCGCCTACGAGAGCGTCGAGGATGTGTGGCGCCGCTCTGGCGCGCAGCGCGCCGCGATCGAGAAGCTTGCAGACGGCGACGCCTTCCACAGCTTCGGCGCCGATCGCCGGCAGGGTCTCTGGAAGGTGAGGGGGCTCGGCGAGGCGCCGCTGCCGCTGTTCGCCGCGGCCGATCGCGCAGCCGAAACGCTGAGCGCGGAGGGGATCGAGCCCGAGGTGCAGCTGCGCTCGCTTACCGACGGCCGCGAGGTCATTGAGGATTACCGCAACCTGCAGCTGTCGCTCCGCGCGCATCCGCTGTCGTTCGTGCGCGACGAGCTGACACGCCGAGGTGTCACCCGCTGCGCGGATCTCGCCAGCGTCCGCGATGGCCGCCACGTCGAGGTCGCCGGCATCATCCTGGTCCGCCAGAAGCCCGGATCAGCGAAGGGTGTGCTGTTCATAACTATCGAGGATGAGACGGGAATTGCTAACGGCATCCTTTGGCCCGACCGTTTCGAGGCGCAGCGACGCACCGTGATGTCGGCGTCCATGGTCGGTCTGAAGGGGCGGGTGCAGAAGGAAGGCGAGGTCATCCACGTCATCTGCGACCGCATCGTCGACCACGGCGACCTGCTCCACCGCGTCGGTGACATGTCGTTCCCGCATCGGACAGGCCGGGGCGACGCAGGGCAGCATCCGGGTGCGCCCGACCAGAGGGACAAGGCATGGAGTCCTGAGCCGCGTAATTGCTACTGGCCACCCCATGCCGAGGGCCGAGACCCCGAGGACGTCGTGCGGTTCAAGTCGCATGACTTCCACTGACCATGAGCCCCCTGCCCCGGCATCAGCGCGTCGTGATCGCGCTCTCGGTGCATATCCTTCGGTCTGGCGTTGCCCGGGCGTCCGAGGCGAAGCTGGACTGCGTTGAGGTACGCCTAGCTCTGCGGTGCCTGCTCCCCCACTGTCCCGAGCGATGGCCGCTTGAGCTGTTTTGGGATGCTGCCGCCCAGGAGAACGAGATCGGTAGGGCTCAAGGCGTTACGGCAGCGTTCAATGGCATCATTCGTCAGCTTCGGCGAGCCGGTAAGTACGAGGAGGTGACCCCAAGATGAGCCGCGGGGTGACCTAGTGACTGCAAGAAAGCCTCTCTCCTATGACACGCTCAGCGAATGGGCAGCCGACCGCTCCGATATGCGGATCGTCTGCGCCTGCGGGCGCACTATCAACGTGCCGGCAGAAAATATTCTGCTCCGCTTCGGCGCCGATGACACTCTTACTCGTGCAGTGACGCGCCTACGCTGTACGGCATGTCGGCGCAGGGGCCATGCTACCGTTACGCCGGTTCCTATCATCAGGCGCTGAGCGTCTGCTCCCAGGTTCGGAACGACTCCGCGCAGCAAACGATTCTCGTGGGTGAAGCGAAGTCGAGCGCCTTCTATCCGGGAAGAGCTGAACGCCTTGCCCGTCGTCGCGCCGGACGTGCCGGAAGCGATGCACTTCATCTCCTGCCCCGAGTGCGGCCAGGCGATCGATTGCCGCAATCTCGGCGATGTGCTCCACCATGATGAGCCCGGCCATGACCCGTTGCCGCCGGAAGCTCGCAGCGGCCCTCCCCTTGGTTTTGTCGAGCCAATGCTTCCGACGCTGGTCGAGGTCGCGCCGGACGGCGACGATTGGATCCATGAGATCAAGTATGACGGCTACCGAACCCAGCTGGTGATCGATGGGCCGGAGATCCGCGCCTTCACGCGTAACGGCCATGATTGGTCAGAGCGCTACACGCCCCTGGTCGCCGCTGCCGACGCCCTCTCCTGCCGACGGGCGATCATCGATGGCGAGGTGATCGTCCAGGATGAGTCCGGTCGTAGTGACTTCGACGCTCTCCGGTCTGCGATCGGCCGGGCCCCCGAGCGTCTGATTTTCATCGCGTTCGACATTCTGCACCTCGACGGCACGAACCTAAGGCCGCTGGCCGTCGAGCAGCGACGTGATCGCCTCGAGGAGTTGATTGGAGGCTTCGACCCCTCGAGCCCGATCCATTTCAGCGCCGACGTGCGCGGCGGAGGTCGAGCATTCTTCGACGCGGTTGACGGGATGGGATTGGAGGGGATCGTCTCAAAGAAGCGCGGATCTCGCTACCAGAGCGGCCGAAGCAAGAGTTGGCTCAAGATCAAGGCGTGGACGGAGGAGGAGTTCGTCGTGGTCGGCACCGAGGCGACGCCTGGAGAGCCGGTTTCCGCCCTCCTGGCGCGAGATACGGCCGACGGGCTGGAATATGCTGGCGGCGCCGCTGTGACGCTTCCGAGCGATACGCGGGAGGTGTTCTATGCCGCGGCCGAGCAGCTCACCCGCGATCGGCCACTGGCGGGCATGCCGCGTTCAAAAAAGGCGCGCTGGATCGAGCCGCTCATGCGGGTTCGCGTTCGCCATTTGAAAGGGAGCGACAAGGTGCGTCATGCGTCGCTGGTCGACGTGACGGAGCTCTGCGGGGTCCGACGCTGACCCTTGTCGTTAGGTCAGGCGGTGTAAGCAACTATCCCGATCGCCGCCACGAAGCAGCCTGCCAGGCCAAAGAGGATCGTCGCAATTCCTAGCGCCCGTGCGCCTCGCCCCAAGCGAACCCGGCCAAAGGTGCGATTAACCCCCGTTCGAACCGATAGATACCCATCGGCAACGTCGCTCGCACCAAAGAGAGCCAGCGGAAACGCGATCGCGGCAATGATGTGGCGTGGACTGTCGCCGGCTGCGAGAACGACTGCCATTGCAAGAAGCGCAAGAACGGCCGCGGTCGCGTGGACCGCGGCGTAGAGTGGGATGATGCGGAACCGACGTCCGCGTAGGAGGCTGCGGTAGATCGCGAGCGGCCGTTGGCACCGCTCGCAGTGATGCACCCGCTTCCCGGGCGTCCAGGGCAACATGCCGTTGGAGCAGTATGGGCACCGGGTGAGCCCGAAGCGATCCATCATATTCACGGCCGAGCCATCCCTATTTGCCGGGAGCTGCAGAGACGATCGACGCGGCTGGCGCCGTCGCCACACCGCCGGGAACAGGAGACGCCTGCGGCGGTGTCTTCAACCGAGCCTGTAGCCTTGGCTGCGCATCGGCGATCAGCTTGCGGTACGCGTCGAGCATCGCAAGCGAGGTGATCTTGCCGATGTCCGTGGATCCGTAGGTGCCCCCGAGCGCGCCAACGCCGAGGCCCAGAAGCAGACCGCCTCCGACCACGCCGAGGTCCTTCTTCCGGGCCGAGCCGCTGGCGACCGCCTCCTGAATGCCCGTGTCGACGCTTACCAGCGTGAGGAGCACCTGAGATTCGAGCGTCTTGGACTTGAGCCCGACGGCGCCTCCGAAGACGCCTCCTACACCGCCACCAGATTCGCGGGACTTGGCGTCGGAATATACGACCTGGACCTGCAGCAAGTAGTCCGCCTTCGTGACCGGGCGCGCTGTCCCGCCGGCGAGTGCGCGCTCGCGCTCCAAGGCGTCGAAGGCAGCCCCTCTGTCCGCAACAGAAAAGCAGCCTGAGCGTGCCGCCATCAGCTTGACCAGCGGCAGCGGATCGACCTTGGCCGTGCTGCCGCCGTTCTGCATCTCCGCCATGCGCATCAGCGCCTGAAGCTGGGGTGAAAGGTTGTCAGTCGCGCTGGCCGCTTTCTGCTCGACCAGTGCGGCAACCCCCAAGGGAGCGCTGCAATGCGGCAGGTCGGTCGCCTCGTCGACGCCGGTGCCGCCCTGGCCGAGCTTCTGAGCTGCGACAGTGGAAGGGGTGACGGCCGCGAGCGCGGCCGTCACAACGAGAATGGCGGCGCGATTAAGCACCAGCCTTGCCCGCCTTTTTCGCGATGCCGTGCTTCGTCGGATCGCAGATTCCGGCCGCTTTCTCGGCCGCAGTGACGACCGGTTTGGCCTTGTCGCAGTCGGCGCAATCGGCGCAGTCAGGACAATCCTTGCAATCGCCCTTCGCATGCGCAGCCGCATGCGCTTTGTAATGCGCTTTCTTCAGGCTGGCTTGGTTGGCAGCGTCGGGGCCACCCGTCTCGCCAGCGAAGCTTGCCATGGCGAGAAGAACCGGGCTGGCGGGAGCGGCGCTGGCCACTGCGGGCATGCCGATTGCAAGGGCGACAGCCCCCAGCGCGGCGAAACGTCGTAGCATCATGGTCGTGTATCCTTCCCTGCTTAGAAGAAACCGTTGCGACGGCCGTCGCGACGGTCATTGTGGCGGCTGCCACTGTCCCCGAGGGCCGAACGTCGGACCTCGAGCTCCACGCCGTCACCTTTGCGGGTGATACGGACGTCTTGTGGGGCTAGGTTGTTACGCTTAGCCCAGCGATCGGCGTCGGCCTCCGAGCCGAACTCGCCCATCTCATCGAACTGCCAAGTCATGCGGTCACCTCGCGCTGCTTTGCCCCATCCCCACGCGTCTGAGGGGCGCTGGTGTTGTCGGTTCCTGCGTGGTCGGAGAGGGCGGCCAGCACGACGTCGCGGACGCCGGCGGCCGATGGCCTGCGCGTGTCGGGCAGGCGGATGGTCTTGTAACCGGCCGAGCCGGTGATCGCGTCCCGCTTGGCGCGCTCGCCGGCGTCCGAACTGCGATTGCCTTGCTCAACCAGGGCGAGAATCTGACCGGATGCTCTGTCCTCGAGGACAAAGTCGACGATCTTCTGCGAAAATCGGCCGCGGACGGACATGCGCTCGCGCTGGGAAAGCCCCGCGCGCGTCTTGATGATCGCGCCCAGTGCTATCTTCGCGTGAACCCGCGCAGCGGGCAGTGCCTCTTCCAGCATGGCGATGACCTGGCGCTCGGTCGCGGTCATGAGAGGCTTAGGCTCGACCGGGAACTTGGCCGCCCTGCCTGGCTTCATGTTCACAAGCCCAAGCACGATGAACAGGAGAACGGCTCCGATCAGGAGCACGGGCACGAGACCATTCATTGCAAGGGCTCCGGGTTGGTGATCATGGGACGGGTATGGAGGTTACCGTCTGGACGCCGGCGAAGGTCGATCCCGTGCCCGCCGTATTTCGGGAAGGTCAGAAGCTTTATGACCGTCTCGAACTGCGTGTTCGGTCCGAAAAACTCTTTCGGCCCGTGCCACTTTCGACCTTCTACGATGCGCATTCGATACGTGCCGCGAGGAGCAGGCACCTCGACCCGATCATTACCGGCAACGTAAACAGAGAGGACGTGGTCGTCTGTGTCCGGGTCGAAGAGCTGCACCACAGCATTGGCGTCGCTCGTCTGTACCGTTAGGTGGCTCGTCACCCGCTTCATCGAGAGATTCTTGGCAACTTCGACGCTGCCCGACTCCGGGAAGGGAATGCTTGACCGGAAATCGGGCAACCAGCCGCCCCTCTTGGCATCGCCGAACATCGGAATGGCGTATGTCAGAAGGCACAGGACCGGGATCGCCAACCGCAAGGAGCGTACCCACTGCCGAGATTTTACGGGGCGGCGACGATACCGCCCGCGCTGGTAATCGTGCCCGCGGTTCTTCGCCTCAAACCAACCGCCTCCTGATCCTCCTGCGAAGCGATCCTTGCCGATCCAGCTGGCGCTGCCCAGCGGCACCTCAGGCTTTGGGACCGCTTTCTTGTATCCTGGCGGATCATGCTCGACCCGTACCTTTTTGTCGTTCCAGCGTACTCCGCCATTCCCGGCGCCCTGGCGCTGTCGGTATCGGTCGCGCATGTAGTCGCGATCATCCAAGCCCATTGCCGCCCCCCAGCTTTATGCAACGCGGGCTTGGTCAACGTGATGTCGGCCCAGGGCCCTCACCACGTCGACCCGCGCCAGCATGGCATGGTCGCATACTGCCGCGATGGCGGCGTGAGCCTCACGGGAAGCCTGATCGAGGGGCTCGCCCGCACGCACGAAGAGGATCGACGACGGCGGCCCCTGGAACCAGCGGCCTACCGACACGAGTGGCATGCGCGGATCACGAGGGCGAACCCGGTCAATTCCGTTGAGAACCGTCGCGCGCACGGTTTCTGCCCAACGTCGCGCTTGCTCCTCGTGGGGATCGTAGCCGGCCTGAACGGCAATCTGTTCGGCCGTGAGGCCCCTTACCGCTTCCCGGAGCTGAGCAAGTGAAGCGCCGGGCTGATCGGCCAGCGCCTGGATTTGCCAGAGAAGCACGAAGCGGGCGGCATAGAACCACGCAGCATGCCGCTGGTCCGTGGTCGGCACGAAGCTCTCTACGGCGCTCGATAGAGCGTACTCGCTCGGATGGTCTGCGAAGAAGTCCCAGTTACCACGCGCAGGATCGATCAGCTGGTCGCGTTCGGTATCGGCGTGAGCCGCGATCAGTCCATTGTCGGTGTCGATGATGACCAGGCGGTTGCCACCACCTTGGCGGACACCGTCGATCAGGTCACCCAGAAGGACGCTGTCGAAGTCTGCTTCCCCGACGATGGTCAGAGTCGGCCGCGCGGGCTCCGGCGCACGCCGGAACCGGAAAGGATACTCAATTCTCATGTGAACGCTCCGCTGCTGACGGGACGAATGTGCCACCCTCGGTCTGGAGACTGGCGCTGACGATGCCGCAGGCGACTGCCCACCCGAGCGTGAGAAGGCCCGTCGAAGCTGCCAGGAGCCCCAGGAGACGGCGCGGCGACCTTCGGGGCACCGGACGCCCCGCAAGGCCCTGGCGCCGTTCCAGCGGGCCGCTATCAGCGCGCCACGGGGGGGCCGTATCCATCTCGATTGCGTCTGTTGGAGGACGGTCAAGACGCGTGGTGCGCTGTCGGCCATCGGTCGCTCGCATGTAAGGGCGATCGCCGAGGCTCATGCTGGGATCGCCCGTGTCGGCGCCGCTTGCTTACGGGCGAGCGCCCGCTCGATCGGCCGGACAACCGAGAACAGGACCGCGTACACCGCGCAGAATGACAGCACGTCTGCGCCCCACGCCATCGCGTGCTGGTGGCGCATGTCGGTTCGGCATTGCGCGATGGTGTGCGTCCCGAGGTCGCAGGGATGCCAGTGCTTGGCGGTGATGACCTGCTCCCAGGTCGGCGTGGCGTGCATGGTCATAGCTCCAGTCCGATGTCCTTTTCGGGGAAGGGAAGTTCGGGCCCCTTGGGCTCGACGTTCACGCGGATGCTGGTGAGGTCGAGCGACGGGTTGTTGCGGAGGTCCGGCTTTGCGGGGCCGTTCTCGCCAGCTTTGTCGGGGGCGGTGCCGCCCAGCTTCTCCGGTCCTCGATCGAGGTCGGGCGGGAGCACCGGGTTGAAGGGCACGTCTGTGCCGCCTTTCGGGGGAGGCCCGCTCGTGCTTTGACGCCCTGGATCGACCTGCAGCTCGCCGGTGGTTTCCAGCGAGGAGGTCTTGTTGCCCTCGTTCCGCTCGATCGCGTCGGTCAGCTTTTCCTTGTTGTCCGTGAACAGGATCATGTCGTCCCGCGCGCGGGTGACGAGCACGTTGAAGAGCCGCTGGTTGGAAAGATTACTTTCCTTGTGGCTCATCACGCCGACTTCGTTCGGGATCGAGATGCCCTGCGCGGCGTGAGCATTCAGCGCGTAGGCGAGACTGATCCGCTCCATCATCGGGTCGCCGGTCTTCAATTCGTGGATCTTGCCGTCGAGGCCTTCGACCTTGATCCCGTCCTTGTCGGCCGAGAGGACCTTGGCGATCTCGTTGTTGTTGAGCCCCCGCTCCTTGTCGTTTTTGGTCCAGCGGATCTTGTCACCCTCATAGAGCTTGATCTCCTCGCGCTTGGCGAGCTGGATCGGGTCGGTCTGGTCGAGCGGGGAGAGCCGCTGCGGGTCGAAGGTGTGAACCTTGCTGCCGATCTGGACCTGGACGCGGCCCTTGGCGTCGACCCCCAGCACGTCGAACGTGCCGGCTGGGAGGCGGAGCTCGCGAACGGCACGGTGCAGGTCGAGGACCTGGCCCTTCTCGTAGAACTGAGCGTAGCGCAGTTGCTCGCGTGCGATGTTGACCTTGTCGAGGACGCCGACGGCGACACCCTCGCCCTTCAGCGTTCCCTCGGCCGCAAGGCCCTCCTGAATGCGGATATTGATCTCGGCACGGGCGACCCGGCCGGATGAGAACATCGCCGTGATCTCCCGCTGCTCGGGAGAGAGCTTCAGCCAGTATTCGGACGCCGCTTTTGCGACCTCGGGGTTCGCGATCACCTTGTCGCCAAGCACCGCCATCGCCTCCCGAACCGCGCCGCGGTTGGAGAGAGCGGCGACGGTTCGCAGCTGCTCGGTGCGTTGGCGCAAATTCTCGTCCATGCGGGCCATCGTCACGCCGCCCTCTTGGATGACCGAGAAAGCCTTGCCCGCGTCGACTGCTGCAATCTGCTGTCTGTCGCCGATCTCGGCGAGTTGCCCGCCAAGGCTGTTCACGATCCCGGTCAGGTGCTTCATCTGATCGTTGCCGATCATCGACGCCTCGTCGAGGAACAGCAGGGCACCGGCGAGTGGTCCACGGGCAGGGTCGCTTCCTGCTCCCTGCGCCGCCAGTCCTGCGCGCGCGTAGGTGTTGATGAAGGACGATACCGTGCGACTTTCGATGCCGGTCTCCTGCCCCAGCCGGTCGGCCGTTACCTTCATCACCGCGAGGCCGATGACCTTGCGTCCCTCCTGCTCGGCCACCCGGGCGACGGCTGACAACATGGTCGACTTGCCGGCGCCCGACACGCCCTGGACAGCGACGATGCTGTCACCGGTTGTCAGGATCATGGTGGCGGCCGCCATCTGGCCCGCGTTGAGCTTCATGTCGCCCGATGCCGCATTGATCCGGTCGAGCACCGTGTCGGCCGAGACGATCGGCGTAAGGGTATTCTTGCCTCGCTCTACGTCGGCGAGGATGCCGCGCTCGGTAGCAAGGGCCTGGGGCGTGGTGACGTGGGTGACGACGCCGTCGATTCGATCGTTCTTGCCCGGGATCAGCTTCTCGTCGCGAATGAGCTGCGAGACTCGCGTGTCGATCTGGGAGGCAGTGACGCCCTTCAAGCCGAGGTTGAGCGCTGTCTGGGTAACGTCTGGGATCGAAAACGCTGCTTCGCGCTGAGCGTGGATCCGGATCGCGGACGCGACGGCATGCTGCGCACGCATCTCGACGGCCGAGATCCGAAGCCGCTCGAGCCCGCTGCTGATCAGCGGATCCTTGGGGGCGAACATGTCACCAAGCGCACTCGCGATGCCGGCGATAGTCTCGCGTGCGCGCTCGAGCGTCTGAGGTCGTGTCTCCTCCCTCGCGCCGCCCGCGCGAGCCTCGGCAGCGGCGACCAGTGCCTTGCCGTCGAAGCCGATCGCTTTTGCGCGCTCGCGCCACTCCGCCCGGAGGGCGCCGCGATCCTCGACATTCAGCTTCGCATCGCGCGAGTTCTTGGTGACGCTACGAAGCCCTTCCGGGGAGGTGATCTCCAGCTTCTCGGCACGCGAGAGGATCTCTTGCCGGCGCTGACTGAAGGTGTCGATCGCCTCCCGCGACACGCCATTGATCTCGAATTGACCATGCTTGCCGGTGACGGATGTCTCGTAGCCGATCTTCGCCAGCTCGGCCCGGAACTGGGCATGGTAGGCGGCGCCGATCGTGGTGTTGTTCTTCCAGAGCTGACCGTTGTGAAGCGCCTGCCATGCTCCGTTCGCCATCTTGGTCATGTTGGCGACGAGGACGTGGATGTGCCCTTGCGGATCGAGCGCACGGCTCGTGTCGTGCTGGAACATCGCGTAGACCAGGTTGCCGGTCCGCACGGGCTCGCCGGACTTGGTCCGCTCGTAGGTGCGGCCTTCGGCGAACTTCTGCTCGACCCAGGCCATGGTGTTCTTGACCGCGGTCATGTGCGCCGCGAGCACCCGCTCGTCCCCGGCGACATAGGCGAGGATGCTGGCCGATTTCGGCATGGAGAAGGTCAGGTCGACACCCGACTGCCGGTTCTGAACCTGACCGACCTTCTCGCCGCTCGGCATCTCACCGTTGAGGATTTTCTCGAAAGCCTCCTTGGTCACCTCGCCTTTCAGTCCGATCTCGGCGGCGCCGACTCCTTCCCAGGCGGTCGCCTCCGACGAATGCTCGGCGGTGTAATAATCGTCCTTGGCGAAGTAATTCGCCGCGCCGGACGCGGATTTGATCGAGGCGACGGACAGCACGGATCAGTCCCCCATGCCGTAGCCATCATCGATGCCGTGGTCGTGATCGTGACCATGTCCGTGATGATGCTCAGCGCGTGGATCCACCGCGATACCGTCGCGCAGCTCGCGGATGACCTGGTCTTCCTGACGATCCTGGTTGTGGCTGTCCCCCGCTCGGGCGACGCTCTTGCTGGCGCTCTCAGAGCGGGACTGGTCGCCCATGTCCGGACCGCTGCGGGCCCCCAGCGTCGACGTCCCCATGCCGCCCATAGTCGCGTCCACTCTGCCCATTCCGACAGGTGCCGTTGCCGTCGCATTGTTCGATTGTGAGGGCGTCGCGCCGGGCTTTCCGTCCGCGACCACAGGCTGATCGGCAGACGCGCCGGGGGCGGTCGACGTCTGGAGGACTACCGGCTGACCCTGGTTGATCTCGATAGCCGAAGCGGCCTGCTCCGCCTCGCTCTTCCCTCGCTGTGGCTCAGGCTTCTCAAGCACCGGCTCCGCGCCATTAACCGGTCGGTTGGGCACATGCTCGGTGCCTCCCTCGCCACCCTCTTCCGCGCGTTTGGCTCTGCGACGCCGGTCCTCCGGCGAAACATATTCCGTGGCCTTGAACTCCGGTCGAGGCTCAAAACCAACCGCCACTTCCGGGTAGCTCTTCCACTTGAGCTCGACCCGGGTCGCCGGGAAACCGTCGGGGAACTTCACGAAGCCGTGAAGCGACGGAAGGTTGTTGATGTCATCGGGGATGACCAGGGGTTCGATCGCCTTGCGAGGTGTCAGCGTCGAGGCATCCCGGGTGTTGTTGTAGCCGTAGCTATAGGCCTCATCCATTTGCCGAACCTCGCGGCTACCGATGAACTCCGAGCATTTCTCGGCGGTGGTCCGGTCGGCCGTGGCGAGGATCAGCTTGGTACGGGCAAGGCCGGTAAGCGCCGTCGCGTTCTGAAGGCCGTAGGTCGACACCAGCTTGTCAAATGAGTGGATGCCGAGGACGAAGGCACCGCCATAGTTTCGCGCGCTCTGCAGGCCATGCTCGATCGCCGGCAAGGCGTGCAGTGCATGAACCTCGTCGAACAGATACCAGGTCCGCAGGTCGCGGGTCTTTGGCAGGCGCATGAGGTTGTTGACCCCGAGGTCCATCCAGAGCGTGAACAGGCCGCGCGTCAGCTCCAGGTCGTTGTAGCTGCCGGTGATGAACATGATCGACCCATCACGGTGGTTGGCCGAAATCCAGTCGCGGATTGAGAACGCGGGCGGACCGCCCGGAACCGGGTCCGGCATGAAGCGCAGGGCCTGCCCGTTGACGTTCAGAACCGACCGGATCGACTCTGCCATTCGGGCCGCTTTCTCGGTCGTCAGCGGCCCAGCGACGGTGTCCTCCAGCTTGGAATGGATCGACTTCAAATCCGCCTGCATCAGGTGGTGAGCGATGGCCGCGTTGTTGGTCTCGCCGATCTCCTGAAGCTTGATGCACATCTCGATGAAGAGCATGCGCGCGGCGTTCTGCCAGAAGGGTTCCTTATCGTCCGGGTGGGATGGGATCAGCGCGGCTGCGGCTGACACGAAGTCGGCATAGTTCCGGCACTCATCGAACAGCGTCCAAGGGGCACAGCGCTTGTCCATCGGGTTCAGAACGACGTCCGTCTCCGGGTTGTAGAAGGCCTCCATGAAGGCGCCCGTGAGGTCGAAGATAACGGCCCGATGGCGACGCTTGCGAAGCTGGGTAACGAGCGATCGCAGCTGGGTTGTCTTACCCGTACCGGTGGTGCCGATCATCATGGTGTGGCTCTGCTCAAGCCGCCACGGATAGGGGATGCCGGCGATCGAGTAGGGCGTATGGATCCCCAACTCGACGCGGTCCGGAAGGCTCAGTTGGGATACGGATGCCGCGTTTCTCGGCGGGTTGCCGGAACGGCATTCCTGGCTGAACTGGTCCTGGTTATGAGCCTTGATCTCGCGGAGCAGGATGGGTCGTTCGACGAGCATGGCGCCGCGCTCGTGGCGCTCCTTGAGGATGTCGCTACCGCGCTTGTTCGCGAAGGTGATGAACCACATGATGATCGGGGCGGCGACGATCGTGGAGATCACCAGCGTCGCCCAGATGATCCGCCATGTCTTGGTCCACGCAGCGTCGACGGCCGGGTGATAGGGAACGTAGCCCATCGGGATATGGACCATCTTCCCGCTCGGGAGAGTAAGGTTGATGAGGTGGTACTTATCGGCTCCGACCCACGTCCAAACAGTCGAGTAGACCCGCATGAGATCGAGTTGAAACTCGTGCTCCTCGAGGCCAAGCCAGATGAAGATATTGAAGATGACGACGGCTGCGCCAACCCAGATCCAGAGCGGGATTTTGATGCCCGCCCAGGTCATCTGATACTGGTGGGAAAGGAGCTGCGATCCGCGTGTGAAGTTGTCGGCGTTGCGGGTGATCCGACCCCTCGCGGAGTGGTGCTGGATCGTGGCGGCCTGGCCGCTGAAGCGGATGTCGCCCTTACGCATGGTAGGTCGCCAGACGCTGCTTCGCAGCTTCGAGCAGCTCGCCCACGACGTCGCCGTGATCGCGGGTGATAATCACGTCGATGGCTGCCTGCATGTACTCCAAGAGGAGCACCGCGCGGGTGACATTGAAGGTGTGTCCGGCGTCGGCAAACCGGATGCCCATGGCTATCGCGGAGCGAGCCGCCTGAGCCCGGGTATAGCCTTGTCGGTCAGCGAGCTTCCCTAGCAGGTCCCAGTCGGCGCCGCTGAGGCGCACGGTGAGAATCCGTTGCTGATCTATCATGTCCAGTCCTCGACGATGGCGAGGGCTGGTGGGGATTTCGCACGGCCATAATCCGCGTTTTCTAGGCGGGACGCAAGCGCAATTCGGTATCCGGGCGGATACATGAAAAATGATGCGAAAACAGCGGCTTGGCGACTTTGGGCCGCACGTATTCACCCGGATACACGTATTCGCCCGGATACACCGTAAGTTATCAGGCACTTACACCTGCGGTCGCCGCATACGGTGTGCAAATCCTAGGGACTGTCTCTGTCGTTCTGGCTCCTGTTCGTAGGGTTAGCATTGAGCGAGGTCGGGTCACCGGCAGAGCACCGCGCCGCAGGCCGTCAATGAACCTCTGGCGAAAGGATGGCGGAGCGATCCCGCCCCAAACGGACCCGGCTGCAAGCCCGGGTCCGTTCCCTCAATCGATGGTCGGGCGAAGCTCGGACCAGGTCCAGTCTTGACCGGTCGATCTGGTCCCGCGCTGTAGCCTATTGTCGGGTCATCCCCGGGCTGGCATCGTGGTCGATGGAGGCGTTATCAACGCAAGGATCGACCGAGCCATGGCACTGAGTATCGAGCAGGAACGTCAGCAGCTGGAAGCCGAGGAACAGAGGCTTGCCGACCGTCGAAAGAAGCTCATCGAACGGGAGCGCTCCGAGCGTCTCAAGCTGGTCGAACAGTCGGGCTTGCTGAAGGCCGATGGTGCCCGGTTCGAGGCCGTCATGAAGGCCCTCAAGACACTCGGAATCGAAGAAGCCGAGAAGCGTCTGACCGCCTGATCGAAGGCACTACCCAGACTGCGCGACGCGGGCCTGAAGGCCTTCCAGCAAAAAAAGGGGAGCGGCCCGAAAGGCCCTCCCCTTCTCGCATCCGAGAATGTGCGGGTGAGCTGCTCGACTGGTGACCCAGCAAGCAGAGAAAAGGGGAGCACCGGCGTAAGCCGATGCTCCCCATGATCCGTCATCTTGGGGTGGAGGCATTATCCCCAAATGACGTGTACCTCGTCCTCGGTGCGGTCGAGGGTTGCGAGTCTTTCGAGCTGGTCGGCGTAGTGGCCGAGCCCGCCCCTCGTGATACGCTCCCGGACGGTTGGATCAGCCACCATCGAGCGGAGATCGGTAATCGGGATTTTGCCGCACGTGTCGCGGTCCACGCCCAACGCATCGAGCAGGGCGTGAGCGTTCGCGTTGGAGAGGTCCATCGAGGTTGACCCGTCGAGGGACCGAGCAACGCCCATCATCACGTCGCCCTTGGCATCGACGCGCCAGAATCGGATGTTGAGCCCGCGAAACTGAGCTTCTTCGATAACCGCGATCACGCCGGGATCGTGGTCGAACAATGCGCAGATGCTGGCGAGGGACCAAGGACAGACGCGGGCCTCGAAGTTGTAGGCGAGGAACTCGTCACCCTCGTCGCCGAAGTGTTCGCCGCGCTCGCGCGCGAACGCCCGGAAGGCGGCGAGATGGCGTACGCTGACCGCGACTGCTGGAGCCAATGCTGGGGCGGAAACCGAGGCGGTGAAGCTGATGGACATGCTGGGCACTCCCTGTCTGACACGCTCGCTCAATCCTCCTGTCCTCTCGCGGTGGTACGCAGCGCGTAGTCGTTCCGGCCGGCCCGTCAGGGCCGGGGTCGACCTGAAGTCATAGTGCGTCGATCGGCACGTGCGAGGCGTAGCGAGTGGGCGACCCGAAGGGGTCGCCACGACGCGAGCGAGCCGTGCCGATGCCCGGCAGTCCGGCCGCATGGGCGAGGCGTAGCAAGCCGGTCATCCCGCAGGGGATGACCGCGATGCGAGCGAGGCCATGCGGGCCGCTATCGAGCGCGTCGCTGCACGTGCGAGGCGTAGCGAGTGGGCGTCCCGAAGGGGTCGTCACGACGCGAGCGAGCCGTGCCGATGCCCGGCAGTCCGGTCGCGTGGGCGAGGCGTAGCAAGCTGGTCATCCCGCAGGGGATGACCGCGATGCGAGCGAGCTCGTGCGGGCCGCTATCGACCGCGTCGCCGGCACGAGCGAGGCGTAGCGAGTAGGCGACCCGCATGGGTCGCCACGATGCGAGCGAGCCGTGCCTGGCGGCAGCGGGATGAGCGTTGCGGGCGCGCACCGGCGAGGCGTAGCAAGCTGGTCGGCCGCAGGGCCGACCGCGATGCGAGCGAGGCGGTGCGCGCCCGTCATGCGGGGAAGAGCGGAAGCTCAGTCCCACGCGGCGCGATGGGGCTCGATGCCCCGGAGCGCCGCCCCGGCACGACGAAAAAGGCAAGGAGGCTCCGGTTGCCCGGAGCCCCCCTGCGGGAGAGGTGTCAGGCCCGACGCGCGGTCGCGACCGGACGCTGCTCGGCGACCCGGAACACGTGGAGCGGGACGCCGGCGTTGCGCAGCTTGCGGGCGAAGTCGAGCTGGACGCCCGAGCCCTCGCAGACGATCGCCTCGACCGGGTTGAGGGCGGTGATCCGCTCGTTGCGCACGAACCCGGCGCGGTTGCCGAGGCGGCGGTCCAGACGGAACAGCACCAGCTTCACGTCGCGCGATGCGGCCCATGCAGCGGCGATGGCGTCGCAGCCCTTCATCTGGGCGGTGGTCACCAGCACCATGTTCGGGATGCGGCGCTGGATCTGGTCGAGCCGCTCGTACAGGCTCTCGTGGTCGTGCCAGTTGGCGCCACCCGAGAAGGCGACGATCGGGCCGGTCGGGTTGTGCTGCTCGCGCTTCTTGGCGGCGCGGGCTGCGAGGTAGTCGGCGCCCTCGATCATCGAGGCGGTGAG
>NZ_JAKRET010000020.1 GCF_022664395.1 Sphingomonas lacusdianchii | reverse complement strand
ATGAGGACCAGGACGCGCGGATCTCCATCTTGGCCAACGGCTCCATGCTGAAAGGCCGGATACGTTTTCGCAGACTGCTCAGATCGTCAGAAACAAACCGCTTGCCGACGGGGCGAGCCATACGTTTCCGCCCGCTGCCGAGACGTGGGCGCGGACCGTGGTGCTGTCGATGCTGTAGTGGCCGGTATCCGCCATGATCTCGGCCAGCGTCACCCCCACGATCTCCCAGACCCCAGCCTCGCTCCATCGACGGAACCGGCGATAGATGGTGTTCCAGTTCCCGTATTTCGGCGGCACGTCGCGCCACGGCGCACCACATCGCAGCCGCCAGAGTATGCCGTTGATAATGGAACGGTTCTGTTCGGGAGGTCGGCCCCGACTCCGGTTCTTGCGCTCGATCGGCAGCAAGTCTTTCAGGATGCGCCATTCCGCCTCGGTGAGATCGCCCCGGCTCAAACCTGCCTCCAAAAGACAGCCTTGAATCAACGGAGAGAGACGGCGTCAATTGCATGAACGCCAAATAGGCGGCAAACAAACGAAATGGAGAAGCCAACACCGACGAGGTTCAGCGTTCTGCCAGAGAACGAGGCTGCTGCCGTCGCTTACCTTAAAGAGCGTGGCTATCCTCCCATGGCGAGCGAAAAAGACGGTGATGGCCTGATCGTACTGATCTTCAAAGCGCTACCTGACGATGAAATGTTTGGGCTGGTCCAGGCGTTGCCAGTCCACCTGAGCGCGAAGGTCGGCATCTTGATGGGCGATCGTCCGCCTTTTACGCCGCGCCCCAACACATGACCTGATTTTGTCCACGCGACCTAGCACCAACAATTATTGATACAGATGGAAAGAGGCACTCGCAGCGAAGCGAGCGCCTTTCCAAACCGACTTCCCATGCGTGGCACCTATCGGCCTGGCTGGTCCGAAGTCGGCAGTGTTAGATGCCGTTCTTCAAATTCGTGTCGGCATCGTGGGTGCGCATGTCTTCTGCCTGGTTCTTGCCGGTCGCGCGCACTGCTTCTGCAGTGTTCCCGAGATTGGCTTCGGCTGCTTCGCTCGTGACGTTATCGGCGGCCTCTTCAAGGTTATCGGCGACCGTTTCCGCGTTCGCTTCGATGCGACTTACTCACTTGCGCCTGCAACGCCCGGTATTGGAATGCGCGCACGACCTCTTTCCCGGCACCCTCCGCGATCAGCGCACCTTGGGCCATTGACCGCCGCTAGGTGAAGATGGCGCCAAGACGGACGCCACTCCCGGAGCATTGACAGTGACGACCCCCATCGACTGTCCTCGTGCTTGTGTCTGCGAAAACCGAACAGGTTTCAATAAATCGGCAAGTTATAGACTGGACAGGTAGATCCAATCGTCTTGAACTGAGACAGTTCTAAAATAATCGAGGGTTATAGAAGCGAAAAGGTGCGGCTAAGGCTAACGCTAAGAAGTTAAGGCTGAATCCGTGAGTGTTTACATATTTTCGCCACCACCTACCGGCCCGAACGAAGCGGAACGCGAACGCGCCGTCGTCGACACAGGTGCAGTTCAGGCTCGAGACGATGCGAAGCTTAATGCGATTTGCGAAGACGCTTGCAGGCTAGTGCGCGGAACATCGTCGCTGCTGTCGATCTTGTACGGTGATACCCAGTATGTGATCGCAGCCCATAGGTTCTCGGTCGGTGCATACAGTCGAAAGAACTCCCTGTCTGGGCATGCGCTCGCCGCCGGGAACGAACTGTTTGTCATACCGGACCTCAGTAGCGACGAACGCTTTGCGGAAAATCCCTGGATCAACGGTGAAAATGCGCGTTTCAAATTTTACGCAGCATCGCTGGTTCGGCCTTACGGACGATTGCCTGTTGGCGTTCTAAGCGTCCTAGACGATAAAGTGCGCCTTACAATCTCGGAACTGGAGCGCAAGGTCATTATGAACGCAGCTAATGAAGCTGCCGAGCGGATCGTACAAATCTCGCAAGATCGAAATATATCACCTGGGGCATCATCCCCGCCTCTCATCTGAACCATTCTGGAAGCATTACCCGTTGGTTACAGTCCGAAGAGGTCGATGGCAGCGAGGCTGGTGACGGAAAAGAAGGTGAGAGGGCAGCGGTCGTAGCGAGTTGCGACGCGGCGCCCGTTCTTGAAGCTTCCGAACATGATCCTGATGCGGCTCCGTCACCAATAGCGCCGTTTGCCGTATCTGACCGGCTAGATGCGTGATTAGCGGCCATGTCTGGGCGGGCAGATTCATAACCCTGTTTTCGAGAAGGGACGGTCGTCGCCGCTATAATGCTCGGACGGTGGACTGCGAAGCGGCGTTACGAACGGTCGATGGTCAGCTGGCCCGCTTATGGGGCAGCCGAACGTCGATTCTAAAAATACTATAGGATTCCTATTTTGATACGGTTACGGCGATTCATCCGTCCCAACTTGGGACATGATGACGGGGCGTACGATGATAGATGCCGCCGACCTTCAGAACGCTGTTCGCGAAGCGATGCGAGAGGCACGCCACGAGACTGACCGAGACATCTGGGAACGGTACTTTTTCGACCCGACCGGCGTTGACCCTCAGGGCGATGAAAATCGTGGTAGTGGAAAGGGGCTGGCGGCCTAGGGTCAGGACTCGTTGATTAGGGTCAGGACTCGTTGATCACAGCCAGAAGATGACGGTGGCAGCGAGAGCGATTGCGGAGAAGAAGGCGGTCGGGCAGCGGTCGTAGCGGGTGGCGACCCGGCGCCAGTCCTTGAGGCGGCCGAACATGATCTCGATGCGGCTGCGACGCCGGTAGCGGCGCTTGTCGTACCGGACCGGTTCGTTGCGCGACCTGCGGCCTGGGATGCAGGGCTGGATGCCTTTGGCCTGGAGGGCATCCCTGAACCAGTCGGCGTCGTAGCCGCGATCACCAAGCAGCCACTGCGCCTTCGGCATGTCATCGAGCAGCGCTGCCGCACCGGTGTAGTCGCTGACTTGGCCCGCGGTCATGAAGAAGCTCAAGGGGCGTCCGTTCGCATCGGCGATGGCGTGAAGCTTGGTGTTCATGCCGCCTTTGGTGCGGCCGATCAGGCGGCCGAGATCCCCTTTTTAACCCGCAGGCTCGATGCCGTGCGGTGAGCCTTGAGGTAGGTTGCGTCGATCATGACCGTCTGTGGCTCGGCGCCAGCTGCAGCCAGACCTTCCATCATTCGCGTGAACACACCGGCCTCGCCCCAACGCTTCCACCGATTGTACAGCGTCTTGTGTGGCCCATAGGCGCTGGGCGCATCTCGCCAGCGCAGCCCATTGCGATTGACGAATACGATGCCACTCAGCACCCGCCGATCGTCTACCCTCGGCCTCCCGTGGCTCTTGGGAAAGAACGGCCGCAGCCGCTCGATCTGCTCATCCGTCAGCCAAAACAGGTCACTCATCCCGGTCTCCTTGCGGAGCCTGAATCAGATCGCGACGCTCACATCAATGGGTCCTGACTCTAAGGATCTGGCGATCGCTCGCGGTCATCAGTCTGCCAAGGTGATTGTGCGCCAAGCCTCCGTTGCCACAGCGCCACCGATAGCAGTTGCTCTGTGAGGCGTTTCTTGAGCGTTAGGTAGGTGTTTAGTCCCGGCATCTGGTGGATCGGATTGAGGATGAACCGATCTGGCTCTGACGTCCAGATCTTGGTGATGTATTCGTAGGGTGTGAGCCCGCTGAGCGTCTTGAGCCGGCGAGCGAAGTTATAGGCGGCCATGAAGTCGGCGAGGTGCGTCCGGAGCTGGTCGTGGCTCTCATAGTGGAAGCGTTTGACGGTCGCTTCCTTGATGGTCCGGTTCATCCGCTCGACTTGTCCGTTGGTCCACGGATGGTTCGGCTTGGTGAGCCGGTGCTCGATCGTGTGGATGCGATACGGCACTGCTTTCAGCAGGTGTTCGAGGAACTCCCAAGCTGTCCGGCGATCGGCCTTGTCGACCAGCTGGGTGACCGCGAACTTGCTGGTGCGGTCAATGCCGACGAACAGGTAGAGCTTGCCTTCGGCAGTCTGCACCTCAGCAATGTCGATGTGGAAGAAGCCGATGGGGTAGCGCTTGAAGCGTTGCCGCTTTGGCTTGTCGCCTTCGATGTCCGGCAGGCGCGAGATGCCGTGTCGCTGAAGGCACCGATGCAGCGCTGAGCGGGTCAGGTGCGGGATCGATGGCTGCAACGCATAGAGATAGTCGTCGAGCGGCAGCAGCGTGTGGCGCCGGAACGCCACAACCATTGCCTCCTCCGCCTCGGTCAGGGTCGTTGAATGAGGGGCCTTCGGCCCGGTTTTTAGATCCTCGACCGTCGCCCTCTTACGCCACTTCGCCACCGTCTTGGGGTTGATCCCCAGCTCCCGGCTCAACGTCGCGAGCGAAGCTTGCGGCATGCTGTATTGCTGCTCGGACGGCGTGCGTGGTCGTGGCGCACCCATGACGTACCTGTCCCATACGGCATCCTTCCATTCCAACGAAAGGATTGCACCATCAAACCGTGGGATCAAACACCTAGGCCTCACGCGACGTAGAGTATGCTAGCCGAGGTAAGCAGCAGACCCGCGGCGGCCAGCGCGAGAACGATCCGCCGACGGGCACCCAACCGTTTCGGGTCTGGAAGCTGGACCATTCCCTGCTCGTTCTGCTCGATAGCGCCGCAGCAGCGACGTTCTCGTTTGTTTACGGTCCCTTAGCGCGAATCTGCCATCAATCGGCGATGGCAAAGGATATGCTAAACTGGCTGAGAATCTCTCACGAGCCAGATATTGTGATCGCCCAATATGGCGAACTCAAGAGACAGGTGCCGCTGTTATACACCTTGCTCGTGCTCAACGCCTGCGCAGTCACGTACACCCACTACGGCTTTGCTCCATTTTGGGCAACGATCGGTTTCCTGGGGGCACTCATCAGCACTTGCTGCTGGCGAATCTTTCGCTGGCTCCGTGCGCCGGATACCGGCGAAATCAGCGTAGAAGTTGCACGTGCGCAGCTAGTTAGCACCACGGTATTGGCGGGGGTACTGGGCGCCATCTTTCTGGTTTGGTCGCTGCTAATGAACGAATATGGCGGCGTCGAACAGCATGGGCATGTCGCGCTGTTCATCGCTGCCACCGTTATAGGGTGCATCTTTTGTTTATCGCACCTTCCTTCCGCAGCTATGCTCGTCACAGCGGTCGTGACCTTGCCGTATCTCGTCTACTATCTGTGGCGTGGGGACCCTGTGTTCGTTGCTATGGCGCTAAACATCGCCTTGGTGACCGGGGTGATGGTTCGCGTTCTGTTGAACGGCTTCCGTGGATTCACGAACATGATCCGCTCAAAGGCGGAACTGGTTCGCGAGCAAGAAGAAACGCAGCGCCTTAGCGTCGAAAACGGGCACTTGGCCTACACCGATATGTTAACGGGATTGCCTAACCGTCGGCATTTCTTCAACCGCTTTGAGGAATGGCTGCAAGCTGCGAAAACGGACAACAGGCAGATGGCAATAGCGGTCCTTGACCTCGACCGCTTTAAGGCAATTAACGACACATATGGCCATGCCTGCGGTGATCGTCTGCTTGTAGAGGTAGGCGCGCGCCTTTCAAACTTTACGAGCGATCGGATCATTCTTGCCCGTTTAGGCGGCGACGAGTTCGGCGTGCTATTCGCTGACCCACCAACCCATGTGCAGACAGCCGCGCAGACAATTTGCAAAGCGTTGGCCAACCCTTTCTATATCGACGGGCGGACTATCACGATCGGTTGCTCCGGGGGCGTTGCAGTCTTTCCGGAAGCAGGCAGTACCGTGCATGAGCTTTTTGATCGGGCTGATTACGCTGCTTACCACATGAAGACATACGATCGTGGCGGCTGTGCAGTGTTTTCGTTTGAACATGAGAACCGGATACGGTCGGAGATTGCAATCGAAAATGCACTGGTAAGTGCCAACTTCGAGACCGAGTTGCACGTTTGCTACCAACCTATTGTCTGCACACAAAGTGGGGATGTATTGTCGATCGAAGCGCTGGGCCGATGGACAAGCCCGGTCATCGGCCTAGTACCGCCTGATCGTTTTATTGTCGCCGCTGAGAAGCTAAACATCATAAACGACCTGACGCTAGCACTATTTCGGAAGGCACTTATCGAATTTAGTGCAATGCCACATTCGATTCGCCTGTCCTTTAACCTGTCGACGAAAGACATTACATCGGTACCTACGTTGGGCAGTATAATTGATCTTATCAACGAAAGCTGCGTTGATCCGAGGCGAATTACATTCGAACTAACGGAAACGGCAGTGATGCGTGATTTCGATGCCGCAGTTCGTGGCATTCAATCGCTTCGCGCGCTTGGCGCACGTTTTGCGCTAGATGATTTTGGTGTTGGTTATTCTAGTCTCGGGCATCTTCGGCGCCTCCCGTTTGACAAGGTAAAGCTGGATCGTAGCTTTATCGAAAACATGGACGAACCGTCCGGGCGCAACATTTTTTCCGGAGTCTTGGCGCTGTGCCGGACCCTCGAGCTCGACTGCGTTGCAGAGGGTGTGGAGACCGAAGAGCAACTCGCTTGGTTGGCTGACCTCGGCTGTCAACGCGTACAAGGTTATCTTTTTGCAAAACCAATGCCGGCACTCGACCTAGCTGCGTGGCTTCTGACACACATGATACCAGATCGAGGCCGCACCTCCGAACTGCGCATTGCATGATCAACGCTTGGCCAGAGTCCGACTTTTTCGAAGTTTATGGCACGTTGCCGTTTGACAGTTAGGTCCTAACAACTGGGTACGCTGGGATCACTTGCGAAACCGCTCTGCTATCGATCGGTGCTGTTGGCTTATGCGACAACCCTTCACGTGAAATTTGCATGATCCGCGCCGCCGCCTTTTCCGCCGCTGCTAGCATAGTTTGCTGCTCGAACGACGTTATCGAAACGCGCGCGGCCGTATCAAGGACGCTGATCGCCGCAACCGGGTACCGGTTCCACGGGCGAGTGAGAGATGCCACGTAATATCGAAAGCGGGCCATCTCGCCGTTAACCCATGGGTTTTCGGAAAACCTTTCGTCCCTAAATAGGGCGAGTGTCGCTAGTGCTCCCGCACCGAGGCTGCCAATAAGCCAACCCTTGTTGCGCTTGATAGTCGCAAGCCAGGACGTCTTGGAAGGGATGCCCTGCTCAGCGGGCTGACGAGACTTTACTGTTTGGCTTTTGAGTCATATGACGTCAACCATTGTGCACTGCACAAGGTCGCTTTGCGGCGTTGAGAAGGCCTGGAACAATGGATGGCTTTGGCAATAATGCGCACATGCTGGTGCAGAGCGGCATATGCCATGCAGGAACCTCGCGTTAACCTTGATAAGCTAGCTTAGGATGGTCGCGATTGAAGTGGTCGCGTTTTGTCCATCAGCGAGCTGTTGAGTTGCGCCATGACCGCCACCGCCCATCGCAAATCGAGCCGACGTCATGTCTTCCTTCGTGCAATAGGCGAACTCCGCGTCGAGCGTTGGCGCTCGATGGGGCTAGCGACTGCTGGTATCCTGGTTGCGATCCTTCAAGTCACCGAACCAGTATTGTTCGGGCGGGCTATCAATGGCCTTACCGCGGGCAGTAACCCGCTTACATTTGTGGGCGTCTGGTGCCTTACCAGCCTCGCTGGGTTTTTCGGTGCGATGGTGATTTCGCTCGTATCGGATCGTATGGCACACCGGCGACGCCTGAACGCCATGTCCCATTTCGTTGAACATTTGCTTGCCCTGCCGCCAGCGTTTCATCTCAAAGCCCGCTCAGGGCGATTGATGCGCATCATGATTGCCGGATGCGATAATCTTTTCGGCCTTTGGCTGCCGTTACTTCGCGAGCAAACCGTGAATGCGGTTATCTTGATCACGCTCGTACCCGTGGCGTTAATGACTAACTGGCGTCTTTCCCTTGTGCTTATCGCACTACTAGGTGGTTATTCCGCAATAAATATTATAGTGATGCGTCGGACGTCGGTAGGGCAGGAGAACGTTGAAAACCGGTTCACGGACATATCTGGCCAGCTTGGCGACCTGTTTGGCAACGTCACGGTGCTGCAGAGCTTCCTTGCGGTGCCGGACGAACTGCGCTCGGTCCGTACGTCGTTACACGAACTACTGCGTGCTCAATACCCTGTGCTGAACTGGTGGGCGGTGTCCGCCGTGCTCACCCGCGGCGCATCGTCGATCGCCATTGTTGCGATCTTTGGAGTTGGCACTGTGCTGGCCCGGCAGCAGTTAGCAACCATTGGCGATGTTGTAACTTTCGTAGGTTTCGCGACGCTGATGATATCGCGACTTGAGCAACTAACATCGTTCATCATTGGTGTCTCACAACGATTGCCATCGCTTGAGCAATTTTATGAGGTTCTTGATGCAGGTTCACATATTGAAGAGCAACCGAACGCGCCCGCGTTGCGCGTGGAGCGTGGGCATGTAACCTTCGACAATGTCTCATTCCGGTATCCCGGCGGATCGGGGCAAGTATGCAACCTGTCTTTCGAAGCCAAGCCTGGCCAGACAATCGCAATCGTCGGGCCGACGGGATCAGGTAAGTCCACGGCACTCGGCCTGCTCCAACGTGCGTTCGACCCCGACAAAGGACGGATTCTGGTCGACGGGCAGGACATTAAAGGCGTGTCGCTCGCCTCGCTTCGTGCATCTACCGGTGTCGTGTTTCAGGAAGCGGGTTTATTTAATCGGACCATCGCAGAGAATATCGCTATCGGTAACCCGGACGCGGCGATGGTCGCAATAGAGAACGCAGCGAAGCTGGCGGGTTGCCACGAGTTTATTATTCGCAAGGAAGGCGGTTATGCTGCGAACGTCGGAGAGCGGGGGCAGGGGCTGTCCGGCGGCGAACGCCAGCGCATTGCCATTGCTCGTGCGTTGCTGAAAGATGCTCCGATCCTCCTGCTCGACGAGGCTACCAGCGCACTGGATGTCGCGACGGAGGCTCGACTTCAAGAAAGCCTCGATCGTCTTCGGCAAGGCCGAACGACCTTCATCATCGCCCACCGTCTTTCGACGATCCGTTCCGCGGACCGGATCGTCGTTCTAGATCAGGGAAGAATGGTCGAAACAGGAGGTTTCGACGAGTTGATTGCGCGTGGTGGTACCTTTGCAATGCTTGCCCGCGATGCCGGCCTTACCGCGGCCGCTAACGATCTCGACGTCAAAGCGTTGGCGGCTTGATGTCTCGATACCTTCGGCAATATGCCTTCCCCGACTTATGCCAAGACCAAAAACATCCGTCCTGATTAAAGCTTACTAATGACAATCAGTTAGGTGGCTGTTTCAACCTTTTGTATTAGACCCAGATTAAAGGAGCCATGTCGTGTGCTGGCAGTCCCGATATGAAACGAAATCAGTCGCTCCGATGAGCGATCGGGAATCCAAGAATAGGAAATTAACGCATTTTTAACGTTAATCCGGCACGAGCGACGGTCTGTTTTCGGGGGGCCGGAGACGAGTATGCAACAGACCGCCATTCAACGTGAAATTGCCCGCGCCAAACATATCATCGATCGGCTGAACGACCATCCGTCGCGTCAGGCAATCGCCAGATACATCGCCGAACTCGAAGCTCGCTTGGTCCCCGTCCGATCTGTCGGACCCGAGATTTTGATTTAGCATTTGTCGGGGACGGATCGAGCCGATCGCCGGCGCATATCGCGCGCGACCTGAGGATTTCACGCAGCACCGTCTATCGCTTCCTGCCGCTGGCCTACACCGACACCCCGGTCAGCTGCTCAACCAGCTGCATCTGGCGCGGCAGGCAGACCGACAGCGCGCAGCGGCCGATGGCGGTCGCCCGTGCCGCCTTGCGCAGCCGCAGGTGATCGCCGCGATCGGTGAGCACCCCGATGATCCGGTCGGCGATGGCGGCGGGGTCGTGGAAGGGGACCAGATGGCCGTTGATGCCGGGTTCGAGGAATTCGAGCACCGGCGCGGTGTCCGATGCGACCATGACGCAGCCGGTCGCCATCGCTTCGATAAACGACCAGGACAGCACGAACGGCACGGTCAGATAGGTGTGGACGCTGGAGACGCGCAGCAGCGACAGATAGTTCGCATAGGACAGCTTGCCGGTGAAATGGACCCGGTCGGCATAGGGGCCGGTGGTCAGCGGCACCTCCAGCTCCATCTGCTCGCGCCACGACCGCCCTTCGGGGGCGGGGGCGCCATAGCTGACCTGATCGCCGCCGGTGATGACGACCTGCGCATTGGGCCGGGCGGCGAGGATCGCGGGCAGCGCGCGGATGAACGACGGATAGCCGCGATAGGGCTCTAGGTTGCGCGCGACATAGGTGATGACCTCGTCCTGCCGCGACAGCGTCCGCCCGTCGGGCAGGCGGAAGCGCGCCGCCGGATCGGGCTTCACCACATCGGTCTCGACCCCGTCGAAGATGGTGCGGATGCGGGGCTGGTAGATGGCGGGATGGCGGCTGCGCTGCCATTCGGTCGGCGCGATGCCGGCATCGGCCATGTCGAGGCTGAGCAGCAGATGCGCGTTGCGCGCCCGCGTGCGACATACGGTGTCGAGATCGGCGGGCTGCGCCGGATCGAAGCCGACATCGGCACCGGCGCCATGATAATAGAATTCGGCATAGCTGAGGATCACCGCACGCGGAAACACGTCGCGCACGAACATCATCTCGCCCCAGCCCGGATGGCCGATCACGATCGTCGGCACGAATCCTTCGCGTTTGAGCCGGAGCAGCGTCCGCGCGACCTGCTGTCCATAGCGGACGCTGGCTTCGTACAGGCGGACATAGTGATGGGTGGTCGGATTGGCCGGACGTGGCGCTTCGTACCCGACGCAGCGGACGCCGGGAATATCGACGCCTTTCCCGCGGGTTACGAAGACGACGCGATGTTTTCCCGATGCCGCCAGTGCCGGGGCAAGATGTTTGAACTGCGCCGGCATGTTCTGGTGAACGAACAATATGTCCAACCACAATACTCCATTTGGGGTAGATGCAAATAAACGAATAATGTCCTGTCAATAGACAGTTAAAGTTATTGAGAATTTACATTCAAGTAACCATTATGTCGCGCGTTTCCGGCAATGGGTCGGGTGAAGGCGATGGCAGGGGGCATGCCGTCGGACGTGGGGGATGGCAGATGGCGAACTATAGCGGCACCACCGGTGGCGACAATTATTCCGGTACCTCCTCGGACGACAGTATCGCCGGCAATGGCGGCAACGACACGCTGTACGGCAATGCCGGGAACGACAGCATCGACGGCGGCGACGGCAGCGACGTGCTATACGGCAATGACGGCAACGACACCGTACGCGGCGGCTTGGGCGACGACTGGATCGAGGATTATCGCGGCAGCAACGTGCTCGATGGCGGGGCCGGCAACGATACCTTCAACGGCGTCGGCTATATGGATGGCGGCAGCACCGGTGGCGCCGACACGATCACCACCGGCGCAGGTCGCGACACGCTGCGCGTCGACGGCTATGGCGTGCGCAATTTCCCGTTGAGCTTCCTCGCCGACACCGTCACCGACTTCACCACCGGCGTGTCGGGCGACGTCATCGACCTGTCCGAAGTCGTCAACGACCTGATCGGCTATAGCGCGGGCAGCAATCCGTTCCTCACCGGGTTCCTGTCGGCGGTGCAGTCAGGCAGCGATACGCTGATCCGCGTCGATATCGACGCCAGTGGCACCGCGCATAGCATCAAGACGCTGCTGGTGCTCAAGAACGTCACCGCCACCGCGCTGATGGCGAGCAATTTCGCGCCGAGCTGGAGCCCGACCGGGGTGGGCGAGACGATCACCGGCACTCCGCTCGCCGACACGCTGACCGGCACCGATTCCAACGATGTGATCGACGGCGGGGCCTTTGCCGACCGGATCGACGGCGGTGGCGGCAACGACACGATCCGCGGCGGATCGATGGCCGATACGCTGATCGGCGGGTATGGCAACGACTCGATCGATGGCGGCGACGGACGCGATTCCATCCTTGGCGGGGTCGGCAACGACACGCTGATCGGCGGCGGCGGCGACGATATCTTCGAGGATAATGCCGGCGCGAACGTCATCAATGCCGGCGCGGGCGATGACGAGATCCGCTATGTCGGTACCGGCCGGGCCGAGGCGGGCGGTGCGGACACGATCACGCTGGGCGCGGGCAACGACACGCTGACCCTCGATGGCTGGGGTCTGTATGCCTATGGCGCGAACCAGCATACCGACATCGTCACCGATTTCACCGTCGGCAGCGGCGAGAACCGCGACGTCATCAACCTGAACGACGTCACCTATTATCTGTCGGGTTGGGATTCGAGCACCAATCCGTTCGCGACCGGCTATCTGCGGCTGCTCCAATCGGGCGGCAACACGCTGCTCCAATATGATCGCGACGGGGCGGGCACCGGCTTTGGCTGGGTATCGGTGCTGCAACTGAACGGCGTGACCGCCAGCGCGCTGACCGCCGCCAACTTCATCGGCTATGCGCCCGCCGACAAGGGCTATGTCCTGACCGGCGGCGAAGGGCGCGACGTGCTGAACGGGTCGCTGGTCGCCGATACCCTGTCGGGCGGCGTCGGCGATGACGTGCTGAACGGCGATCTGGGCAATGACAGCCTCGACGGCGGGGCGGGCAACGACACGCTGAACGGCGGCGGCGGCAACGACACGCTGTCGGGCGGCGACGGCAACGACACGCTGTATGGCAATGCCGGCAATGACAGCCTGCTGGGCGGTGCCGGCAACGACTATTTCTACGATGTAGAAGGCAACAACACGCTGGTCGGCGGCGATGGCGACGACCGGTTCGACTATGTCGGCTATGGCGCCGGCGCGGACCGCTTCGTCGGCGGGGCGGGGCGCGACACGTTCCACACCTATTATTACTATGCCAATCAGGGCGCCGACACGATCGCCGGGTTCGAAGGCGGCGCGGGTGGCGACGTCATCGATGGCTATTGGAACTTCTCGGGCCTCGCCACCGGCGCGAACCCGTTCACGACCGGGCATCTGCGACTGGTCGCGAGCGGCAGCAACACGCTGCTCCAGATCGACCAGGATGGCGGCGGCAATAGCTGGGCGACCTGGCTGACCTTCGAAGGGATCGCGCCCGCAGCCTTTACGCGCGACAATTTCACGCTGGGCTTCGCCCCCAATGCGCAGGGACTGGTGCTGAGCGGCAGCGCGCTGGCGCAGGAGATCAACGGCACCAACGACGGCGATACCATCACCGGGCTGGGCGGCAACGACACGCTGAACGGCGGGTCCGGCGCGGACAGCATCGATGGCGGCACCGGCGACGATTACCTCTATGGCGGCTATCAGAACGACGCGCTGCTGGGCGGCGACGGCAATGATTCGCTTAACGGCAATGAAGGCGACGACGATGTCGAGGGTGGCACCGGCGACGACCGGCTGTATGGCGAAGGCGGCAACGACACGCTGTCGGGCGATGCCGGCAACGACTATGTCGATGGCGGTCAGGGCGACGACAGCCTGATCGGCGGCGATGGCGACGACACGATCATCGCCTATTTCGGCAACGATACGGTCGTGGCGGGCGCTGGCAACGACAGCGTGCAGGGCGGCTATTACAGCTATGCCGGCAATGCGACGGTCGATCTGGGCGACGGCGACGACACGTTCAATAGCGAATATGGCTATGGATCGTCCGATACGGTGACCGGCGGGGCCGGGCGCGATACCTATCTCCTCTCGGCCTATCCGACGACGGTTGCGGGAATGACCGTCATCACCGATTTCGCGACCGGGGCGGGGGGCGACCGGCTGCAGATCGACACCGGTTATTTCTACAACTGGGACCCGTCGACCAATCCGTTCGCCGCCGGCTATCTGCGCTTCACGACCGACAATGGCGCGGTCGTGCTACAGGTCGACAACGACGCCAGCGGCACCGGCTATGCATGGCGGACGATCGCCCGGTTCGAAGGGGTGACGAACCCGTCGGCCTTCACCGCCGATAATTTCACGGCGTGGTTCCGTCCGGGCTTTGCCGGCGCGACGCTGACCGGTGACGCCAACAACCAGCGGATCGAGGGGACGCCGATGGGCGACACCCTTTCCGGGTTGGGTGGGGAGGATTCGCTCTATGGCGGCAACGGCAATGACAGCATCGATGGCGGCAGCGGCAACGACTATCTCGACGGTGGCGAGGGCAACGACACGCTGCTCGGCGGGGCGGGCAACGACACGCTGGTCGGGCAGAATGGCAATGACAGCTTGTCGGGCGGTGATGGCGACGACACCTTCAGCAGCTACGAACAGGGTAACGACACCTTCGACGGCGGGGCCGGGGATGACAGCTTCGGTTATTCCTATGGCGACGACAGCTTCGTCGGCGGCGACGGTGACGACAGTTTCGGCGACTATTACGGCGCGGATAGTTTCAGCGGCGGCGCCGGCGACGACCGGTTCGACTATGTCGGCCATTCTCAGGGCAATGACAGCTATAGCGGCGGCACCGGGCGCGACCGCTACAATCTCTATTACCTGTTCAACCAGGCCCCAATCGTCAGCACGATCACCGATTTCGCCACCGGCAGTGGCGGCGACCTGATCGTCCTCGATCAAGCCGGGCTGTCGCTGGGTGGCGGCACCGGTATGGATGCGACCAAGCTGATCTCGGGTGGCTGGATGCGGTTGCGCCAGGTCGGCAGCGATACCGCGATCGATTTCGACCAGAATGGCGGCGGCGACAATTTCCAGCAATATCTGCTGCTGAAGAACGTCACCGCAACCGCGCTGACGCCCGACAATTTCACCCCCGACCTGCGCTCGACCGGCGTCTATGCGGTGCAAAGCGGCACGACCGGCGCCGACAGCTTCACCGGCGCAGGCCGCGACAATTATTCGGGGCTGGCCGGCAACGACACGATCAACGGCGCCTATGGCGACGACACGCTCTACGGCAACGAAGGCGCGGACTCGATCAGCGGCGGCGAGCGCAACGACCAGTTGTTCGGCGGCATCGGCAACGACACGCTCGACGGCGGCGAGGATGATGACGCCCTTTATGGCGAGGCTGACAACGACCTCCTGTCCGGCGGCACGGGCAATGATTATCTCGACGGTGGGGTGGGTCTCGACACGCTGATCGGCGGCGCGGGTAGGGACAATCTGTATGGCGGCGAAGGCAATGACAGCCTCGATGGCGGCAGCGGCAATGACAGCCTGAACGGCCATACCGGTAACGATACTATCTTCGGTGGCGACGGGAACGATACGATCGACGACTCCGCCGGCGCGAACGTCCTGTTGGGCGGAGCCGGCGACGATGTGTTCCGCTATATCGGCTACAGCTATAATGGCGGCGTCGATACGATCACCGGCGGCGATGGACGCGACACCTATGTCCTTGAGGGGCTGAACCCCGGCAATGTCATTGCCGACCGCATCACCGATTTCGCGGTCGGGGTGGACGGCGATATCGTCTCGCTGGCATCGATTACCAGCTATTGGACCGGCTATGTCGCCGGGACCAATCCGTTCGCGACCGGCTATTTGCGACTGGTGGTCAGCGGCAGCGACCGGGTGTTGCAGGTCGACTGGAACGGAGCCACCGGGGGCGCGACCTGGGTCGACCTCATCACCTTCGCCGGCAAGGCAAGTGCGACCTTCACCCGCGACAATTTCCGGATCAGCGATCAGGGTTACGATCCGACTGCGACGGGGATCGCCATCACCGGATCGGCCCATGACGATGTGATCGCGGGCACCGGCGACGGCGATACGCTGAACGGTGGCCTCGGCAATGACACGATCGACGGAAACAGCGGTCACGACGCCGTGACCGGTGGCGATGGCGACGACTGGCTGTACGGCGAACAGGGCAACGACACGCTGTCGGGCGATGCCGGCAACGATCAGCTGCGCGGCGGGGCCGGTAATGACAGCCTGGTCGGCGGCGAGGGCCGGGATGCGATTTATGGCGATACCGAAAACGATACGCTGATCGGCGGCGACGGTGCCGACACGCTCGATGGTTCCTATGGCGACGATTATCTGTCGGGCGACGCCGGCAACGATACGCTCGACGGATCCTATGGCAACGACACGGTGCTTGGCGGGGCGGGCGATGACCGCCTGTATGACGGTGCCGGCAAGAACGTCCTCGATGGCGGCGACGGCGACGATTATTTCGACTATGTCGGCTATAGCGACGGCAGCAACGCGTCCGACAATACGATGACCGGCGGCCTCGGCCAGGATCGCTATGTCCTGTATAATTCGACCAACCTCGGCAAGCTGACGATCACCGATTTCGCGACTGGGGCGAATGGCGATGTGTTCGATCTGGCGGTGCTGTTCGGGCAGCTTCAGAATTATAACGGCACGGTCAATCCATGGACCGACGGGCATCTCCGCCTGACCGCCGATGGCGGTACCGACACGTTGTTGCAGATCGACCGTGACGGCGGCGGCAATGCGTGGACGACGATCGTCCGGTTCCAGAACGTCCTGCCCGCCGCGTTCCAGGCGGTGAACTTCACCGGTGGCTGGAGCACCGACGGCACGGGCCAGTCGTTGCTGGGCAGCGACGGTGACGATCGGGCCACGGGATCGAACGACGCGGATACGCTGACCGGCGGCCTCGGCGACGATACGTTGAGCGGAAGCAACGGCAATGACAGCATCGTTGGCGGCGCGGGCAATGACTCGCTGAACGGCGACAACGGCAACGACACCATCGTCGGCGATGCGGGCAACGATACGATCGACGGCTCTTACGGCAATGACAGCCTGGTGGGCGGGGCCGGGGACGACACGATCGACGGCAATTTCGGAAACGACTCGATCAGTGGTGGCGCGGGCAACGATCGCCTCTCCGATGGCGGTGGTCGGAACGTCATCGATGGCGGCGATGGTGACGATTACTTTGACTATGTCGGCTATAGCGACGGCGGCGATCCGACCCAGAACACGCTGACCGGTGGCCTTGGCCGCGATACCTATGCCTTCTACACCTATCACCTGCGCTACCCGGCGGCGGGGACAGGGGTGACGGTCATCACCGACTTCACCGCCGGCACCGGTGGCGACATCATCCGCCTCGACGGAAACTACATGACCGGGCTCGACGGCGGCAATCCGTTCGAAACCGGCCATATGCGGCTGTTGCAGGACGGTGCCGACACGCTGTTGCAGGTCGATTACGACGGCACCGCCGCCACGCTTGGGTGGCAGACGGTCGCGCGGTTGCAGAATGTCGTCGCGACCGCGCTGAACTATGACAATTTCGCGAACGGCGTCGGCCCGGTCGGCGTGGTCCGCACCGGCACCCAGTTCGGCGACGATATCGACGGCACCGGCAGCCCCGACCGGATCGACGGGCTGGGCGGTGATGACACGATCGATGGCGGCATGGGCCGCGATACCATCACCGGCGGCGCGGGCCGCGACCGGATCGATGGCGGGCAGGGCGACGACAGCCTGTCGGGCGGCGACGGCAATGACTGGTTCCGCGACCAATATGGCCAGAACACTATCTCGGGCGGCGATGGCGACGACACGTTCAGCATCGTGCGCGGGCAGGCGTTCGGCGAGGCCGGCGACGATTTCTTCGAAGGGCTGGGCGAGGACGATAGCGTCGACACGCTCGACGGCGGTGCCGGTCAGGACGTGTTCCGGCTGAGCGGTTATCCCCTGCGCTATTATGCGGGCACTACCGCCGACGTCATCCAGAACTTTACCGCAGGCGCGGGTGGCGACGTGCTCGACGTGTCGAACGTCATGGCCTATTTCAGCAACTACACCGCCGGGCAGAACCCGTTCCTGACCGGGCATATGCGCCTGCTGGGCGCGGCAGGCGAGTTGTTCCTGCAGGCCGATTTCGACGCCGCCGGTACGTCCAGCGGATGGAAGACGATCGCGATCCTCCGCAACATGGACACCTCCATCTCCGAGGAACTGACGCTCTACAACTTCACCCCGTCGATCTCGCCGAGCGGCATCGGCCTGCTGATCCAGGGCAGCGAGGCGGCGGACTCGCTGCCCGGGTCGAACTCGAACGACACGATCGAGGGGCTGGGCGGCAACGACACGATCGACGGCAATGGCGGCGACGATTCCGTCTCGGGCGGGGCGGGCGACGACCGGATCGAGGGCGATACCGGCAACGACACACTGCTGGGCGACGCCGGCAACGACACCATCACCGACCTCTATGGCACCAACCGGATCGATGGCGGTGCGGGCAACGATTATCTGAGCGGCACCGGCACCCTGCTGGGCGGGGCGGACAACGACCAGCTTTACGGGTCGGGCAGCCTCGACGGTGGCGACGGCAACGACGCGATTGCGCTCTACAGCGGCACCGCGGCGGGCGGGACCGGCAACGACACGCTCGACGCGAGCTCGGCGGGGGCGGGCGTGCAGATGACCGGCGATGCCGGCAACGACAGCCTGCGCGGATCGGCGCTGGCCGACCGTCTCGACGGCGGGGCCGACAGCGACACGATCGACGGTGGCGCGGGCGCCGACACGCTGCTGGGCGGGGCGGGCGACGACATCCTGTTCGCCGGCGCCGGGGCCGACAGCGTCGACGGCGGCAGCGGGTCGGACGTGGTCCGCGTCGCCGGGCGGATGGCCGATTTCTCGATCACCGCCGGGGCCAATGGTACCACGATCCTGACCGATCTGCGCAGCGGCAGTCCGCTGGGCACCGACACGCTGTCGGGGGTCGAGCTGCTCCAGTTCGACGACGACGAATATGCGCTGGTCAGCACGCCGGGCATCTTCTGGCAGGATTCGGCCGGCATCGACGATCGCATCCCCAATGCGACGATCACCTCGGCCAATCTGGCAGGCGACGACACGCTCTATGGCAATTCCGGCTTCGACATCATCGATGCCGGGTTCGGCAATGACTCGGTGCGCGGCGGCGTTGGCAACGACGTGCTCTACGGCCAGTCGGGCCGCGACACGCTGGAGGGTGGCGAGGGCAACGACACGCTGTGGGGCGGCACCGGTCAGGACGTGCTCGACGGTGGCGACGACGCCGACTGGCTGTATGGCGAGGGCGGGTCGGACACGCTGCGCGGCAGCACCGGCAACGACCGGTTGGAGGACAGCCTCGGCAGCAACCGCCTGTCGGGCGATGCCGGCGACGATACGCTGATCGGAACCGGCACGCTGGAGGGCGGCATCGGCAACGATGCACTTTCGGGCAGCGGGCTGCTCGACGGTGGCGTTGGCAACGACAATATGTCGGGCGACGGCACGCTGATCGGTGGCGACGGCGTCGACACGCTGTCGGGGTCGGGGACGCTGCTCGGCGGGATCGGCAACGACGCGATCGGCATCGTGTCGGGAATCGCCTATGGCGAGGCGGGCAACGATACCCTCTCCACCGCCTATCCGTGGAGCGGGCCGGTCACCATGGACGGCGGGGCGGGCGACGATCGCCTGATCGGCTTCTATGGCACGCGCGAGACGCTGCTGGGCGGCGACGGGGCCGACACGCTGTCGGGCGGACGTGGTGGCGGTATCACGATCGATAATGACAGCCTCGACGGCGGGGCGGGCAACGACACGCTTGACGGTGGCGATGGTGACGACACGATCGTCGGTGGCGGCGATTACGACGTCGCGCTCTATAGCGGGACGCGCGCCTTCGCCTCGGTCATCCGTGACGGCAATGGCGGTTATATCGTCGCCGACAACCGTGAAGGGCGCGGTGTCGACGGTACCGATCAGGTGCGCGGCATCACCACGCTGCGCTTCACCGACCTCGATTTCGACGTGACCGCCGCCAATACCGGCATCGTCGTCGCCGGCACGACCGCTGGCGACAGGCTGACCGGCACCGCGTTCGACGACAGCATCACCGGCGGCGACGGCAACGACAGCATCGACGGCGCGGCCGGCAACGACCGTATCGTCGCCGGGACCGGCGCGGACAGCGTCGCCGTCAGCGCCGGCAACGACGTCGTCTATGGCGAGGCCGGGTCCGACACGATCGACGGCGGCATCGGCGCCGACTGGATCGATGGCGGCGCGGACGGCGACAGCATCGCTGGTGGCGACGGCAACGACACCATCGTCCAGAGCGCGGGCGCCGACACGATCGACGGCGGCGCGGGCGACGACCGCATCACCGACTATGCCGACAATGGCAACATCCTGTCGGGTGGTGAGGGCAACGACACGATCGGTGGCAATGGAACTCTGCTCGGCGGTCTTGGCAACGACAGCATCACCGGCAGCGGCGTCCTCGACGGCGAGGGCGGCAACGACACGCTGAGCGGATCGGGGCTGGTGCGCGGCGGCGACGGCAACGACGTCGTCTATGTGTCGAGCGGCAGCGGACAGGGCAATGACGGCAACGACACGCTGTCGGGCTATTATGCTACCGACCTGTTGCTCGACGGCGGATCGGGGGCGGACTCGATCACCGGCGGCAGCGGCAGCGACACGCTGCTCGGCGGTGCGGGCGACGACACCATCTGGGCCGGCGGCGGGGCCGATACCGTCTATGGCGGGTCGGGCTTCGACAAGCTGGTCTATAACGGCCGCCGCTCGGACTATAGCATCGTCAACAACAGCGACGGCAGCATCACCGTCCAGGACCTGCGCAGCGGCAGCCCCAACGGCACCGACCGCGTCTATGGCGTCGAGCTGCTCCAGTTCGACAGCGGCGATGAACAGACGCTGCCGGGCAGCAATGTCGGGCTGGTGCTGACCGGCACCGCGTTCGACGACATATTGATCGGCGACAGCGGTAACGACACCATCACCGGGCTGGCTGGCAACGACCGCCTGGGCGGCGACGACGGCAACGACATCATCGATGCCGGGGCGGGCAACGACGTGCTGACCGGCGATTCCGGTTCGGATACGCTGACCGGCGGCACCGGCAACGACTATATCGACGGCGGTACCGGCACGGATTCGATCAGCTCTGGCGACGGCAACGACACCGTCTATGGCGGTCTGGGCGACGATACGATCGATGCCGGGGCGGACGCCGATCTGGTCGAGGATTATGGCGGGTTGAACCGCATCCTCGGCGGCACCGGCAACGACACGCTGAACGGCAACGGTTCGCTCTATGGCGGCGACAATGACGATCGCCTCTATGGTACGGGCCTGTTGTCGGGTGATGCCGGCAACGACAGTCTCACCGGCTTCGGCACGCTCGACGGCGGGACCGGCGCGGATCTGCTGCTGGTCGGGACCGGCGGCACCGGCACCGGCGGGGCGGGCAACGACACGCTGTCGGGCTGGTCGCCGAGCGGGATCGACGGCGCGCAGACGCTGGACGGCGGGGCCGACAACGACGCGATCTATGGCAATTGGGGCGCGGACAGCCTGATCGGCGGCACCGGCAACGATTGGCTGTCGGGCGGTGATGCCAGCGATACGCTGGTCGGCGGCGATGGCGAGGATACCGCCTCGTTCGAGATCGCGCGCGAGACCGCATCGGTCGTCCGCGACGGCAATGGCGGCTATTTCGTCGTCGACAATCGCCGCAACCTCGGCACCGATCGCCTGTCGGGCATCGAACGGGCGAGCTTCACCAACGCCGCCTTCGCTTTGTCGGCGACGACGGCGGGCATGGTGTTCACCGGATCGGCGGGCAACGACACGCTGACCGGCACCGAACTGGATGACTCGATCAGCGGCGCGGGGCTGCCCGCCGGGGTCACCGCGCCGGCCAACGGGATCGACGATCCCGATCAGGACAAGGGCGACGACCGCCTGTTCGGTCTGGGCGGCAACGACCGCATCTTCGGCGGGCGCGGCGCCGACCTGATCGACGGCGGTGTCGGCTATGACGTGCTCGACGGCGGGGCCGACAACGACACGCTGCTGGGCGGCAGCGACGACGACCAGCTGTTCGGCGGGGCGGGCAATGACAGCCTAGACGGCGGTCTCGGCAACGACACGATCGATGCCGGCAGCGGCAACGACCGCGCCGATGGCGGCGAGGGCGACGACGTCATCACCGGCGGCGGCGGCACCGACGAACTGATCGGCGGTACCGGGCGCGACACGCTTTCTGGCGACGGCAGCTTGAGCGGCGGCGATGGCGACGACGTCCTGTCGGGCAGCGGCCAGTTGCTGGGCGAGGCCGGCAACGACACGATCTGGATCGGATCGGGCAACGCGCTGGGCGGTGACGGCAACGACGCGATCACCGGTTACGGCATGTTGCGCGGGGAAGCCGGCAATGACGTGCTCGGCGTCTATACCGGTGCCGTCGGCTATGGCGATGCCGGCAACGACACGCTGTACGGCACTGCGCCCGGCGGCATCGACGGCGCACAGACGCTGGACGGTGGCGAGGGCGACGACGCCATCTACGGCAATTATGGCGAGGATTCGCTGCTCGGCGGCGGCGGTGCCGACTTCATCTCGGGCGGTGCCGGCAACGACTATATCGATGGCGGCAGCGGCGGCGATTTCCTGGCCGGCAATGGCGGCAACGATACGATCGACGGCGGCGGATCGGGGGCGCTGACCCCGGACATCGTCCGCTATTACGGCAATCGCAACGACTTCACCGTGACCGAGAGCAACGGCGTCGTCACCGTGACCGACAACCGCCCCGGATCGCCCGAGGGCACCGACACGCTGACCAATGTCCGCGTGCTGCGCTTCGACGATGCCGATTACATCGCCAAGGCCAATCCGGGCGTCTATCTGCGCGGCGGATCGGGCAACGACACGATTGGCGATATCACCACCGGTTCGTCGTCGGGCGTGGTCAACGTCATCAACCCGTCGGGGCCGCGCTTCGCCGGATCGGGCGACGACACCCTTGAGGGCCAAGGCGGCAATGACTCGATCCGCGGCCTGGCAGGGGAGGACAGTATCCTTGCCGGTGCCGGCAACGACAGCATCGACGGCGGGACCGAAGCCGACCGCATCTATGGCGAGGCGGGCGACGACCTGCTCGACGGGGGCGACGACGACGATCTGGTCGTCGGCGGCACCGGCAATGACTCGATCTTGGGCGGAATCGGCGAGGATATTCTGGCCGGTGGCGACCTGACCATCACCCAACCGGTCGATCCGGTCACCGGTCTGCCGATGGGTGGTCCGGTGCTGAGCGTCGAGACGATCGGCGGCGGCAACGACACGCTGCGTGGCGGCGGCGACGACGACAGCATCTATGGCGGTTCGGGCCTCGACAGCCTGTTCGGCGATGCCGGCAACGACCTGATCTATGGCGGCATGGATGCCGACACGATCGACGGCGGCACCGGCGACGACGCGCTGTATGGCGAGGATGGCAACGACATCCTGACCGGCGGTTCGGGCATCGACACGCTGTCGGGCGGGGCGGACAATGACGTGCTGTCGGCCTTCGGCGTCCTGTCGGGCGATGCCGGCAACGACACGCTGAGCGGCGGCGGCACGCTGTCGGGCGGCGACGGGGCCGATATCCTGACCGCGGGCAGCGGCAACGACCTGCTCGACGGGGGCGAGGGCGACGATACGCTGACCGCCGGCGATGGCAGCGATACGCTGATCGGCGGGGCGGGTACCGACCGCGCCATCATCGGCGGCGTGCGCGCCAACTTCACCGTCGCGGCGGGCGATGGCGGCTTGTACGTCATCGACAATCGCGGTGGCGGCGGCACCGATTTCCTGACCGGCATGGAAACGATCCAGTTCGCCGATGTGACGCAAGGCGCGGTCGGCGGCAGCGTGCTGCACGGCGACGACGGCGCCAATGCGCTGACCGGCACCGCGCTCGACGATTATATCCTCGGGGAATCGGGCAACGACACGCTGATCGGCGCGGTCGGCAATGACCGCATCTTCGGCTATAACGACGATGACTCGATCGCGGGCGGTGCCGGTTATGACGCGCTGTTCGCCGGGGCCGGCAACGACACGGTCGATGGTGGCGACGACGACGATCTGATCGACGGCTTCGACGGGGCCGACAGCCTGATCGGCGGGGCCGGCAACGACACCGTCACCGGCGGCTTCGGCAACGACACTATCGATGGCGGCATCGGCAACGACCTGTTGAACGGCGACGCCAATCACGACAGCCTGTTGGGCGGTGCGGGCAACGACACACTGGGCGGCGGATCGGGCGACGACACGCTCGACGGCGGGGCCGACAACGACGTGTTGAGCGACAATGACGGTGCCAACCGCATGGATGGCGGTGCCGGCAACGACACGCTGTCGGGGACCGGCACGCTGCTCGGCGGGCTGGGCAACGATCAACTGAGCGGTTGGGCCGGCGCATGGCTCGACGGCGGGGCCGGCGACGACACGATCGGCGGCAGCGGCGCGAACCTCTATGGCGGCGACGGCAACGACCGCATTACCGGATCGTCGGGGGCGGACACGCTGACCGGCGGCGACGACGGTGGTGCCGATACGCTGGAGGCCGGCGGCGGCAACGACGTGCTGCTGGGGGGAGGCGGCGACGACCGGTTGGTCGGCGGCGGCGGCAACGACCGGATCGATGGCGGCAATGGCTATGACATCGCCGTCTATTCCTCGGTCCGCGCCGACTATACCATCACCCAGGAATCGCCCGGCGTCTTCCGCGTCGTCGACAATCGTGGTGGCCTCGGTCCCGATGGCGACGATACGATCACCGGCGTCGAACTGCTGCGCTTCACCGATCAGGATCTGGTACCCAGCGACGGCAATACCGGCATCGTCTATGACGGCAACGACGCCCCCGACAATCGTGTGGGTGGCGAGGGCGACGACACGCTGCGCGGCTTTGGCGGCAACGACACGCTGGATGGCGGGCCGGGCGGCAATGACAGCCTCGACGGCGGTAACGGCAACGACGTCCTGATCGGCGGCACCGGCAACGACATCCTCGACGGCGGCGACGGCATCGACACGATGACCGGCGGCACCGGCAACGACCTGTACCGGGTGGAGGATGCGGCCGATGTGATCGTCGAGGCGGCGGGCGGTGGCATCGACACGGTCAAGGCCGACCTGCCCGGCGGATCGGTGGCGACGATCAGCACCTATTCGATCGCGTCGCTGACCAATGTCGAAAACCTGACCTATACCGGGGGCCTGCGCTTCGTCGGTACCGGCAATGCGCTCGCCAACGTCATCACCGGCGGCGCGCTGGCCGATACGTTGAGCGGTGGGGCCGGCAACGACACGCTGATCGGTGGGACCGGTGCGGATTCGATGATCGGCGGCACCGGCGACGATACCTATGAGGTCGATCTGTCGACCGACATCGTCGTCGAATCCTCGGGCGGGGGCACCGATACGGTCCGCACCGCGCTCGGCAGCCTGACCATCGCCTCGTTCGCGAATGTCGAAAACCTCGTCTATACCGGCACCGCCAGCTTCGTCGGCACCGGCAATGCGTCGAGCAACCGCATGACCGGCGGCGCGGGCCACGACACGCTGTCGGGCGGATCGGGCAACGATACGCTCGACGGTGGCGCCGGCGTCGACCGTCTGGAAGGGGGGGCGGGCAACGACACCTACGTCGTCGACACCACCACCGACACGCTGGTCGAACTGTCGGGTGGCGGCACCGACACGATCGTCACCGGCCTGTCGAGCTGGACGCTGGCGCTGTATTTCGAGGCGGTCACCTATACCGGCACCGCAGCGTTCACCGGCACCGGCAACGCATCGGCCAACACCCTGACCGCCGGCAGCGGCAAAGACACGCTGCGCGGCGGTGCCGGCGACGACAACCTTATCGGCGGGGCGGGCAATGACTCGCTGGTCGGCGAGGGCGACGACGATACGCTCGACGGGGGTGCCGGCGACGATACGCTCGAGGGTGGGCTCGGCGACGACGTCTATGTCCTTGACGGCAACGACGTGCTGGTCGAGGCGGCGAATGCCGGCCGCGATACGGTGCGCACCGCGCGCAGCAGCTACACGCTCGCCGCCAATTTCGAGAATGTCGTGTTCACCGGCACCGGCGCGTTCACCGGCACCGGCAACGAACTGGCCAATGCGCTGACCGGTGGCAGCGGCAACGACCTGCTCTATGGCCTGGTCGGCAACGACACGCTGAACGGCGGGGGCGGCGCCGACACGATGGACGGCGGCGTCGGCAACGACACCTATTATGTTGACAACGTGGCCGATGTGATCGTCGAGGCGGTCGGCGGCGGTACCGACACGGTCGTGACCTCGCTTGCCAGCTTCACCCTCGCCGCCAATTTCGAAAGCCTGAGCTATAACGGAACCACCGGCTTCACCGGCATCGGCAACGACGTCGCCAATGCCCTGACCGGCGGTAAATATGCCGACTCCCTGACCGGTGGTGCAGGCAACGATACGCTCAGTGGCGGGGTCGGTGCCGACACGATGACCGGCGGCACCGGCGACGACAGCTATGTCGTCGACAATGCCGGCGACGTGATCGTCGAGGCGGCGGGCGAGGGCACCGATACGGTGACCACCTCGCTGCTCAGCTATACGCTGGGCGCCAACGTCGAGAAGCTCGTTTATTCGAGCAGCAAGGCCTTCACCGGCATCGGCAACACCCTCAGCAATACGATTACGACCGGCAGCGGTGCGGACCTGTTGCAGGGTCTCGACGGCAACGACACGCTGTCGTCGGGTAGCGGCAACGATACGCTGGAGGGTGGCGCGGGCAGCGACGTGCTGACCGGCAGCACCGGCGGTGACGTGATGACCGGCGGTACGGGGGCGGATCGCTTCGTGTTTACGAAGGTCAGCGACTTCGGGACGGCCGACCTGCTCGACCGGATCACCGACTTCGTCGCGGCGGACGGCGATCGCATCGACTTGGCAGCGATCGATCCGTCGAGCGCCAGCGGGAACCAGGCGTTCACCTTCATCGGCACCGCCGCGTTCACGACGACGACCCACACGACGTTCGAGCTGCGCTACCAGGCGGCCGCCGACGGCTATCTGCTGGTGCAGGGCGACAGCAATCGTGACGGCGTCGCCGACTTCGCGTTCCTCGTCTACGCGACGTCGCTCAGCGCAGGTGATTTCGTGCTGTAATGGATCGGGAGCGGTCGGTGCTGCCCGGCACCGGCCGCTTGGGTCGACATCGCTTTTTGCAATGCAACATTTTTGGGTCCGGAAAACCCGATCCTGCCCCGGATCGAAGCGCTTCGCCCTGTGCGACGTCGCAGCCAAAGGGGTTGTTGCGTGCCCGTTCCGGGGCTAGGCGGGTTCCATGCGGCGATGCGCCGGGCGGGCAAAGGGTGCTACGAACATGAAGATCGCGGTTTTCGGACTTGGCTATGTCGGCATGTCGAACGCGGTGCTGCTCGCGCAGCACAACACGGTCGTCGCCGTCGACATTTCGGACGACCGCGTCGCGCTGGTCAATGACCGCAAGTCGCCGATCGTTGATGCCGAGCTGGAACGATTCCTCGCCGAACGCACGCTCGACCTGACCGCGACCACCGATGCCGCGCAGGCGCTCGACGGCGCCGACTATGTGATCGTCGCCACCCCGACCAATTATGACGTCCATACCGACAAGTTCAACACCAGCTCGGTCGAGGCGGTCATCATCGAGGCGGCGGCGGCTGCGCCGAACGCGACGATCATCGTCAAGTCGACCATCCCGGTCGGCTTCGTCGACGAGGTCCGCCAGCGGCTGAACGCGCCGAACGTGGTGTTCAGCCCCGAATTCCTGCGCGAAGGCCGCGCGCTGTACGACAATCTCCACCCGTCGCGGATCATCGTCGGCGAACGGTCGGAGCGCGCGAAGATTTTCGCCGACCTGCTGCTGCAGGGTGCGGAGAAGAAGGATGCACCGATCCTCTTCACCGACAGCCGCGAGGCGGAGGCGATCAAGCTGTTCGCCAACACCTATCTCGCGATGCGCGTCGCCTTCTTCAACGAACTCGACAGCTATGCGATCGCCGGCGGCATGGACACCAAGCAGATCATCGAGGGCGTCGGCCTCGATCCGCGGGTCGGCATGCACTACAATAATCCGAGCTTCGGCTATGGCGGCTATTGCCTGCCCAAGGATACCAAGCAGCTGCTCGCCAACTATTCGGAAGTGCCGCAGAACCTGATCCGCGCGATCGTCGACGCGAACCGCACCCGCAAGGATTTCCTGGCCGACCAGATCATCGCGCGTCGCCCGAAGAAGGTCGGCGTCTATCGCCTGACGATGAAGGCGGGATCGGACAATTTCCGCCAGTCGTCGATCCAGGGGATTATGAAGCGGGTGAAGGCGAAGGGGATCGAGGTCGTCGTGTACGAACCGACCCTCGACGGGGACAATTTCTTCGGGTCGAAGGTCGTCAAGGACCTCGAGGCGTTCAAGAGCGATTGCGACGTCGTGATCGCCAACCGTGCCGCGCCCGAACTGGCGGACATCGGCGACAAGCTGTTCACGCGCGACATCTTCGGGTCGGACTGACCGGTCCCCCGTCGCCGCGCAAGGGGTTCAGCGCGGCGGCAGAAGCCTTTTACCCCCGTCCCATTCGCGCCAGCAGGCTGACCAGATCGGCCTGCCGCGACACGCCGGTCTTGGCAAAGATGTGGCGGAGATGGACGCGCAGCGTCGTCTGGCGGCAATCGCGCGCTGCCGCCGCCGATTCCAGCGAATGCCCAGCCATCAGCAGCGCGGCGAGCGCGACCTCGCTGGGGGTCAGGTCGAACGCCTCGCGCCAGAGCTGCGTCGCCGGGGCGGGGCGTTCGGCCGGGTCGATCAGCGATACCACCGCCGCGCCGGGCGTCGCGTGCAGCAGCCGCATCGGCCATGGCACCGGCCGCGCGATCAGGATCAGCGGCGTGCGGCCGGGCGCGGGGTGATAGCGCAGCGCCGCCGCCTCCGGCGCGATCCGCGCGATGGCGCGGGCGAGCACGGTATCGATCCGCGTCTGTTCGCACGGCAGCAGCGTCCAACGCGCTACCCCGTCGCCGCCGGTGACCAGCAGCGCGTCGCAGGCGGGCGTCGTGCGCAGGATGCGACCATAGGCGTCGATCAGCGCGCCGGCCTCGTCCGCCTGATCGACGCGCCCCTGCCAATACAGGTCGCGGCCGGGATCCCCCGATCCCTGGTCCGCGACCTTCCCCCATTCGGTCGAAACGACCGTGCGTACCCCCGTCATATGGCTCCCCCGAACCGGTCGTTACCGAAGGGTGAAGGCTATGCCCGCCGCAACGGAATCGTCCGGTGGCAAGGTGTCGCAAAGCGTCGCATCGGGTGGTGGCGCGGCAAAATCGTTGAAGAATCAGCCGGATCGCCCGGTCAGGCGGGTTCGATCCGTGGCTGTACCAGTGCCGTCAGCGCGGCATCGATCGCCCGGTCGCCGGCAAAGCGCGCGCGGATGCGGCGGACGAATCCGGCCGATCCCCATCGTTCGCCCCGCGCCCGCGCATTGTTCAGGATCGCGAGCAGCGTCGCCCGGTCACCCGCCACCGCCGCGACGAAGGCGGGCCAGCTATGGTCGGGCGAGTCGTCATTCTGGGTGATCGCGACCGCGCGGCTGAGGATCACGGCATAGGTCGCGGCCGGACCGTTGCCGGCGCGCCGGTCGCTGTCGATGGTCCGCTGGAGCGCGGTGCTGTAGGTGATGAGCTCGGGCTCGCCGCGCGCACGGGCGCGGGCGGCGAGGTGGCGGGCATAGCCGGCAAGATCGCCCTCGGCGAGCGCGGTGACGCTCAGCGCGTCATGGACGCTGGCCAGTGTCGGATATTGGGTGGCGACGGTGGTCAGCAGTGCCTGCGCCTGCGCGGTGCGCCCCGCCGACCACAGGCCCCAACCATAATCGGCGAGCAGCCATGGTGCGCCCGGCGCCAGCGTGCGCGCGGCGTCGAATTCGCGCTGGGCGGCGGGGTCCTCGCCATTGTCGGCAAGAATATTGGCATACCAGAGATGCGCCAGCGGATCGCCCGGGGCATGGCCGATGGCACGGCGGAACAGTTCGCCCGCCAACTGCGGCTTGCCGTCCCACCAATAGGCGATGACCCCGTCGACCCGGTCGGCGACCGCCGAGCGCGGGTCGATCGCCCGCGCCGCCGCCGCCGCCGCCCGCGCCCGGCCGATGCTGAGCGTGTCGGAGGCCGATCCGAATTCGCGGGTCAGCAGCCACGCCTCGGCCAGTGCCTCCTGCACCTCGACATTGCCGGGATGCGCCTGGGCGAGGCGGGTCAGCGTGGCGATGGCGGCGTGCAGCCGGGGCGCGCTGCGCATCGCCACATCGTCGCGCGCGGCGACGAAGCGGGCATGGGTCGCCGTGTCGAGCCGGTCGGCGCTCGGCCCGATCCAGCCGATCGCGGCGATGCTTACTCCCAGCAGCGCCAGCGCGCCGAGCACGATCGGCCAGCGCCGCGGGGGGGCGGGGCGGGGCAGCGCCAGTGGGTCGATGGCTGGCGCAGGTGACGGAGTGGGGGATGGTTCGGAGGGAGCGGGGTCGGGCGGCAGCGTCTCCTGTCCCGAGATCCAGGCGTCGAGTTCATGCGCCAGTGCATAGACGCTGCGGGAGCGGCCGCCGGGCAGGGCATGGACCGGCAAGCCGCGTTCCCGCGACCAGCGGATCGCGGTCGAGCGGTCGCGGCCGAGATAGGCGGCGATCGACTTCCACCCCTCGATCCGTCGTGCCGGCTCCCCGACCTGCGCCATCGTGTTGCCACCCCCCGGTTTTTCCGGCGCTCTGCGGCGCGTTCCTACTCGATACTAGGTACGCAGTGGACCGTCCAGCAAAGGTGGCGAAGTTGCCACGCAACGCATGGTGTGGGGGGTGGGGACGGGTGTCCGGCCGGTCCGGCCGAGCATGACGGGGGCGGGGCGTGTAGGAAAGGGTTATGTGGCCTGCGTCTGCAGGTTGGTAAGGATCCGCTCGACGACAAGGTCGAGGTCGATGCCGCCACCGTTCCGCATTTCGGCGAGACTTTGGGCGATCGAGGCGTTGAGAGCTGCCAGCGGGGCAGCGTCGGCGGGGGGCGGTGTGTCGTTGGCGGACATGGGGCGGCAGGCTATCCTGTCGGAATCGGATCGGAAAGACGGACCGGTCAAGCAATGGAGATCGCCATGACGACGAAGCCAGAAGGCGGTGATGCAAGCGATGATCTCGCCCGGATGGACGCAGCGATCGCGCGGGGGCTGGCCGATGCCGATGCCGGTCGCACCAGCCCGGCCGAGGAAGTGTTCGATCGGCTCGAGGCGAAATATCAGGCGATGCCTCGAACTGGTGTCGATCGGGAGGCGTTACGGGCCGAGATCAATATGCGGTACGGCAACAGCCTGCGCTATCTGAAGGACTAGGACCGATCGATATTTAGCGATTTCAAGGTATTTTCGTCATTCCCGCGCAGGCGGGAATCCATAGCCGCTACCGTTTCGGGTGGATTGGCGACCTCGGCGCATATGGACTCCCGCCTGCGCGGGAGTGACGATAGGGCGTCCGTCGGTCATAGTCCTGCGCGGCGGACCGAATGTCGATCGGCTCCAGGGGCGTATAGCGCGCGATCGATGCGACCTTCCGACCGGAAGCGTCGCCCCAGCGAAGGCTGGGGCCTCACGCGGCTCCTGCTGCACGCTATCACCGGAGATCCCAGCCTTCGCTGGGATGACGTCTGGTTCGACCGGAAGCGACGCTACTGAGATAGTCTACATATCGACAGGTCGACCCGTTGCCTTTGCTGCCATGCCCTGTACGTCGACCCGCGCCTTCAGCCTCGCTCCCAATAGCGCGGTGCCGCTGATCTTGCGCTGGACGAACAGGGTTTCGACATGGGGCACATGCCATGTCGTGCGATCGGTAGCCAATGCGCGGGCTTCCTCGCGGACCACCGGCACGAAGGCGCGGTCGCCGAAGTCGAAGGGGCCGGGGCGGGCCATCGCGTCGTCGATCGCGGCGATGATCCGGTCGACGGCGCCGCGATGGGCCGCGACTGCCGCTTCGCCGAGAAAGCCGGTCTCGACCGCCACGTCGCGGATCGTGTCGCGATCGTGGGCGAGGCCGGCGGCGATCAGGCGGCGATACGCGTCGGCGGTGTCGGGCGGCACGGGCCGCGTCGCGCCGAAATCGAGCAGGACGATGCGGCCGCTGTCCGCCTGCCAGCGATAGTTCGCGAAATTGGGGTCGGTCTGCATTTCGGCGAATTCGAACAACTCGCGCAGGACCAGGTCGATCATCGCGGTCATCGCCGCGTCGCGCGTGGGTTGTGGTGCGGTCGCCAGCCCCTCGATCGGGGTGCCGTCAATATAGTCCATGGTCAGGATGCGGGGCGTGGTCAGCGCATCGACTGGTGCCGGCACGACATAGCGCGGGTCGCCGGCGAGCCGCTCGCCATAGCGGCGCATGGCGTCGGCCTCGCGCAGATAATTGGCTTCGTCGGCCAATTGGCGCTTGGCCTCGGCGAGCAGCGGTTTGAGGTCGAGGCCGCGCGGCAACAGGTTGGACACGCGCAGCAGCGTCGCGACATTGTCGACATCGGCATCGATGCTTTCGCGGACGCCCGGATATTGCACCTTGACGGCGAGGCGGCGGCCGTCCTTCAACTCGGCCCGGTGCACCTGCCCGATCGAGGCGGCGGCGATCGGTTTCGCGTCGAACTTGCCGAGCTTGCTGCGCCAGTCAGGCCCCCATTCGGCGATCAGCAGCCGGTCGAGCTGGGCGGGCGGCATGGGCTGGCCCTGATTGCGCAGTTGCGCGAGAATGGTGGCGAGTTCGGGCGGCAACAGGTCGCCCGCGTCCATCGAGATCATCTGCCCCAGCTTCATCGCCGCCCCGCGCAGGTGCGAGAGGCGGTCGGCCATGCGCTTGGCATTGGCGGGGGTGAGGATCAGGTCGCCCATGCGCGGGCGCTCCCCGCTCGCCAGTCGCCGCGCCCCTTCGGCCAGCACGCCTCCGGCGATGCCGCCGGCCAAGCGGCCGAAACCGGACAGGCGCGACAGGCGGCCCGAGGGAACGGCGCGGCCGGGGCGGGTGGGTTCGTCGGTCATGCGGGCGGAGCGAGTGGGGTGGCGTTGGGTTCCCGTGCGTGGGGGACGGCGCTGAAGAAGGTTGGTTCACGCGAAGGCGCGAAGACGCGAAGGAAAAGGAAGATTGGTTCGCGCAGAGGCGCGGAGGCGCGGAGGGGGCGCGTCTCTGGCGGATGTCATCCCGCGCACGCGGCCTTCAGCTACTTGTCAGCGGGGGGAGAGGTGTCTCCCGATCGCGAACGCTCACCCGGATCGCAACCCCTCTGCGCCTCTGCGCGATCTCTATCTTCTTCGCCCTTCGTGCCTTCGCGTAAGCCATTATCCCTTTTCCATGAAAAACGGACCAGAAACGGGATAATGTGCCGGACCACGTGAGACCTGACGGTGAGCCTGTTTTGATGGAAGGAGATGCGACCATGCATATTCGCCCGATCCGCAGCGATGCCGATCATGAGGATGCGCTGCGTGAGATCGAAACGTTATGGGGGTGCCGAGGAGGGGACTGAAGCGGGCGACCGGCTCGACGTGCTGGTGACACTGGTCGAAACCTATGAACGGCAGCGCTGGCCGATCGAACCGCTCGATCCGGTGCGGGCGATCGAGGCGGCGATGGAAATGAACGGTTATACCCGTGCCCAACTAGCCGCGCTGATCGGGCAGTCGCATGCGACCGAGATACTGAGTCGCCGCCGGGCGCTGACGCTGCCGATGATCCGGGCGATTTCGGAAGCGTGGCATGTTCCTGCCGGGGTGCTGGTACAGGATTATGCGCTGACCGGTCGTTAGGGTGGTGATCGGGATGTCGACATGTAGGCGTGTCTAAGCTGTTAGGCGGCTATTGCTGATCAGGCCCTTAATCGGGGTAGGATGACCCGGTCCTTCCCTACATGACCTGCCTCGGGCAGAGGCGAAATGCCCCTCGCACCGACTTGTCAGGCGCGACGATGGCGGTTCGGCAACACCAAGTAATCGCGACCGGTCGTCACCTGCAAAGGATGTAGTACAAATTCTTAATCCTGTATGTCTATTGGCAGGATATGCAAATCCCGGCCCATCCGATCGATCTGACGACGATGTTTTTTGCCAACGGGTTGACGTCGCTTGCGACCGCATTGCTGTTTTTTGGGTTTCTGGCGCGTTACCAATTACCTGACGCGGTCGGACAGTCTGTTGTACTGGGGGGCGGCCTATGGGGTGTTGAGCATCGGTTTCATGATGCTGGCGTCCAATATCGTCGGACTGGTGGTGCCGCGGGGGCAGTTGATCGCGAACCTGGCGATCGATGCCGGGATCGCGCTGTCGCTGGTCGCGACGAACCGGTTGTTCGGCCGCCCCGCGCGTGAGAATTGGCCGATCGCGGTCGCGGTGGTGATCGCGGTCGGCGAAGTGGCCTATGCCCTGTCACGGCCGGTGCCCGATTACAGCGTCATGCTGATCGTCGGCGTCGCGGTGCGCGGCCCGTTGACGGTCGCCACCGGGCTTGCATTGTGGCGCCATGCCGATGCGTCGCATCGCCCGCCGGCCAGGCTGGCGGCGATATTCCATTTCGCCTGGGCCGCGACGATGGCGATGCGCGCGGTGCCGGTGCTGATCGAAACGCAGGATATGCATGCGTTCGAAATCAGTTCGGTCGTGGCGCTGGTCGTCCGGCTGCTGCTGTCGTGGGTGATCGCGATCTGCCTGTTATGGATGATCGCACGGCAGCTCGACGAACGGCTGATCCGCTATGCCAATTGCGACACGCTGACCGGCCTATCGAACCGGCGGGTGATGTGGGAGGCGGGCACGCAGCGCATCGCCGCGCCCGACCGCAACGGGGGCGATGTGGTGCTGATCCTGCTCGACATCGATCATTTCAAGCAGGTCAACGACCGCTGGGGGCATCCGGCGGGCGATGCGGTGCTGGCGATGGTGGCGAAGCGGATCGGCGAAACCGTGCGGCCGGGCGATCTGGTCGGTCGGGTCGGCGGCAAGGAGTTCATGATTCTGCTCGGCACCGCATCGCCTGTTGTCGTCGCCGATCTGGCCGAGCGCGTCCGTTCGGCGATCGAGGCGACGCCGATCGTCGTCGCCGAGGGCTACGAAATCCGCTGTACGATCAGCCTGAGGTGCAGCCGGACCGGCCGGGGCGGCGCGAGCTGGGAAACGCTGATCGCGCAGGCCGATGCCGCGCTCTATGCCGCCAAACATGGCGGGCGCAACCGGGTGGTCGACCATGCCGCGCTTGCCGAAGCGGCGTGATGCAGGTGGGTTGACGTTGCGCTACCAGTTATCCCTTTTACATTGGAATTTTTCGAAAAAGGGATAACGATGCGGTCATGTTAGACCTGACCGCACAACAGACCCGGCAATGGATCGATTGCGAGCAGCTTTACGCCACCTATCGCGACACGACCCGCGAACTGGCGACACGTTTTGCCGGGGCGATGTCGTGGAAGACGGTCAAGGACCGGACCTATCTGTACCGCAAGACGGGCGATACGTGGAAAAGCCTGGGCCCCGAGGATGATCGTACCCGGGAAGCGCATGCCGCCTTTCATCAGGGGCGCGACGCGTTGCGTGTGCGACGCGAGATGCTCGATCAGCGGCTGCGCGAAATGGCACCGGTCAACCGGGCGATGCGCCTGGGCCGGGTGCCGGTACTGTCCGCGCGGATCATCCGTCGGCTCGACCGTGAGCGGTTGCTGGGGGGCGGGCTGAAGATCGTCGGCACGCACGCCCTCTACGCCTATGAGGCGATGGGGGCCGTGCAGTTCGGCGAGGAAGCGATGACCACGATGGACATCGACATCCTGTACGACGCGCGGGTGTCGCTGAAGATGGTCGGCACGATGCAGGCCGACGGACTGATCGGACTGTTACAAGGACTGGACAAGAGCTTTCGCGCCAGCGCGCCGGGCAGTTTCCGGGCGGTCAACAATGCCGGCTATATGGTCGACCTGATTACGCCCGCCGCGCGCTTTGCGACCGTCCCACGGTCGCAGGCGCGGATCGGCGAGCGCGACGACGATCTGGCGGCGGTGGAGATTGCCGGGCTGGCATGGTTGGAAAACGTACCGGTGATCGAGCGGATCACCATCGACGAACAGGGGTTTCCGCTGCTGCTGATCGTGCCCGATCCCCGCGCGTTCCTGTGCCACAAGCTGTGGGTTGCGGGTCGCAACGATCGCGAGGTGATGAAGCAGCGGCGCGACCGGCATCAGGCACATACGCTGGCCGAGATGCTGGCGACCCGGCTGCCGGGAATGCGGTTCGACGATCCGGTACTCACCGCCGTGCCGGCGGCGGTGCTGGCGCCGGGGGCCGATCTGGTCGCGTCGTTTGCCGGTGGTTCGGGGGAAGGTTGGGACGAATGAACGGCGCGATCCGGGCATTACCGGATCGCGCCCTATCCTCAGAACGACGCCGAGATCGTCACGCCGTACGTCCGCGGGTCGCCGGGTTGGCCGACGATCAGGCCGGTATTGCCCGACTGGGTCGCGAGCAGTTCGTAGTAATTCTGGTCGAAGGCGTTGCGCAGCCACAGGAACGCGTTCCATCCGGCATCGGCGCGATAGCCCAAGCGGAAGTTCGCGAGGCTGTAGCCGTCGATATAGGTATAGGCCGAGGGCGACGGGTTGGACGAGAAGCGCGAGCGATAGCTGCCGTCGAAGCCGAGATAGGCATTGCCGTCGGTGGTCCCGATCTTGGCAGGCAGGGCATATTCGGCGCCATAGCTGAACGCCCATTTCGAGATGCCGGGCAGCCGCTGTCCCGATACGTCGCAGGCCGACGGGCTGATCCCGCCCGGCGTGCCCGGCGCACTGGGCGACTGGCCCGCCGCCGCCGTGGTGCCGCCCGACAATTCGGGCGGGCAGGGGGCGTCGACGAAGCGGACGTATTTCGCATCGGTGTACGCCGCGTTGGCGTAGAGGTTGAGCCGCTCGGTCGGGCGGAAGGCGGTGTCGAGCTCGACACCGCGGGTGCGCACCGCCTCTGCATTGGCGAGATAGCCGCGCAGAACGCCCAGCTGTCCGTTGGTCACCGTCGCCTGATAATCGCTGATATCGGTCCAGAAGGCGGCGAGGTTGGCGGTGATCCGCCGGTCGAGCCACTGGGTCTTCACACCCAGTTCGTAATGATTGACCTGTTCGGGCTTGACCTGCGCCGCCGCAAGGATCGGGTTGTTGCTGCCATCCAGCGGCAGGCCCGACAGGTTGATGCCGCCCGACTTATAGCTGCGCGCATAGGTCGCATAGGCATGGATATCGCGCGCCACGTCATAGGCGAGGGTGACGTCGCCCGACACGTTCCAGTCGTCGAAATCGGGCTCGTAACGCTGCGGGGCGAGCACGCCGCGCTGGTCGTTGGTGAGCGTCGTCGATCCGCTGCCGGTGGTGACGACCGAGACGTACGACCCGGTCTTCTTGTCGTAATTGACGCGCACGCCCGGCGCGATCGAGAGTGCGTCGGTGATGTGCCACGTTGCCTTGCCGAACACTGCCGCGCTGGTATTCGAGAAACCGATGGTGTTGCGCGCGGTCAGGCCGTTCAGCACCGCCGGGTTGCAGGCCGCCGCCGTCGCGGTGGCGCAGCCGGCGCTGCCCGGCGCGACATTGCCGGGGTTGAGCAGGAAGCGCGAGGCGGCCGGCCCCTGGACCTGCAACCCCTGCGTATCGATGGTCTGGTGGAAATAGAACAGGCCGGCGACGTAATCGATCGCGCGCTTGCCGTTCGAGGCGACGCGCAGTTCCTGGCTCCACTGGCGCTGCTGCGACGGATTGGCCGACACGGTGGTGATCGGCAGCCCGGTGAAATCGCGGTCGTTCGACGGATCCCAGTCCCAGAAACGCCACGCGCTGACCGAGGTCACCGTCGCGCCGCCAAGGTCGAGATTGCCGACCAGCGAGACGCCGCCCAGCTCCTGTCGCGCGCGCAATGGCGTGTCGAGGTCGGTCAGCCGGTCGAAGGCGTTGGTCGAGGGTGGGGCATAGCCGAACGCACCGGCGAGCGCGGCATATTGCCGGTTCAGCGGACGCTGCGTCGTGCCGGTGCGGACATAGATCTGCGCGCAGCAATCGGGGTTCTGGTGGCCGTAATCGCCGTACAGCGTCACGTCGAGATTGGGCGCGGGCGTCCACAGCAGCTGGCCGCGCACGCTCTGGTTATCCTGCGCATTGGCATAGCCGCCGAGCACGGTGTTGCGGATCGTCCCGCGCCGCGAGGTGACCGAGGCGGAGATGCGCGCGGCCAGTTTGCCATCGACGAGCGGGCCGGAGGCGGATGCCTTGGCCTGGATGAAGTCGTAATTGCCGGTGGTCAGTTCCACGCGCGCTTCGGGGGTGAAGCTGGGCTTGCGGGTGGTGATGTTGATCGCGCCCGCCGTGGTGTTCTTGCCATAGAGCGTGCCCTGCGGCCCGCGCAGGATCTCGATGCGTTCGGTGTCGGTGAAGTCGAACGTCGCAGAGGCAATGCGGCTGTAATAGACGCCGTCGACATAGATGCCGACGCCCTGTTCGATACCGTCGTTGGTCAGGCCGAACGGCGCGCCCAACCCCCGGATATTGGCAGCGGAATTGCGCGGGTTGGTCGAATAGAATTGCAGCGTCGGTTGCAGCTGGGTCAGGCGGTTGACGTTGTACGCGCCGGTATCGGCCAGCGTCGTGCCGCCGATGACCGAGATGGCGATCGGCACGCTCTGCACGGTTTCGACGCGGCGCCGCGCGGTGACGACGATCTCCCCACCGCCCTGCGCGGGGGCGAGGCGGCCGGTGTCGGGGCGCGCATTGTCCTGCGCGTCCGGTGCCTCGGACGGGGTTTCCGGCGTGGCGGTGGCGGGCGCGACCGGTTCGGGCGCCACCGGGGTAGCGACCTGCGCCAGAATCAGCGCCAACGACAATGCCATGCGTAATCTCCCTGTATTGAGTGGGAGAATGGCGGAGGTAGCATTGCCGAGCAACAGAGTGGGGATTTAGGGTGGGGGTAGTTTTGCTTGGGCGGCGATACCCTTCGCCAAGGGTTCAACCATCCGGTTCTTGCGCAAGGTTGATCCAATAACCTTTATCATGGATAGGCTATGGCGGCCATGATATAGGCTGACGATGCGCCGCGACGACCTGTGCCATGCGATCCGCCAGCGGCTCGAACGCCTGCCCGCCCCCTATGCGGCGCATTATGGCGTGGTCCCGCCGCCCCCGCCCGAGGACGCCGTGCCGCTGGGGCAGGGGCTGGCCAGCCACCAGCGCGCGACCGAGGCGCTGGCGCGGATTGATATGCTGGCCGGGCAGATGGGCGATCCCTATCCGGTCAGCCGCCTGCTCAGCCGGCGCGAGGCGGTGAGCAGTTCGTCGATCGAGGGGACGCACAGCACGCTCGACGAACTGCTGACGCTGGAGGAGGAAGCAGGCGACGAGCGGCGCGACGCGGCGCGACAGGTCCGCGACTATGCGCTGATCCTCGACCGGATCGTGCCGCAGGCGGCGGCGCAGCAGCCGGCGATCTTCACGCGCGAGCTAATCGCCGAACTGCACCGGGCGGCAATGCGGAGCGACCCCGATTATGGCGACGTGCCGGGGGTGCTGCGCGACCGGGTGGTGTGGATCGGCGGGGTGCGCGACATCGCCTATTCGCTCTACAATCCCGCCCCGCCAGCGCGGGTGCCGGCGTGTCTGGACGACAGCATCGCCTATCTGCGGGCCGAAGGGATGCAGGTCATGACCCAGAGCCTGATCGCGCGGATGGCGATCGCCCATGCCCATTTCGAGGCGGTGCACCCCTATCGCGACGGCAATGGTCGGGTCGGGCGGCTGTTGCTGCCGCTGATGATGGCCGCCGATGGCAAGGTGCCGCTATACCTGTCGCCCTATATCGAGGCGCATAAGCCGGCCTATTACGATGCGCTGAAGGCGGCGCAGCAGCGGCTCGACTGGGCTGCGATGGTCGCGTTCATGGCCGATGCGATCAGCGGTACGGTCGACGAGCTGATGGCGACGCGCGCAGCGCTGGTCGGGCTTGGGGACAGGTGGCGGGCGCGGCGGCGCTATCGCGACAAGTCGGCGGCGTTGCGCGCGCTCGACCTGCTGCCCGACTATCCGGTGATTACCACGCGGCGGCTCGGCGAACGGCTCGGCGTATCGGCCCCGGCGGCGAATGCGGCGATCGCGCAGCTGGTCGCGGCGGGGGTGCTGGTCGAGCGGACCGGCTATCGCCGCAACCGAATGTTCGTGGCGCAGGAGGTGTTGCAGGTGCTCAACCGGCCGTTCGGGGTGGAGCCGATCGTGGATTAAAGCGGCCGCCCCGCCTGTGCGCGCTCCAGTTCGACGGGGTCGTGGGTGCAGGTGACGGTCACCTCGTCGCGGCGGTCGATCGATAGGGCGCGCAGGCGGGACTGGTTGTCGATGCGGCTGCGCGCGTCGACCTCCATCAGTCGTTGGTAGGCGCGCAGGCCGGGGGTGCAGCGGCGGCGGGCCGATCGCATCTCGCCGCGATAGAAATAGGCGTCGCCGGCATGGAGCAGCCAGCGGCCGTCATCGCGGCGGATCGCGACGCCGGCATGGCCCCAGGTGTGGCCGGGTAGCGGCACCAGCAGGAGTTCGGGGGGCAGCCCGGTCAGGTCGCGGACCGCATCGAAGCCGAACCACGGCTCGCCGCGCGCGCCATAGCGTTGCCAATGGCGCACCCCGTCCAGCTGGCGCGGACGCCAGCGGTTGCGGGCGACGATGCCGGCGCGCGGGCCGGTCGCGTCGTCATATTCGCGCTGCATGACGTGGACGGTCGCGTTCGGGAAATCCTCCAGCCCGCCGGCATGGTCGAAATCGAGATGGGTGACGATGATGTGGCGCACGTCGTTCGCCGTGAAGCCCAGCGCCTCGATCTGCCGGATCGCCGTCTCGTGCTCGCGCAGGCGGATGTTGAGCAGCATCCGCCATGGCACCGTGATGCGCGGATCGGGGTGGCGATGCGGGTGGTCGACGTCTTTGAGGCCATAGCCGGTATCGACCAGCGCCAGCCCGTGCGCATAGGTCTCGATCAGCAGGCAGTGGCAGACGATCTGGCCGAGCGGCCCGACGCTGCGCCCGTCGAACAGCGCCCCGCCCAGCGGGCAGTCGGTGCCGCAATTGAGGTGGTGGATGCGCATGTCTGTTGCTCCCGTTTGTGGTGGGGCAACGGGTGGGGGGTGGATAAGTGTCTTTGGTTGTTCGGGAATCTTGTTAATCTGGGGTAGGAAGAAGGTTTGTTCACGCGGAGGCGCGGAGGCGCGGAGAGAAGAAGGTGTTGGTTCGCGCAAAGGCGCAAAGCACGCAAAGGGGTTGCGTTTGGGACACAGTCCCTCCGCGCCAGCGGCCTCATCAAGTGATCCAGCGGGCACAAAGGTCTACCGATCGCGAGCCGGTCGCCCCGCGCACGACCCCTTTGCGTCCTTTGCGCCTTTGCGCGAAATCACTCACTTCTTCGCGTGAACCAAAAATCTATGCGAACCGCGCCTTCGGAATATGCGTGATCCGGCACGCAAGGTCCGCCTCCCCCGACGCCACGACATAATGGTCGCCGCCGTCGGCGATGCCGGTCGTGAACACCACGTCGCGGACGTACATCTGTTCTTCCAGATCGCGGGTCAGGTCGGCGTTCGCCTCCAGCAGCGGCGCGTGGTCGGTCGCCACCGTCCGGCTCGGGTCGTTCGCGTCGAGGATCGACCAATAGGTGCGATAGACGCCGACGATCTCCTTGGGCTCGACGCCGTGCCACAGCGTCAGCCAGCCCCGATCGGTCAGGATCGGCGGCGTGCCCCCGCCCATGCGTGCCGTCGCGACCGTCGCGGCGTGGGGGCGGATGCCGGGGCGCAGGCACGGCTTCCAGTGGCGCGCATCGGGCGAGGTGGCGAGGTTGATCGACGGGCCGGCACGCCACTCGCTGCCCGGCGGATAGGCGAAATAGAGGTCGCCCAAAGGCCGGGTCTGCGCCCAATATTGCCCGTCGATCGTGCCCTCGAAGATCAGCATGTCCTTGTTCTGATGATCGAGCACGATGTCGGCAAAGGTCCAGTCGAGGCCGTTGTCGGAGGTATAGAGCGTGGTCGAATGGCGCTCCGGACTGATCGAACAGGTCGTCATCAGCCATTGATCGCCGACCTTGCTGATCCGCGCATCCTCGACGCCGTACATCTGGAAATCGCCCTGTGGCGCGATGGCGCGGTCGTAATGGAGCGCGACGACCTCCAGCCCGTCGGGGGTCAGTTCGACCGGCAACAGCCACGACAGCGAGGTCAGCGCCATCACCCGCCAGCGCCCACCGTTCAGCAGAAACTTGCGCGGATCGGCGGTGTCGACGGCGTCCAGCGGCCATGCGTCGAGCACATAGCGCCCGTCACACCAGCGGATATTGTGGATATGGCCGTCGAATTTGGGCTTCCTCAGCGCCTCGGCAATGCGGACCATCATCAGCAGATTGCCGTTGGCGAGCCGCGTCAGCGCCGGGTTGAACGCACCGAGCACATAGGTCTCGACCCCCAATTGCCCGGCGAGCGGCGAGCGCGACAGGTCGATATCGTCGGGGGTCAAGACCAGTTTGTCGACGGCGAAACTCATTCCTCCGCCTGATCGCGCGGCACGATGGTCAGTTGCTGAACGATCGCGCGGCGGGGCTGGGTCAGCAGGTAATGGACGCCGACCGCGATATCTTCGGCGCGCAGCATGGTTTCGTCGGCGATGCGCTCGCGCTGCTCGTCGGGCTGGATATCGGGCAGTTGCATGTCGGAGCCGGTCAGGCCCGGTTCGACATTGCTGACGCGAATGCCCTTTGGCCCCAGTTCGCGGCGTAGCGCCTGGGTAAAGCCCTGAATCCCGTACTTTATCCCGGCATAGATGGTCGATCCCGGCCCCAGCGCATAGGCGCTGGTCGATCCGATGAACACGATATCGCCCACGTCGCCGACACGCTTTGCGGCGTGATGGGCGCTCAGGAGATAGCCGGTGAAGTTGATCGCGATGACCTCGCGCAGCGTCGCCTCGTCGGTGTCGGTGATCCCCTCGGCAGCGACGGCGGCGTTGATGATGGCGATGTCGACGCCGCCCATCTTTTCCTCGGCCGCGGCGAAGAAGCGCCCGACATTGTCGGTGTCGGCCAGATCGATGGCGATGCCGTGGCCTTTGCCGACCTCCCCGATCCGGGCGAGCGCGTCGTTCAGATGGCCTTCGTCACGGCCGCACAGGAACACTTCGGCCCCTTCGCTGGCGAGCAGCACGGCGATGGCGCGACCGATGCCGGTAGTCCCGCCGGTAATCGCCGCGCGACGGCCGGCGAGCGTGGGTTGTTGCGTGTGCGCGTCGGTGGATGGGGTCATGGGCGCTCCTGTCGCTTGTCGGTTCGAAAGCGTGGCAGGGCGAGGGATGTTCCTGCGAAAAGCAGTAACTTGGTTTGGGGGTTGAGGTAACCCGAACCAACTCCGTTCAGTTCGAGCCTGTCGAGAACGGGTTGCGTTCGGGGCAGGCCGGTTCTCTACAGACGCTTCTCGACAGGCTCGAAGCTGCTCGAACTGAACGAAAGAGTGGGAGGAGGGGTAGTGGAGCGGGCCGCCTACCGCCCCTTGAGCGCCGCCTGCTCCGCCGCCGCATCCAGCGGCTCGCCCGCCGCCATCGCCTGTGCGTCGGCCATCAGCGTCGCCATTGGCGAACCGGCCTGGGCATAGGCGGTCCCGCCATTGCCACCCATGCCGCTGCGCAACTGCTCGATCCGCCAGGGTTGCCGGCCCTGCGCACAGGCGATGCCGCCGGTCGTGCCCTGTTCGAAGGTGCGGCACAGGTCGCCGGCGCGGTCGCGGAAGGTGATGCCGATGCGGACCAGGCCGCCGTCCGTGGTGGAGGCGAGTTGCGTGTCGAGCGCGTGGGCGAGCTGCCCCTGTGCGACCGGCATGCCGCCGTCGAAGCCGAGATCGCCACCCGAACGCGGCACCAACTGCCCGAGCAGCAGCCCGGCGACGAGGCTGGCAGCAAGCGCGCCGTACCAGCGTTGCGGTTTCGGTTTTGCGGCGCGGGTCGGGAAAGGGACGACATTGGCGTCGCGCTTCAGCAGCGCCTCGACCCCCGCCGGCATCGGTTGCGCGTCCAATCCGGCGAACGCGCCGCGCAGCTTTGCGGTCAGCGCGCGGTGGCGGTCGACCTCCGCCGCCAGTGCCGGGTCGGCGGCGATGGCGCGTTCGACGCGTTTCGCGGTCAGCGGGTCCAGCTCGCCATCGGCATAGGCGGCGAGCGTTTCGGGGTCGATCGTCATGCCGCTTCTCCCAAGGCACCGAGCAACGCGTCGCGCCCGCGCACCAAGCGCGAGGTCAGCGTGCCGATGGGGATATCGAGGATCTCGGCGGCTTCCTTGTACGCAAAGCCCTCCACCATCACCAGCGCGATGACCTCGCGCTGTTCGGGGGGCAGCTTGCCCATCGCCCGGCCGATATTGTGCATTTCCACCGCCATTTCCTGTTCCCCATGCTGCCCGATCGCATCGCCCTGTTCGGCGGGGACGAAGGTTTCGCCGGCCCGGCTTCGGCTGCGCACCGTGTCGATCCACAGGTTGCGCAGGATGCGGATCGCCCAGGCGTCGATCCGGGTGCCCGGCTGCCACTGGTCGCGGCGCACCAGCGCGCGCTCGACGCCCGCCTGCAACAGATCGTCGGCATCGGCGGGGTTGCGGGCGAGGGCATAGGCCACCCGGCGCAGCCGCGGCAGATGCGGGAGCAATTCGTCTTCGAAGCGCACCTTCGTCCTTTCGTCGCGCCCGGGGATGAAACGGATGGCGCCGCCCGTTTAATCCGGCATGAAGATCGAAAGATCGTATATCAGGCGGGGCGCAATGGGTCGGACGAAAATCTGGGGCATGCTGGCGCTGTTGCTGCCGGTGCCGGCGTCGGCGCAGTTGCTGCCGTCCGTACCGCAATTGCCGTCGCTGCCCGGGGCGGTGGGCGGGGCGGTCGGTGATGTGCGCCGGGCGCTGCCGGTCGAGGAGACGCTGTCGAACGCGCGGCAACTGGTGCGGCAGTCGGTCGAGCGGGCGCGTGACCTCGCGCGGCGCTATCCCGACCGGATCGAGCTGGACCGCGACGGCAATCCGGTGCGCGCGGGCGAGGTGACGCTCACCGATCCCGATCCGGCGCTGCTGAAGCTGGCGGAGGCGGCGGGGTTCCGGGTGATCGCGAGCGAGCGGTTCGAGGAATTGGGCATCGGCTTCGCCCGGCTGCGCGCGCCCGCCGGGCTGTCGGCGGTCGAGGCGGTGCGACGGCTCGGGCGGATATTAGGGGCGGAGCGGGTGGCGACCGATCCCTTGTATAGTGCGAGTAGGGTGGTGCCTTCTTCAAAGCGTACCCCCGCGCAGGCGAGGGTCCAGGGGCGGCAGGCGATGGCGCTGCTTGGCTCTGGACCCCCGCCTGCGCGGGGGTACGGCGCCTTTGCAGGGGCGGCTATGGCTTCCCCTTCGTCCCGTCCCCGTACCCCGGCGAAGGCCGGGGTCCAGTTGGGAAATGCTCTCGATCAATCGCCATCGTCCCCCAACTGGGCCCCGGCCTTCGCCGGGATATGGGGTGTGGGCGGGGGGCGAGTGCTTGCCCCCGGTGCGGGCCGTCGCATCGGCATCATCGATGGCGGCGTTGGCCCCGGCACCCCCGGCCTCGCGGCGCAACAAGGCTTTGCCGAGGGTGCGCCGCGCGCCAACGACCATGCGGTCGCCATCGCTTCGCTGTTGACCGGGGGCGGCGGAATCCGCGCGGCGGCGCCGGGCGCGGCGCTAGTAGTGGCCGATGTCTATGGCAGCGATCCGGCGGGCGGCAGCGCCAGCGGCATCGCGCGTGCGCTGGCGTGGATGGTGCGCGCCCAGGTGCCGGTGGTGGTCGTCAGCCTCGCCGGGCCTGCCGATCCGTTGCTGGCGCGCTTCGTCGCGGCGGCGCGGGCGCGGGGGACGGTGGTGGTCGCGGCGGTCGGTAATGCCGGGCCGGCGGCACCGCCCGCCTATCCGGCCAGCTACCCACAGGCGATCGCGGTCACCGGCGTCGATGCGCGCGGACGGCCTCTCATTGAGGCGGGGCGGGCACGCCACCTCGACTATGCAGCACCGGGGGCGGACATGCTGGCGCTGAACACTGCCGGACAGGCGCGGCCGGTGCGCGGCACGTCGTTCGCCGCGCCGCTGGTCGCGGCACGGTTGTCGACGCTGTGGGACGGTGACGCGGCGGCGGCGCTGGCGCGGCTCGACCGCGAGGCGAAGGGCAAGGGTGCGCGGACCGGGCGGGGCGTCGTGTGCGGGGAATGCCGGACGCCGGTGCGGTAGGGGGCTCGACCTAAGGCCGGATCGACATTCACACGGAACGCGACGAAATTGCTCCCCTCCCTGGAAGGGAGGGGCTGGGGGTGGGTCGGCCTGCGAGGGAAGGTCACGCCCGCCAACGGGCCAACCCACCCCTGACCCCTCCCTTCCAGGGAGGGGAAAGGCTGAATGTCGATTGGCCCTAAGTTTGTACCCCCGCGCAGGCAGGGGTTCAGAGCCAAACAAAACAAAGGGTTGCGGGCGCGGCCCTGGATCCCCGCCTTCGCGGGGATACGGTGAGGCGGACTATCGCAGAGGTCTCGCCTGCGCAGGGCTATGGTTGAGGTGCGGAAATGTGCTCCCTCACAAAAAATCGCACGCTCCGGGATTAAACCGAAAACGGCATCCGTTCTCCTTTTCGAAGCGCCCCTGTGGCGCACCAACAAAGGAGACATTGCGATGAAGACCCTGTTCCTAATGGGCGCGGCGCTGGCCGCAGTGACGATTACCCCGGCTTCGGCGCAGCTGCTGGGCGGCGGTGGCGGCGGTGGGCTGACCGGCGGTCTGGGCGGCAGCCTGAGCGGTGGCCTTGGCGGCAATGTCGGTGGCACGTTCGACCGGACCGTCACCCCGACCATCGACCGTGTCCGCGACCGTGCCGACACCGGCGTCCGCAGCGCCCGTCGCGGCAGCGGCGAGGTGACCACCGAACGCAGCGTCGACCGGCGCAGTGGCCGGGTGCGCGGCGGCGGATCGGCGCGCGGCGATGGTGCGATCGATGGCACCGCACAGGCGCTGGGCGGGACGCTCGGCGGGTCGGGCAGCGGTTCGGGAAGTGTCTCGGGCAGCGCCGATGCACAGCTGATCGGCACCGATGCGGTGCGCTCGACCGTCGGGTCGGCACGTGACCGGGTGCGCAGTGGCGTCGCCACCACCCGCGACCGGGTACAGGGTGCCGCCGGATCGGTGCGCGACCGGGCGCAGGGCGCGGTCGGCACGGTGCAGGGCGGTGCGGGCAGCGTGAGCAGTGCGGCGTCGGGTAGCGGGTCGGGCACGGGTTCGGTCGGCAACGGATCGGCGTCCGGTTCGGGCGAAGGGGCGCTGTCGTTGATGGGCGGCGGGGCAATCCCGGCGCTGAACCCCGGCAGCACGGTGCGCGATGCCAAGGGTGAGGCGATCGGCCGCGTCCGGTCGGTCCGCCGCAACGCCGCCGGCCGGGTCGAGGCGGTGACGATGGCGGTCGGCCGCCGCACCGCGACGCTGCCCGCCGATAGTTTCAACGTGCAGGGCGGCGTGCTGGTCTCGGCAATGGGCGAGGGACAGGTGCAGCGCGCCGCGAAGGATCAGGCGGAATAAGCCGGTTCGGGGCGGCATCACTCCCCACCGAAGCCGTCCCGGCTCGCCCCTTCCCGTGTCGGGAGGGGGCGGGTTTTTTTGGTTCGTGCGAAGGGGAGGCATTGGTTCACGCGAAGGCGCGAAGGCACGAAGAATATAGATTTCGCTCAGAGGCGTAGAGGCGCGGAGAGAAGAAGCTTTTGGTTCGCGCAAAGGCGCAAAGGACGCAGAGTACGTTTGGGGCGCTGCCTCCCGCGCCAGCGGCTTTTATCGCATATTGCAGCAGGCGCAGCGGTCTACCGATCGTGATCCGGTCGTTTGCGTGTAACCCTTTGCGTCCTTTGCGCCTTTGCGCGAAATTCCGTTCTACTCCTTCTCCGCGCCTCCGCGCGAACCAATCTTCTTCGTGCCTTCGCGCCTTCGCGTGAACCGAACAGCCCGCGCCCCAAGCGGAACGCGGGCTCTCCGATCAGAAGCGCAACCGGGCGCCGGTGCTGATCGCGGCGCGGTTGTCGCTCGGTCCGGTCTGGGCCGACGCGGTCGAGAACAGGTCGAGGCCGTCGGTCACGCGCTGGGTCAGGCCCGCCGTGATCGTGCCGACCGTCTGTGCCCGGCTCGCGCCGAGCGCTACCAGGCCGAGCGGCCCGCCGGCATAGCCCGCCACCGCATCGGCACGCTGCCCCTCGATCTGATAGCGCAGGCCGAGCGACACGAACGGGCGGAACGCGGCGTCCGACGTTTCCGCCCGTGCGAAGCCCACGCCCGCATCGGCGAAGCTCGCGACATGCTTGTCGGCGGCGACGGTCAGCACGAACGGACCGCCGGCCTCGACCAACTGATCGCGCGAGGTGCGGATATAGGTCACGCCGGCGCGCGGCCGCAGCGCCCATTCGCCCATGTCGATCGTGTAGTGCGCCGACAGGTCGCCGACGACGCTGGTCAGGTCATAGCTGGCGCGCGAGGCGACGCTGGCCGGCAGTGCGCGGTCGGTATCGGCCTTGCCGCCATAATAGGCGATCGATGCACCGAAGCCGAGCTTGCCGGTTGCATAGCGGCCATGGACGCCCGCGACCCAGCCATCGACGCCGGTGCGCGCGGCGAGTGCGTCGATGCGCTGACGGCTGTTGACGAAGCCGGTAAAGGCCCCGACCGACCATGCGCTGTCGCCATAGCCGATGCCGCCGACAAAGCCGTAGCTGTTGGTGGCGGCGCGCGACACGCCCTCCGACCGATCGGCGGCCAGACGGTACCAGCTGCCCATCGCTTGCCCGAAGGTGAAGCCGCCGGCCTCGCCACGGTTGGTGGCGAAACCCGGACCACGCGCGATGTCGGTCAGGGCGAGCGCGTTCTCGACGCCGACCTGCGTCGCGCTGGCATAGGCTTCGGGGGTCAGACGCGCGAACGCCTGCGCATTCGAACCGCCACCCGACGTCGTCAGCGCCGGCAGCACCGCGAACAGCGCGCTGGTCGCGGGCTGCGTCTGCAGCACGGTGTTGGCATAGGTGACCGATCGGCTAACCTGCGGCGCGAAGCCGGTTTCGTTCACGAACTGACCGAGCAGCTGGATGCGGTCGTTGCGCTGGACGACGAAGCCGAACAGGCTGTCGGGCTTCTGGATCGTGGTGAAGCTGCCGGTGATGCCGCCGCTGGCGGTGATCAGGTCGTAGCTGGTGCCCGGGCGCAGCGTGCCGCCGCTCTGCGTCAGTTGCAGCGTCGAACCCGATGCGATCGCAAGCGTGCCGTTGATGACCAGCTTGTCCTGCACGGTCGGGGTGAATTCGAACAGCGACAGCGAACCCGCGGCGAACGAGACATTGCCGTTGACCGTCATCGTGCCCGGCGACGCGCCGGGGCTGAGGATGCCCGCGACGGTGACGTTGCCGTTGACGGTCCCCGCCGAGCCGAAGGTCGCCCCGCTGCGCACCGCGAACGTCCCGTTCAGCACCGATCCGGCCAGACCGACCAGACGCCCGCCGGTCATGTCGACGCTGCCGAGCGTCGCATTGCCCGAGACGGTGGCGAACCCGCCCGACATTGCCAGCGTCTCGACATTTGTAACGGTGCTGAACGCCGTGTTGCCGCCGGTGATCGCCACCGTATCGCTGCCCGCGCCGCCATCGACCGCGCCGGTAAAGCCGCCGGCGATGGTGAAGCGCTGATCGCCGCTCCCGAAGCGGACCTGCGGCGCGGTGAGCGTCGATCCGCTGGCCACGGTCAGGCTGGTCCCGGCATTGACCACGTCATAGGCGTGGGTGCCGGTCAGGGTCAGCGTGCCAGTGCCTTCGCTGGTGAAGGTTTCGAAGCCGGTGAGGACGCCGCCCAGCGTACGATCGCCGGCGAGGGTCAGGATAACGCTGTCGCTGCCCGCACCACCCGCGACGGTGCCGTTCAGCGTGCTGCCCGTCGTGAGCCGCAGCGCATCGTTGCCCGCGCCCAGATCGATCACCCCGGCCAGCGTGCCGCCCGAGGCGACCGTTACCACCTGCGCCCCGTCGCCGAACGACAGCGGCGCATTGGCGGCGCCGAGTGTACCGGCAACCGTCAGCGATCCATTGGTCAGCGCGACCTGTTCGAACCCGGTCGCGGTTCCGGTCAGTATCACCGCCCCGGCATTGGCGAAGGCGAGCGTATCGCTGCCCGTGCCACCGTCATAGCTGCCGGCGGCGGTCTGCGCGCCGATCGCCAGCATGTCGTTGCCCGCCCCCAGTGCGACCGAGGCGACATCGCCATCGACCATCAACTGCTCGGCGGCGTCCGACCCCGTAACGGTGCCGAGCGAGAAGCCGCCCAGCGTCGCGTTGAGGCCGGTGCCGGCCAGCGTCGTCGTCTGGAAGCTCTGGGTCAGGCCGAGGGTCAGCGTACCGGTGCCCTCGAGCGACAGCCGTTCGAAATTGCTGTGCGCATTCACGCCGGTGCGATTGCCGGCCAGCACGACATTGTAGCTGTCGGTGCCGGTGCCGCCATCGATGCCACCCGCGACGCTGCCGTTCGGACCGTCGACGAAGCTGTCGTCGCCGGCACCCAGCAGCACCGCCCCGCCGATCGTGCCGCGATTGACGACCTGGTCGTTGCCGCCGCCCAGCGTGACGCCGCCAGTGATGGTGCCGTCATTGACGACCGTTTCGACCGCGTCCGATCCGGTGATGGTGAACGCGCCGTCGCTGGTCAGCGTCTGTCCGGCAGCGACGCTGATCGTGCCGCCCGACAGATCGATCGTGTTCAGGCGGAAATTACCGGTGTAGCGGACGTCGCCCGATCCGGTCTGGCTGAAGCGTTCGAAATTGATGAACTGATCGCCGTTCAGCGTGCCACCGCCGGTCGCATCGACGATGAAGCTGTCATCGCCTTCGCCGGCATCGACGGCACCGATCAGCGTCGCCGACAGACGATGCAGGAAGGTGTCGTTGCCGGCGCCGAGGAAGACATCGCCTTCGATCCGGCCGTAATTCTCGATCCGGTCGTCGCCGACGGCAACGTTGATCGAGCCGACGATCGTGCCGGTGTTGATGATGCGGTCGGCGATCGTCAAAAAACCGGTATCTTCGTCCGACGTCTGAATCGCGCCGGCGAGGTAATCGGATGCGGCGAAATAAGCGAAGCTCGAGTTTTCGACATCGGTCAGCCGCGTGCCGGCCCCGCCGCGGATCGTTCCGGCGTTGACGAGGTCGAGCGCGCTTTCGGCGGCCGCGACCGCGACCGATTGCGTGCCGGTCGCCTCGATCACACCCGATGCGGTGTTGGTCAGCTGCGTCGTGCCGCCACTATAGGGGTCGGTTCCGGCTGAGGGCGAAATGACACCCTAAACGTCGGCGTCTTTTGGCCAGAGGTATTCGCCGGTGAGCAGGATGTGCGCCCACCCCAGGGGAGAGACGTGGGCGAGAAGATGGTCGGGGGTGTCCAGCCCTTCGCGTCGCCGCGCGTCGACGGCATGGCCAAGGTGCAGGGTGTTCCAATAGACGATGATGGCGGTGAGCAGGTTTAGGCCCGCGATCCGGTAGTGCTGGCCCTCGGTGGTGCGGTCGCGGATCTCGCCCTGTCGGCCGATGCGCAGAGCGTTCTTCAGCGCGTGGTGCGCCTCGCCCTTGTTGAGGCCGACCTGCGCGCGGCGCTGCATGCCGGTATCGAGAATCCATTCGATGATGAACAGCGTGCGCTCGATCCGGCCGACCTCGCGCAGCGCGGCCGCCAGATCGTTCTGGCGCGGATAGGCGGCGAACTTGCGCAGGATGCGGCTTGGGGCGACCTGCCCTGTGCTCATGGTGGCGGCGCAGCGGAACAGGTCGGGCCAGTTGGATACGATGAGCGCCTCGCGCGCCTTGCCGCCCACCAGGGGACGCAGTTCGGCGGGCGTGGCGGCGGGATTGAACACGTACAGTCGCTTGGACGGCAGATCGCGGATGCGCAGCACGAGGCGGTAACCGAGCATGGCGCTGATCCCGAACAGATGGTCGGTAAATCCGCCGGTGTCGGCGTACTGCTCCTCGATACGCCGCCCGGCCTCGTTCATCGTCAGCCCGTCGAGCAGATAGGGTGCCTCGCTGACGGTCGCAGGGATGGCCTGCGACGCGAATGGCGCGAAGCGGTCGTTGACGTGGGTATAGGCCTTGATGCCGGGATCGTTGCCGTAGCGGGCGTTGACCGTGTTCATCGCCTCGCCCTGTCGCGCGGCGGGGTAGAACTGGCCATCGGCCGAGGCAGTGGTGCCCATGCCCCAGACCCGCGCCATCGGCAGGTCGCCCTGCGCCGCGACCACGACGGCCAGCGCCTGGTCGATCGCCTCGCTCTCGACATGCCAGCGCGCGAGGCGGGAGAGCTGCCAGTAATCGTGCGTGTTGCACGCATCGGCCATCTTGCGCAGGCCGAGGTTCAGCCCCTCGGCGAGCAGGACGTTGAGCAGGCCGATCCGGTCGCCGCACGGTATACCGGTGCGTAGATGGGTAAAGGCATCGGTGAAGCCGAGCGCCGCATCGACTTCGAGCAGCAGGTCGGTGATGCGAACGGGCGGCAGGCGACGGTACAGGTCGAGCAGCAACTCCTCGATCCCGTCTGGCGCATCGGCGGTTAGGCGGTCGATGCGCAGCGTCCCGTCCTCGATGCTGCTATGCGGGATCGTGCCGTTGCGTGCGGCGCGACCGAGCCGGGTGAGGGCATCGGCAAGCCGCGCCTTGCGCTCGGCGAGCCAGACATGCGGGTCGGGCGGGACCGCCAGTTTCATGGCACGCGCAACCGTCATCGGCACGAGGACATGCCGCAGGTCACCATAGCGGTGCGAGCGGTCGAGCCAGATATCGCCCGAGCGCAGGGCGTCGCGCAGGTGGAACATCACCGCGACCTCGCGGAGACGCGCATCGTCGTCGCCCTTTACCCGCAACTGACGCCGCCATTTGGAATGCGGGCGCAGGAAGTCGTCGGTCGCCGGCAGTTGGCCCCTGGCGGCGATAGCGTTCACCGCATCGAGCAGGGGCCGGGCAACCGGCGCGGCTGCCAAGTCGAGGCAGCGGAACATACGCAGCGCATAGCGACGAAAGCGGTGATAGCCCTGATCGACATGGGCCAGCGGATCGTCACCCAGCGTGTCGGTCAGCGTTCTGGCCGTCGCGACGAGGCGGTCGAGCCGGTCCCAGCCCGCCGCGCGGACGACTGCATCGTCCAGCGACGCGCCGTCGCCATGCGCATCGAGCAGCGATCGGCCGAGCATGGCGAACCGGTCCAGCGTCGCGGTGACCGCGCCTCTGGTTTCCGCGGCGCGCGCATCGTGGACCTGCTTCGCCTCGCGCCAGGTCCGGCCGACGATACGGTCATGCGTTTCGATCACCGCATCGGCGGTCGCGGTCGCCCACTCGATGATGCAGACCGCGAGGATGGCGCGACGCCGGTCGGCACTGAGATCGCGCAGGCCATCGGCGAAATAGCGTTCGCCCTGCCGGCGCAGGCGGGCGACGCGGTGCGGCGGGACGCCGGCGAGCAGGTCAGCGCCGAGGTTCATCGCGCGCAGGAACTCCAACCGGTCGAGCAGCCGGTTCGCCGCGGCGGAATTGTTGCCCGGCTCGATCCGGCGCAGCCAGATGAAGCGGCTGATCGCACCCGGCAGCATCTCGGTCGTCAGCCGGTCGAGCCGGGCGCAGGCGACGCGATCGAGACGTGTGGCGATCCGCTTCTCGATATTGCGCTCGGCCGCGACCAGCGCGTCGGCGCACAATCGCTCGATGGTGGTGATCGCCGGCAGGATGGTCATGGTGTCGCGGCAGCGGGCGATGAAGCGCCGGGCGAGATCGTCATTCGAGCGCGCCTGTTCGGCTTCGGTCAGCAGCCAGTCGCGAAACGCGCGTGCTGGTGCGCCCTGACCGGGGAACGTCCTGTAGCCGTAGGTCCGGCGCAGCACCTCCATGTGCTGCTGGCGGGTCTGACGCCGGACGGCATAGCGGACGAGCGTGTCGCCGGCGATGCCGAGCTGGGCGCCGAGGAAGGCGGACACCGGCAGCGGGATCACCTCGCCCGGTGTCAGCATCCGGCCGGGATATCGCAGCGCGCACAGTTGCAGTGCGAAGCCGATCCGGTTCTCCGGGCGGCGTCGCCGGTCGATATGGATCAGGTCGTCATCGGCCAGAATGTAGTGCCGCAGCAGCGACGCCTCGTCGCTCGGCAGGTCGAGCAGCGCCGACCGCTGCCGGGCGCTCAGGATATGGCGGCGCGGCATGGCCCAGTGTCCCTGTTGAACAGAAGTCTGTTTTGGACAACACTGAGCCTACGCAGATCAAGGCTTTTCGGGGCCGGTTTTCGGGAAGGTTCAATTGGGACAACGCGCCGCCATCTACGCCAGGGTCTCGACCGTCGACCAATCGTGTGAGCGGCAGCTGCGTGACCTTGCCGGTTTCGCCGAACGTGGCGGCTATGAGGTGATCGAGGTCTTCCGCGAAACCGCCTCGGGCATGAAGGCCAACCGCTCGGCACGCGGCGAAGTGATGAAGCTGGCCCAAGCCCGCCACATCGATGCGATCCTCGTTACCGAACTCAGTCGCTGGGGACGCTCGACGCAGGACCTGCTCGACACACTCAACCGGCTGTCGGGCTGGCGCGTGTCGGTTGTCGCGATGAGCGGCATGACGTTCGAGGTCGACACGCCGCACGGACGGATGATGGCAACGATGCTTGCTGGCATCGCGCAGTTCGAGCGCGACATGCTGAGCGAGCGGGTTCGCTCCGGCCTTGCCGCGGCGCGGGCGCGGGGTCGCAAACTCGGGCGGCAGACCGGCGACCGCCCCAAATCCGACCGGCTCGGCCCCAGGGTGTTAACGCTCGTCGCCGAGGGCCGCAGCTATCGCTGGATCGCGCGCGACCTCGGCCTCAGCAAGAACACCGTCGCCGCGATCGTTGGACGGGCGCGGGTGGAGACGGCTCCCGATATCAAAATTGCGGAATAAGAATTCTCGGCATCTGATCCTGTCGTAAAGACGCTGAATTATCGTTTGACCACCCGCCAAGGCATGAGCGCCGTAGAAGGTTTCCAGCAAGTTTCCAGGCTCGCTGCGAAGTCGTTCGCCCACGCACCGGGACTACCCGGCTTCAGCCATCCCTCGTAGCGTGATCGCATCAGGTACTCGCCAATCTCAAACGATATCTT
>NZ_JAKRET010000002.1 GCF_022664395.1 Sphingomonas lacusdianchii | reverse complement strand
CATGATCTCCACCTCACGCAGCTTGCCGATGATCTCCTCCGGCTTGTGCTTCTTCGCTGGCATTCGTCGTCCCTTCCTTGATCCAGACTGTCATAGTCGATGGACCACTCAGAAGGGGGCAGCTCAAGCAGTTTCTCGTCGTCGATACCGTCGGGCACCTTGATATGCGTGGTGTCCGCAAACGGCACCCGCAGATATTCGGCCTGTCCACCCGGATAGCCGCCGGTCAGATGGGTATAGCCGAACAACCCGGCCGTGCGGTGCCCGAATGCCTTGTCGCCCAGTTCGCCCTTGCGATTGGTCCGCTGACAGACCGAGAAATTACCGCGCCGGCATTGCTCGCACTCGCCGCACTGGATGGTGAAGGGAATGACGACGCGGCCCCCCTTCTTCAGCTTGCCTTTCGACCCGCTGCCGACCTCGACGACCTCCCCCATCGTCTCATGACCCATGATGTCGCCGGGCAGCATCGCGGGAACGAGATTGTGAAAAAGGTGGAGGTCCGATCCGCAAATCGCGCAACTCGTCACCTTGATGATAGCGTCGCGTGGATCTTCGATCGAAGGATCGGACACCGTGTCGTATCGGATGTCCTCCTTGCCGTGCCAGACTAGGGCTTTCATGCCGGTCTCCTTGATGAGGCAAGGCGAACTAAGCCCTTAAGGAAGAAACAGAATATGCGGGTGATCCCTTAGGGATACTCCGCAGACCCGGTGGCCGAACTGCTCCGGTGACCCAGCAGGGAGAACGGGGCTCTGAACAGGCAAGCTTCGAGACCCACTGCCTCGAGGCGCTTCGCGAACAATGGGTGGATAGCGAACTGGCGCGTTGGTCAGGCGTCGACGCTGAGATCCCGATCCGGTCGAGCGCAGCAAGCCAGAATATACCCCTCCGCAATCTCGTCGTCGAGGATGCCGCCATTGTGCTCCATGCGCACTTGACCCGAGTGCTTCATGATCTTGCAGGTGCCGCACAGGCCCGATTCACAGGCGGCCGGGATACGGACGCCGGCGTGGCGCGCGGTTTCGAGCACGGTCCGGCCGGGTTCGCAGGTCGCGCTGACGCCGGAGGTGGCGAAGGTGATCGTCACCGCCGCATCGGAGGTGCCCTCGGCCAAGGGCACCTGCTCGCTCGGTGCGTTTGCCGGCGCCTCGCCGAAGCTTTCTTGATGATAGCGGGCCATGTCGGCCGCCGCGTCACGGACGATGCCGCCGACCAGCGTCATGAACGCATCCGGCCCGCAACAAAAGATTTCGCGCGTCGCGAGGTCGGGGACGAGCGCCGTGAGGCGCGCGGGGTCGAGGCGACCGCGATGGCCACTCCATGTTTCGCCGGCCGGCTTTTCGCGGACGATCATCGCCAGCGACAGGTTCGGCATCTGCCGGTCGAGCAGTTCGAGTTCGCGGCGGAAGATGATGTCCTCCGGCCGTCGTGCGACCGTCACGAAGGCGACATCGCTGCCCGGCGCACAATCGGCCATCCAGCGCAGCATCGACATCATCGGCGTCACACCCGACCCGGCCGATACGAACAGATAGCGCGCCGCGGGATGCGCGACATGGGTGAACTGCCCGGTCGGGCCATAGGCACGGATGCGTGCGCCGGGGCGGAGATGTTCGAACATCCACCGCGTTCCGATGCTGCCGGCCTGCGCCTTCACCGTCACCGCGATCGATAAAGGGCGGGAGGGCGAGGAAGACAGCGTGTAGGTCCGCAGCAGCGGGCCACCCTCCGCCGGCAATTCCAGCGTCACGAACTGGCCGGGACGATAGCGGAACCAGCGATCTCGCTCCGAACGGAAGGTGAAGGTCTTCACCCCCGGCGCCTCGTCGACGATGCCGATGACTTCCAGATGGTGCAGGCGGTCGTTCCAGGGCGCCATCTGGTCGAGGTGGAGATAACCGGCCGTCATTCCGCGCTCCGATTGCGAGGGATCACGCGACCCGCCGGATGGGCTCACGGCCCGCGCCGTCCAGCCGGGACTCGATCGTGCGCGTGTACCAGTCGACGAACTGGATCACCCCACCCTCGTGCAGTTGCGAATAGGGTCCGGGTTCGTAGGCGGGAGACCGGATGCCGAGCGCATTCTCTTCAACGATACGGCGGTCCTGATCGTTGGTCTGCGTCCAAACGTGCGTCAGCGTGTCGAGATCGTAATCGACGCCCTCGACCGCATCCTTGTGGACCAGCCACTTCGTCGTCACCGCGGTCTCGTTCGGGCTGATCGGCATCACGCGGAACGTCACCGCGTGATCGATCAGGACATGGTTCCAGGTCGTCGGATAGTTGAACAGCATCAGCGCGCCGATCCGCTGCGCGTCGACCGCATCGGACAGGCCGCGCGCGACCGCACGCCGGCCGTTCATCGTATAGCTTTCCGCGTCGCGCAGCAGCGGCGCGCGGATCGCGCGGAACTGCCCGCTGTCGTGCATCCGGAACTGCGCCGGCAGTCCCGCCGCCTCGCACCGTGCCCAATGCTCCGCCATCTCCGGATCCTCCCCGCCGCCGGCGACACCGGTCACGTTCGGCGATTCCGAATAGGTCTTGCACAATTCGGGATGGCTACCGGCGCAATGATAGCACTCGCGGTTATTTTCCCACACGAGCTTCCAGTTGCCCTTCTCGATGATCGTCGACTGGAAGGCGATCTTCGCATCGGTGAGGTTATGCGGTGCGAAATAGGGGCGCATCAGATCGTCGAACGGCGCGAAGGCCGGCGGCTCGTCGGCCAAACAAACGAAGATGTAGCCCGCGACGCTCTCGCACGCGACCGGCTTCAGCGAATGCTGGGTCGGATCGAACCCCTCCCCCATCTGCCGCGCGAAGGCGAGCGAGCCGTCGAGATTATAGGTCCATTGGTGATAGGGACAGACCAGCTTGGCGACGACGCCGCGATCCGCACTGCACACCCGGCTGCCGCGATGGCGGCAGCTATTGTGGAAGGCGCGGATGGTGCCGTCGCGATCGCGCAGCACGACGATCGGATAGGCCCCGACCTGTAGCGTGAAATAGCTGCCGGGCTTCAGCAGTTCGCAGTCGTGGCCGGCGAACAGCCAGTCGCGATACCAGATCAGGTCCAGATCGACGTCGAAGAACGCCTGATCGACGTAAAAGGGCTGGGGCAAGGAATAACCGTCCTTTCGATGACGGATCAGGTTCAGCATCTCGCTACGGACGTTCATTTCCTATCCTTCCCCAATGCAGCCGCCGCCCCGCCGGACACTCACCCGGCGGAAATTACATCTGTTCCTCTCGCACCGCTATTCTGCGCACATCCACCCGTGCCGATGACCATGGAGGCTATTCAGAGACGGTCGGGCGTCAATAGGACGATTGCGTCATCCCCGACCGCGGATCGCGACACACCCGCCGCCGCATCGGCCGTCCCACCCGCCATTGGCCATGTCACCTCGACCTCGACGTGATCCAGGATGCCGTGGATCGGTACGCTCGGCTTGCGCAGCGTGATGCGGGCCTGCACGACGCTGGCGAACCGCTCGCACAGGCCGCGTGCGATCTCCAGCGCCAGCGCCTCGATCAGCAGCCGTCGCCGGCCGCGAACCACGCGCTCGATCTCGGCGAACATCTCGCCATAATCGACCGTCCCGACGATCGCCCGACCATCGCGCGCCATCGTCGCATCGACCTGCACTTCCGCATCGATATGGAAGCGCTGACCAAGTGTTCCCTCTTCGTCGAACACCCCATGATGCGCGAAGAAGGAACAGTTCTTCAGACGGATGACATAGCGCACGATGCGGGACCGGCGACCGATCAGCTCTTCGGCTTGCGGTTTTCGGGGTCGTAGAGCGGTCGGTAGCCGACTGACGCGACCTCGACCGGATATCGCTCTCCGAAATATTCGACTTCGAGCCTTCGGCCCTCCTGACACAACGCCCAGGGCAGATAGGCCAGCGCGATATTCTTGCCGATCGACGGACCATAGGCGATCGAGGTGGTGTAGGAGCGCCGCCCCAGTTCGTCGACCGGCACTTCGCCCGTCTCCGGGTCGATCACTGGCAGGATACCGACCGGATACCGCCTCACCCCCTTCGCATCGACATTGTCGGTCATCACCAGCGTACACAGCTTCGCCGGCTGATGTTCGCGCGCGCGATGTTCGAGATGCTTGGCCTTGCCGCGGAAGTCCGCCTCCTTGGCCTTGGGCCGCGCCAGATCGGCCTCCAGCAGATTGTAGTGCGTCAGCAGATCGGCGTTCTGCAGACGCAGGCTCTTCTCCATACGGCGGGAATTGGCGTAGGTTTCGATGCCGACGGCGATCACCCCAGTCGAGCGCAGCGCGTCCCACACCGCCAGCCCGTCCGCATAGGCCATGTGCAGTTCCCAGCCCTGTTCGCCGACATAGGAGATGCGAAACGCCATCACGTCCTTGCCCGCGATGCGGACGGTGCGGATCGCGGCGAAGGGAAAGTTCTCGTGCGACAGCGCGTCCGGGTCCTCGACGACCTTCTGCAGGTTCGTGCGCGCGTTCGGGCCCCAGATGCCGATGGTGACATACTGCTCGGTCACGTCCGTAACGGTAACGTCCAGCCCGCGATCCTGCGCGACGCGGCGCATGTAATGCACGTCGCGCGGCCCCGCATCGGCGCCGTTCACCAGCCGACAGCGATCGGCAAGGCGGAAGACGGTGAAGTCGGCCCGCACATTGCCCTCGTCGTCGAGGAAGTGGGTGTAGATGCCCTTGCCGAACTGCGCATCGCCGCCGACCTTCGCGGCGCACAGCCACTCCATCAGCGCGACATGATCCGGCCCGGTGATGTCGGTGATGTGGAAGTGCGACAGATTGATGAGCCCGCAATCAGCGCTGAGTTCGAGTTGTTCGGCGTTCGACACCCGCCAGAAATGGCGATTGTCCCACTCATTCTCGCGCATCGGCACTTGATCGGCGTATTTTTCCAGCAGATGCTCATTCGCAGCATAGCCGTGGGCGCGTTCCCAGCCGCCAAGTTCCATGAAATAGCCGCCCAGTTCCTTCTCCCGCTCCCAGAAGGGCGAGCGGCGGATGCCGCGCCCCCCCGCGAACGGCTCGCGCGGATGGACCGGCGGACTGTAGATCTTGGCGGCGGTCTCCAGGCAGCGCGCCTCAATGAAGTCCGCTTCGAGCTGGAACGGGTTGAAGCGCGCATAATCGATGCTGGCATGGTCGATCGCGGTGCGCCCGTCGGTCATCCAGTCGGCGACCAGCTTGCCCATGCCCGGGCCGTCCTTCACCCAGATGCCGACCGCATACCACAGCCCGCGGACCTTCTGGCTCTCGCCGATCGACGGGCCGCCATCGGTGGTCGTCTGGAGCAGGCCGTTGAACGAATGGCTTTCGTTATAGCCCAGCTCGCCCAGGATCGGCGTCAGTTCGATCGCGCGTTCGAGCGGTTCGAGCACCTGTTCCATCTCCAGATCGCGCTGCGACGGCGACAGTCGCGCGAATTCCTTTTCCAGAAGGTCGCGCGGATGGACGAGGCGCGGCGCGTGCTCCTCGTAATAGCCCCATTCGATCTGGCCGCCCTCGGTCGTCCTGGGGTCGCCGGTATCGCGCATATAGGCGGAATTGCCCTGATCGCGGAGCAACGGATAACCGATGTCCTTCCCCGTCCCCTCGAATTCGATGTACGGCCCGAAGAAGGTCAGCGGATGGTCGACCGGGAAGACCGGCAGATCCTCGCCCGCCATTTCGGCGATCAACCGTCCCCACAGGCCGGTACAGACGACGACATAGTCGGCCATGATCGTACCGCGCGTCGTCACCACGCCCTTGATCCGCCCGTCGTCGATGATGAGCGATTCGGCCTGGTTGTTGGCGAAGACGGTCAGCGCACCGGCGTCGACCGCCTGATCGATCAGCTTGCCCGCCACCGTCTGCGACCGCGGCACGACCAGCCCCGCATCGGGGTCCCACAGGCCGCCTTGGATGAGGCTTTCCTCGATCAGGGGAAACTTCGCCTTAATCGTCGCGGGGTCGACCAGTTCTGCGCGGGTGCCGAATGCCTTGCCTGAGGCAACCTTGCGTCGGATCTCGTCCATCCGCTGATCGTCGCCGACCCGCGCGACCTCCAGCCCGCCGATCCGTGAATAGTGACCCATCTTCTCGAAAAAATCCATCGAGTAGAGCGTCGTCCACGTCGTCAGATAATCGTGGCTGGTCGCGTAGCAGAAGTCGGAGGCGTGCGCGGTCGAGCCGATGTCGGTCGGCACGCCGGACTTGTCGATACCGACGATATCGGTCCAGCCGCGCTCGACCAGATGATGCACGATCGACGCGCCAACGATACCGCCGACGCCGACGATCACGACACGGGCCTTTTCGGGAAGCGCAGCCATCTTCAATCCTTTGCGTCAGAGATAGGGGCCAGGAGCAGCGCGACGGCGCGCGCGGTCACGGTGCGAACACCACCGTGCGGTGGCGGTTCAGCATCACCCGTCCTTCGAGATGATATTTGACCGCGCGCGCCAGCACCCGCGATTCGATATCGCGTCCGGCCGCGACGAAATCTTCGCTGGTCAGGCTGTGGCTGACCCGTTCGGTTTCCTGTTCGATGATCGGCCCCTCGTCGAGGTCGGGCGTGACATAATGCGCGGTCGCGCCGATCAGCTTCACGCCACGCTCGTGCGCCTGATGATAGGGCTTGGCGCCCTTAAAGCTCGGCAGGAACGAGTGGTGGATGTTGATGACGCGGCCATACAGCCGTTCGGACAGGTCGTTGGACAAGACCTGCATGTACCGCGCCAGCACCACCAGTTCGGCACCGGTCTCCTCGACCAGATTGAGCAGCTTCGCCTCCTGCTCCGCCTTGTTCTCCTTCGTCACCGGCCAATGGTGGAAGGGGATGCCGTCGATCTCCGCAGCGGCGCGCGCCACGTCGTGGTTGGACACGATCGCCACCACGTCGGCGTTCAGCCAGCGCACCTTGATCTGATAGAGAAGGTGATGCATCGCATGGTCGAATTTTGACACCATCACGATGATCTTCGGCCGCTGCGCCATGTCGGTGACCGACAGGTCGAGGCCGAACTGCGCCTTGGCAGGCTGGAGCGCGTGTTCGATCGCTTCGCGGGTGATGTCTGGCGCGACTGTCACGGCGATACGCAGGAAGAAATGATCGGCCTGGCGATCCCAGAACTGGTTCGATTCGAGGATATTGGCGCCCAACCCTGCCAGCGCGGTGGTGACGGCGGCGACGATGCCGGGCTGGTCCGGGCAACCGAGCCGGATGACGTAGGACTTCTCGTTCATGGACGGGCCTCGTTCGGGAATTGCGTTCGATCGGTTCAGAGTTGCCGCGCGAGTTCGGGAACCAGTTCGAACAGGTCGCCGACCAGACCATAGTCGGCGACCTGGAAGATCGGCGCGTCCGCATCCTTGTTGATCGCGACGATGATCCTGGCGTCCTTCATTCCGGCCAGATGCTGGATCGCGCCGGAAATGCCGCAGGCGATATACAGGTCGGGCGCCACGACCTTGCCGGTCTGCCCCACCTGCCAGTCGTTCGGCGCATAGCCGGCATCGACCGCGGCGCGCGATGCGCCGACCGCCGCGCCCATCCGGTCGGCGAGCGGCAGGATCGTCTCGCGGAACTTCTCCGCCGAACCGAGCGCCCGCCCGCCGGAGACGACGATGCGTGCCGCGCCCAGATCGGGCCGGTCCGTCGCGGCGAATCGGTTCTCGACGAAGCGAGACAGGCCGGGATCGCCGGCGTCGGTCACCGTTACGATCTCCACCGCCGTCTCGCCTGACGCCGTTGGCGCGAAGGCGGCGGTGCGGACGGTCACGACCTTCACCGCATCGCCCGACCTGACCGTCTGCACGGCATTGCCCGCATAGATGGGACGCTTGAACGTGTCGGGCGCGACGACCTCGACGATCTCGGACACCTGCATGACGTCGAGCAGCGCAGCGACCCGCGGCAGAACGTTCTTGCCCGTGCTGGTCGCCGGCGCGACGATCGCGGCATAGTCCGCCGCCAGCGCGACGAGCAACGCGGCGGTTGGCTCGGCCAGCCGCTGCTCCAAGGCGGGCGCCTCCGCCAGCAGCACGCGGCGCACGCCGGCGAGTTGCGCCGCCGTCGCCGCGACGCCCTGCGCCCCCTGCCCTGCCACGAGAATGTCGACCGCATCGCCCATTTGCGATGCCGCGGTCAGCGCCCGCGCGGTGAGTTCGGAAAGAGCGATATTGTCGTGCTCGGCGAGCAGCAGGATGGTCATGTCTGGTCTCCCGATCGCGATTACAGGATGCCGGCTTCGGCCTTGAGCTTGTCGACCAGCTCGGCGGCCGACGCGACGCGGACGCCCGGCCCGCGCAGCTTCGGCTCCTCGGTCGCCAGCACCGTCAGGCGCAGCGCGACGTCGATCCCGAAGTCGCCCACCGGCACCTCCTCCAGCGGCTTCTTCTTCGCCTTCATGATATTGGGCAGCGTCGCATAGCGCGGCTCGTTGAGGCGCAGGTCGACCGAGACGACCGCCGGCAACGCCACGTCGATCACCTGCAGCCCGCCGTCCACCTCGCGGGTCACGGTCGCGCGGTCTCCAGCGATCGCGATCCGTGAGGCGAAGGTCGCCTGCGACCAGCCGAGGAGCGCCGACAGCATCTGGCCGGTCTGGTTGGAGTCGTCGTCGATCGCCTGCTTGCCGAGCAACACCAGTCCGGGCTGTTCCCGGCCCACCACCGCCGTCAGCAGCTTCGCCACCGCCAGCGGTTCCGGCATGACCTCCGCGCGGATCAGGATCGCGCGATCGGCACCGACCGCCAGCGCGGTGCGCAGCACGTCCTGCGCCTGAACCGGCCCGATCGACACGACGACGATCTCCGTCGCGACGCCAGCCTCTTTCAACCGCACCGCTTCTTCGACCGCGATCTCGTCGAACGGATTGATCGACATCTTCACATTGGCAAGGTCGACGCCCGATCCGTCGCCTTTGACGCGAATCTTGACGTTATGATCGACGACGCGTTTGACCGGCACCAGAACTTTCATGCTGCTGCTCCCCGCCACGATTATATCGTGGACGTGCAATAATTGCCTTGAACATCAGTAGGTTTGCGACAGGCATTACAGGGCCGGAAAGGATAATTGCGTCAGAACGCCACAAACTCTACGACATGTGACGGAAATTGGTCGAGATGACGGAGGCGCGATTGAACATGGCGACATCGGCACTGGACGCCGCGCAGCGCCGTCGCGCTGCAGGACTTCGTTTGTCGGTGGGTTTCATCCTTGCCCGCAAGTTCACGTTGTGCGCCTTCGCCAATTTCGTCGACGTGCTGCGCCTCGCCGCAGACGAGGGCGACCGCAGTCGCCACATCGCCTGCGACTGGAAGGTCATTTCGGACACGAGCGCCCGGATCCCGTCCAGTTCGGGGATCAGCATCCAGCCCGACGAACAGCTCGGCGATCCCAGCCGGTTCGACTATATCGTCGTGGTCGGCGGTCTGATCGACGAAATCGAGGGGTTCGCCTCGGAATATACCGCCTATCTTCGCAAGGCCGCGGCGCTCGGCATTCCGCTGGTGGGCGTCTGCACCGGCGCCTTCCTGCTGCACGGCGCGGGACTGCTCGACGGGTATAGATGCTGCGTCAGCTGGTTTCACCACCGTGATTTCCTCGAACAATTCGACGGCCTGGACCCTGTTTCCGACCGCATCTTCATCGTCGACCGCGATCGGCTCACCTGTTCGGGCGGTGCGAGTTCGGCGCATCTCGCCGCTTATCTGGTCGACCGGCATGTAGGTCGAGCGCAGGCGAGCAAGAGCCTGCACATCATGATCATCGACGAGGCGCTGGGCGGCGAGAAGGCGCAGCCGGGCGCGATGCTGAACTATCGCACCGACGATCCGATCGTATTGCGTGCGTTGATGATCACGCAGCAAAATATCGAGATGCCGCTGTCCGTCGCCGACATCGCGGAGCGCATGGGGAAAAGCAAAAGGCAGCTCGAACGCCGGTTCAAGACCGCGCTGGGGGTGTCGCCGCAGGTCGCGTTCATGGACGTGCGCCTGTCGCTGGCGCATCACATGCTGCAGACCACCGACAAGTCGATTACGACGATCGCGGTCGAATGCGGCTTCTGCGATTCCTCGCATATGAGCCGCATGTTCCGCCGCCGCTTCGGCCGGTCGCCGCTGGAGGCACGTGCCTCGCTGTCCGGCGCATGCCGCGCTCCAACGGGCGACGTGGCGATGATCGCTCAGCCGGGCGCGGCCTGACCCAGCCCGGACGGGTCGGGCGGCATAATCCCCAGCGCCCGTTTCAACGGGTCGAGCCAAGGCTCGAACGGCCGCCACTGCGCCATGCCCGTGCGATAGATGGGCTGGCGGACCTGTTCCGAACTGGCGGTTCGGACCGACCGCCGGGTCTTGTGAAAGTCGAGGCACGCCGGCTCGAACGCCAGGTCGCAATGGTCGAGGATACGTCGGACCTGCCCCTCCAGATCGTCGATCATGTCCTCATATTGCACGCGCAGCACCTTGCCCGGCAGCGCCGCGTCCCAATGCGCCATCAACCGCTCATAGCCGCGATAATAGCGACCGACCTCTTCGAGGCCGTAGGTGAACTCCTGCCCTTCGGCGAACAGCTGCTTGAAGCCGGAGAAGCAGCAATCCATCGGATCGCGGCGCGCATCGATGATCCGGGCGTTGGGCAGGATCAGGTGGATCAGCCCGATGTGTCGGAAGTTGTTCGGCATCTTGTCGGTGAAATGCGGTCGCCCAGTCCGATGGACCATCGTCTCTTCCAGAAATTCCCGCCCGAACCGCGCGAAGTCGTCGCGCGGCTGCCCGGCCAGGCAGTCGGGGTAGATCTCCTGCTCATCGGCACGGCGTCGGCCGTTCAGCCGATGCGCCAGCGCCATGATGTTGGGCAGTTCCAGTGTCCCCTCGACCCGGCTGTGCGACGCGAGGATCTGTTCGACCAGCGTCGATCCCGCACGCGGCAGGCCGACGATGAAGATCGGTGCGTCGCTGGGGTCGCCCGATCCCGCCAGCCGTGCGATCAGCTCGGGCGTGAAGACGCGGATCTGCGCCGCCATCTCCCGGTCCATCGCATCGGCGTCATAGCGCGACTGTTCGCGACGCAACCGGTTACCCGCATCGTAATGCGCGAAGGCGGCGGCGTGGTCGCGCCGGTCCTCATGCGCCTTGCCCAGCGCGAAATGGAGGTGCGCGCGATCGTCGATCGAGGTGCCGGGCGCCTCGGCGGCGGCAGCCATGGCGTCCATCTCGGCATCGGTGAAGCGATAGGTCTTCAGGTTGGCGAGGCTCCAATAGGCATCGCCAAAATCGGGCTGCGCGCCATAGGCCGCGCGATAGGCGGCGACCGCCTCGTCCTGCCGCCCGATCGTCTTCAGCGCATGGCCGCGCGCCAGATGCGTCCCCGCCGCCGCCGCGCCCGTCGCGACCAGACGGTCGTAGATCGCCAGCGCCTCGTCATAGCGGCCGATCGCCGCGCTTTCGTTCGCGAGCGCGTTCTGGAACAGCGGGTTGTCGGGATCGATCGCATGCAGCCGCTCGGCCTGCGCATGAGCGGCGGCGAATTTCTGGCGCTTGTGCAGCACCCCGACATAATCGAGCCGCGCAAGCGCATAGTCGGGTTCGAACTCAAGCGCGCTTTCGAGCAAATATTCGGCGTCGTCATAGACGTGCAGCCGCGTGCCGATATCGGCGAGCAGCCGCATCGCCTCGACATCGGTCGGATGCGCGCGCAGATAGCGGCGACACAATTCCTCGGCGGGTTGCAGCCGCTCTTCGTAGATCATGCTGGCGACCGCTAGCAGTTCCTTCGGCAAGGCGCCGAGATAGGAAACCTCCGCGCGGGCGCGCTCCGCCTCGCGCGGATCATCGGAATGGAGCGCGACCAGCGCGCGCCAACTGGCGATCAGCGTCGGATTGCCGGCAACGGCACGGCCATAGGCCTCGCGCGCGCCGTCCGGGCGGTCGAGCGCGACCAGTACGTGCCCGCGCTCCTGCTCCGCGCGGGCATAGTCGGGATGCGCGGCCGTCAGCCGCTCCAGCGTGGCGAGCGCGTCATCCAGCTTGCCCTGATAGCGCTGCGCGACCGCCATGACGTACAACAGGTTGCGATCGTCGGGCACGGCGGTCAGTCCGTTCCGGGCCAGCGCCTCCGCCTCGGCCAGGCGCCCGGCCTGCAGCGCTTCCTTCGCATGATCCGCCGACATCGCGTCCATTCGATCTCTATGGAAATTGGCGGTCCCGGCATCCTTGCCTATGCCGGGGACCGCCGCCACGCTTACATGTCCACCGTCACCTTCAACCCGATGGTTCGCGGCCGGTTGGTCGTGATCCGCGGAATCTGGTCCTGGTTGTTGTAGAATAGTTGCGCGCGCGTATCGGTCAGGTTCTCGCCATAGATTTCGAAGCGATATTTGCCGATAACGAAGCCGCCGCTGGCGTCGAACGTGCTGTACCCATCCTGCCGGACCCGCAGCGCCGAGGCGAGCGAGCTGTAGCTGTGCGCGGCCAGCTGCGTCCCGGCTTGGGCAAACCAGCTTCGGTCCCCCTCCAGCAGGCCGTCATAACGCAGGCGGAGGTTGCCCTGAACCTTCGGCGTCAACGGCAACTGGCTGCCGACCGGGGCCAGCTCGATCACGGTCGACTGCGTACCGGTCAGCTTCGCGTCATTAAACGACACCGCACTGAACAGCGTCAGCGGCGGCGCGAGCTTGACCGTCAGATCGCCTTCGAAGCCGTTGATGCGTGCATTCGCCGCATTGTCGATGAAGGTCAGGTTGGACACGTTGACCGTATCGAGGCGCGACACCTGGATATTGCTCCAGTCGACCCGATAGAAGCTGCCGTTGAAGCGCACCTTGCGATCGAACAGGTCCGTCTTGAACCCAATTTCGTAGTTCTTGACGCTATCGGACACATAGTTGATTGGCACCGTCGGATAGGCCGGGTTGAACGATGGCGCACCGCCGCCACGGTTGAACCCGCCCGGGCGGAACCCTTCGGAATAGGTGGCGTAGAACAACAACTGTCCGGTCGGCTTGAAGGTCAGCGTCGCCTTGGGAACGAAGCCCTTCTCCTTCAGCTTGGGGCGGTTGTAGATGCGGCCACCAGCACCGGGAACCGTGGAATCGGTGCCGAGGTTGGCGAAGTTCGACGATCCGTAGAACTCTGTCGTCTGCCAATAGTAACGACCGCCCCCGCTCAGGATGAGCGTCTTGGGGATGATGTCGAACGCCGCCTCGCCAAAGATCGCCTTCTGCTCGCCGATGCGCGTGATATCGTTGAAGAAGGCCACACCGGCCGGGCGGGTGCTGGGATCGATGTTCCGCGCGGCCGCGATCGGGGCGTTGAGCGCGAAGCCGAGCTGCGGCGTCACAACATAGACATAGTCGTCCAGCGCCTCGAGCTTCGTGCGGTCGTAGAACACACCGGCCGTCAGGCGAACCCGCAGGTCCTGCGGCGTCGAAAGCCGCGCCTCCTGCGTGAAGCGCCGGATGCGCTGGTTGCCGTTATAGCCCTTGACCGGATTGAGACAGCGGCGCGGCGTCGTGTAGGTGCAGGTGTAATAGGCCGCGAACGCGCCGGTATTGGTATAGCCGGTATAGTCGACCGCCTGTGCGATCTTCCGATCCAGATACGCGCCGGTATAGACGAGATCGAGGCCCTTCAGCCGGCCATTGACCGTCCAGGCGGTCTGGCTGAACTTGTCCTTCAGGAAATCGGGGAAGAAACGCGTCACCTCGAGGTCGCCGACCTTGGGATCATAGTCGAACACGCCATCCGTCTCGAGATTCTGCCGTGCGTGCGTCACCAGAATGTCGAGACCGGGCGCCACGTCATATTTCGCGCTGAGCCGAAAACCGCGATAACTCGCGTCGTTGAAGTTCTTTTCGACGAGGCTGCTGTTGTTCGCCGTTTCATATGTCGTGCCCGGTGCCGACGGCAGGGCGGGGTTGACGGCCGGGCTGGGGGTATAGGTCCCGGCGACGTTGTCGATATAGCCGCCCTTGTTCGCCGAATAGAACACGCCGCGCACGGCCAACCGGTCCGTGAGGGGAACGTTGACGAAGCCCTCCACCGCATTGCTCATGTCCCCGCTCTTGGTGAACTCGGCCGTGCCGGTCACGCTGGCGCTGAACACGCCCATCTCGGGCTTGTTCGTGATTAGCCGCACCGTGCCGGCCATCGAACTGGCACCGAACAGCGAACCTTGCGGTCCGGGCAGCACCTCGATCCGCGCCATGTCGGTCACATAAACGTCGAGGTTCCGGCCCGGTGACGTCACGGGCTGCTCGTCAAGATACATTGCGACGTTCGGTTCGGAGCCCTGCGGGCCCGACAGCAGCACCGTGACCGCGTCGGTGGCCTGGCCGCGGATATACACGTCGTTCTGGCCGGGGCCGCGCCCGCCGGAGCGGACGCTCGGCAGATATTTCACATAATCGTCGAAGCTGGCGATGTTCAGGTTGTTCAGCGCCTTTGTATCGAGCGCCTGCACCGACACCGGTACACGCTGGATGCTTTCGTTGCGCTTGGTCGCGGTCACGACGATTTCTTCGATGCCGTTCTGCGATCCCGCCGTGGCGGCGGCGGTCTGCTTCCCGCCCTCATCGCCTGTGGACGCAGCGGGCGTTGCCGCCGCGCCCTCCACCGCCAGCGCGGCGGAGCCGTCCGCGGCGACCTGCGCCCATGCCGGCTGCCCGCCCAGCACGACCATCGTCAATGCAGATGTCGCGTAGAGGCTACGCATACACGATAGATTACGATCCCTCTTCATTCCCGCCTCCCACAATGAAACCAGACGGCCAGGCTACCTGGCCATCCCATTTTTCCTCCGGCGCGATTATTTGTTGTTATCTTTATCGGTGTTACGCTCGGCCCGAACATTGACGGTGCCGTTACATCAACCAGCTGATGGGCTGGCTATACTTGACGATACTGCCACCTGCCCCTTCCGGCGCCGCTCACTGCTGCCGGACGTCCGGCGCATGATCGGGCGCTCGCGACACCAACAAGGCGTCGGGCGATCGCGACAAGGCGAGGTGACGTTCGAACTGCGCGAGCACGTCGGCGATCACCTGATCCCGGCAAAGCCCCAGAACATCATATCCTTCGCCGCCACAGGCGAAGAAGGTTCGCGCCTCGAACCGGTCCTCCATCGCGACCGCATCCGCCGCCGACAGCGTCGCACGGGGACGGGCCGTTACCCGCACGCCGTACACGAAGCAGCGTCGGCCGGGGGTCGGGGACTCCAGCCAGACATGATCCTCGTCCCGGCGAATGCTGGCCGGTCGGCCATGATCGCTCAGTTCGTCCGCGACGGCCTGCAGCGCGGGCAAGGCGGTGTCGGCAACGAAGCCGCGTACTTCCTCGGCGGTCGGCGTATGCAGCGCGAAGCCCAGCCGCGCCTGCCACGACAGGCCCGCCGCCGGCCGGGCGTAATCCGCCACGGCGCGACCGCCCAGTGCATATTGCGCGACGTCGGCTCGCATCCCGCGGAACAGACCGTAGACCAGCGTCAGCATCACGATCGCGAAGGGCAGCGCGGCGATGATCGTCGCCGCCTTCAACGCAGCGAGGCCCCCGGCCAACAGCAGAATGATCGTGACCAGCGCCTCGAGCACGCACCAGAACAGCCGTTGGGCGGACGTCGTCACCGTCTTTCCGCCCGACGCGATGATGTCCATCACCAGCGATCCGGAACTTTGCGAGGAGATGAAGAAGATGCCGATCATGAACACGGCAAGCGCGGTGGTGGCGCTGGAAAAGGGCAGATAGTCGAAGAATTTGAACAACGCGATCGAGACATTGTCGCGGACCGCCGCCGACAGCGCGCCATTGGCGACGCCGTGGTCGAAATATAGCGCCGTGTTGCCGAACACCGTCATCCACACGAAGGTGAAGATCGTCGGCAGCAACAGCACCGCGAGGATGAACTCCCGCACCGTCCGCCCGCGCGAGATGCGCGCGATGAACATGCCGACGAACGGCGCCCACGACATCCACCATGCCCAGTAGAACAGCGTCCAGGCGTTGATCCAGGCATTGGGCGCATAGGCATAGACGTTGAAGGTGCGGGGCACGAATGTCGTGAGATACAGGCCGATATTCTGGACCAGATCGCGCATCAGCACGATCGTCGGTCCGGCGACCAGCACGAACAGCATCAGCCCGATGGCGAGCAGGATGTTAAGCTCGCTGAGCCGCTTGATCCCCCTGCCCAACCCCGACAGCACCGACAGCGTCGCGATCGTCGAGATGACGACGATCAGCAGCACCTGCACCCCGACGTTCATCGGCACGCCGACCAGATAATTCAGCCCGCCATTGACCTGCTGCACGCCGAGACCGAGCGACGTCGCAAGGCCGAAGACGGTGCAGCAGATCGCGAAGATGTCGACCGCGTCGCCGATCCGGCCGTGGATACGCTGCTTCAGGATCGGGTACAGGCCCGACCGGATCGTCAGCGGCAGATTGTAGCGATAGCCAAAATAGCCGAGCGACAGGCCCACCACCGAATAGATCGACCACGCATGGATGCCCCAGTGGAAGAAGGTGATGCTCATCGCATCCTGCTGCGCCGCGATGGAGCGCGGCATGGCATCAGGCGGCAGCACGTCGTGCATGATCGGCTCGGCGACGCCATAATACATCAACCCGATGCCCTTTCCTGCGGCGAACAGCATCGCGACCCAGGAGGCGAAGCGGAAATCGGGGACGCAATCGTCGGGACCGAGTTTCAGGTCGCCGAACCGGCTGAAGGCAAGGATCGTTACCGACAGGAGGAAGACGCCGACGGCGAGCAAATAGAACCAGCCGAGCTCGGCAAGGATGCTCGCCTCTACCCTCTACAGGATCGCCTCGGCCTGGTGCGGCAGCAACGCGCCCACGCCCAGCAGGACCGCGATGACGCCAACCGAACCGTAGAATACCGGTGGATTGATGACGAACCTGTTCACCGCGAACCGTTCCCCCTTCTCTGTCGTGTGCCTTCTCGCCCGTTGCGCTCGGAAGCGCGTTATTCCCCTGCTGGTGATTTTTTGTTGCCCGGCTCTGATCGTTCGTCAGGCACTCGGCTTGTCATGAAGAAGAGCATGGCATCTGTCGCTCGGACCATCAGGACTGCGACATAAGGCCGTCACGAATGCGTCACCGCGAAGATATTTCGGGCCCAGAACGAACGTCTGGATTAAATTGACACGGTCCTAAACAATACCAGTTTAAATCGATTGTAACGCTGGGGCATCGGCGTCGCAGGCAATAGTCGGTCAGGGCAGTGCGACGATCCGCACGGTGTGCCCACGCCCCTCCAGCCACGCAACCAAAGCGGCGAAGGACAATGCAACCGTCGCGCTGTTGCGCAGCGGATGCACCGCGATCCGCTCGCTTCGCTCGAACGCGGCATCGAACACCAGCGACACCGCGCCTGGCGCGGTGTTGGCAATGGCCAGCGGCGTGACCGCACCGGGCGTCACCCCCAGCACCGCCGCCATCTCCTCCGCCTTGCCGAACGAGAATTTGCCCGCGCCCAGCAGTTCCGCATAGGCCTTCAGATCGGCGCGGCGGTCGCTCGGCAGGACGATCAGCCAAAGCTTGCGGTACTTGTCCTTCAGGAACAGGTTCTTGGTATGCGCTGCCGGTAGCGCGGCGTGGATCGCGGCGCTTTCGTCGACGGTAAAGACCGGCGGATGCTCCAGTTTCTCGACAGCGATCCCGGCCATGTCGAGTTCGGCATAAAGTTCGTCTTCGGTCATAATCCGCCCTTCAACATTCCGGAAAGCTGACGGCGAGCCCGCCCTGCGACGTTTCCTTGTACTTGGCGTGCATGTCGGTGCCGGTGCGCATCATCGTCTCGATCACTTGATCGAGCGAGACGATATGCGTCCCGTCGCCGCGCAGCGCCAGCGAGGCGGCGTTGATCGCCTTCACCGCGCCGAATGCGTTCCGCTCGATGCAGGGCACCTGCACCAGCCCGGCGACCGGATCGCAGGTCATGCCGAAATGATGTTCCATCGCGATCTCGGCGGCATTTTCCACCTGCGGATCGGTCGCCCCCATCGCGGCGGCGAGACCGGCCGCGGCCATTGCACTGGCGGTGCCGACCTCGCCCTGGCATCCGACCTCCGCGCCGGAGATGGAGGCGTTGAGCTTGGTCAGCACCCCGATCGCACTGGCGGTCAGCAGGAAGTCGTGCATCCCCGCCCGGTCCGCGCCCGGCCAGAAATCGCGGTAATAGCGCAGCACCGCTGGGATGACGCCCGCCGCGCCATTGGTCGGGGCGGTAACGACGCGCCCGCCCGCTGCATTCTCCTCATTCACCGCGATCGCGAACAGGCTGACATGGTCCATGATAGAGTGCGGCGCCTGCCGGTTGCGGAACCGGTCGCCGTCCAGCTTCTGCCGCAGCGCGCGGGCGCGGCGCGGTACCTTCAGCCGGCCGGGCAATATTCCGTCGGCCTGCATGCCCCGGTCGATGCAAGTCATCATCACCTCGATCACGCAGTCTAGATACGCTTCCAGCTCTGCAGCCGACGTACGCGACAGTTCGTTCGCGCGCATCACTTCGGCGATGGTCAGGCCATGACAGCGGCAGATCGCCAGCAACTCGGCGGCGCGGCGAAAGGGAAAGGGCGGGTGCGCCTCGTCCTCGGTCAACGCCGTGTCGCCGACCATATCCTCCGGCACGATGAACCCGCCGCCGATCGAGCACCAGCGTTCGCTGAACGCGACGTCGCCATCGGGGCCGAACGCCGACAATCGCAAGGTATTGGGATGGACCGGCGTCGCGCCGACGCGGTCGAACATGATATCGGCGTCGGGATCGAAGTCGATGGTGCGCGCGGCGACCACCAGCCGCCGCTCGCTGCGCGCCTGTCCGACGATCCCGTCGATCTGCTCGGGCGCGATCGTATCGGGCAGGAACCCGGCCAGTCCCAGCATCACCGCCTTGTCGGTCGCGTGGCCCGCCCCGGTCCATGCCAGCGACCCCAGCAGATCGACCCGGACCCGCGCAAAGGCAATGCCGTGCAGGTTGCGCGCAAAGCTGTACGCGGCCTTCATTGGCCCGACCGTATGCGACGAGGACGGTCCGATGCCGACGCGGAACAGGTCGCGGACGCCCAGCATCGCGCTTACGCCTCTGTCTCCGCGACGCGCAGCAGCCCCTCGACATAGCGTGCGAACGACCGCCACACCTCGATATGAAAGCGGTCCGGCGCGCGCCGCCACAGGACGATCTCCGCCTTGTCGTACATCGTCCGGGTACACATCCCGATGGGAAATGCGGCAAGCGACAGGTCGAGCGCGCAGCCGCTCGCCAGCAGCGTCTCGGCGGTCACCGCGCCGTCGACGATCTCCAACGCGACCTGCCGGTGGCTGACATCGACCAGCGAGCACAGGACGTCGCCCAATTGGGTCCGGAGCGTCGCCACCCAGCTATCGGGGGCGTTAGCGGACAACAGCAACCATTCGTCGGGTCCCAGCCACAGCGCGCTGAGGCCGGCATCGACGACCGAGCGACAGGCTTCGCGCGGCAGCACAATACCCAGCCGATCGGACACGCTATCGACCATTGCGGCCCGGCAGCGAAGCACGGCGCGGCCGAAATGCCCCAGGGGTCGGATCGATACCGTACCGGCCGTGAACGGTGATGCGGGCGAACGATCAGACATCGATGCGGGTCCCTTCCGGATCGTAGAAGACAGGCGCGACGACTTCGACCGCGATCGGTCCGCCGGGCATCGGGACGTGCAACGTCTCGCCCAGCCGGCCCCTGCCGCCGCGCACCAGCGCCAGCGCGATCGGCGCGTCGACCGCCGGGCTGTGATAGGCCGAGGTGACGTGGCCGATCGGCGTCGTCGCCGCGGACGGCGTCACGATCTGCGCGCCTTCCTCCAGCACCGTCCGGCCGTCGAGCGTCTTGAGACCGACCAACTGCTTGCGATCGGGTGCAGACATGGCCGGACGCGCCAGCGAGCGCTTGCCGACGAAGTCGGGCTTGGCCTTGCCGATCGCCCAGGACAGGCCGACGTCATCGGGCGTGACCGTGCCGTCGGTTTCCTGGCCGACGATGATATATCCCTTCTCAGCGCGCAGGACGTGCATCGTCTCGGTGCCATAGGGCACCATGTCGAACGCCTTGCCGCGCTCCCAGATCGCCTCCCACACCTGCCGGCCATAGCCGCTGGGCACATTCACCTCGAACCCCAGTTCGCCAGTGAAGCTGACCCGCATCAGCCGCATCGGCACGCCGCCGATGCGCGCATCGGCGATGCTCATGTGCGGGAACGCCACCGCCGATACGTCCAGCCCTTCGATCAGCGGCGCGATCGCGTCGCGCGCGCGCGGCCCCTGCACCGCGATCACCGACCATTGTTCGGTCGTCGAGGTCAGCCAGACGTTCAGGTCCGGCCATTCGGTCTGGAGATAATCCTCCATCATGTTCAGCACGCGCGCCGCGCCGCCCGTAGTAGTGGTGACGTGGAAGCGATCCGCCGCCAGTCGACCGACGACGCCGTCGTCGAGGACGAAGCCGTCCTCGCGCAGCAGCACGCCGTAGCGGCACTTGCCCACGCCCAGCTTCGTCCAGGCATTGACGAAGAAGCGGTTCATGAACTCCGCCGCGTCCGGTCCGACCACCTCGATCTTGCCGAGCGTCGAGGCGTCGAAGATGCCGACGCTGCGGCGGACGGCCGCGCATTCGCGCGCGACCGCGGCGTGCATGTCCTCGCCCGCGCGCGGGAAGTAGTGCGCGCGCCGCCAGTTGCCGACATCCTCGAACGCCGCGCCCTGTTCCTTCGCCCAGTCGTTGATCGCAGTGATCCGCGCCGGATCGAACAGATCTCCACGCGCATGCCCGGCCAGCGTGCCGAACGTCACCGGCGTATAGGGCGAGCGGAAGGTCGTCAGGCCGATCTCCGGGATCGACCGGCCGGTCGCCTCCGACACGATGCCCAGTGCATTGATGTTGGAGAGCTTCCCCTGATCGGTCGCCATGCCCGTCGTGGTGTAGCGTTTGACGTGCTCGATCGACAGGAACCCCTCGCGCGTGGCGAGTAGGATGTCCCTCGCGGTGACGTCGTTCTGCCAGTCGACAAACGCCTTCGCCTTGGTCAGGTCGCTCGACGTCGGAGCCGCGCCCATATAGCCGCCCGTCCCCAGCGCGTGTCGGACCTCCACTGCGGGAGCCGCCGCCGAACCGGTCGGCGCGATCCCTGCCGCCGACACCGCGCCGCGACCGGCCGAGATCCCATCCGCCAGTGCGTCGGCAAGCGCGAAGCGGCCGCGACAGGCGCCCGCCGACCGCTCCGCTTCCGCCGACACGTCGGGCAGATAGGCCTGCAATGCCTCATCCCACGCGAGTTTCCCGCGCGATTGCGAGAAGAGGTGGACGCTGGGGGTGAAGCCCCCCGCCATCAGCACTGCGTCGCAGCGGTGGCGGCGGGTCGCGCCATCCGCCGTGATGGCGATGGATTCCACCCGCAGCCCGCCGGTCGTGCCGTCGATCTTCGCATCCGTCACCACCGGCAAGCCCGCCTGCTGCGCCGCGTCCGACGCCGCCGAGCGCGGGCGAATGTCCGCCACCGCCACGATCGCCACGCCCGCTGCCGCCATCTCGTGCGCGACGCGGTAGGCATTGTCATGCGCACCAACGACAACGATAGCCTGCCCCACCGCGACGCCATATTGCTGGAGATAGGTCCGCGCCGCCTCCGCCAGCATGATCCCGGGCCGGTCATTGTCCGGGAACACCAGCGGGCGCTCGATCGCGCCGGTCGCCAGCACCACCTGCTTCGCACGGACCTGCCACAGCCGTTCGCGCGGGGCGTTTTCGGCCGGGGACGAAAGATGGTCGGTCAGCTTCTCGGTCAGGCCGATCCAGTTGTGCGGGTAATAGCCGAACGCGATCGTGCGCGGCAGCAGCGTGACATTCGGCAAAGCGGCGAGCGCCGTCACTTCCTCGCGCAGCCAGTCGGCCGCCTGCCGACCGTCGATGGCGGTGTCGACCGCCGCCAGCAGCGATCCGCCGAACCGTGCACGATCGTCGCACAGCATCACCCGTGCACCCGCGTCCGCCGCCTGGCGCGCCGCCGCGATTCCTGCCGGGCCGCCGCCGATGACCAGCACGTCGCAATGCGCGTAACGCTGGGTATAATGGTCGGGATCGGGCACGTCCGGCGCGACGCCCAACCCGGCCGCCGCGCGGAGGCGCGGCTCGTACAGCCGGTCCCACGCCTTTTTCGGCCACATGAACGTCTTGTAGTAGAAGCCCGCCGGGATGAAGCGGCTCAGCAGCTTGTCGTTGACGGCCATGCGGTCGTTTTCGAGGTTGGGGTGCCGGTTCTGGCTGACCGCGTCCAGCCCGTCGTACAGCTCGATCTGCGTGGCAAGGAGATTGGGACTATAGCGTGCCGCATCGCGCCGGATGCCGACCAGCGCATTGGGTTCGTCCGCCCCCGCGCCCAGGATACCGCGCGGCCGGTGATATTTGAACGATCGCCCGACCAGATGCACCCCATTGGCCAGCAGTGCGGAGGCGAGCGTATCCCCTTCCCTTCCCGTGTAGCGCTTGCCATCGAAGGTGAAGTGGATCGCCTGGTCGCCGGTTACGGTGCCGCGCGCGATGCGGTGCTGGGGAGACTTCATGCGCGATCCACCTCCGGGGGCTGTTCGCCGACCTTGTACGTCGCGAGGAACGTGTCGCTGCGCGTATCGCGAAGGGCGTTGAAGAAACGCGCGCAGCCGTGCAGGTGCCGCCACCGCTCGGCATGCATGCCCTTCGGGTTGGAACGCGTGTAGAGATAGGCGGTCCACTCGGCGTCGGTCAGGTCGGCGGGCCGGACCGGGCGAGCGATGTGCGCCTCGCCGCCATAGCTGAACTCCAGCTCGGGCCGCTCGCCGCAATAGGGACAGGGGATCAGCAGCATCGCTACGCCTCTTCAGTGCGCGACGGCGGCGGCCGCCGCCTCGTCGATCATGAACCCGTCGCGAAAGCGCTCGATCGTATAGGGCGCGTTGATCGGGTGCGGCTCGTCCTTCGCCATGGTATGCGCCAGCAGATGCGCCGCGCCCGGCGTCGCCTTGAACCCGCCGGTGCCCCAGCCGCAATTGACGTAGAGGCCCGGAACCGGCGTCTTGGCGATGATCGGCGAGCGATCGGGCGTCACGTCGACGATCCCGCCCCAGCTCCGCAGCATCCGCATCCGGCGGAATTGCGGGAACAGCTCGCAGATCGCCTCCAGCGTGTGCGTCGCGATGTGCAGCCCGCCGCGCTGGGTATAGCTGGTATAGGCGTCGGTGCCCGCGCCGATCACCAGTTCGCCCTTGTCCGACTGGCTCATATAGGCGTGGATCGTGTTCGACATGACGACGCACGGGAAGACCGGCTTGACGGGTTCCGACACCAACGCCTGCAGCGGATAGCTTTCCAGCGGCAACCGGACGTCCGCCATGCCCAGCACGACGCTGGTATGCCCCGCAGCCGACACGCCGACGCGCTTCGATCCGATGAAGCCGCGGGTGGTCTCAACGCCCGACACCGCACCCGATGCGTCGCGGCGGATGCCCGTCACTTCGCAATTCTCGATGATGTCGACGCCGAGCGCATCGGCCGCGCGCGCATAGCCCCAGGCGACGGCGTCGTGCCGCGCGGTGCCGCCGCGCCGCTGTAATGCCGCGCCCAGCACGGGATAGCGCATGTTGGGTTCGATATTGAGCGGCGGGCAGAATTCCTTGGCCTGTTCCGGCGTCAGCCATTCATTGTCGACGCCGTTGATCCGGTTGGCGTGGACGTGGCGCTTGAAGACCTGCACGTCATGGATGTTGTGCGCGAGCATCATCACGCCGCGCTGCGAGAACATGACGTTGTAGTTGAGCTCCTGGCTCAGCCCTTCCCACATCTTGAGCGCATGGTCGTACAGCGCCGCGCTCTCGTCGAAGAGATAGTTGGAGCGGATGATCGTCGTGTTGCGCCCGGTGTTGCCGCCGCCGATCCAGCCCTTCTCCACCACCGCGACGTTGCGGATGCCGAACTGACTGGCGAGGTAATAGGCGGCGCCCAGCCCGTGCCCGCCGCCACCGACGATGATCGCGTCATAGGCCGCCTTGGGGCTGGCGTTGCGCCATTGCGGCTTCCACCCCTTGTGGCCCCCCAGCCCCTGGCGGAACAGCGAGAATGCAGAGAAACGCTGCATCAGCCGCGCGCCGTATCGTAGATCGGATAGCGGGCGCACAGCGCGACCACGTCGGCGCGCACCGCGTCGATCAGTGCCTCCGGCACCTCGCCCTCCGACGCAGCGTCGAGGATGCGGTTGATCAGGCGACCGACTTCCTGGAAAGCCGGAACATCGAAGCCGCGGCTGGTCAGGGCGCCGCTCCCCAGACGAATGCCAGACGTCACGAAGGGTTTCTCCGGATCGAACGGGATGCCGTTCTTGTTGCAGGTGATGCCGGCCGCATCGAGGATGTGCTCGGCGCGCTTGCCGGTCAGCTTCTTGGGTCTCAGGTCTACCAAGACGACATGCGTGTCGGTGCCGCCCGACACGATCATATGGCCGTTCGCCTCCAGCGCCTGTGCGTTTTCGACGACGCGGCGGGCATAGTCTTGGAACTCGGGCCGCAGCGCCTCGCCAAACGCGACCGCCTTGGCCGCGATAACATGTTCCAGCGGGCCGCCCTGGATGCCGGGGAAGATCGCGGCGTTGAACTTCTTCGCCAAGGCCTCGTCGTTGGTTAGGATCATCCCTCCACGCGGGCCGCGCAGCGTCTTGTGCGTGGTCGTGGTCACGACATGGGCGTGTTCGAGCGGGTTGGGATGCACGCCCCCCGCCACCAGCCCGGCGAAATGCGCCATGTCGACCATCAGCAGCGCGTCGACGGCATCGGCAATCTCACGGAACCGGGCAAAATCGATCTGTCGCGGATAGGCCGAGCCACCGGCGATGATCAGCCGTGGATGATATTCGCGCGCCAATTCGGCGACCGCGTCATAATCGATGCGCTGATCGTCCTCGCGCACGCCATAGGGGACCGCGTTCAACCACTTGCCCGAAAAGGTCGGCGCCGCGCCATGGGTCAGGTGCCCGCCATGCGCGAGGCTCATCCCCATCAGCGTCTCGCCCGGCTTCATGAGCGCGAACTGCACCGCCATGTTCGCCTGCGCGCCCGAATGCGGCTGGACGTTGGCGAATTGCGCGCCGAACAGGCAGCAGGCCCGGTCGATCGCAAGCTGCTCGGTGACGTCGACATGCTCGCACCCGCCGTAGTAGCGACGGCCGGGATAGCCCTCGGCATATTTGTTGGTCAGCACCGAGCCCTGCGCCTGCAGCACCGCGGTCGACACGATATTCTCCGACGCGATCAGTTCGAGCTTGTCGCGCTGCCGCCCCAGTTCGGCGTCGATCGCAGCGGCGACCTCGGGATCGGTCAGGGCCAGCGCCCCGCCGAAGAACGCGTGGCCGACGTCGCCGCCGCGATTGCGCGTATCCGCCATGTTGGTCCTCCCTCGTCTCTATCGGGGAGGATGCGGACTGACCGGGCTGACCGCTGGAACAAGCGCGCCGCCAATCGTGAAGATTTGCGACAGCCGTCAAAGTGCGGAACATGAGAAGCAGCGGGTCAGCGAGCGCGATGACGCCCCGCGAAGTGGACGGACGAAACGGATCGCAAGCACTTCCGGGAAAAGCGCGACCGCATCTGACAGACTCGTGCGGGAACGCCACTCGTTATTAACCATGTGTCATGCGGACGTCACGACACGGTAATCGCCATGCCACGCAGTCCCGGCACTCGAGCATCTCTTCGCGGCGACGGGCCGCAACGGGATGTGCGGGGATTGGGTGATGGATCTTTCGAACTATGTCCGGGTCGGCCGCTACGACCTGCCGGAACCCACCCGCACTGCGGCCCCCACCGGCAATGTGCTCGGACAGGAAGCATCGGGCGTCGCCTATAACTGGGATACCGACACGCTGTTCATCGTCGGCGACGGCGGCCGGTCGATCACCGAGGTCGACAAGACCGGCAAGCTGGTCAGCACCATGACGCTGGGCGCGGGCAACAGCCCGCAAGGCACCGCCTTCTTCGATCCCGAAGGCATCACCTATGTCGGCAACGGCCAGTTCGTCTTCACCGAAGAACGCGACCGCAACGCCGTGCTCATCACCTACGAAGCAGGCGCGACGAAGACGCGCGCCGATGCGCAGGTCGTCAACCTCGGCACCTTCGTCAACAATATCGGTTTGGAAGGGTTGAGCTACGATCCGCTGACCAAGGGCTTCATCTTCGTCAAGGAAGCCGGTCCGATCGGCGTGTTCCAGACGACGCTGGATTTCGCCAACAACATCGCCAGCAACGGATCAGCGACCACCGAAAATTCGGCGAACCTGTTCGACCCGGCGCTGCTCGGCCTGTCCGACGTCGCCGACGTGTTCGCGCTGTCGAACCTTCCGTCGCTCTCCGGCACGAGCGAAGCCGACAATCTCCTCATCATCAGCCAGGAGGAAGGCAAGATCGTCAAGGTCGATCGCGCCGGCAACATCCTGAGCGAACTGGTCATCAAGACCGACGCCGGCAATCCGCTGGGCGTCGCCGACCAGCAGCATGAAGGGATCACCGTCGACCGCAACGGCTTCATCTACGTCGTCAACGAAAATGGCGGCGGCGACGCCGACCATCCGCAACTCTGGGTTTATGCCCCTGCCGACTTCCCCAATGCCGCGCCGACGGCGGTCACGCTGGGCAACGCCCTGTCGGAGATCGAGGAGAATAGCGGCACCGCCCGCCGGGTGAAGGTCGCCGACGTGCTGGTCACCGACGACGGCATCGGCGTGAACCAGTTGACGGTCACCGGCGCCGACGCCGCCTTCTTCGAAGTCGATTCGACCGGCCTGTATCTGAAGGCCGGCACCAAGCTCGATTACGAGACCAGGACCAGCTACGCCGTCACCGTCGCCGTCGACGATCCCAATGTCGGCGGCGCCGTCGATGCCAGTGTCGATTACGTGCTGAACGTCACCGACATTCCGAACGAAGTCGCGAAGCCGACGCTGTTCATCTCCGAAATCGCGCCATGGTCGAGCAGCAACAGCCCGGTCGCCGCCGACTGGTTCGAAGTCACCAACAATGGGGATGTCGCGATCGACATCGCCGGATGGAAGATCGACGACAATTCGGCTCAGTTCAGCAACGCGCGGGCATTGACCGGTATCGACATCATCGGCGCGGGCGAGTCAATGATCTTCTTCGAAACCGCCGATCTGGCCGCGACCAAGGCGGCGTTCATCGACGCATGGTTCGGGGGGAAGGCACCGGCGGGGCTCCAATTCGGGGCCTATACCGGGTCGGGCGTCGGCCTCAGCAGCAATGGCGATCAGGTCAATCTGTACGACACCGCAGGGGCGGTTCGCGCCAGCGTCAGCTTCGGCGCGTCGCCCGCCGCCAGCCCCTTCGCGACCTTCAACAACGCGGGCGCGATCAACAACGGCGAAGTCACCACATTGAGCGAAGCCAGCCGGAACGGCGCGGTCGCGGTCGGCGACGGCGCGACCGCCGCGATCGGTTCGCCCGGTACCGTCGGCAAGCTGTTCGTGTCCGAAGTCGCCCCCTGGGCCAGCGGCGACAGCCCGGTCGGTGTCGACTGGTTCGAGGTCACCAACTCGACCGGTCTCGCCATCGACCTGACCGGGTGGAAGGTCGACGACAATTCGCAATCGCCGATCGCCGCCGTCGCCCTGTCCGGCGTCGAGGAGATCGCGGCCGGGGAATCGGTCATCTTCGTCAATGGCGGTGCGGCCGAGGTTCAGGCGTTCATCACCACCTGGTTCGGCGGCAAGCTGCCCAACGGAATCCAGATCGGCACCTATATGGGATCGGGGATCGGCCTCAGCACCGGTGGCGATCAGGTCAATCTCTACGATGCCGCCAATATACTGCGCGCCAGCGTCAGCTTCGGCCAGTCGACCGCGCTGCCCTCGCTGGCGACGTTCGACAATGCCGCCGGCCTGACCGGCGCGATCACGCAGATCAGCACCATCGGCAGCAACGGCGCCTATCAGGTGGCGACCGCGAACGGCACCGAGACGGGATCGCCCGGGTCGATCCGCACGATCGTCGACGACAGCAATGTCGCGCCGAGCGCCATCTCCCTCGCCAATGCGCTGGGCAGCATCGACGAGAACAGCGCTACGCTGAACCGGATCAAGGTCGCCGATATTGCCGTCGTCGATGACGGCCGCGGCACCAACGCACTGGGCCTGACCGGCTCGGACGCCGCCTTTTTCGAAGTCGATGCGAACGGCCTGTATCTGAAAGCCGGCACCAATCTCGATTACGAGAGCAAGACCAGCTATGCCGTGACCGTCACCGTCGACGACCCGACCGTGGGCGCGACGCCCGACGCCGCTACCGACTATGTGCTGAACGTCCGCGATATAACGAACGAAGGTAGCGGCCCGGCGATCCGCATCACCGAAGTTGCGCCATGGGCCAGCGGCGACAGCCCGGTCCGCGCCGACTGGTTCGAACTGACCAACTTTTCCGATGCAACGGTCGACATCGCCGGGTGGCGCGTCGACGACGATTCAAACAGCTTCGCCGCATCGGTCGCACTGGGCGGCGTGACCAGCATCGCCGCAGGGCAATCGGTGATTTTCCTGCAGACCACCGACCTCGCCACGACCGCCAAGGCCTTCGTCGACACCTGGTTCGGTGGACAGGCACCGGCCGGGCTGACCTTCGGCAGCTATACCGGTTCGGGCATCGGGCTGAGCGGTAGCGGCGACGCGGTCGTCCTGTTCGACGCCGCCGGCGCCGTCGCGGCTAACGTCACCTTCGGCGCGTCGACCAGTGTCCCGGCGCTGGCGACCTTCGACAATGCCGCCGGGCTGAACAATGCCCGTCTGACCACGATCGCCACCGCCGGCGTCGACGGTGCCTTCACCGTCCCGGGCAGCACGGGCAACAGCGAGACCGGATCGCCGGGCTATATCGCGCCGTCGCGGATTGCCGGCGGGGCCGGTGACGACGTGCTCGACGGTACCGTCCTCGCCGACCTGATCGTCGGTGGCGCGGGCAACGATACGCTGTCCGGCATGGCCGGCAACGATCGGCTGATCGGCGGGGCCGGATCGGACACCTTGCGCGGTGGTACCGGCGCCGACGCGTTCTTCTTCTCGATCGACGACAACGGCCTGTCGCGCACCCGGGCGCAGACGCTCGATCGCATCCTCGATTTCTCTTCCGAGGATGTGCTGGTCACCGACGTCGCGCTGTTCGACAGCGACGGCAACGGCGTCGTCACCTTCGGTCGCAACAAGCTGCTCGACCTGACCGGCGGCGGGCAGGTCAGCATCATCGGCGCCAACGGCAAGCGCGTCATCGCGCTCGAATATGACGGCATCTGGCGCGACGAGGCGACCGGCATCGACCATTATGTCTATAGCCTGGTCGGATCGGCCGCGGGCGTCGCTACACTCGATCTATCCGCCTGACCGGTCCCGGCGGATTTTCGGCATCGTATCTGCCGCTTCCGCCGCAACAGTGCTCGGTGATGCCGTCGGTCGCCCGCCCGGACCGAGCCGGAAGCGCATGACGTCGATCGGGTCGTCATGCGTTTCCGCGGCAGCAGCGTTCCGCCGTTTGCGATCAGCGGCGTATGATCGTGACGCCATAGGCGGCTGCCCGCAGACTACACGAACGCGCAGGCGTGCAGTGCACAATTCACGCGCGGCCTGTCGCGAACCTGTCAATTCCGCAGATTAGATCGCCTCCGGAACGACAACGGAGATCAGACCGGCCGCCATGGCGACGCACTGCTCGATCGATGCACCGGACGACGTGACGGACTGGCACGGCGTGCAGGACGCGGTGTTGCGCTATTTGCGTCACCGCACGACCGATCGCCAGAATGCGAACGATGTCGCGCAGGAAGTGGTGCTGCGCCTGATCGACCTTCGCCGCCGCCAGCAGATCGGCAGCGTCCATGCGCTCGCCTTCCGGATCGCGGACAATCTGCTGATCGACCGGGCGCGCCAGCAATCGCGCATGACGGATTTGCCGGACGAGGAGATTGCGTGCGCCGCGCCCAGTGCGGAGCGTATCGTAGGATCCCGGCAGATGGTGGACATTCTGTCGCGGGCGTTGCGACGCATGCCGCCGCTGCGCCGAGAGGTGATTGTCCGTCGCCGCCTCAATGGACAGAGTTGTGCTGCGATTGCCGCCGATCTGTCGCTTTCCTCGGCCGCGGTGGAGAAGCATATTGCGCGCGGGCTGACCGATCTGCGCGGGGCGCTGGAGCGCAACGGGCTGGGCCTGGAGGATTTGAGCGCATGAGCCTGTCGACGGACGCAGTGGATCTCGCGGCGGCGGCGTGGGTCGAGCGGCTGGCGCGACCGGTACAGGATGCCGAACTGCTGGCCCGGTTCGATGCCTGGATCATGGCCGATCCGCGCCATGCCGAACGCTATGGTGCGGTGCAGGCGCTATGGTCCGGTCCCGCGCTGGCGGAAGCGCTGGGCGCGACCGACACCGCCGATCATCGTCGGCAACCGCGCATGATGCTCGCCGGTGCCCTCGCCGCCTGTCTGGCGGCCGGACTGTGGTTCATGCCCGGTTTCGCGCATCGGCATGTCGTCGTGCCGACGGGAACGACGCGAACGACGGTGCTGGAAGACGGCTCGCGAGTGGTGCTGGCCGGCGACAGCGAACTCGATGTGCGGATGACGCCGTGGAGCCGCAGCGCCGAGCTGATCCGCGGCGAGGCCTTCTTCGATGTCGCGCATCGCCGCTTCCGGCCGTTCTCGGTCGCGGCCGGCGGCGCGGAGGCGCGCGTGTTGGGCACCGCTTTCGACGTGGAACGGCAGGGCGGTGGCGCCGCCGCACTGCGCGTATATCGCGGTGCCGTGTCGTTCGGCGGGGCGGACCGCGCGAACTGGGTCGTCCGCGCCGGCCAGGGCGCGCGCTGGGCGCCCGGCGGGATGAAGCGACTAGCGCCTTCGGGCGGCAGCGCGCCGGAATGGATCGGTGGTTGGCTGGAGGTCGACGATTGGTCGCTGGCGGAGGTCGTGACGCGGCTCAACCGTTTCTCGGCCAAGCCGATTCTGCTTGCCACGCCCGGCATCGGCGCGATGCGCACCAGCGGCCGGTTCGATCTGCGTCACCCGGCACGCGCGCTCGACGGGCTGGCGCTGGGCATGGGGCTGGCATGGCGCGACACCGGCAAACGCTACGTCGTCACCGTCGCCGAAGAACAGCGGTGATTGTCACCAAATTGCCATAACATTTTTTTGTCGGGTTGATCGATCCTCGACCGTCTTACCCGCGAAGGCCGATGATCGACCTGCGGGGGAGTTTCGATGACGATGAAGAAGGCGCTGGCCATGGGGCCGGCGATGATTGCGCTTGTCTACGCTACGGCCGCCGAAGCACGGCAAGGCAATGCCACGAGCGCGACGCGGGATTTCCATATCGCGGCACAGGATCTTGGCAACGCCCTAAAAGAATTCGCCAGGGCGACCGGGCTGCAACTCGCGGCACGGCCCGATCTGTTGCAGGACCGCCGCAGTCGCGCCGTCAATGGCCGGACCAATGCCAGCCGCGCGCTGGCACAGATGACCAAGGGCACCGATGTCGAGGCGAGCATCGTCGGGGGCACCATTGTCCTGCGCCTGCGCGCGGCAAAGCCGGTCTCGCGCCCGAACGCTCCCGCCCGTGCCGTCAGAAGCGCCGCCCTCCCCGCCCGGGACCGATCCGCTCCGGCGGTGGCCGCGGCCAGCGACGAGATCGTCGTCACCGGCTATGCCGCCGCGTTCAAGCAGTCGACCGACCGCAAGCGCCGCACCCGCGTCATATCGGACTCGATCAGCGCGGACGATATGGGCGAACTGCCCGTCAACAATGTCGCCGAATCCATGGCGCGGATGCCCGGCGTCAATGCGGTCCGCAACCCGACCACCGGCGAAGGCGACCGCATCACGATCCGCGGTCTGTCGACCGAACTGAACAGCTATGCGATCAACGGCGTGCGGATGGGCGGCGCAGGCTCGCGCGACGACAATTTCTTTCGCGGCGTCCGCCTCAGCGTGCTGCCGCCCGACGGGATCGACACGATCACCGTCTACAAGTCGTTGACGCCCGATCGCGACGGCGATGCGCTGGGCGGCGGGATCGACATCCGTACGCCGACCGCCTTCGACCGCAAGCCGGAATATTATCTGGTCAACGCGCAGGCCGGCTGGCTCGACAAGTTCGATCGTCGCGGCTCGGGGCAGATATCGGCATCGGTCGGTCGCCGCATCACCGACGACCTCGGCGTCTTCCTGACCGGAAGCTGGAGCCGCCGCCGGTCGCAATATGAATCGAACGGCGGCGACGGCGATAACCAGCCACGCCGCTGGTATGCGGACAGCGAGACGCTTGGCTGGGACCCGGCCGACTTCGTGATGCGCGGCATGAGCCTGACGATGGGCGAGACGGACGTGAAACGCTGGGGCGTGAACGGCAGCATCGACTGGCGCCCCGAAGACCACCAGTTCCATCTGCGCGGTCAGTACAACCGCTACAGCAACACCCAATTCGACAACGAACTGAACTTCCGCAGCGACACGGGGCGGAACTCGACGCGACTGGTGCAGCGCGACGCCGGCGCGATGGACCTCCAGCAACCGGGCAACGCGGTCATCGGCTATGATGCGAAGAAGGGGCGCATCTACGGCTACACGACCGCGCAGATCATCGATCAGGACAAGGACGGTCGCATTACCGATGCGGATCGCAAGACCAAATCGCTCTATTCGCTGTACGGCGGCTCGGGCCAATGGGATCCGCAGGGTTTCCGCCTGCGTCGCTTCTGGAGCGGCGCGCGCAACACCGGTACGCTGGCGTCGGTCAATATCGGCGGCGTCAGCGACTTCGCTGCGGTCAAGCTCGACTATGACCTGTCCTTTTCGCGTTCGGAAGACAATCTGGACGACAGCTACGACCTTCAGTTCCGCGGCGACAAATATGGCTGGCTCGGCAACACCGGCGTCGCGATCAGCAGCATGCAGGATCCCCGCTTCCCGAAATGGATCCTGAACCCGGCCGGGATGGCGGCGGTGCAGGACCCGTCGCAATATCCCTTCAACGGCCTGTCGGGCGAGGTCGGCGGCAGCGGTGAGAGCCTGTGGCAGTCGCAGATGAATCTGTCGTGGACGCCGGGTTCGCCATGGCTCGATTCGATCAAGCTGGGGGCAAAGGCCTTCCGCTCGCGCCGCAGCGTCTACAACGGCACCTTCCTCGATCTGAGTGCCGAGGGCACGATGGCCGACTTCGCCGCCTTCTGCGGCAAGCCGGTGACGTCGATGTTCGGCGGTGCCTATACGGGCGACTATCGTCTTGGCGCGGTGATCGACAACCGCAAGATGCTGGCCGAACTGCAACGCGCCGAACAGGGGAAAAGCACGATCTTCAGCGGTCTGGCCGTTTCGCCCGACGCGGCGCAACTGACCGGCGAGGACAGCTTCCGTTTCGACGAGCGCGTGCTGGCAGGCTATGCGATGGCGACGGCGCATTGGGGTCCGGCACAGCTGATCGGCGGGGTCCGCGTCGAACATACCGCCAACGATATCGATGCCTATGCGCTCGATCCGGTCCGCGGCGAACGCTATACGACCGACTACAGCAGCTTCGTCAACGTGCTGCCGTCGCTCCACCTCAATTACGACGTGTCGTCGCGGACGCTGGCGCGCGCCGCGATCTGGACCAGCTTTTCGCGTCCCGACATAGCGCGGATGAGCTCGTCACGCGAATATAGCTACGACTCCGATCCCGATGGCGACGGCGTCGAGAACCCGACCGCGCAATGGGTGCTGATGGCGATCCGTCAGGGCAATCCCCGGTTGAAGCCGATGCGCGCGGTCAATATCGACCTGTCGCTGGAACATTATGCGGGCAAGTTCGGCGCCTATAGCGCGGCGCTGTTCTACAAGGACATCCGCAACTTCCTGTTCCGCTCGTCCTCCAGCAACGTGCGCAACGGGACGCTGGGCGAACTGGTGTCGCCGGAGGGCGTGACGATCGCCATGCCCAATAACGGACGCGAGGCGCAGGTCTATGGCGCGGAGTTCAGCGCGCAGCAAATCCTGCACTGGCTGCCCGGGGCGTTCGCCGACCTCGGCTTCAACGTCAACCTGACCCTGCAAAAGTCGCGCGCGATCACCGGGATCAGCTGGCACCCCGACGGCTACACGCTGCCGCTGGTCGAAACGCCGGAGCGGATCGCCAACATCCAGTTCTTCTGGAACCACAAGAAAGCGGAGGTCTATGCGTCGTGGACGCACCAGTCGAAATTCCTGGGCGGCATCCAGGATTTCGGCAACGATCCGTACGACCACGGCTATTCGTTCGTCGACCTGACGGCGCGCTACAAGGTGGTGAGCGACGTGGCGCTGTCGGTGCAGGTGCAGAACCTGCTCGACAACTACACCTATTGGGAGACCTTCGGACCCGGCATCGGGTCGAGCCGCGCCTATACCAAGAACGGCCGCAGCGTCTCGTTCGGCATCAACGCCGTCTTCTGAGGACCAGCACCATGACCCTTCGTTCCATGCTCCTGCTGGGCGCCCTGCTGTTTGCCGCGCCGCTCGCCGCGCAGGAGGCGCCCGAGCCGCCGCTCGCCCAGCCGACCGTCGCGCCCGAACGCATCGTCCTCAACCTCGCTGCCGATCCGGCCCATGCCATGGCGGTGACATGGCGCTCGGCGGCGGGGCTGCCCGGGCTGGTCGAACTGGCGGAGGCGGGCGACGGCCCGGACTTCGTCGAGACCGCGACGCGCCTGCCCGCGCAGACCGACGACGCGACGATCGCGGTGCGCGAGACACCCACGCTCCATGCCGCCTATCACAGCCTGACCATGACCGGGCTGAAACCCGACACCGTCTATGCCTATCGCGTCGGCGACGGCACGCACTGGTCCGAATGGCTGCAGTTCCGCACCGCCGCCGCGACCGCGCGCCCTTTCCGCTTCCTCTATATCGGCGACATGCAGAACCAGATTTTGTCGGAGGCGTCGCGGACGCTGCGCATGGGGCTGCGGATGGCAGGCGACGCCGCGTTCGTCGTGCAGGGCGGCGACCTCATCAACCGCCACGACAGCGATGCCGAATGGGGCGAATGGTTCGCCGCGGGCGGCTATGCCTATGGCCAGACGCCGCAAATGCCGACGCCGGGCAATCACGAATATGGCCGTGGCCCGGTGCTGAACCCGCAATGGCAGCGCCAATTCACCCTGCCCGCCAATGGCCCCGCCGGGCTCGACCGGCTGCGCGACACCTGCTGGAGCACCGATTATCAGGGGATGCGCCTGATCTCGATCGACGCACCGCAACTGCACGGCGTGCCGGAATCGCGCGCGGCGATCGTGGAGTGGCTGGAACCGCTGCTGGCGCACAATCCAAATCGCTGGACGGTGCTGGTGCTGCACTTCCCGCTCTTTTCGCTGGAGCCGCAGCGCGACAACGAGCGGGTGCGCGATGCGCTGAAGCCGTTGATCGACAAATATAAGGTCGACCTCGTTCTGCAAGGCCACGACCATGGTTATGGGCGCGGGACGATCGGCCCCGATGGCCCCGGCAAGCCGGGCAAGGGTGCGACCTATGTCGTCGCGGTCGCAGGACCCAAGATGTACGATGGCGGCGTCCGCAACTGGGCGGAAAAGAGCGCGACCAACACCCAGACGTTTCAGGTGATCGACGTCTCCGAACGGGAACTGGTCTATCGCGCCTATACGGCGGCGGGGCGCCTGTTCGACGAAACCACTTTGCGCAAATGATCGCAGGCGGGGCGACCGCATTCGCCCCGCCCCTCATCGATCGGCAATGGTACGGCACGCTTTGGAAAGGAAATCACATCGATGCACCTCTCGGCTCCGCTCGTCCGACGTTGCCTGATCGCTACCGCGATCCTGACTGCAACGGCGGCTACTGCCCCGCCGGATCCGTGGCGGATCGTGGAACGGCGTTTCTTTCCCGGTCCGGCCGTCAGCGACGCACGCGGCCAGGGCGTCACCACCGATGGCGTCCATTGGATATTCTCGGGCACCCGGTCGCTCGAGAGGGTCGACGGCGACTTTCGCACGCTTCGCATCGACCGTAGCGCCATCCCCGCGCGGCTGTGGCGACCTTCGCGGCTGTCGCCGATCGGACTCAACCATATCGGCGACATCGATTACGCCAATGGCTTGCTCTATGTGCCGCTCGATTCGAGCCATGCCGATGCCGTCGTCGGCAAGGCCTATGCCCATCCGGTGGTGGCGCTCTACGACGCGCGCACGTTCCGCTATACCGGACGCGCCTATCCGCTCCGCCCGCCGCACGGGACCGACGACATCGCCAGCTGGATCGCGGTCGATCCGGTGAACGCGACGGCTTATGGGATGACCTATCATCAAGCGAGCGAACTGGCCGTCTACAGCCTGCCGGACTTTGCCTTCCGCCGCTACCTACCGCTGTCCCGACCGATCGATGAGGCGCAGGGCGGTAAGGTGCGCGACGGGTGGATCTATCTTGCCACCGATGGCGACGACAAGACGGTCCAGCGCGCCAACTTGATCACGGGTACGGTAGAGACATTGGCTTCCCTCAGGAACGCCGGCGACCAGGAGATCGAGGGCCTCAGCTTCCACGCGGACGCAAACGGCAAACTCTCCCTGAACGTTCTCAGCCGCGAAGACGACCGTCCGGGAAGTGGCCAAGGGGGCATCGCTCTGTATCGGCTCGAACCCTGGGAAGTGGCGGGGGACACTTACCCGAGCCATAGGATCGTGACGGCCAGAATGACCTTGGCGAGATGATTGCGGGCACCCCGCCGGGCGCTTTTGTTATCGCGGTGGGGAAGAAATTCCGTTGAAGCGTCCTGCGCCACTGCGCGACAGATCGTGTCGCACACCGCGGCAAAACCGGCATATGCGACGGTTCGGTCGATAAACGCGGGGTATATTGCTTCGCGTCCGCCATCATCCTGCGTCAGGGACGGCCCATGCCGTCAAGCCGGGGAAAGACAGATGGCATCGCTTGCTTCGATTGGTCCCGCAACAGTCCCGCAACGCACGGATAGCGTAGCGACACCGGCTGCCCGGACCCGGCTGCAGAGTATCGACGCCTTGCGTGGGCTGGTCATGGTTCTCATGCTGCTCGATCATGTGCGCGAGACCTGGTTCGTCTATTACGCAGTGACCGACCCGGTCGACGCACGCACGATCCTGCCGGCGGTCGGCTTCGCGCGATTCATCGTCAGCTTTTGTGCGCCGATCTTCGTCGCGCTGACCGGGCTGGGCGTCTATCTGTTCAGCGTACAGCACACCGTCAGGGAAACGACCCGGTATCTGCTTACCCGCGGATCGTTGCTGATCGCATTCGAACTGCTGTACCTTGGTCCGCTCTATTGGGGAATCGTACCGCAGCCGACCTTCTGGCTGCAGGTCATTTGGTGCATCGGTATCTGCATGATCCTGCTCAGCGGATTGATGCGCCTGCCCCGGCCAGCGCTAATCGCGCTCGGGCTCATCCTGGTGTGCTGCCACAATCTGCTCGATCCGATGCGCCTGCAACCCGATGACAGCCTGTTTCCGCTCTGGGCGATCCTGCATCAGCGCGACACCATCGCGCTGCCGTTCGGCTTTCTGGCCAAGACGACCTATCCGATCCTGCCGTGGATCGGGGTCATCTCGCTCGGCTTCGGCATCGGGCCATGGTTCCGGTCGGACGTTGCGCCCGAGGTCCGGCAGCGCCGGTTGCTCTGGCTTGGCACCGGCATGATCGTAGCCTTCCTCTTGCTGCGCTTCGCCAATGTCTATGGCGACAAACCGTGGTTCGTCGTCGACGGCGATCCCGTACGGACGGTGCTCAGCTTCGTTTCGATGACGAAATACCCCGCGTCGCTGTTGTTCCTCCTGCCCACCTTGGGCGGCGGTGCGCTGATGCTGGTTCTCTTCGAACGTATCGACACCTCGCGCCTGACGGCCGCGCTCGCGGTGTTCGGCGGTGCGCCGATGTTCTTCTACCTGTTCCACCTGACGATATTGCGCATCTTCTATCACAGCGCGGTTGCCATCTGGGGACCGAACCATGGCACGAGCTATGGCTTCGACAATTATGGCGGCGTTATCCTTTGGTACATCGCACTACTGGTGCCGCTCTACCTGCCCACCGCGTGGTTTTCGCGATTGAAGCGGCGGCGTCGCGATATCGCATGGCTCAAATATTTCTGACGGCAGCCGGAAGTCTTGTCGGCAAAGCCATATCAGCATCGATCCTGACCAATAAAGGGGAATGACGTGACCAAGATAAGAATGTTGTTGTCCACGGCAGCCGTTTCGGCCGGCATTCTCGCGCCTGCATTGGCGGGCGCCCATGGAATCTGGTTTGCGCAGCGCGCCAAGCAGATCGCGATCATCTACGGCATCGGTGCCGACGACCTCGAGGCCGTGAAGCGGCAACCCAACATGGAGAATGTCCAGGCCTGGGACGCGGACCTCAATCCGATCGGCGCGCAACTGCGCACCAACGGGTCGCTGGTCGTCGTCGATACCGACGCCCCTCCCGCACTGGTCAGCGCGGTGCTCCAGAACGGCACCTGGTCGAAGCTGCCGGACGGCGAGTTCGTCAAGAAACCGAAGGACGAGGTTCAGAATTCGGTCAAGAGCGAAACCACGATCAAATACGCGACCACCATCCAGGGCACGCTGACCAAGCCGGTGCCGCTGATCCCGTCGCAATTGTTGCAGATCGTACCGGTCGGCGCGCTACCGGCGAAGCTTGGCACGCCGATGACTTATAAGGTCTATTTCAAGGGCAAGCCGGTGTCCGGCGCGACGGTCATCAACGACATGGTGAACGATCCCGACGCGGCGGAGATCGCGACCAAGGCCGACGGTACGGTCACCTTCCCAGTCCGCAATCAGGGACTGAACGTGCTGCGCGCCGTCTATGTCTCGCCGACCGATCAGCCGACCAAGATCGATCATTACGAGCATACCGCGACGCTGTCGTTCACGCTGCCGCACGCACCCGAGAAATAATCGTTCGAGGAGATCACTTATGAAGATCAAGACCCTGTCGATCGCACTCGCGCTGATCGCCGCACCCGCCCTCGCCCATGGCGACGACAAGCCGCGCCATGGCGGACAGGTCGTCGAAGTCGGCGAAACCGTATTCGAACTGGTCCGCGCGCCCGCCGGCGTGTCGCTCTATGTCATGGAGGATGGCGACGAGGTTCCCGCCGCCGGCATGATGGGCAAGCTGTTCGTCACCACCGGAGCACAACGTAGCGAGGTCATGCTGACGCCGGCTGCCAACAACCAGTTCGTCGCCAAGGGCGCCAAGATCCCCGCCGGATCGAAGGTCGGCGTCCTGCTGATCGATCGAAAGACGCAGGCGCGGCAGACCGCGACCTTCGCCGTCAAATGAGGGGGCTGCGTCGCGCGTGGCCGCTGCTCGGCGCGGCCCTGGCGCTCGGCTTGCACGGAGTCGCCGCGGCGCATGGTGTCGCCGAGGGGGACAAGGCGTTCATTCAGAACAATCCCGGCATCAACATCGTGCCCTATATGTATCTGGGTGCGAAACACATGGTGACCGGTTACGATCACCTGTTGTTCCTGTTCGGCGTCATCTTCTTCCTCTATCGGCTGAAGGACGTCGGCACCTATGTCACCTTGTTCGCGATCGGCCACAGCACGACGCTGATGGCGGGCGTGTTCTTTAATATCCACGCCAACCCGTTTCTGGTCGATGCGATCATCGGGCTGTCGGTCGTCTACAAGGCGCTGGACAATCTGGGTGCCTTTCCGACGCTGATCGGGTTTCAGCCGAACCAGAAGGCTGCGGTGCTGATCTTCGGCTTCTTCCACGGCTTTGGCCTGGCGACCAAGCTGCAGGATCTGATCGCGTCGCGCGAGGGGCTGATCCCCAACCTGCTGAGCTTCAACATCGGGGTGGAAATGGGGCAGTTCCTGGCACTCAGCATCATCCTGATCCTGATGACGCTATGGCGTCGCTCGCCAAGCTTCACCCGGAGCGTCGTCGTCGCCAACGCCGTGCTGATGTGCGCGGGGATTGTCCTTACCGGCTATCAGCTTGCCGGTTTCATGACGGAGAAGGTCGCATGACTGCCGCCACCACTGCGCCGTATCAGGCGTCGCCACGAACCCTGGGACGTGCTTCCCTCGCTGCGCTGGCAGCGGGTGCCGCCATCCTCGTGCTGTTCGTCCTCCCGGCGGAATATGCCATCGATCCCACCGGTTCAGGAAAGGCGTTGGGGCTGACCCGGATGGCGACAGGCGACGATGCGGCGGAAGACGCACCCGTGGCGCCAGCGGCTGCATCCGCCCCGGCGATTGCCGTCCCTGCCCAGACCCAGGCGAACATCGCACGCGCCACGCCGTTCCGAACCGACGAGAAGACGGTGACCCTCGAACCCGGCAAGGGGATCGAGGTGAAGGCACGGATGAAGGCCGGCGACAGCTTCAACTTCCGCTGGACGTCGACCGGTCCCGTCCGTGCCGACATGCATGGCGAGCCCGTCGGCGGCAAGGAGGACGAGTTCACCGATTACTGGAAGCAGAAGGACATCGCGTCCTCCCAGGGCAGCTTCACCGCGCCCTTTGCGGGCACGCACGGCTGGTACTGGAAGAACCGCGAGGACAAACCGATCACGGTTACCGTCAGGCTCGACGGCTTCTACGAAAGCGTTTTCGAGCGGAACTAGGCTTCGGCCCATGACGGTGCGCTGGCGGACCATGCCGTTCCGCCAGCGCGTCGACGTCGTCGGCCACCGCAAACGGGTGGCGACCGGTCAGGTCGTCGCCACCCAGTCGAGGCGAAGCGCGCCTCCGGCGCTGCCGGCGATCGCCGTGCCGCCCCGGGCGACGATCCCCTCCGCTACCGCGCGGCGCTGGCTGGCGGTGCCACCGTCGATCGATATCTGACGCCCCAGCCGCGCCGATCCCCACGCCGCGGCGTCGAGCGCGCCGCTGTCGATCACACCCGCGTCGATGGCGACGACCGGCAACGGTGCGTCGGCAGGCGGGGCAAGCCGGACCTGCCATGCGTTCAGTGCCCGTTGTGCACGGACCTCCAGCGCCCGATACCCCACCATGCCGAGCCCCGGCAGCGGCGCGGCGGTGGCCTGCAACGTCCGGGTCGTCGGGTCGGCCTGTGCCGGCGCGGCATCGCTCCCGGCAATGAGTGCGAGGTCGGCGAGAGCGCGCTGCTGTTCGCGGTCGGGATCGGGCGTCGCGACCGCGGCACGTGCGATCTGCGCCGCCTCGACACCTCCGGCAGCGGGATCGACGCGTAGCTGGTCGACATGCAGGTCGATCCTGCGACCGAGCCGGTTTTGCAGATCGGCAGCGAGGACGCGGTCCGCCTGCGGATCTAGCTTCGGGGTCAGCACGACGGCGCGGACGCGGATCGGCGTCGCGGCATAGTCTATATCGAGCTGTCCCAGCCGCGAAGCGTCGGGAAAGCGGTCGCGGATCGTATCGCGCACCTGCCGCTGCGCGACCGCCTCGAACGCGATCTGCCGCAGACCAGTGCCGAGCGGTACCGACAGCACACCGAGCGCCACGACGAACAGCATCAGCTGCCATCCGGTATGCTGCGGCGACAAATGGCTGCCGAAGCCATAGACGCGTGCGACCAGCGCGGCGGTCAGCGCGATGGTGATCGCGTTGGTCAGGAACAACAGCAGCGATCCCGAAAACACGGTCCAGTTCAGCGTGGCGATACCGAAGCCGACCACCGCCAGCGGTGGCATCAGCGCGATCGCGATGGCGACGCCGACCACCGTGCCGCCCCGCCCGCGGATCAGCGCATAGGCACCGGCGACCGCCGACAGCAGCGCGACGAGCAGGTCGAACAGCGTCGGGCGGGTGCGGCCGGCAATCTCGCTGGTGATCGTCTGGATCGGCGACAGGCTGACCAGCACCACCGACAGCGCCACTGCGATCGCCGCGCCCGCCACCAACGCGATCGCCGCGCGCCGGATTTCGCGCGTGTCGAGCGTCGCGATCCCGAACCCCAGCCCGATGATCGGCATCATCAGCGGCGACAGCAACATCGCCCCGATCAGCACCGCGACTGACGGCATCAACAGCCCCAGCAGCGAGATCGCCGCCGACACCACGATCAGGAACGCATAGCGCCCCGACCAGCCTGAATCCTCGGCAATCTGACGCAGAACCGCGTCATGATCGACCCCTCCGACTACCCACATCGACCACCAGCGGCGCGCCTTTGTCCGGCCTTCTGCCGTCGTTGCCGTCATTCCATTCATGCTCCCGCCCGTTCGACACGTCCCGTTCAACGTGCGATGCAGCATAACGTCGCACGACCGGATCTGGCGAGACTCCCGCGTCAGCGCCCGTCGAGCGTGAGCAGCGCGACCCCCTGCCGCGGCAGATCGATGGCGAAGGACCGGCCGCCGGTGGCGACGACCGTCTCCTGCTGCATTGCCGACGCCGCCTCCAGTTCGGCATATTGCTTCTCGTTCGGCGATTGCGGCGATCCCATGCGCTGCCATGCGGTGAAGGCGTTGGCGTGGTCGCGATCGATGCGCCACAGCTTGCCCGACCTCGTCTTCGCCCCGGCAATGTCGAGCTTCACCCGCGCGACCGGCCCGGGGACATCGTCATCGTGGTAATGCCACAACAGCACCGCGATCCGCCCGTCGGATGTCCGGGTCGCGAGCGCCCCGATATCGGCGTCGCCGCGCACCCCGTCCCGGACGACCGCGTCGAGCGGCACCTGCGCGCTGCTGGTCGCGGCGATGCGTTCGGGACCCAGTTTCGCGAACATGCGGAAGACGTTGAGCACCGGCAGGTCGACGCCATTGGTCGACAGCTGGCGATAGCCGGCGAACCATGGCTGGTCCTCGAATTCGAACGACCAGGACAGGATGCCGTCGAGATTGACCTTGCGCCGCGCGGCCAGGTCCCAGATTCGCGCGAAGCTGGCGGCGGTGTAGCTCGAATACATCGTACCGTTACGATAGGCGTTTTGCGGTCCCGGACAGGCGGCGCAGCCCTCGGGATCGCTTTCCCCGATCACGATCGGCTTGGCGGCGAGCGCGGGGAAGCCGGCGACCCGGGTGAAGCCCCGATCGACATTGCGCAGATGCGTCGACAGCCCCATGCGGACGTGACCATCGACGAAGCTCGGCGCGCCCTTGGCATGAAAGGACAGGAAATCGGTCGGCGTGCCTGTCCGGCCGGTCACGTAGTTCCGGCCCGAGGCGACATGGCGCATAAAGCCTTCCATGAACTCTCCGGCCACGGCGACATCGGGACCGCCGACCTTCGCGGTCGGCAGCGCGCGGCGCACCGCGTCGATCGCGAAGTCGTGCAGCTTGTTGAACTCCTCGGGCGACGCCTGCCAATAGAATTTCGAATCCGGTTCGTTCCAGACTTCGAAATACCAACGGTTCACTTCGTCCGCGCCATAGCGTTCGACATTGTGCCGGGTCCATTGATAGACCAGTTCGGCCCATTTCTCGTAACTGCCCGGCGGGTAGGTCCAGCCGGTCGCGATCAGCCGGTAATCGAAGCCGGGCCGCCAGCTATGCTGGTACGGCGTACCCTTCGGCGCGGTCGACAATGCCTGGGGCATGAAGCCGATCTGCAGATAGGGGCGGACGCCGCGAGCGAGGTAGGTATCGATGATATTGTCGACGATCGTCCAGTCATAGACCGGTTTGCCGTCCGGTCCCTCGGTATAGGCATTGGTGCTGCCCCATTTGAAAGCCGCGGTGCCGTCCCCGGTGCTGAGCAGATTGTGCGCACGGAAGAACACCTCGCCCGGTTTCAGTTCGCCCAGTTCGACCAGCAGCTTCCGCCCGTCCTTCATCGTCGCGTAATTGGGTTCGTCGGCGCCGAAGAAGCGCCAGGCCGGCGGCAACGGTCCCAGCGACTGGCGTGCATCGACCGTAACCGACACGTCGCGCGCCGCCGCCGGTGCGGTGTTGGCGGCTGGCACCCTCTGCGCCATCGCAGTCGTTCCGGACACCAACGCAGCCAGCGCCGCCAATTGGGGAAAACGGATCATGCGCCTCTCCTGTATCCTGTCATCGCCCGATCCCCGCGACCTCTAGCGAGCGCTTCTTGCCGAACCCGCTATCTACTCCTACAAATGACCCGTGTCGGCAAGCCGATCATCGGCATCATGACGTAGGCCGTTGACATTCAAGGGTCGGTGACGCCCTTCTGATGTGCGCGGTCTCGCGCTGCTACCCTGTCCGAAAGGCGATCTGTGCTGCGATTTCCCCTGCTCTGCCTCGGTACCATGCTGCTGCTGCCCGGTTGCGGCGCGTCCCAACCGGCGCAGAACGCGACCGCTTCGGAAGCGGCAGCGCCGGTCAATTACGGGTCGGCGACCCCGGCCAAAACCAAGCCGTTCAAGACCGCGACCGTCGCGACGTTCGACAATCCATGGGCGCTGGCGTTCCTGCCCGACCAGCGGATGCTGGTGACCGAAAAGCCGGGAGGGCTGTGGCTGGTCACCGCTTCGGGCAGCAAGACGTCGGTTACCGGCGTGCCGAAGGTACATTTCGAGGGGCAAGGCGGACTGTTGTTCGTCGCGACCTCCCCCGATTTCGCGCAGACCCGGCACGTCTATCTGACCTATTCCGAACCGGGCGAAGGGGGCGACGGGCTGGCGCTGGCACGCGGGACGCTCGATACGAACGGCGCGCCGGCGCTGCGCGACGTGCAGGTGCTGTGGCGGCAATTGCCGCGCGGCGCGGGTGGCCAGTTCGGCGGCTATATCGCCTTCTCGCCCGACGGCCGCTACCTGTTCCTGACGTCGGGCGAGCGGCAGCGCTTCACGCCGGCGCAGGACCCCGATCAGGCGCTGGGCAAGATCCTGCGCCTGACGCTCGACGGCAAGCCCGCCCCCGGCAATCCGCAGGCGGGCAAGACCGGCGCGACCATGATCGGCATCATCGATCCGCCCGAAAACACCGGCGCGGCAGCGAAGGCGGCGGTGCGCAAGGCGGAGATGCCGGCGCCCAATCTGACGCCGGCCGAAACCTGGTCGACCGGGCATCGCAACCCCTATGGCCTCGCCTTCGATGCGCAGGGGCGGTTGTGGGAAACCGAGATGGGACCGCAGGGCGGCGACGAATTGAACCTGATCGAAGCGGGCGGCAATTATGGCTGGCCGGTCGTGTCCTATGGCAAGAATTACGACGACACACCGATCGCATCGCCCGCCGGGAACGCCAAATTCCGCGAGCCGGCGCTCTACTGGACACCGGTGATCGCGCCGGCGGGTCTGGCCTTCTATAACGGCAACATGTTTCCTGACTGGCGCGGCTCGGCATTCGTCGGTGGACTGGCCGCGACGGCACTGGTGCGGATCGCGTTCGACGGCACGACCGCGCGCGAGGCGGAACGCTGGGACATGGGCGCGCGCATCCGGGCGGTCATGGCCGGGCCGGATGGCGCGCTGTGGCTGCTGGAGGACGGCAGCGACGGGCGGCTGCTAAGGCTCACCTCGCCGCGAGCGGGTTGATCCTCTTAACTGCTGGTCCAGCTACCGCCGAGGCTGCGGAACAGGTCGATCTGCGCATCGGCGATCTGCGCGTCGGCCAGCGCCAGGGCTGCTTCGGTATCGGCGAATGTGCGTTCGGCATCGAGTTGCGCGAGGCTGTCGATCTGCCCCTCGCGCTGCTGGGCGCGGGTGATGCGCGCGGCGACCGCCGCCTGATCGCGCGCCGCCTGTAGCGCGGTGCGGCGGTCGAGCGCGCGGGCATAGTTCGACAGGGCCGTCTCGGTCTCGCCCAGCGCGGTCAGGACCACGCCGTCGAACGTCGCGAGGGCCGCCTGACTGTTCGCCTCCGCCCCGGCGATCCGGGCGCGCGCCTTGGCCGGATTGACGTTCCAGCTGAGCAGCGGACCGAGCAGCCAGTTGAGCGGCCCCGCACCGAACACATTGCCAAGCCCCGTGCCGGTCGATCCGATCGATCCGCCGAGACTGATCCGCGGATAAAGATCGGCCGTCGCCACCCCGATCCGCGCGGTCGCCGCCGCCAGCCGGCGTTCAGCGGCGCGGACATCGGGTCGCCGTGCCAGCAGCGCCGCGCCGTCGCCGACCGGGATCGGCTGCGTCAGGCGCAGCGTCGCGCTGCGTTCCGCCGCGATCGCGGGAAGCTCAGCCGGGGTCCGCCCGGTCAGCGCGGCGAGACGGGACAGTGCCGCCTGCCGCTCGGCGGCAATGGCGGGGATATCCGCCTGTCGCTGGTTACGCAGCGCGGCGATCCGTGCGGTATCGAGTCCGGTGGTCAACCCGACCCGCGCCCGCCCCTGCGTTACCCTGAGCGACCGGTCGATCAGCGCGACGATGCGTTCCGCCACCGCCAGTCGTTCGGCGGCAGCGGCAGCGTCGGCATAGGCGCGGGTGGTATCGGCGACCACCGCGACGCGAACGCTGTCGGCATCGGCCTGCGCCGCGCCAACCTCGCCACGCGCCGCCTCGACAGTGCGACCGATGCGGCCGAACAGATCGACTTCATAGGCGACGTCCAACCCGGTATCGATCGTCCAGTTTTCGCGGTCGAGGCCGGGGGGACGCTGGATCGCCGACAATCGGCCATAGGTCGCGCTGGCCCCCGCCGTCGTCTGGGGCTGGCGGTCGCCGCGCACCTCGCGCAGCGACGCGCGGGCGGCGGCGAGCCGCGCGATGGCGACGCGAATATCGGTATTGGCGGCCAGCGCGTCGGCGATCAGCCCGTCGAGCACCGGGTCGCGATAGAGTTGCCACCAGCGATCGTCGGCTGCCGCGGTCGTGGTCACCGCCGGGTTCGCGGCGACGAACGGCCCGGCGGCGGCGGATGGTGTGACCGGCGCATGATAGTCGGGACCGACCGTGCAGGCGGCGAGCGCCAGCGCGGCGGCGGAGGCAAGAAGGATGCGGACCATGATCTGGCTCCCTTATTCGGCGGGCTGGAGCGACGCGTCGGGCTGCGGCCGGCGGAACCGCAACCGATCGCCCAGCGCGCGGCAAACGACGTAGAAGGTGGGGGTGAAGACGAGACCGAAGCCGGTTACGCCAAGCATGCCGAAGAACACCGCGGTCCCCAGCGCCTGCCGCAACTCGGCCCCTGCCCCGGTCGCCACCAGTAGCGGCACCGCGCCGAGCACGAAGGCGAAGCTGGTCATCAGGATCGGGCGCAACCGGTCGCCCGCCGCGCGCACCGCCGCCTCGATCGGCGACAGCCCGTCCTCCGCCTCCGCCTGTCGCGCGAATTCGACGACGAGGATCGCGTTCTTGGCGGCCAGCGCGATCAGGACGACCAGACCGATCTGGGTCAGGACGTTGTTGTCCATGCCGCGCACATTGACGCCGATCATCGCCGCCAACAGGCACATCGGCACGATCATGATGATCGACAGCGGCAGCACGAGGCTTTCATACTGCGCCGCCAGCACGAGGAAGACGAACACGACGGCGAGTGCGAAGACGATCGCAGCCGTATTGCCGGCCAGCTGCTGCTGGAAGGCGATATCGGTCCATTCCGTGCTGTAGCCGGCGGGCAGCGTCTCGTCCGCCAGCTTCTCCATCGTCAGGAGCGACTGGCCCGAGGAGAAGCCGGGCGCGGTGTTGCCGTCCAATTCGACCGCCGGGAACATGTTGTAGCGCACGACGCGATACGGGCCGGTCTTGTCCTCGAACGTCGCCAGCGATCCGATCGGCACCATGCCCCCGGCGTTCGAGCGCGTCTTGAGATTGGCGATATCGCTTTCGGTCGCGCGGAACGGCGCGTCGGCCTGCGCCGTCACGCGATAGGTGCGGCCGAGCAGTTTGAAATCGTTGACGAAGGCCGAGCCGAGATAGACGTTCAGCGCCTCGAACACCCGTTCCGGCGGCACGCCGAGCAGGTCGGATTTCGCCCGATCGATATCGGCGAAGACGCGCGGCGTGGCGGTGTCGAAGAAGGTATAGGCGCCGGCAAGGCCGGGTGCCTGATTGGCCTTGGCGATCAGGGCATAGGCTTCCTTGCCCAGCGCCTGATAGCCGTGGCCGCCCTTGTCCTGCACCATCATCCGGAACCCGCCGGCGGCGCCGATGCCCTGAATGACCGGCGGCGGCACGATCATCAGCCGCGCTTCGGTGATGTCGGCGGTCGCCTTCTGCGCCTCGGCCATGATCTGGCTGACGTGCAGGCCCTTCCGATCCTTGAAGTCCTTGAGCGGGATATAGGCGGCGGCGGCATTGGGCGCGAGCGTCTGCGACGGGCCGTCGAAGCCGGCGAGCATCACCGCGCCCTTCACCCCGTCGAGCGGGAGGATGCGGCTGGCGACCTTGCGCATCACCGCATCGGTGCGTTCGACCGACGAGCCGGAGGGCAACTGGATGACGGTCAGGAAATAGCCCTGATCCTGTTGCGGGATGAAGCCGGTCGGCGTCGTCCACAGCATCGCCACGGTCGCTCCGATCAGCCCGGCATAGGCGACCATCACCCGCTTCGGCCGGGTCACCAGCGCATGGGTCATGCGGCTGTAGCGTTCGCTCATCGCCTCGAAGCCGCGATTGAAGCCGTCGCCCGCACGCCGCAGCGTCCGCATGAAGCGCGAGTTTACCGGCGCGTCCTCGGCATGGCCCTTCAGCAGCAGCGCGGCGAGCGCCGGGGACAGGGTCAGCGACACGATCAGCGAGATGATCGTCGCGGTCGAAATGGTCGCGGCGAACTGCTGATAGAAGGCGCCGGAGATGCCGTTCATGAACAGCGTCGGGATGAACACCGCGCACAGCACCGCGACGATCGCGACCAGCGCGCCCGCCACCTCGTCCATCGAGGTGAAGGCTGCCTGTAGCGGGGTCATACCGCGCGCCAGATTGCGTTCGACATTCTCGACCACCACGATCGCGTCGTCGACGACGATCCCGATCGCCAGCACCAGCCCGAACAGCGACAGGTTGTTCAGCGAATAACCGACCAGCAGCAGCACCGCGAAGGTGCCGATCAGCGATACCGGGATCGCCACGACCGGGATGATCGCCGCGCGCCAGCGTTGCAGAAACACGATGATGACCAGTACGACCAGCACGATCGCTTCGCCCAGCGTCTTCATCACTTCGTCGATCGACTGGGCGATGAATTCGGTCGGGTTGTAGATGACGCGATATTCCAGCCCCTTGGGGAAGGTCTTTTGCAGCGTGTCCATCTCGGCGGTGATCGCCTCCGCCGCCGCCAGCGCATTCGATCCGGGGCGCTGGAAGACGCCCAGCAGCACGGTCGGCTCACCCGACAGATAGGTGTTGGTCGAATAATCGGCCGCGCCCAGTTCGACCCGTGCCACGTCGCGCACGCGGACCTGCCTGCCATCGGCATCGGTGCGGATCACGACATCGGCGAATTGCTGCGGCTCGGTCAGGCGACCCTGCGTCTCGACGTTCAACTGAAAGGCATTGCCCTGATTATAGGGCGGCTGGCCGAGCGTGCCGGCGGCGACCTGTACGTTCTGCGCCCGTAATGCCTGTACGATATCGCCTGCGGTCAGGTTGAGCGCGGCGGCGCGGCCGGGATCGATCCACACCCGCATCGCATAGTCGCGCGCGCCGAAGAGCTGGACGTCGCCCACCCCCTCGATCCGGGCGAGCCGGTCCTTGACCTGCGTCAGCGCGTAGTTGGAAAGATATTGCGTATCGAGCGAACGGTCGGGCGATACGAGGTTGACGACCATCAGAAAGTCCGGGGTCGTCTTCTTGGTGACGATGCCGAGGCGCTGCACCTCCTGCGGCAAACGCGGGGTCGCGATCGCGACGCGGTTCTGGACCAGCACCTGCGCGGCGTCGAGGTCGGTGCCGGGCTTGAAGGTGACGGTGATCGTCACCCGCCCGTCGCCGGTCGACTGCGACGACTGGTACAGCATCCCGTCGACGCCATTGATTTCCTGCTCGATCGGGGCTGCGACGGTTTCGGCGACCGTCTCCGCCGCGGCGCCGGGATAGGTCGCGGCGACGGTGACCGTTGGCGGCACGATGTTGGGATATTGCGAGACGGGCAGCCCGAAATAGGCGAGGCCGCCGACGATCGTGATAACGACCGCGATGACGCCGGCAAAGATCGGGCGCGTGATGAAGAAGCGCGACAGGCGCATGGGTGGCCTCCTCGCCCGGCGGGCGTGGTCAGAGGGATCCGGAATTTGGAGCGGCGGACGAACGGGCATTCCCGTTCGCCGCGGTCAGTTACCGGCGAAAGTCGCCTCGCCGATCGTCGCCGCCGGTTTGGGTGCGGCAACAGCGCGGGTGGCGGTGATGGTCGCGGGGCGGACCTGCACCTTGGTGCCGGGCATCGCCAACTGCGTGCCACTGACGATGATCCGGTCGCGGTCCGAAAGGCCGGACTTCACGATCCGCAGCCCGTCGACGACCGGGCCGAGCGTTACCGCCTTGGCCGCGACGGTGCCGTCGCTGCCGACGGTCAGGACGGTCTTGCGCGCCTGATCGGTCTGGATCGCGGCATCGGGGACCAGCAGCGCGCGTATCGTGCCGGCATTGGCAAGGCGCATGTTGCCGAACATGCCGGGCGTCAGGAACAGATCGGGATTGGCGAGCACTGCCCGCCCCCGCACCGTCCCCGATCGTGGGTCGAGACCGTTGTCGGTAAAGTCGAGCCGGCCGGTGCGGCTGTACGCCGCTTCGTCCTGCAACCGGACCTCGACCGCCGCTCCTTCGGCCCCGGCGCGCTTCGACTTGAGGAACAGCCCTTCCGATGCGTCGAAGGCGAAATAGATCGGGTCGAGCGCGTTGATCGTGGTCAGCAGCGTGCCATTGGGTTCGCCCGCCGCGACCAGATTGCCGGCGTCGATCCGCCGGTCGGAGATGCGGCCGGCGATCGGTGCGCGGACCCGGGTGAATTCCATGTCGAGCGCGCGGGCCTGCACCCGTGCCTGTGCCGCGACCAGTGCCGATTGCGCCGCGCGGACGCGGGCAGCGAGCTGGTCGAGATCGCTTTTCGACACCGCATCCTCGGTTGCCAGCCGGTTGGCGCGGTCGAGATTGGCGCGGGCGAGCGCCAGATCACTTGCCGCACCCGTGACACTGGCGCGCGCTTCCGCAAGCGCAGCGGCGAAGGGGCGCGGGTCGATGGTGAACAGCAACTGCCCCTTGCGCACGATCGACCCGTCGGTGAAGTGCACGCCGGTGATCGCGCCCGAGACGCGGGGGCGGACCTCGACCGATTTCGACGCTTCGAACCGGCCGACGAAATCGTCCCATTCGGTGACGTTGCGGATCAGCGGCGGCGCGACCTCGACGGTCGGGGTCGGCATCGCCGCGACGGCGGGCGTGTCCTGCTGCAACAGGCCCCAGGCGGCGCCGAGTGCCACGACCGGCACCGCGACCCAGGCGGCGCGTCGCCAGCGCGACCGGTGCGGCGTGGCCGGCGTGTCGACCGAGTCGGACTTGTGGATGGCGGAGAGCATGTTCATGCGCGGGCCTTTCGCGACGCCTGCACCGCGCCGATGCTGGCGAGCATCGTTTCATATTGATCGGCGTTGAACCCGGCGGCGAAGAAAGCGGCGAGTTCATGCACCGGGACCGCGAAGCCGCGATGCCAGCTGAGCACCGCCATGCGCCGCAGTGCCTCCAGCTTCGGGTCGGCGAGATTGGGGTCGCGGCGGCGGGTGCCGAACACCCGGCCGAGCGCGATCGACAAAGGCGAGGGTTCGCGCAGCGACGCCATCCGGTCGCGCTGGGCAAGCGCCACGACCGACCATTCGAGCGCGCTGAGGCCGGTCGGCGCGGGTTCGGCGGCTTCGACGACGGGGGTGGCGGCGGCGGGGGTGGCGAACAGCGTGTCGCCGGAGAAATCGACATAGGCCATGAGAAATCCTCCCAAACAGGCAGAGGCACGCAGCAGCGGACGCACGGGGGCGACCGCCAAAGCCCCCCTTTCGGAGCCGAGGCGCTGGTGCGGGGACGCAGGTCGCCGTCGCCCGAACCATCAAGGTCCAGGCGGAGCGCATTCTGCGGCAAAGGTTACGAAGGTTGCACGTACCGCCGAATTACGGGGCGATGACCGTGCGACAGTCAGGTTCGAGCATAGCGGCGTCCTTGCGAGAGCCGGAGCACCAGTGCGATGCCCTCTTCTATACTGACTGGTATATTAACGGCGATTCGGTTCGTCAACGCCTTTTGTACCGGTCGGTAGAAATTTCTACCGACCCGGCCACATCATCAGGCTGGTTTCGACAACGCGTTCGAGTTCGGCGCGGGTCGCACCCGATCCGGCCTGCACCGCCATCCCCTGAAGGATCGCATACAAGTAGCTGGTAAGCCCCGATATATCGACATGATCGGGCAAGTCGCCGTCGCGCTTCGCCTGTTCGAAGCGTTCGACCAACGCCGCCTGCGACGAAGCGCGCCGCTGGATCACATCGGCCTTGATCGACGCCGCCTCCGCGCCGCACGCGGTCGCGCTGATGACGCCCAGACAGCCCTTGGGATCACAGCTGCTCATCTGCGCATCGATCGCGCCGCGCATGAAATGTTCGGCGACAGCCCGAGCGGTCGGCTGTTTCAGCGCTTCGCGGGTATATTCGAGCTTTTCGTTCTCGTAGAGGTCGAGCGCCTTGTGGAACAACGCTTCCTTGTTGCCGAAGGCGGCGTAGAGGCTGGGCTTGGTGATACCCATCGCCTCGGTCAGGTCGCTCATCGAAGCGCCCTCATACCCCTTCGACCAGAACACGCCGAGCGCCGCCGCCAGCGCATTGTCGACGCAAAATTCCCTGGGTCTACCCTTGGCGGCAACAGTCGACGTCTTTTCCATAACGTCCGGTACATATTCTATTCGCGCGGTTGTGCAAGGGGGCCGGACGGTCCAAGCGGCGATCGTATCCGATCATTCCTGCCGAGCGAGCCAGCGGTCGAGCGCGGCCGAATGGTCGCGACGGGCCTGTTCCACCGCCGCTTCCGCCGCGGCAAGATCGCGCTGGTGCGACCGGTCGAGGTCCCGCCGTTCGCGTTCGATCGCCTTCTCCCTGTCGCGCAGATCGGCTTCTTCGTGCTCCTGCTGCGACCGAAGTTGATCTAGCGCGTCCACGGCGGCGGCCAGATCGGCGCGCGACGGGCGCGGACCGGGGTCGCGGCGCGGCTTTGCCGGCGGCTTGGCCTTCGCCCTGCCCGCCGGCTTCTTGCGCTTGGGCGTGTCACCTTCGGCGAGGGCGTCGGCATCGCCCTCGCGCAGCCGCCGCACGATCTTGCCCGGCGATGCCAGCGGTTCGCGCATCAAAGCTTCGTCGGTCACCCGCTCGGCAACGCCGCGCGCGAACAGGTCGGCGCTGCTGCCCCATGCCGCCAGCGCCGCCTTTTGGCTGGGGGCGGCGACATAGGCGTCGTGAAACCCGATCGGGGTACGGAACACCTTCAGCGCTTGCTTGCGGGCCACGGCTTCTCGAATGGCTGGGGAACGGACCTCGCCATGGTAGGGCAGCGGCGCGGCGAAGACGAGAGGTGGCGGCGCCGGATCAGGCGGCGGGCTGCGGTTCGTGCTCCCGATAGGCGAAATAGCGGAAGTCGGCGGGGGTGCCCCGCCCCGACATGTCCTGACACGCCATGCCGACGAAGGTGCCGGTGAAGTTGGGCAGGCCGGTGATGGTCGCTTCGTCGGACAGGAGGCTGGCGTCGAACTCGCCGTCGAGCCATTGCCAGTCGTCCTGCCCCTGCGCGCGGAAGGCGAAGCGCAGCCGTTCGCGATCGACCTCGGCACGCAGTTCGATCGGGCCTTCGGGCACGGCGACCGGGGCGGACGCGCTGCTGCGCCCCTCCCCGACCGGTTCGACCGACAGCAGCTGCAACTGGCGCCGTCCGGCGTCGTCGACGGTCAGGTGCAGGAAATGATATTTGGTCGAATTGTAGTAGCAGATCAGTCCAGCCGCCTGCTGAAAGTCGTGGGGGGTGAAGTCGACCTCGGTCGTCGCAGTGTAGCACCACGCCTGTTGCCGCCGTGCGAGCAGCGCCTGTTCGAAATGGCTGCCGATCGTCTCGCGCCCGAACAGGCGAAGATGGCCCGGGCGTGCGGTCAAGCTGAACAGCCGGTCGGGCCAGGGGGTGCGCAACCATTGAAAGGTTTCGGGCAGGTCGGGACCATCGAAGATGTCGATCGTGTCGGTCGCGGGGGTTGCGGTCGCGGGACCCGGCACTTCGGCCTGCGGCAATGCGGGTCGCAGCCAGCCATCCTGTCCCCACGTCATCGGCTGGATCGCGGTCTCGCGACCCAGCACGCAGCGGTCGCTGTCGGGCAGCGGACGGCCGCATAGATAGGCGAGCCACGTCTCCCCGGTCGGCGTGTCGACCAGATCGCCATGGCCGGTGCGTTGCAGCGGCAGGTCGGGCCGACCGCGCGCGGTCAGCACCGGGCCGTCGGGATGGGCTTCATAGGGGCCGAACAGGTCGCGCGAGCGGGCCATGACCACCGCATGGTTGCGTTCGGTGCCCCCTTCGGCGACGAGCAGGTGATACCAGCCGTCGCGCTTGTACAGATGCGGCCCTTCGGTGAAGCCGAGCGACGTTCCTTCGAAGATGGTGCGGCGATCGCCCAGAAGCTGTCCAGTGACGAGGTCCATCTGCTGCACGACAATGCCGGCGAAGCGTTTGCGATCAGGGCGATGGTCCCACAGCATGTTGAGCAGCCAGCTGCGCCCGTCATCGTCGTGGAACAGCGCGGGGTCGAAGCCGCTGCTGTTGAGATGCACCGGATCGGACCAGTCGCCGTCGATCCGGTCGCTCCACACCCAGTAATTGTGGAAATCGCGGAGCGACGCGCCCCGTGCGCCGTCGACGGTGGTGCGACCATAGCGTTTGACGTCGGTATAGATCAGGTGGAACCGGCCGCCGGCATAACTGAGGTCCGGGGCCCAGACGCCGCAGGAATCGGGATTGCCGCGCATGTCGAGCTGGGTGGGGCGACGCAATGGCCGCGACACCAGCCGCCAGTCGGCGAAATCGCGCGAATGATGGATCTGCACCCCGGGAAACCATTCGAAGGTCGAGGTGGCGATATAATAATCCGCGCCGACGCGAACGATCGACGGATCGGGATTGAACCCTCGCAGGATAGGATTGCCGATGGTCATACGGACTTTCGTATCAGGGTCCATAGCAGCGCGGCACCGACCAGATCGAGCAGCCCGAGCAGGATGAAGAAGGGCTGATAGCCGACGCTGTCGACCAGCGAGCCGAGCACCAGCGTGAAGATCAGCACGCCGAGATTGGCGGCGGTTCCCGACACGCCGGTCGCGGTCGCGACCTGATCCTGCGGGAACAGGTCCGACGTCATGGTGATGACGGTGACCGACAGCGTCTGGTGCGCGAAGCCGCCGAGGCATAGCAGCGCGACGGCCGCCAGCGGGCTGCCGACGGTGCCGACGAACATCATGCCGGTCATCAGCAGCGCGCCGATCGTGAACGCCCAGCGGCGCGCATCGATCAGGTCGACGCCGCGTCGCTGCAACCACGCGACCACCGCCGGCCCGAACAGGCAGCCGAGATCGGCGGCGAGGAAGGGCAGCCACGCGAACATTGCGATCTGGGTCAGGTCGAACTGGCGGACCTGTACCAGATAGAGCGGCATCCACAGCGACAGCATCCCCCAGACGGGATCGGCGAGGAAGCGTGCGGCGGCGATGGTCCACAGATTGCGCCGGCGCAGCAATTGGCCGAGCGGCGGGCGGCGGCGCTGCTGCGCCAGTTCGGGTTCCTGCCCGTCGAGGATCAGGTCGCGTTCCTCGACCGACAGCGCGCGGTGCCGGCGCGGCGGCGCATACCAGGCGAGCCACGCCACGACCCAGAGCAGGCCGAGGCCACCGGCGACGAAGAAGGCCGCCCGCCAACTATAGTTGAACACCGCCCATGCGACGAGCACCGGCGCCAGCACCGCGCCGAACGATGCGCCGATCTGATAGATGCCGCCGGCCACCCCCCGTTCGCGCGCGGGAAACCATTCGGCGACGACCTTCATCCCCGCCGGCTGTGCCGATCCCTCGACCAGCCCCAACGCGCCGCGCAGGGCGGCGAAACCGAACCAGCCGGTCACGAGGCCGTGTCCCATGGTGATGAGCGACCAGACCGCGACGAACAGGGTGAAGCCGACCTTCAGCCCGATCAGGTCGAGCAGATAGCCGGCCACCGGCTGGAACATGATCCCGAACTGGAACGCGCCGGTGATCCACGAATATTGCTGGGACGAGATCCCCTGTTCGGTCATGATCGCAGGCGCGGCGACGCCGAGAATGCTGCGGGTCAGGTAGTTGATGACCATCGCGCCGACGAACAACGCGATGATGGTCCAGCGCACCGATTTGAATCGCGCCAAATTACCCCTCCCGGTAACGTTACCATTGTTTGGTAGGCGCTACGGGTCGGGGAATGCAAGCCGATATCGGCGCTTGCCCGACGCCGCTCGGCACCGATACGGTGGGGCGATGGGTGATCGCGCATCGGGCCGGGCATGTCCCGAGCCGGTAATCGCCCTGCGCATTGCACGGTAGAGAGACGCTTGACCCAACCCACCCGCCGACGTCGCAGCGTCACCATCATCGATGTCGCGAAATATGCCGGGGTGTCGCCAATGTCGGTGTCGCGGGTCATCAACGGTGACAGCGGCGTGCGCGAGGCGACCCGTATGATCGTCAACGATGCGATCCGCGAGCTGAACTATACGCCGAACCTGATGGCGCGCAGCCTGGTGACGTTGAAGGAGATCCGCATCGGCGTGATCTATTCCAACCCCAGCGCCGCGTTCATGGGCGATTTCCTGGCCGGCGTGTTCGAGGAGGCGTCGAACCGCGCGGCGCAGTTGATCCTGTTGAAGGGACAGGCGGGCGGCGCGCCGACGGCCGATGCGGTCAAGCGGCTGCTTGCTTCCGGGATCGGCGGGGTGATCCTTGCCCCGCCGCTCGGCGAGGCGCAGGGGCTGCGCCGGATGCTGCACGAGGCAGCGGTGCCGGTCGCGCTCGTCGGGGCGGTCGCGGCCGACGCGATTTCGGTCGGGATCGACGATCGCGGCGCGGCGCGCGACATGACCCGGCATCTGATCGCGATGGGGCATCGTCGGATCGGCTTCGTCGTCGGCAATCCCGACCAGCAGGCGAGCATCGCCCGGCTCGACGGATTCCGGTCGGCGGTCGCCGAGGCGGGCGAGGTCACGGCAACGATCGTCCAGGGCGATTTCAGCTATGCCTCGGGCCTGATCGCAGGCGAGGCGTTGCTGGGGGCGGACGACCGTCCGACCGCGGTGTTCGCCAGCAACGACGACATGGCGGCGGCGGTGGTCTCGGTCGCGCATCGCCGGCATCTCGACGTCCCTGCCGACCTGACCGTCACCGGCTTCGATGACAGCACGGCGGCGGTGACGCTGTGGCCGCCGCTGACGACGATCCGCCAGCCGGTGCAGCAGCTTGCCGCAGAGGCGTTGCAGCTGCTGATCCGCGAGATGCGGACCGCCAAGCCGTTGCCCGCCGCGGAACGGCTGCTCGTGCTGGACCATGCGCTGATCGAGCGCGAGTCGACGGCACCGCCAAGCGCCTGACATTGCGCGGCTTCGTCCGCCGTGACAGGCTGTCGGCAACGACAAGGGGGGAGCGAGGATGCGGGCGATTCGGCGGGCGGGTCTGGCGACGATGGCCGGTGCGGCACTGGCGGGGATGACCGCCGATGCGGGCGAGGAACACGGCTCGGGCCCCTACCCCGCACTTTTCGAGGAACGCGCCGACCTGCCCGATCATGTCGTCTATCGTCCGGCCGATCTGCGCAAGGTCCGGCGCGGGGCGTTGCCCATCTATGTCTTCGGCAATGGCGCGTGCAGCGCCGATGGCACCAGTTCGCGCAACCACCTGCTCGAAATCGCGTCGCACGGCTATCTGGTGATCGCTTCGGGCACGATCCCGAAGCCGACAGCGCCCAAGGCACCGGCGCCTGCCGCCCGGATGGCAGCGCCGACCGAAACCAAGGCGCTGACCGACGCGATCGACTGGGCACAGCGCGAGAATGGCCGCGCCGACAGCCCGTTCGCCGGGCGGATCGCGACCGACCGGATCGCGGTGTCGGGCTTCAGTTGCGGCGGGCTGCAGGCGCTGTCGGCGGCGCAGGACCCGCGGGTCACGACCGCGGTGGTCATGAACAGCGGCTTCTTTCCCGAAGGCGCCAACCCGATCGCGGGGGTGGTGTCGGACAAGAAGCTGCTTAAGTCGCTGCACGGATCGGTGCTGTATGTGCTGGGCGGTACGACCGACATCGCGTACGGCAACGGCACCGACGATTATCGCCGGATCGACCATATCCCCGCCGCGCTGGTCAACGTGCCGGTCGGGCATGGCGGCACCTATATGCAGCCGCATGGCGGGGTCGCCGCGACCGTCGTCACCAGATGGCTCGACTGGAAACTGAAGGGCGATGGCAAGGCGGCCGGCTATTTCACCGGCCCCGCCTGCGGCTTCTGCAAGGACGATCGGCTGACGATCGAGAGCAAGTTGGGCGGTTAAATTACAGTGCCGCAGAAGCATTCGACGTTGCCGGAGGACAGAGGGCAATGCGCAGTACGCCGTCCCGGTTATCGTCGCCGATTAGCTTCGCGTGCCCAACAGCGCATCGAGCCGGACCGGCGCGAAACCATGGACGTCGACGCCGACGTCGAACTGGCGCGGCATCGGTTTGAGCCGCCCGTGGCTATGGCCATGGAGGTTGATCGAACGTTTGTGCTGCCCGTTCCAGCTCCGAAACGGATAATGGCACAGAACGAGGCGATGACCGTCGAGATCGATCTCGGCATAGTCGCCCGTGCTTGCCCACCCGGCCGCTGCGAGGGTCGCGTCGGGATCATTGTTGCCGCGCAGCAGATGCTTGGTGCCATGCAGGCGGGCGAGCAAGGCGGGAACGTCGGCCGGGCGGCGCGCGACGTCGCCGAGATGCCAGACGATGTCGTCCGGCCCGACGGTCGCGTTCCAGCGATCGATCAGCAACGCGTCCATCTCCGCCACCGTCGCGAAGGGACGTTTGTGGATATTGATCGTACGATGGTCGCCGAAATGCGTGTCGCCGGTAAAGAATATCGTCATGTCCAGTACAGTACCCCCGCCTGCGGAAGCAGCGCCGCAATCCGTTCGGCAAAAAAGTCGCGCAGCATCCGCATCGTCGCCGCGTCATAGACCTGTTTCTCGCTACCGAACTTGGTGCGTTTGGTTGTCCGGTTCGTCGAGCCCATGTCGAGCGACGATCCGGGATACCAGTTGTCCAGCACCGCCTTCGACCCAGCCGTGAATCGATGGGTGATAAGCTCGATCGTCAAATCGATCCCCGGCACGGTCGAAAGCGCCGCCGCGGCATCGGCGATGAGCGATCCATAGGCATCGCGCCAACCCTCCGCCGCGATGATCGGGGCGATGGTCAGCCCGACCGGATAGCCCGCCGCCGCCATCCGCGCCAATGCCGCCAGTCGCGCGGCGACGCGATCGGTGCCCCCTTCGAACCGGGCGAAGGCGCTCGGGTTGATCGACGCGCGCATGCGGGTGCGGCGCTGATGGTCGAGGCCGAGCAGCGGGTCGACCCCGGCGAACTTGGTCGTGAAGCGCAACTGCACCGGCGCGTCCCACCGGCCGAACCATGCGATCGTCGCCGACAGCGCGCTGGTGATCGGTTCGAGTGCGAGCGGATCGGTGTAGCAGGAGGCTTCGAACGTCGTCCCCTCCTGCGCGCGGTCGCGATTGCGCGACGTGACGCTGCCCTGCCCGAGATAGGCGGGCAGCCCGTCCAGTATCTCATCGAGATTGGCATAGACGCGGGTGATCGGCGGCCCCTTGAGCGAACCGGCGAGATAGCAATAGCCGCAATGCGCCGGGCACCCCTCGGCCAGGTCGACGCGCCAGTCGGCGCTGGGCGCGATCGGTTGCAGTTTCCGCTTCGAGGGCGGCGCGACGACCACGGCCAGCGTCGATTTCGCCTGTGCATAGGCGCGCCGGGGATCGTCGGGCAGGTCGAGCGCGAGCCGGTCTCCGGGCAGCAGCACGACCTCCACCCCCAAGGCAGCGGCGCGTTCGGCGATGGCGCGACCATGGGCGAACCCCATCGACGCCCGGGTGACGAGCAACCGGTGCGGACGCCAGAGGGTCGGTCGAAGCTGGGGGGCGGTGGCCATGCCGGCCCAACGTTCCGCACCGCCGGTCGCTCCCACCCCCTGCCGGACGCGCGGCAGATGCATTCCGGGTCGAGTCGCGACGCCAGATCGTCGTCCGCACGACGAAACCCGCTGTGCACTGACAACAATGGCGGGCAGCGATTTCAGCATTTCCCGAATATTCTACGCAATTTGCCGGGCTGATCTTGCGCCGATCTGCGCGACTTGCGGCAAATGGTGCCGTATACTGTCACTTAACGCATTCCGTGCGACCTGTAACGCAACGCAACTGTGGCGGTCGGGATTTTCGCCGAATGTACCATATCTTCGACTGCATCGTGACGCATCACGACCAACGAGTGCTCTTGCTCGCCATCCTGGTTTGTGTCGTCAGCGCATTGTCGGCATTCGAGCAGTTGCGGCGGTCGTTCGAATGCATGGTCGCGCGTCGACGGTTGTGGTTGGCATCAGCCTCGGTGACCGCCGGCGTCGGTGTGTGGTCGACACACTTCATCTCGATGATCGGATTTCGCAGCGCGGCGCATCTGCAATTCGAACGGATGCTCACCGCCCTGTCGGCGATGATCGCGATCGCCTGCTTCGGTGCGGCGTTCGCGCTGCTGCGGCGTGCCCAGCGCCGGTCGGGCGTCGCGGCGGGTGCCGCGATCGCGACCGTCGGTATCATCGGCATGCACCTGACCGGCATGGCAGCGATCGCCGAGCCGGTCAGGATCGAGACCGACTATCGCCCGATCGCGGTTGCCGCGCTGTTCGGCTGGCTGCTGCTGGCGAGCGCCTTTGGCGGCCTTTGCCGGGGCAAGGGACATATCCGCCGCGCCCTGCCCGCACTCGCCATGGTCGTCGCGACGGGAACGATCCACTTCGTCGCAATGGCTTCGGTGACGGTCCGTGCCCCGATGACAGCGATGCCGGGCATGAACCACAGCCATATGGAACTGTCGGAATGGGTCGCGGCGGTGACGTTCCTGCTGATCGGGTTGACGGCGGCGGCGACGGTGGTCGACCGGTTCCTCACCGACCTGCGCGGCCTTGCCGATGCGACGTCGGAGGGCCTGTTGATTGTCCGCGACGGAACGATACTGGAAGCCAATGAGCGGGCATGCGCATTGCTCGACATCGATCGCGGTCGGCTGATCGGGACCGATCCGGCGACGTGGTTCGATCCGCCGGCCGGTCGGGCGCTCGCGTTCGAACCGGGGGAACGCCTTTGCGTCGGCATCCGGAACAGCGCGGTCGAGGATCAGCGGATCGAACTCGCGTCGCGCGAGATCGAATATCAGGCGCGGGCGGCGACGGTGATCGCGATCCGCGACCTGACCGAAACGGCGCGGGCGCAGCGCGCGATCGAGCATCTCGCGTCGCACGATCCGCTGACCGGACTAGTCAACCGTGCCGCCTTCGACATCGCGCTGCTGGAGGCGGTACGGTCGGACGCGCCGTTCGGGCTGATCGCGGTTGATCTCGACCGGTTCAAGGCGGTCAACGACCTGTTCGGCCATGCCGCGGGCGACGATATCCTGATCCGGGTCGCGCGTATCCTCGACCAGTCGGTTAGCGCGCGCGACCTGGTTGCGCGGGTCGGCGGCGACGAATTCGTCGTCCTGCAACGCGATATCGAGTCGGCCGACGACAGCCGTCGCCTGACGGGACGGATCCTCGCCGGCTTTGCCGCCGAGATGGATTCGGCGCGCGACCCGATGGCGGTCGGGTGCAGCCTTGGCGTCGTCACCTATCCGCAGGACGGCAGCGATCCCGAAACGCTGCGCCACAATGCCGATGTCGCGCTGTACCGGGCGAAGCAGGACGGGCGCGGCACCGCCTCCTTCTTCGACGCGGCGATGGACCGCGATGCCCGCGAGCGGCGCAGCCTCGAACATGATCTGCGCCATGCGATCTGCCGCAACCAGCTGCGGCTGGTGTATCAGCCGCTGGTCGCGACCGCGAACGGCGCGATCGTCGGCTATGAGGCGCTGCTGCGCTGGCAACATCCCGAACGCGGCCCGGTCCCGCCGTCGCTGTTCATCCCGGTCGCCGAGGAAGCCGGCACGATCATGGCGATCGGCGAATGGGTGTTGTTCGAGGCATGCCGCGATGCCGCCGGCTGGGCACCGCACCTGACGGTCGCGGTCAACGTGTCGCCGGTGCAGCTGCGCGTGCCGACGCTGCCCGAACTGGTGCGCACGGCGCTGCATGACAGCGGGCTGGACCCGACGCGGCTCGAACTGGAGATCACCGAATCGGCGCTGCTGCGCGACCGGGAGGTATCGCTCGGCATCCTGCGCGACATTCGTTCGCTGGGCGTGCGGATCGCGATGGACGATTTCGGGACCGGCTATTCGTCGCTCAGCAACCTGCGTACCTTTCCGTTCGACAAGCTCAAGATCGACCGCAGCTTCGTGTCCGCAATGCACGAGGACGAGGCGGCGCGCTCGATCGTCCGCGCCATCGCCGGGCTGGGCAAGGGGCTGAACCTGCCGGTGGTGGGCGAAGGCGTCGAGAACGAGGCGCAACGCGCGATGTTGCAGGAAGAGGGATGCACGCTGGCACAGGGCTATCTGTTCGGGCGGCCGGGCGCGGTGATCGACACCCGCCCGGCGCGTCGCGAGGCGCGGCGCGCCTGACGGCTATCGCGCGCTGCGGAAGCGGACGATGCAGCTATCCCATGGCGCCAGCGTCATGCCACCCTGCCCCGCCCCCGACGCGCAGCTGCGTTCGCCGAATTGCGGGACGGCACCGGGCCAGCCGGCCGGCGCGACGGTACGGGCCGTCGCGCTGATATTGGTCAGCACCAGCGCGCCGCTGCCATCGGGATTGGCGCGGGCAAAGGCGAAGACCGCCGGGTCGCCGCTGTCGAGCGGAATGTAGCGGCCGGTGCGGAAGGTCGGATCGGTCCGGCGCAGTTTCGTCAGGCTGCGATACCAGTTGAGCAGCGACGCGGCGTCGCGTTCCTCCGCCGCGACATTGTGCGTGCGATAGCCTTGCGCGACCGGCAGCCATGGGGTGCCGGTGGTGAAGCCCGCCTGCGGATCGGCGCTCCATTGCATCGGGGTCCGCGCGCGATCGCGATCGTCGGTGCGCGGGCGTTTCGGCCCGATCGGCGTCTGCGCCAGCGTCGCCTTGTCGGCATCGCCCATGCCGATCTCTTCGCCGTAATAAAGCAGCGCGACGCCGGGATTGAGCAGGGTCAGCGCCGCCGACAGCTTGGCGATGCGATCGTTGTTCACGCCGTCGCCGAACTCGCTCCACTGGCGCGACTGGTCGTGGTTGCTGAAGAATTCGACCGGGGTCAGCCCGTCGAGCCTGGTCGCCGCCTCGTCATAGCGGCGCTTCAGTTCGGCCGCGTCCAGTTTGGTGATGTTGCCGACGAGGAAGTTCATCGGCAGGTGGATTTCGTCCTTGTCCTTGCCATAGACCGCGCGGAGCTGTTCGATCGAACGGGTCGAGGATTCACCGAGCAGGATCGGGTCGCCCGGATAGGAATCGACGACCTTGCGCATCTCGCGCAGCACCTGGTTGGTGCCGGGTAGCTGGGAATTATAGGGTTTCAGCCACACCGGGTCGGCGTCGGGGTTCGGATCCGGCGGCCAGTTGCTGTCCTCGAACAGATACGGCGTCGCGTCGAGGCGGAAGCCCGATGCGCCATGGTCCAGCCAGAAGCGGACGACGTCGAACATCGCCTGCTTCAACTGCGGATTGGCCCAGTTCAGATCGGGCTGTTGCGACAGGAAGATATGGTAGTACCATTGCCTGCGGGTCGGATCCCACGTCCAGCTCGGCCCGCCGAAGATCGATTTCCAGTTGGTCGGCGGCTGGTCCGGCGTGCCATCGCGCCAGACATACCAGTCGGCCTTGGCATTGGTGCGGGAACTGCGTGATTCCTTGAACCACGCATGTTCGGCCGAGCTGTGGTTGACGACCAGATCGACCAGCACGCGGATGCCGCGCTTGCGTGCCTCGGCGACCAGATTGTCCCAATCGGCCATGGTGCCATATTGCGGATCGATCGCGGTGTAATCCGACACGTCATAACCGAAATCGGCATTGGGCGATTTGAAGAACGGCGTGATCCAGATCGCATCGAGGCCCAGCGACGCGAGGTAATCCAGCCGCGACGTGATGCCGCGCAGGTCGCCGATCCCGTCCCCGTTGCTGTCCTGAAAACTTCGCGGGTAGATTTCGTAGATCGTTGCATGCTGCCACCATGGCGCGGCCGGCGATGCGGTCGTCGCGGTCGAACGGGACACAGTGGCCTGGTCCTGCGCCAATGCGCCCGCCGCCGGGAGAACAGTCGCGGCAAGCAACGTCGCAATAAAGATGCTATTACGCATAGCAGTCCCTCTCCACATCCCGATCACCTTTGCGGTGCAATCGATTTATATCGCCGACGTTACCGGTGCGATGCATTGGCGACAACGCCGTAGCTTACGAATACGTATGCGTAAACAATCATTTGCAAACGATTGTGGTATTGCATATCCCGACGGGAACGCGGGAAGTCGCCACGGCACAAGACCGCATAAAAAGACTTCAGGAGGGGATACACCATGACTTCACGGCACAAGCTCGCTTGCTCGACGGCCGCGCTCGCGCTGCTGGCGGCGGCGTCCGCGTCGGCCCAGACCGCGGGCACCACGGTCGTGCCCCCGGTCGACCCCGCCGCCCCGGTGACACAGCCCCCGGTCGGCGACCAGCGCGACACCGCACCGGTAACCGACGAAGCGCCATCCGAAGACATCGTCGTCACCGGCCTTCGCGCCAGCCTCGAGCGTGCGCAGTCGCTCAAGCGTAACAACAGCTCGGTCGTCGAAGCGGTGTCGGCCGAAGACATCGGCAAGCTGCCGCAGTCGAGCGTCGCGGATTCGCTCGGTCGTCTCGCCGGTCTGGCGGGCGAACGCCGGTCGGGCCGTATCAGCGGCATCTCGGTCCGCGGCTTTCGCGAGGATTTCGTCGGCACCACGCTGAACGGGCGCGAGCTGATCGGCATCGGCGACAATCGTGGCGTCGAATATGACCTCTACCCCGCCGAAATCGTCAGCGCCGCCGTCGTCTACAAGACGCCCGATGCCGCGCTGACCGCGATGGGCGTCGGCGGTACCGTCGACATCCGCACCGTCCGCCCGCTGGAGCGCAAGCGCGCGCTGATTGCGAACGGCAGCTTCGAACAAAATGGCCAGCCGTCGCGCAACCCGGATTTCAGCAACCGCGGCTATCGCTTCGCCTTGTCGTACAGCGACAAGTTCGCCAACGACACGATCGGCGTTGCGCTGACCGCCGCCACGACGTCGTCGCCGGTCCAGAACGAGTTTTCCAGCGTGTGGGGCTATGACGACGGCGCCATCGCGTCCGGGCCGAATGCCGGCAAGCAGGTCGTATCGGGCTATGAAGCGGCGGCCCGCTCGCGTGTCCTGAAGCGCAATACGCTGGCCGGCGTGGTGCAGTGGCGGCCCGACGACAAGTTCACCGCCACGGTCGATGCCCTGTATATCGACTTTGCCGACACCGGCATCTCGCGCGGCTTCATCGAACAGTTGGCGGTCGCACCCGACGGCAGCGGCGTGCTGAGCGCCGATGGCGATCTGGTCACTTCGGCCCGCACCACCGGCTTCAATTCGGTGCTGCGCAGCGATCCGCTCGACAAGCAGGGCGAGTTGTTCGTGATCGGCGGCAACTTCGAATATGCCGCGACCGACAATCTCGACCTGAAGCTCGATCTATCGCGCTCCACCAGCAGCAAGAACGATACCCGGGGCGAAAGCTATTCGGGTCTCGGCCGCGCCGGTCTGAGCACCCAGGGGCCGAACACGATCCGCGAATGGACCTATACCGATCGCGGGTTGATGTTCGCGAACAACAGCCAGTCGTTCGACAATTACGCCGCGGTGAAGCTGGCCGGGCCGCAGTCGTGGGGCGGCAGCCTCGCGCCGATCACCGAACTCGACACCCCGGCCGCGCGTGCCGCCGGCATCGGCTTTGCGCAGGCACAGGACGGCTTCGTCAACTCGGCGCTGTTCGACGAATATCTGAACTCGGCGCGGATCGAGGCGACCTATCGCTTCGACGACAGCTTCCTGAAGTCGATCAACGTAGCGCTGCGCTATTCCGATCATGAAAAGTCGAAGACGAACCGGGGCTTCTTCCTGACCGCCGAAACCTATCCCTCGGACGGCCCGGTCCCCGAGGACGCCCGTCGCGGCGTCGCCGATCTCAGCTGGGCAGGGCTCGGCAACGTCGTCGCCTATGATGCGCTGGGTCTCATCAACAGCAGCTTCTATCGCCGCTGGGATGCAGGGTCGCTCGAACCCGATCGTCTGGGCGACACCTACTCGATCCGGGAAAAGGTCTGGCAACCCTCGATCAAGGCCGATTTCGAAGTCCAGACCGACTTCGCCCGCATCTTCGGCAATGTCGGCGTGCAGGGCCTGATTACCGATCAGCGCGGCACCGGCTTCACCTCGCTGGTCGCGTCCAACCTGCGGGTACAGGCGACGCCGATCTCCGACGGGGCCAAATATACCCGCATCCTGCCGAGCATGAACGTCAACTTCGACCTCGGTAACGGCCACACGCTCCGCTTCGCCGCGTCGAAGGTCGTCAGCCGGCCGCGCATCGACTTCCTGAACCCCGGTTCCTCGGTCAAATTCCGCAACAACGTCGCGGAAGTGACCAGCACCGATCCCGAACGCGGGCCGTGGCTGTCGACCGGCGGCAATGCGCGGCTGCGTCCGTACGAAGCCAATCAGGCCGATCTGAGCTACGAATATTACTTCGCCAGCGACGGCTTCGTGTCGGCATCGACCTTCTACAAGAAGCTGACCAACTGGAACGTGCAGAACAGCACGATCCGCGACTACACCGAATTCTACATCCCCGGTTATCACCGCGCGGTCAGCAGTGATGGCCAGACGGTCTTCACCCCCGCCACCTTCCTCGGCGTCGACACGACCTATACCGGCGGGCTGAAGGGTGACGTGAAGGGCGTCGAGCTACAGGCATCGGTCCCGCTGCGGCTGCTGACCGGCGCGCTCGACGGGTTCGGCATCACCGGATCGGCGGCGCTGACCGACGGCCAGCTCGACAATGGCAGCGACATTCCGGGTCTGTCGGCGCGGGTGTTCCAGGGCACGGCCTATTTCGAGAAATACGGCTTCTCGGCGCGCGTGTCGGCGAACAACCGGTCGAGCTGGCTGTCGGAGGATCGCGGCGGCAGCAACACCATCGCCCCGCTCAACCGCGCCGGACAGACGCTAATCGATGCGCAGATCGGCTATGACTTCGCCGGGTCGGGTATCCGCTATCTCGAAGGGCTGCGCATCTCGTTGCAGGCGATGAACCTGACCAACGAACGCGACACCTATCGCGACTCGCAGACGGGCCTGTTCCTGCGTAACGAACAGTTCGGCCGCAACTTCATGGCGAACCTGACCTACGCCATCTTTTAAGCACGGGTCATGACAATATCCTCGCCGGCAGCGGCCGGCGGGGATAGGTCGTGCCGGCACGAACGGGAGAGGCGCATGGCCGCTGCGATCAACAGGGTCGTCATCGTCGGTGGCGGGACGGCGGGCTGGATGGCGGCAGCGCTGATCGCGAAGGTCATCGGCCCGCAGGTGACGATCGCGCTGATCGAATCCGACGAAATCGGCATCATCGGCGTCGGCGAAGCGACCATCCCGCCGATCCAGCACGTCAACGCGGTGCTGGGCATCGATGAAGCCGAATTCCTGCGCGAAACGCGCGGCAGCATCAAACTGGCCATCCGCTTCGACGATTGGGGCGCGATCGGCCAATCCTATTACCACAGCTTCGGCGCGGCGGGACGCAACACCGCCTTCTGTTCGTTCCACCATTATTGGAACCGCGCGAAGCGTGCCGGCATCGCCGGCGACTATTGGGACTACGACCTCAATTATCTGTGCGCGCGCGAGGGCAAATTCGCCAAGATCCAGGTCGACGACCCGCTCTGGCATCTGCCCTATGCCTATCATTTCGATTCAGCGCTCTATGGCCAGTATCTGCGCCGTTACAGCGAAGCGCGCGGGGTCGAGCGGATCGAAGGGCTGGTCGAACAGGTCGCGCGCGACGGCAAGACCGGCAACGTCACGTCGCTGACGCTGCGCGGCGGGCGCGACGTCGTCGGCGATCTCTTCATCGATTGTTCGGGCGCGCGTGGCCTGCTGATCCAGCGGCAACTGAATGTCGGCTATGAGGATTGGGGCCATTGGCTGCCGTGCGACCGCGCCATGGCGGTGCCGACCGCGCGGCATGACGAGACGCCGCCCTATACCCGCTCGACCGCGCGCAGCGCCGGGTGGCAATGGCGCATCCCGTTGCAGCACCGGGTCGGCAACGGCCTGGTCTATAGCAGCCGCCACCTGACCGACGAACAGGCCGCCGATCTCCTGCTCGGCAACCTCGACGGTGAAGTACTTGCCGATCCCCGCATCATCCCGTTCCGCACCGGTCGCGCCCGGCGGCAATGGGACCACAATGTCGTTGCGATCGGCCTGTCGAGCGGGTTCCTCGAACCGCTCGAATCAACCAGCATCTATCTGATCCAGTCGGCGATCGTCCGGCTGCTGCACCTGTTTCCCCATGCCGGCTTCGACGCCCGGCAGATCGCCGAGTATAATCGCCAGTCGCGGATCGAGTTCGAAACGGTGCGCGACTTCATCATCCTCCATTACCATGCGACCAGCCGCGACGATTCCGACTTCTGGCGCCATGTCCGTACCATGGCCCTGCCCGACCGGCTGGCCGACAAGATCGCGCTGTTCCGCGCGACCGGCACGCTGACGCAGGATCCGCTTGACATCTTCATGGAACCGTCCTGGGTGCAGGTGCTGATGGGCCAGGGTATCGAGCCGCGCGATTATCATCCGCTGGCCGATGGTCCGACCGATACCGAACTGGCCGAACAACTGCGGCAGCTGGCGGCGATGAAGCGCGAGCCGGTGCCGAACATGCCGAGCCACGACCGCTGGCTGCGCGGCTTCGGTGGGATGGCGGCGTGAGCCGACGCTTCGTCATTCTGGGCGGCGGCACCGCCGGGTGGATCACCGCGCATCTGCTCGAACGCGCATGGCCCGATGCGAGCATCACCGTCGTCGAATCGCCCGAGATCGGCACGATCGGCGTCGGCGAAGGATCGACGCCTTCGCTGAAACGCTTCTTCGAGATCATCGGCGCGGACGAAGCCGACTGGATGCCGCGCTGTGGCGCAACGTACAAGGCCGGCATCCGCTTCGTCGACTGGAGCCCCGCCGCGCCGTGGCGCGATTATCGCCACCCGTTCACGACGCAGATCGACGTGCATACCGAGGAAGCGTTCGTCCTCAACTGCCGCAACCGGCGGCTGGGGCATGACGTGCCGGTGCGGCCCGACGATTTCCTGCTCAACGGCATGCTGTCGGCCAAGGGCCTTGCCCCCGCCGCGCCGCCCAACTTCCCGTTTCGCATCGAATATGGCTATCATTTCGATGCCGGGCTGCTTGGCCAGTATCTGCGCGAACTGGCCGTCGCGCGCGGCGTCGTCCATCGTCCGGCCAAGGTGACGGAGGTTCGCCGCGCGGAGAATGGCGACATCGCCGCGCTGGTGACCGACCGGGGCGAAGCCATTGGCGGCGACATCTTCGTCGATTGCAGTGGCTTCCACGGCCTGCTGATCGAACGGACGCTCGGCGTGCCGTTCGCCAGCTTCAAGGACAATCTGTTCAACGACGCCGCCGTCGTTTTGCCGACCGAGATGGCAGGCCGCCCGCCGGTCGAGACCGTCGCCACCGCGCTATCGAACGGCTGGTGCTGGTCGATCCCGCTGCGGCACCGCATCGGCAACGGCTATGTCTATGCCCGTGATTTCCAGTCGCCCGACGCCGCGGAGACCGAACTGCGCCGGACGTTGGGCGTCGGCGACGCGGTCGAGGCACGCCACCTCACCTTCCGCGTCGGACGGGTCGCGCGGCAGTGGGAGCGCAATTGCGTCGCGGTCGGGCTGTCGCAGGGGTTCATCGAACCGCTGGAGGCGACCGCGCTGCATCTGGTGCTCGGCACCGTCGAACAGTTCATCCGCCATTATCGCGAGGGCGGCTGCACCGACCGGCACCGCGCCGCGTTCAACGCCGTCGCCGCCGAACGGATGGACGGCGTGCGCGACTACATCGTCGCACATTACAAGCTGAACACCCGCACCGACAGCGACTATTGGCGCGCGAATGCGGCGAACGAGGCGCTGTCCGATCCGCTGCTGCACATTCTCGACCGCTGGTTCCGGCGCGGCGACGTGGCCGAGGAACTGGCGCGGCAGGGACAGCGCAGCCATTTCGGCAACCTGTCATGGCATTGCCTGCTCGCCGGCTATGGCGCCTTCCCGCCGGTAAGCGAGGCGCCGCGCGACGATATGGACTTCTACGCCGCGCGGAACATCGGTGCGTTTCTCGACGGGTGTGCCCTGAACTTCTCGCCCGCCTGACTCAGCGACCCGCCTTCATCTCGGCAACGACCGCTTCCAGCTGCCGGTCGAGCTTGCGGTTATTATATTCGTCCACGACCTTCGCGAACGCCGCCTGACGCAGCTTTACCGCATCGACCTCGCCCGCCGCGATCCGATCGAGCGCCGCCGCGATGCCGTCGCCGTTGCGCTCGTCGACCAGCAACCCGCACACGCCGTCCTCGATCAGTTCGGGGATGCCGCTGTGCCGCGTGGCGAGGACGAGGACGCCATTCGCCATCGCCTCCATCAGCGACACCGGAATTCCTTCCATATCGCCATTGGCGGCGGTGACCGAGGGGAGCAGGAACACATCCGACCGTTCCAGTTCGGCGAACACGCGGCTGTGCGGCTGCGGTCCAAGGAACGCGATCGCATCGCCCGACGGCTGCGCCGCAGCGTGCAATTCCTGTTCGAGCGGGCCGGTCCCGATCACCTGATAGCGAATGTCCGCCTTCGCCTTGGCGACGCCGTCGATGGCGTAGGCGATGCCCTTCTTCTCGACCAGCCGCGCGACGCTCAGCACGCGCAGCGGCGACTGGATCGGCGCATCGAACGCCGGCACCGCAGCCTCGTCGATATCGACGCCCATCCGCAGCACGGTGATCTTGCGGTCTTCGGCGCCCCAGCCCATCAGCCGTTCGCGCCACAAATTGCTGATCGGCAGCAGCCGTTCGGTCCGCGCGAACAATTGCTGGTAGAAGGGCTTCATCTGTTTGATGAGCGCGATCTCGGTAATATCCAGCCCGTGGAAGATCGTCGCGATCGGGCCGTCGATGACCCCGGCCGATCGCAGGAATTCGGCACGCACGCCCGGCGGGCCGAAATGGGCGATGATCGCGTCATAGCTGCCGAGATGCCGGCCGATCGTGCCCGCCAAATCGGCCAGCGGCGCGGTATAGCCGCCCTTCGCCGCCCGGATCGCGCGCAGCAGCGTGCCGCGAAACCGGCTGCCCAGCATCGCCGCCGCACCGTGTGCGATACGCGACGGGATCGAGCGATGCGGATCGCGCGCGGTGCGGATCGCGCGCAACCGGACCTTCCCCGCCAACGGGTCCGCCACCTCGGGATGATATTTCCCGGTCACGACGGTCACGTCATGACCGAGCTCGATCATGCCGCGAATCTGCCGGATCACGAAGGTTTCCGACAGGACCGGATAGGCGGCCAGGAAGAAGGCGATACGCACTGACGGAGGCTTCCCTATCGGACCAGCGAGCGCAGCTTGCGCGCGATGCGGCGGGCGATACTCGGTGGCGCGACCGGGGCCGGCGCGACCTCGCTAGGTGGCGGCATGGTCGCGGCCACCGCCCGCGCGCGCTCCGGGTCGGTCCGGGCCAGCAGATGCAGCGCCAGCGACGGGATCAGCACCTCGCGCCGTTTGAACGCGCCGGTGACGTGATAGATGTACGTGTCGTCGTCCTCGCGCAGATAAGGCGTCGCGTCGGTCATGTTGGTCCATTCGCCCGGCGGCAGCGTCGATGCCGGCAGGCGATTGAACGCCTTTGGCAGGATCGTCAGCGGTACCTTCGCACTGTTGAGCAGATAATAGGTCAGCGTCTGGTGCGGATAGGCCGCGAACAGCATTTCGCGTGCGGCGAGGATGCGTTCGGGCGAGATCGCGTCCGCCATGCCGCGCGTATAGAGCATGACGCCCGAATTCATATAATGCTCGGGATTGTACGGAATCTCCGGTTCGCCACGCGCCTTCAGATATTTGCGGATTTCCTTGAAGCTCAACTCGGCATGGGCATGGCTGGTCTCGGTCAGGCCGACCGCGCCGGGCTCGATGAAATCGAACACATTGGGGGCGTCGTGCTTTACGCAGCAGGAATCGTCGACGACCAGAACCCGGTCATAGCCCTCCTGCGCCAGCAGCCGCCATGGCAGGAACGCCTTCAACGCATAGACGCGCTTGTGCGCGCGGCCGGGGCTGTCGGGCATGGCAGGCAGCGGAAAGTCCGCTTCCGAAGGTTCCTCGGTCTGGAGAATGAACGTCGCGCCGCACTTGTTCGCGTAATCGCGGAACAATTCGGACGTCGCGCGCGACCATGGCCGTGCGCCGATCGCGATCATCAAAATGGCAAGCCGCTCGTTCGATCCAGCCACACCCATGATCGAACACCTCCCTCAATACATCCATACCGCACCAAGCCCCCGGCGCGGAATGGATCGACCCTACAGCCATGCTGCAAGTGCGAACTCATGGCGCAAGCGTGACCCGAAGCCAAGCCGTTTCCAAGTGGCCGCTTGGTACAGGCAAGACGCCGGCAGGAATATAGCGAAATGCGGCAGGGCGACCGATCCGTTGGAGAAGCCGTCGCGGCCATCCGCAGTAAAACCCTTTCGCTGCGATGCGTGGTAGGCTAGGCGAACGGCCATGCAAGCTGTTTCCGTCGTGATACCTACGCACTTGCGTTCCCATCTCTTGCGCGAGTCGATCGCCAGTGTCGCCGCGCAGACATTGCAGCCGATCGAGTTGCTGGTGGTCGACGATGCGAACGACCCGGCGACACAGGCGGTCGTGGCCGAAGCGGACGCTCGGCTTCCTTTTGCAGTGCGGTATATTGCGAACGAAGCAGGCGGCGTGTGCCATTCGCGCAACAAGGGGGCGGAGGCCGCGACCGGCCGCTGGATCGGCTTTCTTGACGATGACGATCTGTGGCACCCGCCCTTTCTCGAACGGTTGGTCGGATTGGCCGAGCAACAGCGGGTCGAGCTCGCGCTGGGCGGACTGCTGCACCACGAGGACGAACACACCGTCACGCCGCGCGCGCAGCTGACCGGGCTGACCCCCGACACCGCGTTGCGCCAGAACGGGTCGATGACCGGCAGCAATTTCGTGATCGACCGGGACGCCTATTTCCGGGTCGGCGGGTTCGACCCGGCAGTGACCGTGTTCAACGACTGGGACTTCTTCGTTCGGCTACTCGATGCCGGCGTCACCTATGGGGTCGATCCCGAACCGCTGGCCGAATGGCGGTTCCATCCGGGCGACCGCATCGCCACGCCATCACTGCGCCGTGCCGCGGGGATCGGCTTCTTCCTCGACCGGCATGGCAAACGCATGTCGCGTGTGGTCTGGCGCGATCTGGAAACGACGATGCTGGGCATTCGTCGCATCCATACCAAGAGCCGGTTCGAAAAGCTGAAACTCAGCGTGCAGTTGATCCGCGCGCACGGCCCGCTTCGCTATGCGAAGCGCATCCTGCGCCGCTGACGCAGCCGCGATCCTGCTTCGGATCGCGCAACCAGATTATGATGAAAGTGAGACTGACAGGTGGATATCGCTGAAGCCAAACGCCGGGCGCAGGTCGGGCCGAAAGCCTTGCTGGCGCGGCGTGCCTTCACGCTGATCATCTCGCTGGTATCGACGTTCACCATCGCCCGGCTGGTGTCGCCGAAAGACTATGGTCTGGCGAACATGTCGCTCATCATGCTGGCATTCGCGGTCACGCTGCGCGATTTCGGCATGACCAACGCGTTGATGCGCAAGGGCAGCATCAGCCAGGCGGAGATGAGCTTCGTCTTCTGGTTCAATTCGTCGACGACCGTGCTGCTGACGCTGGCGATCGGCATCGCATCGCCATGGATCGCCGATTTCTATGGCCAGCCGATCATCGTGTGGACCATCCTCGCCTCGCTGGTCGGGTTTTTGTTCAGCGGCATCGCATCGCAGTACAAGGCGATGCTGTCGCGCAACCTGCAGTTCAAGCGGCTGGCGCTGATCGATTCGGCATCGCTGTTCATCGGTTTCCTGTCGACGCTGGTGCTGGCCTATCTCTACCGCAACGTGTGGGCGATCGTGCTGGGCAACGTCGCACAGCTCGTCAGCGGCGCGATCATGTATGTCGGCAGCAACCGGTGGAAGCCCGACCGTCCGGCCAAACCCGACAATTTGCGCGAATTGCTGGCGTTCGGTGCGAACACGTCGATCTATTCGCTGGCGCTGTTCGCGGCGGGCAATGCCGCGCCGATCATCATCGGCCGCTTTCTCGGTGCCGCGCCGCTCGGCCAGTTCAACCGCGCGCAGGCGCTGTTCCAGATCCCGACGTTGAACATCGTGCAGCCGATCGCACAGGCAACCCTGCCCTTCCTCGCGCGGATGCGGCCGCATCCCGACGAATATCGCAGCGCCTATATCGGCCTCGTCCGCAGGCTCTGCACCTTCCTGATCCCGGCATCGGCCGCCCTGTGCATCGTCGCGCTGCCGCTGGTCCGCACGTTGCTGGGCGATCGCTGGCATGATGCCGGCCTCGTCCTCGCGTTGCTGTCGCCGTCGCTGGCGGCGGTCGGGTTCGGCTATGCGGCGGGCGACCTGTTCATTTCGCAGAACCGGTCTGGCGAGCTGCGGACGCTGGGCGTGGTCGACATGATCGTGCGCATCGTCGCCATCCTGATCGGCGTGCAGTTCGACATCGCCGGCGCCGCGATCGGGTTCAGTGCGGCGTCGATCGCGATGGCGTTCGTCCGCGTCTTCGCCTCGGGCCGCAAGGGGCCGGTCAGCGCGCTCGACCAGCTTCGTGCGGGGTTGCCGGGGCTGTTGCTCGGCATCGTCGCCGCGATCGGCGCGGGTGCCGGTGTGCTGGTGTCGCACCAGATGCTATGGTCCGATGCGATCACCTCGATCGTCGGCTTCGCGGTGGCTGGCGTATGCACGTTGCTGTTCGGCCTGATCGTACGGACGACGCGCATCGCGCTAATCGATCTGTTCGATGCGATCGGGCTGGCGAAGATCGTGACGCTGACCGGACTGCGGCGGTTCGCGGTGAAATAAGGACCGTCCCCGCCATCGAAGGAACCGGACCATGAAGCTCGCCCCGCTCCTCCTCGCATTGGCCATATCGGCCACCCCGGCCACCGCCGCGCCGCGCAGGGACAGCCACGCATTCCTCAATCAGGGACGCTGGTGGGGCGTGAATGTCAGCGGCATGGAGTTCAAGAACGAGCTGCCGGTCAAGCCGCAGGACATCGACTTTTATGCCGATGCCGGCGCCAAGAGCATCCGCCTGCCCGTCAAGCGCTCCCGGCTGCAGACGCCGGAGAAGCTTGCCGCGCTGGACGCCCTCATCCGGCGGGGGACGGCACGCGGGATGCTGATGGTCATCGACGAGCACAGCTATGGTAATATCGGCGACCCCGATATCCGCGATTTCTGGCTGCGGATGGGACGGCGCTATCGCGGCCAGCCGCTGGTCGCGTTCGACTTACAGAACGAGCCGAAGGGCGGGACCTGGGTCAGTTGGGGGCCGGACGCCCGCGATCTGATCCACGCGCTGCGAAAGGCCGGGGTCGACAACCAGCTGATCCTCGAATGGCGGGGCTGGTCCGGTTTCGGTCGCGCCGATCGCGGCGAACATCCGAAGAAAGCGTGCGAGAGCGCGCTGTGCAGCCTGAACCGCGCGGGCATCTTCACCCTTGCCGATCTCGACCCCCTGAAGCGCACGTGGCTGTCGCCGCATCGTTATTTCAATCGCGGCGGTTCGGGGGCGACGCCCGAATGCCGCCCCTATCCGCCGACCGGGCCACTGGGCAATTCGGTAAAGGCGGCGCGCAAGCTCGGCATGCGGCTTTATGTCGGGGAGTTCGCGTTCGGCCGCGCCAAGACGGTACCGCTTACCTGCAAGGCGATGGTCGACGACATCGTCGCCTTTTTCCGCAACACGCCCGAAGTGGTCGGCGGCGCAGCATGGGGCTGGGGTCCGCGCTGGTCGAAGACCTATTTGTTTCGCGGCGAGAGCATCGGCGACCGCAACAAGAGCTGGGACACAGAGAATGGGCGGCTGATCCGCTCGCTCTGGGCCAAGTAACCCTTTGACTGCGCCGACCGTCCCGGTTCGGGACGGTCAGCCGTTCGCCGTGCGGCGCGACGGGTCGGCGTCGCGCAACGCCGCGCGGCGGATCGCCGCTGCCAGCGTGTCGGGCGCGCCGGGCTTGGGACATACCATCGCCTGCGGATAGCGCCGCCTGAGATCGGCATCGTCGGCATGGCCCGAATGGAAGATCAGCGGCACGCCGGCGGCATGCAGCCGGTCCGCCGCTTCGAAGACATTGCCATCGGCCAACCGGACGTCGAGCACCGCCGCGGCGAAGGCGGCGTTATAGCGATCGACCGCCTCCTGCGCCTCGACCAGCGTCATGCACGGACCCTCTACCGAGAAACCCGCCGCCTCGATCGTCGCCTGTACGTCCAGCGCGATGAACAGCTCGTCCTCGACGAGCAGGACCGGGTCAGTCACGCAGCAGTACGGCGGTCGGGAGCCGTATTTCCAGGCGGAAGACCCCGTCGCCAACCACATTGTGGATCGTGCCGCGCAATTGCCGCACGCTGGTTTCGACCAGCACCGAACCGAAACCACGCTTGCCGGATGCCGGCTGCTGCGTGCCGTCCGCTTCCTCGGTCCATGTCAGTTCAATTCCCCCGTCCCCGGCCTGCCACCGGACGCGCAATCCGCGCTTTCCGTTACTGCCCAACGCCCCGTATTTCACGGAATTGGTCGCCCATTCGTGAAGAACGAGCGCCAGCGGCGACAGGCAATTCCGATTCAGTGCAACGACCGGACCGTCGATTTCGATCCGTGCGTGATCGCGATACGGCGCGAGCGTGGTTTCGACGATATCGTCCAGCCCGACCGCCTGCGGCTGTCCGGCCGGCGAAGCGAGCGAATGCGCCGCCCCGAGTGCGGCGATGCGGCGGCGGATATCGTCGGCGAAGCCAGGCACGTCGCCATGGCTGCGCGAGGCGATGGTGATCATGCCGGCAATCACCGCGAACAGGTTCTTCACCCGGTGGTTCATCTCGCGCAGCATCAGTTCGCGCGTTTCGGCGACGGCATATTCGGGGGTCACGTCGATCGACACCCCGACCAGCCGTTTGGGGGTGCTGCCCGCGACGATCCGCCCGAAGCCCTTGACCCAGCGCGTTTGCCCGTCGGCCCCATGGACACGGAAGGTCGCCTCGAAATCGCCGCTGCGTTCGACCGCGCGACGCAGCGCCGTCTCGACATTCGTGCGGTCCGCCGCGTCAATCCGGTCGAGCAGCGCGGCGATATCGTCGCCGTCGTGCGGGTTCAGCGAGAAGAGTTCGCGTTCGACCGGATCGAGGACCAGTTCGCCGGTCTCAGGCGCATATTCCCAAACGCCGATGCCCGCCGCCTTGATCGCGATATCGAGCCGCTCGCGCTCGGCGGCGAGTTGCCGTTCGAGCGCCAGCGCGTCGGTAATGTCGGTGAGCACCAGCGTCGCGCCATCTACGGCGCCACTCTGCTTGCGATAGGGCAACGCGCGCATCGAAAAGATGCGCTGGCCATCGAGCGTACGGACCCGCCGCTGGCGGGGGGCGGCGCCACCCACGACTGCGCGGGCATCTTCGAGGTGATCGGCGCCCTGTAACCGGCTGGCGACATCGGTCAGCGGGCGGCCGCGATCGGCGGGCTTTAACGGGAAAATCGTCGTCGCTGCGTCGGTATAGCTGCGGACCTTCATGTCGGCGTCGAGCACAACGACGGCCAGTTCGGTCGATTCGTAGAAATTGCGCAGATCGGAATTGGCGACCGTCAGCTGGTCGACCTTGCTCTTCAGCTCATCATTGACGGTCGACAGTTCCTCGTTGGTCGATTGAAGCTCCTCGTTCATCGACATCATTTCTTCGTTGGAGCTCTTCAACTCCTCGTTCGCGGTCTCCAGTTCCTCGATCGCCGAGCGCAGGCGGTGGCGGGTCAGGCGCAGATCGTCTTCGAGTGCCTCCATATGGTCGTGCCGGGCCTCGAGATCGCGCATATCGTCGTCATCGGCCGGGCGGAACGGGCCGGTTTCGCGGAACACGAACAACAAGGTGCCATCGCCCAGTGGGTCGCAAATCACCTCGATCGGCTGGTTGCCGTAATCGGTCTGGACGGTCACGTCGCGCGCGATCGTCCGCCGCCGTTCGTCGCGCGCCTGCCGCAGCAGCGGGCCGATCACGGTGCGAAGGCCCGGCCGCGCGAGGTTGACCGCGCTGCTGCCGCCCGTCCGCGTCACCGGAAATTCGAAATAGCGGCTGAGCTTGCCATAGGCAGAGATGATTCCACCATCCTGATCGACGATCAGGCTGGGCGGTGCATAACGTTCGACCATCCGCCGAACGGCCGTCCCCTCCCCCGCCAACGACCGGCTGTCGGTGCGTTCGCCGCGCTCGCGCCGGACGACCGGCGGATGGGTATTGGCCGGCAGGTCGATCGGATAGCTGGTCGCACCCGCCCTCCGGACGAACAGTCGCGCCGGTTGATCGAGCGGCTGGAACAGATGTTCGAACCGACCGACGCTTTCCGACGGCCCGAGAAACAGATAGCCGCCTTCGCGCAGTGCGAAGTGGAACAGGGGCACGACCGACTGCTGCAACCGGTCGTCGAAATAGATCAGCAGGTTGCGACACGACACCAGGTCGATGCGCGAAAAGGGCGGATCCTTAACCAGGCTGTGGCTGGAGAAGCGAATCATGTCGCGGATCGACGACGTGATAGAGAACCGGTCGGTATGGGGAACGGTATAGCGTTCGCGCAGCGCCGGCGGCAGATCGACCAGTGCCGAGGTCGGATAACTGCCCTCGCGCGCGATGGCGAGCATCTGTTCGTCGATATCGGTCGCGAAGATCTGCACCGCCAGCGGCTGGCCGGTCTTGCGTGCCGCCTCGGCAAAGAGCATCGCGATGGTGTAGGCTTCCTCGCCGCTCGAACAACCCGGCACCCAGACGCGCAGGTCTTCGTCGGGCGGTCGCTGTGCCATCAGCGGTTCGATGACGCGGACGCGCAACTGCTCGAACGCTTCGGGATCGCGGAAGAAGCGGGTGACGTTGATAAGCAGGTCGCGGAACAGCGCCTCGCATTCGCTCGCATCGCCGCGCACCCGCGACAGATAGGCGCGGCCGGTATCGATGCCGAGCACATGCATGCGCCGTTCGACCCGGCGGACGAAGGTCGATCGCTTATAGCCCGAAAAATCGTGGCCGATCGCCGATCGCAGCACGCGGCACAGTTCGTCGACATGGTCCGCGACGACATCGGCTTCATGCTCGCCGGGATCGCTGCGACGCCGTTCGAAAAAGCTTTGCAGGCATTCAAGGATTTCGCCCGGCGGCCGGACGAAATCGGTCATGCCGGTCCCGACCGCCGACAACGGCATCCCGTCATAGCGCGCGCTTTCGGGCTGTTGCGCGACGCAGACCCCGCCATTCTCCTTGATCGCACGCAGTCCGGTCGTGCCATCGGCACCGGTGCCCGACAGGATGACGCAGGCGGCGTTCGATTGCTGGTCGCTGGCCAACGACAGGAAGAAGTCGTCGATCGGCCGGCGTAGCCCGCGCGGTTGCTGGAACTCGGTCAGTTCCAGCACGCCGTCGCGCACCGCCAACCCGCGCCCGGGCGGGATGATATAGACGGTATCAGCCTCGATCCGCTCGCCGCCGGCACTTTGCAGCACCTGCAACGCTGTGTTGCGATCGAGCAGTTGCGCCAGCATGCTTTCGTGATTGGGATCGAGATGCTGGACCACGACGAAGGCGAGGCCGGTCGGCAAGGTCGCCGGAGCCAGCATCTCGCGCAGCGCTTCCAGCCCGCCGGCCGAGGCGCCGATACCGACGATCGGCACTGCTGCCGTCGGCGGTGCCGCCTTGCTGCGCGACGTCGTCACATCATGCACCGGGCGCGGACTCCAGATCGGACAACATCATCTTGGCCTGCGCAACGATCGCGGCACTGTTGGCGATCGTCAGCAATGTACCTTCGACGACGATCCCGGCCTCGCCGGCAATCGGCACCAGCCTGCCGAGCGTCGCGCGAAGCTGTTCGTCATATTCGGCCAGCATCTCGGGCTGGGAACGGCTGACGTCGAATTGCGATGCGAAGATGAAATCCGATCGCCCGTCGATCGATCGAAGACGGGACATGTAGAGCAGATTGACGAACGGTGTCCCGTCCTTGCGGAAATTGACGATCGGGGTCCTGACGTTGGTCTGGTCCGGTTGCGCCAGGAACTCGCGCAGCCTGGCGCGTGGCTGCGCGTTCGGCGCCTCGCGTTGCAACAGACGACAATTGCGACCGACCACGTCCTCGGCGGTATAGCCGGTCAGCGCGGAGAACGGGGCGTTGACCATCAGCAGATGATTGTCGCCATGGGCAGACGCGAGTGCCAACGCCACGCGCGACTGTCGTAGATAGTCGACCAGCGACCCTGGCGGTTCCTGTTGCACGCGCGCTCCTTTTCCGAATCAGCGGATTACGCGCAAATCCGCTACGATAACAACCCATGCGGCCGCGCCGGAGCGACGACTGTTCCAGATTGCGGCGCGGTACACGTCCAACCATCGGATGAGAATATGATCCGGATCATATTCGTGGTAGGAGCATTATGTCTCCGAGCGGCCCGTGTGACGCACTGCACGGAACGCGCCCTAGTCCAGGACCTTGACCTTCCTAATGTCGGATTTTCCCGTTTCTCCGGCGCAACCCCCGCATGCCACGCCGGGGTTTCTCGCCGGTGGCGGCGAATGCGCCATGCTGATCGCCGGGCACGATTGGACGCGAACGCCGCTCGGACCCATCGACGATTGGCCGCAATGCCTGCGCACGACGCTCGCCATGGCACTCCGCTCGCCGGTGCCCATGGTGCTGCTATGGGGCGTCGAGGGCGTGATGCTCTATAACGACGCCTATTCGGTGTTCGCCGATGCCCGGCACCCGCTTCTGCTCGGCTCGAACGTCCGCGAAGGATGGCCCGAGGTCGCGGCGTTCAACGATCATGTGATGCAGACAGTACTGGCTGGCGGGACGTTGCGGTACCGCGATCAGGAACTGAAGCTGGCACGTAGCGGGCGCCCCGAACAGGTGTGGATGGACCTCGACTATTCGCCGGTGCTCGACGAAGCAGGCGTCCCGGCGGGCGTGATCTGCATCCTCGCCGACACGACCGAACGGTTCGCGAGCGTGCGCCACAGCCAGTTTCTGCTGTCGCTGTCCGATGCGCTGCGGCCGCTGGCCACGCGGGCGGAGATCACCACCGTCGCGTCCGAACGCATTGCCGAATGGCTGGGCGCGTCGCGAGTCTTCTACGCCGAGATCAGCAACGAAGGCATGATGGTCGTCGAACGCGACCATTGTCGCGGAGTCCCTTCCATCGCAGGCGTCCACTCCCTCGCTGCCTTCGGCCCCGGCCTGCTCACGGCCTATCGCAGCGGTCAACCGCTGGTATGCTGCGACATTCCCAACAACATGGACCTGAACGACGAAACCCGGTCGGGGCTGGCCGAACGCTGTGTCGCGGCGTTCGTCGACGTCCTGCTGTTCGATGAAACGGATCGGGTCGGGGTACTTGCCGTGCAGTCGGCAACACCGCGGACATGGACGCAGGCCGAGGAAAACCTGATCCGCGAAGTCGGCGAACGCGTGAAGAACGCGGTCGAACGCGCCCGCGCCGAAGAGGGTCTGCGCCGGCTGAACGAAACGCTGGAGGAGCAGGTCGCGATCCGGTCCGCCGAGCGCGACCGGTTGTGGAACCTGTCGCAGGACATGCTGGCGCGCGCCGATTATGCCGGCATGATGTCGGCGGTCAGCCCGGCCTGGACGAAGATCCTGGGCTGGAGCGAAGCCGAGCTGCTGTCGCGCGGCTATGCCAGCCTGATGCACCCCGACGACGAGCCGCAGACGCTGGCGGCGATCGCCGCCATGGCGCAGTCCCGCCAGCCGGCGCGTTTCGAGAACCGCATCTCCACCCGCGACGGTGACTGGAAACATATCGAATGGACCGTCGCGCCCGAAGCCGACGGAATGAATTTCGTCGCGGTCGGCCGCGACCTCAGCGACGCCAAGGCGCGAGAAACGGATCTGGAGGTCGCGCGCGATGCGCTGCGGCAGAGCCAGAAGATGGAGGCGATGGGCAGCCTGACCGGCGGGGTCGCGCATGATTTCAACAACCTGTTGACTCCGATCATCGGTTCGCTCGACATGCTGGTGCGCAAGGGTGTCGGCACCGAGCGCGAACAGCGGCTGATCGGCGGCGCACTGCAATCGGCCGAGCGCGCGAAGACACTGGTCCAGCGCCTGCTGGCCTTCGCCCGGCGGCAACCGCTGCAACCGACCGCCGTCGACGTTGCGCGGGTGATCGACAGCATGACCGGGCTGATCGGGTCGACGCTGGGCCCGACGATCGCGATGCGAGTCGATTTTGCCGACCTGCCCCCGGCACGCGCCGATCTGAACCAGCTCGAAATGGCGCTGTTGAACCTTGCGGTGAATGCGCGCGATGCGATGCCCGATGGCGGCACGCTGACGATCACGGCGCGGCGGGAAAGCGTGTTGTCGACCCATGTCGCCGGCATTCCGCCGGGCGACTATGTCCGGTTGAGCGTCGGCGACAGCGGATTCGGCATGGACGAGGAAACCCGCCGCCGCGCGATCGAACCGTTCTTCTCGACCAAGGGCGTTGGCAAGGGCACAGGCCTTGGCCTGTCGATGGTCCATGGCCTGACCGCGCAGCTCGGCGGCGGTCTGACGATCGACAGCACCCCCGGTCACGGTACGGTGGTCAGCCTGTGGTTTCCGGTCAGCTCGCTGACGATCTGCGAGGCCGAACCCATGCCCGACATGCTGGCGATGCCGGGGCGGATCGGCACCGTACTGTTGATCGACGACGAAGAACTGGTCCGCATGAGCACCGCGCACATGCTGACCGATCTGCAATATCGCGTGGTCGAGGCGGTATCGGCCGAGGATGCGTTGCGCATTATGCGCGAGGGGCTGACCCCTGATATCGTCGTCACCGACCATCTGATGCCCGGCATCAGCGGTGCGCAGCTGGCGCGGATGCTGAAGGCAAGCCATCCGGCGCTGCCGGTGCTGATCGTATCGGGCTATGCCGAGGAGGCGGGAATTGACTCCGACGTCCCTCGCCTGACGAAACCGTTCCGCAACGACGAGTTGCAGGCTAGTCTCGCCGCGCTGTCGACCAACGGCACGCCAATGCCGGACTTGATCCAGGTCATCGAGATAGGCTGAGCGACGGTGCGGACATCAGCCCCTGCCGCTATGCGCCACGAAGCATGAATGGCTGGTCGTCAGCGGTCGATCGGCGCCGGACGGGTCAGGATATAGGCGGCGCAGGCTGTCATCAGCGCTCCGACCAGCGCGGCCAGCTCCATTCCCGGCCGGGCGCCGATCAGGAACGCCCCAAAGCCAAAGGCGATGCCGCCGCACGCCATTCCCTTCGCCCGGCGGCCGATCGCGCCGTCGCGTCGCCATGCGACGAGCGTCGGGCCGAAACGGGGGTGATCGAGCAGCCAGCGCTCCAGCCGGGGCGAACCGCGCGCGAAACAGGCAGCGGCGAGGATCAGGAAGATCGTCGTCGGCATAACCGGTAGCAGAGCGCCGATCACGCCCAGCCCGGTGAAGGACCATCCGAGCGCGATCCAGCCTAGTCGCACCAGCCGCATCCGGCGCGGCATTGGTCGTGGGGACATGGGTGGCAGCATCATCGACACCCTAACGCGCGCGGGACGATCTCGATACCGGCGAAGCTGAACGGAAGATGGATTCGACCGGCCATATCGATGATTCGCGTCCGTCCGGGGACAGCGATCATAGTTTAAATCGATTAACACCTGCCCGAATTGTCGTTTCGGGCGTGGATTGATCGGATGTGCCGAACGGTTCGTCGCCGATGAACGGCCTCTGCGTTGACAGCTTGCCCCGCCGCGGCGATGAGCCGGGCCGAGTTCAGCCGGTCCGGCGCTCCGCTTGTGCAAGCAACGGGTAACGGACGGCGAGACGTGGGGGATCCCGACGGCCGCTCTATTTGTCCGCGTTTCTGCGGCCGATGGCGGGCACCCTCGCGCAATAGCAGTGAGTGGGAATGAATAAGCGCTGGTCCGTATTGGTTTTGTGGAGCCTGACCGCAGTCAGCGGCGTCGCGAGCGCCCATGTCGCGATGAACACGGATTCCGAACCACAGATTGCCCCGCAATCGACGCCAGCACCGAGTTCCCCCGCCCCCGTTACCTTCGCCGCACCCGCCCCGGTGGTGCAGGCCCTTCCCGAAGCCGAACCGGCCCTGTCCGACACCGACACCGCCAGCCTCGACAAGCGCGAGGTCGAATGCGTCGCCAAAGTCGTGGTGCATGAAGCCGGCAACCAGCCGCATCGCGGGCAGGTCGCCGTCGCGCAGGTCATCCGCGCGCGCATGAACAGCGGCCGCTTCGCCGACAGCGCGTGCGGCGTGGTCAAGCAGCGCGGTCAGTTCTTCAACGTCGACGCTTACAACCCGCCCCGCAACAATGGCCGCTGGGACACCGCCGTCGACATCGCCAAGCGCACGCTGAGCGGCAAGGGCGAGGACGTAGCTCCGGGCGCGCTGTTCTTCCATTCGGCCGGTGCCTCAATGCCGAAGCGCACCCGCGTCACCCAGATCGCCGACCACACTTTCTATCGCTGAACCGCCTGTACGGCAGGTTCGCGTACCGCAACGTCCGCGCTGAGCAACGCTCGCGCGGGCGTTGCCGTTTGGGAAGCCGCCTATCGCGCGCTGCCGTCCTCGCCCGGCTGTTCGGTACCGAACCGTGCCGCCTGCGCCGCTTCCCAGCGCTTGCGGACCGCCGTGCGCGGGGCGTCGAACCCCAGCCTGGTCGTCAGGGCGACCCACGACGCGATCGGCGCGCGCAGCGGCTCGGTGACCGGCGACGGCGGCAGTTCGTCGAACCATGCGCCGATCGCATGGGCGTTGAATACGCCGAGGAACAGCGTCGCCGTGGCGATCGTGCCGGTCATCCAGCGCCATGGCCGCACGGCGTCGACCGGATCGGCCGGCACCAGCACCGGCGATCCGACCTCGGCGATCTCTCCCTGTTCGGCACCGGTGGTCATGCTGCGCTTTCCATCAGAACTGGTAATAGATGAACGGCGCGACCCCATCGGGTCGCATCGCGTCGACGATCAGTATCGATACGCCCAGCGCCAGTCCGACGATCGGCGCGGCATGCGCACGCACGCGGGTTGCGATGGCGGGCAGGATGGCGACGGGCATGGCATGGATCGCCAGCCCGAGTGCGACCAGTCCCAGCGACAGCGGCGTCACCAGCGTATTGCGCCAGTCACCGGCGAACAACTGGCCGAGATAGGCGAATGCTTCCCCCTCCCCCTGTGCCCGGAAGAATATCCAGCCGAGGACCACGATGTGGAAGGTGGTGAGGATGCCCAACCAGCGTGGGGCCGCTCGCCAGCCGGCCGGGCGGTGGCGCGACCAGAAACGCTCGATCGCCAGCCAGCCGCCGTGCAGCGCGCCCCAGATCACGAAGCTCCAGCTCGCGCCATGCCACAGCCCGCCGAGCAACATCGTCAGGAACAGGTTCAGATAGGTGCGCACCGCCCCCTTCCGGCTGCCGCCCAGCGGAATGTAGAGATAGTCGCGCAGCCAGCTCGACAGGCTGATGTGCCACCGCCGCCAGAAATCCTGTAGCGAGGCGGCACGGTAAGGCTGATCGAAATTGCGCGGGAAGGTGTAGCCGAGCAGCGCCGCCAGCCCGATCGCCATGTCCGAATAGGCGGAGAAGTCGCAATAGATTTGCACTGCATAGCCATAGGCACCGATCAGCAGGTCGAAGCTGGAGCGACTGGCCGGATCGAAGAAGGCCGGATCGACCAGCGCACCGGCCAGCTGCGATGCAATCACCGCCTTCTTGAACAGTCCCCACAGGATCAGCAGCAGCGCGGCGGCAACGGTGCCCCGATTGATGGTCGGCACGCGGCGGAACTGCGGCAACAGGTCGGCGCCACGCACGATCGGTCCGGCGACCAGATGCGGAAAGAACGACATCAGCAGCGTCAGGTCGAGCAGGCTGGCGGCGGGCAGGCGACGGCGATGGACGTCGACGAGGTAGGAGATCGCCTGAAAGGTGAAGAAGGATACGCCGACCGGCAGCACGACCTGCAACAGCGGCAGATCGCGGCCGAAGCCCAAAGGCTGCAACAAAGCCGCGACCTGTTCGAGAAAGAAGCCGGCATATTTGAAATAGCCGAGCACGCCGAGGTTCGCGGCGACGCCGAGCGTCACCAGCGCGCGCCCGCGCCGGTCTTCGCTGCGCACGATCGCCGCCGCCAGCCCCCAGTTGATGACGGCGGAGACGAACAGCAAGGCGACGAAGCGCGCGTCCCACGCGCCATAGAAGAACCAGCTGGCCAGCAGCAGCGCGATCTTGCGCCATTCGTTCGAACGGCCGAGCGACCAGGTGATCGCATAGACGATCAGGAAGAACAGCCCGAAGCTGAGCGTAGGGAACAGCATTTAGCGGACTGGCGATGAGGGAACGGTCGGTGCCAGCAGGCTGTTCATGGCAAGATCGATATCGGCCTGGAGCAACCGGGCGATCTCCGCCCCGCCCGTACTGGTGAAATGGACATGGTCGCCGCGCATGCGCGGGGTCGCCCCCTGCGTCCAGCCATCGGCGACGCAGCGCCCGCCCATCGCCTGCGCCCAGTCCCAATAGGCGATGCCGAATGCCCTCGCCTGTCGCCGCTGAATCGCCTGCACCGATGCCAGTGCCGCCGTCGGTCGCCACAGCGCGGAGGAGGCGCAGGGCAGGCTGGTGCCGCTCTCGCCGATCTGCAGGCCGGGGGTACGCGTTGCGGAATCGGGCGCGCCGAACAGGAGCATCGGCACGCCAGGGGCCAGCCGCTGCAGCCGGGTCAGATCGGCGCGCAGCGTCGCTTCGTACGCCGCGGCCGAGAAACCAGGGCGGAAGGCTTCGTTGGTGCCGAACGCGACTACGATCAGGTCAGGGTGATAGGCGGCAAGTTCGGTTGCGACAACGCGGTCGTCGGTCCGGTCGAAATGGGTGAACTGCGCGCCGACCGTGCCGAGGTTCGACAGCATCACGCCACCACCGAGGCTGCGTTCGGTGCTCCACGACGTCAGCGTCACCGGACCGCGTACGACCGTGGCCGAGGCGATCGCCGCCTCGCCGTCGGCATCGAGCGTGCGACAGCGGCTGCTGGTCTCCAGCGCGGCCAGCGGCCATTCGACCACAGCCGCGCCGATGCTCAACTGCACAGTCCCCGCCCCCGGCCCGGTCAGGGCGCAGACGGTCAGCCGGTCGAAGGTCCGCCCGCCATCGGCGCTGAGCGTCACCGCCGCGCCGGGAGTGTAGCTGGTCAGGCTATAGGCGCTCAGCCCCATGCGCACGCCGCCGGTCGGTTGATAGGCCGATCCGAAGATGCCGTTGACGCGCCACCCCGCCGATTGCGTCGCGGTGATATCGCGCGTCAGGTAACCGGCATAAGGCCTTCCGGGGGCGAGCGTTCCCCGCCCTGCCCGGCCGTAGCGCGCCTGCAACAGCGTCCGCCAGCTGCCGGTGATCTGGTCGCCGGCGGTATGGCTGTCGCCGATCTGCACGATGCGGACCGGCGCCGGGCTGCTGCGGGCGGTCGCCAGCTTTTCGAGGAAGGGGCGGATGCGTTCGGCGTCGCACAGCGCGCCGTAACAGGTCGATGCCGCCGCCTGCGCCAGCGCGATCGCCATCAACGCCGACATCAGCGGGTCCCTCCGCCCGGTGCCGGTCGCCCGGCCGCCTGGCGCACACGATCGGCATAGCGGCGCAAATCGGCGGCGACGCCGTTGGTCAGCCGCTGATAGCCGACCCCGATCATGTGCAACCCGTCGCCGGTCCGCAGCAACACCGGCTTGCCCGTCTTCAGATCAGGCAGATAGGCATTATACTTGCCCTCCGCATCGAGCGTCAGCGGCCGGGAGTCGACGAACGGCACGCCGAGGCGGCGCATATGGTCTTCGTAAAATGCGTCCATCGCCTGCATGTCGGCATCGAGTTGCGGGTCGCGCATCACCGGCAGCCCGACCCAATAGACGACCGCGCCGGTCGAACGGACCGCCGCCACGAACTTGTCGATGCGCTCGCCGATCACCCGTTTCCAGCCGTCGCTCATCAACGGATGGAGATGGCCGTCGGCGAACACCGCCTGATTGTCGTTGGCGCCGAAGCTGATGACGACGGCGTCGACCGGCTGCTGCCGCAACTGTTCGCGCGCGCGCTTTTCGAGGTCGAGGGTGCGATAGCGGGTGAAACCAGTGGCTTCCTTGGCGAACTTCAGAACCTCGAACCCGTCGCTCCCCGGCAGTTGCCGATAGAGTGCGTCCCAGATGCCGTTGCCGAAGCTGTCACCGAACACGCCCACGCGCAACACGCCGCCCTGCCGCATCCGGTCGATCACGCGCGGGTCGAGCGGGCCGTCGACGGTTCGCGCGGTGGCAGGCGGCGGCGGGGCGGGCGTGATCACGTCATTGCCGGTCGAGGAGGCACCGGGGGCGACCGGCGGCGTCGGCGAAGCGGTCGGAGTGGGCATGTCCGGCAGCGCGATGTGTCCGCCCCCCGCAAAGGACAGCCCGACCACGAAGCCGGCGATCAGGCCGAGAACGAGGACCGCCATCCGGTCCCCGAGCCACCACAGCCTGGAATCGGTCGTGCGAAAGGCAGCAGTCACGTTCGACACTCGTTCAAATCGGGATTGGGGCGCGTTGCACCATAGGGTCGTCACGTTCGCGTAACCGCTCGCACCGGTTCGGGCAAGCCGGACCATCGGCGGTCGAGCCGCCAAATGCCCCGTATCGTCCTTTGCAGGGTCCGGCCGTCCTTGGCGAAGCGTTCGTCGGCGCCATGCGTAAATTCCGGTCTTTCCGATTGCGGCGAACTGCCGCTCGATACGGATCGCCACCGCGCCTGCGGGGTAGCAATCGATTTGGTCCGTCCACCAGCCGCCTCGCACAAGGTTCTGCGATCGTTTCATAATTTCCGTATATTCTGCCCGATCCCGACAAACGCCGGGTTGATGGGTCGGCGATAGGATGCAGCGGCGGAGGGTTGCTGCATGGGTTATCGGGTAAGGATTTTCCGGTCTTGCGTGGGGGCGTCGCGCACCTGTCGACATGCTGCCACGCGCCTCGCCAAAGATCGGCGCGGTCTGGCCGTGGTCGAACTTGCGCTGACCCTGCCGATCCTGCCGATGTTCCTGTTCGGCATATTGAGCGGCGGCTGCTGGCTGGCCATCGCGCATGTCGTGCAGGAAAGCGCGAACGAAGGTGCGCGCGCCGCGCTGGCGGGGATGAACGCGCCGGAACGCGCGGCGCTGGCGAGCGATGCGGCGCGAACGGTGCTGGCAGGCACATACGGCATATCGCAGACCGATGTCGGAATGCAGGTCGACGACGACGGACAGCGACTGACGCTGAACGTCACCTATGACGGATCGACGAACCCGTTGATGAAGCTGCCGATCCTGCCCGCCAACAGCACGACGATCCGCCGGCAGGCCAGCGTTGTGCTCAACGGACTGTAACCGCGATGCACCGGTTGCGAACGTTCGTCCGCCGGCGCGACGGCAATGTCGCGATGATCGTCGCCGGGGGCATGGCGATGCTGACCGGCACCGCCGTGATCGGCATCGATACCGCGTCGATGTTCCTTGAAAAACGCCGGTTGCAGGGGGTGGCGGATGCAGCGGCGCTGGCGGCGGCACAGGATCCGGCAAATGCTACCGCGCGCGCGCAGGTGGCGGTTGCGCTTTCGCCTGACAATGGCACGCGGATGGTCAACCTGACCCCGGGGCATTTCGAACGCGATCAATCGGTTACGGTCGATGCGCGCTTCGTCGCGGGCACGGCATCGGCCAACGCCGCGCAGGTTACGGTCGAAAGCCAGCTACGCCCCTTCTTCGCGCAGATTTTCGGGACGCAACAGGTGGCGATCGCCGCGCAGGCGACGGCGGCGAGGATCGATCTCGCCGCCTTCTCGATCGGGACGCGACTGGCATCGGCGCAGGGTCGCATGCCCGGCGCCCTGCTGTCGCAACTGGCGGGCAGCGACCTGTCGCTGTCGGTGATGGATTACAATGCGCTGGCGTCGGGACAGGTCGACCTGCTCAAGACGATCGAACTGCTGCGTACCGGTCCCGGTGTCCGTGCCGCGGCGTTCGGGGAGGTGCTGACCAGCGATATCACCCTGCCGCAACTGGCGATCGCGATGGCGGGGGCAACGACGAGCAACAGCGCCGCGGCGACGCTGCGCACTTTGTCGACCAAGCTGCCGTCGCGCAGCATCCGGCTGGCATCGATCCTCGATCTCGGCCCGTTGGCCGACCGCACCAGCGCCGATCCGCAGCGCCCGATCCGGGCCGATGCCTATGCGATCCTGCGCGAAGCGGTGCAGATCGGCACCGGCAACCGCCAGATACAAAGCGATATCGATTTGGGGATCGCCGGGATCGGGCGGACCCGGTTGTGGCTGCAGATCGGCGAGCGGCCGGCGAACAGCCCATGGCTGTCGATCGGACAAGCCGGTCGCACTGCGGTACGCAGCGCGCAGATGCGACTGTGGATCGATATCGCGCTGTTGAACGCACCGCTCAGCCTGGGGTCGGTCAGGGTGCCGATCTATGTCGAACTGGCCGAGGCGGAAGCGCGACTGGCATCGATCGCGTGCGTCGGCGGCTCGGGCAACTCGGCCGTCAGCCTCGACGTGACGCCCTCGCTCGGCCGTGCGGCGATCGCCGATCTCGATCCGACGCTGCTCGGCAATTTCCAGCAGGCGATGGCGCTGCGTCCGGCCCGGATGGTGACGTTGCCGCTCGCCACGCTGACCGGGTTCGCGGATATCAAACTGGGCGGCACGGCGGCGCAGCGCGTTACCTTCTCGCGTGCCGAGATCGACGGGGACGTAGTCAAATCGGTCGCGACCAACGATATCGCCGCCGGCATCGCCGGCAGCCTGTTGCGCAACGTCGATATCCGCGCCAACGTCCTCGGCATCGGGCTGTCGGGTGGCTTGCTGACCACGACGCTGGGCAACACGCTGACGGTCGCGGCGCCGGCGCTCGACTTGGTCGTCGGACAGGTCGGCGCGCTGGCCGGCGTGCATCTGGGCCAGGCCGATGTGCGGGTCGACGGCGTGCGGTGCGGCGCGCCGATGCTGGTACGGTAAGCGGCGCTACTGCCGGGTCAGCAGGACGATCGCGCCTTCATTGCCATAGGTGCCGCGCAATTCGGCGATGGTGATCCGGACCGGGACGGCGCGTCCCTCGTTCGACAAGATGGCGCTGTCGATCGTGCGGGCGCCCTCGCCGCTCAGCACGCGATCCAGCGCTTCGCGAAATGCGACGCGCTGGCCCACCGGAATCAGATCGGCCAGCGCGACGTGCCGCAGCCGTTCCTCGGGCAGATGGATCATCTCGCAAAAGGTCGGTTCGGCCTGATCGATATGCCCACGCGTGTTCAGGCAGATATAGCCGATGCCGTCATGCACCGCGATCGCCTCGCGCAGCGACTTGCGCGCATCGGCGAGCCGGTGAATCTTCATGTCGTCGGTGATGTCGTGGAACAATACCGTGACATAGTGCGCGAACGGATGGATTTCTGCGCGGACCCACGCACCTTCGCGAAACAGCGACGGTATCTCAGCCGAATAGGGCTCCTTGCTCGCAACCGCTCTCAGGACATAGGTTTCGATCAACGACCGGCGCAGCCTCGGCAGCGCCTCGAACACCTTGCGACCGGTCAGGTCACCGTCCTGCCGGTCGAGCTGGACATGGGCAACACGGTTGGCTGCGACGATCCGCAGGTCATAGTCGATCAGCAGCACGCCGATACTGAGGCAGTTGGCGAGTTCGTGCACGCTGGTCGTCGCGATCGTCTCTGCCCGGTCGGCACCGTTGGCCTGTTGCAGCGCCGTATAGTGGCGGACCGTGGTCAATACATGGGTTGCGCGGCCGTGATGGGTGACGAAGATCGCCTCGTCATCCTGCATCTGTCGGAGCTGACCGAATTTTCCGGCGAAGTCGGCGGACGATACCATCGGGTGTTGGGTTTCGACATGGTTCGCGACTTCCCGATCCTGCAACGCCATAGCCTGTTCTCCCCATTGTATTGCTTGTTGGCCGAACACCCCGATCGATCGATGTCATCATGCTGATTATACGGGCGTTTATCCGCAAAATCCGAACTAGTGCCGTGGCCGGATCGAATCAATACGTACGGACGCAAACAACCACCACGATGGATGTGATAGCGGTACCGCCGGCGCCGAATCGGCGAGGATCTGGGAGAGAAGAATATGCGCATCCTGCTGAGCGCCGCCGCGCTGGCGACGATTGCCATTCCCGCGCAGGCGGAGCCGTGGGTCGCGGGCTGGACGGCGTCGCCGATCAAACCCAATGCCGAACAGGTGCTGGCCGATGCGCAATATCGCGACGCGACGCTGCGTCAGATCGTGCGGGTCACGATCGGCGGACGGGCGGTGCGCGTACGGTTCTCCAACCGCTTCGGTGCGACACCGCTGCGCATCGCGGGCGCAAGCGTCGCCCTGGCGACCGGCCCGGCGGCCGCGTCGATCCGCGCCGGCAGCGATCGGCCGCTGCGCTTCGGCGGCAGGGCGATGGTCGAGATACCGGCGGGGGCGGATTATTGGTCGGACCCGGTTGCCCTGCCGGTGACGGCGCTTGCCGATCTGGCGATCAGCACGCGCTTCGCCGACCTGCCGCAGCAACAGACCGGCCATCCCGGTGCGCGGACGCGCAGCTGGATCGCACCGGGCGACCGGCTGTCGGATGCGGCCTTCGCCGATGCGGTCCCGGTGGAACGCTGGTTCCAGATCGCGGCGGTGGAGGTCGATGCGGCACCGGCCGCGCGCGCGATCGTCGCGCTGGGCGACTCGATCACCGACGGGTTCGGCGTGAAGGATGGCCGCCATCAGCGCTGGACCGACGGTCTGGCCAGGCGGCTGTCGGCGAACCGCGCGACCCGCGACGTGGCGGTGCTGAACCACGGCATCGGCGGCAACTGCCTGCTGGTCGAATGCCTCGGCCCCAATGCCCTTTCACGCTTCGACGGCGACGTGCTGAGCCAGCCCGGCGCGCGCTATCTGATCCTGCTCGAGGGAATCAACGATCTGGGCGGCCTCGCCCGCGAAAAGCCGGCGACGGACGAGGAACGCCGCGCGCATGTCGCGCGGATGATCGCCGGCTACGCCCAGATCGTCGCACGCGCCCGGGCCAAGGGGCTGAAGGTGATCGGCGGCACGGTGATGCCGTTCATGGGCAACGACTATTATCATCCCGATGCGGCGGCGGAGGCATCGCGGCAGGCGGTCAATGCATGGATCCGCACGCCGGGCCATTTCGATGCCGTGATCGACTTCGACCGCATCGTCCGCGACCCGGCACAGCCCGACCGGCTGCTGCCCGCCTATGATTCGGGCGACCATCTCCACCCGTCGATGGCGGGCTATCAGGCGATGGCCGACGCCGTACCGCTGACCTTGTTCGCGAAATGACGTTCATGCTGGATCGCGAGGGCGCGGCGGTCTCGAATGGCTGGGTGTCTGACCCTTGGCGCTACCCGGCACCGCCCCCATGTGCGGCGCGAACCAATCGGAGGCTGCTTCATGATCGATCTGCACTATTGGCCGACGCCCAACGGCCACAAGATCACGCTCTTCCTCGAGGAAGCCGGGCTGCCCTACACCATCCATCCGGTCGATATCGGCAAGGGCGAGCAGTTCCGCCCCGAATTCCTCGCCATCGCGCCCAACAACCGGATGCCGGCGATCGTCGATCATGAACCGGCCGGCGGCGGGGCGCCGCTGGCGATCTTCGAAACGGGTGCGATCCTGCTGTATCTGGCGGAGAAGACCGGGCGCTTTCTGCCTGCCGACCTGCCCGGACGATTCGAGGCGATCCAGTGGCTGATGTGGCAGATGGGCGGTCTGGGACCGATGGCCGGACAGAACCATCATTTCAACATCTATGCGCCGGAGAAGATTCCGTACGCGCAGGACCGCTATGTCCGCGAAACGGCGCGGCTGTACGGCGTGCTCGACAAGCGGCTGGCCGACCGGCCGTTCGTCGCGGGCGAATATTCGATCGCCGACATGGCCGCCTATCCGTGGATCGTGCCGCACGAGGCGCAGGGGCAGAAGCTCGACGACTTTCCGAACCTGAAGCGCTGGTTCGAAACGATCGCGGCGCGTCCCGCGACGATCACGGCATATGAGAAGGGCAAGGCGGTCAGCAGCGGCAACCAGCCGATGAGCGAGGAACAACGCCGCGTCCTGTTCGGGACGCCGGCCGCGCGCTGAACCGGCTGCGACAAACTGCGACAAATATCGGCCGCGACGACATAGGTCGGCGACAAGTCGCGGGCAAATGGGGAGCATCATCCATCGGGGTGCTCCCCGTTTTCGAAAGGTTCGCTTTCCATGCGATCGTTCATCGTCGCCGCCTCGCTTGCCGCCATTGCCCTGCCGGGCGTCGCACTCGCCGCGCAGACCCCGCCCCCGCCGCCCGGTGCCGACCGGGTCGTTACCCGCGCCGACGCGATGGCGCGTGCCGACCAGCGTTTCGACGCACTCGATACCGACCATGACGGCAAGATCAGCGCCGCCGAGCGCGCCGCGCTGCCGCAGCGCGGACCGCGCGGGCTGGATGGCGAGGCCGGTCCGCCGCGCCGGGGCGGCGGTGGCGCGCGGATGCTGGAGCGCGCCGATGCCAATCGCGACGGAGTCATCACCCGCGGCGAGTTCCGTGCGATGGCCGCCGCCGGCTTCGACCGGCAGGACGTCAACCGCGACGGCAAGATCGACCCGTCCGAACGTCGCCAGGCGCGGGAACAGCGGATGAGCCAGCGCGGGGCGAAGGGCGGCACGGTCACCCGCGCCGCGTTCCAGGCGCGCGCGCTGGCCCGGTTCGACCGCATGGACGCGAACAAGGACGGCCAGATCGACCCGGCCGAACGCTTCATGGCGCGCGAGAAGCGGATGCAGCGTCGCGGTCCGCAGATCGCCGGCTGATCCACGCCGGACGGCAAGGCCAGCTTGCCGTCCGGCCTTTCCATTCAGGAGCTTCCGCGCCTAGCATGTCCGACATGGCCGATATCCCGCATCTGTTGCTGGTCGACGACGAACGATCGATCCGCGAACCGCTCGCCCAGTATCTGACGAAACAGGGGTTTCGCGTGACCCAGGCGGGCGACGCCGAGGGCGCACGCGCGCGGCTCAACGCCTATGCGATCGACCTTGCCATCCTCGACATCATGATGCCGGGCGAGGATGGACTGTCGCTATGCCGCCATATTCGCGAGACCAGCGAGACGCCGGTCATCCTGCTGACCGCCCGCGCGGAGGAAACCGACCGCATCGTCGGGCTGGAAATGGGCGCCGACGATTATGTCGTGAAACCCTTTTCCCCGCGCGAACTGGCGGCGCGGGTCAAGGTCGTGCTGCGCCGGACCGCCGGTGGCGCGGTCCGGCAACATGCGCCCGAAGCAGGATCGTTCGCCTTTGCCGGATGGGTGCTCAAGACCGGGGAGCGCGCGCTGGTCGATCGCGAGGGCGTGTCGGTGCCGCTGTCGACCGGCGAATATAATCTGCTCCATGCGCTGGTGACCCGTCCGCGCCAGGTGCTCACCCGCGACCAGTTGCTCGACCTGACCCAGGGGCGTGAGGCCGCTGCGTTCGACCGCGCGATCGACAATCAGGTCAGCCGGCTGCGCAAGAAGATCGAAACCGACGTCCGCAATCCGGAGATCATCAAGACCGTCTGGGGCGGCGGCTATACGCTGGCGACCGAAGTGACCCGCCTGTGAGGCGGCCGGGGCCGACCAGCCTGCCCGGTCAGATCGCGCTGCTGGTCGCGGTGGCGCTGTTCGTGGCGCAGGCGCTGAACTTCGCGCTGCTGCTGCGGGAACGGCGCGCCTTTCGCTTTGCCGAAATCACCCTGCCCGCGGTCACCCGCCTGATCGATGCCGCCGAGCGGACCACGGCGCCCCGCCCCGTGCCGACGCGCGACCGGATGCGCGGCGTGCGGCTGGTGACCGACCGGATGCCCGCGCTGCGCGGCGAACCGGAACGCGACGTCGAACAGGCGATCCGCGCCGGCTTCGCCGATGCCGGCATTCGCCCCGGCCGGATCGCCGCGCGAATCCGTCCAATCGACGAGGCTGAAATTCAGGAACGCGGGATCGGCGGACAGCGTGCCGAACGGCTGCGGCGCATGGGGGCGGTGCTGGACGCGGCGGTCGAACTGCCCGGTCGCGGCTGGCTGGTGTCGCATACCCCATGGCCGATGGCGGAGCGCGGGCTGTTGTGGCAGTCGCTGGCGCAGACCTTCATCCTCTATGTTATCGTGCTGTTGCCGGTGCTGTGGATCGGGCGGCGCATCGCCAAGCCGCTGCGCCGGCTGGCGGTGGCGGCCCGCGAATTCCACCCCGCCCGGCCGCTGCCGGCGATCGAGCCTTCGGGGCCGCAGGATGTGCGGCTACTGATCTCCGCCTTCACCGATCTGGGTCAGCGGGTGAATGCGATGGTCGATGAAAAGGACCGGATGCTGGGCGCGATCGGCCATGACCTGCGGACGCCGTTGGCGGCGCTGCGCGTCCGGATCGAATCGGTCGAGGACGATACCGACCGGGCACGCATGGCCGAGACGATCGACGAGATGAACGCGACGCTCGACGATATCCTGTCGCTGGCGCGGCTCGGGCGGCCGAGCGAGGCGGCGACCGATGTCGATGTCGCCGCGCTGGTCGACGCCGTGGTCGACGATTTTCGCGACCTTGGCCATGACGTCGATTTCGTCGAGGCGGCGCGCGTACCGCTGCACCTGCGTCCCAATCTGATGCGACGGGCGGTGCGCAATCTGATCGAGAATGCGATCAAATATGCCGGCGCAGCGGAAGTGCGGGTCGAAACGGGCGCGCGGGCGGTGGCGATCGTCGTCGCCGACCGGGGGCCGGGCATTCCGGTCGACCGGATGGATGCGGTGTTCGATCCGTTCACCCGGCTGGAAACGTCGCGCAATCGCGAAACCGGCGGGATCGGGCTGGGACTGGCGCTGGCACGGGCGATCGTTCGCGATGCCGGTGGCGAGATTACGCTGGTAAACCGCGACGGCGGCGGATTGAACGCGACCATCCGGTTGCCGCGCTGAACGGCTGCGAAACGAAATACGGTATCGCGACGTTGAGTGCCGAGCGATGATAAAAGTAGCCAGCTACAATATGCGCAAGGCGATCGGCACCGATCGCCGCCGGATGCCCGAGCGGACGCTGGAGGTGCTGCGCGAGATCGATGCCGATATTATCGCGTTGCAGGAATGCGACCGGCGGCTGGGCGAGCGGGCCGGCGTGATCCCCGCGCATCTGCTCGACGAACACAGCCCATGGGTCGCGGTGCCGCTGGCAATCCGCGCCAAATCGATGGGCTGGCACGGCAATGCCCTGTTGGTGCGCAAGGAAGCGAGCGTCAGCGGGCAGCGGCGGATCGAGATACCGGCGCTCGAACCGCGCGGTGCGGTGCGGGCCGACGTCACCACCAACGGCATAGCCTTGCGCGTGGTCGGCATGCATCTCGACCTGTCGGGGCTGTGGCGACGCAAACAGGCACATGCGATCCTGAGCGAGGTCGATGGCTGTTCGCCGAAACTGCCGAGCGTGCTGATGGGCGACCTGAACGAATGGACGCCACGATCGGGGTGTCTGCGCGACTTCGGGCGGACGCATTGCTTTGCCGAGACCGGCCCCAGCTTTCACGCGCGCCACCCGGTCGGGCGGCTCGACCGGATCATGGTGTCGAGCGAATTGAAGATCGTCGATGCCGGCGTCCATCACAGCGCGGCGGCGCGCAAGGCATCGGACCATCTGCCGATCTGGGCGACGCTCGCCCCGGCATGACCGACGCGCCGCCCCCGCTCCACGAACGCGAACTGCGCCTGGCACTGGTGTGCTACGGGGGGATCAGCCTTGCCGTCTATATGCACGGGCTGGTCAAGGAAATCTGGCACATCGCCCGCGCCAGCCGGGCGGTGCAGGACGCGGGCGAGCCGCTGACGGGCAGCGCGGCGGTGTATCAGTCGATGCTGACCGATCTGGCCGCGCTGACCGGTATCCGCCTGCGCGTGCTGGTCGATATCGTCGCCGGGGCGAGCGCGGGCGGAATCAACGGCGTGTTTCTGGCGCAGGCAGTGTCGACCGGCCAGTCGCTCGATCCGCTGACCGATTTGTGGCTCGACGGCGCGGATATCGAGGCGCTGATCGATCCGGCACAGGCGCCGGCAAGTGCGCTGTCGCGCCCCTGGGCGCGACCGATCGCATGGATGGCGTTGGGCCGCGAGGACGAGGATGCGTCGAGCGTCGATATCGCCGCGCGCGACGAACTGCGCGCCAAGCTCGACCGGTTCGTCCGGGCACGGTGGTTCGAGCCGCCCTTTGGCGGGCGGGCGATGGTCGACATGCTGCTCGACGCCTTTGCCGCGATGGCTGCGCCCCCCGCCGGACCGCGGCTGCTGCCGCCCGGCCAGCCGCTCGACCTGTTCGTGACCGTCACCGATTTCGCGGGGCATCCCGAAACGCTGCGGCTCAATTCACCGGCGGAAGTGGTCGAGACCGAGCACCGGCTCGTCATCGGCTTCCGTGACCATGGCGGAGAACGGCTGGCCGATACGGCAGAACTGGTGTTCGCGGCGCGGGCGACGTCGAGCTTTCCCGGTGCGTTTCCGCCGTTCCGGGTCGGCGAGTTGGATGGGGCACTGGCAGATCGGAAGGTCGAGTGGCCGGGACGCGATGCGTTTCTGCGCCGGGTGCTGCCGCGCCAGTCGGCGGTCGGCATGGCGGAGCAGGCGACACTGATCGACGGATCGGTGCTGGCCAATGCGCCCTTCGCCCCCGCGATCGATGCGCTGCGCGAACGCCCGGCGCGGCGGCAGATCGACCGGCGCTTCGTCTATCTCGACCCCGCCCCCAACCACAAATTCGGCATTGGCACCGCGCATGACGGTCCCCCCGGCTTTTTCCAGACGATTCTCGGCGCGCTGTCCGAACTGCCGCGCAAACAGCCGATCCGCGACAATCTGGACGCGATCCAGCGAAGGTCGGAACGGATCGAACGGATGCTGGCGATCGTCGAGCAACTGCGCGGCGGCGTGGAGGCGGAGGTCGAACAGCTGTTCGGCTATACGCTGTTCCTCGACTGGCCGACGCCGGCGCGGCTGGCCGGCTGGCGACAGCGGGCGCAGGCGCAGGCGGTCAAGCGCGCCGGATATGGCCATGCCGCTTATGGACTGCTCAAGGTCGATCAGGTGCTGGACCGACTGGCCGAACGCGTCGCGACACTGGCGGACGATGCCTCGCCCGACCGGATACGGCGGTTGCGCGACGGCTTCGCCGGGGTCGTCGCGGAACGCGGTGGCGTCCGGTTCGATGGCGACGGCGCGTCGGCGGAGGCGGTCGCGTTTCTGCGCGCGCACGATCTCGCCTTTCGCATCCGGCGGTTGCGGCTGCTGGTGCGGACGATTTCGGCGATGGAGCCCGAACAGGACGCGGCGGCATTGGCGCCGGTGCGCGAGGCGATCTTCGCCAGCCTGACGCCCTATCTGGCGTGCGAGAATGCCGACCATTTCGCCGCGGTGCGGACGCTGGCGGCGGACAAGCGCGCCGATCCCGCCGACCTGCTGACGGCGATGGCCGACGCGATGGACCTCGCGACGCTCGACGCGCAGACCGATGCGCGCATGTCGGAGGCGCTGTCCGCCACCTCGCGCGATATCCGGCGGCCGATCCTGCTTGCCTATCTCGGCTTTCCCTTCTTCGACATCGCCACGCTGCCGCTGCTGGGCGGCGAAGGGCTGGACGAATTCGATCCGGTGCGGGTCGACCGGATCGCGCCCGACGACGCGCCTTCGATCCGGGCGGGCGGCGCGGAGGCGACGCTGAAAGGGATACGCTTTAACAACTTCGGTGCGTTCTTCAGCCGGTCCTATCGCGAGAACGACTATCTGTGGGGGCGGCTGCACGGGGCCGAGCGGATGATCGACATCGCGCTGTCGACCCTGCCGCCCGAAGTCCGCCTGCCGCCCGGCTGGATCACCCGGCACAAGCGGGCCGCATTCACAGCGATCCTCGACGAGGAACAGCCGCGGTTGCAGGCGATCCAGCCGCTGTTCGACGAACTCCGCGCCGAAATCGGCTGACCCTTCGCCTATTGGAAAAGCCGCCGCGACGGGCGTAAGGAAGGGCGGACGACAACGACGAAGGCTCCCTGAGCGATGCAGTTCCTGAAAACCCTGTTCTGGGCATTGCTGGTGGGGGTGATGGTCGCCTTTGCACTCAACAACATGACGATGGTGCCGTTGAAGCTGTGGGGCACGCTCTATGCCGATGTGAACCTGCCGCTGCTGCTGCTCGTGACCTTTCTGGCCGGGTTCCTGCCGACCTTCGTCGCGCTGCACCTGACCCGCTGGCGGCTGCGGCAGCGGATCGCGGCGACCGACCGGACGCTTGCCGATCTGCACCGGGCGGATACGGCGCCGGTCATCGCCGCCGAGGCGATACCCACGACGAATCCGGGAGCCACGCTATGAGCCGTTCGCCCATCTATGTCGCGATCGACACCCCCGATCTGGACCGGGCGAAGACGCTGGCGCAGGCGGTGCGTGGCCATGTCGGCGGGCTGAAGCTCGGCCTCGAATTCTTCATGGCCAATGGCCGCGCGGGGGTGCGGACGATGGCCGATCTGGGGCTGCCGATCTTTCTCGACCTAAAATTTCACGACATTCCGAACACGGTGGCAAAGGCGATCCAGGCGCTGGGGCCGCTCGACCCCGCCATCCTGACCGTCCACGCCGCCGGGGGCCGAGCGATGCTGGAGGATGCGAAAGCGGCAGCGCCGGTCGGGACCAAGGTGGTGGCGGTGACGATGCTGACCAGCCTCGACGCGCATGACCTGTCGTCGATCGGCCTTGCCCCCGATCCGCACGAGCAGGTGGTGCGGCTGACCGAATTGGCGAAGAGCGCCGGCATCGACGGCGTGGTATGTTCGGGGGCCGAGGTCGCGGCGGCGAAGAAGGCGTGGCCGCAGGGGTTCTTCGTCGTGCCGGGCGTGCGGCCGGCGGACGGCCCCGTCGGCGACCAGAAGCGGGTGGTGACCCCGCGCGCCGCGCTGGACGGCGGCGCGTCGGTGCTGGTGATCGGACGGCCGATCACCCAGGCGGAAAACCCCGATCAGGCGGCTCGCGCGATCGAGGCTACGCTATAGGCCATTAACCGGATCGACCGTGCCGCCGCCGGCCGAGATGGATGGCAGCGGCGGTATCGGCATGCCCGTGACGGGTGGCCCGGATCGCCTGCATCACCCGCTTGCCCTGTACCGCCAGCGTCAGGCCGGCGAGTGCCGCCGGCAGGGCGAACAGGGCCGACGCCGACCCATAAGCCAGGACCGCGACCGCACAGGCGTTGACGATCAGCACCATGCCCGCGGCGCGCCAGCATAGATCGCGACGACGCATCATTCCGCCCCCTGCCCGGACGGGATCGGATCGTCGATCACGACGTCCCCGGCCGCCGCCATGATCGATCCCGGAACGGCGGTGTGACACAGCAGGATATCGGCCGGCGCGTCGACTTCGTCGACCAGCGCGCCGAGCGCGTCGCCCGCATCGAACGTCACGCCGATCGCCGGATCGCACAGCCGCGTCGCGGCACGCCGCGCACGCCCGATCCGCACCGGCGACCGGTCGAGGCCCCGGCCTTCGATTGCTGTGAAACCGAGCGCGCGGGCATGGGTCAATACCGCGAGCAGCAGGGTTCCGCACCCGCAATCGGCATCGACGATCCGCACCGCCCGGCGGCGGCGCTGGCGCAATCCCGACAAGGTGGCGGCGATCGCATCCCAACGCGGATCGCGGAGGGCGATGTTACGCGCCATGCGCTGCCTCCCGCGGTTCGCCCGCAACCGGTCCGAACGGAATGATCGGGATCATCGGGACCGTCGCCAGTTCGATGCCGGCATGATAGCTTTGCCGCTCCGCCTCCGCGAAGCGCAACGCCGCCGAAAACGAGACGAAACGTCCCTCCAGTCGCCGATGCCGGTCCTGAACCAGCCAGTGCCCGGCACAGTCCTGCCCGACATAGAACAGGTCGGGTTCCGCGATATCCGATTGCGTTGCAGATTCCATATACCATTGCCTTCGATGGACCCGGTCGCCGTTGCGGCCGTGCCATTCCAGCTACTTACCGCGACATAGCAATTCGAGATCGATTGTCGGCAATCGCGTAGTGCGGACATAGCATGCGCATTTTTCCAGGGGTCGACGCCCTATCGCCGCGCCGCCCCGCCCGCTAAGCCGCGAGCCATGACCCTCATCAAGATTTGCGGCCTGTCGACGCCCGAAACGCTGGCCGCCGCACTGACCGCCGGGGCGAGCCATGTCGGTTTCGTCTTCTTCGCCCCCTCCCCCCGCAATCTGGCGTTCGATGCGGCGGCGGGGCTGGCGCGGCAGGTGCCGGGACAGGTCGCGAAGGTCGGCGTGTTCGTCGATCCCGACGACGCGCTGCTCGATGCGGCGTTGGCCGCCGCCCGGCTGGACGCGATCCAGCTCCACAAGACCGCGCCCGATCGGATCGCCGCGATCCGGGCGCGGACCGGCAAGGACGTCTGGGGCGCGGTCGCGGTCAAGACGCGGGCCGATCTGGACGGCGCGCGGACGCTGGTCGGGGCGGCAGACCGGGTGCTGTACGATGCCAAGACCCCGCCCGGCGCGGCACTGCCGGGCGGCATGGGGCTGCGGTTCGACTGGGGGCTGCTCGACGGCTTCGTCCATCCGCTGCCCTGGGCCTTGTCGGGCGGGCTCGATGCCGGCAACGTCGCCGAGGCGATCCGGGTGACGCGCGTGCCGCTGGTCGATGTGTCGTCGGGCGTGGAAAGCGCGCCGGGGGTCAAGGACGCCGGGCGCATCGCCGCGTTCGTACGCAGCGTGACCAGCGGCTGATACTCGACAGCGCCCGCCGCCGGGCGTAACGAGCGACCCTATGAACGCTCCCAACAGCTATCGCGCCCAGCCCGACGATCGTGGTCATTTCGGTGCCTTTGGCGGCCGCTATGTCGCCGAGACGCTGATGCCGCTGATCCTCGACCTCGACCGCGAATATAAGGCGGCGAAGGCCGATCCCGCCTTTGCCGCGCAGTTCGACGACCTGATGACGCATTATGTCGGGCGGCCCAGCCCTCTCTATCATGCCGAACGGCTGTCAGAGACGCTGCGCGCCTCGGCCGAGCCGGGCATGGGCGCACAGGTGTGGTTCAAGCGCGACGAGCTGAACCATACCGGCGCGCACAAGATCAACAATTGCATCGGCCAGATCCTGCTGGCGATCCGCATGGGCAAGACGCGGATCATCGCCGAGACGGGCGCCGGCCAGCATGGCGTGGCGACCGCCGCCGTCTGCGCGCGCTTCGGCCTGCCCTGCGTCATCTATATGGGTGCCAAGGACGTCGAGCGGCAGCAGCCGAACGTGTTCCGCATGAAGCTGCTGGGGGCCGAGGTGCGGCCGGTGACCAGTGGCGCGGCGACGCTGTCGGATGCGATGAACGAAGGCCTGCGCGACTGGGTCGCGAACGTCCACGACACCTTCTACATCATCGGCACCGCCGCCGGGCCGCATCCGTACCCGGAGCTGGTCCGCGATTTCCAGAGCATCATCGGCCGCGAGGCGCGCGCGCAGATGCTGGAGCGAACTAGCCGCCTGCCCGACCTGCTGGTCGCGGCGATCGGTGGCGGATCGAACGCGATCGGGCTGTTCCACCCGTTCCTCGACGATCCCGACGTGGCGATGCTGGGCGTCGAGGCGGCGGGCCATGGGCTGGACAAGGACCATGCCGCGTCGCTGGCCGGCGGGTTCCCCGGCATCCTGCATGGCAACAAGACCTATTTGTTGCAGGACGAGGACGGGCAGATCGCCGAGGGGCATTCGATCTCGGCGGGGCTCGACTATCCCGGGATCGGGCCGGAACATGCATGGCTGCGCGATATCGGCCGGGTCGAATATGACAGCGCGACCGATGTCGATGCGCTCGACGCGTTCCAGATGCTGTGCCGGACCGAGGGGATTATTCCGGCGCTGGAACCTGCCCATGCCATTGCGGCAGTGGCGCGGCGGGCGAAGACCATGCGGATCGACCAGATCATCCTCGCCAACCTGTGCGGCCGCGGGGACAAGGATATCTTCACCGTCGCGAGCGCGCTGGGGGTTTCGATTTAAGCCCTCTCCCCTTCAGGGGAGAGGGTTGGGAGAGGGGCAGTGCGCGACGCTGGTTTGATCGAACGGGCGAAGGCCGTGCGCAAAGCCCCTACCCCTGCCGAGCAGAAACTGTGGTTCGCGTTGCGAGCTGAGCGGTTCGCTGGTGTGAAGTTTCGGCGGCAGAAGGTGATCGGGCCGTTTATCGCCGACTTTGCCAGTAACGTGCCGAGACTGGTGATCGAGGTCGACGGGCATTTGCACGGCGAAACCGTCGAGTATGGCGAAGCGCGCAGCGCCTATTTGACCGAACTCGGCTATCGGGTAGTGCGGTTCGCTAACGCTGACGTGATGCATAATTTGGAAGGCGTGTTGCGCTTGTTGGAAAGTATCGTGACTCATCCCCTCTCCCAACCAGTTGCAGGTCAACAGCGCCCCGCGCTGTTGAGGTTGTGCCGGGGGCACAACCGACCTGCAACTCCCCTGAAGGGGAGAGGGCTTTGAACCGCCTTGCCGCTGCCTTTGCGAAGGGCCGTCCAGCGCTGGTGTGCTTCGTCACCGCCGGCGATCCGACGCCCGACGCCACGCCTGCCATCCTCGACGCGCTGGTCGCGGGGGGAGCCGACGTGATCGAACTAGGCATGCCGTTCACCGATCCGATGGCCGATGGTCCCGCCATCCAGTCGGCGAACATCCGTTCGCTGGCGGCGGGAACGCGGACCGCCGATGTGCTGCGCATCGCAGCGGGCTTTCGCGAACGCCACCCCGACGTGCCGCTGGTGCTGATGGGCTATGCCAACCCCATGGTCCGGCGCGGGGCCGACTGGTTCGCGCAGAGCTGCGCCGCCGCCGGAGTCGATGGCGTGATCTGCGTCGACATCCCGCCCGAGGAAGACGACAGCCTGGGCGAACAGTTGCGCGCGCAGGATGTCGCCGCGATCCGGCTGGCCACGCCGACGACCGACGCCGCCCGGCTGCCGCGCGTGCTGGCGGGGGCCGGCGGCTTTCTCTATTACGTCTCGGTCGCGGGGATCACCGGCAAGCAGCAAGCGGTGCAGGCGTCGATCGACGATGCCGTCGCCCGATTGAAGGCCGCGACCGACCTGCCGATCGCGGTCGGCTTCGGCGTGCGCACCCCCGAACAGGCGGCCAATATCGCCCGCGTCGCCGATGGCGTCGTCGTCGGATCGGCGATCGTCGAGATCGTCGCGCAGCATGGGCAACGCGCCGCCGCCCCCGTCCAATCCTATATCGAAAGCCTCGCCGCGGCGATCGCGACGGCGAGCAAGGAACCCGCATGAGCTGGCTCAACCGCGTCCGCAACGCCCTGCCCTTCGTCGCGCGCAAGGAAACGACTGACCATCTCTGGCACAAGTGCAAGGGGTGCGGGCAGATGATCTTCAACAAGGAGTGGGAAGAGAATCTGCACGTCTGCCCGCAATGCGACCATCATGGCCGCATCGGGCCGAAAGAGCGGTTCCAGCAGCTGTTCGATGACGGCAGCGTCGAGATCCTGCCGAACCCGAAGGTCGCCGAAGACCCGCTGAAGTTCCGCGACAGCAAGCGCTATGTCGACCGGCTGAAGGCGGCGCGGACCGATACCGGCGAACAGGACGCCTATCAGAACGCCTATGGCACCATCGCCGGGCGGGGTTGCGTGATCGGCGTGCAGAATTTCGCGTTCATGGGCGGGTCGATGGGCCAGTTCGTCGGCGAGGCGTTCATTGCCGGAGTCGAGGCCGCGATCGCGCGCGGCGTGCCCTATATCGTGTTTACCGCCAGCGGCGGCGCGCGGATGCAGGAGGGCATTCTCAGCCTGATGCAGATGCCGCGCACGACGGTCGCGATCGAGATGCTGCACGATGCCGGCCTGCCCTATCTGGTGGTGCTGACCGACCCGACCTCGGGCGGGGTGATGGCGGCCTATGCGATGCTGGGCGACGTGCAGATCGCCGAGCCGAAGGCGACGCTGGCGTTCACCGGACGGCGCGTGATCGAAAGCACGATCCGCGAGAAGCTGCCGGAGGATTTCCAGACCAGCGAATATTATCGCGACCACGGCCTGATCGACCGCGTGACGCATCGGCGTGATCTGCCGGCCGAACTGGCGCAGTTGATCGAGTTTCTGGGGCGCAAGGAAGCGGCGTAACGGCCAATTCCTCCCCGCTCTGCGGGGAGGGGGACCGCCGCGTAGCGGTGGTGGAGGGGGATGGCGGCGAAACGCAACCGTTGTGGAGGTGGTCACCCGCCTCCACCAAGCTGCGCATGGTCCCCCTCCCCGTGCCGGGGAGGATTTGGAATGCCCGATTTCGCCATCTCGACCGATCCCGCCGTGCAGGCGCAGCTCGACCGGCTGACCTTGCTGTCGCCCGGTGCCGATATTCTCGGCCTCGATCGCATCACCCGGCTGTTGGCGCGGCTGGGCGATCCGCATCTATATCTGCCGCCAGTGTTCCATGTCGCGGGGACCAATGGGAAGGGGTCGACCTGCGCCTATCTGCGCGCGGCGATCGAGGCGGCGGGGCTCAGGGTGCATGTCTATGCCAGCCCCCATCTGGTGCGGTTCAACGAACGTATCCGGCTGGCGGGGACGCTGATCGACGATCCGTCGCTCGCGGCGCTGCTGGGCGAGGTGCTCGACGCCGCCGAGGGGATCGGGGCAAGCTTCTTCGAGATCACGACCGCCGCCGCGTTTCTCGCCTTCGCACGCACGCCGGCCGATGCGTGCGTAATCGAGGTCGGGCTGGGCGGACGGCTCGATGCGACCAACGTCCTGCCCGCGCCCGTCGCGTGCGGCATCGCGGCGCTCGGCATCGATCATGAGGCGTTTCTGGGATCGTCGCTGGTCGGGATTGCGGGCGAAAAGGCGGGCATCGCTAAGCCGGGCGTACCTGTCGTCACCCTCGCCTATCCCCCGGAGATCGCCGCTCGGGTCGAGGCGACGGCCGACGCGGCGGGGGCGGCGCTGATCGCGCGGGGATCGGCTTGGGACGTAGTCGACGGACGGTATCGCGATGCGATGGGGACGCTCGACCTGCCCGAACCGGCGCTGGCGGGGGTGCATCAGCGCGACAATCTAGCGCTGGCGGCGGCGATGTTGCGGCATCAGTCGGCGGTGCCGGCGTCGGACGCGGCGATCCGCACCGCCGCCGGCACCGCGCGCTGGCCGGCGCGGATGCAGCGGCTACGCGCCGGCGGGCCGCTGACCGGGCGGGTGAATCCGCGCCATGGCGTGTGGCTCGACGGGGCGCACAACGAATCCGCCGCGATCGAAGTGGCGCGGGGCTGGCCCCGGATCACGCGCGGCGAACGTTCGGCGCTGGTGCTCGGCATGCTGGCCAACAAGGATGCAAGCGCGGTGTTGCGGCATCTGGCCGGGGTGGTCGACCACGTCGTCGCGGTTCCGGTGCCGGGCCATGCGCACCATCCGCCGGCCGAACTGGCGCGGCAGGCGCGGGGGCTGGGGCTGACCGCCGATGTCGCGACCGATCCGGCGGCTGCGCTCGATCTGCTGGCACGGTCGAAGCCGGAGGGGGTGCTGATCGCGGGGTCGCTGTATCTGGCCGGCACCGTGCTTTCCGCGAATGACGAGGTGCCGTTTTAGCGGTTGGGTTCTCGCGGAGGCACGGAGACACGGAGGAAGAAGAAGTAGGTTGTTCGCGCAAAGGCGCGGAGGCGCAGAAATGTTGCGCCCGCCGCGACAGCGGCTTTCCTATCACGGCCGACAACAGATAAAGGCTTCGCCTGACAGGCGGCACCCGAGCGAGTACCCCCTCTGCGCCTCCGCGCCTCCGCGTGAATCAACCCTTCTTCAACTCGCGCCGCCACCGCACCCATTCGAGCAGCACGAACACTATGGCGACCAGCCCCAAAGCGGCGGTGAAGCGGAAGACCGGGGCATAGCCCATCCGTTCGACCGCCTCGCCGAGCCCTGCCCGGCCGAGCGAGCCGACTAGCAGCGTCAGCGACGACAGCAGCGCATATTGGACCGCGCTATGTTCCTTGCTCGCGATCGAGGAGAGATAGGCGACGAACGCCGCGCCGGCCAAACCGCCCGCGATATTCTCGCCCGAGATCGCGATCATCAGCCGCATCATCCGCGCATCGACGCCGAGGTTGAGCAAGCCGGTCGCCCCGGCCACGGCGTCGATGACCGGCGATCCGGATGCCAGATCGGCATAGAGCAGGTTGCTCGCCGCCGCGACGATCGCGCCGATCAGTAGCGTCGGCATCCGTCCCAGCATCGCGAACGATATGCCACCCAGCGACACGCCGAGGATGGTCATGCCGACGCCGAAGATCTTGGACGCGAAGGCGACCTCAGCATTCGTGTACTGCAACTCCTCGAGATAGAAGGGATAGGCGAACGGCCCCCAGATCGAATCGCACAGCCGGTAGCTGAGGATCAGCCCGAGGACGATGATCGCGCCGAACCCTAGCCGCCCGACCAGTTCGGACAGCGGCAGGATGAGTGCGCGATAGCCGTGTTCGATGACGCCGGGCGTCGGTGCCGCAGCCCCGTCGCGGTTCCAGCCGAGCCATTCCGCCAGTTGCGCCTGCCGGTTGAGCCATGCCGCGACCAGCGCGGGCACGACGACGGTGACGACGATGATCCATGGTCCGGTCAGCCGGGTGAAGTCGCCGACGCTGGGCGGGGTTTCGCCGGGCGCGACGTTCAGGACGCGGACCATGAACGCGCCGATGGTGACGATCGCCCAGCCCCAGCACAGGCCGACGATGAGCAGGCCGGTGCGCTTGTCGCAGGTGCTTGGGCCTACCGCGCCGCCGACCACCCGTTCGATGACCGGGCGCGGTGTGTCGGGCGCGAACAGCGTCGCGATTAGCAGCGCCGCCATCAACGCGCCCATCACCGCATAGACCAGCGGCCAGGTGATCGCATCGGCCAGCACCAGCGCCAGCGCCCCGCCGATCAGCGTCGCGATGCGATAGCCCAGCTGGTAGATCGACGACAGGATGCCGAGCGTCGCGCGTTCGTCGGCGACGTCGATCCGCCAGGCGTCGATCACCGTATCCTGCGTCGCCGCCGCGAATGCGCCGATCACCGCGACCAGCGCGAACCAGCCGATGGCGGTCGCCGGATCGCTGACCGACAGGGTCAGGAAGGTCGCGACCAGCACCGCCTGACACAGCAGCAGCCACGACTTTCGCCGTCCGAAGCGTTCGAGCAGCGGTAGGCGCAGCCGGTCGACGACCGGCGACCACAGGAACTTGAACGCCGCGATCAGCCCGATCCACGACAACAGCCCGATGGTCGCGAGGTTGATCTTCGCCTCCGCCAGCCACGCGTTGAGCGTGCCAAGCAACAGGGTGAAGGGCAGCCCGGCCGCCAGACCGAAGGCGAACATCGCCGCCGTCTTGCGATTGCCCAGCCCCATATGGATCAGCGCCAGCCCCTTGGGCGCGGCTTCGGTCATGCAAGTCCTCCAGGAAGGGGGCGGACCGTAGAAGGGGTTGGCGGTGGCGGCAAGGTGGTGGGCGGTGCCCTCCCCCAATCCAATCCGTTCGGTTCAAGTAGCGGTCAAGCTTGTCGAGAGCGCGTATCGAGAACGGGCTGCCCGTGGACCGGCGTTCTCGACGGACGCTTCTCGACAGGCTCGAAGCTGCTCGAACCGAACGGGGTGCGCGGGAGAGCTAGGCTACGCCGCCGTGCGGAACAGGTTGAACCCGCTCGGCAACCGGCGCGGCAGTTTCGCGCCGCCGATCACCGCGTCGATCGCGTCGATCGCGCTCAGCAGATCCTTTTGCGGATAGGGTTTGCTGAGGCATCCGGCGGCGAAGACCTGCGCCTCCTGCGGACAGGCACCGGTGACCAGCAACACCGGCATGCCGCGTTCATGCGCCGATCGCGCCACGTCCAGCCCGCTGCCGTCGGACAGGTTGATGTCCACCAGCACGAGGTCGAGGTCGCAACCGGATTCGAGCGTCGCCAATGCGCCCGCCACGGTGTCGACCGTCGCCGCGATCTCGAAACCCGAGGCCCCCAGGAAATGTTCGGTGTCGAACGCGACCAGGGGTTCGTCCTCGACGACCAGGATCCGGTTGATGTGCCGCTTCTTGCGCCCGAACAACATTGCCCCACTCGCTTTCCACCGGGATGCTTACAGCTTATACGAACGCACAAACTCGCGAAGGCGACGAAGGAACCGCTTCGGCTGAAACTTTCGTCACATCGCCGCAAACGGATACCCTGACCATCGTTACCCCACCCGAATCCACGACCGATTCCCCCCGTGAAGGCCAGCGAATCGCCAAGCTGCTGGCGCGTGCCGGCGTCGCATCGCGCCGCGACATCGAACGCATGATCGCCGCCGGGCGCGTCGCGCTGGACGGCGTCGTCCTCGAAACGCCCGCGACCATCCTGCCCAATCTGAAGGGCGTGACTGTCGACGGAGCGCCGGTCGCCGCGCCCGAACCGACCCGCCTGTTCCGCTTCCACAAGCCCGCCGGCACATTGACCGCCGAGCGCGACGGCGCCGGGCGCGAGACGATCTACGACCGGCTGCCCAAGGGGTTGCCGCGGCTGATCCCGGTCGGGCGGCTCGATCTGAATACCGAGGGGTTGTTGCTGATGACCACCGACGGCGAATTGAAGCGCCGTCTGGAACTGCCGGCGACCGGGGTCGAGCGGACCTATCGCGCGCGCGCCTATGGTGAGATCAGCCAGCAGACGCTCGAAGAACTGATGATGGGCATCGAGATCGAGGGCGTGCGCTATGGCCCGATCAACGCCAATCTCGAACGGCGCACCGGCACCAATACCTGGATCGAGATGACGCTGACCGAGGGCAAGAACCGCGAGGTTCGCCGCGTCCTCGAACATCTGGGGCTGAAGGTGTCGCGGCTGATCCGTACGCGCTACGGCCCCTTCTTCCTCGAGGACCTCCCCGAGGGCGAGGTGGACGAGATCAAGCAGCATGAGCTGGTCGCGTTCCGCAAGACGCTAGCCAACAAGCCGACCAGCAAGCCGACCCCCGAAGGCGCCGATCCGGCGGCACTGAAGGCATGGAAGCGCGCGACGCCGTTGCCGCGTCCCGAACCGGTGGCGGCGCGCTTCGACGAACGGCGACCCCGGACCGAACGCGACGGGCAACGGTCGGGCTTCAGCGGCCGCCGTCCCGACCGCGACGGTCCGGGCCGGCCGCAGGGGGACGGCGAGCGGCGCAGCTTCGGCGGACGTCCGCAAGGCGATGGCGAACGGCGCAGCTTCGGCTCACGGCCACAGGGCGATGGCGAACGGCGCAGCTTCGGGGCGCGGCCACAGGGCGATGGCGAACGGCGCAACTTCGGGGCGCGGCCGGAACGCGTCGGCTTCGGCGATCGGTCGCGCAGCCCGGACCAGCGCCGGGTCGGTCCGCGCACCCATGCGACCGAACGCCCGGTCGAACGGCGCGATGGCTTCGATCCGCTGACGCAGGCGGGGCAGACGCCCGCCGAACGGCGTCAGCCGGGACTGGGCGACCGACGGGCCTATGGCGAACGGCCCGACAATGCCCGCACGCGCCGTGCCGCCGCCCATGCCGATCGGCCGGGCTATGACGGGGTCGCCCGCAAACCCCGCGTCGAGCGCAGCGAGGCCCCACGCGGTCCGGTCGAAAAGCGGATGACGCGCGAACAGGCGGCCGATGCCGACCGGGCGAGTTTCGTCGACCGGCCGAAGCGCAAGCCGACCGGCTGGGCCAAGGCCACGCCGTCGAACAAGCCCGCCAAGGGCAAGCCCAAGGGCGGCCGTCCGGGCGGGGGCAAGCGCTGATGCGGGTCATTTCGGGCATGTGGCGCGGCCGGCCGATCGTCGCGCCGAAGGGCGATGCGACCCGTCCCACCGCCGATCGCACGCGCGAGGCGCTGTTCTCGATGCTGGCCAGCCGGGTCGGCAGCTTCAACGAACTGGCGGTCGCCGATCTGTTCGCCGGATCGGGGGCGCTGGGGATCGAGGCATTGTCGCGCGGTGCCGCGACATGTCTGTTCGTCGAACAGGACCGGGCGGCGCTCGACGCGCTGCGCGCCAATCTGACCAAGCTCGACGCGGCGGGCGGCGACGTGCGCGCGACCTCGGTGCTGGCGCTGGGCCCCGCCCCGCGTCCGCTCGACGTGGTGATGATGGACCCGCCCTATGGCAGCGGCGCCGGCGCGGTGGCGGCGGACAAGCTGGCGCGGCTCGGCTGGATCGGGCCGGCGACCTGGGTCAGCATCGAAACCGCCAAGGCCGAGCCGATCGACCTGCCCCGCTTCACGGTCGATGCCGAGCGTGTCTATGGCAAGGCCAAGATAACGCTATTGCGACTTGCTATGAACGACGGGGATTGACGGACCGGCGCGTTCGCGGCGAAGATCGCTTGCAGACGCGGCAAAGACGGATACCGGACAAGCAAGGATGGATAGTGCGGTCTACGCCCTGATCGTCAATGCGGTCGTCGCCGGTCTGTTCGCGGTAACGTTCGCGATCATCCGCCTGTCTTATCCGGGACAGCGTTATGTCACCTATTTCGCGCTGACCTATCTGATCGGTGGGATGACGCCGCTCAGCGAGCTGGGCGTCCGGCTGACACCATTCACGACGCCGTTCATGATGCTCAGCTACGGATCGTTCCTCGTCAGCATAGCGATGCTGCTGCTGGGGCTGGCACCGATGGCGGGGCGGCGGCGGCCTTGGGGGGCGGTCGCGCTGCTGATCCTGTGCGGCGCGCTGCTGCGGGCGGCGATCTGGGACGGTCCGCGCAACGAGCTGTGGTATGAGCTGGCGTTCCAGTCGCCCTTCATGGTCGGATCGGCGCTGGCGACGGTCATCGCGGTCGACGCGGTGCGGCGGCGGCGCGACCCGCTATGGCTGGCGCTGGGCATCGCGCTGGCGCTGATGACGACCTATTTCATCATCAAGCCGCTGTTCGCCGCGGCGTTCGGATCGGGGGCGACGGCGATCGCCTATGCCGCGAGCAGCTATGCCTTGCTGTCGCAATCGGTCGGCGGGATGCTGATCGTGACCGTCGGGTTGCTGGTCCTGTTGCTGGTCGTGCAGGCGGCAATGGGACGGACGATCGCCGAATCGGAGACCGATCCGCTCACCGGCATCGCCAACCGCCGCGGGTTCGACCGGCGCGCACGGGCGATGACGGCCGATGCCCGCGCACGCGCGCAACCATTGGCAGCGATCCTGTTCGACCTCGACCATTTCAAGCGGGTCAACGACAATTACGGCCATGCCACCGGCGACGCGGTGCTGCGTGCCTTTGCCCGGATCCTTGCCGATCGCCTGCCCGCGAGCGCGGCGGTCGGCCGGCTGGGCGGGGAGGAATTCGTCGCGCTGCTCGAACGCACGACGCTGCGCGGGGCGTGGCTGAGCGCGCAGACTGTGCGGACGGCGTTGTCGGAAACCTCCTCGCATCTGCCGGCGGTGACGATCAGCGCCGGGCTGGCGGTGCTGGAGCCGGCGGACACGATCGACAGCCTGCTGGAGCGTGCCGATCGCGCCGCCTATGCCGCCAAGGATGCCGGGCGCAACCGCATCCTGCCGGTACCCGATCCGGTCGGCGTCGAACCGAACGCCGAACCGAGCCGAGTCAGCCGGGCTGGCTGACGTCAGCGGGCGCGCGGGACGAGGGTGAGGCCGATCAGGCTGGCCACCCCTGCCCCGGCCAGCACCATGCCGACCGACCACAGGCCATAATCGATCGACAAAGCCTGCGCGATACTGGGGGTCAGCCCGCCGCCGATGACGCCGCCGATATTGAACCCCATCGACGCACCGGTATAGCGCACGCGCGCCGGGAACAGCACGGGCAGCCACGCGCCGAGCGGGCCATAGACGAAGCCCATCATCAGCAGCGCGAACGACAGCCACGCGCCGATGACGAACAGCGATCCGCCGCCGATCATCGGTCCGAGCAGGCCGCCCGCCAGCACCACGCCGATACAACCGCCTGCCAAAACCCGCGTCGGCGTCAAGCGATCGGACAGCCAGCCGGCGAGCGCGATGCCCAGCGCCATGAACAGGATCGCGACCAACTGGGTCTGCAGGAACGCGCCGCGCGGATAGCCGAGCGTGGTGGTGCCGTAGCCGAGCACGAAGGTCGTCGCGATGTAATAGAGCGCGAAACAGGCGATCACGCCGAAGGTGCCGGCTAGGGTCGCGCGCAAATGGCTGCCGGCCAGTTCGGCGATCGGAACGCTGGGCGGAGCCTCATGCGCCAGCGCCTGCGCAAAAGCGGGGGTTTCGGTGAGCTTCACCCGGACCCAGAGACCCAGCCCGACCAGCGCGACGCTAAACAGGAACGGCAGGCGCCAGCCCCAGGCAAGAAAATCGGCCTCGGACAGGGTCAGGCCGAGCAGCAGGAACAGCCCGTTGGCGGCGATGAAGCCGACCGGCGCGCCGAGTTGCGGAACCATGCCGAACCGTCCGCGCCAGCCGGGCGGCGCATTCTCGACCGCGAGCAATGCCGCCCCGCCCCATTCGCCGCCCAGCCCCAGCCCCTGCGCGAACCGCAACGTGCACAGCAGCAGCGGCGCGACCCAGCCGACCTGCGCATAGGTGGGCAGGAACGCGATCAGCAGGGTCGATCCGCCCATCAGCATCAACGATGCAACCAGCGTCGACTTGCGGCCGAGCCGGTCGCCGAAATGGCCGAACACCACCGCGCCGAGCGGCCGAGCGACAAAGGCAAGACCGATCGACAGATAGCTGGCCATCAACTGTGCGGACGCACTTTCGGACGGAAAGAACAGCGATCCGAAGACGAGGGTCGCCGCGGTCGCGTAGATATAGAAGTCGTAGAATTCGACCGAAGTGCCGATCAAGCTGGCGATCAGGATGCGGCGGTGGGCCAACATGGGATGGGGACGGATCATGCCCCCGCCTAACGATTTGGCACCGTTGCGCAAGAAGGTTTCCCCGATACGCACCAGTACGCAACTATTGGTGTCGCCACCCCCGGCGCGGGGGCCGGGGTGGCGAACCGCCCGGTTTACTTCGCGCTGGCGACCGTCACCGGCTGCAACTGCGCGACCCGGACCTGGCCGTCGCGGTGCATTTCGGCACGGCAGCGGTTTTCGTCGGCGATCCGGCGCAGACCGAACGCGGTCGAGCGACATGCCTTGAGCGACGCACGGTCGATACGCGCGTCGAGAATGCGACGGTCGTCGACCTTGGTCAGGTCCAGTCCGGCATAGGACACGCGGACCGAGACAGGTTCGCGCACTTCGGCATGGGCAACGGACGACAGACACGCGAAAGCGGTCGCCGCAAGGGCGACGATACGGATGGTCATGATGGTAGCTCCTGCGAATTCGGTGCCCGTCGCGGCAGCGGTCGCCCGTGTATCGGACGCCGCCGTCCGCCGGCAACGCGCTGATAGGCCGGAATTATTGCAACGCAGCGAACCGTCGATGGCAGGACGATGACGGTTTCGAAACAATTATCTTGCTTGTCGCTTTACGTTTCGTTCCCTACCTGTTCGGCAATGTCGCTTGTTCCCACTCCTGCCGATCCGCCCTATCTGCGCGGGCTGAACGAACCGCAGCGTGATGCGGTGCTGACCACCGACGGCCCGGTGCTGGTGCTGGCGGGCGCGGGCACCGGCAAGACCGCGGCGCTGACCGCGCGGCTGGCGCATCTGCTCTATACCCGCAAGGCGTATCCATCCGAAATCCTGTCGGTGACCTTCACCAACAAGGCCGCACGCGAGATGCGCGAGCGTGTCGGGCGGCTGGTCGGCGACATGGTGGAGGGGATGCCGTGGCTCGGCACTTTCCACGCGATCGGTGCCAAGATGCTGCGGCGGCATGCCGAACTGGTCGGGCTGCAATCCAACTTCACCATCCTCGATACCGACGACCAGTTGCGGCTGCTCAAGCAGTTGATCGTCGCCGCGAACCTCGACGAAAAACGCTGGCCGGCGCGCAGCCTGGCCGGGTTGATCGACGGTTGGAAGAACAAGGGGATGGTCCCGGCCGATGTCGATGCCGGGGAAAGCGAACGCTTCGCCAATGGGCGCGGCGGCGAATTGTACCAGCAATATCAGGACCGGTTGAAGGCGGTGAATGCCTGCGACTTCGGCGACCTGTTGCTGCATGTGCTGACGATCCTGCGCACCCATCGCGAGGTGCTGGCTCAGTATCAGCAGCGTTTCCGCTACATCATGGTCGATGAATATCAGGACACGAACAGCGTCCAGTATCTGTGGCTGCGGTTGCTGGCGCAGGAACGCCGCAACCTGTGCTGCGTCGGCGACGACGACCAGTCGATCTATTCGTGGCGGGGTGCGCAGGTCGAAAATATCCTGCGCTTCGAACGCGACTTTCCGGGCGCGAAGATCGTGCGGCTGGAACAGAATTACCGGTCGACCCCGCATATCCTGGGCGCGGCATCGGGCGTGATCGCGCATAATGGCGGGCGGCTGGGCAAGACGCTGTGGACCGAAACCGATGTCGGCGAGAAGGTCCGCGTCATCGGCGTGTGGGACGGCCCCGAAGAAGCGCGCCGCGTCGGCGAGATGATCGAACGCGGGCAACGCGACGGCAGGAATCTCGACCAGTTCGCGATCCTCGTCCGCGCGCAGCACCAGACGCGCGAGTTCGAAGAACGCTTTATCGGCATCGGCATGCCGTACCGGATCGTCGGTGGCTTCCGCTTCTACGAACGCGCCGAAATCCGCGATGCGCTCGCCTATTTGCGCGTCGTCAACCAGCCGGCTGACGATCTCGCCTTCGAACGGATCGTCAATGTGCCCAAGCGGGGACTGGGCGACAAGGCGGTGCAGACCGTCCACCGCTATGCCCGCGCCACCGGCTCTTCGTTGATGACCGCCGCCGCGCGCATCCTCGACACCGACGAACTGACCGGCGCGGCGCGCAAGTCGCTGGGGCGGCTGGTCGGCGACTTCGCGCGGTGGCGCGACATGGCGCAGAGCCTGCCCCATGCCGAACTCGCGCGGCAGTTGCTCGACGAAAGCGGCTATACCGCCATGTATCAGGCGGAAAAGACCGCCGAGGCCGCCGGGCGGCTGGAGAACCTCACCGAACTCGTACGGGCGATGGAGGAATATGAGTCGCTCGGTGCGTTCCTCGAACATGTCTCGCTGGTTATGGACAATGAGGCGTCGGCGGAGGAGCCGAAGGTCACGATCATGACCATCCATGCCGCCAAGGGGCTGGAATTCGACACGGTATTTTGCGTCGGCTGGGAGGAAGGGCTGTTCCCGTCGCAGCGTTCGCTCGATGAAGGCGGCACGGCGAGCCTCGAGGAGGAACGCCGCCTCGCCTATGTCGCGATCACCCGCGCGCGGCGGCTGGCAGTGGTGTTCCATGCCGCCAATCGCCGCATCTATGGTCAGTGGAATTCGTCACTGCCGTCACGCTTCGTCAGCGAACTTCCGCCCGAGCATATCGAGACGGAAACCACCATGGCGGGTGGCGAAAGCCTGTGGCGTGCCAATTGGAGCGAGCGCGCCGACCCGTTCGCCGATGTCGCGCGCGGGACGGGGCGCGGTCCGGGCTGGCAGCGCGCCGCGTCGCAGGGGTCGAGCTTCACCACCACCCCGTCGCGGGTGGTCGAGGCGCGCGCGAGCGCGATCAGCCTCGGCAATAAAGGGCGCAGCGATCTGTCGACCGGGCAGCGGGTGTTCCATCAAAAATTCGGCTACGGCACGATCGAGACGATCGAGGGCAACAAGCTGGAAGTACAGTTCGAGACCGCCGGACAGAAACGGGTGCTCGACAGTTTCGTGACGCCGGGCTGACGTTTCGACTGCATCGTGAAGCCGTGCTTAACGTATGTCAGCGACCCGATTTTCAGCTTGGTATATTGTTCGGCCGGCAAACTGCGGACCGTCAGGAGGTTCCGATGTCGACGATCAACAATACCGAATATTACCGCCGCCGGCTGGATGAAGCCCGGACGCGTGCGGACAGCGCGTTGCTTCCGGAGGTGCGGCGCGTCCATCGCGAAATGGCGGAGCGCTACTCGATTATGTTGCAGGATGCGGAGCGCGGCCGGCCTGCGCCCCCGGTGCTTGGCATCGTTCCGCGGGATTGACGCGGCGTACGAAGGCGGAGCGACAGGCAACCCCCGCGCATGTCGGTCGTTCAGGTCGGGCAATTCCCGGACAAGGATCGATCGATGCCCTATGTGAAGACCCGCGACGGTACCAACCTGTTCGTAAAGGACTGGGGACAGGGTCGCCCGGTCGTCCTGATCCATGGCTGGCCGCTGTCGGCCGATAGCTGGGACCCGCAGGCGATGGCGCTCGCCGATGCCGGATATCGGGTCATCGCCTATGACCGGCGCGGATTCGGGCGGTCGGATCAGCCATGGTCGGGCTATGACTATGACAGCCTTTCCGACGATCTGGCCGATGTGATGGCCGAAAGCGGCGTCAGCGACGATGCGGCGCTGATCGGCTTCTCGATGGGCGGGGGCGAGGTCGCGCGCTACATGTCGCGCCATGGCGGCAAGGGCGTCAGCCGGGTCGGCTTCATCGGTTCGGTCGTGCCCTACATGCTCCAGACCGAGGACAATCCCGACGGCGTGCCGCAGGATCAGCTTCAGGAGATAGCCGACAATATCAAGGCGGATCGCCCGAAATTCTTCCGTACCTTCTTCGACCAGTTCTACGGCGTGGGCTTCATTACCAGCCCGGTGAGTGAGGAGGTGCTCGACCTGTCGTGGAATACGGCGATGCTCGCGGGGCTGAAGCCGACGCTGGCCTGTGCCGAGTCGTTCGGAACCACCGACTTCCGCCCCGACCTGCCGTCGATCACCGTGCCGACACTCATCATCCATGGCACCTCGGACCAGACCGTGCCGATCGACGCGACCGGCCGCGCACTGGCGAACGCGCTGCCGAATGCCGAACTGATCGAATATGACGGCGCGCCACATGGGTTGTTCGCGACCGAGAGCGACCGGCTGACCGACGACCTGCTGTCGTTCCTCGGGCGGCGGTAACGACCGGCGTCATCCCGGCGCAGGCCGGGATGACGCCGCCAAAGCCCAAACCAATACCCCCCAAGCCGATCTGCATTGCCCCGGCCCAACAGCGGACCTAAACCCCCACCCCATGTCCGCGTCCCCGCACCCCTTCGCCATTCCGGCGTTCCGCGCCTATTTCCTCGCCCGGCTGTCGAACACGCTGGCGCAGATCGCGATGGTCGTCGTCATCGGCTGGCAGGTGTACGACATCGCGCGCGAGACGATGACGATCCGGCAATCGGCGTTTCAGCTGGGGCTGATCGGCGTGGCGCAGTTTTTGCCGCTGCTTGTCCTGTCATTGGTAGCGGGTTGGATCGCCGACCGGATCGACCGGCGCTGGATCGCGCGCGGATCGGTGGCACTGGAGGGAAGCTGCGCGCTGCTGCTCGCCTGGCTGACCTATAGCGGCGGCATCACCCTGCCGTGGCTGTTCTTCGTCGCGGCGATGCTGGGCGTCGCGCGCGCCTTTGCCGGTCCGGCGTTGCAGGCACTCGCCCCCAATCTTGTCCCCGCCACCGTGCTGCCGACCGCGATCGCGATGAGTTCGATCGCATGGCAGGGCGGATCGGTGCTGGGCCCAGCGATGGGCGGTTATCTGTACGCCGCGGGCCATTACGTCCCCTATGCGGTGTCGGCCGGGCTGTTCCTGTTCGGGCTGGCAATGCTGTTCCTGATCCCGCCGATCCCGCGTGCGGTGATCGCGGGCAAGGCCAATCCCTGGCGGCAGATGCTCGACGGACTGTCCTATGTCCGGCGCAACCGGCTGGTGTTCGGGGCAATCTCGCTAGACCTGTTCGCGGTGCTACTCGGCGGCGCGACGGCGATGCTGCCGATCTATGCCCGCGACATCCTGCAGATTGGCGCCGACGGCCTCGGCCATCTTCGCGCCGCGCCGGCATTGGGCGCGGTGGTCGTGGCGGCGGTGTTCGCGGTGAAGCCGCTGTCGAAGGATGTCGGTGCCAAGATGCTGTTGTCGGTGATGGGTTTCGGTGCGGCGACCGCGTTGTTCGGCCTGTCCGCGCCGCTGCTGCTCCCGATATTCGGGCAGGCGGCGATCGGCAGCGACTTCGCCCCTGCCGCACTGCTGGCGCTGGCCGCGTTGTTCGTGGTCGGCGCGACCGACATGGTGTCGGTCTATGTCCGCCAGTCGCTAATCCAGCTGCATACGCCGGATGCGATGCGCGGGCGGGTCGGTGCGGTGTCGACGCTGTTCGTATCGGGTTCGAACGAACTGGGCGAGGCACGCTCGGGCTTCCTCGCCGCGCTGGTCGGGCCGGTCGTGGCCGTGGCGGGCGGCGGCGTGCTGGCGATCGGCGTCACCATGCTCTGGTCGAAGCTCTTCCCCGAACTGCGCGCCGCGCGTAGCTTCACGCCCCCCAAAGATCTCGAAGTCACGGCTAAGGAGACCCAGCCATGAAGGCCGATACCATCCTGCAAACGATCGGGAATACACCGCATATCCGCGTCAAGCGGCTGTTCGGCGATGCCGAGGTCTGGATCAAGTCCGAACGGTCGAATCCCGGCGGGTCGATCAAGGACCGCATCGCGCTGGCCATGATCGAGGCGGCCGAGGCGTCGGGCGACCTGAAAGCCGGCGGCACGATCATCGAACCGACCAGCGGTAACACCGGCGTCGGCCTCGCGATGGTCGCGGCGGTCAAGGGGTACAAGCTGATCCTCGTCATGCCCGAGAGCATGAGCATCGAGCGCCGCCGCCTGATGCTGGCTTACGGCGCGACCTTCGATCTGACCCCGCGCGAAAAGGGGATGAAGGGCGCGATCGAGCGGGCACATGAACTCGCCGCCGAAACACCCGATGCGTGGATCCCGCAGCAGTTCGAAAATCCTGCGAACATCGACGTCCATGTGCGCACGACCGCACAGGAAATCCTGAGCGACTTCGCCGATGCGCCGATCGACGTCATCATCACCGGCGTCGGCACCGGCGGCCATATTACCGGCGTCGCCGAGACGCTGAAGGCGCAGTGGCCGAACCTGAAGGTCTATGCGGTCGAGCCCGACCTTTCCCCGGTCATTTCGGGTGGGCAGCCGGGTCCGCACCCGATCCAGGGCATCGGTGCGGGCTTCGTCCCCGCCAACCTCCACACCCGCGCGATCGATGGCGTCATCAAGGTCGATGCCGGCGTGGCGAAGGACATGGCGCGGCGCTCGGCGCGTGAGGAAGGCATGCTGGTCGGCATTTCGTCCGGGGCGACGCTGGCCGCGATCCTGCAGAAGCTGCCCGACCTGCCCGACGGCGTCCGCGTGCTCGGCTTCAACTACGACACCGGCGAACGCTATCTGTCGGTCCCCGACTTCCTGCCCGAACAATGAGCGACGCGGCGGTGGTCGAACGGCACAGGATCGGCAGCGGATCGATCGCGATCGACGGCGTCCTCGTGGCGCTGTCGGTCGCGGCGGTCGCCGTGCCCGCGATTTTGATCCGATCGACCCCGCCGATCCACGCCGCTGCCGAGCAGAACGAGCAACGGCGACAGGTGACAGCGTCGTCGCCCGAAGCGCCCCCTCCCCCGGTCGAACCGATCGAATATCGTGCGCTGGAGCCGGACGACGCGCGCGCCTTCAATGCGACGGTGCCGTTCGTCACTGGTCCCAACCCGGCGGCGCGGCCGTTCCGCTTTGCCGGTGACCTCGACAACCGCACCCGCGCGACCGACTGCCTTGCCGCCGCCGTCCTCTACGAAGCGGGCGACGATGCGAAGGGGCAGCGCGCGGTCGCACAGGTCGTGCTCAACCGGCTGCGCCATCCGGCCTTTCCCAAGAGCGTGTGCGGCGTGGTGTTTCAGGGATCGGAGCGGACCACCGGTTGCCAGTTCACCTTCACCTGCGACGGTGCGCTCGCCCGCGTCTATCCGCAGCCCTTCTGGGACCGCGCGCGCAAGGTCGCGGCGGCGGCGCTGGCGGGCAGCGTCTATGCGCCGGTCGGCTATGCGACGCATTACCATACCGACTGGGTCGTTCCCTATTGGCAGTCGAGCCTCGACAAGATCGCGGCGGTCGACACGCATCTGTTCTTCCGCTGGGCAGGATGGTGGGGCACGCCGGGCGCGTTCCGCCGGATCGTCGGCACGGTCGAGCCGCGGATCGAACAGCTTGCGCCCTATTCGTCTGCGCACAAACTGCCCGAAGTGCTGGCGGTCGAACAGGAGGCGGGCGTGCTGACCGGCAGCTTCGCGCCCGCTGCGCTGCCGCGCCCGAGCAGCGACGATCCGGTCACCTTCCTCGTGCCGTTGGACAGCTTGACCCCCGACAAATGGCCGGCACTGGCACAGGCGACCTGTGGCGAGCGGACGCGGTGCAAGTTCCTTGGCTGGCGCGATCCCGCCGCCGTTCCAGCGCGTGCCGGGCTGGCATGGGAGCCGGCCGCGCTCAATACCATGTCGTTCAGCTATTTGCGCGACCGGGGCGCGGGCGTCGAGAAACAGCTGTGGAATTGTCAGCTCGTCTCGCGGCCCGCCGCATCATGCATGCGCCGCGCCCTGTCCGCCCCGCCACCCGCGCCATCCGCCGCGCGGAGCGAGGTGCCACCGCTTTCGGGCGTACGCCGGACCGGCGATCCGGCTCCCGCCCCGTCAGCGGAGTAGGGTCGCGGCCAGCCGCTCGGCATCGTCGATCGCGACATCGACGATGTTCGGCCGGCCCAACCCCTTGGCACCGGCCGTATCGACATGGACGGTCGCCAGCCCGAGCAGCCGCTGCAACACCGACCGCCGCACCGACACCGCCTGGATACGGGCGAGCGGCACGATCCACACCTGTTTCGACAACACGCCGCGCGTCACCTGCAACGTATCGCCAACAATCGCATAGCGGTGCCGCCGCCGGGCCAGTACGGCAAGGACGACCGGGATCGGCACCAGCAACAGCGCCAGCCCGGCCAGCGGCAGGAAGACCATGGCGACGATCACGCCGATCAGCGGCAATCCGCCCCGGACCAGCCCGGTCCGCAGCACATGGCCGAACGCCACCGGCCGCAGCGGCAGCGGATCGAACGGGGCATAGCCCGCCGCCGCCAGCACGCGCGCAACCTCATCCTCGCGCGCGAACGGGGCGACGCTCTGCCGTCCGCAGGCATCGTCGCTGCCGCCCAGCGTCTGCAACCGCAGCCCGGCCCAGCCCAGCCGCCCGCTGACCATCCCGCGTTCGATCAGCGCCAGCTGGACGCGGCGCAGGCTCAGCACGATTTCGGTCCGGGTGGCCAGGCCCCGGACCCGACGCAACCGATCGCCTTCGCGCTCCAGCCGGAAACCATGTTCGACCAGCAGGGTGCGCAGGACGCCGCTGATCGCCCCGACCAGCACCGCGACGACCGCCGCCATCGCCGCGAACAACGGCGTGGCAAGCGCCATCGCCTCCTGCCGCGCGACACCGGCCCAGTCGCGGACATCGATCCAGTTCCATCCGATCACGTCGCCGACCTGGTTGAGACCCGCGAACAACAGACCGACCCAGACCAGCGAGAAGCCGAACATCCCCATCGTCAGGACCCGCCGGGGCGACATGGCGAACACGACGTCGCGCGCCGGTCCCTCCGCGGCAGCATCGACAGCGACCGACGGCACGGCCCCGCGCAGAACAGCACGGAGCCGCGCCGCTTCGCTGAGCGTCACGCTGTCCAGCGTCGCCTCGTCCGCTTCGCCGCCGCCGGTCTCGATCCGCACGCGCGCCAGCCCGAACGGTCGCGCCAGCAGCTTCTGGTCGATCGAGACGTCCTGGATCCGTTCGAACGGAATCGACCGGCGCTTGCGCTGCAGAACGCCGTCCGCGATCGTCAACGCACCATCGGCGATGGTATAGGTGAAGGATCGCCACCGTATCCAGGTAAACAGCCCCGCCCCGATCATCAGCGCAGCGACGATGCCGAACATCACCTCGGTACCGGAACGGGATGTGGCGGCGGCGAGCGCGACCAGTCCGGCGACCTGTTGCGGTGCCTTGGTAACGATGCGCAGGACGATGGTGCCGGGATGCAGCCGGCGTGGCCCCTCATTCACCACGGCGATGCTTCGATCGCGGTGCGGATGCGATCGCGGACCATTTCGGCCTGTTCGCGCGCCAGCCCGGGCACGGTAACCAGACTATGGTCGGTACCGGCGGTGTGCAGAACCAGCGTCGCGACGCCGCAGCCGCGCTCGATCGGCCCCTGGGTCAGGTCGATATGCTGCACCCGGCCGATCGGCACGATGGTATGCACCCGCGTCAGCCAGCCATGGGCGATATGCAGTTCGCGTTCGTCGAGCGCGAACCCCCAATGGACGAAGCGACGCGGCGGCGCGATCCCGACCAGCCACAGCGCGATGGCGATCGCCACGGCCCCCGCGATCCCGTTCGGCCAGCCCTGTCGATACAGGATCGCCTCCCCGATACCGCAGACGACCAGGACGATGAGGGCGGCGACCGCCGCCCGCCAGCGCAGGACGGTGACGAACCGCCGGTCGAGCGGCGCAAGCGTAAGAGGCATATGGTCCATGGCAGTGTGATAGGCAGGCAATACGGCGCGCTCAAGCGAATCCGGCGGTGGAGCCCCACGCCTCTTGTGCGCGGGCGCATGGGGGGCCATAGCGCCCGCGACAACTCCCCATTCGGACTTGAGGCAATTTCCATGAAACTCCGCATCGTCGTGACGCTCAAGAACGGCGTACTCGATCCGCAGGGCAAGGCGATCGAACATGCGCTGGCCTCGCTCGGCTTTGCGGGCGTGGGCGAGGCGCGGGTCGGCAAACTGATCGAACTGGAGGTAGCCGATGGCACCGACGACGAGACGATCGACGCGATGTGCCGCAAGCTGCTCGCCAACACGGTGATCGAAAACTATCGGGTCGAACGGGCATGAAGACCGCCGTCATCGTCTTTCCGGGCTCGAACTGCGACCGCGACATCGCGGTGGCGCTGGAATCGGTCACCGGCACCGCGCCGACCATGGTGTGGCACCGCGACACCGACCTGCCGGACGATATCGGGCTGGTCGCGGTGCCGGGCGGCTTCTCCTATGGCGACTATCTGCGCTCGGGCGCGATCGCGGCGCGATCGCCGGTGATGCGCGCGGTGGTCGATGCAGCGGGCAAGGGGCTGCCGGTCCTCGGCATCTGCAACGGGTTCCAGATCCTGACCGAAGCGGGGTTGCTGCCGGGCGCGCTGATGCGCAATCGCGGCCTGTCTTTCGTTTGTCGCGACGTCGCGCTGCGCGTGGGCGAGACCAAGTCGGCCTTTACCAGCGGCTATCGCCCCGGCAACACGATCCGCGTGCCGGTGGCGCATCATGACGGCAATTATGTCGCCGACGATGCGACGCTCGACCGGATCGAGGGCGAGGGTCAAGTGGCGTTCCGCTATGCCGAACCGGTCAACGGATCGGCGCGCGACATTGCCGGACTGGTCAATGCCGGGGGCAATGTGCTGGGCATGATGCCGCATCCCGAACGCCGCATCGAAGCAGCGCATGGCGGCCGCGACGGTCGCGCGCTGTTCGAAGGGCTGTTGGCGCGCGTCGGCGCCTGAATTATCGCGACCGACGCTCGCCCGCAAAGGGCGAGAAGTCGGTCGCGGCATCGAACACGTCGACGCCTTCGCGCCGCTTCAACCAGCCGACCACGGCATAGGTGACCGGCGTCAGCACGACTTCCCAGCCGACCTTCATCGCCCAGTTGGTCACCATGACGGTCAGCACCTGCCCCGTCGGCCACACGCCGAGGAACGCCAGCGGATAGAAGATCACGCTGTCGACCGCCTGCCCCACCACCGTCGATCCGACCGTCCGCGTCCACAGCGCGCGCCCCCCGGTCCAGATCTTCATCCGGGCAAGGACATAGGCGTTGACGAACTCGCCGGCCCAGAAGGCGGCGATCGAGGCGAAGACGATGCGCGGCACCTGTCCGAACACGGTTTCATAGGCACCCTGCCCGACCCAGCCGGGCGCCGGCGGCATGGCGACGACCGTGGCGGCCATGAACGCCATGAACAGCAGCGCGGCGAACCCCACCCAGATGCACCGTCGCGCACGGGCATAGCCATAGACTTCGGTCAGCACGTCGCCGATCACATAGGACACCGGAAAGAACAGGATGCCCGCGCCGAACACGAACGGCGTGCCGGCGACGTCGATCGCCGCGACCTTGCCCGCGCCGATGATGTTCGACAGCAACAGGATCGCGACGAACGCCGCCATGACGATATCGAAATGGCGAAACCCCTGCGCCGGGAGCGTACCGGCGTCGATTCGGGACAAGGGGGGATCGGACGGTTCGTGCATGGCGGCGTTATGATAGCGGTTCCGCTATGCCGCAATCCACGCTAACGAAGCGGCGGGCACCCGTAGCTCAGCTGGATAGAGCAAGGAGCTTCTACCTCCTTGGTCGGGGGTTCGAATCCCTCCGGGTGCGCCAACTACCCAAGAAGGTACGAACCGTGTCATCGGCGGACATATCGCCGACGCCAGGGCGTTCGAGGGCACGGTTGGCGGTCAATGCGAAGCAGCTCGATCGTCGAGCAGCACGTCACCAATGCCTGCAACGACTGGGGCTTGCTGACGTCCACCACCATAGCAGCGATGGACGCACGCGGCATCGAGCTGATCGATGCGGTTGCCGACATGGGGTATCACTCGGGCGATGATATCGTCGCGTACGAGGCGAGCGCCATCACGCCGCACATTCCGCGCCCGCACCGGGGCACTGCCGTCGGTAACGGTCTCTTCCCCTCGGAGCGGTTCCGCTAGGATTCCGAGGCCAACGTCTATCACTGCTCGGCGGACAGGTGCTGGACACCCGCTACGCCTGGTGACGCACGGGCATCTACCGGTCCAGTATTGTTGTCCCGCCGCCTTCGCTGGCTGCCAGATCAGGGCGCGCTGTACCAAGGGTCGTTGGCGGCGTATCAATCGCGGGGATCACCGAGCGCATGTCAGCACACCTCGCGAAACGGCGGGCATCCTCATCATCCGCGAATGCACGGTCGAACACTCGTTCGGCTGGATCAAGCAGTGGATGAACCGGGGTGCTTACCTAATGCGTGGGCTGGGAGAAGGTCCGCGCCGAGTTCAGCCTGACCGCGTCGGCCAATAATCTCAGACGCGCCATCACCCTCACCGGCGTGCCGGGACTGACCCGAGCGGTGCAGGGTTGATCCGACCCCGAACGTGCCACCCTCACGCCCGATACGGCCTTCCACGACGTTCATCCCGCCCTATCTTGCGCCCGGGGGCGTGAGGACGCCGGCTCTCGTGCTACTTTCCCGCACAGCGCTCGCCCCCGCTCCGCCGCTGGAACGTTTTCGGACGGTCTCGATCCCGGACCGGAGTCGCCATCCGGCGGATCGCCTCAGCGAACGATGTGTCTGCCTTGGCCTGCTTCAGAATAAAGGCTTTTTTTGTGCGACATAAATGAACATTTTCATGTCCGGCTCGTCTCCGCCGACATTAATGGACCAGAGACCCGCGATCGAACTGGCCTCATAAACAGCAGTACCACTGGTCTAATCTTAACATCGATCTCCGTATATATTTTTCATGGAATATCAAAAGTATATTCAGTTGCTTATAAGTAGGAATCCCTAGTTAATTGATTGCTTACCATTGCATGGCAGGAGAAGTGCTAGCGATACTTTCATTGTTGATGCACCGGTCGGGACCACATGCACACTAATAAAAGTCTTGGTACGTCGTCGCGCAAAATTGCCGCTTGCGCCCTCTTTCCCTTTCCGAACAATAGCCGGACCCGGGGGAAAATCGGTGTATCGATCACCGCCTTGATCGTTGCGATGGGGGCCACGGACGCGCATGCTGCGTGCGCCCGGAGCGCGGGCAGCGTCACGTGCACCGTACCGACGAACAATGGTGACGGCGTCATCGGTCCATCGGCTGGGGGGACGACGATCACCACGGTCACGGTTGGCGACGGTACCACCGAAGGCACCTTCGACAGTAATGGCACTGCGATCAGCCTGGGCGATAACACCCACATCACGATCAACGCCAAGGCGACGGTCCACAGCCATAGCGGCGGGCCGGCGCTGAACGGGCACCCGACGGGCACCGGCCCTCAGGGGATCGGCGCCAATACGATCGAGGTCGGCAACAACTCGGTCATCGACATCTACGGCATCGTTCAATCCGACGCGCTGGGGCTCGGTCGGACCGGCCAAGGCGACGAGGTCATCAACCCGACCGGCAACGGCAATACGATCAATATCTATCAGGGCGGTAAAATCGCCACGCTGAACGACAGCGGCCCCACGATCTGGTTTCAGAATCTCGCCGGCGCCAATACATTGGCGAACACCATCAGCAATAACGGCACCATCCAGGCCGGAACGTCAGGGAACGGCGCGGTCATCGACAGCGGCGGTAACGTCGCCGTCAATTTCACGAACGGCGCAACCGGCGTCGTCAACGGAAACCTCAGCCTGGGCAGTGGCGCGAATTCCATCACCCTGAACGGAGGGTCGCAGTTCAACGGCTCCATGTCCATGGGATCCGGTGACGATCTCCTGCAATTCTACAAGGGAGCGACCTTCACCGGCACCATCAACGGCGGTGGCGGAACGAACGAACTGCGCCTGCTCGGCAACGCGAGCGACCCCGGACCATCCTCGATCATCCCGGGCAGCCTCTTCAACTTCAGCAGGATCATCAAGGACGGCACGAGCACCTGGACCATTTCAGGCAGCCTGAGCGGCCTGGGATCCAATGCGTCGACGATTTCAGTCAATGGCGGCACGCTGCTCCTCAGCGGTAATAACGACGGCTTCCTGGGCAGCACGACCATCACGGCGGGGGGCACCTTGCAGATCGGTGCGGGCGGCACGGCGGGCACGTTGCCCGGCGCGATCACGAACAACGGCGTTCTGGCCCTGAACCGGTCGGACGCGCTGACGGTGGCGGGGGCGATCACCGGCGGCGGTGTGGTGCAGCAGATCGGCGGTGGCACCACGACCCTGACCGGGGCGATATCAGGTGGCTCGATCGTGGCGAACGCCGGCACCATCGCGCTCGGCGCCGCTGGAACACTCACTACCAACGGTGTTCAGCTCGTCCCCGGCGGGACCATACAGGCGGTGGAACTCACCGCGGGCGGCACGTTCTCCAACGCTGGCATTATCACCGTGGGCGGCCTGGTGTCGGACGGCATCCACCTTCAGGGCGGTACCTTCAACAACACCGGGTCGGTGATCGCGCCGAACAATGTCCGCAGCGGCGTGTACGCGCAGCTCGGCGGCACGATAACGAACACCGGCAGCGGTTTGATCTCCGGTGGCTACGGCATCTACGCCAGCACCGGGACGAATGATGTCACCGTCAGCGGCAACGGCGCGGTGACCGGCACCTCCTACATCGGTATCCACGCCGACACGACCAGCGGGAACATCACGCTCGGAACCTCGGCCGCGCCGCTAGGCACGGTGACAGGCGGCGGCGGCCGTGCGATCGACGTCGCCGTGAGCGGCAGCGGCGCGATCGCCATCACCGCCGGCACGGTGGTCGGCGCCTCCAGGGGCATCTCCGCGACGACCACCGGGGCAGGCAATGTCGCCATCACGGCCGGCACCACCACGGCGGCGGACGGCGCGGGGATCTTCGTCTCTGCCGGGGCGGGCACGGTGCAGGTCCGCGCGACCGGCACCATCACCTCCAGCGGTGCAGGCAACGCGGGCATCGACCTGAGCGGCAACGGTGCCGGCAACCTCGTCACGGTAGCCACCGGGCAACGGGTGCAGGGCGCGGTCGGCCTGCGCCTGTCCGGCAGTGGCACGACGCAGCTGGCGAATGCCGGGACCATCGCCGCCGCCAGCGCCGGTGGGAACGCGATCGAGGTCAATTCCGGTACCCTCGCGATCGGCACGACGCCGGGCAACCTCGTCGGCTCGGTGGCGATCGGGGCTGCGGGCGCGCTGGTCGTGAACGGCACCAGCAACTTTACGCTCGCCAACACGCTGACGGGCACGGGCGTCTTCACGCAGGCGGGCACTGGGTTGCTGCGGCTGACGGGGACGAACGGCGCGACGACGGGGCAGTTCACCGGCACCGCCAACGTCAATGCCGGCATCCTGGCCATTGACGGCGTGTTCGGCGACACCGCGGCCAACACCGCGACGCTCAACGTCAACGCCGGTGGCACGCTACATGGTTCGGGCAGCTTCGCGGGCTCGGTCACGGTCAATACGGGCGGCATCGTGTCGGCGGGCAACTCGCCCGGCGCCCTGACCGTCGCGGGCAACTACACGCTGACGGGAGGGGCCGCGTCGCTGTTCGAGCTCGGCACGCCGGGCGTCGTCGGCGGCGCGACCAACGATCTGGTCACGGTCGGCGGCAACCTGACGCTCGGCGGCACGCTCAGCCTCGTCGACAGCGCCGATGCGACGGCCTCGCCGGTCGCGGGCAGCTATCGCCTGTTCGACTATGGCGGGGCGCTCGCCGGCAGCTTCGCGGCGATCACGTCGCCCACCGCGCAGACCTACCATGTCTTCACCGACATTCCGGGGCAGGTGAACCTGCTCGTGTCCAATGGCGGTCAGGCGCTGCAATTCTGGGACGGGACCGACACGACCGGCGCCGGGCCGGGCGGCCAGGGGGGGCACCGCCACCTGGAATGCCGGCAGCACCAACTGGACCGGCGGTCCGGCCAGCGTCGTCAATACCGGATGGCAGTCGGGCGTCGGCATCTTCGGCGGCACGGCGGGCACCGTCACGCTGGCCGGCGCGCCCGACATGCAGGGGCTGCAGTTCACGGTCGATGGCTATCGCCTGACCGGCGGCAGCCTCAACCTGACCGGCGACCCGTTCTCGACCCCCGGGCAGAGCTTCGTCAACATCGACGGCGGTGCCGGCGCGACCATCGACAGCGCATTGACCAGCTCCGGCGGCAGCTTCGGACTGAACAAGATCGGCGCGGGCACGCTCACGCTGACCGGCGCCAACAGCTACGACGGCGCGACCAGCGTCACCGCGGGCACGCTGGTGCTGGGGACCGGGGGCTCGCTCGTCTCGACCGTCTCGGTCGCCAGCGGCGCGACCTTCCGGAACGCCGGGACGCTGGCGGCGGCGCTAACCAACGCCGGCACCGCCAGCAACACCGGCACCATCAGCGGTCCGGTGTCGAACAGCGGCAGCTTCACCACCTCGGGCATCCTCACCGGCGGGCTGACCAACGGCGGCACGGTCATCGTGTCGGGCGGACAGCTCGACGGCTCGGTCGTCAACCAGGCGGGCAGCCTGACCATCACCGGCTCCGTCACCGGCAATGCCACGCTGGCCAACGCCGCCGCTGCCGCCGTCGCGGTCACGAATACCGGCAATTACCGACTGGCCGGGCTGTTCGACAATGCCGGCAGCCTGACCAACGCCGGCTCCTTCGTGGGCGACGTGACCAACGCGGCCGAGGCGACCGTGACCAACACCGGGACGTTGGCGACCGCCAGCCAGGCTTTCCGCAATGCCGGGCTGCTCGTCTCGACCGGCACGCTCGCCGGTGGCCTCGCCAACACCGGCACCGCGCAGCTTTCCGGCACCCTGACCGGCGATGTCGCCAATACCGGCAGCCTGTCAGTCACCGGGCCCGTCACCGGCATCGGCACGCTGACCAACGACGGGCTCGCCGATCTTGGCGGCACGACCCTCAGCGTCGGTGCGCTGGCGGGCAGCAGCAGCGGCGCGGTACTGCGCAACGGCCACATCGTGGTCGGATCGGCCGACACCACCACCATCTATGCCGGCACCATCGTCGATGGCTCCAATACCACCAGCCTTGCCAAGGTCGGCACCGGAACGCTCATCCTCTCCGGCAACAACAGCTACTCCGGCGGCACCACCGTCGATGCCGGCACGCTGCAGATCGGTAATGGCGGTGCCATCGGCTGGGTCGACGGCACGATCGCCACCAACGCGGCGCTGGTCTTCAACCGCTCGGACGCTGTCACCTTCGCCAATACGATCAGCGGCGCTGGCACCTTCACGCAGGCGGGTGCGGGATTGCTGCGGCTGACGGGGACGAACGGCGCGACGGCGGGGCAGTTCACCGGCACCGCCAACGTCAATGCCGGCATCCTGGCCATTGACGGCGTGTTCGGCGACACCGCGGCCAACACCGCCACGCTCAACGTCAACGCCGGTGGCACGCTACATGGTTCGGGCAGCTTCGCGGGCTCGGTCACGGTCAATACGGGCGGCATCGTGTCGGCGGGCAACTCGCCCGGCGCCCTGACCGTCGCGGGCAACTACACGCTGACGGGAGGGGCCACGTCGCTGTTCGAGCTCGGCACGCCGGGCGTGGTGGGCGGGTCGACCAACGATCTGGTCACGGTCGGCGGCAACCTCACGCTCGGCGGCACCCTCAGCCTCGTCAACAGCGCCAATGCGGCGGCCTCCCCGGTCGCGGGCAGCTATCGCCTGTTCGACTATGGCGGTGCGCTCGGTGGTGCCTTCGCGACGATCACCTCGCCGACCGCGCAGACCTACCATGTCTTCACCGACATTCCGGGACAGGTGAACCTGCTCGTCTCCAATGGCGGGCAGGCGCTGCAATTCTGGGACGGCACCGACACGACCGGCGCCGGGCCGGGCGGCCAGGGGGGCACCGCCACCTGGAATGCCGGCAACACCAACTGGACCGGCGGTCCGGCCAGCGTCGTCAATACCGGATGGCAGTCGGGCGTCGGCATCTTCGGCGGCACGGCGGGCACCGTCACGCTGGCCGGCACGCCCGACATGCAGGGGCTGCAGTTCACGGTCGATGGCTATCGCCTGACCGGCGGCAGCCTCAACCTGACCGGCGACCCGTTCTCGACCCCCGGGCAGAGCTTCGTCAACGTCGACGGCGGTGTCGGCGCGACGATCGACAGCGCCCTGACCAGCACCGGCGGCAGCTTCGGGCTGAACAAGATCGGCGCGGGCACGCTGACGCTGACCGGCGCCAACAGCTACGACGGCGCGACCAGCGTCACCGCGGGCACGCTGGTGCTGGGGACCGGGGGCTCGCTCGTCTCGACCGTCTCGGTCGCCGGCGGCGCGACCTTCCGGAATGCCGGGACGCTGGCGGCGGCGCTGACCAACGCCGGCACCGCCAGCAACACCGGCACCATCAGCGGTCCGGTGTCGAACAGCGGCAGCTTCACCACCTCGGGCATCCTCACCGGCGGGTTGACCAACGGCGGCACGGTCATCGTGTCGGGCGGACAGATCGACGGCGCGGTCGTCAACCAGGCGGGCAGCCTGACCATCACCGGCTCCGCCACCGGCAATGCCACGCTGGCCAACACCGCCGCTGCCGCCGTCGCGGTGACGGATACGGGCAGTTATCGACTGGCCGGGCTGTTCGACAATGCCGGCAGCCTGACCAACGCGGGCTCCTTCCTGGGCGACGTGACCAACGCGGCCGGGGCGACCGTGACCAACACCGGGACGTTGGCGACCGCCAGCCAGGCTTTCCGCAATGCCGGGCTGCTCGTCTCGACCGGCACGCTCGCCGGTGGCCTCGCCAACACCGGCACCGCGCAGCTTTCCGGCACCCTGACCGGCGATGTCGCCAATACCGGCAGCCTGTCCGTCACCGGGCCCGTCACCGGCATCGGCACGCTGACCAACGACGGGCTCGTCGATCTTGGCGGCACGACCCTCAGCGTCGGTGCGCTGGCGGGCAGCAGCAGCGGCGCGGTGCTGCGCAACGGCCACATCGTGATCGGATCGGCCGACACCACCACCGTCTATGCCGGCACCATCGTCGATGGCTCCAATACCACCAGCCTTGCCAAGGTCGGCACCGGAACGCTCATCCTCTCCGGCAACAACAGCTACTCCGGCGGCACCACCGTCGATGCCGGCACGCTGCATGTCACCGGCACGCTCGCCTCGAACGTATCGGTCGCACGCGGCGCGACGCTCAGCGGCACGGGAAGCGTCGGTGGCCTCGTCGTGGCGGCGGGCGCCTCCGTGGCACCGGGAACGAACGGGACGATCGGCGCGCTGTCGGTGAAGGGCGATTTGCTGTTCGCCGCAGGGTCGTTCTACCGGATAGACGACAATGCGGCCGGAGCCTCCGACCGCCTGCTGTCCTCCGGCGTCGCCACGCTTCAGGGCGGCACCGTGATGGTGAATGCCGACACCGGGGTGTATGCGCCCCGGACACGCTATACGATCCTCACGGCGGCGGGCGGAGTGGCGGGGCAGTTCGCCGACGTGACCGCAAATTTCGCCTTTCTGACGCCGAACCTCTCGTATGACGCGAACAATGCCTTTCTGACGCTCTCGCGCAACGATGTGCAGTTCAGCACCGTCGCGTCGACGCCCAACCAGCGTGCCGCAGGCGTGGCGTCGCAATCGTTGGGCGTCGGCGGCACGTTGTACGACGCGATCGTCACCCTTTCCGCCGATCAGGGACGGCGGGCCTTCGACATGCTGTCGGGCGAAGTCCACGCCAGCGCCGTGAACGCCCGCTATGAAACCGCCCATATCGTGCGTGAGGCCATTCTGGACCGCTTGCGCTATGGTGAGATCGGCAGCAGCGAGGGTGGCGCTGGCGCATCTGCGCAGAGCGTCAGGCCGCGCCGCTCGGCGATCTGGGGGCAAGGCTTCGGCACATTCGGCACGACCGGCAGCGACAACAACGCCGCACGCTTGCGGCAGCAGCACAGCGGGCTGCTGCTCGGCATCGATACCCTGGCCGGCTCGACATGGCGGCTGGGCATCGCGGGCGGCTACACCCATAGCTCACTCGACATAGCGGACCGCAATTCCGATGCGTCGATCGACGGCGTCTTCGGCGGCGCCTATGCTGGCACCACGTTCGGCGCGACACAGCTACGGCTTGGCGTCAGCTATAGCGATGCGAACCTCAGGACGAAGCGGATACCGTCCTTCCCGACGCTCAGCGACACCGCATCGTCCCGTTATGGCGGCGATCTCGGACAGGCGTTCGGCGAGGCCGGCTACCTGATCCGATCCGCGACCGGCTATGTCGAGCCGTTCATCGGCGGCGCGGTGCTGCACATGACGCGTAAAGGTTTCGCGGAACGCGGCGGCGCATCGGCACTGACGGCAAATTCTTCGGCCTATGACATCGCCACTTCGACCGTGGGTATGCAGGTCCAGGATCGCCCCCGTGCCCTGCTGGGCACCGAAACGCCGCTGCTGCTGCGCGGGCTTCTCGCCTATCGCCACGCCTATGGCGACGTGCATCCCTCGGCACTGGTTCGTTTCGCCGAAGCTGATCAAGGCTTCACCGTAGCCGGTGTACCGATCGCCCGGGATGCGATGGTGGCACAGGGCGGGATCGACTGGCGGGTATCCCCGGCGACCACCCTGTCGCTCGCCTATACCGGTCAGGTGGGCAGCCAGCGTACGCAGGATCATGGCGTGAAGGTGAACTTCCTCCATCGCTGGTAACGGGAGCGTGTTCTGCCCTCCTTCCCAAGGTGATGACGATGCCGCAGCGGGATGTCGATCCCGTTGCGGCATGGGCGAAGGCTATAATAGCGCTTCTATAGGTGTGCGGCTGTTTCCCCCATCTCGAACCGTACCGCACGTTGCCGTTCGCGCCCGAAACATCCAAAGCACATCCCGTGATTATCGACCTTGCTCATCGGCTTTGAGCCCGGCATCTCGACCAGAATTTCCCAATGATCCGAGTGCCCATCGCTTTCACCTCGGGCGCGCCACCGCCGTCGATCAGGCATAGGCATAGACCCCACCGGCCTTCAGCGCGGCCTGATAGGCGGGGCGGGCGTGGATGCGGTCCAGCCAGGCCATTGTGCGGGGGCGGGTCGCGTCGAGGCCGGCGCGGCTGCGCGCGGCTTCGAGGGGGAAGCTCATCATGATGTCGGCGGCGGTCAGCGCTTCGCCGGCGAACCATGGGTTCGCGGTCAGGTGCGATTCGACATAGTCGAGATGGACGTCGATCATCGGCTGGATCTTCTTCTGCGCCGCCTTGCCCAGCAGGGGGACGCGGCCGAGTACCAGCTTCACTAGGAGCGGCGGCATCAGCGAGCCTTCGGCATAATGGAGGAAGTGACGGTAATGGAGCGCGGCACGGCGGTGTGCGGGTAATCCCAGCCGGCCATCGGCCTTCTCGACCAGATATTCGACGATCGCACCGGTTTCGGCGACGACCAGCGGCCCGCCGGTCGCGGCGGCGCTATCGTCCTCGATCACCGGGGATTTGCCCAGGGGATGGATGCGGCGCAGTTCAGGGGGCGCCAACATCGTCGCCTTGTTCCGTTCGTAGCGCTTCACTTCATAGGGAAGCCCCAGTTCCTCAAGCAGCCAGAGGACGCGTTGCGAGCGGGAGTTTTCAAGGTGGTGGACGACGATCATCGGAACATCCCTGTGTGCGGTCAGCGGCTTGGCCGAATCAATGCGGCAGGCCGAACGAGGTTGCACGAGGACGTTACCGGATCGGTGGAAGTTGACGAAGGTTACACGGAACGGACATTGGACGGGTCCGGATCGGCGACGAAAAATCGTCTTCGATCAACCGGTAAGCGATAAGCGAACAAGGATCGGGCGGCACCTTGGCCGCCCGATAGTGTCACCGATCACAGATCGTCGTCGTCGTCCTCGGCGTCGGGACCGGTCATCATCTCTTCCGCGACCTTTTCGGTGCGCTGGCGGATCGATGCTTCGAGCTTGTCGCGCAGTTCGGGATGTTCGGTCAGGAAGGTCTTGGCATTCTCCCGCCCCTGCCCGATCCGCACGCTGTCATAGCTGAACCACGCGCCCGATTTCTCGACCAGCCCGGCCTTGACGCCCAGATCGAGGATCTCGCCGATCTTCGAAATGCCCTGCCCGTACATGATGTCGAATTCGACCTGCTTGAACGGCGGGGCGACCTTGTTCTTCACCACCTTCACCCGGGTGGCGTTGCCGATGATCTCGTCACGGTCCTTGATCTGGCCGGTGCGGCGGATGTCGAGACGGACCGAGGCGTAGAATTTCAGCGCGTTGCCGCCGGTCGTCGTTTCCGGATTGCCGTACATCACGCCGATCTTCATGCGCAGCTGGTTGATGAAGATCACCATGCAGCGCGAGCGGCTGATCGAGCCGGTCAGCTTGCGCAAGGACTGCGACATCAGACGCGCCTGCAGGCCGACATGGCTGTCGCCCATCTCGCCCTCGATCTCCGCACGCGGCACGAGAGCGGCGACCGAATCCACCACCAGCACGTCGATCGCGTTCGAGCGGACCAGCGTGTCGGTGATCTCCAGCGCCTGTTCGCCGGTATCGGGCTGCGACACGATCAGTTCGTCGATGTTGACGCCCAGCTTCTTCGCATAGACCGGATCGAGCGCGTGTTCGGCGTCGACGAACGCGGCGGTGCCGCCATTCTTCTGCGCCTCGGCGATCACGTGCAGCGCGAGCGTGGTCTTGCCCGAGCTTTCCGGCCCGTACACTTCGATCACGCGCCCGCGCGGCAGGCCGCCGACACCAAGCGCGATGTCGAGGCCGAGCGACCCGGTCGAGATCGCCTCGACCTGCATCGCTTCCTTCTGGCCCAGCTTCATCGCCGAACCCTTGCCGAACGCACGGTCGATCTGCGCCAGCGCAGCGTCGAGCGCCTTTTGCCGTTCGCCCGCCGCCTTGTCGTTTGCCGCCGCCATCTTGCTATCGACCGCCTTCAGATTTGCCGCCATGTCCAGCCTTTCGCGTAGAGCAACCGCGTCGAGGGTTCAACGCGCCTTGTTGGATTTCCATGTATTCGTTTTGTTCCCATTCCGCAAGTGCTGCGTGCGCCGCTCCGGCAAGATCATGCGCTCCCGGTACCGCGTTCCACCTTCCGTTAACCGGGCGCGGATAGGCGTGGCGACGGAGCGAGGCAGCGAAAGGACGCAGGCGTGTTCAGTGTCACCGTCGATCTGGAACATGGCGTGTTCGAGACCGCGATGACCGGTCTGTGGACGATCGATACGATGGAGGAGTTCGGCCGGGCGGTCGAGCATGCGATCCACCGAATCCGCGCGACGGGCCGCGCGCCGCTCAGCCTGTGCAACTATAGCGGCGCGATGGTTCAGACGCAGGAAGTCATGGCCGCCTTTGCCGCGATGATGGAGAACCCGGCCGTCCGGTCGAAGCGGGTGGCGGTCTATACCGATGGCGCGCTGACCAGACTGCAGGCGAAGCGCGCCACGGACGAACATGAAGAGTTCCGCTTCTTCACCGACCGGGCCGAGGCGCTGAAATGGTTGCTGACGGCCGACCGGACGACGATGCAGGACTGACCACTGCCGATCGCAGTCCAAGCGGATGTCCGCACGGCCACCCCGATCGGCCGGCGGGCATCGGCCGGACCGCGTGGGGCGAGACGATCGTCGGGCATACCCCGCACCAGCGCTCGAACCGAACAAATACAAATACTTCGTCAACCATTCAATTGTATCCAAAACCGATGGAACAGAAGGTCGCTCCTATTCTCCGCCCTTCCCTGCCTGTCCTCGCGACCGGCATCGCCTATTATCTTGCCGCTGCCGTCGCGTTGTTCCTGACGCGGGGCGGCATCGGCATCGCGACGCTGTGGCCCGCGAGCGGTATCTTGTTCGCGGCGCTGCTGATCGCGCCGCGGCGACAGGCCGGCTGGCACGTCGCCGCCGCCGCCATCGCCAGCATCGCCGCCAATCTGGGCACCGGAAACGGGTGGTGGATCGCCACTGTCTTCACCGTGGCGAACATGGCCGAATCCGTCCTTGCGGTGTGGTTGCTGCACAAGCGCGCCCGGTGTCGCATTTCGTTCACCGACCTGACCGGGCTGACCTGTTTCTGCATGGCCGCGACCATCGCCACCGCAGGCAGCGCGACGATCGCCGCGATCCTGACCCCCCATCCGACGATGCAGACATGGATCGCATGGTTCACGACCGACCTGCTGGGCATGCTGGTCGTCACGCCGCTGCTGCTGATCGTAGCGGACGCGCTGCGCCGTCCCAAGAACGGCAACCTGCCGGACAAAAGCGTCATGCTGCGGGTGTTCGCAGCGGTGCTGGCCATCACCACGATCGCTTTTGCCCAGCAAAGCTATCCGTTGCTGTTCCTGCCGATGCTGGCGGTGCTGTTCGCGGCATTCCGGCTGGGTCCGATCGGCGCGGCGGGCGGCGTGCTGATCGTCGCGGTCGTCAGTTCGATCGCGCTGGCCCTCGATTCGGACCTGCCCGGGCTGAACCGTGCCGGTGTGCTCCCGCGCGGCATCTTCGTCCAATTCTACCTTGTGTCGCTGTTCGCCGCATCGCTGCCGGTCGCCGCGCTGCTGGCGGCGCGCCGGTCGCTGATGGACCGGCTGGCCGAGAAGATGCGGCTGCTGCAACTGGCAGAAAGTGCCGCGAATGTCGGCCATTGGCGGCTCGACACCGGGACCGGGACGATCAGCTGGTCGGCACAGGTATTCCGCATCCACGGCATCGAGGGCGACGTCCCGCCCGCGCTGGATGCGGCGATCGACGCCTATCATCCCGAGGATCGCGCGCTGGTGTCCGAACGGATCGGCGCGGCGATCGAACGGCGGCACGGCTTCGTCTTCACCGCGCGCATCGTGCGGCCCGATGGGGAAATCCGGCACGTGCTGTCCCGCGGCGAGATCGACGTCCGCGACGATGACGATCCGCCCGCGCTGTTCGGGATCATCCAGGACATTACCGCGCAGGTCGCGCACGAAACCGCATTGCAGGCGGCGCGCATCCGGGCCGAGGAAGCGGCAGCACGCGCCACGATCATGGCCGAGACCGACCAGTTGACCGGCATCGCCAACCGGCGGCGCACCTCGCTGGCGCTCGACGAAGCGGTTCGGGAGGCGCTGCGCCATGGCCGACCAGTATCGGTGGCGATGTTCGACATCGACCATTTCAAGCGGATCAACGACCAGTTCGGCCATCATGGCGGCGACGAAGTGTTGAAGCGTGTCGCCGCCAATGCCGCCGGCCAGTTGCGTGCGACCGATACGCTGGGCCGGTTCGGGGGCGAGGAGTTCGTCATCGTCCTGCCCGATGCGGGTGCCGATGCGGCGGTGGGCGCGGCGGAGCGGGTGCGGTGCGCGATCGAGGCCGGCGGACGGGATCCGCGGGTGACGATCAGCATCGGTGTCGCGCAACTGATGCCCGGCGAAAGCGCCGAGGGGCTGCTGCGCCGGGCGGACGCCGCGCTGTACGTCGCCAAGCGCGCCGGGCGCAACGCATTGCGGCTGGCGGCGTAGCGGCGGGTCGGGCCGGGAGTCTGATCCGGCAAAGCCGGATCGGGCGGCACCGGCCCACTCCCCCACGGGTCCCTGCAAAGTAATACTTTGCAGGGTTAACCCCCACCCGACCACCCACAGCGTATCCTGATTGAGTAGTCGAGCGGGGGAGCGGGCTGGTGCCGCTTCCATCCACGCAGATCAGACTTTACGCCGCGTGGCCGATCTGGCCGTTGTCGGCGTCGAGATCGCGCAGGTCGCGGCCGCGGGTCTCGCGCCCGAACCACGCGACCAGCGCCAGCGACAGCGCGGTGGGGACCATGACCAGCAGCGACGACGATCCCATCGACAGCGCCACGCCGCCGATGGTCAGCCCCTGCGCGATCAGCCCGCCCGCCTTGGTACAGGCGGCGACCCAGCCGGTCGCGCGCCCACGCACCCGCATCGGAAAGCTTTCGGCGGCATAGGGCAGGACGATGGCGATGATGCCGTTGGTGCCGACGATCAGCAGCGCGACCGGCAGCACCGGGCTGCCGCTGCCCGCCAGTTCGAGCTGCAGCACCAGCAACAGCCCGGCGAGCGTCAGCGCAATCATGACCGCGAGCGACCATTTGGTGCTCCACCGGCTGTAGAGAAAGGCGGCAAGGAACACCGTGGGAAAGGCGATTAGCGCGCTTTCGGCGAGCAGGCGGCTCGACACGCCGACCGAATAGCCCTTGGCGACCAGATCGGCGGGCAGCCAGAGCAACAAGCCGAAATTGACCAGGCCCCAGGACAGCGCGCAGATGCTGAGCGCGGCGAGCTTGCCATAGAGTTTGATGCCGGTCAGCGCGGTCGCGCGCGGGCCAGTGATGCGGACGGGCGCGCGGCTGGCCTTCGCACCGAAGCGGCGCATCACCGCCTCCGCCTCCTGCACCCGGCCGCGCGCGAGCAGGAATTTGGCCGATTCGGGAATGAGCGCGCCGAGCAGCACCAGCGTCAGCCCGGTCGGCAGGTTGGCGAGCCACAGGATGCGCCAGCCGAAGATCGGTTGCAGGATCGCCGAAATGCCGCTGGCCGCGAAATAGCCGCCGACCGCGCCGAGGCCGCCGACCAGCACGAGACTCCAGCCGCGATGGCGGTTGGGCATCATCTCGGCGAGCAGCGCATAGGTGACCGGCAGCATGCCGCCCGCCGCCGCGCCCATCATGAAGCACATCGCGATGTTCCACGCGAGGCTGGGCATCGCGCCGCAGATCGACGTGCCGACGAACATCACCGCCGACAACAGGATCGACGCCTTTCGCCCATAGACGTCGGCGATCCAGCCCCACAGCACCGATCCGGTCACGGTACCGGCCAGCGCGAAGAACGGCACCAGCGACACGGTGCGCTTGGGCACGCCATATTCGGAAATCATGCCGGGCACGGTGAAGCCCAGCGAGGCGGGCTTCATCACGTCGATGACCAGCGCCACGACCAGCACCGCCATCAGCCCCCAATGGGCGAGGCCGAGTTCGGCATCCTCGGGCGCGGCGACGACGATGTCGGCGGCGGCGGCGCGCTGTGCGGCGAGGTCGCGGGGGAGCAGGCCATAGGCGGCGACCAGCGTGCCGAGCACGATCAACGCCATCCCGCCCAGCATCGAGCCGTCCATCGGCATACCCGCCAGATGATAGCCCATCGACCGTGCCATCGCGAACATCGGCAGATGCGCGACGACGCCGATCGTCACCGCGACACAGCCGAGCACGAACGCCCAGACGGCCTGCCGGTCGGATAATGTCGACTTGATCGAACCCATGCGCCTCTCCCGTGGCGGGGTTAGCGGGTACGGGCGGTGCGGTGAAGCGGTTATGTCGGCCGGGCGTTGCGGATATCCGCGCGCATCAGCCCAGTTCGTTCAGCACCTTCTCGACCGCGTCCATCGTGAATGGCTTCGACAGGACGGGGCGGTCGCGGTGGCCGGGTTCGATCATGTCGCCCGATCCGCCGGTCGCGAGCACGAAGGGAATGCCCGCCGCCGCCAGCTTGTCGGCGACCGGCCAGCTCTTTTCACCGGCGCGCAGATGGACGTCGAGAATGGCCGCATCGATGCCGCCCTGATCGACGGCAGCCATCGCCGAAGCGACGCTGTCGGCGGTGCCGGTGACGGTTCGCCCCAGCAGGTCGAGGAAATCCTCGAGCATCATGGCGATCAGGGGTTCGTCCTCAACAACGAGGATACGCGCGGGCGAAGTCATACCCGGCGGTCCTTAGCGGTCAAAGCAGGAACACCGCAACAGGATTCGGCGGCGGCTCAGGTCTTTGCCAAGGCGTCGCGCGCCGCCGTGGCCAGTTGCTGGACCGAAAACGGCTTGGGCAGGAACGAAACTTGATCCAGATCAATCGACCGGCGCAACTGCTCTTCGGCATATCCGGACATGAACAGGATCGGCAAGGTCGGATAGACTTTGCGTACGTGGCCGACCATCGTCGGGCCGTCCATGGTCGGCATCACCACGTCCGAGATCAACAGGTCGATATGCGGGCGGTCGGCAAGCAACTCCAATGCCGCCTCGCCATTCTCGGCGGTCATCACCGTATAGCCCTGCCGCGTCAGCGCGCGTTCGGCGATGGCGCGGACCATATCCTCGTCCTCGACCAGCAGGATCGTGCCCGATCCCCATGCCGGTGCGGTAGGTTCGGTCTTGAGCTTCGGATTGGTGCCGATGCGCGGCGGCTCCGCGGCGGCGGCATGGACCGGCAGATGGATGACGAAGGTCGCGCCGCGACCGGCGCGCGATTCGGCGAAGATATAGCCGCCGGACTGCTTGATGATGCCATAGACGGTCGACAGGCCGAGGCCGGTCCCCTTCCCGACTTCCTTGGTAGTGAAAAAGGGTTCGAAGATCTTGGGCAGGATTTCGGGCGGGATGCCGGTGCCGGTGTCGGAGACCTTGAGCGTCACATAATCGCCGACCGGCAGGACGTCGTCGTCCATCGCGCGGACTTCCTGTGCGCTGGTCGCCAGCGTCTCAATGGTCAGGACGTTGCGGTTGCCGCCCTGCGACAGCATCGCGTCGCGGGCATTGACCGCGAGGTTGACGACGACCTGTTCGAGCTGCCCCGGATCGGCGCGGACCGACCCCAGACCCCGCCCGTGGTTGACGACCAGCTGCACGGTTTCGCCGAGCAGGCGTTTGAGCAGGTTCGAAACCTCGGAAATGACGTCGGGCAGCTGCAACACCTGCGGACGCAATGTCTGCTGGCGCGAGAAGGCGAGGAGCTGGCGGGTCAGGCTGGCGGCGCGGTTCGAGTTGGCGCGGATCTGCTGAATGTCGTCATAGTCGCTGTCGCCGGGCGAATGGCGCATCAGCATCAGGTCGCAATGGCCGATGATCGCGGTCAGGATGTTGTTGAAGTCGTGCGCGACGCCACCGGCGAGCTGGCCGACCGCCTGCATCTTGGTCGCCTGCGCCACCTGCCGCTTGAGCTTGCCCTCCTCGCCCGTATCGCGCAGCGACAGGACGACGGCGGCCTCGCCCAGCCCGCGCGCACCGGCGATCGTCAGCGCGATCGGTTCGTCGGAACGATCGGCCAGCCGGACCGCCATGTCGGCATTGTGCTGCGCGCCCCCGGCGAAACGGCGCACGGCATCGGCCAGTGCCGCCTTGTCCTCGCGCACCACCAGATCGCCCGGATAGAGCGGCGGCGCGACCGGATTGACGCCGGTCGCGCGGATGAAGGCGTCGTTCATGTGCAGGAAGCGCCCGTCGCGATCGACCAGCGCCATGCCGACCGGCAGCAGCGACACCAGCGCCCGCACCTGCCCCGCCGAACCCGGCGCAGCGATCGGCATCAGCCCGACCGGTGCCTCTTCCTCGTCGAGCAGCGCCACCAGCATCGGCCCCGCCGGATCGTCTGTGATCGGCACCTGCACGATCCGCAACGGGTCGCCGCCCAACCCCTCACGCTCGAAACGGACCCGGCCGCGATGGTCGGTGACAAGGAAACGGGCGAAGTCGCGCCCATCGATCGCCGCGTCCTCGTTGCCGACGGCGCGGGCGCGGAACACGCGGTTGGCGGCGCGGATGCGACCATCGGGGGTCAGCAGCGCGAGCATCACCCCCGCCGCGCCCAGCCGGTCGCCAGCGGTGCCGGCGATCATGGTGCGCATCGACACCGCCTCGGCGATGACCTGCCCGCCCTCGAACTGCCAGACGAGCATATTGTCGCCGGCGCGGTAAAGCGTCACGTTGAGCGGGGCGTCGCCCTGCCGCACCGTCGCCTTCGCCTCCCCGTCGCGCCATGCCGATCGCGCGGCGCCGGCGAGCGTATTGGCATCGACCCCGTCGCCGAGCACGCCAGGCGGAGTCGGGTAGCCGCCGAACATCGTCGCGAACCGGTCGTTGGCGCTGACCAGCCGTCCGGCGCGATCGGTCACCGCCAGCGCGTGCGGACAGGTGGCGGCGATGGTCTGCACCAGCGACCAGTCGATACCGGGTTCGATCGGCGCGCGGGTATCGGTCCAGTGCAGCACCGCCTGCGCGACGCCCGCCAGCACCACCGCCGCCGCCGCGAAGCCCGCCGCAACGGGGACGCTGCCGATCATCCAAAGGATGATGGCACCCGCGACGACCCCGGCGGCGAGCGCGGTAATCAACGGCAGTACCGGCGACGGCCCGGCGGAAAATTTCGGCAGCATGGATAGGCTGTTGGGGTGACGGCCTGCGTCCGTCAAGCGTTGTGGGGACCGGGTAGCGGCGAACGGGCAGGGCCTGCCGATGTTTTCGGTTCGTCGCGGGTGTGGTCCACCAAATCGAGGCAAGGATACCTGCGCGGGGTGGAGCGAGCATTTGGCTCGTGCGATCGCCTAGGCGATCGCATCCCCTCTCCCAGCTTCGACCAGGCCTTCGCTTGCGCGAAGACCAAGGCTGCGCATCCCTCTCCCCTGATGGGGAGAGGGATGTCGTGGTTACCAGATGCGGACGCGCTGTTCGGGCGGGAGGAACAGATATTCGCCGGCTGCGGGGGTATAGCCCTTGTACCACGGGTCGAGGTTGCGGACGACCCAGGCGCGCTGTTCGGAGGGGCTGTGCGGGTCGGTCAGCAGCCGCTGGCGCAGATTCGCCTCGCGATAGCTGCGCCGCCACACCTGCGCCCAGCCGAGGTAGAAACGCTGCTCGGGGGTGAAGCCGTCGATCGCCTTCTGCTCGCCCGGATAGGCATGGGTATAGGCGTCCCACGCCGCGGTCAGTCCGGCGAGGTCGGCGATGTTTTCGCCGAGCGTCAGTTCGCCCTTTACGTGCAGCCCGGGCAGCGGCTCATAGGCGTCATATTGCTTGACCAGCGCGGCGGTGCGTTCCTCGAAGCGCTTGACGTCCTCGGCGGTCCACCAGTCGGTGAGACTGCCGTTGACGTCGTATTTGCGGCCCTGATCGTCGAAATGGTGACTGATCTCGTGCCCGATCACCGCGCCGATCGCGCCGTAATTCACCGCCGGGTCGGCGTTGGGATCGAAGAAGGGCGGCTGCAGGATCGCGGCGGGGAACACGATCTCGTTCATGACCGGGTTCGCATAGGCGTTCACGGTCATCGGCGTCATGAACCATTCCCATTTCTGGATCGGCTTGCCGAGATGCTGGACATTGTAGCGCTGCTGCCACTGGTTGGCGCGCAGCATGTTGCCGAACGCGTCGCCCGGCGTGATCGTCAGGTCGCGCATGTCGCGCCACTGGTCGGGATAGCCGATCTTGGGCGTGAAGGCGGCGAGCTTGGCACGCGCCTTCGCCTTGGTCTCGGGGGCCATCCAGTCGAGATTGTCGATGCGGCGGCCCATCGCCTCGGTCACGTTGCGGACCAGTTCGTCGGCCGCCGCCTTGGTCGCTGGCGGGAAATATTTGGCGACATAGGCCTGGCTGACATCGTCGGCGACCGCGTCCGACGTGAAATCGACCGCGCGTTTCCAGCGTTCCTCCTGCTGCGGCGTGCCCGACAGGACGGTGCCGTAGAAGGCGAAATTTTCCTGATCGAACGCGCTGGGCAGCACGCTCGAGAAATTGTCGAGCGAACGCACCAGCATCTGGTCCTTGAGCACCGACAGCGGTGCCGCGCCGATCACTTTCGCCATGCCGGTGAAGGCGGTCGGCTGTGCGACGATCACGTCGGCGGTGTCGGCGCCGAGACCGCGGAAATAGGTGGCGAAGTCGAAGCCCGGCGCGCGGCGCTGCAACTGGGCGACGGTCATCTTGTTATAGGTCTTGTTCGCGTCGCGGCTCTCAATCCGCGTCCAGTGCGCCTTGGCGATCTGCGTTTCGAACGCGACGATCGCGGCGGCGCGGGCGGCGGCGTTCGGCTCGCCCGCCAGCGTCAGCATCTTGGCGAGATGCGCCTGATATGCCTTGCGCTGTTCGACCAGCTTGGCATCGGTCGAGAGATAATAGTCGCGGTCAGGCATGCCGAGACCGGCCTGCGCGGTCTGCAACGCGTAGACGGTCGGCTGCTTGTCATCCGGACCGACATAGGCACCGAACGGCGCGCCGACCCCGGCCTGCGACGCCTTGGCCGCCAGCGCGGCATAGCCGGCCTTCGACTTCAGCCCCTTGATCTCGTTCAGCCATGGCTGGATCGGGGCCAGCCCCTTCGCCTCGATCGCCGCCTGATCGAGATAGGTGGCATAGGCCGTGCCGATCTTCGAGTTGGGATCGTTCTTCGCCGCGTCGAGCAGTTCGCGGGTGCGCGTCTTCGACAGGTCGTCAAGCGCGGTGAACATGCCGTAATTCGACTTGTCGGCCGGGATCGGCGTGATCTTTTCCCAGTTGCCATTGGCGTATTTGTAGAAATTGTCGCCGGGCTTCACCGCGCGGTCCATGCCGGCGACGTCGAAGCCGAAATCGCCGATCTCGGGCTTGGGCGCGGGTGCTGCTTCGGCGGGCGGGGGTGCCGGTACGGCGGCGGTTTCGACGGGAGCGGTCGGCTGCGTCGCGCAAGCGGACAGAGCGGAAGCCGCGAGCAAGGTGGTCAGGACGAAACTACGCCGCATCGGGAAAGCCTCTTCGTATCGGGTGATACGGTCATGCTGCACCGGGGCTTATCGATCGTCAATATCTGGTGTGGCTCGTCCTGCTGGCAAAAGCAGCTTTGCCCCCTCCCCGTTCGGTTCGAGCAGCTTCGAGCCTGTCGAGAAGCGTCGGTCGAGAACGCCCCGCTTGGGGCACCCCCTTCTCGACTACGGTTCTCGACAGGCTCGAACCTGCGCTCGAAGCGAACGGGTTAGTTTTGGGAAGGAGAGGGTTTCAGGACCGCACCCCATGGCCGCGCCGCTTCCACTTCGCCGCGATCCACCACCGCCATCCCAGCGCCGCGATCGCGTACCCCAGCACCGCGCCGACCACCGCACATACCAGCATCCCGAGCGCGGTTGCAGGTCCCACCTCCGCCACCAGCCAGTCGAGCCAGCCCGGCGGCGCGGCGACCGCGTTGCCGATCGGGTCGCCGGGCACGACGCGGTCGAGGTGGAGCAACCACGCACCGACCTTGTAGTACAGGATGAACAGCAACGGCGTGGTGATCGGATTGGTGAAGAAGGTGGTCAGCGCGGCGGCGGGAACGTTGGCGCGCAACGGCAGCGCGAGGACGGCGGACGCAGGAATCTGCCCCAGCGGGATCAGGATGCCGGTGAACATGCCGAGCGCGACGCCGCGCGGGACCGAGCGGCGGGTGAAGCGCCACAGTTCCGGGGCCAGCACGCGGTGCGCGACCGGGCGCAGGAACCGGATCGATTCGATCGATTCGCGCGTCGGCAGGTTCGCACGGACCCAGCGCAGCGCACGGCTGCCCAGACTCCGGTCTTCGCCCGCCGGATCAGCCACGGTCGCGGAGCAACCTTCCCTGTTCACGCTTCCAGTCCCGCTCCTTGATATGCTCGCGCTTGTCGTGGTTCTTGCGACCCCTGGCCAGTGCCAGTTCGACCTTCGCCCGCCCTTTTCCGTTGAAATACACCGACAGCGCGATCAGCGTCATGCCGTCGCGCGCCACCGCCCCGTGCATCTTGTTTATCTCGCGTTCGTGAAGCAGCAGTTTACGCGGGCGGCGCGGTTCGTGGTTGAAGCGGTTGCCGTGGCTGAATTCGGGGACGTTCGAATTGATGAGCCATACCTGTCCGTCGCGGACATCGGCATAGCTTTCGGTGATCGACCCCTCGCCGAAGCGCAGCGACTTCACCTCGGTACCGGTCAGCGCGATGCCGGCCTCGTAGACGGTGTCGATCTCGTAATCGAAGCGCGCGCGACGGTTTTCGGCGACGGTCTTCTTCTTGTCGAACAGTTGGGGACGCGGACGGCTCATGCCGCGGACATAGGGGGTCAGGGGGCGGAGGGGAAGCGCACGAAAAAATCCTCCCCATTCATGGGGAAGGGGGACCATGCGCAGCATGGTGGAGGGGGACGGCCACATACGGAACGGTTGCGTTGCGTGGACACCCCCCTCCACCACCGCTTCGCGGCGGTCCCCCTCCCCGCGCAGCGGGGAGGATCTTCAGGCGTCCAGTGCTTCCCGCACCTTCCTTGCTAGTTCGTCGACGTCGAACGGCTTGGGCAGCAGCCGGGTGCCCGGATCGAGCACGCCGTTATGCACCACGGCGTTGCGGGTATAGCCGGTCGTGTAGAGCACGCGCAGGTCGGGCCGCATCGCCAGCGCGCGGTCGGCTAGTTCGCGGCCGGTCATGCCGGGCATCACCACGTCGGTGAACAGCAACGTCACCTGCAATCCGTCTTCGAGCAGGCCGATCGCCTCCGGCCCGTCGGAAGCGTGGAAGACGTTGTAGCCGAGATCGCGCAGCACCTCGACCGAGAAGCTGCGGACGCGCGGCTCGTCCTCGACCACCAGGATCGATTCATGCAGGCCGCCGCCGCGGACCGGCGCCAGCGTTGCGCGCGCTGTGGGCGTCGGCGCCTCGCCATAGAAGCGCGGCAGGTAGAGCCGGACGGTCGTGCCGACATCGGGTTCGCTATAGATGCGGACATGGCCGCGCGACTGGCGGACGAAACCGAAGACCTGGCTCAGGCCCAGCCCGGTGCCGCGCCCGACCGGCTTGGTGGTGAAGAACGGGTCGAACGCCTTGGCCAGCACATCGGGCGCCATGCCGGTGCCGGTGTCGCTGACCGCGATCAGCACATATTGCCCGGCGGCCATATCGGCCTCCTGCGCATAATCGTCGCCGACATGCGCGTTGGCGGTCTCGATCGTCAGTCGTCCGCCATCGGGCATCGCGTCGCGGGCATTGACCGCGAGGTTGACGAGCGCATTCTCCAACTGTCCTCGATCCGCCTCCGCGCGCCACAGCCCGGCACCGAGCACCGTTTCGACCGCGATGCGTTCGCCCAGCGTCCGGGTCAGCAGGTCGGTCAGGTCGGTAATCAGCCGGTTGCCCTCGATCGGTTCGGGCGACAGCGGCGACTGGCGCGAAAAGGCGAGCAGGCGCTGGGTCAGCGCGGCGGCGCGCGTGGCTCCTTCCTTCGCCGCCTCGACATAGCGGCCGACATCGCTGCGGCCGGAGGCAAGACGGCGATCGATCATGTCGAGCCCGCCGATCACCACCGCCAACATGTTGTTGAAATCGTGGGCGATGCCGCCGGTCAACTGCCCGACCGCCTCCATCTTTTGCAGCTGGCGCACCTGTGTTTCGGCGGCGGCGCGGGCGGAGGCCGCATCGTGCAGTTCGGTCGCGACACGTTCGAGCTGCGCGCCCTGTCGCCCGACCTTCGCCTCCAGTCGCAGCAGCGCATCGGCGCGCTGGATGGTGACCCAGCTGATCTCGGCGATCTCCTGCACCAGCGCGACCTCGCTCGGCAGCCAGTGGCGCGGTTCGCCATGGCCGACGATCAGCAGCCCTTCGAGCCGCCCGTCGCGGCGCAGCGGCACGGCGAGGCCGGACCGGGCGCTGTAGCTGGCGACGGTCTCGGCTTCGAACCGGTCGTCCTGTGCGAAGGCATCGGACACGACCGTCCGCCCGGCGCGCAGCAGCGCGGTGTTGCTCCGCCCCATCCGGTCGATCGAATGATCGCCGGTCAGCGGCGGCAGCGCGCCGTCGTTCCAGCCGGCGATGTAGCGGACCCGGTTCTCGCCCACCCGCGCGAAACAGATGCGATGGACGTCGAGCCGCTCGCCCAACGCACGTGCGGTGAAGCGCATGATCGCATCGGGATCGGTCGCCGCCCGCTGGCGCGCGCTGAGCGACAGGACGAATTCGCGCTCGCTCTTCGCCGCCAGCGCCGCCAGTTCGGCCTGTTTGCGGTCGTCTATGTCGTAGCTTACGCCGGGGAAATGGGTGGGACGGCCTTCGTCGTCGAAACTGCACCGGCCCTGCGCCGAGACCCAGCGGCTGGTGCCATCAGCGCGCAGCAGGCGATATTCCGAAATGAAGGTGCCATCGCCCGACGGGTCCATCGCGACCGCGATCTGTCGCTGGGTGTTCGGAAGGTCGTCGGGGTGCAGGCCGGCGAAGAAGGTACCGATCGGTGCGCCCTTCTCCGCGACCGCTGGGTCGACGCCATACAGGAGCGCGAAGCGGGAATCGGCGCGGACGATATCGTTCTGCACGTCCCAGTCCCATGCACCGATATTGCGACCGGCCGACAATGCCTGTTGCAGCCGTTCGTCGGCGGCGGCGCGTTCCCGCTCGGCCACGACGCGCGCGGTGGTCTCGCCAGTGACGCAGAGCAGGCCGGCGACCCGGCCTTCGTCATCGAAGGCGGGCGAATAGGTGAAGGTCCACCAACTCTCCTCCGGCTCGCCGGTGCGGGCGAGATCGAGTTTCATGTCGGTGGCGGTGATGCTGCCCCCGGCCATGGTCTCTTCGACCAGCGGGATCAGTTCGTCCCAGATATTGGCCCAGACGATGTCGAACCGCTCGCCCAGCGCCCCGTCGAGGCGGACGCCGAGGATCGGGCGATAGGCATCGTTGAAGAAACACCGCAGGTCCGGACCCCAGGCGAGGAACATCGGCGTCGGGCAGGACAACATCATCGCCAGCAATGAACGCAGCGATACCGGCCAGGATTCGATCGGGCCGAGCGAGGTGCCCGACCAGTCACGGTCGGCGATTTCCCGACCGGTAACCGTTTGAAGCGACAAATGTCCGTTAGGCATATGGCGCACGTGTTAAGCGCACCACCGAGCGATCGCAATAACGTGCGTCGACCCGGTGCCATCCGTCAACTTATCAGTCCGGCATGCGCCAGCGCGGCATCGACCGCCGCCCGCGACGCTTCGGACGCCGGCGTCATCGGCAGGCGCAGGTCGGTCGGGAAGCCGGGACGAACGCGGCCAAGGGCGTATTTGACCGGCCCCGGCGACGCATCGCTGAACAGCGCGGCATGGAGCGGAAAGAGACGGTCCTGGATCGTCAGCGCCCGGCCGTAATCGCCCGCCGCGCACGCGTCCTGAAACTCGGCGCACATCGCGGGCGCGACATTGGCGGTGACCGAGATCGCCCCGACCCCGCCCATCGCCATGAAGGCAAGGGTCATGTCGTCATTGCCCGACAGTTGCGCGAAACCGGTGCCGCAGCGCAGCCGGTGTTCGGACACGCGCGCCATCTGCCCGGTCGCGTCCTTGATGCCGACGACGACGTCGGGAAACGCCTTCACGATCCGCTCGACCGTCTCCACCGCGATGTCGGTGATGGTGCGGCCGGGCACATTGTAGAGGACGATCGGCAGCCCGCCTTGCGATGCGAGCACCTCGAAATGGCGGAACACCCCCTCCTGATTGGGGCGGTTGTAATAAGGCGGGACCAGTAGCGCGGCGGCGGCACCTGCCGCCTTCGCCGCATGGATGTGGTGCAGCGCGACCGCGGTGTCGTTCGATCCGCAGCCGGCGATGACCGGCACGCGGCCCTGCGCCTGATCGACGCAGACGCGCACGACATGGTCATGCTCCTCGATCGTCATCGTCGCGGCTTCGCCGGTGGTGCCGCACGGGACCAGCGCGCTCGACCCGCTTTCGACCTGCCAGTCGACCAGCGCACGGAACGAGGCTTCGTCGAACCTGCCGTCGGCGAACGGCGTGACGAGGGCCGGGATCGATCCGGAAAACATGGTGGTTGCGCTCCGTGGACAGGGATTCGAGCCGAAAAGGTGGCGACAGATAGGGCGCGCTTCCATATCATGTCCAGTATGCTGACCACCGTGTTCAAGAGCGCGTTCCTGCTCACCGGCGTCGCGAGCGCCGCCATGGCCACCGGGCTGTTGCAAACCGCTCCGCAGGCCCCCGCCCCCGCCACGCCGCGACCGATCGTGCAACCGGTCGCGCCCGCCGCCCAGCCGATGGTGCAGCCGGTGCCCGCACCGGTCCCCTACGACCCGATCCAGCCGGTGCTGTCCGAATGGAAACGGTTGCAGCAATCGGACAATTATCCCTTCGCCGACTATGCCCGCTTCCTGCTGGCGCATCCCGGCTTTCCAGGCGAGACCAGCCGCCGCGCCGCCGCCGAAACCGTATTGGCCGATGGCGGGCAGGATGCGGCGACGGTACTGCGCTTCTTCACCCGTTTCCCGCCGCGCACCGCCGCCGGGCAGTTGCGCTATGCCGAGGCGCTGGCGGCCAGCGGGCGCCTGCCCGAGGCGCAGGCGGCGGCGCGTGCCGCATGGCGCAGGGGCGTGTTGCGGCCCAACGACGAAGCGACACTGCTTGCCCGTTTCGCCAGCGCGCTGGCCCCCGCCGATCACGACGCGCGCATGGACAAGATGCTGTGGCAGGGGGCGACGACCGTTGGGCTGCGCCAGATCGGCTATGTCTCGGCGGCGATGCGTCCGACCTTCGACGCGCGCATGGCGTTCCGCACCAACGCCGCCGATGCCAGCGTGCGCGGCGAACAGCCGGGCGTCGACCGCGCCGATCCGGGCTATATCGCCGACCGTGCCAGCTGGTTGCGCGCGTCGGGCCAGTCGGGGGCGGCGCGCGCCTATCTGGCCCAGCCGCGGCGCTTGTCGCGAACGCCCGGCGATATCGAGGAATGGCTCGAAGTCCTGCTGACCAATGCCCGTGCGGCGCAGGCGGACAGCCAGTATGACCTCGCCTATCGCATCGCCTCGCAGATCGACGATGCCTTCCCGGCGGGGACGGTCATTGCCGATGCCGGCTATGGCGAGCGCGACGATTATACCAGCCTCGCGTGGCTGGCGGGCACGGTCGCGCTGCAGCAACTCAACCGACCGAGCGACGCGACCGGCATGTTCGCGCGCTATGCCAGCGGCTCGCGCACGCCGACGGTGCGGACCAAGGGCTATTACTGGGCAGGCCGCGCGGCGGAGGCGGCGGGGGATCGTCCGACCGCCGATCGCTGGTATGCACAGGCGGCCGATCTGGGCGACCTGTTCTATGGCCAGTTGGCGAGCGAACGGATCGGTCGCCCGTTGCGCGCGCCGCCCGCCACCGCCGTTGCGACCGCCGTGCCGGCCGATCTGCGTACCGCCTATATGAATGGCGAAATGGCGCGGGCCACGCGCTATCTGGGTCGCACCGGCCAATATGCCGACCAGAGCCTGTTCATCCGCAAGATCGCCGAGGATGCGCGCAGCGACACCGATCATGCGCTGGCGGTCGAACTGGCCAAGGCGATCGACCGCCCCGACCTGGCGGTGATGGTCGGGCGCAGCGCGCTGCTGAACGGGCATAGCGACTATACGCTGGCGGGCTATCCATCGGTGCCGGTCGGCGGGCCACAACAGGACCAGTTCACGCTGATTCATGCCATTGCGCGGCAGGAAAGCCAGTTCGATCGCACCGCCGTCAGCCGCGCGGGCGCGCGCGGGCTGATGCAGTTGATGCCGGGCACCGCCCGCGAGACCGCGACGAAGCTGGGGCTGACCTACAGCCCGACCGCGCTCAACGATCCGGCGTTCAACATGGCGCTCGGGTCGAGCTACATTCAGCGGATGCTCGACTATTATGGCGGCAGCTATCCGCTGGCGATCGCGGCCTATAATGCGGGGCCGGGCAATGTGAACAAGTTCATCCGCGCCAATGGCGATCCCCGTACGCCGGGCGTCGACATGATCGAATGGATCGAGAAGATTCCGCTGTCGGAAACGCGCGGCTATGTGCAGCGCGTGCTGGAAAATGCCGTCGTCTATGACCTGATCCATGCCGACAAGGCCCGGTCGCGCGGGCCGAACAACCTTAGCTGGTATCTGGGGAAGAACCGACCGGGATGAGCGAACCGCGTCCGAATTACATCACGCCGGCGGGCTATGCCGTGTTGAAGGCCGAATATGACCAGTTGCTGGGCGAGGAGCGGCCGAAGCTGGTCGACGTCATCGCCTGGGCCGCAGGGAATGGCGACCGGTCGGAAAATGGCGACTATATCTATGGCCGCAAACGCCTTCGCGAGATCGACCGGCGGCTGGGTTTCCTCGCCAAGCGGATGAAGGCGGCTCGGGTCGTCGACCCCGCCGCGCAGACCGAACGCGGCCGGGCTTGGTTCGGCGCGACCGTGACGATCGCCGACGAGGACGACAATCACCGCACGCTGGAACTGGTCGGCGACGACGAGGCCGATGCCGGCAAGGGGCGGATCGGCTGGAACTCGCCGATGGCGCGTGCCTTGCGCGGCAGTGCGGTGGGCGACGTGCGCACGGTCGCGCTGCCGGCGGGCGCCAAGGAAGTTGAGGTGATGGCGATCGCCTATCCGTGATCGGCCGCCCTGCCACGGCGGTTATCGCATCCGAACCACCTCGTTACCGAGGACTTGATCGAGATCTTTGCGAACGTCCGCTTCACCGTATCCCCGCGAAGGCGGCGATCCAGGGTCGCACTCGCAGACCTTCGTTTTGCTTTGCTCTGGACCTCCGCCTTCGCGGGGGTACGGAACGGTCCAGGGATAGGCGGAACACTTACTTCGAGGTCCCGACTTAAATCCGGGATGACGTCCGGTAGGGCTGGGGTTCCGCAACAAATTCGGTACGCTGGCGAACCCAAGCGCAGCCCCGCCCGTTCGCTTCGAAGGAACGTGCCACGGAGAACCGATGCCCCATTACACGCCGCTGATTGGAACTATCGTCACCGCGCTCGTCGCGGCCTTCGTCATGGGGGCGGCGGCGCAGAAGCTGCGCGTGTCGCCGATCGCGGGCTATCTGCTGGCGGGCGTATTGATCGGGCCGTTCACGCCGGGCTTCGTCGCCAATTCGGGGATCGCGACCGAACTGGCGGAGATCGGCGTCATCCTGCTGATGTTCGGGGTCGGGCTGCATTTCTCGTTGAAGGACCTGTTGTCGGTATGGCGGATCGCGGTGCCGGGCGCCGTCGTGCAGATCGCGGTCGCGACGACGATGGGCTGGGGACTGAGCCAGTTTCTCGGCTGGTCGCTGATGGCCGGGATCGTGTTCGGCCTTGCTCTGTCGGTGGCCAGCACGGTGGTGCTGTTGCGGGCGCTGGAGGCGCGCGCGCTGGTGCAGACGGAACGCGGCCGGATCGCGGTCGGGTGGCTGATCGTCGAGGATCTGGCGATGGTGCTGGCGCTGGTTCTGCTGCCGGTCGTCGCCGCCGCGATCGATCCGGCCAAGGCGGCGGCGCCTGGCGCGATCGTGACCGCAGTCGTGATGACGCTGCTGAAGGTCACCGGCTTCGTCACGCTGATGCTGGTCGTCGGACGGCGGGTCATTCCATGGGCGCTGCACTGGGTGGTGCATACCGGATCGCGCGAGCTGTTCCGGCTGGCCGTACTGGCGATCGCGCTGGGCGTGGCGTTCGGGGCGGCATTGGCGTTCGACGTGTCGTTTGCCTTGGGCGCTTTCTTCGCGGGCATGATCCTCGGCGAAACCCCGCTCAGCCGGCGGGCGGCGCAAGAGACGCTCCCCTTGCGCGATGCGTTCGCGGTGCTCTTCTTCGTGTCGGTCGGCATGTTGTTCGACCCGAAGGTGCTGATGGAACAGCCCGGACCGTTGCTCGCCACCATCGCGATCATCGTGGTCGGCAAATCGGCCGCCGCGTGGGTGATCGTCCGCGCCTTCGGCCACCCCAATCGCACCGCCGCGACCATCGCCGCCAGCCTTGCGCAGATCGGCGAATTCTCGTTCATTCTCGCCGGGCTGGGTACCAATCTGGGCATCCTGCCTGATGCGGGGCGCGACCTGATCCTCGCGGGCGCGATCCTGTCGATCATGGTCAATCCGTTCCTGTTCGGCGCGGTTGCGGGACGTGGCGACGAACCGTCGGTGAACGCGGTGCGCGAGACCGAGCGCGAAAAGGCGCGCGAGGATCATGTCGTGCTGGTCGGCGCGGGCCGGGTCGGGCGGTTGATCGCGGAAGGGCTGCGCGACGCCGGCCGCGCCTTCGTCGTGATCGAGGATCAGGCCGATACCGCACGCGCCGCCGCCGCCCATGGCTGGAGCGTGGTGCTGGGCAATGCGCTCGATCCCAATGTGCTGCGCGACGCCGGCGTCGCCGACGCGACCAAGCTGCTGATCGCCATTCCCGGCGGGTTCGAGGCGGGCGCGATCGTCCAGCATGCGCGCGGAATGAACGCCGGCCTTTACATCCTGTCGCGCGCGCATTCGGCCGAGGAGGTCAGCTATCTGGAGCGTCACGGCGTCGACCAGGTGGTGCTGGGCGAGGAGGAACTGGCCCGCACCATGCTGCGCCGGGCGGAAGCGGAACGCGAGCGAACCGCCTGATGCAACGGATCGTTTCGATCATTGCGCTTGGGTAACGGACCCGTCGATGCGACATTGCGGCGGTTCCTTCACGGAGAAGCCCGTCATGCCCCTGCCCGCCTCCCTTGCCCCGCGCCTCCTCGCCGCGATGCGGATCGTGTTCGGCCTCGTCTTTCTCAGCCATGGCGTGTCGAAGCTGTTCGGCCTGCCCCCCTTTCCGATGCCGATGAACGGCATGCTGTATGCGGCGGCGGGGCTGGAACTGGTCGGCGGTGCGCTGTTGGTCGTCGGACTGTTCGTCCGGCCGGCGGCGTTCGTGCTGTCGGGGATGATGGCGGTCGCCTATTTCATGGCGCATGCGCCGCAAGGCCCCTTCCCGATCACCAATGGCGGCGAGGCCGCGGCGCTCTATTGTTTCGCCTTCCTGTACATGGCGGCGGCCGGTGGGGGCACGTGGAGCATCGACGCCGCCCGGCACCGCGCCTGACGGTTTCGGTCGCGCCCGTCCGCCGAGTGCGATAGACGGGCGCCATGGCCAATCATCACGCTCCCACCGGCAACGTCGCGTTGCTGATCGATGCCGACAATGCCGGCGCCGCCTATCTCGATTCGGTGCTGACGGTGCTGGCCGAGTTCGGCACCGTCAACGTCCGGCGCGCCTATGGCAATTGGGAGAAGCCGGGCCTGAAAAGCTGGAAGGCGCTGCTGATGCGCCATGGCATCGAGCCGTTCCAGCAATTCGACATCACCAAGGGGAAGAACGCGACCGACATGCGGATGACCATCGACGCGATGGACCTGCTGCTGCGCGGACGGATCACCGGGTTCGGGATCATGTCGTCGGACAGCGACTTCATGCCGCTCGCCCAGCGCATCCGGCAGGAAGGGGTGCCGGTCTATGGTTTCGGCACCGACCGCACACCCGAGGGGTTTCGGGAGAGTTGCACGCGGTTCATCGACGTCGCCTCGCTGGACGTCGAGGATGTGGCAAACATGCCCCTGCCGCCCGCGATCGGCGGGGTCGCGGCGCCGGTCGCGGCGCCCGCGGCCAAACCTGCCCCCGCCCCGGCGCGCAAGCAGCAGAAGATCGATGCGGCGTTGGTGAAGCTGCTGTCCGACGCGTATGATGCGTCCAAGGTCGACAAGCGCGGCTTCGCCAGCCTGTCGGAAGTCGGGCAGCGCGCAGCGAACCGGTCGAGCTTCGATACCCGCAACTATGGGTTCAAGCGGCTGTCGGACCTGATCGAGAAAGTGAAGGCGTTCGAGGTCGAACGCCGCGATACCGGGGTTTTCGTAAAGCTGGTTTGAGGGTGTTCCCTAGCGATATCCGTTTGCTTCGAGCAGGTTCGAGCTGTCGAGAACCGACGGTCGAGAAGGCGGTTGCCACGAACGGGGTGTTCTCGAAAGACGCTTCTCGACGAGCTCGAAGCTGCTTGAACCGAACGGAGGGCACGCGGGGGCGACCCCCTACACCCCCTCGGGCAATGGCATCGAGAACATCACCCGCGTCCCCGGCCCGGCATCCTCGAACAAGAGCGTGCCGCCCAGTTGCCGGGTCAGGCTGTTCACCATCCGCATTCCCAGGCTGGTCGGTCGCGCCACGGTCGGATCGAGGTCCGCCGGCAGCCCGACGCCCTGGTCGACCACCGTCATCGTGAGTGCCCCGTCGTCGCACCGCGTCACGATCCGCACCGGACCGCCGCCCTCGCCATAGGCATATTTGACCGCGTTGGTGACCAGTTCGGTCAGCAACAGGCCGAGCGGGATCGCGGTATCGCCGCTGACCACCAACGGCGCGATGTCGCAGTCGATCGCATGGTCAGGCGCCTGTTCGCGCAACTGGTCGGCGATGCCGCACAGCAGCCGGTCGAGCGCGACCACGCCGACGCGCTCGCCCTGCCAAAGCTGGTCATGCGCCTGCCCGATCGCGACGATCCGCGCCTGCGCATCGCCCAGCATCCGCTGCACGCGTGGGTCGTCATCCTCGCGCATCTGCAGGTTGAGCATCGCCGACACCATGGCAAGGCTGTTCTTGACCCGGTGCGACGCCTCGCGCGTCAGCAATTCCTGATGCTCGATCGCGGCGCGCAGATTGGCCTCGGCCTCCAGCCGTTCGATCGCCACGCCGATCAGATTGGCGAAGCCCTGCATGAAGGCGAGGTCGTCCTCCTCGAACCGGCCATCCGATCGGCTGTCGACCTCCAGCACGCCGAAGCGCTTGCCGTTCGCCTCGACCAGCACGTTGATCGCGCGCTTCACGCCGTGATCGGCCATGAAGTCGGGCGTGCGAAAGCGCTTCTCGTCGCGAAGATGGTTGGAGATCACCGCCTCGCCGGTCTGGAAGGCGAAGCCGGCCGGCGATCCGAGATCGTCGCCCATCTCCGCACCACCAACCACGCCCTCGTTCCAGCCGATGCCGGCGCGGACGATCAGCCCGCCGCGCGCCGCATCATGGTGCAGGAACTTGGCCAGCCGGGTGCGCATGCCGCGCGCAGCCAGCTCGACCGCGGCACGGACGATTTCGTCGATATCGCGGCTGCGCAGCGCGATCCCGCCGAACTCGGCCAGAATGCGCTGCTGGTCGAGGCGATATCGGATCGCATCGGCGGGATCGTCAGACCCCGCCCCATTTTCCTCGACCACCGGCATCGGATCAGCGGGTCAGCTTCTTGTACGCCAGCCGCGTCGGACGATCGGCGGCATCGCCCATGCGGCGGCGCTTGTCGGCCTCATAGGCTTCGAAGTTGCCCTCGAACCATTCGACATGGCTGTCGCCTTCGAACGCCAGAATGTGGGTGCACAGGCGATCGAGGAAGAAGCGATCGTGGCTGATGACCACGGCGCAGCCGGCGAACGACTCCAGCGCCTCTTCCAATGCCCGCAGCGTTTCGACGTCGAGGTCGTTGGTCGGTTCGTCGAGCAGCAGGACGTTGCCGCCCTCCTTCAGCATCTTGGCGATATGGACGCGATTGCGTTCACCGCCCGACAGCTGCCCGACCTTCTTCTGCTGGTCCTGCCCCTTGAAGTTGAACGCGCCGACATAGGCACGCGTGCCGAGTTCCTGCTTGCCGAAGCGGAACACGTCGAGGCCGTCCGACACCTCTTCCCAGACATTCTTGTTGGGGTCGAGATCGTCGCGCGACTGATCGACATAGCCGAGCTTCACCGTCTGCCCGACCTCGATCTTGCCGCCATCGGGCTGTTCCTGCCCGGTGATGAGCTTGAACAGCGTCGACTTGCCCGCGCCGTTCGGGCCGATCACGCCGACGATACCGCCGGGCGGCAGGTTGAAGTCGAGATTTTCGAACAGCAGCTTGTCGCCATACGCCTTGGTCAAACCCTCGGCCTCGATCACCTTGCCGCCGAGGCGTTCGGGAATCTGGATGAGGATCTGCGCCTTGCCGACCGCGCGATTCTCCTGCCGTTCGACCAGTTCGTCGAACGCACGGATACGCGCCTTGGACTTGGTCTGGCGCGCCTTGGGCGTCTGCCGCATCCATGCCAGTTCGTCCTGGATCGCCTTGGCCCGGCCGGCTTCCTCGCGCTCCTCCTGTTCGAGGCGCTTGGCCTTCTTTTCCAGATAGCCCGAATAGTTCGATTCGTAGGTGTAGTAACGGCCGCGATCGAGTTCGAGCACCCAGTTGACGACATTGTCGAGGAAGTAGCGATCGTGGGTGACGAGGATGACGTTGCCGGTATATTCCTTGAGGTAATTTTCCAGCCACGCGACGCTTTCGGCGTCCAGATGGTTGGTCGGTTCGTCGAGCAGCAGGATTTGCGGCTTTTCGAGCAGCAGCTTGCACAGCGCGACGCGGCGCTTTTCACCGCCTGACAGGTTTTCGACCGATGCGTCGCCTGGCGGGCAGCGCAGCGCTTCCATTGCGATCTCGAGCTGGTTGTCGAGGCTCCAGCCATCGACCGCGTCGATCTTCGCCTGAAGCTCGCCCATCTCCTCCATCAGCGCGTCGAAATCGGTGTCGTCCTGCGGGTCGCCCATTTCGGCCGAGATGGCGTTGAAGCGATCGACAAGGTCCGCGACCGGACGCACGCCATCCTTGACGTTTTCCATGACCGTCTTGGTCGGATCGAGCTTCGGCTCCTGCGGCAGATAGCCGACCTTGATCCCTTCGGCGGCCCAGGCTTCGCCGGTGAATTCGGTGTCGATGCCGGCCATGACCTTCATCAGCGTCGACTTGCCCGCGCCGTTGGGACCGATGATCGCGATCTTCGCATCGGGAAGGAATTGCAGGTGGATGTTGTTCAGCACCGGCTTGTTCGCACCGGGGAAGGTCTTGGTCAGACCCTTCATCACATAGCTGTACTGTACGGCCATTGCCGAAGGCTCCGTTTCGAATGTCTGGATGGGGAATAAGCGTCTGCCGCGATGTAGCGATGGGCCGATGACTTGGCAACGCGCGGCCCATCAGGCGACGTGGACCGACAAATCCTCTCCACGTCGTGGGGAGGGGGACCGTCCGCAGGACGGTGGAGGGGGGTGGCAGCATACGGAACGGTTGCGTTGCGCGGCCCTCCCCCTCCACCAGCTTCGCTGGTCCCCCTCCCCGCAGGCGGGGATTTGCGTTCTTTGAAGCTGTCCGTATGGAACGGGAAAGAACCGAACTAGGGGAACCCAATGCGCCGCCTGCTCCTCGCCGCCCTCGCCCTGCCCCTCCCCGCCCTTGCCCAGACGATCGACGTCACCGCCCTGCGCGATGCGGCGCTGACCGATACCGTCGCGTGGGACATTACCGAAGGCCTGACCACCGAGATCGGCCCGCGCCTTGCCGGCACGCCCGACGAAGCGCGCGCCCGCGACTGGGCGGTGGCACGGCTGAAGGCACTGGGGTTCAGCAATGTCCGCATCGAACCCTATCAGATGCCGGTCTGGGTCCGGGGCGAGGAGCGCGCCGCCATCATCAGCCCCTTCCCGCAACCGCTGGCGATCACCGCGCTCGGCAATTCGGGCGAGACGCCGGCCAAGGGTCTGGAAGCCGAGATCGTCTATTTCCCGACGCTCGACGATCTGAAGGCCGCGCCGACCGGCAGCCTGAAGGGCAAGATCGCGTTCGTCAGCCATGCCATGGCCGCGACGCAGGATGGGTCGAGCTATGGCGCGTTCGGCGCGGTCCGTCGGGCGGGTCCGGCGATCGCCGCGCAAAAGGGCGCGGCGGCGATCGTCATCCGTTCGCTCGGCACCGACCATCATCGCAACCCGCATGCCGGCAGCACGGTCTTTCCGGCAGGCACCGTGGCCATCCCGGCGGGCGCGCTGTCGGTGCCCGATGCCGAACAGCTCGAACGCGTATTGAAGCGCGGACGCCCTGTCCGCCTGCGCCTGACGCTGACCCCGCGCCAGATCGGGATGCGTGAATCGGGCAACGTCATCGCCGAAGTCCCGGGGAGCGATCCCGCCGCCGGCGTCGTGCTGATCGGCGGGCATCTCGACAGCTGGGACCTCGGCACCGGCGCGTTCGACGATGCCGCCGGCCTCGGCATCACGACCGCGGCTGCCAAACGGATCATGGACGCCGGTCGCCCGCGCCGCACGATCCGCGTCGTGTGGTTCGGTGCCGAGGAAGTCGGCGGCGTCGGCGGCGCCGCCTATGCGAAGGCGCATGCCGGAGACCGTCACGCCCTAGCCGCCGAAAGCGATTTCGGCGCGGACCGGGTGTGGCGGTTCGACGTCGCCCTGCCCCCCGAATCGGCCGCGATCGGCGACCGGCTCGCTGCGGCACTGGCCCCGCTCGGCATCACGCGCGGCACCGCCGTCGCGGGTGACGGGACCGATATCGGACCGACGCTGGCGCAAAATGTCGCTGCCATCGACCTTACCCAATCCGGCCTGCGCTATTTCGATCTGCACCACACCCCCGACGATACGCTGGACAAGGTCGACCCTGTGCAATTGCAGCAAAACGTAGCGGCATGGACGGCGATGCTGGCCGTCGTCGCCAACGCGCCGGAACCGATCGGACCGTTTCGTCGCAAGTAGGAAACGGTCCGCCATTGGTCGCAAAGCCGCATTCCTGCCACAATTGACGATTGACGGCAGCGTGGAAGGCGCTATTGCGGCAACTTCGCGACGGCGGTGACGCCGGCCTTTCGCGAAATGGATTTCTCTGGGAGTTACCCTTATGAAGAAGATCATGCTCGTCGCCGCCGCAGCCGGCCTCCTCTCGGTCGCCGCTTGCAAGAACACCCCGACCGACAACGCCGCTGACGCAGCGTCGGACAACCTCGAAATGCTGGCCGACAACCTCGAAGCGCAGGCTGAGAACACCTCGAACGAAGCCGTCGCTGCCGACCTGATGAACGCTTCGGAAAACGCCGAAGACGCGTCGGACGCGATCGAGAACTCGGCCGAGCACAACGGCATGTAATTCCCTTTCCCGTAGGCTTCCAAGCCACGGGAAACCGGATTTCGGAAAGGGCGCCCCGGCAACGGCGGCGCCCTTTTTCGTGCCTGAAACCGATCGTTACGCCCTCGACGCCACGGTGGCGCGATTGGGGCATGATTACGGCCGGGACATTGCGCAGCATGAACGCGCGCCGTCCCCCGCCTACTCCAAATGAAGGACAGAAGGCGTCCGGCGACTGCCCTATGATCTTCCGTCGTGCAGCGGGAGGCGATCGATGTTCGGGCGGGCAGGAACCTACGGACGCTGCTGCGTCGCCGTCACAGCACTGCTATTCTCCGTCCCGTCCGCCGCGCAACTCGCGTCCGGCGTGACGATGCCGCCCGAACTGGGTGCCGCCTATGGCCGATTCGGCGAGGCGATGGTGCAGGACCTGCTCGACCATCGCGATTGCCGCAAACGCATCACGCTGATTTACCGTAAGCCCGAAGTGACGGCGGTCATGGGCTTTGCGGCGATGGTCCCGACCAGGGGACCGGGGCGGGCGAACAGGTGATGCGGCCCGTAACCGACATCCGGGCTAGGCGCGGCGATGCGTGGCAGTTGATCGCGCGGCAGGCGGCGATCGCCGACATGCGGTAACGCCGGATCGCAGGCGTCCTTCAAGGGAGGGAATCATGCCATATCGTCATGCCCATCGCTGGCTGTCGCTCCTGTTTCCGATGATCGCCCTCGCGTTCTGGCCCGGCTATTTCGGACGGCTGCGCGAGGCGCCATTCGCCCTGCATGCGCATGGCATCACCGCGACCGCGTGGCTGGCGCTGTTGACGGTCCAGAGCTGGTCGATCGCCACCCGGCGGATTGCGTGGCATCGGAGGTGCGGCCTTGCCACCTTCGTCGTCCTGCCACTGTTCGCGGCAGCCGGGCCGCTCGCGCTGCACAGCATGGCATCGCTGTGGCGGAGCGGTGCCGACCCGTTTCATGCCACCTATGGCGCGCGGCTGGCGAGCGCCGACATAATCGCCGGAGCCTCGGTCATCGCCATGGTCGCCTATGCCCTTGCCCGACGCCGCTTGGTGGTGGCGCATGGTTCGGCCACGCTGGCGACGGCGCTACTGGTGCTGCCGCCGATCCTTGGCCGGCTGCTGCCGGCGATCCCGGGCTTTCCGATCGGCGGCTCGGCAGGATTTGGCGGATTTCACCTGTCATTCCACCTCGCCAACCTGCTGACGTTGCTGATCGCCACCTTGCTCGCGGCGCGCAGCCCGGGGCGCGGCATCGGTTTCACCCTCGCCGCCGTCGCTACTGCCGCACAGATGATCGCGTTCGAGACCATCGGCGGCACCGCGGCATGGGAACGTTGCGTGACGCTGCTGACCGAGCTTCCGCCCGCACCGCTGGCGGTCGCCGCCGCCATGGCCAGCGGGGCACTGCTCTACGCGGCATGGCGGCAAGTCCCGCCGCGCACCGTTCGCGCCGTTCCTGCCACCACGGGCGATCTGTAGCGATCAGCCCGGGGGCGTCGCGTCGGGTGTCCAGCCATGTGCCCGCACATCCTGCAAGACGTCACCCGACAGATCGGGTTTCCCGCCGCCTGGAAACGCGACGCTGAACGATGTCGCGCATGGAGACGAAGGCGGGCGGTCGGTCGAAGATACGCCTGTTCGTATCTCTACTGTCGTAAGGCTGGCGGGCCTGACATCCGGCACGACTGTCGTCTGGCGCGCGCTGGTCGCTGGCGGGAACGACGGTGTCGTCGCGCCTGTAGAATGCGCCGGCCCGTCGCGCCGGCCGTTCCTCACGCGCGATAGCCGCCTTGCCGTTCGAGCATCCAGCCGGGATATTCCGCCGGCAGCTTCGTCACTGCATCGAGCGCGGCAAGATCGTCGGTGTCGAGCGAGACGCCGGTCGCGGCGATGTTGTCGGCAAGCTGGTCGACCCGCTTCGCGCCAATGATGACGCTCGTGACCACCGGCTGATGGAGCAGCCAGGCGAGCGCCACCTGTGCGACGGTGCAACCCTTCGCGCCCGCGATGCGGCGCATTTCCGCGAGGGCCGCCGAGCCGCGGCTGCGGTCGACCGGCGGAAAGTCGAAGGTCGCGCGCCGGCCGTCCGCCGCTTGGCCCTCGCCGTCATATTTGCCCGACAGATAGCCGCCGGCCAGCGGACTCCACACCATCAGCCCGATCTTCTCGGACCGGAGCATCGGCACGATCTCGCGTTCCAGGTCGCGGCCGACCAGCGTGTAATATGCCTGAAGCGACAAGATCGGCGCGAGCCGCCGCGCTTGCGTGATGCCGACCGCCTTCACCACTTGCCACGCCGCCCAGTTGGAAAGGCCGAGATAGCGGACATGACCGTGACGGACGAGCGTGTCGAGCGCCTCCAGCGTCTCCTCGATCGGGGTCGCAGGGTCGAAGCCGTGGATCTGGTACAGGTCGATATGGTCGAGCCCAAGGCGCTGGAGGCTCTGCTTGCACTGGCCGATGATGTGCCCGCGCGAGGCGCCGCGTGCGTTGGGGCCGTCCCCCATCGGTCCCAGCACCTTGGTCGCGATCACGACATCGTCGCGGGCGACACCGAGGTTCTTCAGCGACTGGCCAAGGATACGTTCGCTCTCGCCGCCGGCATAAACGTTGGCGGTGTCGATGAAGTTGATGCCGGCGTCGAGTGCGGTCTTCATCAGCGCGTCGGCCTCCTCCTGCCGGAGCTTGCCGATCTGGCCCCACATGCCCTCGCTGCCGCCGAAGGTCATGGTGCCGAGGCAGAGTTCAGACACGAAGAGGCCGCTGTGGCCGAGCTGGCGCATGCGCATGGGTCGTTCTCCTGATGAAACCGGATGTGACCGAAATAGACGGCGAACGTGGGGCGCGGCGACGCCGATCCGATCAATGTCCTGCCCGATCCTATCAAAGCATCGCATCGACCCGTGCATGCGCAGCCACCGGCGGTTATCGTTCGGTCCATGACGAGCCTATGCGATCTCGCGCCGCTGATCGAACGCCACTGGCGGACCCATGGCCGGGAGACACCGATCGACGGCCTGCTGATCAACCGTGCGGACATGCCGTGCGCCCTGATCCCCGCGCTATACCGGCCTTCCTTCTGTCTCGTCGTACAGGGTGGCAAGATTTCGGTGCTGGGCGGCGTGGCCTATCGCTATGCCGCCGGCCAGTGCCTGCTTGCCTCGGTCGACCTGCCGGTGACGTCGCGGATCACGGAGGCCAGCCCTGATCGCCCCTATCTCGCGCTGTCGCTTGCGATCGATCCGGCGATCGTGGCCGAACTGCTGGTCGAGCAGGCGGCGGCGCGCGACGCGTCGCCCGGCTTCGCCGCGCTGGCGACCAGCGATCACGACCCGGCGCTGCGCGATCCTTTCAGGCGTTTGCTCGAACTGCTGGACTGCCCCCACGACCAGGCGGTGCTCGTGCCGATGATCCGGCGCGAGATCGTCTGGCGGCTGCTCGGCGGTCCGTTGGGGCCGTCGCTGCGCCAGATCGGGCTCTCCGATACCCACGCCGCAAGGATCGGCCGCGCCACCGCCCACATCCGCGACCATTATGCCGACACGCTGCGCGTCGCCGATCTGGCGGCGCTGGCAGGCATGAGCGTCCCCGGCTTCCACCGCCATTTCAAGGCGGTGACGACAATGACGCCGGTGCAGTTCCAGAAGCAGGTACGATTGCAGGAAGCCCGCCGCCGGCTGATCGCCGCCGAGGAGGTCGCGCGCGTCGGCTTCGCCATCGGCTATGAGAGCCTGTCACAGTTCAGCCGCGACTATCGTCGCCTATTCGGTGCGCCGCCGGGCCGGGATGCCGCCGCGATCCGCGCGCAACTCGTGCCGGATCCGGCGCTGCCGTGATACTTACCCGGTCAGGTAACAAGGGCCGGCATGACGACCGGGGGGAAGATGCAGACGATCGGCACGCCGGGCATGGACGCGGGGTTATCTCAGCCGCAGGATCGCACGGTTCCGGCAAAGCGGGGCTGACGCCGGAACGCCAGCAGCATGACCAGCGCGACGGCCGCCATCGCGACGCCGGCCAGCGATACGGTCGGCAGACCCAATCCGGCACCGATCACCCCGCCGCCCAGCGCCGCACCGAACGCATTGCCGAGGTTGAACGCACCGACGTTCATCGCCGAGGCGAGGTTCGGGGCGTCCGCCGCGGCGACCATCGCGCGCATCTGCAGCGGCGGCACGATCGCGAAGCTGGCGATGCCCCAGATCAGGATCGCGATCGCCGCCGGCCACGGCCAGTGCATGACGCCCGCGAACACGACCAGCGCAGTGGCGAGCACCGCAAAGCTGCCGATCAGCGTGCGCTCGATCGAGCGATCGGCAAGGTGGCCGCCAAGCATATTCCCGATGGTCAGCCCGATCCCGTACAGCATCAGCATCGCCGTCACGAAGCCGGTCGACGCGTGCGTCTCATCGCGCAGGATCGGCACGATATAGGTGAAGACGGTGAACATCGCGCTGGCGCCGACGACGGTGAGCGCGAGCGCGGCGAGCACCGGCCCGCGCCTCAGCACGCGCAATTCGGCGCGCATGTCGCCGCCCTCCGCCGCCGGTAGCGCCGGCAGTGCGAGGCGCAGCGACAGCATCGCGACCGCGCCCACGCCCGCGATCCCGGCAAAGGCGGTGCGCCAGCCCAATATCCCGCTGGCTCAGGTCGCCAGCGGCACGCCGCCGATCGTGGCGACGGTCAGCCCGGTGAACATCGCCGCGGCCGCGCCGGCGCGCTTGTCGGCAGGAACCAGCCCGGCCGCCACCACCGATCCGACGCCGAAAAAAGCACCATGGTTGAACGAGGTGACGACGCGCGCCGCCATCAGCATCCAATATCCGTCCGCCAGCGCCGACAGCGCGTTGCCGAGCGTGAAGATGCCCATCAGCGCGACCAGCAGCGTCCGCCGGTTGATCCGGCCGGTGGTCAGCGTCATCAGCGGCGCGCCGACCAGCACGCCCATCGCATAGGCGCTGACCAGCAGGCCGGCCGCAGGGATGGACACGCCGAGATCGCCGGCGATGTCGGGCAGCATGCCCATCGGCGCGAATTCGGTCACGCCGATGCCGAACGCGCCGATCGCCAGCGCCAGAAGGGGTGGATTGAAGCGCATCGCGCCCGCCTTTCGTTGTTGCGCCGACCGAGATGATGGCTTGCGTCCAGCTCGTGTAGCCGCAGAATGGGACCAGCTCTTTTGCCGGGGATTCACAGATGGACGTTGCCGGACGATCGGGTGAAATGGCGGTGTTCGCCGCCGTCGCGGCACAAGGCAGCCTGTCCGCCGCCGCCCGCGCCCTGGGACTGACGCCATCGGCGGTCAGCCGGATCGTCGCACGCATCGAGGCGCGGCTGGGCGTGCGATTGCTGGTCCGCACGACGCGGGCACTGGCGCTGACTGCCGAGGGACAAGCCTATCTGCGCGCCGCCCGCCGCATCCTCGCCGACATGACCGAGGTCGAGGATGCCATCGCCGATCAGGCTTCCCCGCGCGGGCGGCTGCGCGTTACGGCTTCGCTGGCGCACGGACGGCTCTATGTCGTGCCGCTGCTCGGCGATTTCACCGCGCGCTATCCCGGCATCGTCGTCGACCTGAACCTGTCCGACCGGATCATCGATGTGCTGGGCGGGCAAGCCGACGTCGCGATCCGCTTCGGCGTGCTCGCCGACAGCCCGCTCACCGCGCGCAAGCTGGGAGAGACCGGGCGGGTGGTGGTCGCCTCCCCCAACTATCTTGCGCGATACGGCACGCCGCAGGTGCCCGACGACCTCAGCGGTCACAATTGCCTGAGCTTCAACTTCCGCCGCGCCGAGCCCGGCTGGCCATTCCGCGAGGACGGGCGAGACCGTGCGCTGGCGGTGACGGGATCGATCGAGGCGAACAACGGGGAATCGCTGGCGCAGCTTGCCCGTGCAGGCGTCGGCATCGCACGGGTCGGACGGTTCGCGGTGGAGGAGGACCTTGCCAGCGGGGCTCTGGTGCCGCTGCTGGAGGCGTTCAACCCGCAGGACCGCGAACCGCTCCACGCGCTGTTCGTCGGCGGGTCGACCATGCCGGCGCGGGTGCGGGTGTTTGTCGACTTCTTGGTCGAGCGGCTTGCTGCCGGGGTAGACTAGCGAGTGGCGGCCGGCGTGATGATCGCGTCGCGCTCGCGCACCGTGTCGTCGTCGGTGCGGTAAGCCATGCTATACGGCGCGGATGAACGATGCCCGCGCCGCGACACTGGACCTTCTCACGCGTCGCGCTGCGGGGGCAACGATCTGCCCTAGCGAAGTGGCACGCACATTGTCGCCGGAGGATTGGCGCAGTGCGATGCCGTTGGTGCATGCGGCGATCGACGGGCTGGTCCGCGACGGGGCGGTGCGGTTGAGCTGGAAGGGAGCACGGTTGGCGACGCGATCGGGACCTTACCGGATCGGTCTTCCCAACCGCGATTGAAGCCGCCTTCCCGCCCACGCCGATCGGCAGTGGGGCACCGGTTGTGGCCGGCAAGCGCACGTGCTGCTGGCGCATCACGTCGACGTCGAACTGTCGCAGAGGGCGAGATGGATCGGTCGGTCGGGTGTTGGCGTGGGGCGATCCTACGATTCAGTTGTTCCGTCTCTCAGGCGTCGGCCATCTCGCCTGCGATCACGGCCAAGGCATGATTTACGAACCGATCCTTTTCGCCGACCGGCGCGACATAGTGCAGCGCTTCGCGCGCAAGGTCGGGCGATCCGCCGCGCGCGATCATCCAGCCGGCGAGATACGGTGCCGCGAGGCAGCCGCCGGCGGTCGCGACGTTGCCATGCGCCGCGAAGGGCGCGTCGATGACGTTGACGCCGGCCTCCACGACCCACTTCTTGTTCGTGAGATCGGTGCAGGCCGGCAAGTCGCCGATCAGCCCCAGCTTCGCCAGCAGCAGCGTGCCCGAACATTGCGCCGCGATCAGCTGCCGCGTCGGATCGGGACGAAGCCGGGCCAGCATTGATAAATCAGCGGCAATGTCGCGCGTGCGAACCCCGCTGCCGATCAGCACCGCATCGGCTTCCTCGACGAAATCTAGCGGTCGCTGGCGATGGACGATCACCCCGTTCAGCGACGTCACCGTCTCGGTGGGCGCAGTGATGTGCGCGGTCCAGCCGTATGGACGCAGCCGGTTGAGGATCGCGGCGGCGACGAAGGAGTCGAGTTCGTTAAAACCGTCGAAGGTAAGGATCGCGACCTGCATCAGCCTTGCACCGAACCGCTGAACAGGGTTCGGGTCGCGCCGGCCACCCAGACCTGACCGGTGTCGTCCTGCGAGACGTGGATGCGCCCGGTCCGGCCCAGCCGGGTGCCCTGCGCGGCAACGTAACTGCCGCTCGCCCGGCCGCTGGCGAACAGCCACTGGCCGACCGAGGCGTTGAGACTGCCGGTAACCGGGTCTTCGAGCAGGCTGCCGTGGCCCGGCGAAATGATCGCGCGCACCTCGAACGATGCGACGCCGCCGGGTCGATGCGGCCCGACCACGCCGACGTTCAGGCGCTCCGATCCCGCTGGCGGACAAGCCGGCTCCACCGCGAGCACTGCGTCGGCCGACTCCAGCATGACGGCCAGCCAACCCGGTCCGTTATCCGCCCAGCTGGCATCGACGATCGCACCGCGGTTAATCCGCAGCAAGTCCGCGACCCGCATCAGGTCCGCTTCGTCGGGCGCGCCGCGCCGCAGCAGTTTCGGGGCAGCGAAGGACAGGCGCTCCTCATCACGGCGGATCGTCACCAACCCGACGCCGCACTGCTGCACGACCACGCCGTCCTGCTTCGGTTGCCCGCCCGCTTCAAGCCAGGCATGCGCGCTCCCGAGCGTCGGATGCCCCGCGAAGGGGAGTTCGCGCTCCCGAGTGAAGATGCGTACGAAATAATCGGCGGCCGTGTCGTCGGGCTGAAGCAGGAACGTCGTCTCGGCAAAGTCTAGCCAGTTGGCCATGCGCTGCATGTCCTCACCCGACAGACCTTCAGCGTCAGCGATGACCGCCAGCGGATTGCCGGTCAGCGGATCGGTGCCGAACACGTCGACGAGGCGGAAGGGGCGGGTCACGGCTTCGGTTCTCCTGCAATTGGTGACGCGTGCTACCCCGCGGCGACTGGCGCGAACAGGCACGGACCGATACGATCGCGCCGAACTGTATTGGTGAAAGTACCGGAACGATGGCAGCCCAGCCCGACGAAACCCGCACCGGGATGGTGGTCCGGATCATCCGCGACCGCATCGAGGCGCGGATGCTGACGCCCGGCGCCCGCCTTCCCTCGATCCGCGCCATGGCGGATGCGAGTAGCGTCGCACGTTCAACCGTGGTCGAGGCATATGAGCGACTGGCTGGAGAAGGCGTTATCCGGTCGCGGCCCGGGTCCGGATTCTATGTGGCCGCGCCGCTCGCGCCGCTGGCGCTGGACCGGCTCGCGCCGGGGCACGAACGCGAAGTCGATCCGCTCTGGATGCTGCGCCAATCGCTGGGCGACGATCGGCACGACCTCAAACCCGGGTGCGGCTGGCTACCCGACGACTGGTTGGCGGGGGATGCGTTGCGCAAGGCAATGCGCGGCGCCGCGCGGACGATGCAGGATGGCGCGCTCACCGGCTATGCATCTCCCCACGGTTCACTGCCGCTTCGGGTGCTGCTGGCGCGCCGGATGGCGGACCAGGGGATCGAGGCTGGTCCCGACCAGATCCTGCTGACCGACAGCGGCACCCATGCGCTCGATCTCGTGTGCCGCTTGCTGTTGCAATCGGGCGACACCGTGCTGGTCGACGATCCCTGCTACTTCAACTTTCTGGCGCTGCTGCGGGCGCACCGGGCCACGGCGATCGGCGTGCCGATAACGCCGACGGGCCCCGATGTCGCCGCGTTCGCCGAGGCAGCCGCAGTGCATCGCCCGCGCTTCTATCTGACCAACGCCGGCATCCATAACCCGACCGGCGCCGCGCTCGGCGCACCGACTGCGCACCGGCTGCTCAAGATCGCCGAGGCGCACGACATGGCGGTCGTCGAGGACGATATCTTCGCCGACTTCGAGCATGTGGCGTCGCCGCGCCTGGCGGCGTTCGACGGCCTCGACCGGACGATCCGGATCGGCAGCTTTTCCAAGTCGTTGTCGGCGGCGGTACGCTGCGGGCACATCGCCGCGCGACCCGACTGGATCGAGGCGCTCGCCGACCTGCGCATCGCCACCTCGATGGCGGGCAGCCCGCTGGCGGCGACCCTGCTCCATGCGGTGCTGACCGATGGCAGCTATCGCCGCCATGTAGAGGGCGTCCGCACCCGGCTCGCCCGGGCCACGGCGCGGGTGACCAAGCGGCTGCGCGCAGTCGGCATCGAGCCGTGGATCGAGCCGGCGGCGGGCATCTTCCTCTGGGCACGGCTGCCGGACGGCGTCGATGCCGTCGACCTCGCCCGTCGCGCCATCGGTGACGGCATCGTGCTGGCGCCCGGCCCGGTCTTCAGCACCAGCGGTGGATGGCGCGATCACATGCGGTTCAACGTCGCGATGAGCGACGACGATCGCCTGTCCGCTTTCCTGGAGCGCGCGCAGCGATAGCCGCCGACGCGAACGCATAGTGAGGCAGGGAATCTCGGGGGCAACGTCCAGTCGAGCAGTTACAGGGCGTGCGTGGTAAGAATTCACGGTGCGTAACGAAATGGGAAGCGGCAGCGACTGGCGCGCCACCGAGAGGTTGCGCCGCCAATCATCGCCGCCGCCGCAGGGTTCCGGGTTCGGCAATCCCGCGTCATGGCCCCCACCGGGTACAATCGGGGGTGCAACGGTTCCCGATCGCCGGGTTGGCGACGTGAAATCAGTAACTTGGCGGGAGTTGGTCGGGGAGACAGGATTCGAACCTGCGACATCCTGCTCCCAAAGCAGGCGCGCTACCAGACTGCGCCACTCCCCGACGAAGGGTTGCGCCTAGGCCGGTATCGGCCGCGACGCAAGCATTTGGTGGGCCCGGCAGGACTCGAACCCGCAACCTAGCCGTTATGAGCGGCCAGCTCTAACCATTGAGCTACAGGCCCCACCTGCGGCGCGAGCGATAGCGTTGCCGGCCACGCCTGCGCAAGGGCGTTGATGCCCCCCGCCCGCTTATGCCGAATCGCGTTCGACCAGCACCGGCGGCATCATGACCGATGGCGCATCCTCGCCGGCGATGCGGCGGAACAATGCGGAGACCATTTCGTCGGCACCGCGCGCGATGTCCTGCCGTACGGTCGTGATGCGCGGCACCGCACTCAGCGCGAGAGGGAGATCGTCATAGCCGACCACCGGCATGTCGTCGGGCACCCGGATGCCGCGATCCGCCAGCACCCGCAGCGTCGTCAGCGCGATCACGTCGGAGGCGGCGGCGATGCCGTCGATCTCACCACCGACGCGGTCGAGATGCCCGGTCACTTCCTGCACCATGATGTCGGAGGCGAGATGCGTGTCGAGTTGGATCGGCGGATGCTCGATCCCCGCCGCCGCCATGGCGGTTGCGACCCCTTCGTAACGCTGGCGAATTTCCGGGGCGCGCAGTTCGCCGAGGAACGCGATGCGCCGGGCCCCGCGCGCGATCAGCCGCTCGCCCGCCAGACGCCCGCCGGCGATATTATCGGTGCCGACCGCGCAATGCGCCTGCCCCGGCAGGTCGCTGCTGCCCCAGGCGACGAGCGGGCGATAGCGGCGCGCCACACGCTCGATCGTATCGACCTGATCGGATTGGCCGATCAGCAGCACGCCGTCCATCATCCCCGAATCGACGATCCGCTCCAGCCAGTCGGTCGCGTCGGGAATGATGCGCGACAGCATCAGGTCATAGCCGTCCTCCGTCAGCCGGTCGGCGAGGAAGCCGAGCATCGTCATGAAGAACGGGTCGGACAGGTGCTGCCGCCGCTCATGCCCCAGTGGCACGACCACGCCGATCACTCCGGTGCGCTGCGTCCTGAGCCTGCTCGCCATCTGGTTCGGGCGGAAGCTGTGCTCGGCGGCCAAGGCCTGGATGCGGTCGCGGGTTTCCGCGTTGACCAGGGACTTACCAGCCAGAGCGCGCGACACGGTCCCCGGCGATACCCCCGCCAGCCGGGCTAGATCGGCGATGGTCCGCACCCGGGACTTTTGTGCATCCTGCTCCATGCCGCTGCTTGTACGAACAAAATCTCACCGTCCGCCAGCGAAAATATCGGCACATATTGGAACGTTGCAAACGTTTGCGAAAGACGATAGCGGGTCGTGGTCGCCGGCGTGGCTTGCGACGCCACGCCATGGTGCGGCACAACGCCGGCCGTTCGACGAGAGAGGATCGAAATGCATTCCGACAGGATCGTTGCCGGCGTGGAACTGGGTGGCACCAAATCGATTGCGGTGATTGGGCGCGGGCGGGAGATCATCGACCGGTTCCGCGTGCCGACGACCACGCCCGACGAAACGCTCGGCGCAATCGCCGCGAAGCTGGCCGAATGGCGGCACCACCATCGCCCCGCCGCGATCGGCATCGCCAGTTTCGGCCCGGTCTCAGTCGCCGACGGCACGATGCTGCCGACCCCCAAGCCGCATTGGGCCGGGGCCGAGATCGTCGCACCGCTGGCGCAGGGGTTCGACAAGGTCGCGTTCCACACCGACGTGACCGGCGCGGCACTGGGCGAAGGGGCTTTCGGCGCGGCGATCGGCCTGTCCGACTTCCTGTACGTCACCGTCGGCACCGGGGTAGGCATGGGGGTTATCGCCGGTGGCCGTCCGGTCACCGGCATGATGCATCCGGAGGCGGGGCATATCCGCGTACGCCGTCGCGCCGACGATGGCTTCGCCGGCGCCTGCCCCTTTCATGGCGACTGCCTGGAAGGACTGGTCAGCGGGCCGGCAATCGCGGCGCGCAGCGGCGGGCCGGCGCATCTGCTGTCGGCCGAGGATCCGGCATGGCGCGATGTCGCCGATGCGCTGGGCGAAGCGTTCGCGATGCTGTTCCTCACCCTTTCCCCGGCCCGTATCATCGTTGGCGGCGGGGTCGGGCTGGGCCAGCCGCAGATGCTGCCGATGGTATGCGAACGGGTGGTCGCGGCACTGGGCGGCTATCTGGGCTATGTCGATGCCGGATCGATCGCGGAGCGGATCGTGCCGGCAGCGCTGGGTGAGGAGGCCGGTCCGCTGGGTACGCTCGTCATGGCGCAAGACATGCTGGCGTAACGCGGCGCGCTGATCCAATGTCGGCGCGATGAACGACCATAGCGAAGAACCGTCGGGCGCGTCGCGCGGCACGCAGACGCTGATGCGTGGTCTCGACCTGGTCGAGGCGTTGCGCGACGAACCACTGCGCGTCGCCGAACTGGCACGGATATTGGGCCTTAGCCGGACGACGACGCATCGGCTGGCGGCGGCGCTGGTCGAACGCGGCTATGTCGCGCAGGCCGAGCGCGGGTTGCTGACACTGGGGCCGACGCTGCTGCAACTGGGCTTTACCGCGCATCGCCGTATCGATCTGGTCCGCGTCGCACGCGCGCGGATGGAAGCGCTGTCGGCCGATACCGGGCTGTGCGTGTTCCTTGGGCGGCGCGATGGCGACCATTCGCTCCATCTCGACCGTGCTGCCGGCCGGCAGCGGCTGGAGGTATCGACCCGTCCCGGCGACCGGCGCCCGGTGGCGCAGACCGGGCTTGGCAAGGCATTGCTGTTCGACGAGCGGAACGACGGTCTGACGCGGCTCTACCGCGCGACGGGTGCCACCGACGCGAATGCCATCGCCGATTGGGTAGACGCGATGCGCGCCAATATCGCGCGCGGGCATGTGATCCATGACAGCGTGGGCAATGACGGCATCCGGTCGATTGCCGCCCCGATCCGCGACGTGTCCGACGCGATCGTCGCCGCGATCGGCATCGCCACCGCCGCGCAATATCTGACGCCGGACAAGGTCGCTTCGATCGGACCGAAGGTGGCGGAGACCGCGCGGGCGATCAGCCGCGACCTGGGTTATGCCGATCCCGACCCGTCGGTGCCGGTGGCATCGTTCTCCTTGGCGCCATCGCTGCCATGATAGTCCTTCAGGCTCTGCCCGCCGTCGAAGCGTCCTTCGTCGCCGGCGTCATGCGGATTGGGATAGGCACCGCCCCCTGACTCGCCGCCGCCGGGCGCGGTGTTCACGCCATCGGGCTTGGCGGTGTCGCTGCCGGAGCCGACCGCCTGATTGGGTTGCTTGCCGTCGGTCATGATGCTTCTCCTTCGTGGTGAAGGCGTTAACGCGCCGATCGACGATGCGGGTGCGTCCGTTAAGCCCTCTCCCCTGAAGGGGAGAGGGAGTTTGGTTACGCCAGTACGAAGCTGCCGTTCACGCCATCGGCCTCGGCCGACGGCGCGACCCAGATCCGGAAGCTGCCCGGTTCGACCACCGGCCGGTTCTGCACCCCGATGAAACGCAGATCATTGGCCCGCAGCGTAAACTCGACGATCTTTGATTCTCCCGGTGCCAGCGCCACGCGCTGAAACGCCTTCAATTCGCGCACCGGGCGGGTGATGCTGGCAGCGACGTCGTGGATGTAGAGCTGCACGACCTCGGTCGCCGCCCGCGTTCCGCTGTTGGTGATCCGCGCCCGCACCTTCAGCGCGCCGTCGCTGTTCAGCCGCCCGTCGCCCAGATCGAGGTCGCTATAGGCGATCCGGCCATAGGTCAGCCCGTGCCCGAACGGGAAACGCGCTGCATTCGGCCCCTCGCGATACCGCGCCTTATACTCGGCCAGCGGCCCCGGCGGGTTGGGACGCCCCGTCGTCTTGTGGGCGTAATAATAGGGCTCCTGCCCCGTCGCATAGGGAAAGCTGACCGGCAGCCGCGCCGATGGCGACACATCGCCGAACAGGATGTCGGCAGTCGCTGGCCCGCTTTCCGATCCGAGGAACCAGGTCACGAGGATCGCCCGCGCATCAAGCACCGGCTTGTCGAGGACCATCGCCCGACCATTGCGCAACAGGATGACGGTCGGCTTGCCGGTCGCCAGCACCGCCTCCGCCAGATCGAGTTGCGTCTTGGGAATGCCGATATCGACCCGCGACTGCGCCTCGCCCGACATGCGTTGCGATTCACCGATCGCCAGCAACACGATATCGGCCTGCGACGCGGCGATCACCGCGGCCTCGATCCCGCCGGGGATCGGATCGGTGATGCCCGATCCGTCGACCGCACTGACCAGCTTCGGATCGGCGACGGCGGCACGCACGCCGGTCAGCAGGTCGACCGCCTCCGCATCCGAACCATAGACGTTCCATGTCCCGATCAACTCGCGCTGCCCCTGTACGAACGGGCCGATCAGCGCGATGCGCTTGCCCGATTTGGGCAGCGGCAACAGGTCGCCGTCGTTCTTCAGCATGACGATCGACCGTGCCCCGGCCTCGCGCGCCAGCTTCAGATGCTGGGGCGTGCGCACCCGTTGCTTTTCGCGACGCGGGTCGATGCGGCGGAACGGATTGTCGAACAGGCCGAGCTGTACCTTCAGCGCCAGCACGCGGCGCACCGCCTGATCGAGCCGTTCCATCGGCACCTCGCCCTTGGCGACCAGATCGGGGAGATGCTTGATGTAGAATCCCGACTGCATCGACATGTCGACACCCGCGAGGAAGGCAAGCTTCGTCGCTTCGCGCGCATCGGCGGCAAAGCCATGCGCGATCAGTTCCTCGTCGCCGGTATAGTCGGACACCACCAGCCCGCCGAACCCCCATTCCTTGCGCAGGATCGTGTCGAGCAGCCACGGATTGGCGGTCGCCGGTACCCCCGACAATTCGTTGAACGCGGCCATCGTCGTCGGCGCGCCGGCGGCGAAGGCGGTCTGGAACGGCGGGAAATAGGTTTCGCGCAGCGTCCGTTCGGACACGTCGACGGTGTTGTAGTCGAGCCCCGCCTCGCCCGCGCCATAGGCCGCGAAATGCTTGGCGCAGGCGGCGACGGCATCGTCGGCGGCAAGGCCGCGCCGGCCCTGAAACCCGCGCACCCGCGCATCGGCCATCGTCTTGCCGAGCAGCAGGTCTTCGCCCGCCCCTTCGATCCCCCGGCCCCAGCGCTGGTCGCGGGCGATGTCGACCATCGGCGCGAAGGTCCAGTCGATTCCCGCCGCCGAAGCCTCGACCGCCGCCGCACGCGCGGTCCGCTCGGCCAGATCGGCGTCGAACGTCCCCGCCTCGGCGAGCGGCATCGGGAAGACGGTGCGGAAGCCGTGAATGATGTCGGCGGCGAACAGCAACGGCACCTTCAGCCGCTGTTCGCGCATCGCCACGGTCTGCATGCGCCGCGCCATGTCGGCACCGTTGCCGTTGAACACGCCGGTCAGCCGGCCGGCGCGAACCTGCGCCAGTTGCTCGTCGAACGTCGCCGTCGCGCTGATCGGATTGAGCGCATTCGCCGCACCGCCCGCCCAGGCGGCGGCCATCAGCGTCAGCTGTCCGGCCTTCTCCTCGACGGTCATCTGACCGATCAGCGCTTCTACGGATGCCGGCAGCCGGTCGCCCGCCTGCGCCAGCAGCGCCCGCGCCGGCGACGCGCTCCAAGCGGCGATCGCGCCCGCGCCCATCATCATCGCCCGTCGCGAAATGCGAATGTCTTCCATGCGATCCCCTCTGTGTCGTTTGCGCAACGAAATGGATGCGCTTGTGTTTCGAATCTGTGGTTGAAGCGCGTTTTAAGATCATGTAACCGGTTACATCAAGAGCGATCGGCGAGAAGCCGACGGATTCGCTGCGATGGGCGTAGCGACGCAGGGAGTGGAATGACCAACGGCATGGCGAACGCCACCATCCGCGATGTGGCTCGCGCGGCGGACGTATCCGTCGCCTCGGTGTCGCGCGTGCTGAACGGTCACGACAATGTCCGTCCCGAACTGCGCGAACGGGTGCATGCCGCCGCCACCAGGCTAGGCTATGTGCCGCATGCCGGCGCGCGCTCGCTGAGCCTCGCGCGATCGAACGCGATCGGAGTCGTCCTGCCCGAACTGCACGGCGAATTCTTCTCCGAACTGTTGCGCGGCATGGACCGCGAGGCGTCGGCGCGCGGGCTGCAACTGCTGCTGTCGAACATGCATGCCGATCCGGCCCGGGGCGTCGAGGCGCTGCGCACGATGCGCGGGCGGGTCGACGGCATGGTGGTCATGGCGCCGCATATCGATCCCGACCAGTTGTTCGCACATCTGCCGACCGGGGTGCCCGTCGTGCTGGTCAACTGCGCGCCGCATCACCAGCCGCGTCCCGAACTGCGTCTCGACAATATCGCGGGCGCACGGGCGATGGTCGATCATCTGGTCGCGACCGGCCGCCGCCGCATCCTGCATCTCGCGGGGCCGGTCGGCAATATCGATGCGGAGGAACGGATGGACGGCTATCGCGCCGGCATTGCCGCCGCCGGCCTCGAACCGTTGATCGAGCGCGGAACCTTTCTCGAAGAGTCGGGCGTTTCCGTAGCGGAAAAAATGGCTCGGGAGGGGAGCGACGTCGATGCGGTATTCGCCGCGAACGACATGATGGCGATCGGCGTCCTGATGGGCTTGCGCCGGGCCGGGGTGGCGGTGCCAGACCGGGTGGCGGTCGCCGGCTTCGACGACATCCCCCTCGCCCGGCTGATCTCGCCTACGCTCACCACGTTGCGCATCGACATCGCCGAACTCGGCGAACGCGCCATCGCGCGCCTGACCGACCAGATCGGCGGGGCCGACGACCGCAGCATCGAACTTCGCGCGCCGACCCTGATCGTGCGCGAAACCACTTCACCAAGGGAAGACCCGGAACACCGGGGAACAAGGGGAATATACGCATGAGGAAGACCATGATCCGCGCGGCACTCGCCGCCGCGACGACGCTGGCGACGGGGGCGGTCGTCGCTCCGGTTGCCGCCTATGCCCAGGTCGGACAGGCGTCGCTGCGCGGTACGATCACTTCGCCGGCCGATAATCGTGTCACGCAGGTGACGGCGGTCGAAGTCGCAACCGGAATTCGCCGCGTCGCAACCGTAGGGGCGGATGGTACGTACAATTTTGCGTCCTTGCGTGCCGGGACCTACCGGCTGGAGATCCAGCTTACCAACGGCACGCGGAATTCGGACGAATTCACGCTGGCGGTCGGACAGAATGCCGGGCTCGACATCGATCTGACGACTGCCGCAGCGGCTCCGGCGGGGGAGACGACCGAAACCGATCCGGGTAGCGTTGCATCGAACGACGACGAGATCGTCGTCACCGGTAGCCGGATTCGTACCCTGTCGGGTGGTCAGGTCGGCATCAACATCACCCAGCGCCTGATCGAGCAGCTTCCGCAGAACAATCGCAACTTTCTCGCCTTTGCGGACCTCGCACCGGGTGTCCGCTTCGTTGAGGAAGGCGCCAACGGCCAGGCCCGCCTGCAGGGCGGTGCGCAGCGTTCGAACTCGGTAAACGTCTTTATCGATGGCGTCAGCCAGAAGGACTATGTCCTGAAGAACGGCGTCACCGGTCAGGATTCCTCGCCAGGCAACCCCTTCCCGCAGCTCGCCATCGGCGAATATCAGGTACTGTCGTCAAACTATAAGGCGGAGTTCGACCAGGTAAGCTCGGTCGCGATCGTCGCCGGCACCAAGTCGGGCACGAACGAGTTCCATGGCGAAGGGTTCGTCGACTACACCAACCAGGATCTGCGCGACCGCCGCCCGACCGAATTGTTCCCGACGCGTGTCGCCAAGGTCGATACCAAGGACATGCAGTACGGCGTTGCGCTGGGCGGTCCGATCGTCAAGGACATCGCCCATTTCTTCGTCAGCTATGAAGGCAAGCGGCAGGAACGCCCGGTCGACGTGCTGCCCGGCAACGGCGTAGACCTCAACGTCATCCCGGCCGAACTGCGTTCGCGCTTCGGCAACTTCACCAACACGTTCAATGAAGACCTGATCTTCGGCAAGATCGACGTGTCGCCGACGGCGGAAGACCTGTTCGAATTCTCCGGCAAGTATCGCAAGGAAAGCGGCGACGACCTTGGCAGCGGAATCAGCGCGTTTTCGACCCGCACCAACAACTCGGTCAAGGATATCCGCGGCCTTGCCCGGTGGCAGCACACCGCCGACAACTGGATCAACGATTTCCGCGTGTCGTACGAAGACGTCGTATGGTCGCCACGTCCGGTCGAACAGGACATCAACCAGTTCTTCCAGCGTACCGAAATCACCGACACCGGCTCGCGGCGTATCGACCTGCTGCGTATCGGTGGCGGAACCAACTTCCAGGAAAAGGGCCAGAAGGGCTGGACCGTTCAGAACGATTTCACCTTCACCGGCCTAGAAGGGCACACCTTCAAGGCGGGCGTGAAGGCGAAGTGGGTCAACCTCAACACGCTCGAACAGAACAACATCAACGGTTCCTATACCTATGACGTGAATCTGTTCAGCCAGAACGGCTTCCAGACGGATGTGCCCTACCGCCTCGTCTTCGGTGCACCCAGCGGCTTCGGCAGCTCGACCATTGAATCGAAGAACTTCCAGTTCGGCATCTACGCACAGGACGATTGGGATGTTACCGACCGCCTGACGCTGAACCTTGGCGTGCGTTGGGATTACGAACGCACGCCGGCATTTCTCGACTTCGTCACGCCGCAGTCGAACCTGACCGCAATCTCCGCGGCGCAGTATCCGAACCTGCAGAACGCCGACTATAACATCAACGACTATATCTCGACCGGTAACAACCGGAAGGCGTTCATGGGCGCCATCCAGCCACGTGTCGGCTTCACCTATCGCGTCGACGAGGATGGCCGCTTCACCGTCTTCGGCGGCTTCGGCCGGTCGTATGACCGCAACCAGTTCGACTTCCTTCAGCAGGAACTTTCGGTCGGCGCCTTCCAGCAGCGGACCTTCCTGTTCCAGGGCGCGGACCAGCTGAACCCCTGCACACCATCGTCGACCTGCATCGCGTGGAACCCGATCTACCTCACCGCCGAAGGCCGCGCGCAGCTGGCGCAGAGCAGCACCGGCGGCGGACGCGAACTGCGCTTCATCAAGAACGATCTGAAGATGCCGTATTCGGACCAGTTCTCGCTGGGCTTCCGGTCGCGGTTCAATCCGATCGAACTCGAAGTCGGCTATCAGCACATTTCGAGCCGTGACGGCTTCGTGTATCTGCTGGGTAATCGTCGTCCCGACGGGTCGTTCTTCGCCCCCGCTCCGACCGCGCAGAACCCGACGCCGCAGTCGCCGTTCGGCTTCACCCCGCCGGGGTTCGGGTCGATCATCATCGGCGACAACGGGCTCAAGACCGACGCGGATTCGGCCTATGTAAAGCTGACCAAGCCCTATTCGCCGACATCGCCGTGGAGCCTCGACGCGACCTATACCTTCACCGAAGCGTCGGAAAACCGGCAGTTCGGCGAAACCTTCAGCCTCGATTTCCCGTCGATCGACGATTACCCGACGCTGCGGTCGGCGGGCGTGCCGCGCCACCGCTTCGTCATGGCGGGTAGCGTCGACACGCCGATCGGGCTGACGCTCTCGAGCAAGTTCTCGATCGAATCGCCGATGTTCATGGTGACGTCGTTCGACAGCTCGAACCCGTACCAGCGCAACTTCGTCGGCCGGTTCCGCGATAGCCTGGGCGATCAATGGGGTCGTCGTCAGCTCGACGTGGCGGCAACGAAGTATATTCCGATCCGGTTCGTCAACGATACCGCCCGGATCCGCTTCCGCGTGGACATCATCAACCTGATGAACGATCGCAACTACATCGACTTCAACAACAACGCACTCGACAACAGCCGGACCGACGGATCGCAATCGGTCTATGGCGAGCGTTCGTCGTTCAGCATCGGCGGCAACCAGCCACGCACGATCAAGCTGTCGGCGGGCTTCAACTTCTAACCCTTCCCTACCCTGCCGGGACTGGCGCCTGCCCGTCCCGGCATTTTTGTATTTAGTAAAAGGGGCTTGCCCGTGATCGATCGCCGTCATTTCCTTGCCGCCAGCACCGCGGCGCTCGTCGCCGGATGCACCGCACGGACCGGCGTCGGCTCCGGCGCTTCGCCCGATCTTATTTTGGATATTCAGGAGCGCGCGTTCCGCTTCTTCTGGGACACGACCGATGCCGCGACGGGCCTCGCGCCCGATCGGTGGCCGACGCCCAGCTTCGCCTCGATCGCCGCGATCGGCTTTGCGTTGACCGCGTACGGCGTCGGCGAGAAACAGGGCTGGATCACCCGCGAACAACATCGCGAACGCACGCTGACCACGCTCGAATTCCTCGCCAGGGCGCCGCAGGGCGACGGCGAGACCGGCTTCAGCGGCTATAAGGGCTTTTTCTACCACTTCCTCGGCGTGACCAAGGGGCTGCGCTTCGCCAAATGCGAACTGTCGACGATCGACACCGCGCTGTTGCTGGGCGGCGTGCTGTTCGCGCAGAGCTGGTTCGATCGTGCCGACCCGCAGGAGGCGCGCATCCGCGATCTTGCCGAGCAACTCTATCACGCGGTCGAATGGGACTGGATCGTGCCACGCCCGCCCTTCGTATCGATGGGGTGGCATCCCGAAAGCGGCTTCATCCGGTCCGACTGGAACATCTATAACGAGGGGATGATCCTGTACGTGCTGGCGCTGGCCAGCCCGACGCATCCGCTGCCGCCCGCGACATGGGGCGCGTTGACGCAGCAGTTCGACAAGAGCTGGGGCAACGCGTACGGCGAGCCGCATCTGCAGTTCGCGCCGATGTTCGGGCACCAGTACAGCCATGTCTGGATCGATTTCCGCGGCATCCGCGATCCCTATATCGCGTCCAAGGGTATCGATTATTTCGAGAACAGCCGCCGCGCGACCTACGCCCAGCGCGCCTATGCCAATGAAAATCCAGGCGGCAAGGTCGGCTATGGCGACGATTGCTGGGGCCTGACCGCCGCCGACGGTCCCGGCGATTTCACGGTGACGATCGACGGCCGCCAGCGCGAATTCTTCAGCTATTCGGCGCGCGGCCCCGGCGAGCGCGACGACGGCACGCTCGCCCCGACCGCGGCGCTCGGATCGATCGCCTTTGCGCCGGAAATCGTCACGCCGATGGTGGCCAAGATGCACGCGCGCTACGGCGCCGGCATCTACGACAAATATGGGTTCCTCGACTCGTTCAACCCGACGCTGACCCGCACCGACGAACCGCTCAAGCATGGCAGGCTGGTTCCGGGCATCGGCTGGGTCGATGGCGACTATCTCGGCATCGATCAGGGACCGATCGTGCTGATGATCGAGAATCAGCGCAGCGGCATGATCTGGGAAGTGATGCGGCGCAATCCGCATATCCGTCGCGGACTGGAACGCGCCGGCTTCACCGGCGGCTGGATCGGCTGAACGTCGCCGCGCCCGCGCCGACACCTCATCCGGGCTACGGCCGGCGCTCCCTGGACCGATCGACATCGTGGTGGAACGCAAGCGCTGGTATCTCGTTTCGCTACCGTGCCGTATAATCCGGCGCGGGTCGAAGGGGGATTATGCGCGGCGTCAAAGCCAGTTGCGGCGTGGCCGCGCTGTTCGTGCTGGGGGGCTGTAACCGGCATCAATCGGCGCTGACGGTTTTCGGGGAAGAGGCGGCGACCGTCCGTCACCTGACCATCGTCATGCTGGTCGGCGCGATCGTGATCGCCGCCGGCGTGGCCGCGCTGATGATCACCGCCGTCCGCGCGCCTGAGGGGCGGTTGACGCTGTCCAGCGGCATGCGCCTGATCGGCTGGGTCGGCGGCGTGGTGCCGGTGGTCGTCCTGCTCGGCCTGCTGCTCTACAGCCTTCCCGCGATGCGGCCGCTGCCGGTCGCGCAAGGCGATTTGCGCATCGCCGTCGAGGGCGAGCAATTCTGGTGGCGCGTCCAGTATCAGCCGCCCGGCGCTGCGCCGGTCGTCACCGCCAATGAGATCCGCGTGCCCGTCGGCCGCACCGTGCAGTTCGATCTGACCGCCGGCGATGTGATCCACAGCTTCTGGATCCCCGGGCTGGCCGGCAAGATGGACATGATCCCCGGGCGGACCAACCGCCTGATCGTTCGCGCGTCGAGGCCCGGTACGTTCCGCGGCGTCTGCACGGAGTTCTGCGGGCTCAGCCACGCGCTCATGGCGTTCGATGTGGTCGCCATGGAGCCGGCCGCGTTCGACGCGTGGCTGGCGAACGAGCGCCGCCCTGCCGCCCCCGCCGCCGCTACGGCTGCGGGCGCGCGCGCCTTCGCCGCCAATGGCTGCGCCGGTTGCCACGCCATTGCCGGGACCGACGCCGCCGGGCAGATCGGTCCCGACCTGACCCATGTCGGCAGCCGCACGTCGCTCGGTGCAGGCAACCAGCCGATGAGCCGCGCCGCGCTGGTCCGCTTCATCGAGGATGCGCCGGCGGTCAAACCCGGCGCGCGCATGCCCGCCTATCCGCAAATGTCGCGCCAAGATGCGCAGGCGATCGCCGCCTATCTGGAAAGCATGAAATGAGCCTGCACGCGCAAGACGACCCCGCGCTCCGCGCCGCGCAGGAGGACCGGCTCCGCGCCGTATGGGCACCGCCACAGGGACTGTTCCTGCGCTGGACCGACTGCAACAACAACCGGGTGGGCGTGTGGTACACGCTGACCGCCTTCTGCTTCATGCTGTTCGCGGGCGTTCTGGCGCTGATCATGCGGACACAATTGGCGGTGCCGGAGAACGATCTGGTATCGGCGAACACCTTCAACCAGCTGTTCACGCTGCACGGCTCGATGATGATGTTCCTGTTCGCCGTGCCGATGTTCGAGGCGGTGTCGATCATTCTCCTGCCGCAGCTGCTGGGCGCACGCGACCTGCCCTTTCCGCGCCTGTCGGCGTTCGGTTACTGGTCGTTCCTGCTGGGCGGGGTGTTCGTCGGCGGGTCGATCTTCTTCAACGCCGCGCCCGATGGCGGCTGGTTCATGTACCCGCCACTCACCACCCGCACCGACCTGTCGGGGCTGGGTGCCGATATCTGGATGCTCGGCCTGTCGTTCATCGAGGTGTCGTCGGTGGCCGCCGCCGTCGAGTTGATCGTCGGCGTGCTGAAATGCCGCCCGCCGGGGATGCGGCTGAACCTGATGCCGCTCTATGCGTGGTATATCCTCGTCGTCGCGGTAATGATCCTGTTCGCCTTCCCGCCGCTGATCGCGGGGGACGTGCTGTTCGAAATGGAGCGGTTGCTCAACTGGCCGTTCTTCGACGCGGCGCGCGGCGGCGATCCGTTATTGTGGCAGCACCTGTTCTGGATCTTCGGCCACCCGGAGGTCTATATCGTCTTCCTGCCGTCGATCGCGCTGTTCGCGATGATGATCCCGACCTTCGCCCAGCGCCACCTGCTCGGCTATCCGTGGATCGTGCTGGCGGCGGTCGGCACCGCGTTCCTGTCGTTCGGCCTGTGGGTCCACCACATGTTCGCGACCGGCCTGCCCAAGATCAGTCTCGCCTTCTTCTCCGCCGCATCCGAAGCGGTCGCGATCCCGACCGGCATCCAGATTTTCGCCTTCATCGCGACGCTCTGGGCGGGCAAGGTCAAATGGTCGACGCCCCTGCTCTACGCGACCGGCAGCCTCGCCATCTTCGTCATCGGCGGGCTGACCGGCGTGATGGTTGCGATCGCGCCGTTCGACTGGCAGGCACACGACACCTATTTCGTCGTGGCGCATCTCCATTACGTGCTGATCGGCGGCACGCTGCTGCCGCTGTTCGGCGGACTCTATTACTATTGGCCGCTGATTACCGGCAAGAAACTGTCCGACCGGCTCGGGCGCACCGCCTTCTGGACGTTGTTCGTCGGGGCGAACCTGACCTTCTTCCCGATGCATTTCAGCGGCCTGTACGGCATGCCGCGCCGGGTCTTCACCTATCCCAGCGAACTCGGCATCGATTATCTCAACCTCGCCTCGACGATCGGTGCCTATCTGTTCGCAGCCGGTACCGCGATCATCTGTTTCGACCTCGCCCGCTCGCCATGGCGGCAAAAGGCGCCGCGCAATCCGTGGAATGCCGGTACGCTCGAATGGCTGGCGCATCCCGATGACGAGGATTGGGGCATCCGTTCGGTCCCGCTGATCGAAAGCCGCTATCCGATCTGGGACCAGAAGGATTTCGTGAAGAAGGTCGATGAGGGCCGCTTCTTCCTTCCCGATGCCGAAGAGGGCCGGCGCGAGACGATCGTGACGACGGTGCTTGACGCGCGCCCGCTCTATGTGGTGCGGTTGGGCACGCCCAGTTGGGTGCCGATGCTGACCGCGATCGCGCTGGGCAGCGTCTTCATCCTGACCACCTATCATCTCTACTGGTGGTCGCTGGCCGGCGCGGTCGCGACATTGGGGTTCGTCCTCTACTGGCTATGGACCGGGACCGCCGAGATCCCGGAAAAGGACTGCAAGCCGATCGGGCATGGCATCGAACTGCCGCTCTATGTCTCGGGCTCGTCCGCGCCCGGATGGTGGGCGATGTTCATCACGATGATGGCCGACGCGACCGCCTTTTCGGGTTTGGTGTTCGGCTATTATTTTTTCTGGACGGTGCATCCCGAATTTCCACCTTCAGGTCCGGGCATGGACGGCCCCGGCAGTTTCTGGCCGATGGTCGCGCTGGCGCTGGCGGCATTGAGCTGGGGTACGACCGTGGCAGCGCGCGAAACCAACCGGCGCGGCATCGTCGGCACTGCGCGACTGTTGCTGGTCATTGGCATCGCCGCCAGCCTCGCCGGCATCTGGGCCGGGTTGCAGGGGCCGCTGACCACCGGGCTCGATCCCGAACTGCACAGCTATCCCGCGATCGTGTGGGTTCTGGTCATCTGGACCACCGCCCATGCCGGGGTGGGCGCGATCATGCAGGGCTATACGCTGGTCCGCAGCATCGCCGGGCGGATGACGCCCCGCTATGACGCCGATCTGCGGAACATCACCGTCTATCAGCATTTCATGGCACTGACCGCCATCGTCACCTACGCGACGATCGGCCTGTTCCCGGGGGTCGCATGAAACGCGGGCTGCATGGCATGGTCACCCGGCTGAAGGTGACGCTGTGGACGCTGATCGTCCCGCCGACCGTCTGGGCGGCGCATTTCCTGTTTTCTTATCTTTGGGCGGCGATCCATTGCGCGAAGGTCGGCGGCTTCCCCCGGTTGCCGATCCTCTACGCCGTCGGCACCATCGTCGCGCTGCTGCTGATCGCCGGTGCCGGGATCATCGCCCACCTCCAGTCGCGCGTCCCCGGCGACACCCCGCCGCACGAGGAAGGCACCGACAGCGACCGCATGCGCTTCCTCGCCTTCTCGACCGTGCTGCTCGCCGCGCTCAGCTTCGTCGGCGTCCTCTTCACCGCAGCGCCCGTGCTGTTCCTGACGGATTGCCGATGAGGCGCGTCAGCCTGATCGCGGGACTGATGCTGTTGCCGATCGGTTGGGCGGCGGCGGCACAGGCGGGCATGGTCGGGCATATGGCCGGACACATGATCGCGGTCGCGGTCGCAGCACCCCTGATCGCCTTCGGCCTTGCCGGCAGTGGCTATGACCCGGCGCAGCGCTGGCCGCATATCGTCACCCCGCTCGCCATGTCGCTGGTCGAACTGGCCACCGTCTGGGGGTGGCATCTGCCCGCGCTGCGCCTGCTCGCCGACAGCAATATCGCGGCGATGATCGTCGAACAGGCGATGTTCCTCGCCGCCGGATGGCTCCTCTGGGCGGCGGTGCTTGGCGCTGGTCCCGATCGCCGTGCGGCGGGCGTAGGGGCGTTGCTGCTGACCTCGATGCACATGACGCTGCTCGGCGCGCTGATCGGCCTTGCCCCCCGCCCGCTCTACCCGGCGATGGCGCATGGGCATCACGACGCGCTTGCCGACCAGCAACTGGGTGGGGTCGTGATGCTGCTGGTCGGTGCCGCCAGCTATTTCCTCGGCGGCCTCGCGCTGCTCGCCACTTTACTGCGCCAACCGGAGCCGCAGCCATGACCATCCGCCTGACGTGGAAGCGCGTCATCGTCACGCTGCTCGGCATCTTCGCGCTCGGCATGGCCTATGCGTGGTCGGGGCTGTTCAACGTCGCCGCGTCGTCGGGCCATTGGGCGATCACCGACTGGTTCCTGCACTGGGTCATGCGCAATTCGGTGCAGACCCGCGCCGCCTTTTCGACACCGAAGGAGGCGAAGGACGATAGCGGGCTGGTGAGCGCGGCGGGCTATTACGCATCGTCCTGCGCCTCGTGCCATGGCGCGCCCGGCGTGCGTCCGCTGCCGCTGATGCAGAAGGCGACGCCCCCCGCCCCCGACCTGTCGAAGAATGCGAAGGAATGGACCGACCGGCAGCTGTTCTGGATCCTCGAACATGGCGTGAAGTTCAGCGGCATGCCCGCCTGGGCGGCGAAGGATCGCCCGGACGAGGTCAAGCGCATGGTCGCCTTCGTCCGCCTGCTGCCGACGATGACGCCCGAGCAGTATCGCGTGCTGGCGGGCAGCAACGCGCAAGGCTTTGGCGCGGCCAATGGCCGGTTCGACAGTTGCGCCGGATGCCATGGCAGCGACGGCCTGGGTCGCGGTCAAAAAGATATCCCGATCCTCGCCGGACAGGACCCCGCCTATCTTGCCGCCGCGCTCGAAGCCTATGCCACCGGCAAGCGCCAGAGCGCGGTCATGTCGAACGCCGCCGCGCAGTTGACGCCGGAGGAACGCATAGCCCTCGCCCGCCGCTTCGCCGCCATGCCCGGAATTGCGCCCGGACGCGGCGGCAACAGCGACGTCGCCGCCCGCCGGATCGTCGAGCGCGGCCTGCCCGACAAGCAGCTTCCCGCCTGTCGCAGCTGCCATGACGCCGCCGGCGACAAGCGCTTCCCGGTGATCGACGGCCAGCGCGCGGTCTATATCGCCGAACGCCTGCGGCACTGGCGCGGCGAGAAGGAGGTGGTCGACGCGCGCAAGGATCAGGCGACGATGCCCGTCATTGCCCGCCGCATTCCGGAGGATATGATCGAACCGGTCGCGCGCTATCTCGCCGGCGAATGAGCGGCCGGGGCCATTGCCAGCACCGTGCAGGGCGATAGGGTGCGGCCGATGGCGCCCCTGTTCGAACTGGACCCGCAAACGCTGCTGCGCGCCTATGCCAGCGGCATCTTTCCGATGGCCGACGATCGCGACGCGCCCGGCATCTACTGGGTCGAACCGAAGCTGCGCGGCATATTGCCGCTCGACAGGTTCCATCTGTCGCGCTCGCTGCGCAAGCTGATCGCGGCCGATCGCTACCGTGTCACCGCCGACCATGCGTTCGAGGATATCATCCGCCTGTGCGCCGAAAGCGCCTCCGACCGGCCAGAGACGTGGATCAACGGCACCATCGAACAGTCCTTCATCCGCCTGCACGAAATGGGGCTGGCCCATTCGGTCGAGATCTGGGACGGCCAACGCCTTGCCGGCGGGCTGTACGGCCTTGCGCTCGGTCAGGCATTTTTCGGCGAATCGATGGTCAGCCGCGCCCCCAGCGCATCGAAGGTCGCATTGGCATGGCTGGTCGCACGGCTGCGCGTCGGCGGCTTCAAACTGCTCGATTGCCAGTTCCTGACCGACCATCTGGCAACGATGGGCGCGGTCGAGGTGTCGCGCAAAACCTATTCGGTGCTGTTGGCCGGTGCGCTGGGGTTCGATTCGGTGGGGGCTTCGGGGCTCGCCACCGCCGCGTTCGACGCGCTCGACCGACGCGGCGTCGTGCCCGACGATGCCGCGGCGGCACCCGCCGATACCGTGTCCGGCCCCCTGTCGGGAAAGGACATCGTGCAGCTCTTGGGCCAGACGTCGTAGATCGGGTGGAGCACGACGTTCAGCGCCGGACGCTCCTTGAACAGCCAACCCGAAAAGGGCCGCCGCCATTTGGCATCCGCGCCCAGTACATCCACCTGCACGAACGCGCCGGTATATTGCTCCTGCTCCCACGGCGCGGTGCGTTCGCAGGCGCGCAGACGGACGATCACGTCGCCGACGCGCGTCGCCTGTCCGGGCTTTAGCGTCAGGTCGCGGGTTTCGCCGTTACGCTTGTTGAGCAGGCCGACGACCGCGACCCGCTCGGCCATCGGCGTCGCCCCGGCCAGCAGGTTGCTGTCCAGCCCGGTATCGACGCTGACCACTTCCGGCGCACCCGGATTGGGACGAACCGTGTCGGGTACCGCGATCTCGGCCGAGGCGGGCCGCGTCGTTTCCGCCGGCCGATGCCAGCGTTGCCAGCCGAACCAGCCCGCAACCGTCAGGATCAGGACGATCGCCAGCCCGACCAGCCAGCGGCGTGAATTCACGCGTCGGGGCTCCACGCCTCGTAATCACCGGTTGCCCGGACGCGCGCGCCACCCTTGTCGAGAACGCCCGGCGGGCGATAGGCGAGCGCGGTGCCGGTCTGGTTCTCGACCGGCGGCTGCTGCCATTGGCGCACCGGCGGCAGCGATTCGTCGGGCGTGCCCTCGATCTGATGGTGCAGCCAGCTGAACCATTCGGGCGGCACGCGGCTCGCATCGTTCGATCCCGAATAGATCACCCAGCGGCGCGGATTGCCCGCGGTGTCCCGACCGCCCTGGTAATAGACGTTGCCGAGATGGTCGGTCCCGACCTGCGTCTTGCCGCGCAAGCCGAGCCAGGTGCCGAAGGTGGCACCATTCCACCAGGTGAAGACGTTCGCGAGGATTCCCATGCGCGCTCGCTTAGCGCCTGCCCACGCCCGCGACAATGGGGCGGATCATTTCCACGTCACCTTGTCGCCCGCGGCGATGCCCAGTTCGCCCGCCCGTCCGCCGGCAATCTCCAGCACCGCCGCGATCGGCTCGCCCGATTCGACCTTGGCCTGCGAAAACGGCACGGCATTCTCGCCGATGGTCGCGATCGTGCCGTCGGCGCGGATGAAGATGATGTCGAGCGCGTTCGGCGTATTCTCCATCCAGAAGCTTGCCGCCTTGGGCGGTCCGCCGTCGGGGGGATAGGGCGCGAACAACATTCCCGCATCGGGCGCCAGTCGCGCACGGTACATCAACCCCTGCTGCTGCTGCGCCTCGTTCGCGGCGACTTCCGACTTGAAGATATGCGCCTTGCCATCGGCGGTGGTGATCGTGACCGGCTTGATCGTCATGCCATGTTCCGACACCGTTTCCCTGGCTGCGGTTTCACCCTTGCAGCCACCGATCGCCGCCAGCAGCGCAACCGCCGCCAGCCCCGAAAATCGCAAACCTGTCACGCCGTCACTCGCCCGTTTCGACCGCAATGGCCATCGGCCCCTTTTGCCCCTCGACGATGCGGGCGACAAGCCGCTGATCGGGTTCGACTTCCTCGATGCCGCCGCGGCGCAGCGTCTCCATATGGACGAACACGTCGCCGGCTTGGCCATCGCGGACCAGAAAACCGTATCCTTTCAGCCGGTTGAACCATTTGACCGACACCGGTTCGAACGGCCCTGCCTGTTCGGCCAACGCCATCCGGTCGGGCCGTTCGACCGCGCGGCGGACCGGTTCGATCGCCAGCGACAGGTCGATCTCAAGGATTTCGACCGCCTGCATTCCGCGGCTGCGTCGGGCGGCATTGCACAGGACGATCGCGCCTTCGGGCAGGGTGCGGCGGCCATGCGGCTCCAGCACGGAAAAATGGATCAGCACATCGCCCAGGCTGCTGTCGTCGGCCACCGCGAAGCCGAAACCGCGCGTGACGTCGAACCATTTGACGACACCGCGAACCGACGTGACCACATCGTCGCGTATATGGGACACCGCCGCTGCCGCCGCCGGCGGAACCGCGCAATCATCGGCAATCGTTCGCGCTTCCAGACGCATCGTTGCTTACCCCCTGACCCCCTTTGTAACACGATGTTTCACGAACGCGACGGTTTCTTTGAAATTTACCAATCGCCCGCCGACTCATCCGCGTCACCGGGCGCCATGGCAGCGATTCGGCGAGACAGCGTCGGGGCATGGCCGGCGCGGACCATCGCGGCGACCTGCTTTTCGCGGCGGTCGCGCTCGACCGGTTCGGCAGCGAACGGGCCGATCCGCTTGCGCCGGGCAAAGGCCATGGCCGACGCCTCCGCCCCCTCGTCCAGCGTATCGACCACCGCGTCGCTATCGTCCATCGCCACGCCCGCATGCCGTAGCGCGTCGCGCACCCGCCGCGCGCCCAGCCCCCGCCGCGTCATCGCGGCCGCCCGCGCCTCGGCAAAGGCACGGTCGTCGACATAGCGCAGTTCGGCCATGCGGTCGGCCAGTGCCGCGACATCGACGACCCCGTCCGCCCCCCGCTCGCGCAACTTGCGCGTCAGATAGGCGACCAGCTTCGCCCGCGTCGTTGCATATCGTTCAACATACCGTAAGGCAGCCCGCTCCAGAGCGGGCTGATCGAGCGGCGGCAAGGGTCGGCGCGGGTCACGGGGCATGCGCCATGTTTGTGCCACACTGCGTCGCGATTTTGAAATCAACTGTGCCGGGCGACACTTTGCCGCTATGGCGACACGCTTCGAACGCCGCGAACGCGTGCGAACGGTGCCGAGAGTTGGACAAGAATGACGACGAATCTTGAAGGAAGTGTTGCAATCGCGCTGGAAGCGACTCCGACGGTCGATGCCTTGCCGCGCCGGTTCGCGGACTTCGCGACGCTGGGTGAGGCGATGGATTACGCCGCGCAGGGCACGCGCGGGCTGAATTTCCACGACGCGCGCGGCACGCTGAAGCGCGCCTATCCGTTCCGCGAAATGCGCGCGGATGCGCTGCAACAGGCGTATCGCCTGATCGCGAAGGGCGTGCGACCCAACGACCGCATCGCGCTGATCGCCGAAACCGGTGCCGAGTTCGCCGCCTTGTTCTTCGGCGTGGTCTATGCCGGTGCGTGGCCGGTGCCGCTGCCGCTGCCGACATCGTTCGGCGGGCGCGAAGCCTATGTCGAACAGCTCCGCGTGCAGCTGGACAGCTGCGATCCGAAGACGCTGTTCTACCCCGCCGAACTGGAAGCGATGGCCGGGGAAGCCGCGCGGATTGCCGGCGTCGAAGGAATTGATTGGGAAAGCTTTTCGGCAAAGGATGCGCCGGTCGCCGACCTGCCGCGGGCGTCGACCGACGACATCTGCTACCTGCAATATTCCAGCGGCTCGACGCGTTTCCCGCATGGTACGGAGATCACGCATGCGGCGCTGCTCAACAATCTGGCGGCGCACAGCCACGGCATGGAACTGGTCGAGGAAGATCGCTGCATCTCGTGGCTGCCCTGGTATCACGACATGGGGCTGGTCGGCTGTTTCCTGTCGGTCGTCGCCAATCAGGTGTCGACCGACTATCTGAAGACCGAGGATTTCGCGCGGCGTCCGCTCGCATGGCTCGACCTCATCACCCGCAATCAGGGTAATTCGATCAGCTATTCGCCGACCTTCGGCTACGACATCTGCGCGCGGCGCATGTCGAGCCAGACCAAGGCGGCGGACCGGTTCGACCTGTCGCGCTGGCGGCTGGCGGGCAATGGCGCGGACATGATCCGTCCCGACGTGATGCAGTCGTTCGTCGACGCCTTTGCCGATGCCGGGTTCAAGGCGTCGGCCTTCCTGCCGTCCTACGGCCTTGCCGAAGCGACGCTGGCGGTGGCGATCATGCCGCCGGGCGAAGGGATCATCGTCGAGCTTGTCGAGGAAACCGAGCTTTCCGGACATGCCGGCCGCGCCGACCGGCCGCAGCGCTACCGCGCGATCGTCAATTGCGGAAAACCGGTCCGCGACATGGCGATCGAGATCCGCGAAGAGGACGGCACGCCGCTTCCAGAGCGCGCGATCGGCAAGGTGTGGTGCAAGGGGCCGTCGCTGATGAGCGGCTATTTCCGCGATCCAGAAGCGACCGCCGCCTGCATGGTCGATGGCTGGCTCGACACGGGTGACATGGGTTATCTGTCTGACGGATATGTCTATATCGTCGGCCGGGCGAAGGACATGATCATCGTCAACGGCAAGAATCACTGGCCGCAGGACATCGAATGGGCAGTCGAGCAATTGCCGGGGTTCAAGGCCGGCGACATCGCCGCCTTCGCCATCACCACGCCGGGCGGCGAGGAAACGCCTGCCGTCCTGGTCCAGTGCCGCGCATCGGACGAGGGCGAGCGCCAGCGGCTGCGCGAGGAAATTCGCGAGCGCGTACGGTCGGTTACCGGCATGAACTGCGTCATCGAACTCGTCCCGCCGCGCACCCTGCCCCGCACCTCGTCGGGCAAGCTCAGCCGCGCCAAGGCCCGCAAGCTGTATCTGGAAGGCGAGATCAAGCCCTACGCTATCGCCGCCTGATCGTTCGGCGCGGCATTTTTCGCTTTCCTACAAGCGGCCGCTCCCCTAACCACAAATCGGCCTTGCCCTTCCGGTTCGTCCGGGATACAGGCCGCGTCCGCACACGAGTGTAGCTCAGCTGGTAGAGCATCGGTCTCCAAAACCGAGGGCCGGGGGTTCGAATCCCTCCACTCGTGCCAGCGCACCGCCGCCGAGAGGTCATACGGCGCGCTGTCGACAACGGGATCGTCAGGACCTTCCGGATGCTGCCTTGCCTCCGCGAGCGCGGCACGATCGAAAGACGATCACGCAACGCATCCCCGCCCTTGCCCCTTGTCCGCTAACGCATTGGCGCATAACCACGGCGGGTCCGATCGACGACGGGCCGAGCAAGGACGGGTGCGGGATATGACGACGGACACGTTGGACGAGCGGATCCAGCTATGCGAAATGCTCCGGCGGGTCGCAGCCGAGGACCGGGATGCGCTGGGCGAACTGTACCGCATGACGTCGGCGCGGCTGTTCGGCATCTGCCTGCGCATCTGTGGCGACCGCAGTTCGGCCGAAGACGTGTTGCACGAAGTGTACACGATCATCTGGAAACGGGCGGGCGCGTTTCAAGTCGGATCGATCTACCCGATCGCGTGGCTGGCGACGATCGCGCGCAACCGGTCGATCGACTGGGTTCGGGCCAGCGGCCGGAGGGCGACGCGTCCGATCGAAGAGGCGGTCGACGTCGCCGACGAGCGGCCCGATCAGCGCGTCGCGGCCGAACGCGCCGAAACCGTGCAGCGGCTATATGACTGTCTGGACGAGTTGAGCGCGCCGCAGCGTGACGCGATCCGTACCGCGTTCGTCCATGGCATGACCTATGCCGAAATCGCCGACGCCCGCGACGTTCCGATCGGGACGATGAAGAGTTGGGTTCGACGCGGGTTGTTGCAATTGCGTGGATCTGTCGGTGATGCCTGATCCTGATCCCGATATGATGGCGGCCGAGTTCGCGCTCGGGCTGCTGGAGGGCAGCGAACAGGCGACGGCATTGCGCCGATCGCTGTCGGACCCGCATTTCGCCCGCGAGGTCGAAGGGTGGCGGCATCGGTTCGCGGCGATGTTCGACGAATATCGCGCGGAACCGGCACCCGCGTTCCGCATCGACCGGATCCTTCCGGCGGCGACGACGGCGGCTACGGTACCGCGGTCGCGGTTCCGGTGGGCGTTCGTACCCCTGGCCGGGGCTATCGCGGCATCGGTGGCGCTGCTGCTGGCCCGGCCCGACGCGCCGGTCGCGCCAGTGCCGGCGCCTCCGCCGCAACAGACGATGCTGGCCGTCCTCGTGCCGACCGACCGGAACGGAACCCCCTTCGCCGCGTCGATCGATCTCACCGATCGCGAGGTTCGCGTCGTTGCCGCCGGACTGGCGCGCGAGGGCAAGGACGCACAGCTGTGGATCATCCGCGACGGCGTGCCGCATTCGATCGGCCTGCTCGACCGCACCGGCGCCACGCGGCTGATGCTGCCGGCCGCCGAGGGTACCCTGCCGAAGACCGACGAAGTGCTGGCGGTTTCGATCGAGCCGCTGGGCGGTTCGCCGATCTCGACGCCGACCGGCCCCGTCGTGGCGAGCGGGCCGCTGTCGCGGACCTAGGGTCGGATGACAAGACCCTGACCCGTTCGTCCTGAGTAGCCATTGCGCTTGTCGAAATGGCGTATCGAAGGACCGTCTTGGCCAAGTGCTTCGATACCGGTCTTCGACTTCGCTCAGCCCCTACTCGGCACGAACGGTTCTGCCTGTTGTCATCACGCCATAGCGCTCGCCAGCGTCGGATATCGTCAGATCGCCTTGGCCAGCGGTTCGGGCTTCTTTTCGTCGGGGAGCGTCTGCGCCAGATGCTGATGCACCATGCGCGCATTGAACGGTTTCGAGATGAAGGTCGCCCGGGCCGGCATGTCGCCTTCTTCCGGCAGCACATGCCCCGATGCGATCACGATTTCGATATGCGGCCATTGTTCGTCGACATGGCGTGCCAGCGTGAAGCCATTGGTCGATCCCGGCATGTCGACGTCGGAGAACAGCAGGACGATGCTTTCCCAATGTTCGGCCAGCACGCCTCTCGCCTCGTCGCCGTCCATCGCTTCGTGCACACGAAACCCGGCTTCCTCCAGAATGATCGTCGTATCCATCAGGATGAGGGGATCGTCGTCGACGACGAGCGCGAAGGGGACGGTGGAGAGGGTCATGCCGCTTCAACCGTTCGCGCGGCCACATGTTGCGGCAAAAGCGACAGCGACGGCGATTGGCCGGCAGGGACCGGGCGTGCACCGATCGCGACGGTCGAAACGGTAGCTCGCCCGGTTTATGCGGTTGCGCGGCCGTCACGTTCCATGCTTTAAGCCCGGCGCGATCAGCGGGCTGGTCCGCGATATCGCTCGCTGCGACCAACCGCACCCCGCGCCGACCCCGAATGGATGCCGACGATGTTTCGTGCGCTGTACGACTGGACGCTTCGCCTTGCCAACCATCGGCACGCGGTCCGCAGCCTTGCCGTCGTCAGTTTCTGCGAAAGCTCGTTCTTCCCGATCCCGCCCGATGTGGTGCTGGTCCCGGTCATCCTGCAGCATCGCAGTCGCGCCTATCAGATCGCGGCGATCTGTACGATCGCGTCGGTGATCGGGGGTATGGTCGGCTATGCGATCGGCTATTTCCTGTGGGATACGGTCGGGGCGTGGGTCATCAACCTGTACGGGTTGCAGGACAAGGCAGCGAAGTTCCAGGCCGGGTTCGCGCAGTATGGCGCGGCGATCATCCTGCTGAAAGGATTGACGCCGATCCCGTTCAAGCTGGTGACGATCGCGTCGGGGCTGGCCAAGTTCAACTTCGCGATGTTCGTGCTGACCGCGACCATCACCCGCGCCTTCCGCTTTTTCCTGATCGCCTTCCTGCTCAAGAAATATGGACAGCCGGTGCAGGCGTTCATCGAGAAGCGGCTGACGCTGATCGGCACGCTGCTGGTCGTCGCGCTGGTCGGCGGGTTCGCGGCAGTCAGTTTGCTCTGAACCGGACCAAAGTATGGGCGACTTCGTAACCCTTATACGATAACGGCCGCCATCCGACGCGACAACCGCGCGGACCGAAGGGGGATTATCGATGAAGTTTCAGGCAGCGGCCGTGTTGGCCGCAACCATGGCGTTCGCCCAGCCCGCCGTCGCGCAGGTCGCACCGACCGCGCCGCAGACCTATCCTGAAATGCGCGAGCGCCTGCCGCGCAATCCGCTGCAGGGCCTGCGGATCGAGGCGATGGTCGGCTATGACCGGCTCGAAGGCAATTACTTCGAAGACAACACCAAATATTATGACGGCTATGACGGCATCGGCTATGGCGGCGAGATCGGCTACGACTTCGCCGTCAGCCGCAAGGTGCTGCTCGGCGCCTATGCCGGGATCGGCAAGTCCACCCAGAAGCAGTGCGACCCGATTTTCGGTGGCGACCAACTGTGCCAGAAGGCCGGCACCGCGCAATATGCGGGCGTCCGCGTCGGCTTCCCGATGGGTGTTCGGTCGCAGCTCTATCTGCGCGGCGGCTATTCGAACGCCAAGCTGAAGCTCGATTATGATGCGCCGGGCACCGAGCTCGATTTCGCGACCAACGAGAATTACAACGGCTATCATATCGGTGCCGGCGCCGAATTCGGCGTGGGCGGTGGCGCCTATCTGAAGGGCGATGTTGCCGCCACCCAGTATATGACCAAGGAGACGCTGTATGACGGCGTCAATTTCATGCGCGTCCAGGCGCGGGTCGGGATCGGCGTCCGCTTCTGATCGGCCACGGGGCGGCGGTGGTGCCGCCCCGTTCTCCCCTGCGCTTGCTTCCTTCGCGCTAGATCGCTAGATACCATGCCCAATCCGACAGCGTGGATGGGCAGCGCCGGTTTCCAGAAGGAACCGGACGGGGCCTTGTGTCCCGCGGTCGGTCAAACCGTTAACGAAGGTCAGGCACGTGGCGAAGGTTACCCCAGTCGAATTCATGCGGCAGGTCCGGGCCGAAACCGCGAAGGTGACGTGGCCGACGCGGCGCGAGACGGTAATGACCGCGGTGATGGTCGTCATCATGACGACGCTGCTCGCGCTGTTCTTCCTCGGCGTGGATTCGGCGTTCGACGCGATCGTCAAGGCGCTGCTGAAGCTCGCCCAGTAACCGGCCCGTCCCCTACCCCCTTCGAATAGTCCAAAGGATACGCATGTCGCGCTGGTACATCATTCACGCCTATTCGGGGTTCGAGGGCAAGGTCCGCGATTCGATCCTCTCCGAAGCGACGCGCCTCGGCCTCGACCATGCGGTCGAAGCGATCGAGGTCCCGACCGAGAATGTGACCGAAGTCCGTCGCGGCAAGAAGGTGCAGTCCGAGCGCAAGTTCATGCCGGGCTATGTGCTCGCCAAGCTCGACCTGAGCGACCAGGTCTATCACCTCGTCAAGAATACGCCGAAGGTCACCGGCTTCCTCGGATCGTCGGGCAAGCCGCAGGCGATCAGCGAGGCGGAAGCCACCCGGATGCTCAACAGCAAGGAAGAGGCCGCCGCCTCGCCCACCAAGCAGAAGATCAAGGTCGATTTCGAGATCGGCGATTCGGTCAAGGTGCTGGACGGCCCGTTCGCGAGCTTCAACGGCGTGGTCGAGGAACTGGACTTCGACAAGTCGAAGGTGAAGGTTTCGGTGTCGATCTTCGGGCGGGCAACGCCGGTCGAACTGGATTTCGAGCAGGTGGAACGAAGCAAGTAAGGCGAACGCCTGACTTGCTGTCCGCACGCAGTTAGCGCCAGCTAACTGCGAGACGGCGGACACCGGCCGGCGGGTGCAACCCGACCGACGTTAGCGGCGTAGGGTGAAGGCCCTGCGCCGTTTTTGTTATTGCAACCGCTTCGTCTTAATGTAGTTATGACGATGCAGTCCGCTTCGGTCACCTCGGGAGGTGCGCCAAATAGCAAGCGACTGTTGGACAGGAGTTACTATGACAAAAACTTTGACGCGCGATACGTTCGCGTTCGCCTATCGTGTGTGTCGCAATATTAGCTCACCTGAGGATGAAGCTGCAGGTCGGCGAGTTTATTCGGGCCAAGCAGCTGCGTCGGCCGTCCTAGATTTTGAGGATGACGAAAACGTACGCGAGTATCTCGTGGACGCAGCCGGCAAGCAAAAGCAATCTCCTACGCTAGTCCACCAAGCAATACGCAAAACTTTAAAAGATCACTCCGACCAGTTTAACATTTTGAACGGCGGAATGGTGCTTGTTGCGCGAGGCGGAAAGATTGATGACACTAATAAGATTTTACACCTCGTTAGCCCGAGCATAATTAACGGATCACAAACTCAAGGCGAACTGCGTCGGTTTTTCGCAGATGGCTTTGATCCCGATAATGACTTAGATCCTAGCGTGAAGTTCGAACTGATTATCACATCCGATGATGACCTAATCGCAGAAATATCTATTGCGCGCAATTTTCAGAATGATGTCCGTGCTATTTCTATTGCCGGACGCCGAGGACAACTCGACGAGCTGGAAGAAGCAATGCAGGAAGTTTATCCTGACATGCTTTTGCGAAAGTCTGAAACAAATATTGTAGCGCAGGATGGAAAATATCTCGACACCGAGAAATTGATACAAGTAACGTTTGCGCTGATGCCTGACGAGGTATTGCGATCGATTGATCGGCTCGACTCGACTAGTAAGGTTTTCACTTATTCTCAAAAAACACGCTGCCTGAAACTTTTTCAGCGTATTGCTGAAGAGAATGGTGACACCTATAGTGCATTTTTGAACCTCGCTCCTGTAGCTTGGCAACTGTACGAACACTGGAAATCGCATCAGGGGTTTAAGGGAACCAGGATACGTTCCATTGAACGCGCGGATGGCAAAGTTATCGAAGTACCGGACGGTGTTATCTTTCCGATAATCGCCGCCCACTCGGAGTTCGTAACTAAGCACAAAGGTGAATGGGATTTATCGAAACCGAAAATGTTTTCGGACGATGAATTAATCGAAGCAGCGAAACAAGCATACATGGAAATAGCAGGTCATAACCCAATGAGTATGGGGAAGAGCAAAGCCTGCTATTCGACGCTCTCGCATATTACTTCGATCTACGCCCGATTAGCAAAACGGGCGAAGTAAGTATGGAATGAAGCTCGGCTGTTTACGACATGCCGGGCTTCTAACCCTCACCCCTTCCGCAACGCAATCTCCAACGCCACCTCCCACCCGCCCGGCTCCCACTGCGTCCTGCGGCCACCCCGCCGCCACTCCAGCTGCGCATATTCGACCATCCGCATCTCCTCCTCGGCCAGCAGCAACCCGGCGCGATAGTCCTTGGCCTTGCGCTCGAGATACGCGGCGTTGCTCTCGCCGCGCTTCGGGGCAAGGTCGGGTTCGGCGAGGCCCTTCGCCCGCTTGTCGTTCCACGCGATCATCTGCATCGCCTGATGCACGGTCATCGCCGGGATCGGCGGGAGATCGTTGTGCTGCCAATGGTCGTGGACGTTCGCTTCGGGCAGCGAGCTTTCGAGCAGCGCCAGTTCGAGGCGTTCGGACCCCACCGCCAGCGCGACGCGCATTTCGCGGGCGAAACCGGGATTGTTGCGCGCACGGGCGTAGAAGCTGGAGTGCGCGAAGCCGGCGGCCGCGGCGGAGAGGCGGACATTGGCGGTGGCGCTCAAGGCGGCGAGGAAGCGTTGTTCGGCGTCGCGGTCGATGGTCCGCGTTTTCGAGACGCGCAGTTGCAGGCGGCCTTTCGAGCGGACGACGCGCGCCGGCCCTTCCGTCTGCTCGGGCTTGGCGAGGCGGGCGGCGGCGAGGGTCAGCGCCGCCTCCCAGCGCTGGGCGAAGTCGGGGTCGGCGTTGCGACGCTTGGTGAGCATCGAGCGGTTGAGGCCGGTCACGCGCGCGGCGTCGCGGGCATTGCCGCTGCGCTCGAGTTCGGTCAGGAACGCGGCGTTCTGCAGGGCCTGTTTGCGGCTATAGGGGCGTGGGGCGGAGGCTGGCATGACCCCATCGGATCAGGCGAAATCCTACATTGCAAGGGGGGCCGCTTTGCGCTAAGCGCGCCGCTTCCCAAACGACAGTTTTGGAAACCATGGCGGGAGGCCGGTCCGACAGGATCGCGCCGCACGAACCGCTAAACTTGAAAGAGAGTGAACCATGGCCAAGAAGATTACCGGCTATATCAAGCTGCAGGTGCCGGCGGGCGAAGCCAAGCCGTCGCCGCCGATCGGCCCGGCGCTGGGTCAGCGCGGCGTGAACATCATGGAATTCTGCAAGGCGTTCAACGCGCAGACCGGCGATGCTCCGAAGGGCACCCCGCTGCCGACGATCATCACCGTCTATGCCGACCGTTCGTTCAGCTTCGAGACGAAGACGCCGCCGGCGACCTATCTCATCAAGCAGGCGATCAACCTGAAGTCGGGTTCGAAGGAACCGGGCAAGGTGAAGGCCGGCAGCATCAAGCGTTCGCAGCTGAGCGAAATCGCGACGATGAAGATGAAGGATCTGAACGCCAACGACATCGACGCGGCGACGAAGATCATCGAAGGTTCGGCCCGCGCGATGGGCCTCGAAGTGGTGGAGGGCTAAGACTGTGGCCAAGCTGACCAAGAAGGCGAAGACCCTCGCCGCCGCCGTTGACGCGCAGAAGCTGTACGGCGTCGACGAAGCCATTGCGCTCGCCAAGACCCATGCGACCGCCAAGTTCGACGAGACGATCGAAGTCGCGCTGAACCTGGGCGTCGATCCGCGTCACGCCGACCAGATGGTCCGTGGCGTCGTCACCCTGCCCAAGGGCACCGGCAAGACCGTGCGCGTCGGCGTGTTCGCTCGCGGCGCGAAGGCTGAAGAAGCCACCGCGGCGGGTGCCGATGTCGTCGGCGCCGAAGACCTGATGGACGCGATCCAGGGCGGCAAGATCGACTTCGATCGCTGCATCGCGACCCCGGACATGATGGGTCTGGTCGGTCGTCTCGGCAAGATCCTGGGTCCGAAGGGCCTGATGCCGAACCCGAAGCTCGGCACCGTCACGATGAACGTCGCGGCTGCGGTCGAAGCGGCCAAGGGCGGCCAGGTCGAATATCGCGTCGAAAAGGCCGGCATCATCCATTCGGGCATCGGCAAGGCGTCGTTCGCCGCCGAAGACCTGCGCGCGAACTTCGACGCGCTGGTCGATGCGGTGGTGAAGGCCAAGCCGTCGGGCGCCAAGGGCAAGTATGTCCGCAAGGTCGCGGTCAGCTCGTCGATGGGCCCGGGCATCAAGGTCGACACGGCCGAGGTCGCAGGCGCGTAAGCGCCGACGCCGTGCCGCAGGGCACGGCCCGAGGCCGGCCGGCGGGCAAGGCCCCGACCGACGACGCGGGATTTAATCCCGCGTCGGCCGACAAGCAGAACAAGGGGTCGGAGGCTTCGTGCTTCCGGCCCCTTTTCTGTGCCCCTCTCCCTTCCCATCCGGCTGCGCCGGACGGGCCCCTTCCCTCTCCCCTGAAGGGGAGAGGGAGTTACAGGTTGCCCTGTTCTTCCTCCGGAACGTCATCGTCCGGCCCGTAATACAACGCCGCGCATTCGTCGCGCAGGCAGCCGCCCTCGATCACGATATCGTCACGATACGCATCGGCGATGAAGCCGAGCGTGTCGATATGCCGGTCCTCGAAATACATGCGATGCACGTCCGCGCGGCCGGCGCCATAGACGACGCGGGCCACCTTCGACCAGATCGAGGCCATGGTACACATGCCGCACGGCTGCAGCGTCGAGTACAGCGTTGCGCCACGCAACTCCATGTCGCCCTCGCTCTCGCAGGCGCGGCGGATCGCCATCATCTCGGCGTGCGCAGTGGCGTCGGGCAGTTCCTGAGTCTGGTTGGGTTCGGCCGACAACACCCGCCCGTCCCGGACGATGATCGATCCGAGCGGCGAGCAGGACGGGTCGTCGCCCTTGGTCCGGGCGATCGCGATCGCCTGCCGCATCCAGTGTTCGTCTTGGGGGGTTAGCATCGGCAATTCCCTTCGCGCGGCGTAACGCGCGGGGGACGCGAAAGATTCAGGTGGCGGCAGCGAGGATGTCGTCGCTCGATGCCGATTGCACGTGCAGCTTCGCCAGCAGGTCAAGGACCGCATCCCACCAGCGCCAGAAGGCGGCAAGATCGGCCGCGTCGCGGACATAGGGCGTGTGGCCGGGCACGAGGCTGGGCGAATGATAGGCGAAGTTGAGGACGCGAACCCCCTCCCCCACCGCCACCCGCACCGCTTCCAGCGCGTCGGCGAGCGGCATGTCCTCCGGCGTCAGCGCGACGCGGTGGAGCAGGCCGAGCCGCGCGAGCACGCCACGCCCGCGCGGGACGCGACCGGCGCCCTCGTACAACGGCTGCCGCCCCCGCCGCAGCCGACCGGTGAAGACCGTGGTCAGCGGCAGTTCGACGATGCGCCCAGCGGGACCGGTATGGAAAGCGTCGTTGCCAATCGCGCGATAGTCGGGCCCGCCCTGCGCGCGGTAATCGTAGCGCGCGCGCATCGAGCTATCGAGCGCATAGCCGCGTGCCGCCAGCAACCCCAGCGTCGCCGGTCCAAGGCCATAGCGGCCGGCGCGATAGACGGTCGGGCGCGTGCCGGTGATGCGGGTCAGCGCCTCGGTCAGCCGGTCGAGTTTGGCCGCCTCCAGCGCTGGCGGCAGATTGCCGGCGAAGCTGCTATGCGCGGTCAATGCCTCGTCGAACGGCGGATTGACCCAGGGATGAAGCTGCGCACCGATCGTCGCATGACCATGGTCGACGACGCCGCGCAACGCGTCGACCGCCGCCGGATCGGTCGCGACCGGATAGTCGACCAGATAGCAGCTGTGCACGCCATATCCGGCGAAACGACGATGCGCGGCGGGCAAGGCAGCGACGGCGCTTACGCCCCAGCCGTCGTGGCGGAACGGTGCGCGCCAGTCGAATTCCTCTTCGGTATCGACGAAGACGGTGAAGCGCGTGCCGAACCCGTCGCGCCACGTCACCGGACGGCCTTGGTCGGGCCGGAACGGAACCATCAGCGCCGCTGCGCCCGCCCGATTTCCACGACATTGGCGGCAGGCAGCCGCAGCGTCAGCGTCGCCGTCCCGAACACCAGCGTACCTTCGAGCTCGCGAGCAAGGTTGCGCGCGAGGCGCAGCGCGAAGCCGGTGCCGAGCAGCGACATATCCTCTTCGCCATCATCGACGTCGAACACGCTGTCACCGGGCCATGCGTCGAGCGCCTGCGGCCGGTCGAGCACGATCGCGACATAGCCGTCGCCTTCAAGGCCGACGCGGACATGGATCGATTCGTCACGGCCGCCCGCCGAGACGAGGGTCGCAAGCAGGCGGGCGAGCAGGCGCTCGACCGCGCGACGATCGCCGGCGACGGCGATGTCGGTCGGCTCGACCTCCAGCAACGTCCCGCGCAATTCGCACAATGCGACAAGATCGGCGGCAATCACGTCGAACAACGGCCCGAGCGCCACCCGGTCGTCGCGCAGATCGAGCGCATCGCCGTCGATCCGCGCGGCAAGGTCGAGATCGTCGATCACCGCGACCAGATCGCGCGAATGGTTGAGGATCGCCCCGGCACGGTCGCGATAGACCGGGAGCACGGGGCCGAGCAATTCCTGCTGGATCATCTCGGCGAAGCCGGCGATCGCACCGGCGGGAGTGCGCAGTTCGTGGACGAGCTGGCGCAGCTGGGCGACGCCGGCGTCGCGATTGGGTTCGGCGCGTTCGCCGTGATAGGGCCGCCGGGCGGTACCGCGATAGCCGATGAAGCGGCCGGTGGCATGGTCGAACGCCGGCACGCCCGATACGAACCATTCGCCGGTCGCGTCGCTGTCGCCGCCGATGGTGAGGCGCGCATCGCGGAACGGCGCCCGCTTGCGCAACGCCCCGGCGGCGATCGCGTCGAACCGGGCATGGCCCGGCGTCGCGCAGAAATCGAGCGACAGACCGATCAGCGGGGCGCGGCTGACCCCGTCGACCCAGCGGATCTGGCCCGTGGCGTCGGCCTCGAAACGGAAACTGTCCTGCGGCGCGACCGGCGGCGGCGGGGGCGGCGCGCCGTCATGCGCGCGCTCGAACGCCTCGATCCGGGCCATCACGTCGGCAATGCGGAACGGACCGGCGGGATCGGGCTCGGCGGCGGGATCGGGAAGCCGTGTTTCGGGAACGGGCTGTTCGGCGACGGACGGCTCGGAGACCGGCTGCGGCGCGATGGCGACGGGCGCGGCCTGCTCGACCGGGCGGTCGTCGCCCAGCACGAGGTCGACCGAGCCGAAGCTGTCGAGCGCACGATGGACGGCGGGGTCGAGGTCGCGGCGATTGCGGACCACGCCGCGCGCCGGCGGCGACAGGCGCGGCAACAGCGCCTGCCACTGATCGACCGACAGATGCGCGCCACGCAGCACCGGCAGCGCCGCCTCGATCACATCGGTCGCGAGCAGATCGACCAGTTCCACCGGGGGGCGGGCATATTCGAGGTCGCGGGCACTGGCGATGCGGACCGTGCGCGGCACATGATCGCGCAGGTCGTGCAGCAGGGCGATGGCGCGCGGATCGGCCGATACCCGGCCGCGACCGATCAGGTCGACCAGCTGCCGCCACACCGACGCGCGCGCGCCCTCACCCGACAAATCGGCAGCGAGAACCGTTTCGAGAGTGTCGTCGAAATGCACCAGCCACCCATGAAAGCACCCCGCGGAGCCGCGGCGCTAAGGAACCCTTAACGCGGTGATCCGCATTCTGAAACTGCTCAATTTCGGTACGTCGCAATGTGGGACAATTACGCTTCCGCGCAATTTTGTGATGCTGTACGCAGGGCTTTCATTCGAACAGAACCACGGACCGTAACTTATGGCTTTCGATCGTATCGACCGGCAAATCCTGTCGCTGCTGCAGGAGGACGGGCGGATGACGAACGTCGAACTGGCCGAACGCGTCGGGCTGACCGCGCCTCCCTGCCTGCGCCGCGTGCGCGCGCTGGAGGAAGCGGGCGCGATCAAGGGCTATCATGCCGCGCTCGATCCGCGGCTGCTGGGCTTCACCATCACCGTGTTCGCGCTGGTCAGCCTGAAGAGCCAGGCCGGCAGCGATCTGGCGGCGTTCGAGGCGCATGTCGCGACGATTCCCGAAGTCCGCGAATGCCATATGCTCAACGGCGAGATCGACTTCATCCTGAAGATCGTCGCAGCCGATCTGGAAAGCTTCCAGTCGATGCTGACGACGCAGTTGATCACCGCGCCGAACGTCGCGAGCGTGAAGACGTCACCCACGGTGCGGACGTCGAAGGCGTTGCCGGGGATACCGGTGGTTACCGAATAGGGTTCGGGTTGCCGGGGCGATCTCCCGGTGGCGCTGCGGTAGCCCTGCTTTCCCCCTACTCCGCCGCCGCTCGCCCTCCATCCGTTCGCTTCGAGCGCAGGTTCGAGCTTGTCGAGAACCAAAGTCGAGAAGGCCGCGCCACAAAGCCGCGTTCTCGACGGACGCTTCTCGACAAACTCGAAGCTGCTCGAACGGGTTGGAGTGCGGAAAGGTCTAAGGACAAAAACCAAAAACGGCCCGGACAGTCGCCTGTCCGGGCCGCTCCGCATCAAGCTGACCGCGATCAGTTGTTGCCGACGACCGGGGTCGAGGCAACGATGCGCGGCTGGTCGACGAACAGCGTCCAGAAGGTCGCGATCTCGCCGCGCGGGCCGCTGGTGACCTTGGCGAACGACGCCTTGGCGTCGGCCGCATTACCCGAGCGCGCCTGGGCGATGCCGATGCGGGTGTTAACTTCGTCGGCATCGACGCCGCCCTTCTGCAGCGCGAGCTGATAGAGTTCGATCGCCTTGGCGTTGTTGCCATTCGCCAGATAGACGTTGCCGGCGGCAGCCGCTGCACGGCCGTTCGCCCCCGCCTTCGCACGGGTTTCGAGCGCCGCGACCGAGCCGTCGGCCTTGATCTGGGTCTGCGCGGTGGTCTTGATGCCGTTGAACACCGTCGCCGATGCCGGAATCTTGCCCTGCGCGCGCCCTTCGTCGATCACCGTGACGGTTTCGTACGGCAGGCCGATATCCTGCGTGACCTGCGCATATTCGCGATAGTCGTTCTGGTCCGCCAGCGACTTGGTATCGCGCATAAGGCGGAGCACGTCGACGCGCGCCTGATTGCCGAGCGTCGCGCCGTTATTGTCGGCGCGATCGCGGAACAGGATCAGCACCTTGCGCCAGTTCGCCTGGGTCGGATATTCGGTCAGCTGACGACGCGCCCACTGGCCGGCATCGGCCGACCGCTTCGCCTTGTACAGCTGCGATACCATATAGTCGTACCACTGCGACGGCACCGGCTGACCGGCGGCCTTCTTGGCGGCGATGACCTTATCCATATTCTGGATGCCGGCGTCGATATTGCCGCCCTGAATCTCGATCTGGGCGAGGCGCAGGTCGAGATCGGGATCGTTATAGCCCGCCTGCTGCGCGCGCTGGAAGAACTGCTTGGCAGCGTCGCCCTGCTTCGCGTCGAGCGCGAGGATACCGCGGTTGAAATACAGACCGCCGCGCTCTTCGGTCTTCAGCTTCGGGCTGGCGAGCAGTTCGTCGATCGCCGCGGCAAGCGCCGGGCGGTCATTCTTGCCCTGTGCCGCCTGCACCTTGATCTGGGCGAGGAAATAGGCCTCGTCCTGATTGCCGGCGGTCATCGCGGCCTGAGCGGCGGCGAGTTGCGTGTCGGCGGTGGCGAAGTCCTTGGCCTTCACCGCGGCGTCGGCGGCGAGGATGGCGGTGCGGAACGCTTCGCTGACCTGCGGGCCGGCGGGGGCGGCTTCTTCCTTCTTGCGCTTCTGGGCGTCGGCCGGCGGGGCGACGACCAGGGTTGCACCCAGGCCGAGCATGGCGGCGAGGGCAGCCTTGGAAACGAACGTCATGCCGTGATCTCTCCCGAAAACTGATGCCGGAACGACGCCCGGCAGGCGTCGTTCCTGTAAGTCCAACGACGCATCCGCACAAGCGGGCGCGCGCGTCGTCCGATGCCGGACATCGCGTGAACGCGCGTTGAACGATTGTGCTCCCTCGCCCCCCTTTGACGGCGGCGTTGCGGGTCGATAGGCGGCGGCGATGATCGCCATCCTCTCCCCCGCCAAGACGCTCGATTACGATACCGCCCTGCCCGATTTGCCGCAGCACAGCATGCCGCGACTGGGGGAAGCGACCGGACAGATCGCCCGCGGCGCGGCGCGGCTGGGGGCGGCCAAGCTGGCGACGCTGATGAAGATTTCGCCCAAACTCGCGGAGCTGAACGCGCGGCGCTATCGCGAATTCGATCAGGCACCCGAGCGGCCGGCGCTGCTGGCATTTGCGGGCGACGTCTATACCGGGTTCGATGCGCAATCGCTGGAGGAACCGGGGTTCGCGTTCGCGCAGGACCACGTGCGGATCCTGTCGGGCCTGTACGGGCTGTTGCGCCCGCTGGATGTAATTCGACCCTATCGGCTGGAGATGGGAACGCGCTGGGCGCCGGGACGGGCGAGCGATCTCTACGCCTTCTGGGGAACTCGGATCGCGGCCTTGCTGGCGGAGGATGTGGCGGCGAGCGGCGACGGGGTGGTGCTGAACCTCGCCAGCCAGGAATATTGGCATGCGGTGGCGGGCAAGCTGCCGGACGGCGTGCGGGTGATAAACGTCGATTTCCGCGAGAACGGACCCGATGGACCACGCTTCGTCAGCTTTCACGCGAAGCGCGCACGGGGAATGATGGCGCGGTGGATGTGCGAACATCGGGTGACCGATGTCGAGGCGATGCGGGGCTTCGACAGCGACGGCTATCGCTTTGCCGGGGCAGAAGGGGATCGCTGGACCTTCTTGCGGGGCTGAGGCTCTTCAGGTGAAGAGCGACAGCAGCGCGATCACCACCGACGATCCGGCAAGCGGTCCGACGAACATCACCAGCAGGAAGATCGCGATCGTCCCGATCATCACCCGTTCCTGCGGCCGGGTCAGCCGCGCGGGCGGACGGGGCGGTTCATAGCCGTCGGGCGGCGGCGGCCAGGCGTTGGCGTCGTAGAACATCGCTCCCCTTCCCTGTCGGCCGGTCGGGGGCATAACGCGGAAGGAGCGATTGCTATCCGCAGGAACGGCGCCCCCGCTATCGTGGCGGGGGCGCTCCTCTCCTGACCGTTATGCCAGTTCGCGGGTCTTCGGCGCGGCATCGCGGACGCCGGCGTCGACCGCGTCGGCGAACTGCGCGAAATTATGGTTGAACAGGTCGACCAGCTTGGCGGCGGTGCGGTCATAGGCGTCGCCATCGGCCCAGGTCGAACGCGGGTCGAGGATCGCGGCGTCGACGCCCGGAACCGATACCGGCACCTCGAACCCGAAATTGGGATCGGTGCGGAACTCGCCCCCGGCAAGCGATCCGTCGAGCGCGGCGTTGAGCAACGCGCGCGTCGCCTTGATCGGCATGCGGCGCCCTTCGCCATATTGGCCACCGGTCCAGCCGGTGTTGACCAGCCAGCAATCGACATTGCCCTTGGCGATCCGCTCCTTGAGCAGATTGCCATAGACCGACGGGTGGCGCGGCATGAACGGCGCACCGAAGCAGGTCGAGAAGACCGGTTCCGGCTCGGTCACGCCGATCTCGGTGCCGGCGACCTTCGACGTATAGCCCGACAGGAAGTGGTACATCGCCTGATCGGGGGTCAGCCGCGCGATCGGCGGCAGGATGCCGAAGGCGTCGGCGGTCAGCATCACCACGTTGCGCGGCGTCGGCCCCATATTGTCGGCCGAGGCATTGGGGATGAAGTCGATCGGATAGGCGGCGCGCGAATTTTCGGCGATGCTCGGGTCGTCGAGGTCGAGCGTGCGCGTATCCGGGTCCATCACCACATTTTCGAGCACGGTGCCGAAGCGCTTGGTCGTCGCGAAGATTTCCGGTTCGGCCTCGGCCGACAGGCGGATCATCTTGGCATAGCAGCCGCCTTCGAAATTGAAGACCGCCGTGTCGGACCAGCCATGTTCGTCGTCGCCGATCAGCGTGCGGCTGGCATCGGCCGACAGCGTCGTCTTGCCGGTGCCCGACAGGCCGAAGAACACCGCCGTGTCGCCGTTCGGACCGATATTGGCCGAACAGTGCATCGGCATCGTGCCGGTTTCGGGCAGCAGGAAGTTGAGCAGGCCGAACACCGACTTCTTCATCTCGCCGGCATATTGCGTGCCGCCGATCAGGATCAGCTTTTCGGTCATGCTGACCGCGATCACCGTTTCGGTGCGGCAGCCATGGCGTTCGGGATCGGCGCGGAAGGTCGGCAGGTCGATGATCGTGAAGTCGGGCATGAAGTCGGCCAGATCGGCCGCTTCGGGCCGGACCAGCATCGTGCGGATGAACAGGTTATGCCACGCCAGCGTGTTGATGACGCGCACCTTGACCCGGTGTTCGGGCTGCGATCCGCCGAACAGGTCCTGTACGAACAGCGTCGGTTCGGTGGTCAGCTGTTCGAGGAAGTCGGCCTTCAGCGTCGCGAAATGTTCGGGCTGCATCGCGCGGTTGGTCTTGCCCCACCACACCGTGTCCTCGGTGATCGCATCGCGGACCATGAACTTGTCCTGCGGGCTGCGGCCGGTGTGCCGGCCGGTGGTGACCACCAGCGGGCCGTCCTTGGCCAGTCGACCCTCGCCGCGCGCGACCGCCTGTTCGACGAGCTGCGGCGTCTGCAGATTCCAATGCACATCGGCGCCGGTTTCGATTCCCATCGCTGCCAGCCCGTATTGCGGCGTCACGATCGCCATGCTGCCCTTCTCCCTGTCGAATCACGGGCAGCGCACGCCATGTCCGCCGTCCCGCGCCGAGTTCGCTGTGCTTCCTCTATGCTTGGGAAAGCATCGCGTCAAACGCGTTAAACACGAATATCGACATGATGTTTGCTGTACGCGACCAATATGAGACGAAAGGAGAAAGTCGAATAATTATATGATGATTTGAACTGTCGAAGCCATTGAGCCTTGCCCCCCTTTCGCCTAACCCTGCACGCGATGCAGACGGACCCCAGGCCATGACCGCCACGATCGCGCTGGTCGACGACGACCGCAACATTCTGACCTCCGTCTCGATCGCGTTGCAGACCGAAGGATTCACGACGCGCGTCTATTCGGACGGCGAGGTGGCGTTGAAGGCCTTTGCCGAGAATCCACCCGATCTGGCGGTACTCGACATCAAGATGCCGCGCATGGACGGACTCGAACTGCTGCGCCGGTTGCGCGAGCGCAGCCGCCTGCCGGTCATCTTCCTGACCAGCAAGGACGATGAGCTGGACGAGGCGCTGGGGCTGGCGATGGGCGCCGACGACTATATCGCCAAGCCGTTTTCGCAGCGACTGCTGATCGCACGCATCCGCGCCATCCTGCGCCGGGCCGAACCGGCCCAGCCGGGCGAGCCGGGCAGCGCCGACAGCGCGCAGCCGGTGCTCGAGCGCGGGCGCCTCGCCATGGATCCGGCGCGGCACAAGGTGACGTGGAATGGCGAGAATGTGACGCTGACCGTCACCGAATTCCTGATCCTCGAAACGCTGGCCAGCCGTCCGGGCATCGTCAAGACCCGCAACCAGTTGATGGACGCCGCCTATCAGGACGACATCTATGTCGACGACCGCACCATCGACAGCCATATCAAGCGCCTGCGCCGCAAGTTCCGGCAGGTCGACAAGGATTTCGACGCGATCGAGACGCTATATGGCGCGGGGTATCGGTTCGCCGACGATTGAGGATGCAGGTGGCACCGTATCAAACCGTTCGTGCTGAGTAGGGGCTGAGCTTGTCGAAGACCCGTATCGAAGCATCTGCCGTCGCGGTCCTTCGATACGCCGCTTCGACAGGCTCAGCGGCTACTCAGGACGAACGGTTTTGGCTGGCGGCCAAGCGCAAGAGGGTTATGCGCTGAATGCCCGCCGCTGATCCCATCGACCGTCCACCCGACGAAGGCGCGCTGTCGTTGCGCTGGTCGGGCCGCGTGTCGCTGACCCCGCGCATCCTGTTCGTCAACATCTTCGCGCTCGCGCTGCTGGCGGGCGGCTTCTTCTATCTCGACAGCTACCGCGCGCGCATCGTCGATGGCCGCGTGGCGCAGGCCGAGCGCGAGGTGCGGTTGATCGCCGAAGCGCTGACGCTGCTGGCGCCCGATGAGCGCACCGACGAAATGGTCAATTTCGCGCGCAAATCGGGGCTGCGCCTGCGCATCTACGACCGGCGCGGGCGGCTGGTCGCCGACAGCCGGCAGTTGGGCGTGCGCAATTTCCAGCTGCTCGACCCCGACAAGGATGGCTGGCAACAGGATGCGGCGCGCGCGCTGGACGCGGTGATCGATACCGTGGTCCGCAACGATCGCGACCCGCTGTACCGCGAGCGTGCGCCGGGTCGCGGATTGCGCTGGCCGGATGTGGTGACGGTGCGCACCACCGGCGGCACGGCGGCGACGGTGTGGCGCGCGCCCGACCGGACACCGGTCGTCACCGCCGCCGCGCCGCTGCCCGAGGACCGGGTGCTGATGGCGACGGTCAATGCCCGCGACATCACCCAGACGGTGCGGACCGAACGCGCCCGCCTGAGCATGGTCCTCGCCGTCGCGGTGCTGTTGTCGGTGCTGTTGTCGCTGTTCCTCGCGCGCACCATCGTCCGGCCGATGCGCATGCTGGCGCGCGCCGCGATCCGGGTGCGGCTGGGCCGCGACCGCGAGGTAGTCGTCCCACGCCTGCCCAGCCGCCGCGACGAGATCGGGATGCTCGCCCGCGCGCTGTCCGACATGACCGGCGCGCTGCGCAGCCGGATCGACGCGACCGAAGCCTTTGCCGCCGACGTGACGCACGAACTCAAGAACCCGCTCGCCTCGCTGCGATCGGCGGTCGATGGTCTCGCGACGGTCAGGGACCCCGATCTGCGCGACCAGTTGCTGGCGATCGTGCAGGAGGATGTGCATCGGCTCGACCGGCTCATCACCGATATTTCGGATGCGTCGCGCCTCGACGCGCAATTGGCGCGTGCGAAGTTCGAGAATGTCGATCTGGCCGCATTGATCGCGGCGCTGGTCGCCTACCGCGTCGATCGCGGGGTCGAACGCGGCGTCACCCTGCAGTTCGAGCGCGACGGCGACGATCCGCTGGTGGTGCTTGGCGAAGGCGCGCGGCTGGAACGGGTGTTCGCCAACCTGATCGACAATGCCATCTCCTTCTCGCCGCCGGGCGGCGAAGTGCGGATCAGCGGCGGCAATGACGGCGATCTGGTCGAGATCGAGATTACCGACGACGGTCCCGGCGTGCCCCCCGAGCAGCGCGAGGCGGTGTTCCGCCGCTTCCATTCGGTCCGCCCCGGCGGCGAGGCGTTCGGCCAGCATTCGGGCCTCGGCCTTGCCATCGCCCGGACCATCGTCGAAGGGCATGGCGGTATGATCGCCGCCGAATCACGTCGGGATAACCGCGAAGGCGCGCGCTTCGTCGTGCAACTGCCGATCGTCGGCGCATGAGCGAACCGCCGATCCATGCCGGCTGCGTCGCGATGCGCGGGGTCGGCGTGCTGATCGCCGGGCCGTCGGGATCGGGCAAGTCGGACCTCGCGCTACGCCTGATCGATCGCGGCGCGGTGCTGGTCAGCGACGATTATACGCTGCTCCACGTCGAAGGTGGCGAGTTGCACGCGACCGCCCCCGCCACCATTGCGGGGCGGATCGAGGTGCGCGGAATCGGCATCGTCGATCGCCCGACCCTGGCGAGGGTGCCGGTCGCCCTGTTCGTCGAGGCCGGTACGCCCGATCGCCTGCCCGAACCGGCGACGCGGGTCATCGCCGGCATCGCCATCCCCGCGTACCGACTGGCGTTGCTCGAAGCCTCGGCACCCGCCAAGATCGACCTCATGCTCGACAGGATTCTCCGATAATGCGCCATGCCGATATCCTGCTCGTCACCGGCATGTCGGGGGCGGGAAAATCGACGGTGCTCAAGACGCTGGAGGACAGCGGCTGGGACATTGTCGACAATCTGCCGCTGCGCCTGCTCGGCAACCTCATCGCCGCCAGCCCCGCCGATGCCGACCGGCAACTGGCGATCGGCATCGGCACGCGGACGCGCGGCTTCGATGCCGAGGCGATCGTCCGGTCGATCCGCGACCGCCCCGATCTGGGGGTCAGCGTGCTGTTCCTCGACAGCAGCCAGGCCGAGCTGGAGCGGCGCTATAACGAAACGCGCCGCCGCCATCCGCTGGCGACCGATCGCACCGCCGCCGACGGCATCGAGCGCGAGCGCGAGGTGCTCGAACCGCTGCGCGGCTTCGCCAACCGCTTGCTCGACACGACCAACTTCTCGCGCAACGCGCTGGCCGAATGGGTGCGCGAGACGTTCGCCGCACCGGGCAGCGCCGATCCGGTGCTGTCGGTGCTGTCGTTCGGTTTCGCGCGGGGCGTGCCGCGCAACGCCGATATCGTTCTCGACATGCGCTTCCTGCGCAATCCGCACTGGGACCCGGTGCTGCGCCCGGGCACCGGGCTCGACGCCGATGTCGCCGCCTATGTGCAGGCAGATCCGGCCTATGATGCCGCCATCGCCTCGTTCGAAACGATGCTGTCGATCCTGCTGCCGCGCTACAAGGCGGAGGGGAAATCCTATGTCACCATCGCGTTCGGCTGTACCGGCGGGAGACACCGGTCGGTCCATGTCGCCGAACGCATGGGGGCATGGTTGCGCGAACAGGGTTTTTCCCCCACGATAGAACATCGCGATCTGGGCACCGCGCCACAGGATTCGCTGGAAGGCGCACGGCGCGCGCCATGACGGATGTGGGAACGACGACGAACATGATCGGGTTGGTATTGGTGACGCATGGTCGTCTTGCCCAGGAGTTCGTCGTTGCGATGGAGCATGTCGTCGGCCCGCAAGAGCGGATCGAGACGGTATGTATCGGTCCCGAGGACGATATGGAGGAACGCCGCGCCGACATCGCCACCGCGATCGCGGCGGTCGATGCGGGACAGGGCGTGATCGTGCTGACCGACCTGTTCGGCGGCACGCCCAGCAACCTCGCCATCTCGCTGATGGAAACCGGCCGGATCGAGGTGATCGCCGGCATCAACCTGCCGATGCTGATCCGTCTGGGCGGCGCGCGCAAGGCGATGAAGGTCGCCGAGGCGGTCGCCGCCGCGCGTGAGGCGGGTCGCAAATATATCTCGGTCGCCAGCGAGGTTCTGGGGGAAGCAGCGGCATGACGATCACGCGCACGGTGCAGATCACCAACCGGCGCGGGCTGCACGCGCGCGCGTCGGCCAAGTTCGTAACGATGGCCGCCGCGCAACCGATCGAGGTCAGCGTCGAAAAGGACGGATCGTGCGTCACCGGCACGTCGATCATGGGCCTGATGATGCTGGGCGCGGCCAAGGGCGACCATATCACGATCAGCGCATCGGGCGACGGCGCGGAACTGGTGGTCGGACAGCTGGCGCAACTGGTCGAGGACCGCTTCGGCGAGGATTAGGGGCGGCACACCCAGCCCCGCGCACGTCATCCCAGCGCAGGCTGCGATCGCCCGGTGATCGCACACGACAGGAGCCGCAAGAGGCCCCAGCCTTCGCTGGGGCGACGCTTGTCTCAAGGAGGCGAGAAGACTGGCGAACCCGCCCTCCCAAATTTTTAGGGGTGGCCCCACCCCCGCCCCGGCCATAGGCCGAACTCCATGCCCCAGCCGACCGAAGCCGCGCTTGCCGCCCTGACCGACAAGGAAAAGCAGACGCTGCGCCTGATCGTGCGCGGGCATGATGCGAAGTCGGTGGCGGTCACGCTCGGCCTGTCGGTCCACACCATTAACGAACGGCTCCGCGATGCACGGCGCAAGCTGGCGGTGTCGAGCAGTCGCGAGGCGGCGCGGATGCTGTTCGAGGCGGAGGGCGCGACCCCCGAAAATCTGGGGGACAACAGAAACGGGGACGACGTGGCCGCCAGCGCGACCGATGTCGAAACCGCGCCGGACGACGGCGCGGGGCGTTCCGTCCGGTCGCCCCGGTTTCTGATCGGAGCGTTTCTGATGACCCTTGCCCTTGGCCTGCTGGCGCTGACCCTGACACCCGCAACGGTGCAGACGCCGCCCCCGCCCCCCGCGACCGCACCGGCGACCCCCGCCCCCGAAGCGGCGCGCGCCTTTCTCGAACTGGTCGATCAGGGCCGCTGGGCCGACAGCTATCGCCGGTTCGGCGTCGCCTTTCGCAAGCTGAATACCGAGCAGGTCTGGGCGAATGTCTCGGAAAAAGTCCGCACGCCACTCGGGCCGGTCGTGTCGCGGACGTTGATCGGACAGGAATATGTCCCCGCCCCGCCCTATGGCTATCAATCGGTCAAGTTCCGCACCCGCTTCGCCAAGGGCGGCGAGCAGGTCGAAACGGTGATGCTCGATCAGGAAGAAACCGAATGGAAGGTCGTCGGCATCACCGTCGGCTAAGGACGCGCCGCCCCGGACCCGATCCGGGGCGGCGTACCGATTACCCCCGCAAACGCTGCTCTTCCTCGACCATATAATCGCGCGTCAGCGGCAGTGCCCAGCGGTCGCGGGTCAGTTGCACCTGATAATTGACCATGCCGCCATGGCGGAACGCCGCCGCCGCGCCCGCCAGATAAAAGGTCCACATGCGGTAGAATTTCTCGTCATACAGCGCGACGATCTGCTCCTTCGCCGCCACCGTGCGCGCGTACCAGTGATCGATGGTCAGCGCGTAATGGACGCGCAGCACCTCGATATCGCTCGCGATCAGCTTGGTGCCCTCATAGCCGCGCACGATCTCCGACAAGGCCGGGTTGTAGCCGCCGGGGAAGATGTACTTGGTCGTGAAGGTATCGGTGACGCCCGGCACGCCCATCCGGCCGATCGTGTGGAGCAGCATCACGCCCTCATCGGTCAGCAACTCGCGGCATTTGCGGAAGAAGGCGCCATAGTGCGGCGGGCCGACATGTTCGAACATGCCCACCGACACGATCCGGTCGAACCGGCCGGTGACATGGCGGTAATCGATCAGCTCGAACCTGACCTTGTCGGCGACGCCCGCTGCCTCGGCGCGGCGACGCGCGACCTTGATCTGCTCTTCGGACAGGGTGACGCCCAGTACCTCGGCCCCGGTCTTCTGATGCAGATACAGCGCCATCCCGCCCCAGCCGCAGCCGATGTCGAGCACCCGCATTCCCGGCCGGATCGCCAGCTTGGCGGCGATATGCGCCTTCTTGTCCGCCTGTGCCTGTTCGAGACCATTGTCGGCATCGGTGAAATAGGCGCAGCTATATTGCAGGTCGCTGTCGAGGAAGAGTGCGTAGAGCCGGTCGGACAGGTCGTAATGATGCGCGACGTTGCGCTTCGACCGGCGCGCCATATTGACCCGGTCGATGCGGTGGCGGACCGCATCGAACAGGCGAATCGGCAGCGACGGCTGCAGCCCGCCGCCCCGCCCCCATGGCGTGTTGCCGGTCAGCAGTTCGACCAGATCGCGAATGTCGCCGCGATCGATGACCAGATCGCCGTCCATATACGCCTCTGCCGCGCCCAGCGCCGGATGGCGGACGATCCGGCCGGCGACGCCCGGCTTGGCAAAGCGGATCGCGACGTCGGGAAAGGCCGGATCGGGCGTGCCGAAGCTGACGGTCCGGCCATCGGCATGGGTCAAGGATAGCGTGCCGCGACGAACCGTGCGGGCGAGAAACGTGTCGATCAGTGCCATGAACGGTCCGTTAGGGACCGAATGTGGCAAGTCATGGGCGGACGTTAACAATCCTCCCCGTGCCGGGGAGGATTGTTAACGTCCGCAGGATGGTGGAGGGGATTGGCCGCATACGGCACCATTGCGTTGCGCCGCGATGCCCCTCCACCAGCTGCGCTGGTCCCCCTCCCCGTGCCGGGGAGGATTTGCTTGCTTCCCCTCTTCCGCTACACGCCCCCCATGCTCTCCCGCCTGCGCGATCGCCCCTGGACCACCGCGCTGCTGATCAGCGTGGCGGCGCAATTGCTGTTCGCCTGGGGGCTGGGCCGACCGGGCAGGCTGTCGTTCGACGAGGTGCATTACGTCCCCGCCGCGCGCATCCTGCTGACGCTCGCCTATCCGGCCAATCCCGAACATCCGCTGGTCGCCAAGGAACTGATCGCGCTGGGTATCGCGCTGTTCGGCGACAATCCATGGGGCTGGCGGATCATGGGCACGCTGGCCGGGACGGCGACGGTGCTCGGCGTCTTTGCCATCCTGCAACTGCTGTTCCGGCGGACGCATGTCGCGGCGTTCGGCGCGGCGATGGCGATCCTCAACCAGACCTTGCTGGTCGAGGCGCGGACCGCGATGCTGGAAGTCTATCTCGGTGCGTTCGTGACGCTCGGCATTGCCGCGTTGCTCTGGTCGATGCGCGGGCGGGCGGCATGGCGGCTGACGCTGGCGGCACTGCTGTTCGGGCTGGCGGTCGGGGTGAAATGGGCGGCGGTGCCCTATGTCGCGGGCGCGGGGCTGCTGCTGGTCTGGGGGATGACGGGCAAGCGCGACTACTGGCCGGGGCTGCGGCTGGTCCCGGCGCTGGCGATCCTCGGGCTGGTCAGCATCGCCACCTATTTCGCGACCTTCGCGCCGGCTTTCTTCTACGCGTCCGAACCGCTGACCTTCGCCCGCCTGCTGCCGTTCCAATGGGACATGTACCAGCGCCAGACGCAGATACTGGCAGCGCATCCCTATCAGTCGAGCTGGTGGAGCTGGCCACTGCTCGCGCGGCCGATCTGGTATTTCTACGAACCCGATGACGGGGTGCAGCGCGGCGTGCTGCTGCTCGGCAATCCGGCGATCATGTGGGGCGGATTGCTGGCGGTCGCGGTGTGCCTGTGGAGCGGATGGAAGCGGCGGGCACCGGCGCTGCTGGGGGTCGGGCTGCTCTGGGTCGGGTCGCTGGCGGTCTGGGCGGTGATCCCCAAATCGCTGGGCTTCTATTATTACTATCATCTGTCGAGCATCTGGCTGTGCCTCGCACTCGCCGCCGCCTTCCACGCCCATGCGAAAGGTCGCCTCGCCCGCGCCGACGAATGGTTCGCGCTGCCCGCGATCATGCTGTTCGTCTATTTCTACCCGATCATCTCCGCCGCCCCGCTATCGGGACCGCAAGCGTTCAACCGCTGGATGTGGTTCGATAGCTGGCGTTGAATCAGTTCGCGCAAAGTAGATATTCGCGCGGAGGCGCAAAGGACGCCAAGGGGTTGCGATCGGAAGATCGTCATCCCTTACCCCATATCGGTCGAAAGCCGCTATCGCGGCAAACGCAACCTCTTTGCGCACTTTGCGCCTTTGCGCGAAAATCCTGATCGCTCAGCGCCTTCGCGTGAAACCCTTACGCCGCCCGCCGCCGCCCGTACCGCCCCCAGGTAAAGCGCGACGACAGCGCGAAATTCCACACCGCTCCGACCGCGATTCCCGCCAGCGCCGGCAGCGCCCACGCCCCCCCGCGCACATCGTACAGGAACGCCGCCAGCCCGACATTGGCCACCGCCCCCACCGAACACACCGCACAGAAGGACACCCAGCCGTCGAGCAACGCCTTCGTGCCCCGCAGCCGCCGGTCGCGATAGGTCAGGTGATTGTTCAGGAAGAAATTGAACGTCATCGCGACCATCGTCGCCACGATCGTCGCGGCCACGAACCCGCTGCCCAACTCCAGCAGCAGCCCCAACGCCGCCAGATGCACGATCGCCCCCGCCGCGCCGATCGCTGAGAACATGACGAAGCGCACCGGCACCACCCGCCCGAACATCCGGTCGTACAGCGCGATCAGATATTCGAGCGCGACGACATGGTCGAGCTTGCTCTCCCCCACCGCCCGCGTGCGGAACACATAGGGGAGTTCGGCGAAGCGCAACGGCTCGGGCGCGGCGGTAAGGATGTCGAGCAATATCTTGAACCCGATCCCCGACAGGCGCGGCGCGACGCTGCGCACCACCGCGCTGCGGATCATGAAGAAGCCGCTCATCGGATCGGACAGATCGGCCTTCAGCACCCGCCGCGACAGGCGCGTGGCGAGCGCCGACTTGGCGACGCGATCGGCATCCCATGTGCCCGTACCGCCGCCCGCGACGAAGCGCGATCCGATCACCAGATCGAGCGCCGCATCGGCCGACAGCGCCGCCGCCATGCGCGGCAGCAGCGTCTCGTCATGCTGCAGATCGCCGTCGATCACCGCGACCAGTGGCGCGGCGGTGGCGCACATCCCCTCGATACAGGCGGTCGACAGGCCACGCCGGCCGATGCGCTGGATCACCCGGATGCGCGGGTCGTGCCGGGCGATGTCGCGTACCACGTCGGCGGTACCGTCGGGACTGTCGTCGTCGACGAAGATCGCCTCCCACGCGAGGCCGGCCAATGCCGTGTCGAGTGCCGCGACCAGCAACGGCACGTTGCCGCGCTCGTTGAACACGGGAACGACGATAGCGAGGTCGAGGGTAGTCATAAAGGCGCTACCGTGCCCCCGCGCAGGCGGGGGTCCAGAGCCACATGCGATGTCTTTCGCGGCACTGGATCCCCGTCTGCGCGGGGATACGGGTGCGCCGGGGGATCACAACGCCGCCAACACCGCGTTCGTCATGTCCTCGGTCGTAGCATGCCCACCCAGGTCCGGCGTCCGGTGCCCCGCGACCAGCGCCGCCGTCACCGCCGTCTCGATCCGGTCGGCGGCGTCGGCCAGCCCCAGCGAATGGCGCAGCATCATCGCCGCCGACAGGATCGTCGCCAGCGGGTTCGCCTTGCCCTGCCCGGCGATATCGGGGGCCGAGCCATGGATCGGCTCGTACAGCCCCTTCTTGTCCTGATTGATCGCGGCGGAGGGCAGCATGCCGATCGAACCGGCGCACATGCTCGCCTGATCCGACAGGATGTCGCCGAACAGGTTGCCGGTGACGATCACGTCGAACTGCCCCGGATTGCGCACCAGCTGCATCGCGGCATTGTCGACATACATGTGGGTCAGCGCGACGTCGGGATAGTCGGCCGACACCTCGATCACCACGTCGCGCCACAGCTGCGAGGTTTCGAGGACATTCGCCTTGTCGACCGAGCACAGCCGGTGGTTGCGGGTCCGCGCCGTCTCGAACGCGACGCGGGCGATGCGCGCCACTTCGGACTCGTCATAGCGCATCAGGTCATGGCCTTCGCGTAGCCCCTCGGCGGTCGTGCTCCGCCCCTTCTCGCCGAAATAGACGTCGCCGGTCAGCTCGCGGACGATCACCATGTCGATCGCGGCGGCGACTTCGGGGCGCAGCGCGGAGGCATCCTCCAGCCCGGCGAACAGCTTGGCCGGACGCAGATTGGCGAACAGGCCCAATGCCTTGCGCAGGCCGAGGATCGCCTGCTCCGGGCGATGCCCGCGCGCGACATTGTCGAATTCGGGATCGCCAACGGCGCCGAATAGCACCGCATCGGCGCGCTTCGCCAGATCGAGCGTCGCCGGTGGCAGCGGATGGCCATGCGCGCGATACGCCGCGCCACCGACCGGCGCTTCCTCGAACGTCAGGTCGAGACCCAGTGCGTCGAGCACCCGGCGCGCCGCCGCCACCACTTCCGGTCCGATCCCGTCGCCGGGCAGTATCGCGATCAAGGCCATTGCGTCATTCCTGTTTCGCGCACGAAGATTGCGCGTTTCACCGGCAAAAGCCCCTGCCCCAAGCCGGGCGGGTCACGCAACCGTCCTTTTCAATCGCTCGATCAACCGTTCGCGGGCCGCTAGCACGTCCTGCCCCCGCCCGCCCAGCAGGTCGCGCGACAGGAAATGGCCCGACAGCGCGAGGCCGTCGAACGCCGCCTCCCAGCTTGCGGGGCCGCCCTCCGCCAGAAAGGCGGGCAGCGCCAGCAGCCGGTGTTCCAGCCCCGTCGCCGCGCCGCGCGACACCGCACCGCCGCTTCTCGGGCTGACATGGGTCAGATCGTCGCGCGCCCCCGTCGCGACGCATTCGTCGAGCGCCAGCCCGAAGCCCAGTTCGGACAGGATCAGCAATTCGGTCCGCACCAGCGCCCCGATCCACGCCCGCGCCGCCGGTGCCGCCGCGATCGCCGCGAACAGCCCGTCGAGCGCGGCATGGATGCGCGGATAGGGTTGCGCCTCGGGCAGCGCATAGGCGGTCAGCGCACACATCCAGTCGATCGCCGCCGCCGGCACCGGCTCGGCGAACAGCGGCGCCCGACTCTCGACCAGTTCGACGCTCAGCGCCGCCAGTTGCGTATCGCTCCGCGCCCGCCAGTCGCCGCGCACGATATTGCCCGGCTGCAACACCGGCCGGATCGCCCGGCTCCGCCCCCCGCGAACATAGCCGGGCTGGACCCCGGCCTCTGCGGTCAGCGCCCGCACCACCGCGCCATGCTCGCCATGCGGGCGGGCGGAGAGCAGGAGGGCGGTTGTGTTGAGGTGCATGGGATTGGTTTAACAGGGATGGGAAACGCGTGAAATCATGCTGGTACAAGACTGACATTTCGATCGATTGGACCGAAATTTGTTTCTCATGGCCTACCGACATGACGCGAACCCGTTCGTCCTGAGTAGCCATTGAGCTTGTCGAAATGGCGTATCGAAGGACGTTTGGGCAGGTGCTTCGATACGAGTGTTCGCCAGGCTCAGCCCCTACTCAGCACGAACGGACCTAGCTCTTGTCATCGCACTCGAAATGCCCCGTATAGGTTCGAATTTGCCTGAATCCAGAAGGTGAGGCTTGCTGACGAATTCGCCGGAGGAGGAAAAAATGTCCAATTCGTAATTCGATGCCGGCTATCCCCGCCGTACCCGAGCCACAACGCTCCCAACCACCGGCCAGTCCCGCGCCCGCTTCACCCGCTCGATCACGCCGTCAAACGCCTGCAACGCCCTTACCACCGCCCGATTGGCCCGACTGTCGCGCAACAACAGCAGATCGACGCACGCCGTCCCGCCCGTAGCGAACTGCCGCTTATGCTGCCCCTCGCCCTCGGTGAAATCGAACCGCAGCGCCGTCGGCTCGGCGAACAGCGTGCGGAAGGCCTCCATGTGCAGCACGCTGCCCGGCGACCATTCGCCCCAGCTCGGATCATGCCCGACATAGTCGTACCGCACATCGCCGCCGGTCATCGGGCAGTAGAGATAGGCGATCGGCGACCCGCCGACGAACAACAGCCAACCGAACGCCTCGCCGCGCGCGCCCTTGCCCTGCATCACCGCGCGGAACGGTACGTCGGCCGGCAGTCCCGCCCCCATCAGCTTTTCCTGATAGGTCCGCTCGGCCACGCGACGCGCAAGGCCATGAAACTCGGCCAATTCCTGCGCGGTGCGATAGGTGCGGACGTCAAGAGCGCCTTCGTTCACCTCGGCCAGCTTCTTGCGCTTGCGCTTGAGCGAGGACCGCGCATTGCCCGACAGGCCCGCGAACCACGCATCGAAGCCGATCGTCAGGTCGGTGTGATAGCGCGTATAGCGCTGCCGCACGAACACGATCCCCGCCGCCGCCACGACCGCCGGCGTCAGCGGCTCGGGCAGCGAGGTCACCGACCAGCCATCCGCCCCCTTGGGCAAGGGCGGCAGCACCGGCACCTCCCCCGCCAGCACGTCGTGCAACTCCATCGGCACGCGCACCAGCCGCCGCCGCACCGAAAACAGCGTCCGCGCGCCAATCTGGAACCTGATCGGCCAGGGCTGGACCTGCGTCACGCGGCGCGCTCCTCGATCCAGTTCGACCAGAGCTGTTCGGCCTGCCGCCACCGCGTCCGCAGCGCACTGGCCGGCAGCGGCCGGTCGTCCTGTCCCAGCCGCAATGCCGGACGATCGCGGAAATGCGTCGTCGGCAGGCGATCGGCCTGCGCGGCGAGCGTACGGCACAGTGCCTCGAACCGGCGGACATGGATGCGGTTCGCGCGCGTGCCGCTCCGATTGGCGAGTTCGAAGCCATGGCTGACGATCGTCACCGCCGCGTGGTTGTGCGCAGCGGCATGGAGCAGCGCCGCGCGCATTTCGGCTGTCGACAGCGCGCAAATCTGGAAATGCCGCCGCCCGCCGCCGGGCGTCGCGATCGTCGTCACCGGCACCTCGATCAGCCCGCGATGTGCGACCGGCGCGATCGCGTCCGGCGACAGCGCGATCATGCTCGGCCATGGATGGTGCGCGCCGTTGTGGCTGCTGTCATAGGCGAAGCCGAGCGAAGCCAGCGCGTCGAGCGTCACGTCGTTGGCGCTATAGCTCCCGGCGCGAAACGCGACCGGATCGGGCGCGCCGGCCGCCCGCAGCAGGTCGCGCGCCTCGCCCAACAGGTCCTGCTGCTCCTGCCGCGACAGATCGACCAGTTCGAACACATGCGCTCGGCCGCGATCGTCCAGCGTCGCCCGCGCCCAATTGGGGTGGAGATGCAGCTGCACCTCCTGCCCCGCCGCCAATATCGCCTCCACGGTCGGCGCGATCGCCGCCATGCCGTACAGCCGCGCAGGCAGCGGATCGACGAAGAAGCACGCCTTCAATCCATAGACGCGCAGGCGTTCGAGCTGCCACGTCACCCCGACCCCGGCGGGTTCGAGCGAGCGCTGCACGACCCGATCGGCCGGCAGGCCGGCGGCGTGATGCCGCCACATCAATTCCGTATCGATCGTCAGGAAGACGGGGGTCGTCATGCTGCTGTCCTGCCCGTTTCGCGTAAAGAAGCGGTGAAGCGATCGCGCTCGCCCGGCAAGTTCGGTACGCTGAGGACCAAGCATGCGTTAACCATCCTTCTCCGCAGTTCGGCGCGGATATTGCCTGCGCGCATCATGCAAGTCCCGCTATTGGATCGCTTTCTTCGGCAAATGCCCTGGAACAGGATTGCCGGCCAGGCCGTTACGCGGCCGAATTTAAACCATATCGGAGGCATAATGAGCGACGATATCGACCGGACCGACGCGATCTTCCTCGTCGCGCAGCACGGCCGCAACGCGTTGCACGTCGCCGCCGCCCGGACCGCCGGCGCGCTGTGCCGCGGCGACCGGGGCGAGGCACAGCGCTGGCTGGCGATCCGCAGCTTCCTGCAACGCGCCATGGCGTAACGAGTCCCGCTAGCCGGTCGGCGGCGACCCCGCCCAGTCATTCCATTCGGCGATCGCCGCCGCGCTCTCGGCGCGCTGCGTCGCCAGCGCCGCTTCCTCGATCGCCCGCGCCAGCGCCGCGTGGCAGGTCGCAACGACATCCACCCCCGCCGCCCCTGCGCGCGCCAGCAGCGCCGCGTCGAGCGCGACCGGCTCAGCGGGCGTGGAAATAGTCATAGACCCCCTGCGCCATCGCCTTGCTGACCCCCGGTGCCTTTTGCAGATCCGCTAGGCTGGCATTGCGCACCGCCCGCGCCGTGCCGAAATGCATCAGCAACGCCTTCTTGCGCGCCGGACCGATGCCCGGCACCTCGTCGAGCGGGCTGGCGCCGATCGCCTTCGACCGTTTGTCGCGATGCGCGCCGATCACGAAACGGTGCACCTCGTCGCGCAGCCGCTGGAGATAGAACAGCACCGGCGAATTGACCGGCAGCGTCAGTTCGCGCCCGTCCATCAGGTGGAATACCTCGCGCCCGTCACGGCCATGATGCGGCCCCTTCGCCACGCCGACCATGCACACATCCTCGATGCCCAGATCCTCCAACACCGCCTTGGCCGCGCTCAACTGCCCCTTGCCGCCGTCGATCAGCACGAGGTCGGGCCAGCCATTGCCGTCGCGATCGGTCTCGCGATCGGGATTCTCCTCCTGTGCGCGGGCGAAGCGGCGGGTCAGCACCTCCTTCATCATCGCGAAGTCGTCGTTGGTCTGCGCCTGCTTGATGTTGAACTTGCGATACTGGCCCTTGCGGAACCCCTCCGGCCCGGCGACGACCATCGCCCCCAGCGCATTGGTCCCCTGGATATGGCTGTTGTCATAGACCTCGATCCGGTCGGGCGGCCCTTCCAGTTCGAACAGTTCGGCCACCTCACGCAGCAGCCGCGCCTGCGTCGTCGATTCCGCGTTGCGCCGTTGCAGCGCCTCCTCGGCATTGCGCTTCGCCTGATCGAGCAGCCGCCGCCGCACGCCGCGCTGCGGCACCGACAGCGCGACCTTGAACCCGGCCCGCTCCGCCATCGCCTCGGCCAGCACCTCCCCTTCGGCCAGTTCGCGGTCGACGAAGACGTTGCGCGGCGGCGGCACCTCTTCATAGAATTGCATCAGGAAGGCCGACAGCACCTCATCCTCGGGCACGTCATTAGTATGCGCCGGGAAGAAGCTGCGATGCCCCCAATTCTGCCCGCCGCGGATGAAGAAGGCCTGGATGCCGATCACCCCCTCCAGACATGCCATGGCGAACACATCGGCATCGCCGACGCCATCGGCATTGATCGCTTGGCTACCCTGGATGAAGGTCAGCGCCTTCAATCGGTCGCGCAGCACCGCCGCCAGTTCGAAGTCCATCGCCTCGGCCGCCGCCTGCATCTGCACGCCCAGCTTCGCCTGCACCTTGGTCGACTTGCCGGCAAGGAAGTCCTTCGCGTCGGAGATCAGCTCGGCATAGGCCGCCTGATCGATCCGCCCGACGCACGGCGCCGAACAACGCTTGATCTGGTACAGCAGGCACGGCCGGTCGCGCGTCTTGAAGAAACCGTCGGTGCACGATCGCAGCAAAAACAGCTTCTGCAACGCGTTCAGCGTCTGCGTCACCGATCCGGCGGACGCGAACGGACCGTAATAATTGCCCTTCGCCCGTCGCGCGCCGCGATGCTTCTGGATGCGCGGAAAGTCATGATCCGCCCGCAACAGGATGAACGGAAACGACTTATCGTCGCGCAGCAGCACATTGTAGGGCGGGCGATAGCGCTTGATGAGCTGCGCTTCGAGCAGCAGCGCCTCCGCCTCGTTATTGGTCGTGACGATCGTCATCGACCGCGTCTGGGCGACCATCCGCTGCAACCGCTTGGTCAGGCGCGACACCTGCGTATAGTTGGCGACGCGGTTCTTCAGCGCGCGCGCCTTGCCGACATACAGCACCTCGCCGCGCGCATCCTGCATCCGATACACGCCCGGCCGCACCGGCAGCGTCGCCAGCACGTTGCGGATCGCGGCGATCCCGGCATCGATATCCGGCGCGTCCGATCCGCGCACGGTGAAGCTGGCCTTGTCCTCGTTAAAGCGATTGGGCGCGTTGGGTGTTTCCGACATCGCCGCCGATTTAGGAAGTGCGGCGAGCGAACGCCAGCGTCATGCGGCGACCGGCGTGCGGCCCCGATCCTTGGCGCGGTACATCAACTGGTCGGCACGCTGGATGACGTCGTCGATCGACCGGTCGCCGGCTTCGATCCGCGCCGCACCGATGCTGACCGTCCATGCCGGCAACTCCGCCTCGTCGCCACCAGAGTGGCCGCGTATCCGGTCGATGATCGTCGCGGGATCGTCGGCGCTGGCGATGACGAGGAATTCATCTCCGCCCAGCCGCGCGACGAAATCGCCGCCGACACTATGTTGCAGGGCGGTGGCGATCGCCACCAGCACCCGATCGCCCACGCCATGGCCATGGCGGTCGTTGATCGCCTTGAACCGGTCGACATCGACCAGCAGCGCCACCCGTCCGGGCACCAACAGTTCGGCCTCGCTCGCCGCCAGCGCCGCGCGGTTCCACACCCCGGTCAGCGGATCGCGCAGCGCCATTTGCCGCAACCGATGCTCCGAATGCGACGCGGGTATCCACAGCAGCGCCAGATTGGCCGCGCCGAACAGCAGCTGATCGGCAAGGAACGGCACCCCCTCCAGCGTCGCCGCCGCCTGCGGCGCGAACATCTGGCAGCCGGCGACGGTCAGATAGACCGGGACATACAGCATCAGCAGGCAGCCGGCGATGCGGCGCGGTCGGGTGCTACCGTCGTTCGTGCGGCCGAGCAGCAGCGGCACGGCGAGGACGAAGGAGCAGCAGGCCATCGTCAACGACCAGCAGGCCGACGCAGCGGGTCCCCGCCCCAACGCGGCCACCGCCGCACTCGGCATGATCGCGGTGGCCGCGACAACACCCCACATCCATGGCACGAAACCGCGGACCCCGTCGAACCGCCGGACGCCGGCCAGTACCAGCGCCATCGAGAACGCCAACACCCCGTCCGTCACCATTTGCGTCCAGACGGGAAATGGTTCGCCGACCAGCGCGGCGAGGATCAGCGACGCGCAATAGCTGCACGCGCCCCATCCCCAATATAGATACCATGCCCGCCGCCCGGCCATGAAGAAGAACACCACGGTATAGGCGGCGCTGCACAGGATGCTGCATTGGCGCAGCGTCGCCAGGTCGGGATGGTCGAACATGCCCGACGATACGTACCGGACAGGCGTTAACAGCCGATAACGGGCTGTATTTTCATCCCGCCCGCGCCGCGGCGATGATCCGCAGCCCGCGTACCGCATCGACCGGATCGACCGGCACCGCACCCTCGCCCCGGATCGCGTCGCGCATCGCCCGGTAATAACCGCGCCAATCGCCCGCCTCCGACCGCACCGGCCGGGCCGCGCCCTCGCCATCGGTCAGCACGCCCCATTGCGCCTCGGGCTCGATGCCATAGCCGCTGTCGCCGGGCATACCGCCCGCGCGCAGCACCGCCTCCTGCGGGTCGATGCCGTATTTGACGAAGCTGCCTTTGGTCCCGTGCAACGCGAAGCGCGGGCGGGGCGCGGCGACCAGCGACGCCGAACCGATCGTCACCCGCCGCGCGCCATAGCGCAGCACGATCTCGAAATAATCATCGACCCCGGCGGCGGGGCGCTGCTGGGTCACGTCGCCCGCCACCGCATCCGGCATGCCGAACAGGCGGATCGCCTGATCGATCATGTGCGGCCCCAGATCGTTGAGCAGCCCGCTGCCCGGGCCGCCTTCCTCGCGCCAGCCAGGCTTGATCGCCGGGCGGAACCGGTCCCAGCGGAACTCGGCCAGCATAACCTCGCCCAGCGCATCGTCGCGCAGCAGCCGCTCGACCGTCAGGAAATCGCTGTCCCAGCGGCGATTGTGGAATACGCTCAGCAACCGCCCCGCCCCACGCGCCAGCTGCACCAGCGCGACGGCATCCTCGTCATCGATCGCCAGCGGCTTGTCGACCACGACGTGCCGCCCCGCCGCCAGCGCCGCCTGCGCCAGCGGCGCATGGCTGTCGTTCGGGGTGGCGATCACCACCAGGTCGATGCTGTCATCGTCGATCAGCGCCTGCGGATCGGCATGGCGCGTCGCCGCCGGAAACCGGTCGGTCGGCCGCGACGTCGCGATCGCCGCCAACTCCATCCCCTCGACCGTCGCGATCAGCGGCGCGTGGAACGACGCACCGGCAAGGCCGAATCCGATCAGGCCGACACGCACCATGTCAGCCGATCTTCGCCAGTTCGGCGGCGACCTTCGCCACCTGTTCGTCGGTGATCCGGCCATTGGCATAGGGCTGGACCTGCTTCAGGCTCATCCCCTTGAACATCGCATAGGATTCGTGCGCGAGCATGCCGGGAAAGGTCGCGTCGAGGATCGCCTTGCCCTTGGGGTTGGCGGCGATGCTTTCGATGCTGCTGTCGATGGTCAGCTTCGCGGCGGCGGGGGCCGGCGCGGCCGGTGCCGTTTGTGCCGACGCCGTGATCGGCATGGCGATCAACGCGGCGGTAATCAGGAATTTCATGGCAATCCCTCCATGGGCATGCGCGCCCGAACAACGGCTTAGCGCCCGACCCTGCCGCCGCCAAGCGGGTGGGTTCGATGTATCGCCAACCATGCCCGAAGAGGAACTACCTTGGATGCCCCCAGGCCGCGTTACCCGGGGCTTGATCGAAACGTCGGCGAAAGTCCCTCTTCGTACCCCGGCGAAGGCCGGGGCCCAGTTGGGGGACGTCGGTAAGGTGCGGGGAAGCCTTCCCAACTGGACCCCGGCCTTCGCCGGGGTACGGCAGTTTTCAGGCGACTGAGCGACTTTCGCAGAGGTTTCGACTTGATCCGGGGTGCAGCTGCTTCTTCAGCCGACCAAAGCGCCCCCGAAGGAACACTTTGGTCCCCTCGCGCCTCACCCCGCCCGCTTCATCCAACCATGCATCTCCATCCACTTCGCGAACGCATCGAACCATCCGGTGCTGGTCGTCGTCTTCTGATACATGCCGAAGCCGTGCCCGCCCTGTTCGTACAGGTGGAATTCGACCGGCCGTTTCGCCGCCTTCCACGACTCGATCAGCCCGAACCCGCCATTGGCAAAGAACGGGTCGTCGGCCGCCAGCGCGACGAACAGCGGCGGGGCGTCGGCGGGCACGCTCGATGCGGCGAGTGGACCGTAAATGTCGCCGATGAACGCGGGCTTCGCCGCATTCGACGACAGCGTCGTCGCCATGGTCAGCATCGCGCCGGCCGAAAAACCGATCATGCCGATCCGGTTGGGATCGACCTTCCACTCGTTCGCGCGCGAGCGGACCAGTGCGAAGGCGGCATTGGCGTCGGCGATCTGCGGTGCCAGCGCAGTCGCGGCGGCGGCCGGGGCGGGTCGCGGCGGGCGTTGCGCGGTGGCGGAGAACATCGCGGTCATCGATTTCTCGAACCCCGCCATGTCGGCCGGCGTCTGGTTCAGCCGGTATTTCAACACGAACGCCGCGACGCCCCGCGCCGCCAGCGCCTTGGCGACGTCCCAGCCCTCATTCTGCATCGACAGCGTACGGAACCCGCCACCCGGCGCGACGATCACCGCCGTGCCATTGGCCTTGGCCGGATCGGGCAGGAACGGCGTCAGCGTCGCATCGGTGACGTTGCGCGCGAACACGCTGCCATATTGCTGGTGCCACGCCTCGCGCGCCTTGGCGTCGGGCAGTGTGCCGGTCTTGAGCGGGATCGCGTCCGGCTGCGCCGGAATCGCGATCGGCTCCATCTTGTCGCTCTGCGCCAGTGCCGGCGACATGGTGACGGTCAACGCCGTACCGATGATCGTCGCCAACCGGCGCAGCCGCGCGTGGTTCTTTGCTTGCATGACGGGTCCTCTCCCTTTGTTATCAGGCGAGTATTCCGGGCAGCGCCGCGCTTGTCCAACGATTCTGTTAGCGTTAACGTTAGCCCGAGCCGTCGCGCCTCGACGCCCTCTCCGCACCTCGGTGTCAACTTCGCCGCATCTACGCGCCGCGCGGCCCTGCCACTCGGGAAGTCGATCGATCGGTCCGTTCCACCCGGCTGTTCGGAACCCGCTGCAAGCCGTTGTGAAAGAACGCTAAATATCCGCACTGTCCTACAGGCAACAGCCCGGCTACGATATGCGCGTTCGCTGGAATCGCCGAAACCCCGTCCGTCACAAGGTTGCAAATGTGCAACCTTCGTCAACTTCCGCTGGCCGCCTTCACCCTTGCGCGAACAGTTTCGTGCCGACCACACCCACCACGATCAGCACCATGAACCCCGCCTGCATCGGGGCGATCCGCTCCCCGAACAGCATGGCGCCACCGATGATGACGCCGACCGCGCCCAGCCCGGTCCACACCGCATAGGCGGTTCCCGCCGGAATGCCGCGCATCGCCAGCGCCAGCAACCCCATGTTCACGAACGACAATGTGATCGGCACGGCGGAGGCGGCCAGCGTGCCCTGCCCCGCCGCCCATTTCAGGCTGAGCGCCCACACGATCTCACACACGACCGCAACCGCCAATATGGCCCATGCCATGGCGTTCTCCCTGCGGGCTCGATGAAGGGAGGGCGCGCCGGAAACCCGAAAGAGGCGCCACCCCAAACGCGAAACGCCGCCCCACCAAATCGGCAGGGCGGCGTTCCTATGATAGTAAATTGTATCAGTTCAGCCGGTTGCCATCCAGACCGGCAATCGTCCGGTCGATCAGCGCGCGATCGGCCTCGCCCGACAGATGCGTCGAAATCAGCGCGGTCGCTGCCTTGGCTGCGGCATCGGCGGCGGTCGCGCGGACCTCGGCGATGGCGGCACGCTCGGCAGCGGCGATCTTGTCGGTCGCCATCTTGGCACGACGCTGGGTCAGGTCGGCGGCATCGGCTTCGGCCTTGGCCAGCAGCCCCTGCGCCTCGGCTTCGGCATGGGCGACCATCTCGGCGGCCTGCGCCTCGATCCCGGCGATCTTCGCGGTATATTCGTCGCGCAGCGCCTCGGCCTCGGCGCGCAGCTTGCGTGCCTCGTCCAGACGGGTGCGGATCGTCGCGATCTGCCCGTCGAGCAGCCGGCAAATCACCGCCGGCACGCCCTTGACGACCAGCACGATCAGGAACAGCAGCATCGCCGCGCTGACCCATGCCGTGCCGTCGAGGCCCAGTGCGGTCGGATCGGGATGGTTGGCGGCGGTGGTGCTGCCGTGCTCGCTCTCGACCGCGTCCGCGCCGGTCCTCGGCACACCTTCTTCGTGGATCGCTTCGTTCAGCGTCGGGCTGACATGCGCAGCCGCTTCGGAATTAGCCATGCAGCACCGCCTTCACCGCGCCCTGCGCGTCCTGTTCGCTGACCTGCACGCCCGACACGCGGGCGACGATCGCCTGGGCCGCTTCGGCAGCGACCTGTTCGACTTGTGCCATCGCCGCACCACGCTGGGCGGCGATATCCGCTTCGGCCCGGGCAACGCGCGCCTGCACATCGGCATTGGCGGCGGCCAGCCTTTCGGCGGCGGCGGCGGCGCCCTTGGCGCGCGCTTCGGCCAGCAGCTTCTGCGCAGCCTCACGGCTGGCATTTTCGCGGGCACGCCATGCCGCTTCGGTCGCGTCGGCTGCGCTGCGCGCCTGATCGGCGGCAGCCAGATCGGCGGCGATGCACTGGTCGCGCTTGTCGACGGTGCCCTGCACCTTCGGCACCATGCCGAGGCCGACGACGAGGAACACGATGCCGAAGGTCAGCACCAGCCAGAAGACCTGCGACCCCCAGGTCGCGGCGAGCTGCTCGATTTGCGGCATGAAACGTCCCGTATTGGTCTGGTCGACCGGGCGCCATCGCCCGGCCGAAACCGGCCCGTAAGGGGCCGGAGTTCCGGCGCGGGCAAACCCCGCGCCGGGCGTCACGCAGTTACGCGACGAAGATCAGCAGCACTGCGACGACGAACGCCAGCAGGCCCAGAAGTTCGGCGGCCGCGAAGCCGATGAACATGTTGCCCTGCTGGCTGGCAGCGGCCGACGGGTTGCGCAGTGCGCCCTGCAGGAAAGCGGCGAAGACGTTGCCCACGCCGAGTGCCGCGAGGCCGGCACCGATGGCGGCCAGACCGGCGCCGAGGAACTTGATGGCGTCTGCTTCCATGTCGAAAACTCCCTTGGAAAAATCTTTGTTTGGGTTGGGATCAGTGATGGTCGTGCAGGTGCACGGCATCGTTGATGTAGAGCGAGGTCAGCAGCGCGAAGACATAGGCCTGCACGCCGGCGACCAGCATTTCGAGGGCCGACACGCCGACCATCAGCGCGAAGCTCGGCACGCTGACCAGCACGCCGATGCCCGCACCGGCGGCGCTCGAATTGATGATGAAGCCCGCCAGCACCTTGAGTAGGATATGGCCTGCGGTCATCGCGACGAACAGTCGCAGCGCGAGGCTGAACGGGCGGACCATGAACGACACGAACTCGATCGGCGCGACCAGCAGCAGCACCGGGATCGGCGTGCCCTTCGGCGCGAACAGGCTGAAGAAGCGCAGGCCGTGCTTGAACAGGCCAACGATCAGCACGATCGAGAAGCTGGCGATGGCGAGGACGCCGGTCACGGTGAAGTGACTGGTAACGGTGAACGGGTGCAGCCCGACCAGCCCGAAGGGCAGCAGCCCGACGACGTTCGCGAACAGGATGAACATGAACAGCGAGAAGACATAGGGCAGATACTTGCGCCCTTCATGCCCGATATTCGCGGCCAAAAGCTTGTCGATGAAGCCGGTGAAGCCCTCGACCGCCATCTGCCAGCGACCGGGCACCTGCTGCTGCTTCATGCCGCCGATCATGAACACGAACAACGCGACCGCCGCGACGATCATCCAGAGTGCCGAATTGGTGAACGGCAGGACGTGATCGCCAAGGGGAATGTTGAAGATCGTCTGCACCTCGAACTGGTGCATCGGATCGATCTTGCCTGCCTGCGCCACGTCGCTTCGCCCCGATATGCCAAGGCGCCCGAAACTTTCAGTCCGGACGCCGGTTCGAAATCCTGATGATATTCCTGAACGCGCTGACTATCCCGAGGGTCAGCAACACGAGCAGAAGCCAAGGCGAGGTGCCGAGCAGATAGTCGAGGGTTCCCCCGATCACTGCCCCCCCGACCATTCCACCGATCAGTTCGGCCAGCACGCGATTGCCGAGGCGGTAGTTTTTTTCCCCCGCTTCGTCGCGCGCCTGACCGGTCCGGATCGCCTCGTCCTTCTTCGCCTGGTTCAGCCGCGCGTCGAGCGAGGTGATCCGGGCGTCTTCGGGCAAGGGGTCTAGTCCGGGCTCGTTCTCCGCCATGCTTCCTCCCTGGACCTGCACAGGCCGGGCCGGAATCCGCCGGATGGCGAGCCCGCCAAGGCAGGCGCGCTTTAGGAAGGTGACGGTTTCGAGTCAACCATAGCGTTCGCGCCGAAAGCTTTCCGGACGATGAACGGAGGATGACGGACGCAAGCCGTTTGTAGGCGGAGTGAGCCGATGCTAGCCAACCGACGACCGGCATGTCGGTCAGAAAGGGGGTGATTACTCTGACCCCTGAAGTCGCAACGATCATCATCGGCGCTGGCACGCTGATGGTGGCATTCACTACCTTAGTGCTGAAAATCATCGAGGTAGCCCGTTCGAAATGACGGGAGGGGGCCGGGTTCGCCCGGTCCCCGAATGCAAAGAACCCCGGCCACTGGCATGACCGGGGTTCAAGGAAGCGATACTCTGCTGAAGTCGCATGCCTGATATAACATCCGTACACTGCGGTTTCAACACAGTGCCCTCACAAGCAGCGCGGATCGCGCTCCGGAGCGCCGCTGCCGCGCGTTTCCCACTGGCCGCCCGGTGTCTTGTACTTCTCGCCCGGCTTGGTCTGCGCGATCAGGTTGCAACCCGATACGAACGCGAATTGTTCGACCGTCGCGCCCGCTTGCGCACCGCGCGTATACGCCGCCTTGCGCTGGATATTGATGTTCGCGACGAGCGCACGAAGCTCGGGCGTGCCCGCGCCCACGACGCCCAGATAGCCGTCGGGCTGCTCGCCAACCTGTCCGGCGGCGCGGGCGGCCTGATAGGCCGGGTCGCGCTGGGCCCATACGGTGCCGGCAATCCCGGCGACCGCGACGATGGCGGCTGCGGCAAGGCCGTATTTCACGAAAGCATGCATGGTCAGAATATCCCCGGATTGTCCTGGATCAGCGTCTTCGCTTCTCCGTCGAGACGGTACACCACTTCCTGCGTGATGTTGATGTTCAAGTTGATGACGATCGGCTTGTCGGGCGCGGAGACGTTCACGCACCCGGCCGCCGCGCAGGAAGCGGCGCCAATCGTCAGGGATCGCAGCATCGTCACGGTTCGCGTCATGGCACGGTCTCGCTTTCGGAAGGCTGAATGGTGGTATCGAGCGGCGCAGGCGGCAAGCCCTGTTCGCGGCGGCGCTGTTCGGCCTGCAATGCCGGCAGATTGCGTTCGATCAACCGCTTCGGATCGTAATAGTTCTGCACCGAATCGATCAGCTGGCGGAAGGGGGCCTTGATCCGCACGTTGAAGACAAAGGGCAGCCGCGCCAGCCGGCGGATCAGGAAATTGCTGTACGTCCCCTGCCCCTGGCTGACCCCGGAGAAGCGGATCGCGGTCACCATCTCGCCGGCGATCGGTCCGTCCATCTCGATCGTCAGGCCACGATAGTTCATCGACTTCAGCGCCTGAAACGCCAGATTGCCCCAGAAGCCGACATCCTCCTTTGACACTTCGCCGACATAGGACAGGTTGCCGCTTCCCCGCGATTGCAGCCTGCCCCCCTCGATCCGGCCGCCATTGGCATCGAAGATCATCGGCAGCACGCCGTCGAACGTGCCGGAAGCGTTGAGATTGTCGAACGCGAATTGCTGCAGGAACAGCCCGCCATCGACCCCCTTCACGCGGAAGGTCATGCGGCGTTCCTGATCTTCGGCGAAATCGAGGATGGTCGGTTCGAGGATCATCTCGCCACCGCCCAACGGCCAGCGCCCACCCTCGATCTGCACCCGCTGCCCCTCGATCAGGCGATAGCGGACGACGCCATCGGTGACGGCGATCCCTGGATTGACCTCGGCGATCGTCGCCACCTGCCCCGGCGCACTGACCAGCCCCAGCAGGTCGGTGAAGCGGATCTCGCCCGACAGGCCGGTGACCGGGCCGAAGGCGGCGGCGAGATCGGTGCCGGCGGTGCGGAACGTTCCGGTGCTGGTGACGCCTTCGGGACTCCATGCGATATCGCCGCGGCCCGACACGCTGCCCTTCACATCGGCGATCACGCCGAAGGTCAGGCGGGTGAGTTCGTTGGGCTGGAACGAGTCGCCGAATGCGATGCCGGGCACGTCGAGGACGGCGTCGCCACGCCCGGTGGCAAGGTCGTGGACGATCGTCACGTCGCTGACCTTCACGCCCTTGGTCGGGTGTTTCAGTGTCCCGCCGGCACGAATGTCGTTGCCGTTCAGCGTCAGACGGAAATCATCGCTGCGCAGCGGTTCGAAACGCGGCTCGGGCGCAGCGTCGCGGACACCGACATCGCCGTCGAGCGACAGCACACCGCCCGCCAGCTTCCAGCCACCCGATGCGTCGCGAATCAGTAGGGGGACGTTGCCGATCTGCCCCTCACCGCGGTCGAAGCGGCCGATAACGGTGCCGTTCGCAACGCGGCCGGTGAGCGTACCGACATCGAGGACGCTGACCCGGTCGGGGCTGCCGAGCCGGGTCTTCACCCCATCGAGCGCGAAGGACATCTCGCCCAGACCGAAGCGCCCGCCCGCCGCTGCGAGCGTCACCGGGGTGCCGCCGAGCCGCCCCTGCAAGCGGGTCGCACCGATGCCGACGCCACCACCGATCCGACCATTTGCCACCCGCAGCATCGCACCTTCCCGTGGGCATAGCCGCAGGCGAGTGGCGTCGAGGTTCAGCGCCGACACGCGCAGCCGATCCAAGCCGACCGGCACGCATTCCGCATTGACGGTCAGCCGCCCGCCCCCGTCCCAGCGCGCATCGATCGGCAGCGCAAGCCGTTCGACGCGACCGTCGCCGAGCGGGCCGCTGAGTTCGGCGCGCGTCTCGATCCGGGTCGCGCCGTTGCCGGCCGTGCGGAAACGGATCGGAGCCAAAGCGAGGCGCGCATCGCCCGCAGCATAGGGCTGGACGATGGCGGTACCGGTAACCGGCGCGCCGGGTCCGGCATGCGACAGGCGGATGCTCGCCACCGGCAGTCCGCCGCCGCCCATCGCCAGCGTTCCGTCGAGCGTCGCCCCCTTGCCCGAAACCCAGCGCACCGGTCCGTCGCGCAACGTCGCGCGGGCACCGTTGGCGGCAATGAAGGCCAGCCGATCGATTCGTGCCGCAAGCGGACGGGCGGCAACCTCCGCCGACAGGTCGAAGCGGCGTGCCGCCTGCCCCGCCGCGCGCGTCGCGGCCTGCAACAAGGGCGCGACCGGCAGGCCGTCGGCCACGCGCCCTGTCGCTTCGATGCGGCGGATCAGTTCATCGTTCAGCCGCGCGCCGCGTGCACCGAGGCGCCCTTCAAAAGCCGGGACGCCGCCGACCTCGTAGCGGCCGGCGATCGACAGCCCTGCCCCGTCCAGTTGCGGCAGGTCGAACTGGCCCGAGGCGAGGTCGAGTGTCCCGCGCGTGCCCTTGGCAGTGCCGTTGAAGCCGATCGTGCCTGACAGGTCGGCGACGCGGGTCTGCGGGGCGTCGACCGCTTCTGCGCTGACGCCCGCCCGACCCTGCCAACGGTCGAAGCCAGGCCCCAGCCGCGCGTCGAGGCGGACGACCGGCGACCGCAAGCGGACGTCGCCACAGCCAGCCTGCCGGGCGCGGACCGGGCCGGTCAGCAACGGCCCGGCGGTAGCGGTGCGGAGCGAGACGTTGAGCGCCAAGCGATCGATGCCGCAGCCGTTCAGCGACAGCCGTTCGGATACCGCCGCCAACTGCCCCACGAAACCGTTGGCGAGGTTGCCGCGCCCGGCGAGCTTCGCGCCGATCAGGCCGTAAGGCGTGGCGAGGCGGATGCGCCCGTCATCGACCGCGACGGTAAAATCAGGGAGCGCGAAGGGCTTGCCCGAGGGCGGCGGGAGCAGACGGTCGATCTGCCCGAACGAGACGGACCCATCGGGGCGCAGCGTTGCGCGCAGGCGGGCCTGCCCTACCCGCGCACCGGTGACCTGCGCGCCGTTCAGCTCGACCCTGGTATCAACCTCGATCCAGTCGGCGATCAGGTCGGGCGCGTTGGGATCGCCGAGGACGACGTCGACCAACCGCTGGCGGCCAAAGCCGATTTCGGCGACGCGATAGCGGGCGGTGACGCCACGACGTTCGAGCTCGCGGCGGACGATATCGTCGGCGATCGAGCGGCGCTGGGTCCAGAGCAAAGCCGCCAGCGCGAGGACGATCAGGCAGACGACCAGCAGCACCCGCGCGAAGCGACGCCGCTTGCGACCGGCGCGGCGCGGCGACGCTTCGGCCCGTTGCGCTCGATCGTCGTCGTCGTCCAGAACACCCACTCCGCTGCTTCGTTCCGTTCGTCGCGGTTCGGCCCGCCCGGGTCAAGCGCGAGAGGCGCGAAACGGTTCCGGCTGCGCAACGGAAGTTGGCGAAGGTTACACGTAGCGAATGGTCCGGTTTGACCCCGGAGCATATGAACCATATATGGTTCGTATCGAGCATTTGGAGGAGCGACGACCATGGGGATCGTGAAGATCGACGACGAATTGCACGCCGAAGTTCGCAGGGCGAGCGCGGTGATGTGCCGGTCGATCAACGCACAGGCCGAATTCTGGATGAAGATCGGGATGTTGGCCGAAGCGAACCCGACGCTGCCTTTCACCGAAATCGTCCGTGCCGAGCTGGCCGCCGTCCAGACCCCGCTCGCCGACGCGATCGCCGCCTGACATGGTCAAGACGCACGACGAACTTGCGCTGATGCGGATTTCGGGCAGGTTGCTCGCGCGCGTGTTCGAGATGCTCGACGAGACCGACCTTGCCGGCATGTCGACGCTGGCGATCAACGATCTGGTCGAACGCTTCATCACCCACGACCTCGCCGCGCGCCCCGCCAGCAAGGGGCAATATGGCTTCAAGTTCGTGCTGAACTGTTCGATCAATCAGGTCGTGTGCCACGGCGTACCCGATGCCGACACGGTCGTGCGCGACGGGGATATCATCAACCTCGACATCACGATGGAAAAGAACGGGTTCATCGCCGATTCGAGCAAGACCTATCTGGTCGGCGAGGTCGCACCGGCCGCGCGACGGCTGGTGAAGGTCGCACAGGAGGCGATGTGGCAGGGCATCCGGCAGGTGAAGCCCGGCGCGCATCTGGGCGATATCGGCTTCGCGATCGAGCGCCATGCCAAGCGGCACGGCTATTCGGTGGTCCGCGAATATTGCGGCCACGGCATCGGCCGCGAGATGCACGAGGCCCCCGAGGTGATGAATTTCGGCAAGCCGGGCAAGGGCGCGCGACTGCGCGAGGGCATGACCTTCACGATCGAGCCGATGGTCAATCAGGGTACGCGGCGCGTCGAGACCGAAGAGGATGGCTGGACGGTGGTGACCGGCGACGGAAAGCTGTCGGCCCAGTTCGAACATACGGTCGCGGTGACGGCGACCGGGGTCGAGGTGCTGACGCTGCGCCGGGATGAGGTGGTGTAGGGGCGAATTCGACCGGCGTTAATCACCCTCGCCCTTCCGCGGCTGCACCGCTTTCTCCCGCCGGGATAGGGGAAAAGGTCAGCGCGTCGCCATTGCCGCCTTGCGCCGCTCCTGCCAGGCTTTCATTTCCCGTTCGAGCGGCGGACGCATACACGCCTCCATTTCCCCTGCGGTCCGCGCCGTCAGTACACAGGCTGAATACGCTTGGCAGACGCCGGTATCGAGCAGCGGATCACCGGTGGTCGGCTTCAACACGCAACGCTTGATGCCGGTCCGGCGGTCGCGTTTGGCCATTATCCGAATATTGCGCAGTCGTTGCCCGATCACCACGATTTCGTCATCGGGCGTCGACGCGGGCGGAGCGGTCTGCGCCAGCAGCGCGATGGCGGCGAGGATGGCGATCATCAGCGTCCGAGCCGGCGGACGATGCGGATGCCGACATTGTCGATCCCCGGATTAGTGTCGGAAAAGATTTGGCGATGGCTGTAATGTTCCCATGCCAGTTCGACCGCCCAGCGCCGGTCGACCCGCACCCCGATCGACGCATTGGGATTGAACAGGATCTTCGAACCGAACGAGGTGCGCCGGCGATAGATGTCGTAGCGGCGCCATGCCTCTGCATCGGAGATGCCCGGCTGGAACGGGTCGGGCGCGAAGCGGTAGCCGTCGATGACCGTCGCACCGATCCCGACCTGTCCATAGACTCGACCGCGCAGGATATGCTGGCGCCATTCCGCACCGACGCTGAAGAAGCTGGTACGTCCGGCGGTGTTGATCTGCGCCTTGGCGGTCAGGCGGGGTTTGAGCAGGATGCGCAGCGGCGCGGTGCGATAGGCGATCTGGACGTCGACCGTGCCGTCCTCTTCCGACCCTTCATATATTTGTCCCGGCGGTAGTTTGGGCAGGTCGAAGATCAGCTTGCTGCCGAGCGGGTGGAAGTTGGCGCCATGATGCAGCACACCGATCGCTACCTCCGCCGCTTCGCGTGGAGCGGCCGGTGCCGGCCCCTCCTGCGCCATCGCCGTCGTGGAGACGAACGCCAACATCGCGCCCAAGACGCCCCTTCGCAACCGAATCATGTGAACCCCTTCCCGCAAACGGCAGTCGCTTTGCCGTTATCGATGTCGTATCATCGACAATAATTGCTGTAAAACAGAAAGTATGTGGTGTCCGACGGATATTCCTTACCAACGAAGAAGGCGCGGACGAGCCGCGGTGTCGGCACGCTGTTTGTCGTCATCGCGGCGTTGTTCGGGGTACTGACGATCGTCGCAGCGGCGGCGCCGGGACCTTATTGGAATTGCGGTTCCGGGCAGCGTTGCGCCGGCGGCGCGGATGCCGCGAACCTGCTGCCTGACGAAACACGGACAAAACTGAACCGCGATCCGGCGGCCCGCCACCAATTCGATGCGTGGGTGGCGTCGCCCGGCATCCGCATTGGCCTTGCTGCCGTCGTGCTGCTGGAATCGGGACCGATGCCCATCCTGCTGTTCGCGGTCGGCATGGCATTGCGCCGGCTGGGGCAGAAGCGGCGCAATGCGTTGGCAGATGCGCTGCCGTGGTTACGACGGGCATCGCGCGCTGCGATCGTGCTGTCTTTCGCACGGGTGATCGCACCTATCGTGCAGAGCCTGTTGCTCGCCAACGCGTTCGACCAGGCGGAGGTTTTGGCCTCTCCGATCAACGTCGAGACGACCTTCCTCCTCCTGATGCTCGCCTTTGCCGCCTACGCAACCATCTGGGCATTGGAAGCCGGCATCCGCGCTGAGCACGAACTGGCCGATTTCGTCTGATGCCGGTGGTGGTCAATCTCGACGTGATGCTGGCGAAGCGAAAGATACGGTCGAAGGAACTGGCCGAGGCGATCGGCATCACCGAATCGAACTTGTCGCTACTCAAATCGGGCAAGGTGAAGGGGGTGCGCTTCGCAACGCTGGCGGCGATCTGCCACTATCTGGACTGCACGCCGGGCGACATTCTCGACTATTCGCCGTCCGATGACGATCGGCGGGCCGGGAACGAGGATTGAGCCGCCCCCTCGCCCCGCGTCGCCCGATCGGCTACGCCCCTATCCATGAACACCCCGCCCGAAACCGACGGTACCGGCCACCGCGCGCGGCTGCGGGGGCGGTTGCTGGAGCATGGGGGCGACGGGCTGCTCGATCATGAACTGGTCGAATATCTGCTGACACTCGCCATTCCTCGGCGCGATACCAAGCCGTTGGCCAAGACGCTGCTGCACGAGTTCGGCGGGATCGGCGGGCTGCTGTCGGCCGATCCGGCAGCGCTGGGCAAGGTTTCCGGCATGGGGGATACCGCCGTTGCCGCGATCCGCATCGCGCAGTGCGCGGCGACGCGGATGTTGCAGGCACAGGTGCTGGCGCTGCCGGTGCTGTCGAACTGGCAGGCGCTGCTCGATTACCTGCATGCCGACATGGCGCATCAGGCGGTCGAGCGGATCCGGGTGCTGCATCTGAACACCCGCAACCTGCTGATCCGCGACGAACTGGTCGCGGAGGGGACGCTCGACGAAGCGCCGCTCTATACGCGCGAGGTGATCCACCGCGCGCTCGACCTGGGGTCGGCGGCGCTGATCCTGGTCCACAACCATCCGAGCGGCGACCATAGCCCCAGCCGCGCCGATATCGACCTGACGCGGCAGATCGCCGCCGCCGGCAAGCCGCTGGGCATCACCGTCCACGACCATCTCATCATCGGCGCGAAGGGGCATACGAGCCTGCGCGCGCAGGGAATGCTATGACCTTGTCGAACAAGCAGAAGATGATCGCCGGCGACCTGTATGACGCGAGCGATCCCGAACTGGTCGCGGATTGCGCGGCGGCGGGGCGGTGGATGGAACGCTATAACGCGACGCTGGCGATGGACCCGGCCGAGCGGTTGGCGATCCTGCGCGCCGGGCTGGGGTCGGTCGGCGACGGCGTCAACGTCCGGCCGCCGTTTCACATCGATTACGGGTACAACATCACGCTCGGCGACGGGGTGTTCCTGAACTTCGGCTGCGTCATCCTCGACGTGTGCGCGGTGACGATCGGCGCGAGGACGCAGATCGGGCCGGGGGTACAGATCCTTACCGCCGACCATCCGCGCGATCCGGCGGTGCGGGCGCAGATGCTGGAGTTCGGGCGGCCGATCGTGATCGGCGCGAATGTGTGGATCGGCGGCGGGGCGCTGTTGCTGCCGGGGGTTACGATCGGCGACGATGCGATCATCGGGGCAGGATCGGTGGTGACTCGCGAGGTGCCGGCCGGGGCGACGGTGGTGGGGAATCCGGCTCGGCTTCGGTAGTCCGGCGTAGAAGAAATTGGTTCGCGCAGAGGCGCGGAGGCGCGGAGGGGTTCCGCAACGGGCAAGCCGAACGCGAACGGGAGACCTTTCCACTTCGGCAAGCGGAATGAAGGCCGCTGCCGCGGGGAAGGTTGCCGCTGGCGCTCCCCTCTCAGCGCCTCCGCGCCTCTGCGCGAACCAATTTCTTCTTACCAGCCGCCTGAGATCCGGCTGGGTATGGCGCGCGTCACAAAAAAAGACCGCCGGGATCGCTCCCGGCGGTCGCATCGATATCAGCATTTGGCGACGTTCAGGCGCTCTGGCTGAGGAAGCTGGTGAGCTCGGCCTTCGACACCGCCTTGGACTTGTCCTTGTCGGCCTGGGCGAAGGCCTGCTTCACCCACTTCTTGACCTCGGGCTTCTCGGCAGTGACGCCGGGCTCGCTCGCCGAGCGCAGGGCCACCATCCATTCGCCGAACTGCTGCTCGCTCAACTGGCCCTTCCCGTCCTTGTCATATTTCGGGAATTCGGCCTCGACAATCTGCGCGATCTGGGTGCCGCTGGCCGGCTGTCCCGCTTCGGCAGTGGTCTGCGCAGTCTGCGTCGACGGATCGGCCGGTGCCGTCGGTGCCGCCTGCGTCGCAGCAGCCGCCGGATCAGCCGCAGTCGTCGTCGGCTCGGCAGGGACCGTCTGCGCGGTCGGGGCAGTCGTTTGCGCCGGCGCAGCATCCTGTGCAAATGCCGGGGTCGACATCAGAACGGCACTGGCGAGAAGAATAGGCTTCATCATCGAATTTCTCCTTTCGGATTGGTTCGGTAGTTCATCCCGTCATTCGGATCATCATCCGGACGACTTTGCGATGACGGAACCTACTTAAGTCGTTTCGGCGTCGATTGAAGCCCCTTTCGATGCTCGTCTATCGCAGGACAGGCTCGATTCATCCCCGACTTGTTGCTAGGGCGCGGCCAACCGTTCGCCCGTTTTGAAAGGCCCACACATGATTCCGCGCTATTCCCGCCCCGAAATGACCGCCTTGTGGGAACCCCAGTCGCGATTCCGCATCTGGTTCGAGATCGAGGCGCACGCCACCGACGCGCTCGCCGAGCTGGGGGTGGTGCCGAACGAGGCTGCCGAGAAGATCTGGGCGATGAACGACGCCGATTTCGACGTCGCGCGGATCGATGCGATCGAGGCGGAGACCAAGCATGACGTCATCGCCTTCCTGACGCACGTCTCGGAGCGGACCGGGCCGGAGGCACGCTTCCTGCACCAGGGCATGACCAGTTCGGACGTGCTCGACACCTGTCTGGCGGTGCAGCTGGCACGCGCGTCGGATATTCTGCTCGCCGATCTCGACAAGCTGCTGGCGGTGATCGAGCGGCGCGCGCGCGAACACAAGCTGACCCCGACGATCGGCCGCAGCCATGGCATCCATGCCGAGCCGGTCACGTTCGGGCTAAAGCTGGCACAGGCCTATGCCGAGTTCGATCGCTGCCGCACCCGGCTGAAGAATGCGCGGGCGGAAGTTGCGACCTGTGCGATCTCGGGTGCGGTCGGCACCTTCGCCAACATCGACCCGCGCGTCGAGGAGCATGTCGCCGAGAAGATGGGGCTGACCGTCGAGCCGGTGTCGACGCAGGTCATCCCGCGCGACCGCCACGCCATGTATTTCGCGACGCTGGGCGTGATCGCCGGGTCGATCGAGCGGCTGGCGACCGAAATCCGCCATCTGCAGCGCACCGAAGTGCTGGAGGCCGAGGAATATTTCTCGCCGGGGCAGAAGGGTTCGTCGGCGATGCCGCACAAGCGCAATCCGGTGCTGACCGAGAATCTGACCGGCCTCGCCCGCATGGTCCGCGGTTACGTGACCCCGGCGCTGGAGAATGTCGCACTGTGGCATGAGCGCGACATCAGCCATTCGTCGGTCGAGCGGTACATCGGCCCTGACGCGACGATCACGCTCGACTTCGCGCTCGCCCGCCTGACCGGGGTGATCGACAAGCTGGTCGTCTATCCGGCGCGGATGGAGAAGAATCTCAACAAGATGGGTGGCCTCGTCCATTCGCAGCGCGTGCTGCTGGCGCTGACCCAGGCGGGGGTGAGCCGCGAGGATTCGTACCGCTATGTCCAGCGCAACGCGATGAAGGTGTGGGAATCGGACGGCGCATTGTCGCTGCTCGAACTGCTCAAGGCCGACCCGGACGTCGCCGCCGCGCTGTCGGCGGAGGAGATCGAGAGCCGGTTCGACCTCGGCTATCACTACAAGCATGTCGACACGATCTTCGCGCGGGTGTTCGGACAGGCGTGATTGAAGCGCGCCTCGCCGGGCATCGGGTCCGGCGGGGATCAATAGGGAATTCGGAGCGCTCCCCGGGGGCCACGGTGTTCGTCTGTTTAAACCGTTCGATTACGATCAGTAATCGGGAAGACCTTTCTTACGACATCGTCGCTTGTTGCCGATCGGTCACGCGCGTCCGTTGGTGACGCTCTATCGCGATCAGTACGAAGAAGAACATCAGGATCAGAAATCCGCCCAATGCCCATAACAATGTACTGAGACCAGCCCAGCCCTCGGCATTCCCGATCGAGATCGCATCCCGTTCGGAATTGACGTCGCTCGCGGCCTGCGATCGCCGCTCTTCGAGAAGGCTGAAGTACCGATCCTGCATCGAGCGGAAGGTTTGCGTATGCGAAGCGATTCCTTCGGGAAGTGCAGTTGTGCGAACCTTTTGCGTGTAAGGCACGCTGACTTGACGGTTGACTGCACAACCCATGGGTGACTCGTACCAGTTCGAACAATCGGTGCTGTAAGAATCCCAGCCGCGGCGCGTTTCAGTGCGGGTACGCCGCACCTCTCGCTCGACGGTTCGGCGTTGCGCCTGTTGATACTCCTTCAATTTTGACCTGATTGCCGGAAGATCGGCGGCAGTCTGCATCGTCACCAGAAGCGCTTCAAGATCATTCCGCTCACGATTGAAGGTCGCGGGAGACCCGGCGACGCTCTCCATTCGCTTGGTCGACTGAACGAAATTGTCGTCAAATTCATCGCGCGTAAGGCGCTTGTCCTCGCTACGGCGAAACGCCTCAAATTTTGTACGGTAAAGCCGGTAATAGCGACCGACGAAATCCTGAAAGAATTTCTGCTCGGCGGGCGTGGCGACAACGGGGCCGTCCTTCGCAACGTCGGCGGCTCCAGCAGCTTTTGCCGGCTCCAACTCGGCCGCGCCGACGGAAACCGGCCGCTCCGTCACGCTGTCGGTCGAACGTGTTATCCGGTAGATCGACGAAACCGCGAGCCATGCCGCCCAAATCAAGATTATCGTTGCTACGACGAGAACCGCACCCCGCAGTAACGTAAGATAAAGGCGCTCGACGCGATCAAGCGCCAAAGCGCCACGGGAGCGACCTCGAATAGCCGCAACGCTCAATTCATTCATGATGATTCCCCCCGTCTTCGATAGTGGAGGGAACTGGGCGAAGATCAAGCGGCAACGAGATGGTCTATCCGTTACGGTTCTTTTGAATTGCCGGCCCGTTCCATATAGACCGCATCTGCGCCGAACCCTTCGGCACCGCCGTTCGTGGCAACGAAGCCCTGTCGCGACCAATAACGATCGGCACCGCCAACCGCGATGAGCGCGAGCGTGGGGATCGCTCGCGAGACGGCGACGGCGTTCAGGATCGGGAGCAGGCGTTCGACCGCCTTCGTACCGCGCGCTGGCGGGGCGACGACGACGTCGTGAAGGTACCAGCAGTCGGGTCGCGACGGGAGTGTGCCGAGAAGCTTGTGCATCGCCGGAGGCGCACGCCGCCGCCACGGGTGGCTGATGCAGTGACCGAGGATCGTGTCGGCTTCGTCGACCAGCACCCAGCAACCTGCGGGAGCAAGCGCGATGCGTTCGGCGTAGAGGTCGGCCGCCTCGCCATAGTCGCCCAGTTCGGCGCGGGCGAGTGCGGCGATGGCGGTGGCGTCGCTCGCCACCGCCGGACGCCAATCAGCCACCGAGCGCGGTCTTCAGGCGGCTGAAAAAGCCGCTCGATTCGGGGCATTCGTCGCCGGTCTCGGTTTCGCGGAACGCTTCGAGCAATTCCTTCTGCCGGGCAGACAGGCGGGTCGGGGTCTCCACCTCGATATGGATGACCATGTCGCCATGGCCGCGCCCCTGCAGCACGGGCATGCCGGCGCCACGCTGGCGCAGTTCCTTGCCCGACTGGATGCCGGCCGGGATGCGGATGCTGTGCTTCTGCCCGTCGAGCCCGGGAATCTCGATCATCCCGCCCAGCGCCGCCGTCGTGAAGCTGATCGGCGCGCGCGCGTGGAGCGCGGTCCCTTCGCGTTCGAACAGCGGATGACGTTTGACGTGGAGGAAGATGTAGAGGTCGCCGGCTGGCGCACCCCGCGCGCCCGCCTCGCCCTCGCCCGACAGGCGGATGCGCGTGCCTTCGTCGACACCGGGGGGGACGTTGACCTCCAGCGTCTTGGTCTGTTCGACCCGGCCCTCGCCATGACAGACCGGGCATGGGTCCGCGATCACCTGTCCGGCGCCGTGGCAGGTCGGACAGGCGCGTTCGACGACGAAGAAGCCCTGTTGGGCGCGTACCTTGCCATGGCCGGCACAGGTCTGACACGTCCGCGCCTTGGTGCCCGGCGACGCGCCGCTGCCGCCGCACGGGCCGCAGCTGGTCGAGACATCGACGGTGATCTGCGTGCTCTTGCCGTGGAACGCCTCTTCGAGCGTGACTTCCATGTCGTAGCGCAGATCGGCGCCGCGCCGGGGGCCGGAACGACCTCCCTGCCGCCCGCCGCCCATGAATTCGCCGAAGACGCTTTCGAAGATATCGGAAAAGCCGTTGAAATCCTGCGCGCCGCCGCCGGCGCCGCCCGCGCCCTGGCGGAAGGCGGCATGGCCGTAGCGGTCATATGCCGCGCGCTTCTGCGGATCCTTCAGGCAGTCATAGGCTTCGTTGATCGCCTTGAACTTCGCCTCGGAATCCTTGCAGCCGGCATTCTTGTCCGGGTGATATTTGATCGCGAGCTTGCGATAGGCGGACTTGATCGTCTGCGCATCGGCGGTGCGCTCGCATTGGAGCAGTTCGTAGAAATCGACTTCGGTGGTCATTCGAAAACCCCAAAAGCCCTCCCCCCTTCAGGGGAGAGGGTTGGGAGAGGGAAAGTCACGATGAAGCCCCCTCTCCCCGGCCCTCTCCCCCGAAGGGGAGAGGGAGTAGTGGTTACGCCTTGCGGCTGTCGTCGACTTCCGAGAATTCGGCGTCGACGACGTCGTCGTCGGCCTTCTTCTCCTGCGCGGTGTCGGCAGCGGGCGAGGCCTCGGCCTGCTGCTGCTGTTCGTAGATCGCCTGCCCCAGCTTCATCGCGACCTGTGCCAGCGCCTGGCTCTTTTCGGTCATGCGATCGCTGTCGCCGCTGTCGACCGCTGCCTTGGTCTCGGCGACGGCGGCTTCGATCTCGGCCTTGAGCGAGGCGTCGACCTTGTCGCCATTGTCGGCCAGCTGGCGTTCGGTGGTGTGGATCAGCGATTCCGCATTGTTCTTGGCTTCGGCCGAAGCGCGACGCTTCTTGTCCTCTTCCGCGAACTGTTCGGCGTCACGAACCATCTGGTCGATGTCGCTGTCCGACAGACCGCCCGATGCCTGGATGCGGATTTGCTGCTCCTTGCCGGTGCCCTTGTCCTTTGCCGACACGTTGACGATGCCGTTGGCGTCGATGTCGAAGGTGACCTCGATCTGCGGCACGCCGCGCGGGGCGGGCGGGATGCCGACCAGGTCGAACTGGCCGAGCATCTTGTTGTCGGCGGCCATTTCGCGCTCGCCCTGGAACACGCGGATCGTCACCGCCCCCTGATTGTCGTCGGCGGTCGAATAGACCTGCGACTTCTTGGTCGGGATGGTGGTGTTGCGGTCGATCATGCGGGTCATGATGCCGCCCAGCGTCTCGATGCCCAGCGACAGCGGGGTCACGTCGAGCAGCAGCACGTCCTTCACGTCGCCCTGCAGCACGCCGGCCTGAATCGCGGCACCGATCGCCACGACTTCGTCGGGGTTGACGCCGGTGTGCGGTTCCTTGCCGAAGAACTGCTTCACGACTTCGCGGACGCGCGGCATGCGGGTCATGCCACCGACCAGCACCACTTCGTCGATCGCGCTCGCCTGCACGCCGGCATCGGCCAGCGCCTTCTTGCACGGCTCGAGGGTGCGCTTGACCAGATCCTCGACCAGACGTTCGAGGTCGGCACGGGTGATCGACTTGACGAGATGCTTCGGACCCGTCGCGTCCGCCGTGATGAACGGCAGGTTGACTTCGGTGGTCTGCGCCGAGGAAAGCTCGATCTTCGCCTTTTCGGCGGCTTCCTTGAGGCGCTGGAGCGCCAGCTTGTCCTTGGTCAGGTCGATGCCCTCGACCTTCTTGAACTCGTCCGCGAGGAACTGCACGATCTTCGCGTCGAAATCTTCGCCGCCGAGGAAGGTGTCGCCGTTGGTCGCCTTCACCTCGAACACGCCGTCGCCGATCTCGAGGACCGAGATGTCGAAGGTACCGCCGCCAAGGTCATAGACCGCGATGGTCTTGTTATTGTCCTTGTCGAGACCATAGGCGAGCGCCGCCGCCGTCGGTTCGTTGATGATGCGCAGGACTTCGAGACCGGCGATCTTGCCGGCATCCTTGGTCGCCTGACGCTGGGCATCGTTGAAGTAGGCCGGCACGGTGATGACCGCCTGCGTCACGGTCTCGCCGAGATACGACTCCGCGGTTTCCTTCATCTTCTGCAGGATGAACGCGCTGATCTGCGACGGCGAATATTCCTCGCCGCCCGCCTTCACCCACGCATCGCCGTTCGGCCCGCGCGCGATGGTGTAGGGAACCAGTTCAGTATCCTTCTTGGTAACCGGATCGTCGAAACGACGGCCGATCAGGCGCTTCACCGCGAAGATCGTGTTGTCGCCGTTGGTCACCGCCTGACGCTTCGCCGGCTGGCCGATCAGACGCTCGCCATCCTTGGCGAAGGCGACGATCGACGGCGTGGTCCGCGCGCCTTCGGCGTTCTCGATGACCTTGGGGCTGCCGCCCTCCATCACCGCGACGCAGCTGTTCGTCGTGCCCAGATCGATACCGATAACTTTAGCCATGGTCCCTCATTGGCCCCCGGGTTGAAATAAAGCGTTGATACGACCGGCACGGGGAGGTGCCGACCGATCGTTCCGAGGGCGGATATAGGCAGGGTTCGGCTTGCCGCAAGATTATGCGCGGCATAGGGAACCGTATCGGCACAGGAGCGTGGGCGTGAAGACACGATGGGCGGCGTTGATGGCGGCAGTGGCGCTGGCCGGATGCCAGCAGGGGCCGGGCGTTGAAGATGCATGGGTGCGCCTGCCCGCGGTGCCCGGACGGCCGGCGGCGGGCTATGCCACGGTGCGGGGCGACGGGTCTTCGGATCGGATGCTGGTCGGCGTGAGCAGCCCGGCGGCCGAGCGTGCCGAACTGCATGAGAGCATGGCCGGCCATGGCGGCATGATGGCGATGCAGCCACTCGACAGGGTGAGGGTCAAGGGGACCGTCGGCTTCGACCCGGGCGGCAAGCATATCATGCTGTTCGGCCTGTCGCCCGACCTGCGCGCGGGCGGCACCATCCCGATGACCTTCGCATTCGAGGACGGGGCGAAGGTGACTGTCGAGGCGAAGCTGGCGGCGGCGGGCGATCCGGCGCCCTGAGCGGACCGCCGAACGTCAGTCGACGGCATGTAGCCGGGTGACGAGCGCGCTCTGGCTGTTGGTATCGGTTTTTTCGAAGATCGTCCGCAACTGGGTCCGAACGGTCAGCACGCTGCAACCGCGCAGCGCGGCGATGGCGGCGAGTTTATGCCCCTGCGCCAGCAGAACCGCGATATGCGCCTCCGCGCGGGTAAGGTCGAACAGTTCGGCATAGACATCCGCCGAGGGCTCCGCGACCCGCTTGCCCGAGATCATTACCTGCGCCCGCCCGAGCGGCCCGGACGGACGTTGCGGTACCGCGCTGACCGTTACGATCAGCCTTTCGACCCCGCCGGCGAGATGCGGCGCCGCCATCCGCAACACGACCTTTCGACCCGGGCGAAGCGATCGGGCGGGATCGCGGGCGCTGGCGATCGCCGTTGCCAGCGCGGCTTCGCTGGCGGGGTCGCGCGCAAGCACCTCCCCGCCCCGCACGGTCAGCGGACCGCCCTGTTCGAACCAATGCTCGATCGATTGCGACATCAGCACGATGCGTCGCGTCCTGTCGAGCAGCAGCACCGACCGCTCCAGCGCCTCGGCCGTCGACCGGATCATCTGGTCCTGTTGCCCGCCGAGCTGCATCGCCTGCATCACGATTTCGGAAATGGCAGGCGTGATCGCTTCGAGCAGTCGCCTCTCCATGCATCCCCCATCCGCATAGGAACGGGGACGCATGACCGCCAGCAATCCTCGGATTTGCGGAATGTCGAGCCGGTTCATTGCGGCACGGCCGGCCCCCGCAGGTACGAACAGGTCGCTATAGATCGGCAGCACATCCCGGTCGCGTTCGGTCACGATATCCTCGTCGACAACCGTTCGCAGCGAGGGCCATTTTCCCCCGACGCCGGCCCGCGGGTTCCTTCGCGGATCGAAACCGCCATGCCGGACGAAGAGGTCGAGCATGTCGAGCGTCACCCCGTGGATCAGGTTCACCATCGGCGCGCCGGTCGGGTCGAGACCGGAGAGATGTACGACCTGCGCTCCGGTCGCCGTGGCGACGGATCGCAACCCATCCTGCCAGTCGTCCATCCCGAACGCCGCTCGCCGAAACTGGTCAACGATACCGGTCACATCCATCGCACCGCCCCCTGCCACTGTGCCGACCTGTCGCCGCTCCTAGCCCTGCAATGGTACAATTCAGCGACCGCCGCTGGTATACCTTATTTGTGGGATGCCGCCGCCGTCCGTTTCATCGGATGAGGCAGCCCGGCGACGGTCGGGGAGGCCGGCGCCGCACCGGACCATAGCTTTGGGGAATCATGCGTAAGCTTCTGACCGGCGCGATTGCCGGAACCTGCCTGTTCGTCCTGCCCGCCGCGGCACAGACCACGCCCGCCGGCCCCGTCGAACCGACCATGTCGTCGACGGACGAAGATCCGGGTTCGACCTTTTCGGCGGCGGTTGCCGCAGGGTCGCTCGGCATCGGGCCAGAGATCGGCTGGCGCCTGTCGGACCATGTCGGCATTCGCGGCGGGGCGAACTTCCTGAACGTCAGCGCATCGTTCGAGCCGGAGGACGTCAGCTTCGACGGCAAGATCAAGCTGAATTCGTTCGGTGCGATGGTCGACGTCTATCCCTTTGGCGGGAATTTCCGCCTGTCGGGCGGCGCGCGGATCAACAATAACGAAATCGGCCTAGCCGCCACGCCCAATGTCGATGTCGAGATCAACGGCAATGAATATTCACCGCAGGAGGTTGGTACGCTGAGCACCAGTGCCGCGCCGAAGAAATTCTCGCCGGCGCTGACGTTCGGCTGGTCGGGCAAGAACCGTCGCGGCTTCATGGTCGGCGTGGAGAGCGGCGTGCTGTTCCAGGGGTCGTTCAAGATCGATCCACTGACGTCGACCGGCACCGCGCGCAACGACGCGACCTTCCGCGCTGATCTGGAGGCCGAGCGGCTGTCGCTCCAGAAGGATGTCGACAAGGTGAAGGTCTATCCGATCTTCCAGTTCGCGATCGGTTATCGCTTCTGACGATTGCCGGCCCCCGCGTCCTTTACCGGCGCGGGGGCCGGTCCCATCTGTCGGCGATGAAACGCCCCCTCACCCCCGCCGAGGTTGAGCTTGCCCGGACGATGTTCGGCGACGATATAGATTATGGCCGGGCGCGGGTGGCGAATGCGAAATGGGCGTTCTTCCAGCCGAAACAGGTGGCGATGGCGCCGACCGGCTGCATCCATTTCCACCCGGGCGGCACGCTCTACCGCGACGATTTCGCGAGCGCAGGGCGCGACCTGGCGGCGTTGTTCCTGCACGAGATGATGCATGTCCATCAGACGCAGCATCGCGGGCGATACTGGCTGCCGCTGATGCGGCATCCGTTGTGTACCTATCGCTATGCGATCGTTCCGGGCAAGCCGTTCGAGGCGTATGGCATCGAGCAGCAGGCGGAGATCGTCCGCCATGCCTTTCTGTTGCGACAGGGGGTGGCGGTGAAGGACAAGCCGCCGCTCGAGGTTTACGAGGCGTTGTTGCCGTTTGGGCGGTGACGGCTATCCGCGCCGTGGCAACTGCCACATTACGCGGCGGGTCGAATAGGATTCCACCGGTTTGCCCGCAGCATCAAGTGCCGGGCGAAGGTAGCGGCCACGGCGGAGAATGGCATCGCAGGCGGCCTTGTCGAGATCGTTCGATCCAGAGGATTGGATCACCTTGCAATCGGTCACGCGAGCATTGGCAGCAATGGTCCATGCGATGACCACCACCCCCTGCTCACCCTTCGAGAGCGAAGACGCCGGATAATCGTCCTGATTGATCCATTCGCCCGGACGCTCGCCTTCCGCGCGGGTCACGACCGCGGCGACCTTTTCGGGATCGTAGCCGAACCGCTGCATCAGATCGACTTCGCATTTCTTCAACGCCGGAAGCAGCGCCTTGGTCATCGCCAGCGCGACGGAGATGACCGGTCCGTTCTTCGGACGCACGGTGAAGGTCGGCGCATCGACCAGTCCTTCGAATTCGGCGCGGCTGATGTAGAAGGTCAGTACTGCCCTGTCGCCTTCCGGAAAATAGAGTCGGGTTCCGCTCTGCTTCTTGTCGAAGGCGCGTCCGGGCGCCTCCAACGTCAGATCGAACCACCCTTCCTTGCCGAGTTGCGCACGATTACCGAGAACCACCGCCTGCATGAATTCGCCGAAGGGAGTGGGTTTGAAGGCGACGAAGATCGGATGCGCCGGATCGCCATAGCCACGAGCGACGACGCACATTTTCTCGGCATATTCGACCGTCCAACGGCTGGCTGGAGCCAAAAGCGGCGGCGGCGTGGCCACGCCCCCCTGTCCGATCAACAACGCAGCCGACAGCAACAGTCGCATCGCATCCTCCCCCATTCCCCATCGCAAGGCTGCCAGCGTCCCCATCGAACCGCAAGCGTCGGTGCGTTCGGAACCGCAGCCCTCCGCAAATGGTTGGCCGCGCGAAACGATTTGAAAGGCTTGCGTGCGATGACCACCCGCTCCGGCGCTACCCTCCTCGCCCGGCTCGGCTTTGCGGCACGCGGCATCGTCTATTGCCTCGTCGGCTGGTTCGCGATCGATGCGGCGCTGCGCGGGGGCAAGGTCGGCGACAATCAGGGGGCGATCGCCAGCCTTGCCGACGAACCGTTAGGCGAATGGATATTGGCGGTGATGGCGGCGGGCCTTGCCGGCTATGCGCTGTGGCGGCTGGCCGAGGCGATCACCGACCCCGAGGCGCAGGGAACGACCGCCAAGGGCGCGTTCAAGCGCGCCGGCCACGCGATCAGCGGCATCGCGCACGTGATCCTTGCATGGACGGCGGCGAAATTGGCGGTCCATGCACGCGAGGCCGGCGGCCGGGTCGGCGGCGAGGAGAGCACGCGCGACTGGACCGCGTGGCTGCTGGACCAGCCGATGGGCCGGATGCTGGTGGCGCTGATTGCCGCCGGGCTGATCGGCGCGGCGTTGCAACAGGCGAAGAAGGCATGGGATTGCAGCTTCGCCCGCGACCTGTCGCGCGGTACGCCGGTGCCCGATCACGTCTGTACCATCGGTCGGGTGGGATACGGCGCACGCGCGCTGGTGTTCGCGCTGATCGCGCTGTTCTTCGTCAGCGCGGCATGGGCGGCGGATGCCGATGAAGCCGGGGGCATGGCGCATGCGCTGGCGACGCTGCAGCGGCAGACCGGCGGACAGTTTCTGCTGGCCGCTACCGGCCTCGGCTTCGTCGCGTTCGGCATCTACAGCTTCGTCGAGGCGCGGTGGCGGCGCATCTCGGTCGACCTGCCGGCATGACGATCGATGCGGTGCGGGCGCGGTGGCTGGAGCTGACGCGGCGCGAACTGCCGGCGCTGGCCGGAGCGCGGGGCTGGCCGGTACGGGCCGATCATTGTTTCCAGCGCATCCTGCTCGACAATGCGTTTGGCGGAGTCTGGTACGATCATGTTCACGCCCGTCCCGCCTATATCCATGCCGACCCGGCGGCGCTCGCCCGCGCCGTGGCGCTGGGCGAGGCGGCAATTGCCGGCGATGTCGATCTGGCCGAATTGAACCGCCGCTCGCTCGACTGGCGCGGCAAGCCCCCCTCGAAACCGGCGGGCGCCGACACCATGTCACGCCCTAGCCAATCGAAAAGAACGAAGATAGAACGGACCGCATGAGCCTGACCCATATCTCCGTCCGCGGTGCGCGGGAGCATAACCTCAAGGGCGTCGATATCGACATCCCGCGCGATACGCTGACGGTCATCACCGGCCTGTCGGGTTCGGGCAAGTCCTCCCTCGCCTTCGACACCATCTATGCCGAGGGGCAGCGGCGCTATGTCGAGTCGCTGTCGGCCTATGCGCGGCAGTTCCTCGAGCTGATGCAGAAGCCGAACGTCGAGCATATCGAGGGGCTGTCGCCGGCGATCTCGATCGAGCAGAAGACGACCAGCCGCAACCCGCGATCGACCGTCGCGACGGTCACCGAGATCTACGATTACATGCGCTTGCTTTGGGCGCGGGTCGGCGTGCCCTACTCCCCTGCCACCGGCCTGCCGATCAGCGCGCAGACGGTCAGCCAGATGGTCGATCGGGTGCTGGCACTGCCCGAGGGAACGCGGCTGCTGCTGCTCGCGCCGGTGGTACGCGGGCGCAAGGGCGAGTTTCGCAAGGAACTGGCCGAATGGCAGAAGGCCGGGTTCCAGCGGGTGCGGATCAACGGCGAAGTCCACCTTATCGAGGATGCGCCCGCGCTCGACAAGAAGTTCAAGCATGATGTCGAGATCGTCGTCGACCGGCTGGTGGTGAATGCCGATGCCGCGACGCGACTGGCCGAGAGTTTCGAGACCGCACTGAAGCTGGCCGATGGCCTCGCCTATGTCGATCTGGTCGATACGACGGTGGCGCAGGCGCAGTCGGGCAATCCGCCGCTGGACAGTGAACAGGGCGACCGTGCGACCGAAGCTGCACCCCAGACCGGCAAGCTGAAGGGTGCCGGCATTCCCGACAACCGCATCGTGTTCTCGGAGAAATTCGCCTGTCCGGTCAGCGGCTTCACGATCAGCGAGATCGAGCCGCGCCTGTTCAGCTTCAACGCGCCGCAGGGGGCGTGCCCGGCGTGCGATGGCCTTGGCGAGCGGCTGGAGTTCGACGAGGATCTGATCGTCCCGAACCACGAATTGTCGATCAAGAAGGGCGCGGTGGTGCCGTGGGCGAAGTCCAACCCGCCCTCGCCTTATTACATGCAGGTGCTGGGATCGCTGGCCAAGGCGTACGGCTTTTCACTCGACGCGGCGTGGAAGGATTTGCCGGAAGAGGCGCAGCGGGTGATCCTGCACGGGACCGCCGGCAAGCCGGTGACGCTGACCTTCATCGACGGCAAGAAGTCGTACGACGTCAAGAAGCCGTTCGAGGGCGTGCTCGGCAATCTCAACCGCCGGATGCTGTCGACCGAAAGCGCGTGGATGCGCGAGGAACTGTCGAAATATCAGGCGTCGCAGCCATGTGAGACTTGTCACGGCGCACGGCTTAAGCCGGAGGCGCTGGCGGTGAAGGTCGCGATGCAGGACATCGCCTATGCGACGCATCTGTCGGTGGTCGATGCGCTGCGCTTCTTCGAATCGCTGCCCGAGCATTTCAACGACCAGCAGCGCGCGATCGCCCAGTCGATCCTGAAGGAGATCGTCGAGCGGTTGGGTTTTCTCAACAATGTCGGGCTCGACTATCTCAACCTCGACCGGACCAGCGGCACGCTGTCGGGCGGCGAGAGCCAGCGCATCCGCCTTGCCTCGCAGATCGGCAGCGGGCTGTCGGGCGTGCTGTACGTGCTCGACGAACCGTCGATCGGGCTGCACCAGCGCGACAATGACATGCTGCTGGCGACGCTGCGGCGGCTGCGCGACCTTGGCAACACCGTGCTGGTGGTCGAGCATGACGAGGATGCGATCCGTACCGCCGATTATGTCATCGACATGGGGCCGGGCGCCGGTGTCCATGGCGGTGAGGTCGTCGCCAAGGGGACGCTGAAGCAGATTCTAAAGTCGAAGGGGTCGATCACCGCCGACTATCTCAACGGCACGCGGTCGGTGCCCCTGCCGGACAAGCGGCGCAAGGGCAATGGCAAGAAGCTGACGGTGCACAATGCCACCGCCAACAACCTGACCGGCGTCACCGCCTCGCTGCCGCTCGGCACCTTCACCTGCATCACCGGCGTGTCGGGATCGGGCAAGTCGAGCTTCACCATCGACACGCTCTACGCCGCCGCCGCCCGCACGCTGAACGGCGCGCGGATCGTACAAGGCAAGCATGAAAAGATTACCGGACTCCAGCATCTCGACAAGGTGATCGACATCGACCAGTCGCCGATCGGCCGCACGCCGCGGTCGAACCCGGCGACCTATACCGGCGCGTTCACCCAGATTCGCGACTGGTTCGCCGGACTGCCCGAGGCGCAGGCGCGCGGCTACAAGCCCGGCCGGTTCAGCTTCAACGTCAAGGGCGGCCGGTGCGAAGCCTGTCAGGGCGACGGCGTGCTCAAGATCGAGATGCACTTCCTGCCCGACGTCTATGTGACGTGCGACGTGTGCCATGGCGCGCGCTATAATCGCGAAACGCTGGAGGTGAAGTTCAAGGGGATGAGCATCGCCGACGTGCTCGACATGACCGTCGAGGACGCGGTCGAGTTCTTCAAGGCGGTGCCGCCAATCCGCGACAAGATGGCGATGCTGGCCGAGGTTGGTCTCGGTTACGTCAAGGTCGGGCAGCAGGCGACCACGCTGTCGGGCGGCGAGGCGCAGCGGGTGAAGCTGGCCAAGGAACTGGCACGGCGAGCGACCGGCAACACGCTGTATATCCTCGACGAACCGACGACGGGCCTGCATTTCGAGGATGTGCGCAAACTGCTGGAGGTGCTCCACCAACTGGTCGAACAGGGCAATACGGTAGTGGTGATCGAGCATAATCTCGACGTCATCAAGACCGCCGACTGGATATTGGACATGGGCCCCGAAGGCGGCGTCAAGGGTGGGCGCGTGGTTGCCGAAGGCACGCCGGAAAAGGTCGCAGCGGTCGAGGGGAGCTTTACGGGGAAATATCTGAAGCCGTTGCTCGATCCGGCACGGGCGCAGGCGGCGGAGTAAGCCTTAACGGGGGGATTATGGATCCATGGCGGGATGAATTCGTCGCGGGGTTGGAGCTGTTCGGGCGGGTAAGTGCCGAGATGCAGCGGCGGGGTTTTACCCGGCCGGTGCTGGTCGGTGGCGCGGCGGTCGAAATTTATACGGGCGGCATCATTGCCACCGGGGATTTCGACATCGTCGTCGGCCGCAACGACGTTTTGGAAGACGTGTTCGTCACGCTGGGGTTCGAACGGCCGCGCGGTGCCGGGGTCGCCACCCGCGGCTGGGTGTATCGTGAGTTGCGGATGGGATTCGAGATCGTCGATTCAGTCCTGCTCGACGGTGCCGCCGACCGCAGCAGGGTGCGCATGTTCTCCTCCCGCGCCGCTGACGATTTCGAAATCATTTCGGTCGAAGACTTGATCGCGGATCGCATGGGTCAATATGCGTCGGGCAGTGCACCGGATATGCTGGGACAAGCGCAAACGCTGTTCGACCTTTATTCCGATGCGGACATGGATTATCTGGAACGTCGGATACGCGAAGAAACGTTGAACGAACATGGCATCGCAACCCTCCGCTCCCGCCGCCAAGGCGATGACGCTCGAAGCGTTCGGGCGTGAGTTGACGCGTCGCCGCGCCGCGCTCGGCAATCCCGAGCCGCCGCGCAATGCCGGCAACAACCGCACCGAGAGCAAGCGGGCGCTATTGGCGGCGATCGAGGCGGCGGGCGGGCGCTGGTAAAGCGCGACCGCAGAACAGGTTTTACGGAACAACCCCCCGCGCGCGGCATTCGGGCTTGATCGATATCAAGCGAAGGACCCGTCGACATGCGTGCGCTTACCCTCGGCCTCGTCGCCGCTGCTACCCTGGTTTCCGGCTGTTCCGACTATGGTCTGGGCGGCGGCGGTCCGCGCTATGCCGATGCGGGCTATGGCCGCTACGACTATGACCGGCCCGACCCCGCCTATAACGGCTATGACGCCGCACGCTATTATCGCGACGACCGGCGCTATCGCGAGCGGCGCCTGTCGCAGAACGACCGGGTCTATGTCGGACAGGACGGTCGCTATTATTGCCGCCGCAACGATGGCACCACCGGGCTGATCATCGGCGGGATCGCCGGCGGCGTGCTGGGTACGGCGCTGCGCCCGGGCGGGTCGGGGCTGCTCGGCGCGCTGCTCGGCGGCGCGGCCGGTGCGGCCGGCGGCCAGGCGATCGACCGCAACAACGTGCGTTGCCGCTGATCCGACCCTGTCGAAACCACTCGATCGGTCCGCTCCCTTGCAAGGAAGCGGGCCGATCCCCATTTAGTTCCTGCTACAGTCGCAAATCGACGGTTTCCTGCTTTGCGGCAAGTTCCTTCTTTCCCTGCTGCCTACGGCGCGGGTGACGGGCGTTCCGCCGCCCGCAAACAGAAAGGAACCTGCATGGCCACGCTTGGCACCGTAAAATTCTTCAACATCGACAAGGGCTATGGCTTCATCGCGCCGGACAATGGCGGCGGCGATGCCTTCGTCCACATCTCGGCGGTCGAACGCGCCGGGATGGTGACGCTGAACCAGAACCAGCGCGTCGGATATGAGCTGGAAGAGGATGGCCGCGGTCGCGTGAGCGCGGTGAACCTGACCGCCGCCGACTGATCGATCCGGGCGCGGGCGGATGGTCCGTCCGCGCCTTCCTCCAGCACGTAAAGGTCCTGCCCCCTTGGCCGATACCGCCGAAGCCTACCGCGCCCGCGCCGCCGTCGAACGCGCGAACGCCGATGCCGCGACGCTCGACAATGTCCGTGATCGTTGCCGCCGCGCCGAACTCGCATGGACCGAGATGGCCGAGCGCGCCGAGCGCACTACCGAACAGCGCCTGATCCGCGAAGCCGCCACCGTGCGCCGGGCCGAAACGCTGGCCCACGATTGAACCTGCGCGGCGTCCGGTCGTTGGAGCGGACGACAAGCGAAAGGTAAAATCGATGGCCAAGCACAAGAAACAAAAGCCGAAATCGCGTAAGGCCGGGGTATCGACGCTGCGGACCGTGGCACTGGGTGCTGCCGGAATCGCCGTTGGACTGTTCGGCGTATTGCTCGCGCGGCGCAAGACGCCGGGCGAAGGTCATGCCGCGCCCGACCTCGCCCTCGACAAGCCGCATCCGACGGCGACCGACCGCGCCCCCGACGCCTTCCGCCCCGATCCGACCGCCGCCGTTCCGGCCTCCGAGCGCGAGGCGTTGCGTCCCGCGACCGGACCGGTCCCGTCGATGGTCGCGCCGCGCGGCAGCATGGCGTCGCAAACCGGGGCCTGAATCCGGGCCAGGCGGTCAGCCGCCGAACCGCACCCCAACCCATAATGTCCGCGGCGATGCGCGTTCGACCACGCCATCGCCGCCGACCCCCGCCTCGATCCGCGCGTCGGTCAGATTCTCTGCCCTGCCCTCCAGCGACAGCCGCCGCAACAGCGGTACCGTCACCACCGCATCGAGCGTGGCCGCCTCGGCAAGGCGACGCAGGTTCGCATCATCCTCATACTGACCCGACAGATAGCGCAGCGTCGTCGCCGCCTGCCACCGCCCCTGCCGCCAGCCGAGCGTCGCCGATCCGCTATGCGCGGGTGTCTGTGCCGGACGAAGGCCGTCGAGCACGCCACCGTCGACGACCCGCGCATCGGTATAGGCATAGGACAGCCGCGCCTCCCATGCACCCCAGCCGGTCGACGCGTCGAGTTCGGCGCCGCGTACGCGCACATGGTCGAGATTGGCGCGACGGCGAAACACCCCGGCGGCCGAGACGAAGCCGACGCCGGGAAAGGTGCCGGGGCCGTTGGCGACGGTAACGTTGGCGATCGCGTCGCGCAGATCATTGGCAAAGCCGGTCGCGGCGATGCGGGTGCGCGCGGCGGGGCGCAATTCCACGCCGACCTCGCCGCCCCACAGCGTTTCGGGCGACAGCGCGGCATTGGCGGCGGTGGCGTCGGCGCCGACCCGGAACGGACGATAGAGTTCGTTCAGCGTCGGCAGCCGCCAGCCACGATAGCCCGCCGCACGGAGCGTCACTGCCGGGTCGAGCGTCCATGCGACGCCCGCGCGACCGGTCGGTTGCCAACCGCTGCGGGTCGCAAACCGCTGGTCGGTAAGGGCGGCACCCGTCAGCAATGCTTCCTGCAGCCGGCCTGCGGCAATCGTCCAGCGGTCGATCCGGCCCCCGGCGCTCACCACGATGTCGCCGGTGGTAAGGCTGGCGTCGGCGAACAGGCCGCCGGTCGTGTTGCGACCGCCCGCGACGCGCCGCCGGGTCGGGTTGCCGGCGACATAGGTGTAAAGCTCCTGCGTCTCGCCGCTGACGACGCGCACATCGCCGCCCAAACGGAGCGACACGTCGCCGAGGATGGGGGCGATTTCCGCCCGGCCGCCGATGCCGGTCGCGGGGACATTGACCTGGTCAAGCGTCAATGCCGTCGTCGCGCGCTCTGCCCCGACGCTGGCGAAGCGGCTGGCGAAGGCGCGGGTCTGGAGATAGCCGAGCAGCGACCAGCCGGTGATTCCCCGCCCGACCAGCCGGATGCTGGCATCGGCGCCTTCGCTGCGGTTATCGGTGAAGTCGAGGCCGCGATCGCGGCGATCGGTGAAGGCGGAGACATTCGCCTGCAATTCGGTCGCCGCACCGACCTGTACGACCGCGCGCGCGGCGGCGCTGGCCTGTTCATACGGGGCCGCGCGATCGGCGGCACCGCGACTGCCCGCGACGATGGGAATAAAACCATCGCCCCGGGCATAAGCGCCCGACAAGGTGGCGAAACCGCCACTCCGCGTCAGGCCGGCGGTGCCGCGCGCATCGATCGATTCCCTGCTGCCATAGCTCAGCGAGCCGGAAAGTGGTGAAAGGTCGTCGGGCGTAGCGCTGTCGAGTTCGATCGTGCCGGCCAGCGCGCCCGGTCCGGCAACGCCGCTGCCGCCGCCGCGCGTGACGCGGACCCGGCCCAACCGGTCGGTGGCATAGGCGGGAAAGGCGACCCAGCCGCCGAACGGATCGGCCTGCGGCACGCCGTCGAGCAACAGCAGCGCACGGCTCGACGCATTGCCGCCCAGGCCGCGCAGGGTGATGCCCTGGCTGGTCGGGTTGGCGGTGCGTGAATCCGACCGGCGGAATTGCTGCAAGCCGGCGATGTCGCGCAGCACATCCTCGACCCGGCCGCTCGCCGAAGACAGGATACGGTCGCGATCGATGGTGACGATGTCATAGACCCGGTCGCCCGGTGCATCATCTAGGCCACGGCCGGTGACGACGATGTCCGGCACGTCCTGCGCCACCGCCACGCCCGGCCATGCGGCCAGCACCCACAGAAAACGCTTCACGCCTGCCCCCTTATGGGACGATCAGACCGTGAAGCTTTCCCCGCACCCGCACGCGCCCTTGGCGTTCGGATTGGCGAAGACGAAGCCCGCGGTGAAATCGTCCTCGACCCAGTCCATCGTCGAACCGATCAGGTAGAGGATCGATCCGCCATCGACGAAGAAGGTACCGCCCGGCGTTTCGATCCGTTCGTCCATCGCATTGGCGGCGGTGACGTAATCGACCGAATAGGCAAGGCCTGAACAGCCGCGCCGGGGCGTCGACAGCTTGACGCCGATCGCGTCCGCCGGTGCCTTCGCCATCAAATCGGCGACGCGGCGTTCGGCGTTCGGGGTAAGGTTGATCGCGGCGGGGCGGACGCGCGTGGCCATTACAGCATTCCCAGTTCGAGCTTGGCGTCGTCAGACATCTTCTGCGGATCCCATGGCGGATCCCAGACGAGGTTGACATCGGCGGTCGAGACGCCCGGCACCGCCGAGACGCGCAATTCGACCTCGGCCGGCATCGACTCCGCGACCGGGCAATGCGGCGTGGTGAGCGTCATCGTCACCGCGACATGGCCGTTGTCCGCGACATCGACGCCGTAGATCAGCCCGAGATCGTAAATGTTGACCGGGATCTCGGGATCGAAAATTTCCTTCAACGAGGCGATGACCGCTTCGTACAGGTCACCGCCCGGCTCTCCCGCCGGTTGCGGTTCGGGCTTTTGCGCCAGAAATCCTTCGAGATAGTCGCGGCGACGCGGCGGCGCCTCCTCCGCATCGGTCACGCGCGCGCGCGGTGGCGACGGCACTGCGCTCACCTCCTCGATCTCGAAATGGCGTTCGTCGTTCATCCAAAAATCCTGCTTACCCGTTCCAGTCCGCGCACCAGCGCGTCAACATCGGTCCGTCCGTTATACACGCCGAAGCTCGCCCGCGCGGTGGCGGGGACGCCCAGCACGTCCATCAGCGGCTGTGCGCAGTGATGGCCGGCGCGGATCGCGACGCGTTCCTCGTCCAAGATGGTGCCGACATCGTGCGGATGCACCCCCTCCACGACAAAACTGACGATCCCGGCGGCATCGTCCGGCCCGAGTAGCCGGACCGAGTTGATCCGGCCCAGCGCTTCACGCGTCGCGGTGACCAACGCCGCTTCGTGGCCGTGGATCGCGTCCAGCCCGATGCTCTCGACATAGTCGATCGCGGCATGCAGGCCCAGCGCGCCGACGATATGCGGCGTCCCCGCCTCGAACCGTGCGGGCGGCGGGGCATAGGTGGTGCGTTCGAACGTCACGCGGTCGATCATCGCGCCGCCGCCCTGCACCGGATGCATCGCTTCGAGCAGTTCCGCGCGGCCCCACAGCACGCCGATGCCGGTCGGGCCGTAGAGTTTGTGGCCCGAAAAGACGTAGAAGTCGCAGTCGAGTGCGGCGACATCGACCGCGATCCGCGGCACCGCCTGACACCCGTCGAGCAGCAGCCTCGCGCCGACCGAATGGGCGATATCGGCGGCACGCCGCGCGTCGAGGACCGATCCGAGCACATTCGACACATGCGCCAGCGATACCAGCTTGTGCTCCGGCCGGATCATCGCCGCCATCGCGTCGAGATCGATCCTGCCGTCGGCGGTCAGCGGGACGACGTCGATCGCCGCGCCGATCCGCTCGGCGACCAGCTGCCACGGCACGATATTCGAATGATGCTCCAGCATCGACAACAGGATACGGTCGCCGGCCTTCAGATGCCGCTCGGCCCAACCTTGCGCGACAAGATTAATTCCCTCAGTAGCGCCGCGCACGAACACGCATTCTTCCGGCGCGCCGGCACCGAGGAAGGCCGCGACGCGACGGCGTGCTGCCTCATAGGCCAGCGTCATGTCGGCCGAACGCTGGTACACGCCGCGATGCACGGTGGCATAGGTCGTATCATACGCGCGGGTGATCGCGTCGATCACGGCTTGCGGCTTTTGCGACGTCGCGGCGGTGTCGAGATACGACCAGCCGGCGGGGATTGCCGGGAAGTCGCCGACGCGGTCGAGGGGGGTAGTGCTGGTCAAAGTGCCGCTTCCAGCCATGCGTCGGCGTCGGCGGCGAAGGCTTCGCGCACCGTGTCGTCGCCGATCCGGTCGAGCGCATCCGCGACGAACGCATGGGTCAACAACGCCTTTGCCCGCGCCTCGCCGACGCCGCGGCTGCGCAGGTAGAACAGCGCGCGGGCGTCGAGTTCGCCGACCGTCGCGCCATGCGCGCACTTCACGTCGTCGGCGAAGATTTCGAGTTCGGGCTTCAGGTTCACCGTCGCCGTCCGCTGGAGCAGCAGGCCGCGCAGCGACTGTTCGCCATCGGTCTTCTGCGCCCCGCGCGCGACTTCGACGCGGGCGGCAAGGCTTGCCTGGCTGCGATCGGCGGCGACGGCGCGCCACGTCTGGCGGCTCGATCCGTTGAGGGCAGCGTGGCGGACGGCGACGGCGCATTCCTGCCGCTGCTGTTCGCGGGTCAACAGCGCACCGCCATAATCGACGAACGCGGCGTCGCCATCGAGCGTCAGTTGCGCGTCGATCCGGCTGCCCATGCCGCCGGCGCCGAGGAACTGGCTGACGAGGCTCGCCGCTTCCCCCACCACCGCTTCGTCGCGGATCGACACGAAGCCGTCCGTCTGGAGCAGGCGGACGTTGCGCATCAGCCGCGCACCGCGTTCGAGGTCGATCTGCGTCAGGCGATTGGTCCAGCCGCTGCCGACATAGGTCTCGACGACCGAGGCGACGGCATCCTCGTCGAGCGTCAGCCGTGCGGGGAGATGGTTCTCCGCACCGGTCGCGATATGGACGATCTGCACCGGTTCGACGACCTCGGCCGCCGACAGGTCGATCGACCAGCCCGCCGCCCCCGATGCCTGCACGCCCAGCGGGTGCGCGGTGTCGAGCGTCAGCGGCGACAACGCGACATGGCCGGGGGTGCTGCGCTCGGGCGCATAGACGCCGTCGACGAACACGATCCGTGGGCCGGCGAGGTCGAGCCAATAGCCGTCCGCACTCGCCGCTGCACCACGGGCCGATCCGGCCGCGGCGGTCAGCGCGGCCAGGTCGGTCCAGCGGAACGCCTCTTGCGCGTTGGTAGGAAGCGTCGCCATTAAGCCGCCACCGCTCCATAGCCTTCGCGTTCCAGCTCGTGCGCCAGTTCCTTGCCGCCCGAACGGACGATGCGGCCGTCGGCCAGCACATGGACGAAGTCAGGCTGCACATAGTCGAGCAGGCGCTGGTAATGGGTGATGAGGATTACGCCCTTGTCCGGCCGACGCATGATGCGGTTGATGCCGTCGCCGACGATGCGCAGCGCGTCGATGTCGAGGCCGCTGTCGGTTTCGTCGAGGATGGCGAGCTTCGGGTCGAGGATGCCCATCTGCACCATCTCGTTGCGCTTCTTCTCGCCACCCGAAAAGCCGACATTCACCGGCCGCTTCATCATGTCCATGTCCATGCCCAGCGCGTCGGCCTGCGCACGGGCGAGCTTCAGGAATTCGGCACCCGACAGCGGCTTTTCGTCGCGGGCGCGGCGCTGGCTGTTCAGGCTCTCGCGCAGAAACTGGACGTTCGACACGCCCGGAATCTCGACCGGATACTGGAAGCCGAGGAACAGGCCGGCGGCGGCGCGGGCATCGGCCTCCATCTCCAGCAGGTCTTCGCCGGCAAAGGTCACGCTGCCCTCGGTCACTTCGTATCCGGGCCGCCCGCCCAGCACATAGCCGAGCGTCGACTTGCCGGCGCCGTTCGGCCCCATGATCGCATGGACCTCGCCCGCATTCACGGTGAGCGACAGGCCCTTCAGAATTTCCTTACCGTCGATTTCGGCGTGGAGATTGTCGATGTTCAGCATGTTCCGTCCTGTTCGTGCGGGGCCGCGCCCGCGTATCTCAAAAGCTTAGGGCGTCTCGCCAGCAACCGGTTCGGTGCCGAACTCGGCCTCGGCGGCGTCCGGGTTGGTCAGCACCGCCTTCATCGATGCGTCGATCTTGTCGAGCATCGGTGCATGTGCCTTCGCAACCTTTGCCCGCACCGGTGCGCAAGCCTTCGCCGCATCGTCGAAGATCGCGACCCGCGCCGCGGCCTCGGTCGGCGGCTTGGCCATGCGCGGATCGGTATTGATCCGCTCCGACAGGCATTCGGCATAGGGCGCGGTCGGCGCGACCGCCTGCAGCGCCAGTAGCAGCGCGATCACCCCACCGACCCTTCGAGGCTGATGCCCAGCAGCTTCTGCGCCTCGACCGCGAATTCCATCGGCAGCTGTTGCAGCACTTCGCGGGCGAAGCCGTTGACGATCAGCGCGACCGCCGCCTCCGAATCCAGCCCACGCTGCATCGCGTAGAACATCTGGTCCTCGGAAATTTTGCTAGTCGTCGCCTCGTGCTCGATCTGCGCCGAGGGGTTCTTGACCTCGATATAGGGCACGGTGTGCGCGCCGCACTGGTCGCCGAGCAACAGGCTGTCGCACTGGGTGAAGTTGCGCACGCCCTCCGCCGAGGGGCCGACGCGCACCAGCCCGCGATAGGTATTGTCGCTGCGGCCCGCGCTGATCCCCTTCGACACGATGGTCGAGCGCGATCCCTTGCCCAGATGGATCATCTTGGTGCCGGTATCGGCCTGTTGGCGGTTGTTGGTGACCGCGACCGAGTAGAATTCGCCGACGCTGTTTTCGCCCGCCAGGACGCAGGATGGGTATTTCCAGGTGATCGCGGAGCCGGTCTCGACCTGCGTCCACGACACCTTGCTGTTCTTCCCCTGACAAAGCGCGCGCTTGGTCACGAAGTTGTAGATGCCGCCCTTGCCGTTCTCGTCGCCGGGATACCAGTTCTGGACGGTCGAATATTTGATCTCGGCGTCGTCGAGCGCGACCAGTTCCACGACCGCCGCGTGCAGCTGGTTCTCATCCCGCATCGGCGCGGTGCAGCCTTCGAGATAGCTGACATAGCTACCCTTGTCGGCGACGATCAGCGTCCGTTCGAACTGGCCGGTATTTTCCGCGTTGATCCGGAAATAGGTCGACAGCTCCATCGGGCAGCGCACGCCCTCCGGAATGTAGACGAAGGTGCCATCCGAAAAGACCGCGCTGTTGAGCGTCGCGAAGAAGTTATCCCGCTGCGGCACGACTTTGCCCAGCCATTTGCGAACCAGATCAGGATATTCGCGGATCGCTTCGCTGATCGAGCGGAAGATGACGCCGGCGGCTTCGAGTTCCTTGCGGAAGGTCGTCGCGACCGAAACGCTGTCGAACACCGCATCGACCGCGACCTTGCGCGATCCCTCGACGCCGGCGAGCACCTTCTGCTCCTCGATCGGAATGCCGAGCTTTTCATAGACGCGCAGGATTTCGGGATCGACCTCGTCGAGCGACGACAGGGTCGGCTTCTTCTTCGGCTCCGCGTAATAATAGGCGTCCTGATAATCGATCGGATCGATGTTCAGTTTCGACCAGTCGGGCGCTTCCATCGTCTGCCACAGGCGGAACGCCTTCAGCCGCCAGTCGAGCATCCATTCGGGCTCGTTCTTCTTGGCGCTGATATAGCGGACCGTATCCTCGCTCAGCCCCTTGGGTGCGAAGTCCTGTTCGATGTCCGAGGAAAAACCCCACTCGTACTTTTTGTTCGCGGCGGCGAGCGCCTCGGCATTCTTGGTGGCCATCACACTACCTCTTGGGGCATCGCCCCGGTGTTCGCGAGTTGAGCGAGCGTCACGCCCGCCAGAGCGCCCCGGACCACGGCGTTGACCGTGCCGGCATGGGGTCGGATCATGCAGTTCGTCTCCACCGCGCAATCGTGCCGCGCGGCATCGACGCAGGTGGTGAGCGCGATCGGCCCCTCGATCGCCTCGATGATCTGCGCCAGGTCGATCGCGTGGGGCGCGCGGGCAAGGCGGAAACCGCCGCCGGTACCGCGTCCCGTCTCGATCAGTCCGGCGGCGGACAGGCGGCTGACCAGCTTCTGCACGGTCGGCAGCGGCAGGCCGGTTTCCTCCGCCAGCGCGGTCGCCGTCACGCGCACGTCCCCGTCCCGCCGCGCGGTGGCGGCAAGCAGGACGACGGCGTAGTCGGCAAGGCTGGAAAGGCGCATGGATTCCTTAATCGGATCATTCCGGTCGGATTGGCATGTGGTCGCGCGGGGGCGTGAGGTCAACCGGGATTGTTTCGATCGTTGTGATCGATTGTTTGGGACTTGAAGGATTTGGTTCGCGCGAAGGCACGAAGAGAAGGAGGTTTGAGGTTCGCGCAGAGGCGCGAGGGATAGTGCGCCTCGTGTATCGAACCCGCCTGGTCACTAGCCAGATACGACGTCGCCCCAGCGAAGGCTGGGGCCTTCTGCGGCGAGGCGAGCGGGCCGATACGCAGAGATCCCAGCCTTCGCCGGGATGACGTATGCGGTGGAGGAACTGCATCGGCTGGTCCAGATGAAACCCCTCTGCGCCTCCGCGCCTCTGCGCGAACCAATCTTCTTCGTGCCTTCGCGCCTTCGCGTGAAACCGAATCTTCCTTCCGCCGCCCGCCGGCGATACAGCGCGACCCATGGCCTGGTATCACCCGCTCCTCTTCGCCCTCGACGCCGAACGCGCGCATTCGCTGACGATCGCCATGCTGGAGGCGTGGGGCAAGGCGGGCGCGCCGATGGCACCCCGCACCAACAGCAAGCACGCGGTGACGGTCGCCGGCATCCGCTTCCCCAATCCGGTCGGGCTGGCGGCGGGTGTCGACAAGGATGCGCGCGCGGTCGCGGGTTTCCTCGGCCTCGGCTTCGGCTTTGTCGAGGTCGGTACGCTGACGCCCAAGCCCCAGCCGGGCAATCCCAAGCCGCGCATCTTCCGCCTGCCCGAGGACCGGGGCGTGGTGAACCGGCTGGGGTTCAACAATGGCGGCATCGACGCGGCGCTGGCGCGCGTGGAAGTCCTGACCCCCCGCCCCGGCATCATCGGCATCAATGTCGGCGCGAACAAGGATTCGACCGACCGTATCGCCGATTACGGGACGGCCGTCGCGAAGGCCGCGCCGCTCGCCGACTATGTCACCATCAACATCTCCAGCCCGAACACGCCGGGCTTGCGCGACCTGCAATCGCAGCCCGAACTGGGGCAGTTGATCGCCGCCAGCGACGCCGCGCGCCATGTCGGGGGCAAGCGGGTGCCGCTGTTCCTGAAGGTCGCGCCCGATTTGTCGCGCGACGGGCTGGCAGTCGCGATCCGCGCGGCGGTCGATGGCGGGGTCGATGCGCTGATCGTGTCGAACACGACCATATCGCGTCCCGAAACGCTTCGGTCGGGGAATGCCAAGGAAACCGGCGGGCTGTCGGGCGCGCCGCTCGCCCCGCTCGCGCTGGCCAAGCTGGTCGAGGCGCGCGAGATCGCCGGCGGCGCGATCCCGCTGATCTCGGCGGGCGGGATCGGGTCGGCGGACGAAGCGCGGCGGCGGCTCGATGCCGGGGCCAGCCTCGTCCAGCTGTACAGTGCGCTGGTCTATGAAGGGCCCGGCCTCGCCCGGCGGATCGTCGACGGGCTGTGATCCCGCTGTTCCGGCCACTGCTCGCCAATGCCGGGTTCGGGCGGCGGCTGGTCGCCTGTATCGGTGCCGCGATCGGTATCGCGCTGACCATGGTCGTGTGTTCGCAGGTGCCGTGGATCGAAGGCGACCTGCCGATCATCGTCGCGCCGCTGGGCGCCTCGGCGGTATTGGCGTTCGCGGTCCCGGCCAGTCCGCTGGCGCAGCCCTGGCCGGTGGTCGGGGGCAATATCCTGTCGACGCTGGTCGGCGTGGCGGCGTTTCAGGCGATCCCGAACGTCACCGTCGCCGCCGGGGTCGCGGTCGGCTGCGCGATCCTCGCCATGTCGCTGTGCCGCTGCCTGCACCCGCCGGGCGGGGCGGCGGCGCTGACCGCGGTGATCGGCAGCGCAGGTATCCACGACGCGGGCTATGCGTTCGCCTTCGCGCCGGTCGGGATCAATTCGATCGCTTTGGTGTCGATCGGCATTTTCTATCACCGCATGACCGCGCTCAGCTATCCGCACGAGCCGGCCTCCCCGGTTGCAGTTGCAGCGGCGGTGGAGCCGGGCGGGATCCGGGTCGAGGACATCGACGCGGCGCTGGCCGAAACGCCGGATGCGTTCGACATTGCGCCGGAGGATCTGACGCTGCTGCTCGAACGGGCGGAGCATTTCGCGCAGGCGCGGCGGAAGAAGTAGCGGTTCGCGCGAAGGCGCGAAGACGCGAAGGAACTGGTGCCGTTGGCAACCTTATCCGCGTCAGCGGCCTCTTCCGTCGCGGCAACGAAGGATAAGGTCTTCCGGTCGCGGAGGTATCGCCTCGTTCGCAACCCTTCGCGCCTTCGCGCCTTCGCGTGAACCAGTCTACTCGACGATCACCTTGCCCTCACGCCGCGGATCGAAGCCGCCATCGATCTTTCCGTCGCGCACGATCACGCCGTGCAGTCCCGAATCCTCGCCCTGCCCCGGCTGCAGGCGGATGCCCTTCGCCGCGAGCGCGCTGAGGATTTCCGGCGAGAATTTCGTCACCTCCCCCTGAAAACTGTCGCCGCGCGCGACGAGGTTGGGGAGCGCCAGCGCCTGCTGCATCGGCAGCTTCCATTCGACCGCGCCGATCAGCGACTTGCCGACATAGGCGAGGATCGCATTGCCCCCCGCCGATCCCAGCGCGCCGGCGAACTTTCCCTGCCGGTCGATCATCACCAGCGGCGTCATCGACGATCGCGGCCGCTTGCCCGGTGCGACCGCGTTCGCGGCGGCGCGGCCCTGCGCATCGACGGGGGAGAAGGCGAAGTCGGTCATTTGATTATTCAGGAAGAAGCCGTCGACCATCCGGCCGCTGCCGAAGATGCTTTCGACCGTCGTCGTCATCGACACGACGTTGCCCGCCGCATCGCCGACGATGAAATGCGAGGTTCCCGCCGGTTCGCGGGTCGTGTCCGCCGCCGCCGTCACCGTGCCAGCCGGGACCCCCGCCGCGGGCGCCGGACCGGCGGTCGCGCCGATCAGCTTCGCCCGCTCGGACAGATAGGCCGGTGCCAGCAGCCCGGCGACCGGCACGTTCACGAACTTGGGATCGCCGACATACAGGTCGCGATCGGCGTACATCAGCCGGCTCGCCTCGGCGAAGAGATACCAGCTTTGCGGATCGTTCGGCCCGCGCCGGTCGATATCGGTGCGGCCGAGAATGCCGAGCAGCTCGATCAGCCCGACCCCGCTGGAGGGCGGCGGCGGGGTGCAGACGATATAGACCCGCCAGTTCGCGCACAGCGGATCGCGCTTGACCGCACGATAGCCGGCCAGGTCGGCGAGCGTCATCGTGCCCGGCAGCGTGCCCGTCGTCGTGCGTGCGACGATGCGCTTCGCCGTCTCGCCGGTATAGAGCGCATCCGGTCCCTGCTTCGCCAGCCGCTTGAGGAAATCGGCATAGGCACCGTTCCTGATCCGGTCGCCGGTGGTGGCCACCGCCCCGTTCTTCCCCTTGAAGTAACGGCGGACATCCTCCGCCTGCAACTCGGGGAAGCGCCCGGTCAGGAAGCGGCCGAGGCGCGGCGAGATGACGAAGCCCTTGCGCGCGGTCCGCTCGGCATCGTCGAACAGGTCGGCCCATGGCAGCGTGCCATGGTCGTCATGCGCCTGCCCCAGCATCCGCACCGCGCCGGGCACCCCGGTCGCCCGCCCGCCCAGCACCGCTTCGGCAAAGGGCAGCGGCTTACCGTCCGCACCCAGCAGCATCGTCGGCGTCGCGCCGGCAGGGGCAACCTCGCGTCCGTCATAGATTTCGACCTTGCCGGTCTTCGCATTGAAATAGGTCATGAACGCACCGCCGCCCACGCCCGAACTCTGCGGTTCGACCAGCGACAGCATCGCCTGTACCGCGATCGCCGCGTCCACCGCGCTGCCCCCGCGCCGCAGCACCGCCATGCCGGCTTCGCTGGCCAGCGGATTGGCCGACACCACGAACTTCTGATGCTGTTCCGCGACCGGGGCGGCGGGGGCGGAGGCAGGCGCAGCGGGGGCCGCGACCTCGGGCCTGCCGAACGGCAACAGGTTGCAGCCCCCCAGCGACACGGTGGCGAGCAGGGCGGCGGCGATCGTCAATTTCCTCATGGCTGCCGTGTCTAACCAAGACGATCCGCCCCGTCACCCGCGTTCGGACCATGTTCGGACATTGCCGAGACCGTAGCGTCTGCCTACACCCTGGCATCTGGAGAAGGATGACGAATGGTCCGGCAGCTCGAACGATTCCCCAATCTAATCACGATGTTCTTCACGCGGGCCAGCGAGCGCGGCGATGCGCCCTTCCTCTGGCGCAAGACCGGCGGCGGGTGGGTGTCGATCAGTTGGGCCGACGCGGCCCGACAAGTCGCCTCCCTGGCGACCGCGCTGAAGGCGATCGGGCTGAAGCGCGGCGACCGGGTGATGCTGGTCAGCGAGAACCGGCCCGAATGGTGCATCTCCGACCTCGCCATCATGGCGGCGGGGTGCGTGACGGTGCCGACCTATGTCACCAATACCGTGCGCGATCATGGGCATATCATCGAGAATTCGGGCGCCTGCGCGATCATCGTGTCGACCGAAAAGCTGGCGCGCACCGTCCTGCCCGCCGCGCTGCGCGCGACCAATTCGTCGGAAAAGATCATCACGATCGAACCGATGAAGACCGCGCAGCAGGGCAGTCTGGAATTCCACGACTGGCACGATCTGATCGCGCGGCATCCGGCCGATCCAGCGCAGGTCGCGGCCGCGGCCGATATGCAGCGCGAGGACCTTGCCTGCATCATCTACACCTCCGGGACCGGCGGGTCCCCACGCGGCGTGATGCAACATCACGGCGCGATCCTGCACAACGTCAATGGCTGCTGCGTCGTCATCGCCGAGGACTTCGGTTGGCGCGACGAGGTGTTCCTGTCGTTCCTACCGCTCAGCCACGCCTATGAACATACCGGCGGGCAATATTTCCCGATCGCGCTGGGCGGGCAGATCTATTACAGCGAAGGGCTCGACAAGCTGGCGGGCAATATCGAGGAAGTGCGCCCGACGCTGATGGTCGTAGTCCCGCGCCTGTTCGAGGTGCTGCGGGCGCGCATTACCAAGGGCATCCAGAAGCAGGGACGCATGTCGACGTGGCTGCTCGATCGGGCGATCGAGATCGGCGCACGCGAAGGCGGGCCGCGCCTGACCGACCGTCCGGCCAAGCTGCTGGTCGACACGCTGCTCAAGCCCAAAGTCGCCAAACGCTTCGGCGGGCGGTTGAAGGCGATGGTGTCGGGCGGCGCGCCGCTCAATCCCGATATCGGTAATTTCTTCGACTCGATGGGACTGTGCCTGCTGCAAGGCTATGGCCAGACCGAGGCCGCGCCGGTCATTTCGTGCAACCGCCCGGCGGCGGGGGTCAAGATGGACACGGTCGGCCCGCCGCTCGCCGATACCGAAGTCCGCATTGCCGAGGACGGCGAGATCCTCGTGCGCGGCGAGCTGGTCATGCACGGCTATTGGCGCAACGAGGCCGAGACCGCGCGCGTGCTGAAGGACGGATGGCTGCACACCGGCGACATCGGCGAGATCGACGACCGGGGGCGCATCCGCATCACCGATCGCAAGAAGGACATCATCGTCAACGACAAGGGCGACAATGTCGCGCCGCAAAAGGTCGAGGGGATGCTGACCCTGCAGGACGAAATCGCGCAGGCGATGATCGTCGGCGACCGGCGGCCCTACATGGTCGCGGTGATCGTGCCCGATGCCGACTGGACCCAGCAATTCTGCGCGAAGGGCGGCGCGCGCTGCGACTTCGCCCGACTGCGCGAGGACAGCGACTATCGCGCGGCGCTGGGCGCGGCGGTGGAGCGGGTCAACAAGGACCTGTCGGTCACCGAACGCATCCGCCGCTTCATCATCGCCGACGAACCGTTCACCATCGAAAATCAGCAACTTACGCCAAGCCTGAAGATCCGGCGGCATGTGTTGAAGGACGTGTATGGCGAACGGCTGGACGCGTTGTACCGGGGGTGACGCGGCGCCAAAGTTCACGAAGTTCACACTCGCGCGCATGTTGCGCGGCGCGCGCTCGGCTGGCGAGGGCGGCGATGCGGGATCGATGGTGAGACAGAGTGCGCCTCGGGCATCGCATGCGGTCCGGGCTGTAGGAAAGACGTTTGTGGGCTGGCGGCGATCGGAAAGGCGAAGGCGTTACCTACCAGCCAGATCGTCACCTCGGACTTGATCCGGGGTCCCGCTCTTGCGAACCCTTGCCGAAAGTCCGCTATATCGTGTCCCAGCGAAGGCGGGGACCCAGGACCGCATTCGCAAGCCTTGATTTTGCGTGGCTCTGGACCCCCGCCTTCGCGGAGGCACGCGAGGGCTCGGGGATTGGCACAAGCTCTTTGCAAAGATCCCACTGTTGCAGCGTCGAAACGCACACCGACGTACGACATTGATTTAAAATGGAATAACTTGCGATAGCATCACTCTTCCCGATTGACGGCAAGACCCGCTTGCGACAGCCTTCGCAAAAACCGGGGGAAAAAATCATGCTGCTGGCTCTCCTTCTCGCGTTCACCGGAACGCCGGCCGAACTGGTCGACCCACGACTGCCGCGTCGGCTGGAAAAGGCGAATGTCGGTCGTGATGGCGCGTCGGCGGCAACCGCCTACAAGGTCGACAGCGTCGCCGAAGAATATCAGATCGCCCGCAAGCTCGGCGTGCGAACTCGTGGGCAGGCGCTGATCGAACAGGATGGGAGGATGTTCGACATGCTGATGGGTACCGATGCCGATGGCAAAGATCGCGAATTGTGGTTCGATATTAGCTCCTTCTACGGTGAAGCCGCCCAAGGCATCCTCAAGGCCCTAAAATGACGAATACGTATGGATAGCCGTTTGACCGGTTGATCGATCGCCATCCCCTCCCATATGGCCCGCTGTGAAATGCTGCGTCGCAGCAAGGAGCGTGCCCGTGACCCGTAACCCTGCCCTCGTCCACCTTGCGCTTGCGCTCGGCGGTTTCGCGATCGGGACGACCGAGTTCGCGACGATGAGCCTCGTGCCCTTCTTCGCGCCCGGGCTGGGCATCGACGAACCGACGGCGGGGCATGTCATCAGTGCCTATGCGCTGGGCGTGGTGGTCGGCGCGCCGCTATTGGCGGTGCTGACCGCGCGGATGGCGCGGCGGACGGTGCTGATCGCGCTGATGGCGTGTTTCGGTATCGCCAATGCGGCGAGCGCGCTCGCGCCGAATTACGACGCGATGCTGGTGGCGCGGTTCTTCAGCGGGTTGCCGCATGGTGCCTATTTCGGGATCGCGGCGCTGGTCGCGGCGTCGCTGGTTCCGGCCGAAAAGCGGACGCAGGCGGTCGGGCGGGTCATGCTGGGGCTAACGACCGCGACGATCGTCGGTGTGCCGCTCGCCAATGCATTGGGACAGGCGATCGGGTGGCGCTGGGGTTTCGGCGTCGTCGCGGTGCTGGCGGCGGCGACGATGGCGATGGTCGCATGGATGGCCCCCCATGACCGGCCGGACCGGTCGGCCAGCCCGCTTGCCGAACTGAGCGTGCTGCGTTCGGGGCAGTTGTGGCTGACGCTCGGCATCGGCGCGATCGGCTTCGGCGGCATGTTCGCGGTCTATACCTATCTTGCCTCGACGCTGATCGAGGTGACGGGGGCCGGTGCGGCGATGGTGCCGGTGGTGCTGGCGGTATTCGGCATCGGCATGACCGTCGGCAATCTGGTCGTGCCACGCTTCGCCGACCGCGCGCTGATGCCGACCGCGGGCGGGCTGCTGTTGTGGAGCGCGGCGACGCTGGCGCTGTATCCGCTGGCGGCGGGGCAGTTGTGGTCGATGCTGGTGATCGTGTTCCTGATCGGCATCGGCGGTGCGCTCGGCACGGTGCTGCAGACGCGGCTGATGGATATTGCCGAGCACGGCCAGAGCCTTGCCGCGTCGCTCAACCATTCGGCGTTCAACACCGCCAATGCGATCGGGCCATGGGCGGGCGGACTGGCGATCGCTGCCGGCTATGGCTGGACCTCCACCGGGATCGTCGGGGCCGGGCTGGCGCTGGGCGGATTTGCGATCTGGGGGCTGGCGGTGATGGCCGGCGCGCCGGTGCGGCGGCGGGCGGCGGCCTGATTCCTTGAAGTAGAGGAAGGGGTTCGCGCGGAGGCGCGGAGGGGTTGCGTTCCGGGCAGGCGCTTTACGGACGGGAGACCGTCCGCGACGGGACAGCGGAGTGCTAAGGCCGCTTACGCGGGCGATCGAGCAACGCACGCAACCCCTCCGCGCCTCTGCGCCTCTGCGCGAACCAACTCTACTTTGCGCCTTCGCGCCTTCGCGTGAACCGATCTTCTTGTAACGAAGGGGGACGCCTGTGGACGCCCCCCCTCCACCATCCTGCGGATGGCCTCCCTCCCCGCAGCGCGGGGAGGATTATTTCTTCTCCGGGACCACAGCCATCGACCAGTCCTTGGAGGGGACAAGGTACTTTGCGGCGAGTGCCTGCAATTCCTCGGGCGTCGTGCCGCGGATGTCGTTGATGATGCCGGGGATCGCCGCCAGCCGGGCCGGATCGCGGGTACCGCCCTGCGTCTGGTTCATCCAGAACATGTTGCCGCTCGACATGCGGGCGATCAGCTGGATCACCGGCAGCTTGGCGCGGTCGAGTTCATCGGCCGGCACGGGGGTCTTGACCAGATCGGCGGCGAGTTCGCGCGCGAGGTCGAAGAAGAAGCCGGTCCGGTCGGGCGGCACCATGCCGATCGCCATGATCCGCCCGCCGCCCGGCAGCCCGACCGGCCAGTTATTGTCGACGTTCGGCGAATAGCTGACCCCCGCCTGGCTGCGCAGCCGGTCGAGCAGGCGGTCGCGGAACACCGCCGCCAGCACCTCCAGCTTGCGGCTTTCGGTCAGGCCGGCGCTGCCGCCGCCGGTCGGCCATGCGATCGCCGCCGCCGCCTGATTGGGCTGGCCGCCATGGGTGCGCGTCACCGGCTGCGCGACATGTTCGGGGAATCGGACCGACGGTGGCGGGCTGGTATCCGCCGGGCGCTTGGTCATGGCCCCGATCGTCGCGGCGACTGCATCGATCGCCGCCTGTTGCGGGACGTCGCCGAACACCTGCACCTCAATCGGGCCGGTCGCGAGCAGCGGCGCCCAGAACGCCTTGAAGCTGGCGGGGGTCAGCGCTTCGATATCCTTGCGGTCGGGGCTGACCCAGCGTGCGTCGCCGGCGTGCAGCAGTCCTTCGAGATCGCGGCCCATGACGCCGTCGGGCGAAGCACCCAGCGCGTCGTAGCTGGCGAGCATCACCGCCCGCGCCCGCGCCACTGGCCTGGGGTCCCATGCCGGCGATTGCAGCTTGGCGGCGATCAGCTTCAACTGATCGGTCAGGTCGGCGGCGGTGGTCGTGCCGGCCATGATGAAGGCGTCGTCGTCGATGCCGAACGACAATCCGATCTGCCGCCCGCCGGTCAGCCGGTCGAGTTCCTCCTGCCCCAGCACGCCTTTCGGCGTCTGGATGCCCGAGGCGACCAGCGCGAGATCGGCGGCGAAGGCCGGGGTCCGGCGATCGGTGGGCAGCGCGTTCAGTCCCCGGCCGAAGCGGACCCGGACATAGACCTTGCCCGTCTCGGACTCGTTCGGGAACAGCAGCAGCGACGATCCATTGGCGAAGTCGACGCGCTCGACCGGCGGATCGGGGAGCGCCATGCTGCGCGTGGCGATCGTGCCGGGCTTGCCGAGCGGGGCGAGGCGATCGAAGCCGATCGCCGCCTGCCCGCCGCGCTTCGCGTTGGTGCCGGTGACCTTTTCGTTGAGCGCGGCGGTCAGCTTCGCCAGCGTCGTCGGATCGGGAGTGCGGGTGTTGACCAGCGCGCGGGTGGCGGTCCCTTCGAACACCTTCTTCGTCGCCGCCTGCACCCGGGCGGGGGTGAAGAACTTCTTGGTCACCGCGCCTTCGAAGATACGCAGCGACGTTTCCGGCCCGGCCACGGTCTCGCGGATATCGGTCGCGGCGATCAGATTATCGGCGAGCAGCGCGCCCGCCGTCACCGGCGCGGTACGGACCTCGTTTTCCATGCCGGCGCGGATCTCGGCGACCTCGCGGTCGATCTCGGCCTGGGTCGGCGGGGTGCGGATCGCATCGGCGATCGCCTGTCGCACGTCGCGCAAAGCTGCCGCCCAGTCGTCGCCCAGCGGCAGGATCGACACCTGCGTGATGTTCGCCGATCGCGACACGTCGTCGAGATTGGCGCCCGCGGAGATGAAACTGCCGCCACTGCGCGCCCGACTCTCCAGCCGCCGGTTGAGTATCCGCAACCCGATCTGGTCAATCATCCGCTCCTGATTGAACACGATCGTGTCGTCGCCGACCGTCCACGGCCTGAGCACCGCCATCTGCAACAGCGTCGGGATGGTCGGTTCGCTGACCGTCGCCGCGACCGGTTCGTCGGCCTTGGGCGATCCGAATTTCGGCTCGGCCGGTGCCGGGCCTGTGCCGGCCCAAGCGGAGAAATGCTTCTTCACCATCGCTTCGAGGATCGCCGGATCGGCGTCGCCGGCGATGACGATGATCGCGCGGTCGGGACGATACCAGTGGTCGTGGAACGCCTTGACGCTGGCAGCGGTGGCGGCTTGCAGCGTATCGACATTGCCGATCGGCGAGCGGTCGGCGAGTGGCTGTCCGGCAAAGAACAGCGCACGGGTCGCATCGCCCAGCCGCACCTGCGGCCCCGGCTGCTCGCGCTGTTCGGACAGGACGACCGGCCGCTCGGCGTCGAGTGCCGCCTGGCTGAGCGTCGGTTCGGTCATCATCCCCGACAGGATCTTCATGCTCTCGTCGAGGCCGGCGGGCGTCGCCGATGGCAGGTCGAGCTTGTAGACCGTCTGCGTGAAGCTGGTCGATGCGTTGCTGTCGGAGCCGAAGGTGACGCCGAGCCGCTGCCACACCCGTTTCGATTCGCCATCGGGGACATAGGCCGAACCACGGAACGACAGATGCTCGATCAGGTGGGCGAAGCCGCGTTCGCTGTCGGTTTCCATGAGCGAGCCGGCGCCGATCGCGACGCGGATCGCGATCTGCCCCGGCGGTACGCCATTCTTGCGCACCGCATATTTCAGACCGTTGGACAGTACCCCATAGGTCCAGGACCGGTCGGGCGGAATGTCGCTACCCTTGAACAGCCATGGCGTGTCCGGCCCCTGCGCCACCGGTTCGAGCGGGGGGAGTTGGCGGACGGGGGCCGGCGATGCGGGCGGGGTCTGCGCAGCAAGCGGCGCGGCGATCAGGGCCAGGGTCGAAAACGCGCCCGTGGCCAAGCGGAACGGAAATGCCATGCGCCAAGGTGTAGCGTCGTTGCAACGCCCCGACCAGTATCGACAAACGGCGCGAAATATAAAGCTGTCGGGGTTCCGCCGTTCAGCGTCCGCTCAGTTTCGGTATCAGCGGTCTTCGCGACGCAGATACAGGTAGGAATCGTCGAATTCGGCGATCGCCTGCAATCCCGGCAGGTCGGTGATCGTCACGCGCCGCCCGCGAAAATCCATCAGGCCACGCTCCCGCAGGTCGCGCAGCGTCCGGTTGACGTGCACCGGGGTCAGCCCGGTGCAATCGGACAGGTCGGCCTGCGTCAGCGGCAGTCCGAAGCCATCGTCATCGGCCTGCCCGATCAGTCCCAGCCGGACGCGCAATTCGCAGATCAGGTGCGCGATACGCTGGATCGCGCTGCGCCGGCCGAGCGACAATTCCCATTCGCGGTGGATCGCGGCATCGAGTGCGGTCAGGAACCAGTAGACGCGTGCCAGATGCGGATGCTGTTCGGTAATGTCCTTCAGCTTCGCATGCGGGACCAGCACGACCCGGCACGGCGTGAGGGTCATGACATTATGGTCGAGCTGCTTCAGCGAGAAGCTGTGCAGGTCGAGGAAGTCGCCGGCGACATGCAGTTCGGTGATCTGCCGATCACCGCCTGGCAAATCCTTGTACCGGCACATTAATCCTTCCAGCAACAGCGTGCTGGAATGCAGGCGTTCGCCGGCGCGGATGCAGGTATGCTGCGTCGGCAGCGAGCGCACCTCCCCCAGCGAGTCACGGATCACCCGTTCCTCCTCCACCGAAATCGTGTCGCGCGCGCGCAATTTCGCCAGATGCGTCTCGATCACGGGTGCCTTCCCCTCTTGCAGTTGCCGGCTCGTACAGGAGCGTAACGATCGAGGCAACGCGCCGCGCTTCCCCATCAACGGAGCGTTTCCATGTCCTGCCCTTGATCCCTTGTCCGCCGGACGCCAAATGAGCGCCATGTTGATCGAGACCGAATCCACGCCCAATCCGGCGACGCTGAAGTTCCTGCCCGGGCAGGTCGTGATGGACGCGGGCACCCGCGATTTCGCCAGCCCCGAAGAGGCCGAGGCATCGCCGCTCGCGACGCAGCTGTTCGCGCTGGGCGATGTGGTCGGCGTCTTCTTCGGCCGCGACTTCGTGTCGGTGACCAAGGCGCCGGGTAGCGAATGGGCCGACCTGAAGCCCGATGTGCTGGCATTGATGCTCGATCATTTCGGCGGACGCATGCCGTTGTTCAACCCGACCGGGAGCGCGGGCTTTTCGGTACCGGCCGAAGAGACGAGCTTCACCGACGATCCTGCCGATGCCGATATCGTCGAACAGATCAAGGAACTGATCGAGACCCGCGTCCGCCCCGCGGTCGCCAATGACGGCGGCGACATCGTCTATCGCGGCTTCGACCAGGGCAAGGTCTATCTGCAGCTGCAAGGGGCCTGTTCCGGTTGCCCATCGTCGAGTGCGACGCTCAAGAACGGGATCGAGCAACTGCTCAAATATTATGTTCCCGAAGTCACGGAGGTTCGTGCAGTCTAATGGCCAAGCTCGACGATCAGGCGCTCGATACCCTGTTCCGCAGCGCGCGGACCTTCAATCATTATACCGACCGGCCGGTGACCGACGCCGATCTTCAGGCGATCTGGGACCTGATGAAATGGGGTCCGACCAGCGCCAATCAGCTGCCCGCACGCATCCTGTGGTGCAGCTCGGCAGAGGCGAAGGAAAAGCTGGCGGCATGTGCCACCGGCACGAACCCGGACAAGATCCGCGCCGCGCCGGTCACGGCGATCATCGGCATGGATACCGAGTTTCACCAGTATCTGCCCGAACTGCTCCCGCATGCCGACGCCAAATCGTGGTTCGACGGCAATGCCGAGTTGCGGCAGGCATCGGCATTCCGCAATTCGTCGTTGCAGGGTGCCTATCTGATCCTCGCCGCGCGCGCGCTGGGGCTGGATACCGGACCGATGTCGGGGTTCGATGCCGGCGCGGTCGACAAGGCGTTCTTTGCCGACACGCCATCGGTCCATGCCAATTTCATCACGACGCTCGGCTATGGCGACAGGAACACATTGCACCCGCGGTCGCCCCGGCCCGATTTCGCGAAGTTCAACCGGGTCGTCTGACGCGTACGTGCGGACGCTCGTCATCGAAACCGCCACTGCCGCCTGTTCGGTGGCATTGATCGAGGATGGCGCGGTGATCGCGCGCGACCATGTCGTGGTCGGGCGCGGCCATGCCGAACGACTGGTGCCGATCATTGCCGGACTACCCGGCCACGGCCGCGCCGATGCGATCCTCGTCGATTGCGGGCCGGGCAGTTTCACGGGCGTCCGCGTCGGGCTGGCGGCGGCGCGCGGACTCGGCATCGGTTGGGGCGTGCCGGTGCATGGCTATTCGTCGCTGGCATCGATCGCCGCCGCCGCATTGGCCGAACAGCCCGGCGATGCGATCGTCGCGGTGCTCGACGGCGGCCATGGTGAAGTGTTCCAGCAGGGATTCGACGGTGCGCTGATCGCCGATGGCCCCGCCATCTCCCGCAAACCGGACGATGCCGTTGCCGCGTTGCACGGCCGGCGCGTGGTCGGTCAGGGCCTTGCCCGGTTGCGGACGATCGACCCCGCCCTGCCCGCCTGCGATCGCCTGCCGGACGCTGCCGATGCGATATTGCTGAGCGCCGAACAGCGCAGCTTGCCCCCCGCCCCGCTCTATGGCCGGGCGCCCGATGCAGTGCCGAGCGTACGCGCATGAGCGACGTGCGGAGCGCCATCGCGCTGGCGACGGGCAGTGCCGCCGATGTCGACGCGGTCGACCGCGTCATGCAGGCGGCGTTCGACCCGCGCTTCGGCGAGGCATGGACGGCCTCGCAATGCCTTGGCATGCTGTCGCTGCCGGGAGTCTGGCTGACGCTGGCGCAGGATGCGGACGGCCTGGCGGGTTTCGCGCTGACGCGGACGGTCGCCGACGACGCCGAATTGCTGTTGCTCGCGGTTCTGCCCGACCGGCGCGGCTGCGGGATCGGGCGGGCGCTGCTGCAACGCGCGGTTGCCGAAGCGCGGTCGCGGGGTGCGGTGCGTGTCTGTCTGGAGATGCGCGCCGGGAACGATGCAACGCGGTTATATGTCGGCGAAGGCTTCGTCAAATGCGGCGAACGTCGCAACTATTATGGCGGTCGCAGCGGCGAACGGTTTGACGCCCATACCTATGTCCGATCGCTTTCCGACCCCGTTCCGGCGAAAATGTAACAGAGGCTGAATGACGTCGGCGATATTCTAAAAAAGTCGGGAATATTGTTGCACCGCCTCCATTCTGGTCCGATATCAGGCGGGAACCGCTCGGGCGGTTGAGTAAAGAGGGAATAGAATGGACATCCACGCGGAGCGCGACGACACGCTCATTGCCCTGACCGCGGACATCGTGGCGGCGCATGTCGGGAATAATCATGTCGATGTCGGCGATATCGCCGTCCTGATCCGCAGCGTACACGACGCCTTGAACGACCTCGGCACGCCGGCCGAACCCGTCGCCCCGCCCGCCGAACCGGCGGTGCCAGTGCGCGCGTCGGTGAAGCCCGACTTCATCGTCTGTCTGGAGGATGGACGGAAGCTCAAGATGCTCAAGCGTCACCTGATGACGCATTACAATCTTACGCCCGAACAATATCGCGCCAAGTGGAACCTGCCCGCCGACTATCCGATGGTCGCGCCCAACTATGCCGAACAGCGTCGCACGCTGGCGAAGAAAATCGGTCTGGGCACGCAACGCCGCACGCGTTGATCCGCGCGGGGCCGCGTCGGTTCGGACCGATGACGGCCCCGACGCCACTTAGCGGCTTTCACTCGGCGGCAGGGCGCGTTAGTGTCGGCGCACCTCCTCTGGACGTACAGGACCGCATGCCCCGCAAGATCGACCTCGAAGCATTGTGCCAACAAAAAGGGCTGCGCATCACCGAACAGCGCCGCGTGATCGCACGCGTGCTGTCCGAAGCCGACGACCATCCCGATGTCGAGAAGGTCTATGAGCGGGCATCGGCGATCGATCCGGGCATTTCGATCGCGACAGTGTATCGCACCGTCCGCCTGTTCGAAGAGGCCGGCATTCTCGACCGCCATGATTTCGGCGACGGGCGCGCCCGGTACGAGCCGGCACCCGAAGCGCATCACGACCATCTGATCGACGTCGAAAGCGGGCGGGTCATCGAGTTCGTCGATCCCGAACTGGAATTGCTGCAGAAGCAGATCGCCGAGCGCCTCGGCTTCCGCCTCGTCGATCACCGTATGGAACTTTACGGCGTCAGCCTCGAACGCAAGGGCTGATCGCATGTCGCCCGGCGCGCGCCTGCGATTGACGGCGCGTGCGGCAGCGATGCTGGCGACACTGCTTCTCTACCTGATACTGCATGGCCTCTGGCGAATGGTGCGGTTGCGCTCGCCATGGCCACCGCGCTTCCTCGGAGCGATTGCCCGGGTGGTGGGGGTACGGACGACCGTGATCGGCACGCCGGTCGCGCGCGACGTGCTGTATCTCGCCAATCACCAGAGCTGGATCGACATTCTTGCCATTGCCGGGGCCAGCGGCAGCGCGTTCGTCGCAAAGGGCGAATTGCGCGATGCGCCACTGGTCGGGTGGCTGTGTACGCTCAACCGCACGTTGTTTGTCGACCGCGGCGACCGGCTGGGGGTAGCGCGGCAGATCGATACGCTACGGCAGGCGCTGCTCGCCGATCATCCGGTGACGGTGTTTCCGGAAGGGACGACGGCACATCCGGGCGAATTGCTGCCGTTCAAGGCCGCGCTGCTCGGTGCGATCGATCCGCCGCCGCCGGGCCTGCGGGTGCAGCCGGTCTATCTCGATTACGGCGATGCGCACGAGGTCGCGTGGATCGGCGACGAACCGGGCACGACCAATGCCGCGCGTATCCTCGCGCGACCGGGCCGGATCGGGCTGACGATCCAGTTCCTGCCGCCGTTCGATCCGGCCGGACTGGGGCGCAAGGCGGTCGCCGGCCGCGCCCGCGACGCCATCGCCGATGCGATGGCGCGCGGACCGGTCGTTACTCGCTGAATTCCCCCACCGTCACCCGGCGGCCCAGCAGGAACGCGTCGTTGACATGGACGAAAGGCGACAGGTCCACGTCGCTCACCCGGTCGCGCAGGCATTCGGCGAAGCGGCGATAGAGGCGGGCATATTCGGGTTCGTCGCCGACGTCGACCGCGACCCCGTCGACCGCCATCTGCGATGCGCCCATCGACAGCTTCAGATGGCCGTTGTCGGTTTCGACATCGATGTCCCACGTCTGCGGTCCGGTCTGGTCGAAATCGAATTCGACTCGCACTGGCACCCCGGCGGTGTCGGTGAAGTCGAGATCGGCGGCGATCGGCGCGTCACGGTTCGACGGGAAGCGTAGTTCGGCGGCGTCGAGCAGCAACGGGCGCGGCAGGATACGGGTGATGACCGACAGCGCGTTGATGCCCGGATCGAACACGCCGATGCCCGGTTCCCAGATCCATGCCTGTCCCGGATGCCAGACGCGGACGTCTTCCTTCCAATTGACCTCGACCCGGCGGATGGTGCGCTCGGCGAGCCATGCACGCGCCGGCTCCACGGCGGCGGCCTCGCGCGAATGCCATGTCGCGAACAACAGCTTGCCGGCCGCTTCGGCGGCCTTCGCAAAGGCCTGCGCCTCGGACAGGGTCGCGGCGGGCGGCTTTTCGATCATGACGTCGAGCCCGTGGTCGAGCGCCTGCTGGATCAGGTTCAGCCGGCCGCGCGGCGGGGTGCAGATCGAGATCGCCTGTACATCGGGCACCGATGCCATCATCTCGGCGATCGTCCTGAAGCCGGGCACGCCCTCGGGCGCGCTGTGGCCGGTGACGGCGGCGACCAGTTCGAAATCGGGGCTGGCGGCAATGTGCGGGATATGCTGGTCGCGCGCGATCTTGCCGATACCGGCCAACGCGATGCGGGTCGGGGCGTTAGCCAACGTCGCTCTCCTGATGGGTTATTAGTCCGACATATCGGGAGGACGGCGGCCTTGCAACTGGGCTTCGCTCAGATTCCGCCAGTCACCGGCTCGCGCCCGGCGGTGCGCAACCGCTCGGCCAGATCGGCGATACACGCGTCGACCACGGCCGTATCGGTGGCGCGCACGACGAAGTTCGCGCCGGTGCGACCTTCGCGAAAGAACGGGTAGCTGCCGATCGCGACGCCGTCATGCGCGCGCTCGACGTCGCGCAGGATGTCGGCAACCTCGCTTTCGCCGACCCAGCAGCCGAGCGTCGCCGAGACGACCGGCCGGCCGCCCTCCAGCGTGCCCGTAAGGCTGTCGAGCATCGCGGCGGCGATATGCGGCACGCCGGCCATGATGAAGATGTTGCCGATACGGATGCCCGGCGCTCCCGACATGCGGTTTTCAATCAAGTCGCCGCCCTCGGGCACCCGTGCCATGCGCAACCGGGCGTCGGTCAAGCCGCCGCGCGTCTCGTAATAGGCTTCGAGGATCGCGCGTGCCTTGGGATGGACGATGACCGGCACGCCCAGCGCCGCCGCGATCGAGTCGACGGTGATGTCGTCATGGGTCGGGCCGATGCCGCCGGTGGTGAAGACATAATCGTTGCGCGCGCGCAGGATGTTGACCGCCTCGACGATCGCTTCCTCGCGATCGGCGACGACGCGGACCTCGCCCAGCCTTATGCCCTGCACGTTCAGCCAGCTGGCCAACTGCGCGATATTCTTGTCCTGCGTCCGGCCGGACAGGATTTCGTCACCGATGACGATCAAAGCGGCGGTCCAGATGCGGTCGGTCATGCGCGCGGACATAGCGTGGCGGCCCACCCTCGCCTAGCACCACTTCCTCGCTTATATGGGCGTAATGACCGAATATCAGACCGTCACCACCGATATGCCGCTGGCCCGGACCGGCGCGATCAAGCTGCACGATGCCGCCGGGTTCGAAGGGATGCGCCGCGCCGGGCGGCTGGCCGCGCATATTCTCGACGAGATTACGCCGCATGTCGTACCGGGCGTCACCACTGCCGAGCTGGACGCGATCATCTTCCGCCTGATGCGCGAGGGCGGCGCGGTGCCCGCGACGCTCGGCTATCGCGGCTATGCACATTCGACCTGCATCTCGATCAACCATGTCGTATGCCATGGCATCCCGTCGGACCGGACGCTGAAGGACGGTGACATCGCCAATATCGACGTCACCCCGCTGCTCGACGGCTGGCATGGCGACAGCAGCCGCACCTATCTGGTCGGCAATGTGCCGATCAAGGCGCGCAAGCTGGTCGACGTGACCTATGAATGCCTGATGATCGGTATCGAACAGGCGAAGCCCGGCAACCGGATGGGTGATGTCGCGCACGCGATCCAGCGCAATGCCGAATCGCACCGCTATGGCGTGGTCCGCGATTTCTGCGGCCACGGCCTGGGCCGGCTGTTCCATGACGCGCCGGAAGTGATCCATGCCGGCCGTCCAGGGACCGGGCCGGAGCTGCGGCCGGGCATGTTCTTCACCATCGAGCCGATGATCAATATCGGCCGGCCCGACGTGAAGATGCTCGACGATGGCTGGACGGCGGTGACCCGCGACCGCTCGCTGTCGGCGCAGTTCGAACATTCGATCGGCATTACCGAGGATGGCTGCGAGATCTTTACGCTCAGTCCGAAGGGCTACACGAAGCCGCCGTATCTGTAAATTCCTCCCCGGCACGGGGATGGGGACCAGCCGCAGGCTGGTGGAGGGGGGTTTCCGCAAAACGCAACCGTCGTGGAGGAGGAGGCCCCCCTCCACCATGCTGCGCATGGTCCCCCTCCCCGTGCCGGGGAGGATTTCTCAAAATCGCTGCCCGAAAAACCGGCACCCTGCCCCTTCTGCGGGCAATATCGACACCCCCGACCAAATCCCCGATGATCGTAGCCGAGGCGAATCGCCGGTTGGCACAATCTTTGTTTAACGGGACGTAAACGGCCAGACCGGCCGTGTCCGAGGGGATCGGCAAGGCGCATGAAGAAGATCGAGGCCATCATCAAGCCGTTCAAGCTGGATGAGGTGAAGGAGGCGCTGCACGAAGTCGGCGTGAGCGGCATCACCGTGACCGAAGCCAAGGGATTCGGCCGGCAGAAAGGCCATACCGAACTGTATCGCGGTGCCGAATATGTCGTCGACTTCCTGCCCAAGGTGAAGCTGGAAGTCGTGGTCGAGGACAGCCTTGCCGAACGCGTCGTCGAGGCGATCGCGGCCGCCGCACAGACCGGCCGCATCGGCGACGGAAAGATTTTCGTCATTCCGGTCGAGACCGCCTTGCGCATCCGCACGGGTGAGCGCAACGACGACGCGATCTGACGCAGCGCAGCAAAGTTTCGAATCGAGGGGCGTTCCGGCACGATACGTTGCGTCGGAATGCGGGGTTTAATCAGAAAGGGCAGTTTTCGATGGCTACTTCCGCCAGCACCATCCTGAAGCGCGTGAAGGACGAGGAGATCGAATGGATCGATCTTCGCTTCACCGATCCCAAGGGCAAGTGGCAGCACCTCACCATGGTCGCGTCGATCCTGGGCGAGGACGAGCTGACCGACGGCCTGATGTTCGACGGTTCGTCGATCGAGGGCTGGAAGGCGATCAACGAGTCCGACATGGTGCTCAAGCCTGATCTGGACGCGGTCTATACCGATCCGTTCTCGGCGACGCCGATGCTGGTCATCTTCTGTGACGTGGTCGAGCCGTCGACCGGCGAACTCTATGCCCGCGACCCGCGCTCGACCGCGAAGCGCGCCGAGGCGTATCTGAAGACCACCGGCATCGGCGACACCGTCTATGTCGGCCCGGAAGCCGAATTCTTCATGTTCGACGACGTCCGGTTCGAGAACAGCTATTCGACCAGCTATTACAAGATCGACGACATCGAACTGCCGGGCAATTCGGGTCGTGAGTACGAAGCCGGCAATATGGGCCACCGTCCCCGCGCCAAGGGCGGCTATTTCCCGGTCGCACCGGTCGACTCGGCCGTCGACATCCGTGGCGAGATGGTCAGCACCATGCTCGAAATGGGCCTGCCCTGCGACAAGCATCACCACGAAGTCGCCGCCGCGCAGCACGAACTGGGCCTGACCTTCGGCACGCTGACCACGACCGCCGATCGCATGCAGATCTACAAGTATGTCGTGCATCAGGTCGCCCATGCCTATGGCAAGACCGCGACGTTCATGCCGAAGCCGATCAAGGAAGATAACGGCTCGGGCATGCACACCCACTTCTCGATCTGGAACGGCGGGTCGCCGCTGTTCGCCGGCGACGGCTATGCCGGCCTGTCGGACATGTGCCTGTATTTCATCGGCGGCATCATCAAGCATGCGAAGTCGGTGAACGCCTTCACCAACCCGACGACCAACAGCTACAAGCGCCTGGTCCCGGGTTACGAAGCGCCGGTGCTGCTCGCCTATTCGGCGCGCAACCGTTCGGCATCGTGCCGCATCCCGTACGGCACGGGTCCCAAGTCGAAGCGCGTCGAAGTCCGCTTCCCCGACGCGATGGCCAATCCGTATCTCGCCTATGCGGCGCTGATGATGGCCGGCCTCGACGGCATCCAGAACAAGATCCATCCGGGCGAGGCGATGGACAAGAACCTGTACGACCTGCCGCCGGCAGAACTCGCGCAGGTCCCGACCGTGTGCGGTAGCTTGCGCGAAGCGCTCGACAGCCTCGAAGCCGATTACGACTATCTGCTGAAGGGCGACGTGTTCTCGAAGGACCAGATCGAAGCCTATATCGAGATCAAGCGCGGCGAAGTGGCTCGCTGGGAAATGACCCCGAGCCCGGTCGAATATGACATGTACTACAGCGCGTAAGGCTGTCGTGCCGACAGCCGGTGGCGCAAAGCGCCATACGCGCTGTCGGCCGGCCTCGCCTCAGGGCGAGGACCGACGACGTGGCTTGGCCACGTCGCGCAGAGATGAGAAAGGCGTCGGGAGCGATCCCGGCGCCTTTTTCCTTGCCCGTTGAGGCTTGACCGGGACCGACGGCTCGCGCGGTCGGGGTTCGGCGGCAACCGCTGAAGAATCACCTCACCCTTTCGCGGCTGGGCCGTTCCCACCCTCTCCCGCCGGGAGAAGGAAAAGACGCCAAAAGCGTCGAAGAGTGCGGGCGACCATGTTCGATCGAAAGTCCCCATCGGCGCGCGGCAGAGATCCGGCGGTTACGTTCAGGCGACACTGCCACCGACCGCAACCGCAGCGCCTGCCACAGAAACGTCACATCCCCGTGTCTTATCGCTTCCCACCAACCCGCCAGCAGGACCTGCCCGCATGACCATCCTTCTCGACCGCCGGACATTGTTGAGCGGGTTCGCCGTCGGGGCCGCCGGGCTGACCGTACCGCCCGCCGCCGCGGCGCGAGAGAAGCAGCCGAAAGGCGCGACCTTCGCCGTGCTCGGCGACTGGGGCCGCGACACGCCGGAACAGCATCATGTCGCGGCGGCGATGGGTCGGGCGGCGGCGGCGGCGCGGAGCGACTTCGTGCTGGCGATCGGCGACAATTTCTACAGCGACGGGGTGGCGTCGGTCGACGACCCGCTATGGCAGTCGGTGTTCGAGGGGGTCTATACTCACCCGGCGTTGCAGGTGCCGTGGTATGCCCTGCTCGGCAATCATGACTATCGCGGCAATCCGCAGGCGCAGCTCGACTATGCGACGCGCAGCAAGCGGTGGCGGATGCCGGCGCGCTATTATCAGGTCGCCGATGCGGCGCTGGTCCGCGCCGATGCCGATCTGTTCGCGATCGACACCTCGCCCTTCGTCGGGCGCTATCGCGACAATGACGGCCTGATCGGGAGCAATACCCGGTCGCAGGATACGAAGGCGCAGCTGGCGTGGCTCGACCATGCGCTGTCGCAGTCGCGGGCGAAATGGAAGCTGGTCACCGGCCACCATCCGATCCGCTCGGGCGGCAGCGGCCATGGCGATCAGCCGGAGATCATCGCGCAGGTGCTACCGATCCTGAATCGGCACGGTGTGCAGGCCTATATCGCCGGGCACGACCATGACCTGCAGCATATCCGCCGCGACGGGATCGACATGATCCAGTGCGGCGGGGGCATGGAGGCGCGGCCGGTATCGCCGGTCGAAGGCACGCGCTTCTGCCGCGCGGCGGCCGGATTCGGCATGGTGCAGGTGGCGGGCGACCTGTTGTCGTTCGACCTGCGCGACGAGGCGGGCAAGAGCCTGTACAGCGCGGCCGTGCCGGTGCGCGCGGTGGTTTGAGCGGGTCAAAGTTCACGAAGTTCACATTCGTGCACGGTTTGTGCGGTGTGTGGCTTTCCTGCGTAAGTAACTTTTCCCCCGTTTGCTTCGAGCAACGTCGAGAAGGCATTGATGGGCTGGACGTGTCAAAGAGCGCGGGCATTCTGACCGTCCGCCGGTTTGTAGGAAAGGGCGGTGGCGCGTTCTCGACGGACGCTTCTCGACAAGCTCGAAGCTGCTCGAACCGAACGGAGTGAGTCGAGGGGACTAGTAGTCCCGCGAAATGCGCACGTTGGTGCTCTGGCGGCCCAGCGTCGAAATCGACGCCAATAGCGACAGCCAGCGGGTCACCTGGAACTCGATGCGGGTGGCGGAATAGCCCTGCCCGTCGGTGACGATTTCGGCATAGAAACGCCGCGTCAGATATTTGCCGGCCGCGACCGACGTCCCCTGCCCCGTCTGCGGATCGGCGGGCAGGATGCGCAGGCGGTCGAGGCCGGCCGCACGGCGGACGGCATTGATCGGGTTGAGACCACCCTCGCCATTCTGGAGCGCGGCGACGGCGGCGGCGAGTTGCAACGCTTCGGGCGCCGACAGATTGGTGATCGAGGTGCCGAACAGCAGCCGCGACAGCAGTTCGTCCTCGGGCAGGGCCGGCACGCTCTGGAAACTGATTTCGGGGCGGGTCGCGGTGCCGGCGACGCGGATCGTCGCGTTCAACCCCTGCGTGTCGGCGGCGGCGACGATGTCGAGCGCGGGGTCGGCGGGGCTTTCGCCGTTGAAGCGCAACACGCCGCGATCGACACGGAATTCGCGGCCGGCAAATTCATAATCGCCGCGGACCAGATCGGCGCGGCCGTTGATGATCGGATTGGTCGGCTCGCCGGTGATGGCAAGGTCGGCGGACCATTCGCTGGTCAGGCCGAGGCCGGTGACGATCAGCCCGCCCGGGGCGCGGGCTTTCAGGTCGAGCTTCCACGGCACGACGGCGGCGGCGCTCTCGTCGTCGCCATCGGGGCGGTTGATCTCGCGGATATTGAGGCGCGGCAGCGGCGCGGTGGCGGTGGCGCGGCCGAGGCGATAGCGGCTGCCGTCCATCCGCACCTGTCCGGAGATGGTGCCGCCCGCGCCGTCGCTGCGGATCGCGATCGGGCCGGTGACGGTCGCGCCGATCGAATCGGTGTTGATGAGCCGCGCGCGATCGGCGTTGAGCGACAGGTCGATGCCGAAGCCGCGCACCGAGGCGAATTCGAATGCGCCGGTGCCGGTCACCCGCCCCTGCCGCCCGTCGCTGGCGGCGAAGCGATCGATCACCAGCCGCGATCCGTCGAAGCGGCCCTGCGCCTCGACGCCGGTCAGCACGGTGCCGGTGATCGCGCTTTCGATGCGCGCGCCGCTCGAGCGGACGACGCCACGGATGCGCGGGTCGGCAAGGCGCCCGGACACGTCGGCACCGACCGCGACCGGGCCGGACAGGTCGAACAATTCGATGCCGGTCAGCCGCCACAGCGTATCGGCGGGGCCGCCATAGCGAAGCTGGGCGATCAGCGGCGCGTTGGCGATGCGGGTGGCGAGGTCGCCCTGCCCCAGCGGCGCCAGCCGGGCCTGGGCGCGGCCGATCGTCTTGCCGCCGCTGGCCATCACCGCGCGCACCCCCGCGCGATTGGCGTCGAGCACGGCGGCGATGCCGACATCGATCGGGGTCGACGACAGCACCAGCCCGGACCGGCTGAGGCCCCGGATCATCATGTCGACCCGGCCGCTGGGCGTATCGCCGGTCAGCGCATAGGCGATCTTGCCCGATGCGGTGCCGCCCAGGCCAAGCCCCGGATAGCCGATATCGAGCACCGCCAGCGGCATGCGCGCGACGTCGAGGGTCAGTTCGCTGGCAGTCGCACCGAACGCACCGCCGACCGTGGCGGTGCCGCCGGCGAGGCTGAAGCGTGTCGGGGCGAGGCGCCAGCCTTCCCCTTCGCGGCGCAGGACCGCCGGGGTTTCGAGTTTGAGCGGGCGGCGGTCGAGCGTGCCCTCGGCGGAGATCGTATAGCTGTCGGTGGCGACCTGCGTCACGCTCTGGATCGAGAAGGCGCGGCCGCGCGATCCGGCGATGGCGGCGCGGACCTCGCCGACGCCGTCGACCAGCTTCGCGCTGCCGGCCAGCCGCGCGATCGACAATTGCCCTCGGCGAAAGCCCTGCGCGGTGAAGGTCGCGTCGAGGGTCGTGCCGCCCTCCGCCAGCACGATGCCCGCCTCTAGCCGGCCGCGCCGGACCATGCCGGCGGCGCCCAGCCGGGCGCGGGTCGCGTCGAGCGCGATATCGATGCGCTGGTCGCTGCCCTGCGGACGGAAGGCAATGGTGCCGGCGATGCCGCCGCCATCGACGTTCAACTGACCGAGGAAGCCGTCCTCGACGATATCGATCGCGCCGTTGGCGCGGGTGCCGCTGACCTCCAGTTCGTCGACGGCGATGCGCGCGGTGCCGCCGCTCGGCAACAGGATGCGGCCATTGGCGGTGAAGGGTCCCAGCCGCGATCCACCGGCGGCGCGATAGGCGAAACCCTCGGGCGTGGGATCGAGATGGGCGATGACGTCGGCCAGACCCAGCGTGGCGTTGGGCGATGCGAAACGCAGGTCGAGCGTCGGTTTGGAGATATTGCCGTCGAGGACCAGTTGCACCGGGCCATAGGTCGCCTGCCGCCCGCTGCCTTCGAAATGGAAGGTTCCGTCGCGGCGGCGATAGCCGTTGCCACTGAGGGTCAGGCCGGGCGAGGTCAGGCGCAGGCCGCGCAGGTACAGAATGCCGTCCCTGCCGCGCTCCAGCCCGGTTTCGATGCGCGGCAACCCTTGCGTCAGCGAACGGAAGAAGCCGTTGTCGAGCCGGCGAACCTGCGCCAGTCCGCGCCCGACGATGCGGGTACCGCCGCCGGGGATCGGCACCGCGGTCAGCCGGGTCTGGACATCGACCAGCCCGAGGCCGGGGATCAGATAGCGTTGCAGCGCGCCGCTGATCCCGACCTCGTAGCGGCCGGTGGTCAGGTCGAGCGTCAGCATGATCCGGCCGTTGAGCTTGTCCGAGCGGACGATCAGGTCGTTGCCGACCAGCGTGCGCGTGCCGACCGCGAGCTTGCCCGTGACCGACAGGTTGCGCAGGATGCCGCCCGCGACATCGCCTACCCCGGTAACCCGCGCCGCCGCCAGCCGGACCGGGACGATCACCGGTGCCTTCGAAAAGCGCCCCTGCCCTGCGGCCACGACTTGCTCGAAACCGGTCTGGTCGAAAGCGAGTCGGGCGGCGCGCAGGCGATAGTCAAAGCGCGCGGTCGCGAATTCGCCGTCGAGGATCGCGCGCAGTTCGATATCGCGGCCGGTCATGTTGGGGAACAGCGCGGTCGGGCGCAGCAGGCGCGCACGCAGGCGCAGGTCGCGGAACGCACTGGTGCCGAGATCAACAATGCCGTCGGCCTCCAGCGCCAGCGCCGGGCTGCGCAGCGCGAGGACGCCGTCGATCTGCCGGTTGGCGAAGGTCGCGCTGCCGGTGACGCGGACCTGCGGGGCGGTCAGGCGCTGCAGCTTGCCCTGCAACAGCGTCGAGGGGGCGAGCGTGCCGCCGAGCGTATAGCGGCCGGCGCGGACGCCGAGCGTCAGGTCGAGCAGGCGGGCGCGGCCGGCATCGGCGACCGCACGCCCGTCCCATGCCGCCCAACGGCCGTCGCCCGATACCTCTACCGACAGGGGCCGGCGGATGCCGCTGGCGGTCGCGAGCAGGCCGTCGGCGACGCCGCGCGCGCGCAGGTCGACATCGAACCGGTCGCGATCGGGTTCGGCATCGAGGCGGAGGCGCAGTCGGTCGCTATTGGCGATGTCGAGCGCGAGGTCGACCAGCGCGCGACCCGAGCGGATATCGGCCTGTCCGGCGAGGCGGCCGACCCGGGCGGTGCCGGTCACCGCCTTGGCCAGTTCGAGCCGCTCGACGCTCAGCCGGCCGATACGGATGTCGAAGCTCGGCAGGATCGGGCTCTTGCGTCCGGTCGGGTTGGGCTGCGGGAGCTTGGCGAGGATCGCGCGGGGGATGGTCAGGCTGGTGATCGCCAGCCGGTTCGACCAAAATTCCCAGGGCCGCCAGTCGAGATCGGCGACCGGCGCGCGCAGTACCAGCCCCTTGGGATCATAGATGCGCACGTCGATCAGCCGCGCCTTGCGATAGATCGAACCATCGATACGCCCGATGCGATAGCGCATGCCGTTGGCGGGTTTGAGCGTCGCGATCTTGTTGGCGATCAACCGGTGGCCGGGGCCGGTATCGATCACGACCAGCAGCCCGGCGATGGCGATGACGATCGCCGCCACCAGCTGCACGAAACGGCGGCCCCAGCCGATGCGGCGCTTCGGCCCGGGCGCGGTGTCGGCGGGCGCTTCGGTCAAAAGGCCTGCCCCAGCGAGACATAGACCGCGACGCGCGGGTCGCCGCGCTGCGGATTGATCGGGGTGCCGACATCGACGCGGATCGGGCCGAAATTGCTGTAATAGCGCACGCCGATGCCGGTGCCGAAACGCATGCCGGTGAAGCGCGGCAGCGTCGAGGTGTAGATATTGCCCGCGTCGAGGAACGGCACGACCCCGAAATTGCCGAAGGCGCGAACGCGCGCCTCCAGCGAGAATTCGGCGAGGCTGCGGCCGCCGATCGGATCGTTGTTGGGGTCACGCGGACCGATATCCTGAAAGCCATAGCCGCGCACCGACGCGCCGCCCCCGGCATAGAAACGCCGCGAGGGTGCCACCGCATCGCGCGGGGCACCGAGGATCGAACCGATGCGGGTACGGCCGGCCAGCACGACGCGGCCGGTGACCGGGCGATAGATGCTGGCGTCGATCTGGGCACGGGTATAGCCGAACACCTGCCCCTGCAGCGACAATTCGGGGCTGATCCGCCCGCCCAGCCGGAAACCCTTTGTCGGATTCAGCAGGTCGTCCGAGCCGTCATAATTCAGACTGCTGGGGAGCGCACCGATGAAATAGGTGCGGCGGCGCGGTTCGCCGGTGGCGGCGATGACGTCGCGTTCGTCGGTCGCGACCAGTTCGCCGCCGAGCGACCAGGTCCAGGTCTTCTGAAAGAAGATATTCGTCTGCCGCTCCAGCCCGGCCGAGAGCGAGACGGTGTTCGCTTCGAAGGCGTTGCGGACCAGGTGGGTCGCGGCGACCTGCGCCGTCAGCACCCGGTCGCGGCCATGGAAATTGTTGCGGCGGAACGTCACCGCCGCGACCTGTTCGAGCGTGCCGAGCACGCCGCGCAGCGTCAGCGCCCCTTCGGGCGGGAACAGGTTGCGATGCGTCCAGCTCGCCTCGACCCGCGCGCCTTCGCCGGTACCATAGCCGATTTCGCCGGCGATGGTGCGCGGCGGGGCGGGTTCCATGGCAAGGTTCAGGTCGACGGTGCCGGGCGTCGTCCCCTCGACCGGGGTCAGGCGGACCTGCGACACGAGGCTGGTCTGAACGATGGCACGGCGCAGATCGTCGACCAGCGTCGAATCATAGGTTTCGCCGGGCTTGAACCGCGCAATGTCCTGCGCATGGTCGCCGTCGAAGATGCGGTTGGGCGCGGTGACGATCCGGCCGAAGCGGCGCTCGCCGCCGGGCGCGACCGCAATGTCGAGCGTCGCGGTGCGAGTGGCGTGGTCGACGGTGATCTCCGGCTCGCCGACCTTGGCAAAGGGAAAGCCTTCGCGGCCGATCGTTTGCGTCAGCCGGTCCTGCGCGGCAACGACGCTGTCGCCCTGTACCGGGGTTTCGGGTTTGATCGGGAAGGCGTCGCGCAGTTCCGGTGCCTTGTCACCCGCGGCGGCGATGCCCGGCGTGCGGACCTGCGCGAAGCGGTAGAGCTGGCCGGGTTCGACCTCGAGATAGACGATCAGCCTGTCGCCTTCCGGGCGGACGCTGGTCGAGATACGCGCGTCGAAATAGCCTTCGTTGCGAAGCAGTTCGTCGAGGAGGCGGGCGTCCTCGCGCGCGCGGCGATCGATCTGCGCGGCGTTGGCGGGGTCGCCCTCATTGGCGCGGAGCGTCGAGAGTTCGTTGAACCGCTGACGAAACAGGTCGGTATTGATGCCGTCGATGCCGGTGATGCGGTAATTATAGCGGAATTCGCCGCCGGCACGCTGCGGACCGGCGGTCGCGTCGGGATCGGCGGGCGCGGTCGACAGGTCGGGCCACGCCACGCCGATATCGGGCAGGTCGGTCATCGGCGCATCGGGATCGAGCGGCGTTTCCTGCGCGAACGCCGCCGGGCCCGCGAAAGCGAGCCATCCGGCGCTCAACAGCACGGCAAGCCGGCAGCTCGACATGAGAAGCTCCTAGCGGAGCAGCACCACCCCCGCCAAGGGCCAAGCTTAGTGAATCGTGCCCCAAACGCCCGGACGTGCAAGCAGATTGACGAGGCGCGCGACCTGTCGCCAGCGGCAGAACTGGATGACATTATCGTTGTCGCGGGCATCGGCGGCCCGCGCAACGGCTTCGTCGGCGGCGCGCGTGCCGAAATCGGAGATCAGCTCATGCGCCGTCGCCAGATCGGATGCATCGGAAATATAGGGCGGAAGGGCGATCGAATCGAGCATGGCCGCGCTTGTATCACGGTTCGTGCCGGAACCGTACCGACCGCGTCAGCCGCGGGAGACGATGTTTACCGCCGTCACCGCCATCCCGTTTCGGGACGGCGAGGCGTGCCGGAGCGGCACGGACGGCACGCGGTGGCGCGGGCGCGGCGCGTGTGGCAAAGGTCGGCAATGAATAGACCTTCGCAAAGCCCCAAGGCCGGCGGGATGCCGATCGCGCTCGGCACGCTAGGCGGTGCCATCATCGGCGCGGTGTTCGGTGAGGCGACGATCGGGTTTCTGGTCGGGCTGGCGCTGGGTATCGGAATTGCCGTGATAATCTGGCAGCGCGACCGCCGCTGAAAGTTGGCGAAGGTGACACGATGTCAGGGTCGTGCGGCGGGCAGACCGGTTCGTTTATAAGGACTTGAGCGTTACTTTCGACGGATAAGGTGACACCGGGCGGCTTGGCGGTTTCGGACATGGCAGGGAACCCGGCGACCTTCGCAAATGCCGGACCTGTAGGAAATGCTATAGCGAGCGCGACAGCCACACGACGCGGCCGATGATGTCGGGCCGGCCGGTCACCGCAATCGGCGGATAGGCCGGATTGTCGCTGAGCAGTTCGACGCCGTCGCGAGTGCGGGCCAGACGCTTGACCAGCAGCACGCCGTCATGGCGCACGACATGGATGGCGCCCGACACGCCGCGCCGGTCGCCGCGATCGACGAGGATCGCGTCGCCATCGGACAGTGTCGGCTGCATCGAATCGCCCGCGACGGTAATCATCGACACGTTTTCGGCGCGGACCCGCAATTGCCGCAGCAGCGCGGCATCGATGCGTAGCGCGCCGTCGCCCAGATCATCCTCGACGAGTCCGCCCGGCCCGGCGGAGGCGGCGGCATCGATCCGGGGAATCGCGATCAGCGGGTTTTCGGGCGGGCCGCCCAGCACCGATTCGGCGACGCCCAGATAGCGCGCGAGCGTCGCCCGATCGGCCTCCGCCAGCTTCCGCGGTGAACCACGTTCGATAAATTGCTGAAGATACGCGGGGTTACGCCCCAGCACGCGGGACAGCTCCGCGAGGCTGACGCCCCGTTCCCCGGCGAGGCGCGCGATCGCGGCACGGATGTCGTTCGATTCCATAGCCAATTCCTAGCCGTAGGATTTTTCCTAGACAAGTTGGATTTCAAGGAACAGATCATGAACACATATCGAGTCGAAGGGGCAGACGGGAGGTATGAATGCATACGATTTTGCAACGGATCAGCCAGCATCTGCAGGCTACGGGCACGCCGGAAACGCTGTTCGGGCGGCGGGCGGCGGGCGATCCGCGACTGGTCGGCGACCTGCGCAACGGGCGGCAGCCACGCCCGCCGCTGATCGCGAAGATCGAAGCCTATATCGACGCGCAGGAGCGTCGGCATTGAGCCGGGGTCCCGATGCGGCGACGCTGCTCGAACGGCGGTTGCGGATCGCGGCCGAGGCGGCGGGGGTCGTGGTCACGGTCGGCGAGGCGGACTGGACCCGCTGGGCCAGCGCGACCTTTGTCGGGGCGCGGCATCGGCTGACGCTGAGCGGAACGGGCGTGGCGTTCGATGCCTGGGTGGTCGGGTTGGCCGAGGCGAACCTGCCGCTACGCGGGCATCTGGTCGCGGATGTCGCGGTGGTGGCGCGGACGGGGGATGCGGTGGTGGTGGAGGTGCTGACCGTCGAGGAGCGGTGAGCGCTCGCTTGAGCGAGCGCGCGAGCCGTTGGCTCGCTCACCCCTCTCCCAAGCTGCGCTAGCCAGCAGGCTGGCAAGCTTCGGTATCCCTCTCCCCTGTCCGGGGAGAGGGTATTGGGTTACTCGCCGCCGGCCATGCGGCGCAGGGCGCCCAGCGCGGAGGCGAGGCCGGTGGATTGGGCCTTCGCGGCTTCGTGGCGTTCGATTTCGGCGGTCCGGCGACGTTGCAGCCCTTCGTCGAGGCGGTCGAGCAGCGCGTCGAGGCTGGGCAAGGGTGCCGGTTCGATCGCCGGTTCGGCGGGCGCGATATCGGGTTGGGCCGCTGGTGCTTCCGCGACCGGCGATTCGGCGGCGGGCGACGGAGTGACGTCCACCCATTCGGGTTCGACGGGCACTTCGGTCACAAACGGCGCAACCTCGCCCGGCTCGGACGTAGCGACAGGTTCCAGCACCACCGGCGGCTCCGGCGCGAACAGCGGCGCGGCATCTTCCTGCGTCGGCGCTTCGGCGGGCAGCGCTTCGGCGAGCGGCTCTTCGGTATGCGGCGGTTCGACGGGCGTCGGCGGCACGGGCGCCTCCTGTTCGGGGGGCGCAAAGAAGGCGTCGGGTGCGACGGTCGGTTCGTCGACAGGCGCGGGCGTCGGGCGGAAGAGCGGCCGCACCGCCTGTGCCGGGGCGGCGGGAACCGGGGGCACGGCGGCAGGGTCGAAGATCGCCATCGGCACGTTCAGGTCGCGCGGCAGGTCCATTTCGGTCTCGACCGGATCGAGCGGGTCGAGGAACGGCTTGCCGAGGTCGCGCGCGGCACGGACCGGCGGGCGTGGCGGGGCGTCAGGATGGGCGTCGGCACGGCGGACACTGGGTTCGGCACCGGCGGCGCGGCGGCGGCGCTTGGCGGGCAGCAGCAGCCATAGCCCGATCCACAGCGGCCCGGCGATCAGCGTCGCGGCGGCGAGCATCAGCGTGACGCGCGCGGTCATGCCCAGCGGCGGCGCGGCGGCGGGGAGCAGCGCCGGCAGGCCGCTGGCCTCGACCGCAGCCTCGATCCGCCACACCGGCAGCAGCGCGATGACGAGCGCCACCGTCAGCGCGGTGAAGATCGCGACGATCGGGACCTGCGAGCGCTTCATGCGTCGACCAACGGCCCGGCGGGCGCAGTGGTTGCAGGTGCGTTACGACCGATCAGCCGCTGATAGAGCGGTTGATAGCGCGCGACGTTTGCCGCCCAGTTGCGTTCCGATTCGACGAAGGCGCGTGCGCGGTCGCGCATCGCTTCCCACCCCGACCGGTCGGCGAGCAAGGCTGCGACGCTGGTCGCCAGCGCGGCGGGATCGTCGGGGGCGAACAGCGTGCCGGTGTCGCCGTCGCGGATCAGCTCCCGGTGACCGCCGACGTCCGACGCGACGACCAGCCGGCGCTGCGCCATCGCCTCGAGCGGTTTGAGCGGGGTGACAAGATCGGTCAGGCGCATCGCCTTACGGGGATATACGAGTAGATCGACGAGTCCATAGTAGCGTTCGACTTCGTGATGCGGCACGCGGCCGATGAAGCGGATCGCACGGGCCGCGCTGGACGCCTCGGCCTGGGCGCGCAGCTCCGATTCCATCGGGCCGCCGCCGACCAGCAGCAGGCGAACGTTCGGCCGCGCGGCGACCAGCGCGGGCATCGCCGCGATCAGCGTGTCGAGCCCCTCATAGTCATAGAAGCTGCCGAGATAGCCGAGCACTTCCCGGCCCGTCAGATCGAGTTCGGCGGCGAGCGCCGCGTCGGGCGCGGGCGGATCGCCGAACAGCGTCAGGTCGACGCCGTTGGGCGAGACCATGATCTTGGCGGGATCGATGCCGCGCGCGATCAAGTCGCGGCGCAAGCCCTCACAGATGACGGCGACGCCATCGGTGCGACGCACCGCCCAGCTTTCGAGCGCGCGAGTCGCGCGGTAGCGGAGCGAGCCTTCGGTGCCGGTGCCGTTGCCGACGGCGGCGTCCTCCCAAAAGGCGCGGATCTCATAGACCAACGGCAAGGCGCGCTTGCGGGCGACCTTCAGTGCGGCGATCGCATCGAGCACCGGCGAATGGGCGTGGAGGATATCGGGGCGGAATTGCGCGACCACGTCGTCGATGCGCGCGGCGAAAGCGCGGATTTCGGCGAGTTCGCCCAGGGGTGCGGGCAGGCTGCGCGGCGGCACGGTGCGATGGAAGTCGATGCCGTCGATCGTCTCGCCTGCGATGTGGCTCGTCCCCTGCCGCGCGCCGGTGACCGCCGCGACGCTCCAGCCGCGCGCCATCTGCGCAGTCAGGATCGCGCGGGTGCGGAAGCTGTACCCACTGTGCAGCGGCAGACCATGATCGAGGATATGGAGGACTCGCATGGCCTGTTCCTGCCAGAACTTGGTTAACGGAGATGTAAAGCCACGATAATCCTAATCCCCGGCAAAGGCGAAGGGGGTCAGGCCGCCGTCGCGATCGTCGAGGCGCATGGCGCGGCCGGCGGGCGGGGCGGAGCGTTGCGGACAGTCGCCCCGCGTGCAGGCGCGGCACCCCGCCCCGACCGGCGCGCCGCGCGCGGTGAGGTCGAGGCCACGCGCGGCGGCGAGGCCGGCGGCCTGTTCGGCGGCGATGCCGAGCATGACGACGAAGCGCGCCCGGACTTCGCCGGCAAGGGCGCCGGGCGGGGTGACGGTCCGGGCGATGGTCAGCCAGCGGCCGCCGGCTTCGGGTTCGACCAGTTGCACGATCGCCTCGCCGCTGCGGGCGAAGGCGTCGAACGCACCGAGCAGCGGACAGGGCGCGCCCTCGACCAGCGGCGACTGGCTGGCACCGGCGAAGCGTTTCGAGATCTGGCCGGCGCGGTCGATGCGCAGCAGGCAGAAGGACAGGCCGCGCGCGCCGACGCGGTGGAGCGTGGTCAGGCGGTGGGCGACATGTTCGAACCCCGCGCCGAAGCGGCGGCCGAGTAGTGCGATGTCATAGCCGGTCGCCTCGCACGCACGCAGGAAGCGGGCATAGGGCATCATGACGGCGGCGGCGAAATAGCCGTGGAGATGGCGGCGCAACCAGAGTTCGGCGGTACGATCGGTCAGGCCGGCACCGCGCACCACCGCATCGACTTCGGCGCGCGCCTCGGCATGACCCAGCGCGCGGGCGAGCGCGAAGCTGCGCGAGGCGGGGTCGAGGCGTTCGGACAATTGCAACTGGCGCGCATGCAGATCGGTGCGGTGAAGGCGGTCGGGCATCGCTTCGACCGGCAGCAGGCGGACCGAGAGGTGATGACGGACGCGCAGGCGATCGGCCATCGCCGCCGCCGGGTCACCGCCGCTCTGGCGAAGGTCGTCGGCGAGTGCCTCGGCCTGCGCGTCGAGATCGGGGAAATGGTTGCGCCAGCGCTCGATCGCGGCGCGGGCCTCGATCGCGGGGTCGGCGGCGATCGTCTCCCCTGCCCCGCTGCCCAGCCGGTCGAAGGCGCGGGCAAAGGCCTCGGCACCGCCCGGCGCGCTGGCCAGCCACTCGGCAACGTCGCCACGATCGAGCGCGAGGTCGGCGAACATCGGGTCGGCCAGCCGCCGCCGCAGCGCATCGGCGCCGCCGGCCGGTTCGCTCGCCGCCAGCGTACGCGCGTCGAACCCGAAGCGTTCGGCGAGCGCCACCAGCAACGTCGCGGTCAACGGACGCTGATTGCGCTCGATCAGGTTGAGATAGCTGGGCGAGACACCGAGCAGTTCGGCCATCGCCGCTTGCGTCAGCGCCTGTCCGCGGCGGAGGCGGCGGACGGCGTGACCGGCGAAGAGCTTGGTTTCCATGGCTGCTTCCTGTCATGAATTTACAGCTTTACGAAGGAAAGCCCGCGTGGCGCGACATTGCAACTGTAATTCTCGCACATGCCCTCTGCGCAGGTCGCGCCCACCGCGGCATATCGGTGTCAACGACAACCGATACTGTGAAGGACATGACAATGGATATCGCCGATCTGGTCCCCGCCCCGCCCGGCCGCTTCGACGGGATCACCCGCCCCTACACCGCCGCCGATGTCGCGAAGCTGCGCGGGTCGGTCGCGGTCGAGCATACGCTGGCACGGCGCGGCGCGAACCGGCTGTGGGAATTGCTGCACAGCGAGGACTATGTCCATGCGCTGGGCGCGCTGTCGGGCAATCAGGCGATGCAGATGGTGCGCGCCGGGCTGAAGGCGATCTATCTGTCGGGCTGGCAGGTGGCGGCCGACGCCAACACCGCCGGGCAGATGTATCCCGACCAGTCGCTCTATCCGTCGAACGCCGGGCCGGAACTGGCGAAGCGGATCAACGCGACGCTGGGCCGCGCCGACCAGATCGAGCATATGGAGGGCGGCGCGACCCGCGACTGGTATGCGCCGATCGTCGCCGATGCCGAGGCCGGGTTCGGCGGGCCGCTCAACTGTTTCGAGATCATGAAGGCCTATATCGCCGCCGGGGTGGCGGGCGTGCATTATGAGGACCAGCTGGCGTCGGAGAAGAAATGCGGGCATCTGGGCGGGAAGGTGCTCATTCCGACCCAGGCGCATATCCGCAACCTCGACGCGGCGCGGCTGGCGGCGGATGTGCCGGGGGTGCCGACGATCCTCTGCGCCCGGACCGATGCCGAGAGCGCGCGGCTGATTACTTCGGATATCGACGAGCGCGACCATCCGTTCCTGACGGGCGAGCGGACGCCGGAGGGCTTTTTCCGGCTGAAGGACGGGACCGGGGTCGATCATTGCATCGCACGCGGCCTCGCCTTTGCCGAACATGCCGATCTGTTGTGGTGGGAGACGAGCAAGCCGAACCTCGACGATGCGCGGCGCTTTGCCGAGGCGATCAAGGCGAAATACCCGAACAAGCTCCTCGCCTATAATTGTTCGCCGTCGTTCAACTGGGAGAAGAATCTCGACCGCGACGACATCGCCCGCTTCCAGCGCGAGATCGGGGCGATGGGCTACAAGTTCCAGTTCGTGACGCTGGCCGGCTTCCACCAACTGAATTACGGCATGTTCGAACTGGCGCGCGGATATCGTGACCGGGGCATGGCGGCCTATAGCGAGTTACAACAGGCCGAATTCGCCGCCGAGGCCGATGGCTATACCGGGACCCGCCATCAGCGCGAGGTGGGCACCGGCTATTTCGACCGCGTCGCGACGACGCTGGCCGGGGGCAGCAGCTCGACCACCGCACTCAAGGAATCCACCGAAACGGCCCAGTTCGACAAGGCCGCCTGAACCAGAACGAGAGGAGAAGTAGGATGCCCGAACCGACCCGCAGCCGCGCCGTTTTCTCGACCGAGGATTTCCGGTTGCTCAAGGAAGCGCTGGCGACGCATATCCAGACCATCGCCGATCAGCCGCAATCGAGCAAGTTCGCCCATCTCTACCACCGGCTGGGCCGGATCTGATCCACGCTCCCTAAGCGCGGACGGGCGCGTCGCCGGTTGACGGCGCGCCCGATTGCGTGATCGGGTATCGGCTGTCATCCTGACGAACCGGACGATTCGAAGATCCGGTTTGTTGCAGGAGAGTTTATGGACACCGCCAGCCTGTTCCGCCTCGACGGACGCGTCGCGCTCATCACCGGCGGATCGCGCGGCATTGGGCGGATGATCGCGGCGGGGTTCGTGGCGCAGGGCGCGAAGGTGTTCGTGTCGGCGCGCAAGGCCGACCAGTGCATCGCGACGGCGGAAGAGATCGGCGCGACGGCGCTGCCGCAGAACGTGTCAAGCATCGAGGGGTGCCGCGCGCTGGCCGATCGCCTGTCGGCGCAGACCGACCGGCTCGACATCCTCGTCAACAATGCCGGCGCGGCATGGGGCGAGGCGTTCGAGACGTTCCCCGAAGCGGGGTGGGACAAGGTCATGGACCTGAACGTCAAATCGCCCTTCTTCCTGACGCAGGCGCTGCACCCGATGCTCAAGGCGGCGGCATCGCGCGCGCGGCCGGCCAAGGTCATCAATATCACCTCGATCGACGGACAGCGGGTCAATCCGTGGGAGACGTACAGCTATCAGGCGTCGAAGGCGGCGCTGATCCACCTGACCCGGCGGATGGCAGCGCGGCTGGTTGCGGACGCGATCCACGTCACCTCGATCGCGCCGGGGGCGTTCGCCAGCGACATGAACAAGGCGGCACGCGACCATGGCGACGGCGTGGCGAAGCGCATCCCGGCCGGACGGATCGGGGTGGACGAGGATATGGCGGCGGCGGCGATCTACCTCGCCTCGCGCGGCGGGGACTATGTGGTGGGAGAGACGATTACGGTCGATGGCGGACTGGTCAACGCGTCGCTCGGCGGATCGATCGACGGATAGGAGTGGTGTCGGAGCGATCGGATTCGCCCATGCCGATCCGTTTCGGAGCATGCGACAAATATGTGGCCCCGAATTTCATCCGGGCCTGTGCGACAATCCCTCCCCAAATTCAGGCCGCAGCCGGCAAGGCCATCGCATCGCTCGCGTCGGGAATGCGGAACTGTGCCAGCGACCGCGCCAGCGCGTCCGCCCCGGTCAGCAACCGTGCCAGCGTTTCGCCCGCCTCGCCCGCCGCCACCGCGTTGCGTTCGGTGACCCGGGCGATGTCGCGCATCCGTGCATCGACATCCTGGACCTCGTCCGCCTGCCGTTCGGCCGCGCCGGCCAGATCGGTGACCAGCGTCGACATCTCCTTCACATCGCGCAGGATCAGCCCCAGCTTGCCGCTGGCGGTTCCGACCAGATCGACGCCCTCGATCGCGCATGCTCGCGCCGATGCCAGCGACTGGGCGATATCGTGGCTTGCCGCGCGCAGCCGGGCGGCAAGCTGGCTCACCTCCCTCGCGACGACCGCGAAGCCATTGCCCGCCGCCCCGGCGCGCGCCGCCTCCATCTGGGCGTTCAGCGCCAGCAGATGCGTCTGTTCGGCGATCGAGCGGACGAGTCCGGCGATCGCGCCGATCTGCTCCGAACTCTCGTCGATCCGCGCCATTGCCCGCACCGCCTCCGCCACCGTCCGACGCGATTGTTCGGCGGCGTCGCCGGTCGACTGCGCCACTTCGGCGACACGCCGCACGCCCGTGGTGTTGCGGTCGATCAATGCCGTGACCTGCGTCAACCGGTCGCCGACGATGGCGATCGCCGCCGATTGCTCGACGGTCCGCTGGGTCAGTTGCTCGCCGGCAAAGACGATGCTGCGCGTATCGCGATCGACCGCACCGACCATCTTCTGTACTCGCCCCAGCAGCCCGCCGAGCTGCGCCAGCGCCGAATCATAATCCTGCTTCAACACCGTGGCATCGCCCGACAGTCCGCCGGACAGGCGGAAGGTCAGGTCGCCGCGCGCGATCGCCGCCAGCCCGGCGCCGATGATACGGATCGTCGCGCGGTCGCGTTCGGCATCGATCCGCACCCGTCGCGCCGCGTCCTCCGCGTCGCTCGCGCGGGCCTCGATCAGCCGCTGCGCCTCGGCTTCCAGCCGCTGGTTCTCGATTCCCGCTACCCGGAACACCTCGAGGGAGCGGGCGATCCGGCCGATCTCGTCGCGGCGGCGGCGCTGGTCGACCGGCACCGTCACGGTGAAGTCGCGTCCCGTCAGGCGATCGACGATGTCGCCCAGCCGGGCAAGGGGGATCGCGATCGATCGGGTCAGCAGCCATGCCATCGCAACCGCGATCGCCAGCAGGCAGACGCCGCCGGTCCCCAGCGCCAGAAAGGCGTGCGCCATCGTTTCGTACAGTTCGTCCTCGCGCTCGGCGATACGCCGTTCCTCGATCTCGCGCAGCGACGCGATCATGCGGTTGATATAGGTGACGCGGACTTTCGGCCCGGCGGCGACCAATATGTCGGTCGCCTGCGTCCGCCCGCCCGGCCGCCGCGCGAGCGCGATCAACGGATCGCCAAACTGCCGGGTCCAGTCGGCTTGCGCGGCGACCGCCTGCTGCACCAGCGCGCGTTGTTCGGGCAGGTCGACGAGCGTCGCGAGGCTCGCCATCGACTGAACGAATTGCGCGCGCCCTTCGTAATAGGTGTCGAGATAGTCGAAATTGCCGGTCAGCAGCACGCCGCGCATCTGCGAATTCACGCGGATCACGCCTTTTTCGGCGACGTGCGACAGGCGAATGATCCGCGCGCTTTGCTGGTTCAGTTCGACCGCGTGGCGGATGGAGCCGATCTGCCCGACGACCATGCCGATCAACAGGATCGCCATGACCACCAGCATTCCGAACGCGATCGTCAGTTTTGCGCGCGTGGAGCCGTCCCGGAACCGGATGAGCGCTCTTCGTACCCGCATCGACCGACCTATCCCCTTCGCCGGCAATGGTGCCGTCGACGCCTACCGGGCCGGTTCGGACGTCGATCTTGCGATGCCGCTACGGCCGACAGAATATGCGGCCATGGCTAAGAAGCGCTTAACGGATCAATGGTTTGACGACCGCAGCCGATATCGGCCGACGTCGCGCGGATGATGAAACGGTACGGTGGTGAGCCCGTCGGGATTCGAACCCGAGACCTACAGATTAAAAGTCCGTTGCTCTACCAACTGAGCTACGGGCCCACGAAGCCCCGCCCCCTAGTCCCGCGGGCGAGCGCGGTCAACCAGTTGGTGCAGTTGCCGGACCGTCCGCCCGGTCACCGGATCGCGCCAGCCGGCGGCGATCCGGGCCAAGGGACGCAACACGAAGTCGCGCGCACGAAACGCCACATGCGGCACGGTCAGTCCCGGCCCCGACCAGCAGCCGCCCGACCACAGCACGACGTCGAGATCGATGACCCGCGATCCCCAGCGCCGCCCGCGCCGCCGCCCGAACAGCCGCTCGATCGCCTTCAGCCGCGCCAGCAACTGTGGCGGCGACAGGTCGCTGTCGAGCAGCAGGGCCGTATTGGCATAGCGCCTGAGCGACGGTCCCAGCGGCGCGCTGCCGATGATCGGCGCGACCGCCCGCACTCCGTCGAGCGCCGCGATCGCCGCACGCACCTCGCTTGCCGGCGCGCCATGCCGTCCCCGCCGGTTCGATCCGATCGCAATCGCATAGGTTGAGGTCGCCATCGCCCGCGCCTATCGCCCGCCAATGGAAAGCACCACCCCCGCCCCGCTGGACCTCGAAGCCGCCGCCGCCGCCGTCACCGAACCGTCGCGCGACTGCCCGCGCTGCCCCCGTCTCGTCGGCTTGCGCGAACAGCTTCGTGTCGACCACCCGAACTGGTGGAACGCCCCCGTTCCCATCTTGGCCGACGCCGATCCCTGGCTGGCGATCATCGGCCTCGCGCCGGGGCTGCAGGGTGCCAACCGTACCGCCCGCCCCTTCACCGGCGACCGTTCGGGGCCGCTATTCTGGGGCACGCTGATCGCTGCCGGTCTTGCCGAGGGCGTCTATACCGGCCGGGTAGAGGACGCACCGGTGCCAAGGGGTATCGCTATCATCAACGCCGTCCGCTGCCTGCCGCCGGAGAACAAGCCGTCGCCAGAGGAAATCCGCACCTGCCGCCCGTTCCTCGACGCCGATCTGGCGGCGATGCCGTCGCTGCGCGTCGTCGTCGCACTGGGGGCGATCGCGCACCAGTCGGCGGTGAAAGTGCTCGGCGGCCGCCTGCCCAAGGCGCCGTTCGGGCATCTTGCCGAACATGCCATGCCCGGCGAACGGACGCTGATCGATAGCTATCACTGCTCGCGCTACAACCAGAATACCAAGCGCCTGACGCCGGAGATGTTCGCGGCAGTGTTCGCGCGCGCGATCGAACTGCGCGAGACACGCTGAATCCGCTTGTGCAGCGGCCCCGGCCCGGTAGCGTGGCCGGCAGAGAATGAAGGGGGATTGCCGCATGTATCGCCGCCATTTCGTCGCGCTGATGGCGCTCGCGCCGCTGGCTGGCAGCTTTCCGGCGCTGGCGCAGAATGGGCCGGCCGGCGATTTCGCTCGGCTGTCGAAACGCTATCTCGACGGCATCGCGCGGTTGCACCCGGGCTATGCCACCGCGCTCGGCAACCATGCGCATGACAGCGAGGTCGAGGACCTGTCCGCCGCCGGGCGCGCCCGCGATGCGGAGTTCCTTCGCGCGACGCTGCTCGAACTGAACGCGATTCCCCGCGACACGCTGTCGCGCGACGATCAGGTCGATGCCGCGCTGCTCGACAACGACCTGCGCTATCAATTGTGGACGCTGGAGGTGCTGCAACCCTTTGCGTGGGATCCGCAGGGGGCGGCCGGTACGATCTCTGGCGGTCTTTATGCGCTCGCGGCACGCGACTTCGCACCATGGCCGCAGCGGCTGCGCGCGGCGACGCGGCGGATGGAACAGGTGCCGACCATGTATGCGCAGATGCGCGAGAGCATCGTCCCCGAACGCGTGCCCGCCATCTATGCCACTACCGTCGCAAAGCAGAATGACGGCATCCTCCAGATCGTCGAGACGATGCTGGCCCCGCATCGCGCGACGTTGAACCGCCGCGACCGGGCGAAGTTCGACCGTGCCGTCGCGACGCTGAAGACCGCGACTGCCCAACAGCAGCGCTGGCTCGACACGGTGCTGGTGCCCGCGGCCAAGGGTGATTTCCGTTTGTCGCCCGAACTGTACGACCAGAAGGTGAAATTCGCGCTGCTCTCGCCGCTGTCGCGGACCGAGATCAAGGCGCGCGCCGTCCGTGCCGCCGCCGATACCCGTGCAGAAATGTACGAACAGGCGCGCATCGTCCTGCGTGGCCGGCCCAAGGCTCCGGCGACGCCGGCCAAGCCCACACCTGCGCAGCAGCAAAAGGCGATCGAGGCCGCGCTGGAGATGAGCTATGCCCGCCGGCCGACCCGTTTGGGTGTGATGGCAAAGGCGCGCGCGACACTCGAACAGGCAACCGCCTTCGTCCGCGAGAAGAAGCTGGTGCGGGTGCCGTCCACCCCCGTCCAGATCATCGAGATGCCGAAGTTCCAGCAGGGGGTCGCCGTCGCCTATTGCGACAGCCCCGGCCCGCTCGAGAAGAATCTGGGTACCTTCTATGCGGTGTCGCCGATCCCGGCCGACTGGACCGAGGCGCAGACGACCTCGTTCCTGCGCGAATATAACGACTATATGCTGCACGACCTGTCGATCCATGAGGCGATGCCCGGCCATTATCTGCAGATTGCGCACAGCAACGAGAACGAGTCGGTGTTGCGCGCGGTGCTGTCGTCGGGGCCGTTCGTCGAGGGTTGGGCGGTCTATGCCGAGCGGGTGATGGCCGATGCCGACTATCTCGACGGCGATCCGTTGTTCAAGCTGACCGTACTCAAGATGCGGATGCGCTCGATAACCAACACGCTGCTCGACATCGGCATCCATACGGAGGGGCTGACCGAGGCACAGGCGATGAAGCTGATGATGGAAGGTGCCTTCCAGCAAGAGCGCGAGGCCGCCGGCAAATGGACCCGCGCCCGGCTGGGCTCGACGCAGCTGCTCAGCTATTTCGTCGGATATAGCGAGCATATGGACATGCGTCGCGAAGCCGAGCGGCGCGCAGGGAGCAAGTTCGACCTGATGCGCTACAACAACGCCGCGATCTCGCACGGATCGCCGCCGGTCCGGTTCGTCCGTGCGCTGATGTTCGACGAACCGATCGCGTAACTCCTTCCCGCTCCGCGGGGAGGGGACCAGCGAAGCTGGTGGAAGGGGGGTCCCCGCATACGGAACCGTCGCGCTGCGTGGCGAACCTACTCCACCACCGCGTCGCGGCGGTCCCCTCCCCGTGCCGGGGAGGATTTTATCGAACCGCAAACGCCCCGCGATATTCCGGCTTCACCGCCCGCAGAACGGCTGCCGTCACCGGCAGCGTATGCTCATACTGCCCCTCGGCATAGGAGCCGACGACATATTGGTTTGCGATCACCCCGATCCGGTCGAATGCCCGGCCGTTCGACGAGCCGAGCAGCACCGTCACATCCTTGATTGCGGGGCATTTGCCGAAAACCGCGTCCGTCCCCTCCACACCCCCGACCCGCCGCGTCCGCTCGGCGGTCATCCAGCGGCACCAGCCGGGCATGACCGCCGCCTGTAATGCGGCAGTCGATACGAACACCGCCTTAGGGTCGACACGCCGCCCGGCGCGCTTGTCCCACAACAGCCCGCCCGACGCGGTTCCGCCGTGCGCGCCGCCGCTATAGCTGTAGTCGCTGACCGACAGGCTGAGGAAGCGTGGCGTATCCGCCACGACCTTCCATTCCTTCTGCGCCTCATATTTGCGGAACGGGAACCCGTCGCGCTTGGCCTCGCGGCGGAAGGTCGCGGCGTCGCGCGCGATCGCCGCGCGTTGCTTCGCCTTGTCCGCTTCCAGCCAAGCCCTGAGCGGCGCGATCCGTGCGGCTTGCGGCGGATAGCGATAGGCGAAGTCGTAATCCGCCGACTGCCCCGATGCCGTCGGTACCACCGACAGCATCGCCGTCCCGATCAGCCACCCTGCCCGCATACCCTGCTCCCTTCGACCCGACGATCATGCCGCAGGAGAGATGACCACAGGCTGACCGATCAGTCCGCGAACAGCAGCACCGGCGTTTCGATCAGCCGCTTCAACGCCTGGACATAGCTGGCGGCGTCATGGCCATCGACGACCCGGTGATCGCAGCTGATCGACAGGTTCATCAGCTTGGCCTTCACGATCTCCTCGCCGCCGCCCGGGCGCGCGCGGAATACCGGGCGTTCGACGATGCGGTTCGGGCCAATGATCGCGACCTCCGGTCGATTGATGACCGGCGTGGTCGCGATCCCGCCCAGTGGCCCCAGCGAGGTGACGGTGATCGTGCCACCCGACAGTTCCTCCGACTTCGCCTTGCCGGTTCGCGCCGCCTCGGCCAGCCGCGCTATCTCGGTCGCTAGCTGCCACGGATTCATGTCCTGCGCGTCCCGGATCACCGGCACCATCAGCCCGGCATCGGTCTGTGCGGCCATGCCCAGATGCACCCGTCCGAACCGCGTGACCACACCGGCATCGTCGTCATAGCGCGCGTTGAGCATCGGGAAGTCGGGCAGCGTCCGGCAGATCGCGACGATCAGCAGCGGCAGCATGGTCAGCTTGGGCCGCTGGCCGCGCGCGTCGTTCAGGTCGGCCCGCATCGCCTCCAGCGCGGTGACGTCGATTTCCTCGACATAGGTGAAGTGCGGGATGTGGCGCTTGGCCGCCGCCATGTTCTCGGCGATGCGGCGGCGCATGCCGATGACCTTGACCGTTTCGTCCGGGCGGGCGCGGCTGGCGTTGGGGGCACGATAGCCCTGGGCGCTGCCGTAGCGGAGATAGGCGTCGAGGTCCGCGTGACGGATATGCGGGCCGTCATGGCGGACGGCGGACAGATCGATGCCGAGGTCGGCGGCGCGAGCACGGACGGCGGGGGACGCCAATGCTCCTCCCCGTTCACGGGGAGGGGGACCATCCGGCGTCGCCGGATGGTGGAGGGGGGTGGCCTGGTGCGGAACATCGGCGGGCGTTGCGTCCAGCGGCGCTCCCCCTCCACCATGCTGCGCATGGTCCCCCTCCCCGTGCCGGGGAGGATCTTGCCGTTCCGCTACTGGCGAGGTCGCGACTTCCTCGACACCCGGATTCTCTGCTTCGACCCGCTCGGGTTCCGCCGGCTGCACCACCTCGCCCTCGGTCTCGATCACCACCAGCGTCGCGCCGATCGCCACCTGATCGCCCGGCTCGCCCGCCAGTTCGACGACCGTGCCCGCCACCGGGCTTTCCATTTCGACCGTCGCCTTGTCGGTCATCATGTCGGCCAGCCGGCCGTCTTCCTCGACGCGGTCGCCGACCGCCACGTGCCACGCGACGATCTCGGCCTCGGAAATGCCTTCGCCGATATCAGGCAGGCGGAAAGAGAAACGTGCCATGGCGGTCAGTCCTGCATGATTTTCTTGAGCGCCTGTCCGATGCGGACCGGCCCCGGGAAATAGGCCCATTCGAGGCTGTGCGGATACGGCGTGTCGAAGCCGGTCACGCGCTCGATCGGCGCTTCGAGATGGTGGAAACAGCGTTCCTGCACCAACGCCGACAGCTCGGCGCCGAAGCCGCCCGTCCGGGTCGCTTCGTGGACGATCATGCAGCGACCGGTCTTCTTCACCGACGCCTCGATCGCCTCGATATCGAGCGGGACCAGCGTGCGCAGGTCGAGGATTTCGGCATCGATCCCGGCCGCTTCGACGGTCGCCTGCGCGACATGGACCATCGTGCCATAGGCGAGGATGGTCAGGTCGCCGCCTTCGCGCACGACCTTCGCCTTGCCCAGTTCGATGCGGTAATAGCCCTCGGGCACCTCGCCGCCAGCGTGTTTCGACCAGTTCTGCGCCGGCTTGTCCCAATTGCCGTCAAACGGGCCGTTATAAATGCGCTTGGGTTCGAAGAAGAGAACGGGGTCATTGTCCTCGATCGCGGCGATCAGCAGCCCCTTGGCATCATAGGGCGTCGAAGGGATCACCGTCTTGATGCCGCTGACATGGGTGAAGATGCCTTCGGGCGACTGGCTGTGCGTCTGCCCACCGAAGATGCCGCCGCCGAACGGCGAGCGCACCGTGATCGGCGCGGTGAAGTCGCCCGCCGAGCGATAGCGCAGCCGTGCCGCCTCGCTGACCAGCTGGTCGAGCGCGGGGTAGATGTAATCGGCGAACTGGATTTCGGGCACGGGGCGCAGGCCATAGGCGCCCATGCCGACCGCTACGCCGATGATGCCGCATTCGGTGATCGGCGTGTCGAACACGCGGGTCTTGCCGTATTTGGTCTGCAGCCCGGCGGTCGCGCGGAATACGCCGCCGAAATAGCCGACATCCTCGCCCATCACGATCACGTTCGGATCGCGATCCATCATCACGTCCATGGCGGAATTGATCGCCTGGATCATGTTCATCCGCGCCATATCAATGGCCCTCCTTGCGCGCCCAGGGCCGGCCGGAGGCTTCCTCTTCGGCCATCATCTGCGCCTGTTGTTCGCGGAGGTGCCACGGCATCTCCTCGAACACGCCGTCGAACAGCGTGTCGAGCGGCTGATGCAAACCATGGCCGAGGATACCATTGCCTTCCGCTTCCTTCTGCGCGGCGCGGACGCGCTCGGCGACCTCGCGGTCCATCGCGGCATGGGCGTCTTCGTCCCACTCGCCGATCGCGATCAGATGGGCCTTCAAGCGCGCGACCGGGTCGCCCAGCGGCCATGCCGTCGGCTCGCCAGCCGAACGATATTGCGACGGATCGTCGGAGGTGGAGTGCCCCTCGGCACGATAGGTGAAATGCTCGATCAGCGTCGGGCCGGCATTTGTCCGTGCCCGCTCCGCCGCCCACGCGGTCGCCGCATAGACCGCCAATGCATCGTTGCCGTCGACGCGCAACCCGGCGATGCCGTAGCCGATCGCTCGCGCGGCAAAGGTCGTCGCCTCTGCACCTGCGAACCCCGAAAAGCTGCTGATCGCCCATTGATTGTTGACGACGTTGAAGATGACCGGCGCGCGATAGACGGTGGCGAAGGTCAGCGCCGAGTGGAAGTCGCCCTCGGCGGTGCTCCCTTCCCCGCACCAGGTCGCCGCGATCCGGGTATCGCCCTTCGACGCCGACGCCATCGCCCAGCCGACCGCCTGCGGATATTGCGTCGTCAGGTTGCCGGAGATCGAGAAGAACCCGAAATCCTTCGACGAATACATGATCGGCAACTGCTTGCCCTGCAGCTTGTCGCCCCGGTTCGAGTAGATCTGGTTCATCATCTCGACGATCGGGTAATCGCGCGCGATTAAGATGCCCTGCTGACGATAGCTGGGGAAGGTCATGTCGTCGCGGTCGAGTGCCATGGTTCCGGCAACCGCGATCGCCTCTTCCCCGGTACATTTCATATAGAAGCTGGTCTTGCCCTGCCGTTGCGCGCGGAACATGCGTTCGTCGAACGCACGCACCGTTGCCATGTGGCGCAACATCCGCCGCAGCACTTCCGGATCGAGGCGCGGGTTCCATGGGCCTACCGCCTGCCCCTGTTCATCGAGCACCCGGACCAGCGTATAGGCGAGGTCGTGGAAGCTGTCGGGGGCGGCGGTGGTGTCGGGGCGCGGCTGCGCCCCGGCAGCGGGCACGGCGACGTCGGCGAAGTCCACCGCGTCGCCGGGACGGAATTTGGGTTCGGGCACATGCAGCGCGAGGCGCGGCAAATTGGTGCGGCTGTCGCCGGTCATGCACTCTCCATGTCGCTTCCACGTCGCCGGTTTCGGTCGCGCAGACTCGTTTCAACGCCTTGTTATATAATTTCAACGCGCTTGGCGAGAGGGGCGAAGGCCGGGCCGTTCGCTTTCGTCGGAACCACGGCCCACTTCGCCCGTATCACGCTGACAAAGCTGGGAGAATTTCGTGGAGGAAATGGCGGGATGGATCGCCCCGGCGGCGACGATGATCGCCGCGATGATGACCGCCGCGAACCTCGGCGCGCGGGTAACCGGCTGGGGATTCGTCGTCTTTTCGGTGGGATCGGTTGCGTGGACGACGGTCGGACTAACCAGCGGGCAAACGAATCTCGTGCTGTCGAACGCATTTTTGACGGTCGTCAATCTCGTCGGCATCTGGCGCTGGCTTGGGCGACAGGCGACGTACGACAAGGGCAGCAGCGCAGCGGCGGACGCAAGCGCGCGGCATCCGGTACCGTCCCTATATCCGGCCGGCGGGGTCATCGGCGCCAAGCTGACCGGGCCGGGCGGTGAGGCGGTCGGTACCGTCGTCGATGCGATGCTGGGCTGTGGCGACAATGCCATCGCCTATGTCGTGGTCAGTACCGGTGGCGTCGGTGGCGTGGGCGAAACGTTGCACGCACTCACGCCCGCAGAGTTGGTGTTCGGCAAGGATGGGGTGCGGACGGAGCTTGGCGTCGATGCCATCCGACGGAAGCCGGTGGTGCAGGCGAACCATTGGCCCGAGGCGCTGTAAAATCCTCCCCATTTTTGGGGAGGGGGACCATGCGCAGCATGGTGGAGGGGGCGGTCGGCATACGGAACCGTTGCCTACGCGGACGCCCCCCTCCACCAGCCTTCGGCTGGTCCCCCTCCCCGCAGAGCGGGGAGGAATTACTGGACAGGGAAGCCGCGGCGCTTGAACAGTGCGGTCACATCCGGGTCGCGGCCGCGGAAGGCGCGATAGGCATCTTTCCGATCGGTTTCGTTGCCGGTCGATAGCAGCGTCTTGCGGAACCGGTCCGCCGTCGCCTTGTCCCAGACATTGCCGGTGGCCTCGAACGCTGCCCAGGTGTCGGCGTCCATCGTTTCCGACCACAGATAGGAATAATAGCCCGCCGAATAGGCGTCGGAAGCGAACAGGTGATTGAACTGCGGCAGGCGGTGCCGCATCACGATCTCCTTCGGCATGCCGAGCTTGGCCAGCGTATCGCGTTCGAACGCCGCGACATCGGTCACCGGCGTCTCGCGATCATGCAACTCCATGTCGACGATGGCCGAGGACAGATATTCGACGGTGTCGAAGCCCTGATTGAAGGTCGACGACTTCTCAATCTTGTCGACCAGCGCCTGCGGCATGGGCTGGCCGGTCTGGTAATGCTTGGCATAGCGGTCGAGCACGTCGCGCGTCAGCAGCCAGTTTTCGTTCACCTGGCTAGGATATTCGACGAAGTCGCGCGGCGTGCCGGCAAGGCCCGGATAGGTCACGTCCTGCAACAGCGAATGGATGGCATGGCCGAATTCGTGGAACAGCGTCGACGCATCGTCGAGGCTGATCAGCGTCGGCTGTCCGGCCGCACCCTTCACGAAGTTGTTGTTGTTCGACGCCAGCACGTTGCGCTCGCCGCCCAGCTTCTGCTGACCGCGATAGCGCGTAGCCCATGCGCCCGACCGCTTGCCGCTGCGGGCAAAGGCATCGAAATAGAAGATGCCGACATTCTTCCCCGTGCGCGCGTCGGTGACGACAAAGGTGCGGACATTCTTTTCGAACACCGGGATCTGACCGGTATTTTCCGTGAACTTCAGGTCGTATAACCGGCCCGCCGCGTAGAAGGCACCGTCAAGGATATTGTCGAGTTGCAGATACGGCTTCACCTCGCTTTCATCGAGGTCGTATTTCGCCTTGCGGACCTTCTCCGCGTAGAAGCGATAGTCCCACGGTTCGATGGTGATGTTGGTGCCGTCCTTTGCCGCCAGCGCCTGCATGTCGGTCACTTCCTCGCGGACGCGCGCGACGGCGGCGGGCCAGACGCGCATCATCAGCGCCTTCGCATTGGCGGGCGTGCCGGCCATGGTGTCGTCCATGCGGAGATAGGCATGGTTGCGGAAACCGAGCAGCTTCGCCCGCTCCTGCCGCAATTTCAGGATGGTGGCGATCGTCGCCTTGGTGTCGTTGGCGTTGGCGTTGTCGCCGCGCATGGTGAAGGCGCGCCAGACCTTTTCCCGCAATGCCCGGTCGGTGGCATAGGTCAGCACCGGTGCGACCGACGAGCGGGTGTTCACGATCGCCCATTTGCCAGCAAGGCCGCGTTCGTCGGCGGCGGCCTTCAGCGATGCGACGAAGCTGTCGGGCAGTCCCGCCAGTTGCTTCGCATCGTCGACGACGATCCACGTCTCCTCATCGGCCAGCACCTTCTGGCTGAAATCATTATAGGCGACCGACAATTGCTGGTTGAGGCCGCTGACCTGCTGCCGCTGCGCATCGGTCAGCAGGCTGCCGCGCCGCACGAAGCTGCGATAGGTGCGCTCGAGCAACCGCAATTGCTGCGGGTCGAGATTCTGTTTCGCGCGGGTGTCGTAGGCCGCCTTGATTCGGGCGAAGAGCTTCGGGTCGAGGAACAGTTCGTCGTTGAACGCCGACAACTTCGGCGACCATTCGCGGTCGATCGCCTGCACCTCCTTGGTCGCGAGGTTGCTGGTATAGACACCCCACATCGACCCGACCCGGTCCATCATGTCCCCGGCAAGTTGCAGCGGTTCGATGACCGTCTTGAACGTCGCCGGCCGCTTGTCGTCGCGGATCGCGTGGATTTCGCGACGCATCTCCGCCGTCGCCACCGGGAAGGCGACCGGGAACATCGCCGGGGTCACCTTGTCCCATGGCGGCACCCCCTGATACGGGCCGGCCCATTTCGCGGTGAGCGGCGTGGCGTCGATCGCGGCAGCGCTGGTATTGGCGGTTTGCGGCATGGCGGCACCATGGGCCGGGAGGGCAAGAGCAGTCGTGGCAAGCAACGGGCCGAGACGTACGATCATCAACAGGTCCGTCCTAAATATCGAATATCAGCAAACTGAAAGATCGGGAGCCGCTTGGCAAGAACGGCGTTGATGCGGCAACGAAACGATACGGGGCCATCATGCAGATCACGTCCATCGCCGAACTCGACCGCGTCCGCGACGAAGCGCGCAAGCTGGTGACCAAGCGCGCGCTGGTATCGGCGGGCGCATCGGCGGTGCCGGTGCCGGGCGCCGACCTGATCGTCGATGCCAATATCCTGACCAAATTGCTGCCCGACATCAGCAGCCGTTTCGGCCTTAGCGAGAAGCAGGTGCAGGCGCTCGAACCCGATCGTGCGAAGCAGGTACTGCTGATCGCCGCCAATCTGGGCAACGGCGTCATCGGGCGGTCGATCACGCGTCGGGTGGTGACGATGCTGATCCGGCGGGTCGGCGCGCGCTATGCCAGCAAGTCGTTGCTGCGGTTCGTGCCCTTCGCCGGACAGGTCGCGGCGGCCGGCATCAGCTTCGGCGCGATGAAGCTGGTCGGCAATTCGCATATCGACGATTGTTACGAGACGGTGCGGCGGACGCTGGTGGCGTAGGACCTAATAATGGTGGTCATTCCCACGTCGGGGAGACTTCGGGGAGCGTCGCTCGACCGCTGGAAACTCCCGTACTCCGGCGAAGGCCGGGGTATGTTTGGGCAGGCCCTTCCGTGCCTACCGACGTCCCCCGGCTGGGCCCCGGCCTTCGCCGGGGTACAATAAAGAGCTTTCGCATAGGTCTTGGGCAGGGGGATCAGTCCGCCGGCACCAGTTCGATCACATCCAGCAACGATTCGAACCGGGGATAAGGTAGCACCAGCCGCCAGCGCCGTTCGCCGACCCGTTCCAGCACGCCGGCCATGTCGCGGTCGCGGTCCTGCCCATATTGCAGCGGCGCGCGCTCGTCGCCGAGCAGCAACGTGCCGAGAAAGATCGTCCGATCGCCATCGCCGAACAACAGGCCGACCGGCCGCTGCGACCCCGTCTCCTTATAGAAGCTGCGCACCCGCCCTTCATCGACGATGCGGCAGTCGAAGGCGGGATAGGCGGTGAAGTCGCGCATCGCACTGCCCGCCGCGCCCAGCTTGAACACGCGGCAGCGATAGCGCCCCGCGGGCGCCGCGCCGGCGAGGGCAAGGTCGGGCTGGAACAGTGCCCCCTGTTCCGCCACCGCCGTCGGATCGGCGGCGCGGGCACGGGGCAAGGCGGTCAGCCACGCGTCCCGCCAACGCCGCAACCGGTCGCGATCGGCCGGCGTCGCCACGCGCCGCCAGTCATCGGCGGCGGCCGGTGTCTGTGGCGGCGCAGAACCGGCGGACGCCACCCCTGCCCCGCCACCACAGCCGCCGGTCGACAGGCCGAGCATCAGGCCGGCGATGCACGCGCTGCGCTTCATGCCGCGATCATGCCGCGGTCCAGCCGCCGTCGATCGACAGGTTCGCGCCGGTAATCGCCTTGGCTTCGTCGCGGCACAGGTACAGCGCGAGGCTGGCGACCTGTTCGGACGTCACGAACTCTTTGGTCGGCTGCGCCGCCAGCAGCACATCATTCATCACCTGCTCGCGCGTGAGCCCACGCGACGCCATGGTATCGGGGATCTGCTGCTCGACCAGCGGCGTCCAGACATAGCCCGGCGAAATGCAGTTGGCGGTGATGCCGAAGGTCGCGACTTCGAGTGCGACCGTCTTGGTCAGCCCGGCCAGACCGTGCTTGGCGGTGACATAGGCCGATTTGTTGGGACTGGCGACGAGGCTGTGCGCCGAGGCGGTGTTGATGATCCGGCCCCAGCCGCCCTTCTTCATATGCGGGACCGCCGCACGGATCATGTGGAAGGCCGACGACAGGTTGATCGCGAGGATCGCATCCCATTTGTCGATCGGGAACTCCTCGATCTTCGCCACATGCTGGATACCGGCATTGTTGACGATGATATCGACCGAACCGAATTCCGCCGCCGCCTTGTCGACCATCGCCGCGATCTGGTCGGGCCTGGTCATGTCGGCCGGGTCGTAGCGGGCTTCGGCACCGCTCGCATCGGCCAGCGCGGCGCGTTCGGCCTCGATCTTCGCTTCATCGCCGAAGCCGTTGATGACGACGGTCGCACCCTCGGCGGCAAATGCCTTGGCATAGGCGAGGCCGATGCCGGAGGTGGAACCGGTGACGATCGCGGTCTTGCCTTTCAGGAACATGGCTATCCTTGGCGTTGATGGAGATGCGGGGTCAGGTCGAACGCGGCGGTCCGGCCATCGAGGATGTTCTCGGCAACGACGCGGGCATTGGCGAGGGTGTCGGCGATCGCCGCGCGGCCCGCCGCCCAATGCTCCTCCATCGCACGTGCCGAAAATTCATAGTCGCGCGCCCCGCCCTCCCAGCGATTGGCGCGGTAGATCAGGTGGACGAGGCTCAGGGGATGTTCGTCGGCCATCGCCTCCAGCGCGCGGACATCGGCATCGTCGCGTAGCTCGACCGGCAGCTTGGCGACCAGCCGCCGGATCAACTCGCGTTCCTGCCGCAGGCGCAGCCGCTCGGCAGTCACCTGTCGCGTACGGCTGGAGAAGCGGATTTCCTTTTCGCGCGCCACCACGTCGCCGATCGTACGCGGCAGGGTCGCTTCGGCGGAGAACAGATCGACCTGGAACACCAGCATCGGATCGCGCTGATGGTCGAGGATATGGGTCAGCGGGGTGTTCGACACCAATCCACCGTCCCAATACCAGCGCCCGTCGATCTCGACCGGCGGCAGGCCCGGCGGCAACGCGCCCGACGCCATGACGTGCCGCGCGTCCAACCGTTCGCGCGCGCTGTCGAAATAGACGAAATTGCCGCTTTCGATATCGACCGCGCCGACCGACAGCCGGACGGGCCCGTCATTGACCCGGTCCCAGTCGACCAGCCGGTCGAGCGTATCGCGCAGGGGCGTCGTATCATAATAGCTGAGCGCGGCGGCGGTGCCCGGTGCGGCGAATTGCGGCGCCGTCCCGCGCGGACGGAAGAAGCCGGGTACGCCGGTCGCGAGCACCACGCCGGCCGACCATTCATGCACCCATTCACGCACGCGGTCGTCGGGCAGGATCGGAAACCATGGCAGCACGCTTGCCGCCTGTTGCCAGAAGGCACGCAGCCGCGCGACGCGACATTCGGGCGCGTTGCCGGCAAAGATCGCGGCGTTGATCGCGCCGATCGAAATGCCCGCGACCCAATCGACCTCGATCCCGGTTTCGTCGAGCCGTTCGATCACCCCGGCCTGATAGCTGCCAAGCGCACCGCCCCCCTGCAACACAAGCGCGACGCAGTCGGGGAGCGGCAGGCCGGGCGGGGATACTCGGCGCAGGCGGGGATCGGCTTCGGCCATTCTGGACACTTTGCGCGTTATACGAACCGGGTTCAACGCCCGTACAACCGAATTCATGCAGACCGGTTGCAACGCAGGCGGCGTTTCGCGCATTTCAGTACGCAGCTTCAACGAACGGACCGCCGCCCATGCGCCTCGACGATCTCGATCCATCCAGCAACGTGCGGGACCTTGGCCAAGGCGGTGGCGGCGGCGGTGGGCTGAACCTGCTGGGATTCCTGCCGCTGTTGCTCGGACGCGGGCTGGGTTGCGGCACGATCGGCGTCATCGCCGTCATCGCCATCGCCTTCCTGATGTTTTCCGGTGGTGGCGGTTTGCTGACGGGTGGCAGTCAGGCGCCGACAGCGCAACAGGGATCGGCGCAGGGCAACGTCCCGTGCGACACCGCCGAGGAACTGTTCGCCTGTCGAGTACTGGCATCGACCGAACAGGTCTGGGGCCAGATTTTCCAGCAGCAGGGGCAACGCTACCCCGCCCCGACGCTGAACTTCTATCAGCGTGGCGCGCAATCGGGCTGCGGCGCGGCGCAGTCGGCAATGGGACCATTCTATTGCCCGCCCGATCGCGGAGTGTATCTCGACACCAGCTTCTTCCGCGAATTGTCGCAGAAGTTCGGCGCGCGTGGCGATTTCGCCCAGGCCTATGTCGTGGCGCATGAGGTCGGCCATCATATCCAGAACCTGACCGGACAGGCCGAAGCGGTCAGCCGCGCGCAGCAGACGCTGCCCAAGGCGCAAGGCAACGCGCAGTCGGTCCGGCTCGAATTGCAGGCGGACTGCTATGCCGGGGTATGGGGCAAGCGGAGCAGCCGGATGGAGCCGGGCGATCTTCAGGAAGGGCTGACCGCTGCCGAAGCGATCGGCGACGACACGTTGCAGGGTAGCGCGGCCTCGCCGGAGACCTTCACCCATGGAACCTCCGCACAGCGCGCCTATTGGCTGAAGCGCGGCTATGACAGCGGCGATCCGGCGCAGTGCGATACCTTCTCGGGCGCGATCTGATGAGCGTTGCGTTCCGCCGGGAAGACGATGACGAACACAAGGAACCGCGGTTCGAACTGCCGCTGCCGCCCGGGCCCAATCTGGTCACGCGGCGGGGGCTGGAGGCGATGGCAGGGCAGGTCGCACGGCTGGAGGCCGAACTGGCCGCGGTCGAGGGCGATGCCGAACGGACGACCGCAATCAAGCGCGACCTGCGCTATTGGCGGACACGCCATTCGACCGCCGAGATCGCGCCGGTTCCCGAGGACGAGGTCGCATTCGGATCGCGGGTGACCTATCGGCTGAACGGGCAGGTGAAGACGATCGAACTGGTCGGCAGCGACGAAGCCGATCCGGCGGCGGGCCGCATCCCGTTCACCGCGCCGCTCGCCGTGGCGCTCACCGGGTTGATGGCGGGCGAGACGGCCGGTTTCGGCGGGCGGGCCGATGCGATCGAAGTGATCGAGACCGGTCCGATCGAGCCATGATCCGCATCCTAGTCGATGCCGATGCCTGCCCGGTGAAGGACGAAGTGTACCGTGTTGCCGAACGGCACGGTGCCAATGTGGCGATCGTCAGCAACAGCCATATGCGCGTACCGCTGGTGCCATGGGTCGAACGGGTCGTGGTGTCGGACGGGTTCGATGCCGCCGACGACTGGATTGCCGAGGCTGCCGACAAGGACTGCGTGGTGGTGACCGCCGACATCCTGCTCGCCGATCGCTGCCTGAAAGCGGGGGCGACGGTCCTTGCGCCGAACGGCAAAGCGTTCACCGGCGCATCGATCGGCGGCGCGATCGCGACGCGGGCAATCATGGCCGACCTGCGCGCGGGCGGCGAGCAACTGGGCGGACCGCCGCCATTTGCGAAGACCGATCGCTCGCGCTTCCTGCAATCGCTCGACACTGCACTGGTCCGGTTGGCACGGGGGCGATAGGAGAGACGGCATGGCCGAAAAATTCGAACGTCACCGCCAGCCGTGGCGGCCCGATGAAATCCAGAAGCTCCATCAACTCGCCGGCAAGGGCATGGCGTTGAAGGCACTCGCCAAGGCGCTGACGCGCAGCGAGGAATCGATCAAGCAGCGGGCGAAGGAAGATGGACTGAAGATCGCCAAGCTGCATTGATTACAAATCCTCCCCGGCACGGGGAGGGGGACCGTCCGCAGGACGATGGAGGGGGCTATCCGAGTTTCGGAACCGTAGTAGTTGCGGCCAACCCCCTCCACCATGCTACGCATGGTCCCCCTCCCCGTTTCGGGGAGGATTTTAGGGGCGGACCAGCATCTTGCCCTTGTTCTTGCCGCTGAACAGGCCGAGGAACGCGTCGGGCGTCGCCTTCAGCCCCTCGACCACCGTTTCCTCGCGCTGGAAGGTACCGCCGGCGACAATCTCGCCCATGCCCTGATGGAACTCGCCGATCCGGCCCATAAAGTCGCTGACAATGAATCCCTGTACGCGAATCCGCGCCGCGATGACGCGCATCAGATAGCGCAGGCTGGTCGGTTCCGACGCGTTATAGCCATCGATCATCCCGCAAATGGCGAAACGCGCGCCCTGTCTGGCATGGGCCAAGGCCGCATCGAGATGGTCGCCGCCGACATTGTCGAAATACACGTCGATACCGTCCGGCGCGGCAGCACCCAGTGCCTTTACCAGCGGCACGTCGCCCTTGTAATCGATGACGTGGTCGGCGCCGAGCGAGCGGACCCACGCCGTCTTGTCGCTGCCGCCGGCCGAACCGACGACCGTCATACCCTTCGCCTTGGCAATCTGCACTACGGTCGAACCGACCGCACCTGCCGCTGCCGAGACGAACACCGTGTCGCCGGCCTTCGCCTCGGCAACGGCCAGCAGTCCGAACCACGCCGTCATGCCCGGCATGCCGAGCGCGCCGAGGAACGCCTGATCGGGAATGCCAAGGTCGGGTAGCTTCTGCACGCCTTTGGCCGGGACGATCGCCTCGTCACGCCATCCCGCCATATGCTGGACATGCGTGCCGACCGGCAGGTCGGTTGCCCGGCTTTCGATCACCTCGCCCACGGCACCGCCGTCCATCGGCGCGTCCAGCGCAAAGGGCGGCACATAGCTTTTCACATCGTTCATCCGCCCCCGCATATACGGGTCGACCGACAACCAGCGATTGGCGATGCGAACCTCTCCCTCCGCCAAGTCGCGTACCGGCAGATCGCGCAACGCGAAATCGTCCGCCACCGGCATTCCGTTCGGCCGCCGCACCAGATGCCACGCCTTTGCCATGCTCGTATCTCCAAATCAGTTTCGATGAGCAACTAACGCGAACGACAGGCAAAGCAAAGGGGGCCGGTTTCCCGACCCCCTCCGCCTGTCGCCGCTGCGAACCGATCAATAGGTTCCGGGGAAGCTGCGATTGAGGTTCGTCTCGCTGTCGCTCGACGCATTGGTGTTCGTGCCGCCGAGTCCGGTGCCCGCGCTGGTCGACGTCCCCGCCCCCAGCGCCTGGCCGGTGGTCGCAGTCGAACCACCGCCGGTCTGGCCTGCAGTGCGGTTGGTATCGCTGTTCCGGTCGCTGCCGAACCGGTCGTTGCCATAGGCGCGCTGCGACGACTGGTTGCCGAACATCGCCTGCTGCTCTTCCTCGTCGCGCCACGCCTTCTTGGCTTCGCTGGCGCTCTTGCGCAGCTTCACCTTGTCATCGACCGATTCGACCCAACGCGACGGGATCGAGTGATGATGACCACCAGCGTCGACATCATTCTTGGTCAGGATGATACGATCGCCACGGACCTTGTCCACCGTGCCGACATGTTCGCCGTCTGAGCCCAGCACTTCCATATGCTCGGTGACCTTGGTCAGGCTGTCGCGCTGCGTCTGACGTTCGGTCCGGAATGCGGTGAACTCGTTCTGGAAACGCGTCGCGTTTTCCTGCCGATATTCGTCGTAATCGCGGTCGAAGGCGCTGACCTGCGTATCGCGCCACGAACGATATGCATGGTCGCTGTGCCGGTCGTCATAGCGGGCCATGCGCTCGTCATATTGCTGGTCGCGTTCGCGACGGCGCTCGGCATCCTCATCGCCGAACCACGAGCGAACCTCGTCGCCTGCCCGCGCCAGGAAGCCGCGATCGTCGGCATCATAGTCGAGATTGTCGCGGTTCTGGTTACGGTCGGTCCGATAACGATCGTCGCCGCGATTGCGTTCGCGATACCGGTCGTCGCCACCGAAGCGATTGTTGTCATTGTCACGATAATCGGCGAAACGATGGCCGTCGCTGGCATAGCTGCCCTGATAGCGACCGCCCTGCGATCCGTAGCTGCTGGAGCCGCGATCGTTCTGGTCGAAGTCGCGGCTGCCATAGCCCCGGTTGCGGTCGGCACCATAGGTCGATCCATAGGAACGGCTGCCGCCCGACGAACCGCCATAATAGTCGCGACCGCGGTTGTCGTCACGGTCGTCGCGCTGCCACGACGATCCGCCATAATTCTGCTCGCCATAGCCCTGCGACCGGCCCGAGCCGTAGCCACGCGCGCCGTATCCCTGCGACCCGCCATAGCTGCCGCGCGATCGATCGTCGCGGTCCCGCCAGCGGCCTTCGTCTCCCGACCGGTCGTTCGACGACGAATCGTCACGTCCCGAATAGCGATCATAGCCCATGAAAATCTCCTGCAGATGGTTCATGTTATCGCGGCGCAGCAGCGCGGGCTGCCATGTCGTACGCGAACAAGCTTCGACCCTGCGGTTGGTTCCAGCCCCAGATATGGGTCACGACGAAGAGCGCCTTCGGCACGATCGGTCGCCGTCCGATAATTTGTAGGAGACGATGCGCGAGACCCGTTGCATCGGTCGAAACGGCCAGCTAAGGGAGCGGCCCCGGCTTAGCCGGATGAGGGGCGGGGCTGTAGCTCAGATGGGAGAGCGCTGCAATCGCACTGCAGAGGTCAGGGGTTCGATTCCCCTCAGCTCCACCACCCCGAACCGCCACGGATCCCCCGGCACCATTACTCGCGTCATCGATCGCACCGTACCGGCCAGTATCCGATGCGCATATGCGCGCCGCGATGATAGCCGAACATTACCCTACTAAAGTAATGGGATTATAGTCTCCCCGGTTCCGCTGGATACAACAGGCGCTGCAACGGTCGCTTCCGGGCGGCGAACAGGGAGATCAGGTTTGACCAAATTCATCGCACCGCTGGCGGCTTTCGCGCTGGTCGGGCTGGCCGGCTGTTCGGGCAACGAGCCGACCAGCGACGCCAACGCATCGTTCGAGAGCAACCTAACCTCGGTGGACGAGCCGCTGACGAACGATGCCGCATTTGGCAACGAAGCCCTGTTGTCGAACGATACCACGCTCGCGACCGATCCGACGCTGAACGCATCGGGTGTCGAACCCACGCTGAACACCACCGGCAACAGCTTCTGAGTTTCGCCGCGCTCCGGCGCGGTGCCCGTGACGCTTTGGTAGCTCCCTAAGCGTAACCTCCGGCCGGGCGTCGTCATGTCGCCCGGCCCTTTTTGTTTCGAAGCGATCCGCATGGCCCAAGCAGACGACGACCGCCGCCGCATCATCGATCACGCGACCCGCGCCCTGTCGAGCGCGCGCATGGCTTGGCGACAGGCGCAGCCCAGCCGACAGCAGCCGGCGATCTTTCCCTCGCGGGCGACGCTGCAGCAGGCGGTCGAGCTATTGTCGCATGCCCTTTTCCCGGGACGGATTGGCGGGTTTGCCGGCGGGGCGGCAGCGGAGGACGGGTTCGTCGCCGGCCGACTGGATAAAGCATTCGCCCTGTTGGACGAAGCGATCCGCGCGGAATTCGCCTATTGGCAGGACGTGTCGGCGATCGATTTCGCGCCCGACCGTCCGGCGGAGATCTTGCGCCTGTTCGCGGGTACGCTGTCGCGGGTGCGGGCGTTGATCGATACCGATGTCGCGGCGATCTTTCGCGGCGATCCGGCGGCGCGCAGCGTCGACGAAATCCTGATCTGCTATCCCGGCGCGATCGCGATCCTGCACCACCGGCTGGCACATGAACTCGATGCGTTCGGCGTGCCGATCGTCGCGCGGATCCTGTCGGAGATCGCGAATGAACGCACCGGGATCGACATCCATCCGGGCGCCACGATCGGTCCGGGCTTCTTCATCGATCACGGCACCGGCGTGGTAATCGGCGAGACCGCGGTCATCGGCGCGCGGGTGCGGCTGTACCAGCATGTCACGCTCGGCGCCCGCACCCCCCATCGCTCGCAACCCCGCACCCAGAGCGGCCCGTTCGCCGAGCGGATCGCGCGGCATCCGATCGTCGGCGACGATGTCGTCATCTATGCCGGGGCGACGATCCTCGGCCGGGTGACGATCGGCGACCGCGCGGTGATCGGCGGCAATGTCTGGCTGTTGCAGGACGTGGCAGCGAACACCATCCTCATGCAGCCGGAGGCGGTGGCGGTCGGATAGGGTCCGGGCGTCGATCGCCACGCGCCTGATCGAGCTGACCGGAAACGTCGCCCCAGCGGAGGCCGGCACATTGTGCGGCTCTTGTCCCGCGCCATCACCGGGAGATTCCAGCCTGCGCTGGGATGACGTCTGGTTCGATTTAGATGGATCAGTCTCTAACGTCAGCACCCCGCTTGCGCGGGGCGAATGATCCGGGGCCGATCGTCCCCCGGACGATCGTCTTTCTGTGCAGCGACCGGCTATCGCCGGCCGAATGACACGGCACAAATCGTCCACCGGACGATTTGAGTCCGCGTCATTCCCATTCGATCGTGCCGGGCGGCTTGCTCGTATAGTCGTAGGTGACGCGGTTGATGCCCTTCACCTCGTTGATGATCCGGGTCGCCACGCGCGGCAGGAAGTCGCCGGGGAACTGGAACGCCTGCGCGGTCATGCCGTCGGTCGAGGTGACCGCCCGCAACGCCAGCACATTGTCATAGGTGCGGCCGTCGCCCATCACCCCGACGCTGCGTACCGGCAGCAGCACCGCAAACGCCTGCCAGATCGTATCGTACAACCCCGCGTTACGGATTTCCTCAAGGTAGATCGCATCCGCCTTGCGCAGGATATCGCAGCGTTCGCGGGTCACTTCGCCCGGGATACGGATGGCGAGGCCCGGTCCCGGGAACGGGTGGCGGCCGACGAACACATCGGGCAGGCCCAGTTCGCGACCCAGCGCGCGGACCTCGTCCTTGAACAGTTCGCGCAAGGGTTCGACCAGCGCCATGTTCATCCGCTCGGGCAGGCCGCCGACATTGTGATGGCTCTTGATCGTCACCGACGGACCGCCGGTGAAGCTGACGCTTTCGATCACATCGGGGTAGAGCGTGCCCTGCGCGAGGAACTGCGCGCCGCCCAGCTTGTTCGCCTCCGCCTCGAACACGTCGATGAAGGTCTTGCCGATGAACTTGCGCTTGGCCTCCGGGTCGGTGACGCCGGCCAGACCGTCCATGAACAGGTCCTGCGCATCCACATGGACCAGCGGGATATTGTAGTGGCCGCGGAACAGGCTGACGACCTGTTCGGCCTCGCCCGCGCGCAGGATGCCGCCGTCGACGAATACGCAGGTCAGCTGGTCGCCGATCGCTTCATGGATCAGCAGCGCCGCGACCGAGGAGTCTACCCCGCCGGACAGGCCACAGATGACCTTGCCGTCCCCGACCTGCTCGCGGATTTCGGCGATCTTCGCCTGACGGAATTCGGCCATCGTCCAGTCGCCGGTCAGACCGCAGACGTGGCGAGCGAAATTGGCGATCAGCTTGCCGCCATCGGGGGTGTGGACGACTTCCGGATGGAATTGCACGCCATAATAGCGCCGTTCGTCATCGGCGACGACCGCATAGGGTGCGCCGGGACTGGTCGCGACGGTGCGGAAGCCGGGGGCGAGCGCGGTGACCTTGTCGCCATGGCTCATCCACACCTGATGCCGGTCGGTCTTCGCCCAAAGCCCGTCGAACATCGCGCAGTCGTCGCCGACTTCGATATAGGCTTCGCCGAACTCGCCCGAATGCCCCTTCTCGACATTGCCGCCCAGTTGCTGGGTCATGACCTGCTGGCCGTAGCAGATGCCGAACACCGGCACGCCCGAATCGAAGATCGGCTTCGGCGCGCGGGGGGAGCCTTCGTCGCACACCGATGCGGGACCGCCCGACAGGATCACGCCCTTGGGCTGCATCCGGGCGAACGCTTCCTCGGCCTTCTGGAACGGGGCGATTTCGGAATAGACGCCGGCCTCGCGCACGCGACGCGCGATGAGCTGCGTCACCTGGCTGCCGAAATCGACGATCAGGATGGAGTCGGGGGTCTCGTTCATCCGCACCCGATAGCAGAGCTTGGGGGGTGTGCCAGCCCTTTGGGGTTCGTGCTTTCGGCGAAGAAGGGGGTGGGTTCACGCGAAGGCGCGGAGACGCGAAGGGAGAAGAAGGTAGTTTTCGCGCAGAGGCGCAAAGGGCGCAGAGGGGTTACGCTCCGAGCGATCCTCCCGAGATCAGGAAACAGGTTCGCGCTGTCACGGCGTTGAAGGCCGCTGTCGCGGCACAGAGCTGTCACGACCGCAACCCCTCTGCGCCCTTTGCGCCTCTGCGCGAACCAAATTTCTTCTCTCCGCGCCTTCGCGCCTTCGCGTGAAAACAAGCCTTCGCCCTACCCGATCGGCTTCACCTGCATGCCGGTCCATTTGGCGATGAACGCCCACAGATCGGCGGTTTCCTCGATCACCTTGTCGGTCGGCTTGCCCGATCCGTGGCCGGCGCGGGTTTCGATCCGGACCAGATGCGGCTTCGGCCCCAGGTCCTTCGACTGGATCATCGCGGTATATTTGAAGGTGTGGCCGGGCACGACGCGGTCGTCGGTATCGGCGGTGGTCGCGAGGATCGCCGGATAGGTCACGCCCGCCTTGACGTTGTGATAGGGCGAGTAGCTGAGCAGGTTGCGGAAATCGGCTTCCTTGGCGGGCACACCATAATCATCGACCCAGTAGCGCCCGGCGGTGAAGCGGTCGAAGCGCAGCATGTCCATGACGCCCACCGCCGGCAGGGCGGCGGCGAACAGGTCAGGACGTTGATTGACGACAGCACCGACCAGCAGACCGCCATTCGACCCGCCCTGAATCGCCAGCTGTCCCTTGGACGTCACGCCCTGTGCAATCAGGTCTTCGCCGGCACCGATGAAGTCGTCGAACACATTCTGCTTGTTCAGCAGCTTGCCGCCGTCATGCCATTCCTTGCCATATTCGCTGCCGCCGCGAATATTGGCGACGGCGAGCACGCCGCCCTGTTCGAGCCACGCGATCCGCCCGGCGGAGAACCCCGGCAGGATCGGCACGTTGAACCCGCCATAGGCGTAGAGCAGCGTCGGCGCCGGCCCCTTCACATCCTTGCGCTTGACGATGAACATCGGGACCTTCGTCCCGTCCTTCGACGCATAGAAGCGCTGGCGGACATCATATTGCGCCGGGTCGAAGGCGACCTTCGGAGTAGCCCATGGCGTCACCGCGCGGGTCGCGACGTCGTAGCGGTAGATGGTGGTCGGTGTGGCAAAGCTCGAAAAGGCGAAGAAGCCCTCGTTGTTGTCGAGTTCGCCGCCGACGCCACCGACCGTGCCGATGCCCGGCAGTTGGATGCTGCCGTCGGGCTTCCCGTCTAGCGTGAAGCGCTTCACCTCGGTCTTGGCGTCGACCAGATAGGCCGCCATGATCCGCCCGCCGACCAGCGACGCGCCGTTCAGCACCGCCTTGTCTTCGGCCACCACTTCCTTTGGCGTCGGGTTCGCAGCCGCCATGTCGAGCGTGACGATGCGCAGCCGCGGTGCGCCCTGCGTGGTCGTCAGGTACAGCGTGCTGTCCTTCGATCCGATCGTCGACCAGTCGACATTGTCGGTGTTGACGATCGTCCGCGGCTTGTCGTTGGGCTTGGTGAGGTCGAGCACCGCGATCTCGGTATGATCGCCGGGGCCGCTCGTCGAGATGACGAGCCAGCGGCCGTCATCGGTGATGCCGGGATAGAAGGTGTAGCGCGGCTGGTCGGGCCGTTCGTAGATCAGCCGATCGGCGCTTTGCGGCGTGCCGAGCTTGTGGAAATAGACCTGCGCGTTCAGGTTCTGGCTCTGGAATTCCTGCCCCTTTTCCGGGGTCGGGAAGCGGGCATAGTAGAAGCCCGATCCGTCCTTCACCCACGACGCGGACAGGCCGTACTTCACCCAGTCGATCTGGTCGTCGAGCGTCTTTCCGGTATCGACGTCGAGCACGCGCAGCTTGCGCCAGTCGCTGCCGCCGTCCTGGATCGAATAGAGCAGCCGCTTGCCGTCCTTCGACGGGGCCCATTCGGCAAGCGCGGTCGCACCGTCCTTCGACCAGCCATTGGGATCGATCAGCACCCGCCCCTGCCCGTTCAGGCTGTCGCGAACGTAGAGCACCGACTGATTCTGGAGTCCCGAGTTGCGGCTGTAGAAATAGCGGCCGCCCTCCCGCGCCGGCACGCCGAAGCGTTCATAGTCGAACAGCTTCGTCAGGCGCTGCTTGAAGATGTCGCGGCCGGGCAGCGTCGCCAGATAGGCGTCGGTCACCTTATTCTGTGCCGCGACCCATGCCGCGACCTCGGGATCGTTGCGGACGTCGTTTTCGAGCCAGCGATAGGGGTCGGCGACCTTCACCCCGAACTGTTCGTCGACCTGATCGACGGTGCGGGTCTGGGGATAGGCGATGCTTTGGGCAAGGGCGGTCGTGCTGGTCATCAGGCAGGCAATCGCGACAAGGGCATGGCGGTACATCGTTGCTCCATGGGCAGGCGGCCGGACCGGTATCCGGTGTTACCGACTACGATAGGCCCTGCTTCGTCCCGCGCAACCCCGCGATACAATGTTACCCAGGCAAACGAAAAAGGGCGGCCGTACCGAAGTACGACCGCCCCTCCCTGTCACTCGACCGAAACGCCGATCAGGCGGCTTCGTCGAAATCCTCTTCGCTCAGCACCGGACCCGAATCCTGGCCCTTCGCCGACACGTCGCGGTCGACGAATTCGATGATCGCCATCGGCGAGGCGTCCGACGCGCGGATGCCGGCCTTGATGATGCGGGTATAGCCGCCGTTCCGATCGGCATAGCGGGTGGCCAGCACGTCGAACAGCTTGGTCAACTGCGCATCGTCGAGCAGACGGGCATGGGCCAGACGACGGTTCGAGAGACCGCCCTTCTTCGCCAGCGTGATCAGCTTTTCGACGTAGGGACGCAGTTCCTTCGCCTTGGCGACGGTGGTGGTGATCTGCTCATGCTTGATGAGCGCGGCCGACATGTTGCGGAACAGGGCCGCACGATGGGCCGAGGTACGCTGCAGCTTACGGCCGCCGACGCGATGACGCATGGTAGTTCCTTCGTTCGTTAAGGGGCCGTGTCACGGAATCCCCAGAGCTGGTGGCGGTTTAGAGGCTGCCACCGGGTGGCCTGCTCGCGGCAAAGTTCACGAAGTTCACACTTGCCACGTATTCGTTTGCCGTGTCGTCGGTCGGGTCGGCTGAAAGCCGGCCCGCCGTCCGGGCTGCTTGGTCTCCGGGGCAGGCTCGCCTGCCCCGGTCCGAAATCAGCCCATAATCTCCTGTTCGAGCTTCTTCGCCATCTCTTCGATGTTCTCGGGCGGCCATCCGGGGATGTCCATGCCGAGACGAAGGCCCATCGACGACAGCACTTCCTTGATTTCGTTCAGCGACTTGCGGCCGAAATTGGGGGTGCGCAGCATCTCGGCTTCGGTCTTCTGGACCAGATCGCCGATATAGATGATGTTGTCGTTCTTCAGGCAGTTGGCCGAGCGGACCGACAGTTCGAGCTCGTCGACCTTCTTGAGCAGGTAGCGGTTGATCTGCGCGGTATCGCCCTGACCTTCGCTCTGCGGCGCTGCCACCTGCGTGCCGACGACGGCCGCGCGCGGCAGGGCCGAATCGTCGAAGTGGACAAACAGCGCGAGCTGATCCTGAAGGATGCGACCGGCATAGGCCAGCGCGTCTTCCGGGGTCACGGTGCCATCGGTTTCGACGGTCAGCGTCAGCTTGTCGTAATCGAGTTCCTGCCCGACGCGGGTGTTCTCGACCTTGTAGCTGACCTGACGGACCGGCGAATACAGCGCGTCGACCGGGATCAGACCGATCGGCGCATCGGCCGGACGGTTGCCGGCGGCGGGCACATAGCCCTTACCGACATCCGCGGTCAGTTCCATGTTGAGCGTCGCGCCATCGTCGAGGTGGCACAGGACCAGATCGGGGTTCATCACCTCGATATCGCCGGTGACGGCGATGTCGCCGGCCTTCACTTCGGCCGGGCCGGTGACGGACAGCTGGAGACGCTTCGGGCCTTCGCCCTGCATCTTCAGCGCGATCTGCTTCACGTTCAGCACCATGTCGGTCACGTCCTCGCGGACGCCGGCAAGGCTGGAGAATTCGTGAAGGACATTCTCGATCTTGATCGAGGTAACGGCGGCGCCCTGCAGCGACGACAGCAGCACGCGACGCAGCGCGTTGCCGAGCGTCAGGCCGAACCCACGCTCCAGCGGCTCCGCGACGAAGGTCGAACGGCGCTTGGGATCGCCGCCCGGCTTCTTCTCGAGGCCGCTCGGCTTCTTGAGTTCCTGCCAGTTCTTAGCGTTGACGGACACGGGCTTCCCCTAGCTTGGCGGCGCGGAAAGGACGGGTCCGCGCCATGAAAGAACGGCCCCGCCGGACGAACCCGGCGAGGCGGCAGGCACGGATCAGACGCGACGACGCTTCGACGGACGCACGCCGTTGTGCGGGATCGAGGTCACGTCGCGGATCGACGTGATCTGGAAACCGACGGCCTGGAGCGCACGGAGCGCCGATTCACGACCCGAACCCGGGCCCTTCACTTCGACTTCGAGCGTACGCACGCCGTGATCGGCAGCCTTGCGGCCGGCGTCCTCGGCAGCGACCTGCGCGGCATAGGGCGTCGACTTGCGCGAGCCCTTGAAGCCCATCATGCCGGCCGACGACCACGAGATCGCGTTGCCCTGCGCGTCGGTGATGGTGATCATGGTGTTGTTGAAGCTGGCGTTCACATGCGCGACGCCGGCGGTGATGTTCTTGCGCTCGCGACGGCGAAGGCGCTGCGGTTCACGTGCCATTGTTGGTAATCCTGACCTGAGTATCGTGCGTGGTACGGAGATCGGGAGGCGGTCAGCCTCGAACCTGTCTCCGACGGAGAAGAAGTTAAAATCGGTCCCCCGGACCGATTTTTACTTCTTCTTACCCGCGATCGGCTTCGCCTTGCCCTTGCGGGTGCGCGCGTTGGTGTGCGTGCGCTGGCCGCGGACCGGCAGGCCCTTGCGGTGACGCAGGCCGCGATAGCAGGCGAGGTCCATCAGACGCTTGATGTTCATCGCGGTCTGGCGACGCAAGTCACCTTCCACGGTGTGGTTCGCGTCGATCGCTTCGCGGATCTGCAGAACTTCCTGGTCGCTCAGGTCCTGCACGCGACGTTCGGCGGTGATGCCGAGCTGGTCGGTGAGTTCCTTGGCCTTGGCCGGGCCGATGCCGTGGATATACTGCAGCGCGATGACGACGCGCTTGTTGGTCGGGATATTAACACCCGCGATACGTGCCATGAACTAAATTCTCCCAGCTCCACGAGGCGCCGCATGGCAGCGGCCCCTCATCTCGTAGCGTTGCGCCCCATAACGCACGATCGCGGCGAACGCGCGAAAGCGCCGCCGTAAACCGGTATGTCGGGGTGTTGTGCTGATAAGGACCGATTCGAGCAGTGTCAACCGGCGGGCGGAACCAAATTCCGGGTCGGGCGTGAGCGATACTCGCCTGGAACCTGCTCCGACATACGTCACCCCAGCGCAGGCTGGGGTCTCCATGGGGCAGGCCTTGCGCCCCCGAACCGGGAGACCCCAGCCTGCGCTGGGGTGACGTTTATGTGACGGGGAAGCGCGAAGCTTCCCTGCCCTTATGCGCCTAGGATCGAACCGATCTGCGCAGTCACGTCGTCCATGTCCGCCATGCCGTCGACGCGGTGGACGATCCCGCGCGATTCGTAGAGCGGCAGGATCGGCGCGGTCTTGGCACGATATTCGACCATGCGGGTCCGCACCGTCGCTTCGTTGTCGTCCGGGCGGCGCTTGAACTCGGTCGAGCCGCAGGCGTCGCAGACCCCGGCCACGACCGGCTGCTTGAAACGGTCGTGATAGCCCGCACCGCAATTGGCGCAGGTGAAACGGCCAACGATGCGTTCGACCAGCGCGTCCTCGTCGACGACCAGTTCGATCACATGGGTCAACTGACGACCGCGATGTTCGAGCAGCAGGTCGAGCGCGTCGGCCTGGGCGGCAGTGCGCGGATAGCCGTCGAAGATCGCACCCTGATCGCCCAGCTGGTCGAGCCGTTCGCCGATCAGCGCCGATACGATCGCGTCGGACACCAGTTCGCCGGCATCCATCACCGCCTTCGCCTGCAGCCCGACCGGGCTGCCGGCCTTTACCGCCGCGCGCAGCATGTCGCCGGTCGACAGCTGGACCATGCCACGGGTCGATTCGAGCCTCGCAGCCTGCGTGCCCTTGCCTGCCCCCGGCGGTCCAAGAAGGATGATGTCCATTGCTGCCCCTTTAGTCCTGTTGCGCTCAGCCGCGCAGGCGACCGCCCTTGAGCTTCGCCTTCTTGATGAGATCGCCATACTGGTGGGCCAGCAAGTGCGACTGGATCTGCGTTACCGTGTCCATCGTGACGTTGACCACGATGAGCAGGCTGGTCCCGCCGAGATAGAAGGGAATCGACAGCGCCGATACCAGATATTCGGGCAACAGGCAGATGATGACCAGATAGGCCGCGCCGATCACCGTGATCCGGGTCAGAACATAGTCGAAATAATTCTCGGTATTCTTGCCCGGGCGGATGCCGGGAATGAACCCGCCATAGCGCTTCAGATTGTCCGCGGTCTCTTCGGGATTGAAGACGATGGCGGTGTAGAAGAACGAGAAGAACACGATGCCCGCGCCGTACAGCAGCATGTAGAGCGGCTGGCCATGCGCCAGATACTGGTTCAGCGTGATGATGAAATCGCCCCAGCGGCTCTCGCCCGCCGTCGCCTGCCCGGCGAACTGGGTGATCGTCACCGGCATCAGCAGCAGCGAGGAGGCGAAGATCGGCGGAATGACACCCGCAGTGTTGATCTTGAGCGGCAGATGGCTGCGATCGGCCTGTACGCCGCGCGCGGTCTGGCGCTTGGGATACTGGATCAGGATGCGGCGCTGCGCACGCTCCATGAAGCAGATGAACAGGACGAGGCCGGCGACGGCGGCGATGATGCCGATCAGCGTCAGCGGGTTCATCGTGCCCGAGCGGCTGCCTTCGAACAGCTGCAACAGCGTCGTCGGCAGATGCGCGACGATGCCGGCCATGATGATGAGCGAGATGCCGTTGCCGATGCCGCGGCTGGTGATCTGTTCGCCCAGCCACATCAGGAACATGGTGCCGCCGATCAGCGAGATGACCGCCGCGATGCGGAAGGTCATGCCAGGCTCGATCACCGCCTGCGCGCCGGCCGAGGCGCCGAACGCCTCCAGCCCGACAGCAATGGTATAGCCCTGGATCGCGGTCAGCGCGACCGTGCCGTAGCGGGTATATTGGTTGAGCTTCTTGCGGCCCGACTCGCCTTCCTTCTTGATGGCGGCGAGCTGCGGGCTGAGCGAGGTGGCGAGCTGCACGACGATCGACGCGGTGATATAGGGCATGACGCCCAGCGCGACAACCGACATGCGCGTCAGCGCACCGCCCGAAAAGGTGTTGAAGAAGTCGAGAACGCCGCCCTGCGTCTGATTGGCGAGCAGGCCCAGCTGCGTCGGGTCGATCCCCGGCAGCGGCACATAGCTCAGCATGCGGAACACGATCAGCGCGCCGAGCGTAAACCACAGGCGCTTCTTGAGTTCGGTCGCCTGGCCGAATTTCGACAGATTGAGATTGGTCGCAAGACCGTCTGAGGCGGCTGCCATGGATATGTCCCGAATGATGCTGGCGGGCCGTCAGCCCACCCCCCGGGCGACCATATAGGGGTTGCGGCCGGGATGTCTAAGGGGGAGCGTACTCACCCCCTAGGAAACCGTTCGGTTCGAGCAGCTTCGAGCGCAGTCGAGAAGCGTCCGTCGAGAACTCCCGTCCAGCGGAACCGCGTTCTCGATACGCGCTCTCGACAGGCTCGATCGCTACTCGAACCAAACGGAAGCGGGTTTACGCGTGCGCAGCCTTCTTGGCGGCGAGCGTCTTGCCCTTCTTGGCAGCGGCCTTTTCGTGCGCGGGCACGACTTCGATTACCGACACGGAACCACCGGCCTTTTCGACCGCTTCGATCGCCGACTTCGACGCACCGGCGACGGTGAAGGTCAGCTTGGCGGTCAGCTCGCCCTTGCCGAGCAGACGGACGCCGTCCTTGCCACCACGGGCGAGGTTCGCGGCCTTCAGCGCGGCATGGTCGAGCGCAGCACCGGCTTCAATCTTGCCGGCGTCGACCGCCTTCTGGATCGCGCCGAGGTTCACTTCGGCATAGTCCTTGGCGAAGATGTTGTTGAAGCCGCGCTTCGGGATCCGCATGTGGAGCGGCATCTGACCGCCCTCGAACCCGGCGATCGACACGCCTTCACGGCTCTTCTGGCCCTTCTGGCCGCGACCGGCGGTCTTGCCCTTGCCCGAGCCGATGCCGCGTCCGACGCGCATCTTGCTCTTGCGGGCGCCTTCATTGTCGCGGATTTCGTTGAGTTTCATGTGTTGCACTCGCTTTCGCTATGTTCGCGCTTGAGAAAAGAGGAAGGGGGCCGCTTAGCCCCCTTCCCCATCTTTGTCACCGGTAAAGGTGGAAGGCCTCAGCCCTCGACCGACACCATGTGCTGCACCTTGCGGATCATGCCGCGCACCTCGGGGGTGTCGGTCAGTTCCACAGTCTTGTGCATCTTGTTGAGGCCGAGACCGATCAGCGTCGCGCGCTGATCCTTGGTCCGGCGGATCGGCGACCCGGTCTGGGTGATCTTGACGGTTGCCATCGCTCGTTACTCCACGATCGCCGCGGCATCAGCCTCGGCGGTCTGCGATCCACCACGACCCAGCAGGTCGGCGATCTTCTTGCCGCGACGCTGGGCCACCGCCTTCGGCGACGACTGGTCGTTCAGCGCTTCGAAGGTCGCGCGGATCATGTTGTACGGGTTCGACGTACCGACCGACTTCGTCACGACATCGGCGACGCCGAGCGATTCGAAGATGGCGCGCATCGGACCGCCGGCGATGATGCCGGTACCGGCCGGAGCCGAACGCAGCGTCACGCGGCCGGCACCGAAGTGCCCGTTGCCGTCATGGTGCAGCGTGCGACCGTCGCGCAGCGGAACGCGGACCATCGCCTTCTTGGCAGCGGCCGTCGCCTTCGAAATGGCTTCCGGCACTTCGCGCGCCTTGCCATGCCCGAAACCGACGCGGCCCTTGCCGTCGCCGACGACGACCAGCGCCGCGAAACCGAAGCGCTTACCGCCCTTCACGGTCTTCGACACGCGGTTGATGTGCACGAGCTTTTCGATCAGCTCCTCGCCACCATCCTCGGCGCCGCGACGATCGTCGCGACGGCCACGGTTGCCGTCACGGCCGCCACGGCCACGGTTGTCGCCGCCGGGGCCGCCACGACCACGGCCACCACGGGGCCCGCGGCCCTGCGGCTGCTCGCCACCCGTCGCCTCGACGGCGGGTGCTTCGGCCTGATTGTTTTCGTCAGCCATGTCTTAGAACTCCAATCCGGCTTCGCGGGCGGCCTCGGCCAGCGCCTTGACGCGCCCGTGGAACAGGAAGCCGCCACGGTCGAACACGACCTGCGTCACGCCGGCGGCCTTCGCCGCTTCGGCAACGCGGGTACCGACTGCCGTCGCGGCAGCGATGTTCGCGCCCGAGGTGCCCCGCACGTCCTTTTCCAGCGTCGACGCCGAGGCAACGGTGCGACCCGCTGCATCGTCGATGACCTGGGCATAGATGTGCTTGCCCGAACGATGGATCGACAGCCGCGCACGGCCGCCCGAACGCGCCTTCAGCGCGGTGCGATTGCGCCGACGGCGCTTCTCGAAGAGGGAGAGACCCTTGGTCATTACTTCTTCTTCCCTTCCTTGCGGAAGATGAACTCGCCGTCGTACTTGATGCCCTTGCCCTTGTACGGCTCGGGCTTACGCCAACGACGGATCTCGGCAGCGATCTGACCGACCTTCTGCTTGTCGATCCCGCTGATTTCGATCGTGGTCTGATCGGGCGTCTTGATCTCGATGCCTTCCGGCACGTCGATGTTGACGTCGTGGCTGTAGCCGAGCTGCAGCTTCAGGTTCTTGCCCTGCGCTGCGGCGCGATAGCCGACGCCGGTGATCAGCAGCTTCTTGGTGAAGCCGGTGGTCACGCCGGTGATCAGGTTCTGCACGAGCGTACGCTGCATGCCCCAGAACGCGCGCGCGCGCTTGGTGTCGTTCGCCGGCTGCACCGAGATGGTGTCGCCTTCGACGGCATAGGCGATGTCGTCGGCCAGCGGCAGCGTCAGCGTGCCCTTCGGCCCCTTAACGCTCAGCTCGCGCCCTGCAATGTTGGCGGTCACGCCGGCCGGAACCGGGACTGCCTTCTTACCGATGCGGCTCATCAGAAGACCTCCGCGAGCACTTCGCCACCGACATTCTGTTCGCGCGCTTCGGCGTCGGACAGAACGCCACGCGGCGTCGAGACGATGGTGATGCCGAGGCCGTTGCGGACCTTCGGCAGTTCCTGCGAACCCGAATAGACGCGGCGGCCCGGCTTCGAGACGCGCGCGACGTGCTTGATCGCCGGCTGGCCTTCGAAATACTTCAGCTCGATGCGGATGCCGGCCGCGGGGCCCATCTGTTCTTCGCTGTAGCCACGGATATAGCCCTCGCGCTGCAGCACGTCGAGGACACGGGCCCGCAACTTGCTGGCGGGCGTCAGGACGCTGTCCTTGCGCGCGCGCTGGCCGTTGCGGATGCGGGTGAGCATGTCACCCAGGGGATCGGTCAATGCCATTGCTGTGTTCCTTACCAGCTCGACTTCGTGACGCCGGGGATCAGGCCCTTGTTGGCCAGTTCACGCAGCATGACGCGGGCGAGACGGAACTTGCGATAATAGCCGCGGGGACGCCCCGTCAGCTCGCAACGGTTGCGGATGCGGGTCGGATTCCCGTTGCGGGGAATCTCGGCCATCTTCAGCCGCGCGATCAGACGCTCGGTTTCGTCGAGCGACTGGTCGGCTGCGATCGCCTTCAGCTTCGCATATTTGGGTGCGAACTTCTTGACGAGCGCGCGACGGCGCTCGTTCTTGTTCACGGAACTCAGTTTCGCCATGGACTTAAGCTCTCTTCGTTAAAGCGAACGGCCGCCCCCGTGGCCGGGGGCGGACCGGATTAGGCCGCCTTCTTTTCCTCGGCTTCCGCTTCCTGCGGGAAGGGGAAACCGAACAGACGCAGAAGCTCGCGAGCTTCGTCGTCGGTCTTGGCGGTGGTGGTCACGATCACATCCATGCCGCGCACCTTGTCGATGCGGTCATAGTTGATTTCGGGGAACACGATCTGTTCCTTGATGCCGCAGGCATAGTTGCCGCGGCCGTCGAACGACTTCGGGTTCAGGCCACGGAAGTCGCGGACGCGGGGCAGCGCGATGGTGATGAAGCGATCGAGGAATTCGTACATCCGCTCGCGGCGCAGCGTGACCTTGCAGCCGATCGCCATGCCTTCACGCAGCTTGAACTGCGCGATCGACTTCTTCGCCTTGGTGACGACAGGCTTCTGGCCCGCGATCAGTTCCATTTCGGAGCTGGCCTGCTCGACCTTCTTCTTGTCCTGCGTCGCTTCGCCCACGCCCATGTTCAGGACGATCTTTTCGATCCGGGGCACTTCGAGCGCGTTCTTGTAACCGAACTTCTCGGTCATCGCCTTCACGATGCGATCGTCATAGATCGACTTCATGCGCGGCGTGTACTTATCAGCCATTGATGACCTCCCCGCCCTTCACGGCGACCCGGACCTTCTTGCCGTCACGCACTTCGAAGCGCACGCGGGTCGGCTTGCCGTCGACGACATGCGCGACCTTGCTGACGTGCAGCGGCGCTTCCGAGCGCACCAGACCACCCTGCGGGTCGGCCTGGTTCGGCTTCTTGTGGCGAACGGCGATGTTGACGCCGGCAACGACGACCTTGCCGTCCTTCGGCAGCGACTGGGTGACCTGACCGGTCTTGCCCTTGTCCTTGCCCGACAGGACGATCACGGTGTCGCCCTTCTTGATCTTGGCAGCAGCCATTACAGCACCTCAGGGGCGAGCGAGATGATCTTCATGAAGCCCTTCGAGCGCAGCTCGCGGACCACCGGGCCAAAGATACGGGTGCCGATCGGCTCCTCGTTCTTGTTGACCAGCACGGCGGCATTGCCGTCGAAGCGGATCACCGAACCGTCGGTGCGACGGATGTCCTTGGCGGTGCGGACGATGACGGCGCGATGCACGTCACCCTTCTTCACGCGGCCGCGCGGAGCGGCTTCCTTGATGCTGACGACGATGACGTCGCCGACACCGGCCGTGCGGCGCTTCGAGCCGCCCAGCACCTTGATGCACTGCACCCGCTTCGCGCCGCTGTTGTCTGCGACGTCGAGATTGGATTGCATCTGAATCATGGATGCGATTCCTTACCCTATGGGGCCGATTCCGACCGGACCCCGCCTGCTAAAAATGAACCCCCGGCTGCGGGCATACCGCGCCGGGGGGAGCGGCCCATTAACCGCCCCATGGCGAAAAGGCAAGCCTCCCCGCGAATGTTCGTTACATCCGGGTCCGACCCCGGAATTGGGTGGGATGGGACAGGCGCAATTCCATCAACCGCATCCCGTCATTCCAGCGAAGGCTGGAATCTCAATCCACGGGAGCGCGCTCTCGTGGAAGGATGCCCCAGCCTGCGCCGGGGCGACGGTGTACGGCGAGGCTTTTCACGACTGCCCCACCCCCAAGGCTTACGCCTCGGCTGCGACTTCCGCCGGCGTCGCGTGGGTGTTCACCCGCTCGATCACCTTCCAGGTCTTCAGCTTCGAGATCGGCGCGGTCTCTTCGATGCGCACGGTCTCGCCTTCGCGATACTCATTGCCCTCGTCATGGGCATGATACTTCTTCGAACGGCGGATGATCTTGCCGTAGAGGGGGTGCTTGACCTTCCGCTCTACCTTGACCACCACCGTCTTGTCGGTCTTGTCCGAGACGATCATCCCGGTCAGCACACGCTTCGGCATGTCTCTCGTCCTTACTTGTCGGCCGAGCGCGAACGCTCGCCCTGCAGCGTCTTGATCCGCGCGATGTCGCGACGGACTTCCTTCACGCGGGTCGGCTTTTCCAGCTGGCTGGTCGCCGCCTGGAAACGGAGGTTGAACGCCTCACGCTTCAGGCTCGACAGTTCCTCGACCAGCTGGTCGTCGCTCTTGGCGCGAAGATCGGTTGCCTTCGTCATTATCAACCCTCCAGGTGCGAGGTGTCGCCCAGGCGGGCAACGACCTTGACCGCGATCGGCAGCTTCATCGCGGCGCGCGAGAACGCTTCCGCGGCGAGCGGACCGGGCACGCCGTCCAGTTCGAACAGGATACGACCCGGCTTGACGCGGGCAACCCAGAATTCGGGCGAACCCTTGCCCGAGCCCATGCGGACTTCGGCAGGCTTCGACGACACCGGCAGATCCGGGAAGATCCGGATCCAGAGGCGACCCTGGCGCTTGATATGACGCGTGATCGCGCGGCGGGCCGCTTCGATCTGGCGGGCGGTGATCCGCTCGGGCTCCATCGCCTTCAGGCCATACGACCCGAAGTTCAGCGACGTACCGCCCTTGGCATCGCCATGGATGCGGCCCTTGAAGGCCTTGCGGAACTTGGTGCGCTTTGGTTGCAGCATCTCAAATCATCCTTAGCGGCGGTGATCGTCGCGCGCGGGGCGCACGCCGGAGGTCTGGGCCTCCATCATCAGCCGGTCCTGCGCCATCGGGTCATGGCCGAGGATCTCACCCTTGAAGATCCAGACCTTGACGCCGCAGACGCCATACGCGGTGTGCGCTTCGGCCTCGGCATAGTCGAGGTTCGCACGCAGCGTGTGCAGCGGCACGCGACCTTCGCGATAGCCTTCCGAACGGGCGATTTCCGCACCGCCCAGACGACCGCCGCAAGCGACGCGAATGCCGTCGGCACCCAGGCGCATCGCCGACTGCACCGCACGCTTCATGGCGCGGCGGAAGGCGATACGACGCTCGAGTTGATCGGCAATGCCCTGTGCGACGAGCTTCGCGTCGATTTCCGGCTTGCGGATTTCGACGATGTTCAGCGACACGTCCGACGACGTCATCGAACCCAGCTTCCTGCGAAGCTTTTCGATGTCGGTGCCCTTCTTGCCGATGATCACACCCGGACGGGCTGCGAAGATCGAGATGCGGCACAGCTTGGCCGGACGCTCGATCACCACCTTGGAGATCGCCGCCTGCGGCAGCGTCTTCATGATGAACTGGCGGATCTTGAGATCCTCCAGCAGCAGACGGCCATAGTCGGCGCCTTCGGCATACCAACGGCTGTCCCAGGTGCGGTTGATCTGCAGACGCAGACCGATGGGATTGGACTTGTGACCCATTACGCTTCCTCCACCTCGGACACGACGATGCGCACGCGGCTGAACGGCTTCAGGATGCGCGTCGACTTGCCGCGACCGCGGGTCGCGAAACGCTTCATCGTGATCGACTTGCCGACCGAGGCTTCCTTGACGACGAGTGCGTCGACGTCGAGGTTGTGATTGTTTTCCGCATTCGCGATCGCCGAAGCGAGGCACTTGCGGACATCGACCGCCATCGCCTTCTTCGAGAACGCCAGGATGTTCATCGCATCGCCGGCATTCTTGTTGCGGATCAGCGCTGCGACGAGGTTCAGCTTCTGGGCCGAGCCGCGAACCTGCGTCGCGACTGCCAGAGCTTCCTTGTCACCAACGCGGCGGGGTGCTGCCTGCTTGCTCATCAGCGCTTGCCCTTCTTGTCGGCGGCGTGGCCGGGGAAGAAGCGGGTCGGCGCGAACTCGCCGAGCTTCATGCCCACCATGTCCTCGTTGACCGAAACCGGCACGAACTTGCGGCCGTTATAGACGTTGAACGTCAGGCCGACGAACTGCGGCAGGATGGTCGAACGGCGCGACCAGGTCTTGATCGGACCCGAACGGGTGCCGGCGTCCTGCGCCACTTCCGCCTTCTTCAGCAGATTGAGGTCCACGAACGGACCCTTCCATACGGAACGAGCCATCGCTTAGCCCTTCTTCTTCGCGTGACGGCTACGGATGATCATCTTGTCCGTCGCCTTGTTGTGCCGCGTGCGCGCGCCCTTGGTCGGCTTGCCCCACGGGGTGACCGGATGACGGCCGCCCGAGGTCCGGCCTTCACCACCGCCGTGCGGGTGGTCGACCGGGTTCTTGGCGACGCCGCGGGTCAGCGGACGCTTGCCCAGCCAGCGGTTGCGACCGGCCTTGCCCAGATTCTGGTTCTGGTTGTCGGGGTTCGACACCGCACCGATCGTCGCCATGCAGGCGGCGTGGATGTAGCGCTGCTCACCCGAGTTCAGGCGGACGATGACCATGCCCTTGTCGCGACCGACGACCTGCACATAGGTGCCGGCCGAACGCGCGATCTGACCGCCCTTGCCCGGCTTCATCTCGACATTGTGGACGATCGTGCCGACCGGCACCTGGCCCAGTTCCATCGCGTTGCCCGGCTTCACGTCGGTCTTCTTGCCGGCGATCACCTTGTCGCCGACGTTCAGACGCTGCGGCGCGATGATGTAGGCGACGTTGGCCTTGCCCTCGGTCTCGCCATAGTTGACGAGCGCGATGAACGCGGTGCGGTTGGGATCATATTCGATCCGCTCCACGGTGCCTTCGACATCCCACAGCCGACGCTTGAAGTCGATGATGCGGTAGCGCTGCTTGTGACCGCCGGCGATGCCGCGCGAGGTCACATGGCCCTTGTTGTTGCGGCCGCCCGACTTGGTCTTGCCTTCGGTCAGCGACTTGACCGGACGACCCTTGTACAGGGCCGAACGGTCGATCAGGACCAGGCCACGCTGCGACGGCGTGGTCGGATTATACTGCTTGAGTGCCATGTTACTTGGCCCCCTCGGTAATGTCGATCGACTGGCCTTCGGCCAGGGTCACGATCGCCTTCTTGAAGTCCGACCGAGTGTAGGGCGCGCCCTTCCACTTCTTGGTCTTGCCCTTGGTCACGATCGTGTTCACGCCGGTGACGGTGACGTTGAACAGCGCTTCGACCGCTGCCTTGATCTCCGGCTTCGACGCCTTGTTCGCGACCTTGAAGACGACGGCGTTATGCTCGGAGAGCATCGTCGACTTTTCGGTGATGTGCGGCGCGAGCACCACGTCGTAATGACGGATGTCGATCGCCTGCTGCTGCTTAGCCATTGAAGCGGGCCTCCAGCTTTTCGACGGCGGCGCGGGTCAGCACCAGCGTGTCGTGCTTCAGGATGTCATAGACGTTCGCGCCACCGGCGGGCAGGACATTGACCTGACGCAGGTTGCGGGCGGCCAGCGCGAAGCTGTTCTCGACGGCGTCGCCATCGATCACCAGCGACGTCTTGCCGAAGCCGAGCTTCGACAGGTTGCCGAGCAGGACCTGCGTCTTGCCGTCCGCAACCGTCAGCCCGTCGAGAACGACCAGCGAACCCGCCTTGGCATGGCTCGACAGCGCCATCTTCAGACCGAGCGCGCGAACCTTCTTGTTCAGGCCCGGGTTGAAGTCGCGGACGCGGGCGCCGTGCGCCTTACCACCGCCGATGAACACCGGCGCGCGGCGATCGCCGTGACGGGCGACACCGCCGCCCTTCTGGCGGCCCAGCTTCTTGCCCGAACGCGCGACATCGGCGCGCTCGCGGGTGCCGCGAGCGGTGCCGCGACGCTTTTCGAGCTGCCAGGTCACGACCCGGTGCAGGATGTCCGCACGCGGATCGAGGCCGAACACCTCGTCGTTCAGCTCGATATCGCCGTTTTCGACGGCGTCGAGGGTCTGTACCTTGACCTTCATGATCAGCCCTCCTGGCCGTCGGTCGCTGCCGATGCGGCGGCGTCGTTGCTGTTGGCGCTCTTCAGACCAGCGGGGTACGGCGCGTCGGCATGGCGCGCGACCTTCACCGCGTCCTTGACCGTCAGCCAGGTGCCCTTGTGACCGGGCACCGAACCCTTGATGAAGATCAGCCCGCGCTCGACGTCGGTCGACACGACCTGCAGATTCTGCTGCGTGCGGTTACGGTCGCCCATATGGCCGGCCATCTTCTTGTTCTTGAAGACCTTGCCCGGATCCTGACGCTGACCGGTCGAACCGTGCGAACGGTGCGACACCGACACGCCGTGCGTGGCGCGCAGACCACCGAAGCCCCAACGCTTCATGGCGCCCGCAAAGCCCTTGCCCTGCGTACGACCCGAAACGTCGACCAGCTGCCCGGCGACATAGTGGTCGGCACCGATGGTGGCACCGACGTCCAGCAGCGCGTCTTCCGCCACGCGGAACTCGACAACCCGCGCCTTCGGGGTCACTTCGGCCTTGCCGAAATGGCCGCGCTGCGGCTTGGCAACGTTCTTCGCCTTGGCGACGCCGGCGCCGAGCTGCACCGCGACGTACCCGTCACGATCCTTCTCACGACGGGCGACGACCTGCACGTCTTCCAGCTGCAGGACCGTGACGGGCACGTGACGCCCATCGTCCTGGAACAACCGGGTCATTCCCATTTTCTTCGCGATCACGCCAGTGCGCATGACCCACTCCTCCAACAGAGGCTCGTCTTGACGACGAGCTTGCCTAACGAAAAAGGCCCCGGTGCGCGGTCACCCGCCTCCGAAGCCCCAGCCCTTGCGATCTGCACGCCCCCGCCAGGGCCAGACATCGCCGATATTCCCCCACTGAAGGGCTGCATCGACGATAGCGGGGACGCGGACAACGGCACTTCGCCCGCAGACATCGTGCCGTTCGGTATCCCTATGGTTGCTTTCCCGGCCTCTACCGCCGCTGTCCAGAACGAACCGGCGGGAAGCGAAAGCGCGACGCAGGGCGGAATCACCCTACGTCGCGGAAGCCGGCTATTACGCCAGCTTGATCTCTACGTCCACCCCTGCCGCGAGGTCGAGCTTCATCAGCGCGTCGACGGTCTGCGGGGTCGGCTGCACGATGTCGAGCAGACGCTTGTAGGTGCGGGTCTCGAACTGCTCGCGCGACTTCTTGTCGATGTGCGGGCCGCGGTTGACCGTGAACTTGTCGATGTGCGTGGGCAGCGGGATCGGTCCACGGATCAGGGCGCCGGTGCGACGCGCGGTGTCGGCGATATCGCCGGCCGCCTGGTCGAGCACGCGATGGTCGAACGCCTTCAGGCGAATACGAATATTGTTGTCCATGGTCCTACCGATGCGAAAGAGCGGGCCGTTGGGACGGCTCTTGATTAACAACGAATGGCTTAGTGGATACCCCAGCTACAAGCGAGGTGCCCTCATTAAATAGCAAACGGCCGCCCCCGTTGCCGGGGGCGGCCGCCTGTTCGAGTCGCTATATTACTTGTCGATGCCGCTGACAACCCCTGCGCCGACGGTACGACCGCCTTCACGGATGGTGAAGCGCTGGCCGACGTCCATGGCGATCGGTGCGATCAGCTTCACGCCCAGCGCGACTTCGTCGCCCGGCATGACCATTTCGGTGCCTTCCGGCAGTTCGATGGTGCCGGTCACGTCGGTCGTGCGGAAGTAGAACTGCGGACGATAGTTGGCGAAGAACGGCGTGTGACGGCCACCTTCGTCCTTCGACAGCACGTACACCGACGACTGGAAGTCGGTGTGCGGGGTGATCGAACCCGGCTTCGCCAGAACCTGACCACGCTCCACTTCGTCACGGGCGACGCCGCGGATCAGCGCGCCGATGTTGTCGCCGGCCTGACCCTGGTCGAGCAGCTTGCGGAACATTTCGACGCCGGTGACGACGGTCTTGCGGACCGATTCGTGGATGCCGACGATTTCGACTTCCTCGCCGACCTTCACAACGCCGGTTTCGACGCGGCCGGTGACCACGGTGCCGCGACCCGAAATCGAGAACACGTCTTCGATCGGCATCATGAACGGCTTGTCCAGCGGACGCTCCGGCTGCGGGATCGACTCGTCGACCGCCTTCATCAGTTCCAGGATCGCTTCCTGGCCCAGCTTGGCGTCCGAACCCGACAGGGCGCAGGTGGCCGAGCCGCGGATGATCGGAATGTTGTCGCCATCGAATTCACGCTTCGACAGTTCTTCGCGGATTTCCATTTCGACGAGTTCGAGGATTTCCTCGTCGTCGACCAGATCGACCTTGTTCAGGAAGACGACCATGGTGGGAACGCCGACCTGCTTGGCGAGCAGGATGTGCTCCTTGGTCTGCGGCATCGGGCCGTCGGTGGCCGACACGACCAGGATCGCGCCGTCCATCTGCGCCGCGCCGGTGATCATGTTCTTCACATAGTCGGCGTGGCCGGGGCAGTCGACGTGCGCATAGTGGCGGTTGGCGGTCTCATACTCGACGTGCGCGGTCGAGATGGTGATGCCGCGCTCGCGCTCTTCCGGGGCCTTGTCGATGTTGGCGAAATCGACGGCGACGCCGCCCATCGTGTCCGCCAGCACCTTCGTGATCGCGGCGGTCAGCGAGGTCTTGCCGTGGTCGACGTGACCGATGGTGCCGATGTTGAGGTGCGGCTTGTTCCGCTCGAATTTTGCCTTAGCCATTTTCCTACCTTCTGATTCGAATTCGGTGCCGCCGGGGCCACGCGAACGCGGCCCTTTAGCGGGTGTTGTTTCGTAATGCCAGCCCCCGAACCGGGGAGCGGACGACGAAGTAAATTCGTCGTCGGACGGGGCTGTCCTGCGACCGCCCCGCCGGCCGGCCTTTCGGCGTCTCGGAGCTAAGTCGCCTTAGCTCCGTGCGCCTCAGGCCATCTTCGCCTTGACCTCATCCGCAACGTTCTGCGGCACTTCGTCATAGTGCGAGAACTGCATCGAGTATTGCGCGCGGCCCTGGGTGAACGAGCGGAGCTGGTTCACATAGCCGAACATGTTGGCAAGCGGGACCATCGCTTCGACGGTCTGCGCGTTGCCGCGGCTGTCGGTGCCCTGGATCTGGCCACGACGGCTATTCATGTCGCCGATGACGTCGCCCAGATAGTCTTCCGGGGTCACGACCTCGACCTTCATGATCGGCTCGAGCAGCTTGATGCCGGCCTTTTGGGCCGCTTCGCGCATCGCGCCACGGGCGCAGATTTCGAACGCCAGCGCCGACGAGTCGACATCGTGATACTTGCCGTCGATCAGATGCACTTCGAAGTCGATGATCGGGAAGCCGATCAGCGAACCGGTCTGCGCCGTCTCGCGCATGCCCTTTTCCACCGACGGAATATATTCACGCGGGATGTTGCCGCCCTTGATCTCGTCGAAGAACTGGTAACCCGAGCCACGCTCGCCGGGGACGACCTTGACCTTGACTTCGCCGAACTGGCCCGAACCACCCGACTGCTTCTTATGGGTGTAGGTCAGCTCGACCGGCTTGGCGAGATATTCGCGATACGCCACCTGCGGCGCACCGACATTCGCTTCCACCTTGAACTCGCGCTTCATGCGATCGACGAGGATTTCGAGGTGAAGTTCACCCATGCCCTTGATGATCGTCTGGCCCGATTCATGGTCGGTCGACACGCGGAACGAGGGATCCTCGGCAGCCAGGCGGTTGAGCGCGATGCCCATCTTTTCCTGGTCGGCCTTGGTCTTCGGTTCCACCGACAGCTCGATGACGGGTTCCGGGAACTCCATCCGCTCGAGGATGATCGGGTTCGCCGGATCGCACAGCGTGTCGCCGGTCGTCGTTTCCTTCAGACCCGCGATGGCGACGATGTCGCCCGCACGCGCCTCGTCGATGTCCTCACGCGAGTTCGCGTGCATGAGGAGCATACGGCCGATCTTTTCCTTCTTGTCCTTCACCGAGTTCAGGTAGCTGCCCTTGGTCAGCGTCCCCGAATAGATGCGGGCGAAGGTCAGCGAGCCGACGAACGGGTCGTTCATGATCTTGAACGCCAGCAGCGACAGCGGCGCAGTGTCCGACGCCGGACGCGAATCCGGGGTCTCGCCGTCGAGCTTCACGCCCTGCACGTCCGGAATGTCCAGCGGCGAAGGCAGATAGTCGACGACAGCGTCGAGCAGCGGCTGCACGCCCTTGTTCTTGAACGCCGAACCGCAGACGATCGGCACGAAGTTCATCGCCAGCGTACCCTTGCGGATCAGCTTCTTCAGATCGGCGACCGACGGTTCATTGCCTTCGAGATAGGCTTCCATCAGGTCGTCGTCCTGCTCGACGGCCATTTCGATCAGGTCGCTGCGATACTTCGCGGCCTTTTCCTTCAGATCGTCCGGAATGTCCTGATATTCGAACTTCGCGCCCAGCGACTCTTCGAGCCAGATGATCGCACGGTTCTCGACCAGGTCGACCAGGCCCTTGAAGCCGCCTTCGATACCGATCGGGAGATACAGGACCGCCGGGCGCGCGCCCAGACGCTCGATGATCGAGTCGACGCAGAAATAGAAGTCGGCGCCGGTGCGGTCGAGCTTGTTGACGAAGCACATGCGCGGCACGCCGTACTTGTCGGCCTGACGCCACACGGTTTCCGACTGCGGCTCCACGCCGGCGACGCCGTCGAAACAGGCGACCGCACCGTCGAGCACGCGCAGCGAACGCTCGACTTCGATGGTGAAGTCGACGTGGCCCGGCGTGTCGATGATGTTGATCAGATGCTCTTCACCCTTGCCCTCTTCGGCGCGCCACTTGCAGGTGGTTGCCGCCGAGGTGATGGTGATGCCGCGTTCCTGCTCCTGCTCCATCCAGTCCATGGTGGCGGTGCCTTCATGCACTTCGCCGATCTTGTAGGACTTGCCGGTGTAGTAAAGAATACGCTCGGTGGTCGTCGTCTTGCCGGCGTCGATGTGCGCCATGATGCCGATGTTGCGATACCGTTCGAGCGGATGGCTGCGGGCCATGATCGTGCTTCCTTAGCAATGTGGGGAGCGAGGCATGACGCCCGCTCCCCACGATATAGTCGGTTGCGTCAGCGGTGAAAAGCCACCGCCTCGGCTTACCAGCGGTAGTGCGAGAAGGCGCGGTTCGCTTCCGCCATGCGGTGCGTGTCTTCGCGCTTCTTCACCGCGTTGCCGCGGTTGTTGGCAGCGTCCATCAGCTCGCCCGACAGGCGGGCCGACATGGTGTTCTCGCTGCGGTTGCGGGCCGAAGCGATCAGCCAGCGGATCGCCAGCGCCTGGGCACGCTCGAAGCGGACTTCGACCGGGACCTGATAGGTCGCACCGCCGACGCGGCGCGAACGCACTTCGATGTTCGGCTTTACGTTGTTCAGCGCATCGTGGAACACGCCCAGCGGATCGCGCTTCGCGCGGCTCTCGACGGTTTCGAATGCCGAATAGACGATGCCTTCGGCGACGGACTTCTTGCCGTCCAGCATCACCGAATTCATGAACTTGGTCAGAACCTCATCCCCGTATACGGGATCAGGCAGGATTTCCCGCTTTTCGGGACGACGACGACGAGCCATCAGATATTCCTTCAATCTTCAGCCGGTTCCGGAACCCGTCCGGGGCTTACTGGGGGTAGGTGGACCTCAGGCCGCGCGGGTCACGCGCGGCGCGGGATCACTTCGGACGCTTGGCGCCGTACTTCGAACGCGACTGGCGGCGATCCTTGACACCCTGCGTATCGAGCACGCCGCGCAGGACGTGGTAGCGAACGCCGGGAAGATCGCGCACACGACCGCCGCGGATGAGCACGACCGAGTGCTCCTGGAGGTTGTGGCCTTCACCCGGGATGTAGCTGATGACTTCGCGCTGGTTGGTCAGGCGAACCTTGGCCACCTTGCGCAGCGCCGAGTTCGGCTTCTTCGGGGTCGTCGTGTAGACGCGGGTGCAGACACCGCGCTTCTGCGGGTTCTGGTCCATCGCAGGGACCTTCGACTTGGCCTTCTGCGGTTCGCGGCCCTTGCGGACCAGCTGGTTGATCGTCGGCATGAAGCCCTTCACCTTATCTTGCGGTTACTTTGCCGGAGCCGTTCCTGTCAGAAATGCGCAAAGGCCACGTGAGCGAACGCCCGCGGGGCCGATGTCTCCAGCAATGTTCAGCTCTTTGAACCCACATGCAGGCCAGTGACGGCTACGACGCCGACCCAGCGGGACGCGCGGCCTATATAGACGGTAGCCCGGTCGGTCAATGGTGCGCCGACGCACATGGGCGGCGCGAGGGCGACCCCGCACCGCCCGTATGTTTTCTACCCGCCGGCGCGTCAGTTGGTGGCGTTGCCCATCGTCGCGTTCATCGCGTCGGGGGTGTTGCCCATCATCGCATCGCCCGCCGTCGTCACCGAATTCGCCTCGGTCTCCATCGGGTTGATCGCGATCATCTCGTTGCCGACCTCGCCATCGTTGCGGAAGGCGGCGTTGGCATAGACGTCGTTCGACACGACGTTCGCGTCATTGGTCGTCGTGATCTCCTGCCCCCCGCAGGCGCCGAGCAGCGCGAGGACGGGGAGAGCGGCAGCGGCGGCGAAGCGGGTCATGGCAGTCTCCGGGAAGGATTTTCCGGTCAACGTCACAGTCCCCCGCCCGTTCCGCCTGGGTCCGTCAGCGCGCGGAGAAGCCGATATCGATCGCAAAGCCGATCCACATCGCCGCCAGAATGCCGGTCGAGCCGAGGAACAACGCGAATCGCAGCCGCACCCGCCCGGCGATATGCGCGATGCTGTGCCCGGCCCGCAGCGCGACATACATCCATGCCAGCGCCACCTGCGCCAGTCCCGCCAGCCCAGTCATCAGCAGCAACGGCACCAGTGCGAAATACAGCACCGGCAGTTCAAACAGATTGGCGAGATTCGCGGCGGGACGTTCGACCGACCGGAAATAGGCGCGACTCGCCTCCGCATCGGCAAAGTCCCGCGCGGTCGGCGGTTGGCGTCGCATATGCCCGACCCGGGCGCGGAGCAGCGTGATGCTGACGGCGAAGATCAGTGCGACCAGGGCAAAGGTCGGCCACAGGATCGCCCGCGTCATCATCATCGCCGTCCCCCATCCATCCTTTGCGCGATTACCCGAGGGCATGGGCGGCGTACAGCCGGACGGTCCCTGGAACTGGAGCGTGACAATGCCCCCTGCCCTGCCGATCGAAGGCGGCTGCCGCTGCGGACAGGTCCGGTTCCGCATCGATGCGCAGCCGATGATGACGATGGCGTGCCATCGCCGCGGGTGCCAGCAGATGAGTGGCAGCGCCTTCTCGCTGAACGTCGCGGTGCCGAGCACCACGCTAACCATCACGCAGGGCGACACCGTGATCGGCGGGCTGCGGGGAGAACAGATTCGCCATCATCACTGTGGCGACTGCAAGAGCTGGCTGTTCACGCGGATCGAACCCGATCCGGGTTTTGCCAACGTCCGGGTCGGCGCGCTCGACGACCCCGCGCCCTTCGCGTCGTTCATCGAGACATGGACCGACGAGGCACTGGCATGGGCGACCACGCCCGCCCGCCATCGCTATCCGCAATCCCCGCCGCCCGAGGCATTCGGACCGTTGCTGGCGGAGTTTGCCGCACGTCAATCCGGCTGAGGCGCTTTCGCCGCGCGGCGTCGGACGATAGGAAGCGGCGATGCGTATCCTGCTTGCCCTGTTGCTGCTGGTCTCTGCCGCGCCGGCATCCGCCCAGTCCGCCATCCGCGCGACCCCCGGCTATGTCCGGGTCCGGTTCGACACCTCGGCCGGGCCGATCATCGTCGCGCTCGACGTGAAGCGCGCGCCGGCCACGTCGAGAAACTTCCTAGCCTATGTCGATGACGGACGGTTCGACGGTACGGTCTTCTACCGGTCGGCGCGGCGCAAGGCCGAACCGTCGCTCGGCTTCGTACAGGGCGGCATCCGCACCGATGCGCGGCGCATCCTGCCACCTTTCCCGCACGAGCGCACCGACCGGACCGGAGTCAAACATGTCGACGGCGCGATCTCGATGGCGCGGCGGCCCGAACCCAATTCGGCGGGCGGCAATTTCGTGCTGCTGGTCGGCGCGATGCCGAGCATGGACGCCAAGGGCGACTTTCCCGGCTATGCCGCGTTCGGCCGGGTGGTCGGCGGCATGGCGACGGTCAAGCGCATCCTCGCCAAACCGACCGGCGGCGGATCGGACGCGATGAAGGGGCAGATGATCCTCGACCCGGTCCGCATCGTGCGCGCAAGGCGGCTGGACGGAACGCCGAAACCGACCGGCGGACCGAAGCCGTGGCTGATCGACATCAAGCGGTAGGGGTGGTCCGACCCGGCAGGACGGCTCAAGCCGCCTGCATCTCCGCCATTGCCGCATCGTCCAGTTCGCTCGCCCGCACATGCGCCGGTCGATCGGCGAGCCGTCCGACATAGGCCGTGAACGCGTCGCGCTTCGGCAGCGTCCCGAACTGCGTGCCCCACATCACATGCGATCCGACATAGACATCGGCCGCCGTGAAGCGATCGCTCGCGATATAGCGATGCGCCGACACCGCGGCTTCGAGGACCGACACGACGCGGTCGTAATCACCATAGCCGACCATGCGCTGCTGATCGTCGGTCGGCGTCACGCCCAGCGAGCGGTTGGTGATCGCCTGTTCGAGCGGTCCGGCGGCGAAGAACATCCAGCGATGATAATCGGCGCGCTCATTCGCGGTCGGAGCGAGGCCGGCATCGGGAAAAGCGTCGGCGAGATAGGCGCAGATCGCGGCGCATTCGGTGACGATGCGACCGTCATGGACGATCGCCGGCACCTTCCCCATCGGATTGATCGCCAGATAGGCGTCGGCCTTCATCGTCCCGCCATAGCCGAGCATTTCGACGGCATAAGCGGCGCCGACTTCCTCCAGCATCCAGCGCGCAATCCGTCCGCGCGACATCGGATTGGTGTACAGCGTCAGTCCGGCCATCTCATGTCTCCCCTGCGATTCGTCAGGAACAAAGATGGAACCTAGCCGCGTTTCGCGTCAAGTTCGCGATGCAGGAAGGCGGTCGTCCGCTCCCATGCCAGCTTCGCCGCGGCAGCATCGTAACGCATTGCCGAGGTGTCGTTGTTGAACGCATGATCGACGCCCGGATAGACATGGGTCGTCGCGTCCTTGCCCGCCTTGCGCAGCGCCTCGCCCCAGGGAAGCGCGGTCGCATTCACCCGCGCATCCTTTTCGGCGAGTTGCAGCAGCAGCGCGGCACGGACCTTGGTCGCCTCGGCCGGATCGGGCGCCGGACCATAATAGCTGACCCCGGCGGTCAGCGCCGGATCGGCCACCGCCAGCCGGTTGACGAACGCCCCGCCCCAGCAGAAGCCGACCGCGCCGGTCTGCGCACCGCCGCGCTGGCCCCGCGCCTTGGCAAGGAACGACTTCGCCTGCGCCAGCGCGAGGTCATAGTCGATCGTGCCGATCAGTTCGCGGGCCCGATCCTCATCGGCGGGCGTCCCGCCCTGCGGCGCAAGGAAATCGGGCGCGATCGCGCGGAAGCCGGCCAGTGCCACGCGGCGCGCGACATCCTCGATATGCGCGTTCAGCCCGCGATTTTCATGGATGACCAGCACGACCGGCAATGGTTGCTGCATGCCCTTGGGCGCAGCGAAATAGGCGGTGGCCGATTTGCCGGCTTCGGTGCCGCTGCGCTTCGCAGTGTCGAGCCGGGGGTCGGCCGGTGCGATCTGTTGCGCGGCAGCCGGCGAGGCGGCGATGCCCGCGATCAGCGCTTCGGCAGCGGCGGCCGATCCGGCCAGCGCCACCATCTCCGCCATGAAGGCGCGGCGGTCGCGATGCTCGTGGGTAAAGGCGTCGTAGAGCGCGATCGCGCGGGCACGAAGGTCGGACATGGCTGCTCTCCCGATGGACGGCGGCAGCCTAACCGATTGACCCCGATACGCAAACGGCCCGGCCGCTCGATGGGAGCGACCGGGCCGTCCGGTACGGTCGGGTGCGGCTCAGCGCTTGAACGGATCGAAGAACGAGGTCGACGATTCCGGCAATTCGCCGCGCTCGGCCAGTTCGGCATCGCGCGCCGCCTGGGTCCGTTCGTTGCGCAGCTGTTCGATCAGCGCCTCGCGATCGCCCTCCAGTCGGGTGTCGGTCGGAGCCTCGATCCCGGCGGCCTTCGCCGCCTTGCCGACCAGCGCGTCGAGTTCGCGCTGCGAGCAGAGACCCAGCGTGACCGGGTCCTTCGGCACGATGTTGCCGATGTTCCAATGGGTACGGTCGCGGATCGCGGCAATGGTCGTGCGGGTGGTGCCGATCAGCTTGCCGATCGCGCCGTCGCTGATTTCCGGATGGTTGCGGATGATCCACGCGATGCCGTCGGGCTTGTCCTGCCGCTTGCTGACCGGGGTGTAGCGCGGCCCCTTGGTCCGGCGGACCTGTTCCGGGCCCTTCATCATCACCAGGCGGTAATCGGGGTTCTTCTGCCCCTTCTCGATCTCTTCCATCGTCAGTTCATGCGCGCGCACCGGATCGCGGCCGGTCAGCTTGGTCGCGGCGGTATCGTCGGCAATCGCCTGCACTTCGAGAACGTGCAGGCCGCAAAAGTCGGCGATCTGCGGAAAGGACAAGGCGGTGTTGTCGACCAGCCAGGAAGCGGTCGCGTGCGGCATCAGCGGCTGGGCCACGACGGGTCTCCGAAATAGAAAGGGCCGCCCAAACCGGGCGGCCACGTTGGGTACGGACTTAGTACCGCTCGCCGCAAAGGGCAAGCGGTCGCGGGATTTGGCGGTTTGCGGCGCTTCAGGCCGCGTCGGCGATGGTCAGCACGATCTTGCCGACATGGTCGCCCGCCTCCATCCGGCGATGCGCCTCATCGGCGCGGTCGAGCGGAAAGGTCTTGTCGATCACCGGGCGCAGCCGCCCCGCCTCGACATGCGGCCATACGGTGCGCGACAGTTCGTCGGCGACCATTTCCTTGAACGCCGCGTCGCGGGCACGCAGTGTCGACCCGGTCAGCGTCAGGCGGCGGCGCATGATATCCCAGATCGGCACGGTGGCGCTCGCCCCGCCCTGCACCGCGATCGACACATGGCGGCCATCTTCGGCCAGACATTTGATGTTGCGGGGCACATAGTCGCCGCCGACCATGTCGAGCACCACGCTCACGCCCTTGCCGCCGGTGATTTCGGCGACGCGTTCGACGAAATCCTCGGTGCGGTAGTTGATCGCATGTGCCGCGCCGAGATCGAGCGCCGCGCGCGCCTTCGCATCGCTGCCGACCGTGACGATCACGTCGAGGCCGAAGACGCGCCCCAGCAGGATCGCCATCGTGCCGATGCCGCTAGTGCCGCCATGGATCAGCACCGTGTCTCCTTCGGCCGCATAGCCGCGTTCGAACAAATTGGTCCACACGGTGAACAGCGTCTCGGGCAGCGCCGCCGCCTCGACCATCGACAGCGCCTCGGGCACGGGCAGGCACTGGCCGGCCGGGACCGTCGCATATTCGGCATAACCGCCACCCGCCAGCAGCGCGCAGACCGGCTGGCCCAGCCAATGCGGCTCGACCCCCTCCCCCAGCGCCACGACCTCGCCGGCAATCTCCAGACCGGGGATCGAGGACGCGCCGGGCGGCGGCGGATAGCCGCCGGTGCGTTGCAGGACGTCGGGGCGGTTGACCCCGGCGGCGGCGATCCGGATCAGCACCTCGCCCTCGGCGGGGCGCGGAGTCGGGCGTTCGACGATCGTCAGCACTTCCGGTCCACCCGGTTCGGCCGGATCGATCGCACGCATCGCCGCTGGTACGTCCATATAGTATTTCCCCTGCACGGCGGCGTTATTGACATCGTCGGCCACAGGGTCAACGCTGCATGCAATGGAACCCGACGAAAATGTTAACCATGTTCGTGGCAACCTGCTCGCCATGCTGTTGCGCGAGGATCTCGACCCGTTGTCTCAAGAGGAGCTGACCGCGCGAATCGCCGCGTTGGAAGGCGAAATCGCGCGATGCCGTGCGCGAATCGATGCCGCGCGCAGCCACCGGGCCAGCGCCGATGCGCTGTTCCGGTCATGAGATGTTCCGCCCCCCGCTTGATGCCGGGCGGCGGCATACCGACATGGTGGAAGACCCGGGACACCGGGACGCAGGGCCGGCGCGTTCTCGCCGGCCGACCGGAGTGAATTGAATGCCATCCTTCGCATCCGCATTGGAATCCACGCTGCACAAGGCGCTCGAGGCCGCATCCTCGCGCCGGCATGAATATGCCACGCTCGAACATCTCCTCTTCGCGCTGACCGACGATCCGGACGCGGCGAAGGTGATGACCGGCTGCGGCGTCGAACTCGACGAGCTGCGGACGACCGTCGCCCATTATCTCGACACCGAACTCGACACGTTCAAACTGGACGCCGCGACCGATCCGTCGCCGACCAGCAGCTTTCAGCGCGTCGTCCAGCGCGCGATCCTGCACGTCCAGTCGTCGGGCCGTGACGAGGTGACCGGCGCCAATGTCCTGGTCGCGATGTTCAGCGAGCGTGAAACCTATGCCGTCTATTTCCTGCAACAGCAGGATATGAGCCGGCTCGACGCGGTCAGCTTCATCAGCCACGGCGTCGGCAAGGGCGGATCGACCGCCACCGAAACCCCGACGCCCAAGGGTGCCGAGGAAAAGGAAACGCCGAAGCCCGCCGAAAAGGGCAAGGGCGAAAGCGCTCTCAAGCAGTTCTGCGTCGATCTCAATGAGAAGGCGAAGACCGGCAAGGTCGATCCGTTGATCGGGCGTTCGGCCGAGGTCGACCGCACGGTGCAGATCCTGTGCCGCCGCTCGAAGAACAACCCGCTCTATGTCGGTGATCCGGGCGTCGGCAAGACCGCGATCGCCGAAGGGCTGGCGCGCAAGATCGTCGAGGGCGACGTGCCCGAGGTGCTGCTGCCCGCGGTCATCTATTCGCTCGATATGGGCGCGCTGCTCGCCGGTACCCGGTATCGCGGCGATTTCGAGGAGCGGCTGAAACAGGTCGTGACCGAACTCGAAAAACTACCGCACGCAGTGCTGTTCATCGACGAAATCCACACTGTCATCGGCGCTGGGGCGACCAGCGGCGGGGCGATGGACGCGTCGAACCTGCTCAAGCCCGCGCTGTCGGGCGGGCAGATCCGCTGCATCGGTTCGACGACCTACAAGGAGTTCCGCAACCACTTCGAAAAGGATCGCGCGCTGCTGCGCCGGTTCCAGAAGATCGACGTGAACGAACCGACCGTCGAGGATACGATCAAGATCCTCACCGGCCTGCGCAGCGCGTTCGAGGAACACCACAAGGTCAAATACACCCCCGATTCGATCAAGTCGGCGGTGGAATTGTCGGCGCGCTACATCAACGACCGCAAGCTGCCGGACAAGGCGATCGACGTCATCGACGAAGTCGGTGCGATGCAGATGCTGGTGCCTGCGCCCAAGCGGAAGAAGACGATCACCGCCAAGGAGATCGAACAGGTCATCGCGACGATGGCACGCATCCCGCCGAAGACGGTGTCGACCGACGATACGCGCGTGCTCGCCAATCTCGAACTCGACCTGAAGCGGGTGGTGTTCGGGCAGGACGACGCGATCAAGGCGCTGTCCTCGGCGATCAAGCTGTCGCGCGCGGGCCTGCGCGATCCCGACAAGCCGATCGGCAACTATCTGTTCACCGGCCCGACCGGCGTCGGCAAGACCGAGGTCGCGCGGCAGTTGTCGGAGATCATGGGCATTCCGCTCCAGCGCTTCGACATGTCCGAATATATGGAGCGCCATTCGGTCAGCCGGCTGATCGGTGCCCCGCCGGGCTATGTCGGTTATGACCAGGGCGGATTGCTGACCGATGCGATCGACCAGCAGCCGCACTGCGTCCTGCTGCTCGACGAGATCGAGAAGGCGCACCCGGACCTGTTCAACATCCTGTTGCAGGTGATGGACAACGGCAAGCTGACCGACCACCACGGCAAGACCGTCGATTTCCGCAACGTCATCCTCATCATGACGACCAATGCGGGCGCGTCGGACATGGCCAAGGAATCGATCGGCTTCGGTCAGATCGACCGCGAGGACGTGCAGGAGGAAGCGGTGAAGAAGCTCTTCACCCCCGAATTCCGCAACCGCCTCGATGCGATCGTCCCGTTCGGCTATCTTCCGCCGGAAGTGGTCGCGCGGGTGGTGGACAAGTTCATTCTCCAGCTCGAACTGCAGCTGGCCGATCGCGGCGTCCATATCCGTCTCGACGAGCCGGCAAAGACGTGGCTGACGGAAAAGGGCTATGACAAGCTGTATGGCGCGCGTCCGATGGGCCGCCTGATCCAGGACAAGATCAAGCAGCCGCTGGCCGAGGAACTGTTGTTCGGCAAGCTGGTCCATGGCGGCGAGGTCAATGTGAAGCTGAAGGACAACAGCCTGTCCTTCGAAATGACCCCGGCGGCGCCGAAGAAGCCGCGCAAGCGCGGCAAGACCACGGCGGAAGCCTGAAGCCGACACCGCCCCGCAGAGCGATCTGCGGGGCGGTTTTCGTTTGTGCAGCGGCGGACCGCGCTTATTGTCCGGCGTTGCGCGCGGCGCGCTCGACCGACCCGTCGACCCGCTCCACTTCCAACGCGACGATCCGCCCGCCCTGTTCGACGAAGCGGAAGCGCGACAGCGGATCGCCTTCGGGCGCCATGACATTCCCCCCGACCGGAACCAGTACGGATGCCGGCCGCGATCCCCGGCTCGACATCAGGTGATCGCCAGCGACAATAAGTTTCCGGTCGCCATAGACTCCTGCATAATCCCCCAACGCCCGCCCCGATTTCATCCCGGTTGCCAATGCACGGTAGAAGACGGCGAGCCGCTCCGCCTCGCGCTTGTCATCGGCCGTGGCCATCGTTGCGATCCGGGCCATCGCGGCCGCCTGTGCGGTCGGTAGCGCGCGATCGGATGACACCGCAATCGCCGGGGTAACGCCGACCCCTTCCCAGTCCCTGCCGGTCTTCACGCTGATCGCCCGGCCGCTCGACACGCTGAGCACATAGCTTTTGCCGATCGGCAGCAGGTCGTTGCGAAACCCCGCTCCGGCCGTGCGTTCGCCGACCAGCGTGCCGAAGCCCAGCGCCGACACATGGGTCGCAAATTCCTCCGCCGCCGACGCGGTTCCGCCGCTGGTCAGGACATAGAGCGGTTTGCCCGCCAGGCTGAACGGCGCCCGGGGCGCAGTGGTCGCCTCGCCCGGCCGACCGCGCATCTCGAAGCGCATCAGCGGCGTGCCCTCAGCCACGAAATAGCTGGCCAGTGCCGCAACTGCTCCGGGAGACCCGCCACCGTTGCGGCGGAGATCGATGATGTACGCGTCGCCACCCCGCAGGAACTGCATCGCGCCGATGATCGCCGCCTCGGCCTCCGGCGTGCCCCATGCGAATCCGTCATAGGCGATCATGCGGACATTGCCCGGCAGCACCTCCATCGCCCGCACCCCGCCATTCTGCCGTGCGATCATCCGCGCCATCACCGGGGGCATGGCGGCGTCATCGTCGGGCAGCGGCTGGTTGCCCAGCATTGCCGCCATTTTCGGGTCGTAGCGGATGCCCAGATGCTTGTCGGTGGTGACCGTGTGCAGGTCGGCATTGATCCGCTCTGCCAGCGCGTCACCCGACAGGCCGCGATACTTCTCCGGCGCGGCGAGCGCCGCGCTCAGCTTCGCAGCCGTATCGGGCAGGACATAGCGTTCGGCGATCGCCGCGCGGGTGGCGGCAACGATCGTGGCGGGGTCGTCGGCCGGCGCCTGCGCGACGGCAATGCCCGGCATGGCCAGTGACAATGAAAGAGTGACGATCCAGCGATGCATATTCCCTCCCGGTGACGAGCGGCGTTATCGCTTGGCGCCCCTGCCCGATTTCGGCAAACATCGTGCGGCCACCGCCGAAAACCGGCAATGCCGCAGGGGACATGGACGGGAATGCGCGATCTGGATCGCTATGATCGCGAACTGCTGCACTGGCTGCAACGCGACGCACTGCGCACTGCCGAGGATCTGGCGCGCGACGTCGCCCTCTCACCGTCCGCGATCACCCGCCGGGTGCGGCGGATGCGGGAGGACGGGACGATCGTCGCCGATGTCTCGATCGTGTCCGATCGCGTCGGCGCCTTCCTGTCGGCACTGGTCGACATCCAGCTCGATCGCCATGCATTGCCGCATATCGATGCGTTGCTGCGGCGGCTGGACGCAACGCCGCAGGTACAGGCGATCCTGGAGGTCACCGGGACCTTCGACCTGACTCTGATGGTCGTGGTCGCGGACATGGAAGAATATAATCGCTTCGCCGACGCGATGCTGGCCGACGATCCGGTCATTCGCCGCTACGAGACGCGCTTCGTCAAGAAGCGGCGCAAATGGTCGGCGGCCCGGCCGTTCGACTGAGGGGCGGCGGTGCCGTCACCGCCGCCCGTCCGGCCTATTGCAGCACCACCGTCACCGCGCGCCGGTTCTGCGCCCAAGCGCCTTCGTCGGAGCCGAGCGCCAGCGGACGTTCCTTGCCATAGCTGATCGTGGTGATCCGCGACGGCGAAATGCCACGCGTCGCGAGATAGCTGGCCGCCGCATTGGCGCGGCGGTCGCCCAGCGCGAGGTTATATTCGCGGGTGCCGCGCTCGTCGCAATGCCCCTCGATCGTCACGCGGACATTGGGGTATCGCGCCAGCCATTGTGCCTGGCTGTCGAGCACCGCGCGGGCCGAGGCGTCGATATCATATTGGTCGAGGCCGAAATTGATCGTGTCGCTGGCCACCGACTGCTGGAAATCGGCGCGCGACCCCGGCACGACGCCGGTGGTGCCGGTGCCCGTCCCGGTCCCGCCGGTGCCGGCGTTCGGATCGACCGTCTGGCCCGGTGCCGGCGGCAACACCTCGGGGCGCTTCTTGGCGCAGCCGGCGGTCGCCAGCAATGCCGCGCCGACGATCAGCGTGGTCGAAAACTTGGTCATCAAAACCTCCCTTGGTCGTGTCGCACCCGCTACAATGCCCCTGTAACGGATTTGCCCCCGTTGGTGAAACCGTCAGGGCCGGATCGGGCCCCAGCTCGGGTCCGACCCGTCGAGCGCGGTCGGAATGCGGCGGATATTCGATCCGGTCAGGTCGACTGACCAGATCTGCGTCTTGCCCGACCCCTGCGCACTTCGGAAGAAGGTCAGCACGCGGCCGTTAGGCGACCAGCTCGGCCCCTCGTCGCCCCAGGCATCACTCAACAACTTCTCGCCGCCGCCCGAGGGCGACATGATGCCGATGCGGAACGATCCCCCGCCCTGCCGGGTGAAGGCGATCAGGTCGCCGCGCGGGCTCCATACCGGCGTCGCATAGCGCCCGCCGCCGAAGCTGATCCGCTGCTGGTTCGAACCGTCGGCGTTCATGACATAAAGCTGCTGCGTGCCCGAGCGGTCGCTTTCGAACACGATCTTCGACCCGTCCGGCGAATAGCTCCCGCCGGTATCGATGCCGGGCGCGTTGGTCAGCCGCTGCGGGCTGCCGCCCCCTGCCGGCACGCGGTAGATATCGGTGTTGCCAGCCTGTGCCATCGAGAACAGCACATAGCGGCCATCCGGCGAAAAGCGCGGCGCGAAGGTCAGCGACGCATTCTGCACCAGCAACCGCTGCCGCCCGGTACCAAGATCGAGGATGTAGATCGCCGGCCGTTCGTTGACATAGCTCATATAGACGATCGACTGCTGGTTCGGCGCGAAGCGCGGCGTCAGCACGATCGACTGGCCGTTGGTCAGGAAGCGGTGGTTGGCCCCGTCCTGATCCATGATCGCCAGCCGCTTGATCCGCTTGCCCTTCGGCCCGGTCTCGCTGACATAGACGATACGGCTGTCGAAATACGGCCCCTCGCCCGACAGCCGGGTATAGACCGCATCGGCGCATTTATGCGCGGCACGGCGCCATTCGGCGGGCGGCACGTTGAACCCCTGACGCGTCAGTTCGGTACGGCCGAACGTGTCGTACAGGTAGCAGCCGATGGTCAGCGTGCCGTTCGCCTCGGCGCGGACATAGCCCTGCACCAGCGCCTGCGCGCCGCTCCACACCGCATAATCGGGCGACTGGACCTGCGCCATGGCGACCGCCGGCAAACCTGATGGACCGGCGGGCTTGAACAGCCCCGAATTGCGTAGATCGCCCGCGACGATCTCCGCGAGTTGCCGCCCGAGCGCGTCGGTCGATCCGGCCGGGGTCGAGGCGACCTGCGGGGTCGGCATCACCGGCACCGCGATCGGCAGCGGTTCGGAGATGCCGCCCTCGATATCTACCTCGACCTGCGCGAACGCGGCGGGCGCGGCCAGCACGCTTGCGAGCGCCGCGCCAAGAGCAAGGGTCAGTTTCCGCATAAATCCCCTCCGGTCAGCCGGGCAGTTTGTAGTTGATGATGATATCCTTCCAGCCGCCTTCGTACAGTTCCGCCGGAAGTTCATAGGGCGCGCACTGAATCAGTGCGGCGATGGCCAGTTCGGACACGCGCTGCGCATAGCGTTCGTTCTCGCCATCGACACCGGTCTGCCCCCGCAATTGCGGGCGCGCGGCGAGCGTACCGTCGGCACGCATCTGCAGGCGGATCTTCGACCGGATCTGGTTGGCGCCGGGCCCGGGGTTCGGGATTTTGTTCGCGCAGGGCTGAACCTGCCGCTGGATCGCGCTGGCCAGCCCGGCCACCGACTGGGCAGTGACCGCCGTGCCGCGCGGAGCCTCGGCCTTGCCCGGCTTGGGGGTATCGGCGATGCCCTTCAGGAAATTGTCACCCAGACGCCCACCACGCGGACGGGGTGCCGTTGCCTGTGCGTTGGTCCCCTGCCCCTTGGTCACGGCGGGCTTGGCTGGAGCCGGTTTGGCCGGCGCCTTCGCAGCGGGCGCAGGTCGCGCCGGTGCCGGCGCCGGACGGGCCTGTTGCTTGACCGGAGCAGGCTTAGGTTCGGGCTTGGGCGCAGGGGCGGGCTTCGGCGCGGGTTTGGGAACCGGCTTGGGCACGGGCCTGGGTGCCGGGACCGGCTTCGGCGCGGGCTTGGGTTCCGGCCGCGGGGCCGGTTGCGGACGCGGCGCCGGTGCGGGCGGCGCGGGTGCCGGTTCCGGGATCGGCTCCTCGACCGCCTCGGGCGGTGCGGCATCTTCCGGCGCGCCGGTGTCGGGTGCCTGACTTACGGCAGGAGCCTCGGTTTGCTGCGGCGACGACTGTTCGGCGGCGACGTCTTCGGCGAAGCTGACGTCCATCGGCTCGTTCTTCAACTTCACCGGGTTCGGCGTGGCGAGGAAGCCGACCGACAGCAGGCCGAACAGGACGGCATGTCCCGCAACCGCAACGCCAAGCCCGATCTTCTCCGCCTTCTGCATCGCGTTATTGCGCCACGCTGATGAGCGACACCCGGTTCAGACCCGCGCGGTTCAGTTCGCCCAACACGCCGTTGACCCGCCCGTAATCGAGCGTGCGGTCGGCGCGCAGCATCACCTGGCGCGGCTCGGTCGCCCCGGCGCCCGCCGCCGCGATCTTTTCGAGTTCGCCGGGAAGGTTGTCGGCCGACACCTCGGCATCGTCGATATAGGTCCGGCCATCGGCATCGATCGACAGCGTCACCGGCTGCTGCGTCTGTTCGACCGCCTTCGCGCGACTATCGGGCAGGTTCACCGGCACGCCGGCGGTCATCAACGGCGCGGTGACCATGAAGATGATGAGCAGCACCAGCATCACGTCGACCAGCGGCGTGACGTTGATCTCCGCCATCGGTGCGCGGCGCCCTTTCCCCTTGGCGGACGGCAGGTTGATGCCCATCGCTCAGACGCCTTCAAGCTGGCGCGACAGGGTGGCGTGGAAGGCGTCGGCGAAGCGGTTCAGCCGCGCCTCGATCCGGTTCACGCTGTGGCTGAAGCGGTTATACGCGATGACGGCGGGAATGGCGGCGAACAGGCCGATCGCGGTCGCGAACAGCGCCTCGGCAATGCCCGGCGCGACGACGGCCAGCGACGTATTCTGTTCGGACGCGATCGCGGTGAACGACCGCATGATGCCCCACACCGTGCCGAACAGCCCGACGAACGGCGCGACCGACCCGACCGTCGCCAGCACGTTCAGCCGGTCGGCCAGCGTCTCGCTCTCGTCCGCGACGCTCGACGCCATCGCGGTGGCAAGGCGTTCGCGGGTGCCGTCGCGGTCGATCTGCTTCGACGCGGTCGATCGCCGCCATTCGCGCACCCCCGATGAAAAGACGCGGGCGATCGCGGTGTCGCGCGTCCCCTGCAACCGGTGAAAGGCATCGATATCCTCGGCCTGTTCGAAGTCGGTTTCGAACCGGTCAATGTCGCGGCGCACCTTTCGCGCGCGGACGAGGAAGCCAATGATGATCGCCCAGGTCCAGATGCTTGCCGCCAGCAGCCCCAGCATCACCGCCTTCACCACCCAGTCGGCGGCGAGGAAGAGCGCGACCGGCGACATGGTCGCGGCGTCGGTGTTCACGAGTACGTCCATCATGCCTCTTTTTCGGTTGCGACCAGGCTCTGGAAGGTGTCGACCCATGCGGCCGGCTGACGACGCGGACGGCCGTTCGGGGCCACGAACGCGACCTCGACCCGAGCCGATGCCAGTAAGAGCGTGTCGCGGATGACTGTCTGATGAATATCGACCGCCGCCGCGCGGACGCGTTCGACGGTGCTGACCACGACCAGCGCGTCGTTCAGTCGTGCCGGCGCCCGCCAGTCGAGCTGCATCGACCGGACCGCATAGGCGCCCTCGCCCGCTTCGTGCGCCTCGCGCTGATCGATGCCGGCGAGTCGCAGCATGTCGCTGCGCGCCCGTTCGAAATAGCGAAGGTAATTCGCATGATAGACGACACCCGACAGGTCGGTGTCCTCGAAATAGATGCGAACGGGAAAACGATGCGTGCCGCCGACAAAGCGGCCGCCGGCCGGCTGGTCGGGGTCGGTCATTTGTCCGCTTTAACCATTGCCGCCGGACGGGGAAAGGGGTGACGGACCGCGGTGTACCGTCAATCGGCAGGCGGCTGGTTCAGGACCTTGATCTGGGTGAAGCCGGCCGATTGGGCCAAGTAGATGATTCCGCCGATCGCCCGATACGGCGCGGCGACCCGACCGAGAACGGCGATCGTGACCGGACGATTCTTGTCGGGCAACGCCTTCAGCGCCGTCGACATCCGCTCCTGTTCGTCGGGTAGCACGAACTGCGCGCCTTCGATCGTGACCTGCGCAGCGGCATCACCGGTCATCGTCACGCCGATCGTCAGCGGCGTTCGGGCAGCGGCAACGGGCGCGGTCATCAGCCCCAGTGCGGCCGATGTCAGCAAAGTCTTCTTCATCGCCATTCCTTAGTCGAACAATCCGTCCTGCGATCCGGCGGGCGGCTCGAAGCCGAGATGCTTCCACCCGCCGGCGTTCAGACAGCGCCCCCGCGCGGTGCGGGCGATCATGCCGATCTGGATCAGATAGGGTTCGATCACTTCCTCGATCGTGTCACGCGGCTCGCTTAATCCCGCCGCCAGCGTTTCGACGCCGACCGGCCCCCCGCGATAGACGTCGGCGATCATCGTCAGATAGCGGCGGTCCATCGCGTCGAGCCCCTTGGCGTCCACCTCCAGCCGGTTGAGCGCGGCGTCGGCGGTTCGCGCATCGACGACCTCGACCCCGGCGACATTGGCGAAGTCGCGAACGCGCCGCAGCAGGCGGCCGGCGATGCGCGGCGTGCCGCGTGCCCGCCGGGCGACTTCGGTCGCGCCGTCCCTCGCAATGCCGAGGCCGAGCAGCCCGGCGGCGCGGGTGACGACGCGGGTCAGTTCGTCGACGGTGTAGAATTGCAGGCGGACCGGAATGCCGAAGCGGTCGCGCAACGGCGTGGTCAGCAGCCCCTGCCGTGTCGTCGCGCCGACCAGTGTGAAGCGCGGCAGGTCGATGCGGACGCTGCGCGCGGACGGCCCCTCCCCGATCATCAGGTCGAGCGCGCGGTCCTCCATCGCCGGATAGAGCACTTCCTCGACCGCCGGGTTCAGACGGTGGATTTCGTCGATGAACAGGACGTCGCCATCCTCGAGATTGGTGAGCAGCGCCGCCAGATCGCCCGATTTGGCGATGACCGGGCCGGAGGTTGCGCGGAACCCCACGCCCATCTCGCGTGCAACGATCTGCGCCAGCGTGGTCTTGCCTAGACCCGGCGGGCCGAAGAACAGCACATGGTCGAGCACATCGCCCCGCCCGCGCGCGGCATCGATGAACACGCGCAGATTCTCGCGCGCTGCCTGCTGCCCGACGAACTCGTCCAGCGCCTTGGGTCGCAGCGCGGCGTCGACGTCATCGGGGCGGCGGATCGGGGTGGTGATACGGTCGTCGGTCACGACTGTTCCCTAGACGTTCGCGTTGAGCGGGTCAAAGTCCTCCCCGGCACGGGGAGGGGGACCAGCGAAGCTGGTGGAGGGGGGTATCCGCATACGGCGCTGTTGCGTTGCGCGGACATCCCCCTCCACCACCGCTACGCGGCGGTCCCCCTCCCCGTACCGGGGAGGATTTCAGGTGCGCGATGCCTTGCGCAGCGCCAGCCTGACCATGGCGTCGAGGCTCGCTCCCGCCCCCAGTTCCTCGGCCGCCTTGCCCACCGCCGTCGCCGCCTCGGCAGGCCGGAAGCCGAGGTTGAGCAGCGCCGACACCGCATCGCCCTCGATCCCGTCGCCGCCTGCCGCCGGGGCAACCACGCCCGGACCGATGGCGATGCCGCCGACCTTGTCCTTCAATTCCATCGCGATGCGCTGTGCGAGCTTGGGGCCAACGCCGTTGGCGCGGGCGATGCTGGCCTTGTCGCCGCGCGCGATCGCGGTGCGGACTTCCTCAGGCGACAGCGTCGACAATATGCCAAGCGCGACCCGCGCACCGACGCCCTGTACGCCGGTCAGCAGGCGGAACCAGTCGCGCTCGTCCGCCGTGGCGAAGCCGACCAGCCGGATGAAATCCTCCGCCACCAGCATCTCGGTATGGATGGTGACGCTGCCGCCGACCGGCCCCAGCGCCTGCAACGTCCGCGACGATGCGCCGACCAGATAGCCGACGCCGTTCACGTCGATGACCGCATGGTCGATGCCGGAGACGGACAGCGTGCCTTTGAGATGGGCGATCATGCAATGCTCACTTGTTGGAAATGACGGTTGCCCGCACCTGCCGTACCCCGGCGAAGGCCGGGGTCCAGTTGCGGGCCGTTCATACTATCGCGTGCGTGACCCAACTGGACCCCGGCCTTCGCCGGGGTACGCAGGGGGCGACGATCGATCACGATCACGCCCCAATCCCTGTCGACCGCCGCGCCCGCGCGTGCGCGCTGGCGAGGTGATGGGCATGGGTGATCGCCACCGCCAGCGCGTCCGCCGCGTCGGGACCGGACAGCTTCACGCCGGGCAGCAAATGGCCGACCATCGCCTGGATCTGCTTCTTGTCCGCGCCGCCGGTGCCGACCACCGCCTTCTTGACGATGCTCGGATGATATTCGCCGATCGCGAGCCCGGCGGTCGACGCGGACAGCAGCACGACGCCGCGCGCCTGCCCCAGCTTCAGCGTCGACTGCGCATTGCTGTTGCCCAGCACTTCCTCGACCGCCGCGCCATCAGGGCGTTCGGTGCGGATCACCTCGCCCAGCGCGCCGAACAGCAGCGCGAGGCGGCGGGGGAGCTGCATCGACGGATCGGTGCGGATCTGGCCGTTGGCGATGTGGCTCAGGCGGTTGCCGTCGGCGCGGATGATGCCCCAGCCGGTGGTGCCCAGACCGGGATCGAGGCCGAGGATCAGCAAAACCATCCTCCCCGGCACGGGGAGGGGGACCAGCCGCAGGCTGGTGGAGGGGGGCTTCCACAGGCGATGCGCTGCTTGGACATCCCCCTCCACCACCGCTGCGCGGCGGTCCCCCTCCCCGTGCCGGGGAGGAACTGGTCGATCAACCCAGCTTCTCCATCACCTCGTCGGACACTTCGTAATTGCCCCACACGGTCTGGACGTCGTCGTCATCGTCGAGCGCATCGAGCAGCTTGAACAGCGTCGCCGCATCGTCCTCGCCGACCGCCACCATCGTCTGCGGCCGCCATGCCAGCTTGGCGCCTTCCGCCTCGCCCAGCACCGGTTCCAGCGCCTTGGCGACTTCGTGCAGGTCGCCCTGCGCGGTCCAGATTTCGTGGCCGTCCTCGCTCGACGTCACGTCCTCGGCACCGGCTTCCAGCGCCGCCTCGAATATCTTTTCGGCATCGCCGGCCTTGGCGGGATAGTTGATGAGGCCGACCCGGTCGAACCCATGGCTGACCGATCCGGCGGTGCCGAGATTGCCGCCATTCTTCGACACCGCGGTGCGCACGTTGGTCGCGGTGCGGTTGCGATTGTCCGACAGCGCCTCGATGATGAGCGAAACCCCTGCCGGCCCGAAGCCCTCGTAGCGGATTTCCTCGTAATTCTCCATGTCGCCCTTCGACGCCTTGTCGACCGCGCGCTGGATATTGTCCTTGGGCATCGACTGCGCCTTGGCGGCGTTGATCGCCGCGCGCAGGCGCGGGTTCATGTCGGGATCGGGCAGGCCCATCTTCGCCGCGACGGTGATTTCGCGGCTGAGCTTTGAAAACATGCCCGACCGCTTCTTATCCTGCGCACCCTTGCGGTGCATGATGTTCTTGAATTTGCTATGGCCTGCCATCGGTGCCTCTTATTGGTTGCGCCCGCTCTACGCCCGGGCGACGTTTTGCGCCAGCGCGTCGATCTTCGCCTCCAGCGCCGCCAGCCGGTCGATCACATCGCTGTCGAGCTTGGCGTGCAGCGCGAGGATGTCGATCTCCGCGCGCAAATTGGTTTCATAGTCGAGCCGCGCCGCCAGCCGGTCCTTTTCCGATTGCCGGTTCTGGCTCATCATGATGACCGGCGCCTGGATCGCGGCCAAGGTCGACAGCATCAGGTTCAGGAAGATGTAGGGGTAGGGATCGAACGCCAGCCCGAAATGCGACAGCACGTCGGAATTGAGCAGCATCCAGCCCAGCAGCACGCCTGTGAAGGCGATGATGAACCCCCACGACCCGCCGACAGCCGCGACGCGGTCCGCCAGCCGGTCGCCAAAGGTCGATCGCGCGTCCGATTCGTCGGCCGCGTCGCGCGAGATCGGCGCGCCGCGTTCGATCGCGGACAGGACATGAGCTTCCTCCTCGCCATGCGGATCGCCATGCCCCTTCAGCAGTCGGGTCGCGATATGGAAGACGCTGGCCATGTCCCTGCCCCCTTCGACCAGTGTCAGATACCGAGTGCCTGCTTGTAGGTTTCGAGCAGCATGTCGGCTTCGTCGCGATGATGCTTTTCCATGCGGCGCAGACGGATGATCGTCCGCATCGTCTTCACGTCGAATCCGGTCGACTTGGCTTCGGCATAGACGTCCTTGATATCGTCGCTGATGCCCTTCTTCTCTTCTTCCAGCCGTTCGATACGCTCGATCAGCAGGCGGAGTTGTTCCGCCGAAACATTGTCGGTCATGCAGTCCTCGGATGTGACGAAATTGGTGAACGGGCGCGCCTAGCCGATCCGCGCGCCCGCCTCAACCGATCAGCGCGGTTCGGTGATCGCCGGCGGGTCGCTGGCAGGGAAACTGTCGTCGAGCGCTTCGTCCAGCGCCTCGTCGTCGCTGCGGTTCCTCGCGACGCTCTGCTCCATCCTCGCAATCTGTTCGGGGGTCGCCGGCTGCTGATGCTCCGCCTTCCACTGCGCATAGGGCATGCCGTACACCGCCTCGCGCCCTTCGTCCTTCGACACACCCGCCGCTTCGCCCAGCCAGTCGCCGAGGCAGTTGCGACAGAAACCCGCCAGCCCCATCAGATCGACATTCTGCGCATCGGTGCGATGTTGCAGGTGGCGGACCAGCCGGCGGAACGCGGCGGCCTGTGCCTGTTCGGAAATTGAATCGATTGTTGCCATCACATCGGCCTCCAAGGTTGATCGTTTACGAATAAGCACTAGAGGCAGGCGCGCAACGCCCGGAGAGTGATTATGACCAAGGCCATCAGCCCCCGTTCGCGCAAGGTCCGCGTTCTCGCCACGCTTGGCCCCGCCAGCAACACGCCGGAGATGATCGCGAAGCTGTTCGAGGCCGGCGCCGATGCGTTCCGGGTCAATATGAGCCATGGCGACCAGCAGTCGAAGGTCGCGGTGATCGAGGCGATTCGCGGACTGGAGCGCCAATATGGCCGCCCGACCACGATCCTCGCCGATCTTCAGGGGCCGAAGCTGCGCGTCGGTCGTTTCGCCGAGGGGCGGGTGATGCTCGAGACCGGGCAGCGCTTCACGCTCGACCGGTCGAACGAGCCGGGCGATGCGACGCGGGTCGAACTGCCGCACCAAGAAATCTTTGCCGCGATCGCCCGCGACGCCCGCCTGCTGCTCGACGACGGCAAGCTGGTGCTGCGTGTGCTCGACCATGACGACGAAAAGATCGTGACCGAGGTCGTGGTCGGCGGCGCGCTGTCCAATTCGAAGGGGCTGAACGTCCCCGACGTCGTGTTGCCGATGGCTGCGCTGACGCCGAAGGATATTTCCGACCTGCACTTCGCGGTCGAACAGGGCGTCGACTGGATCGCGCTGTCGTTCGTGCAGCGCCCTGAGGATCTCGCGGAGGCACGCAAGCTGATCGAGGGCAAGGCGGCGCTGCTGGCCAAGATCGAAAAGCCGTCGGCGGTCGCCCGGCTGGAAGAGATCGTCGAGCAGTGCGACGGCGTGATGGTCGCGCGTGGCGATCTGGGCGTCGAACTGCCGCCGCAATCGGTGCCGCCGCTGCAGAAGCGCATCGTCGAGACCGCCCGCCGGCTGGGCCGTCCGGTCGTCGTCGCGACGCAGATGCTCGAATCGATGATCACCTCGCCCTCGCCGACTCGCGCCGAGGTGTCGGACGTCGCGACCGCCGTCTATGACGGTGCCGATGCGATCATGCTGTCGGCGGAGAGCGCGGCGGGCAGTTGGCCGGTCGAATCGGTCACGATGATGAACGACATCGCGCACGCCGTCGAACGCGACCCGGCGCATGGCGACCGCGTCCATTTCACCGTACTCCGTCCCGATCCCACCACCGCCGACGCGCTGGCCGAAGCGGCGAAGAACATCGCCGCGACCGTCGATGCGAAGGCGATCCTGTGCTTCACCAAGTCGGGATCGACCGCGCGCCGCATCGCGCGCGAACGTCCGCCGGTGCCGATCATGGTGCTGACTCCGCAAATCGACACCGCACGGCGGCTGGGGCTGCTATGGGGCGTCCACGCGGTCCACACGCGTGACGTCGCTTCGTTCGAAGAGATGGTCGCCAAGGCGAAGCGCATGATCCTGCGCCACAATATCGCCAAGGCCGGCGACCGGGTCGTGGTCTGCGCGGGCGTGCCGTTCGGGACGCCGGGATCGACCAACGTGCTGCACGTGGTGCAGATCGTCGGCGACGAACTGAAGAACTACAAGGGCTTCGAAGCGTAGCCTCCAGGCTCCTCCCCGGCACGGGGAGGGGGACCAGCGAAGCTAGTGGAGGGGGGCTTCCACAGGCGGTACGTTCGCGGCGATCCCCCTCCTCCCCTCGCTGGCGCGAGCGGTCCCCCTCCCCGTGCCGGGGAGGATTTAGGTTACGCCTGCTCGCTCCCTTCGACGTGCACATCGACGTCGAGCACCTCTTCGCCTGCGCCCATGCGCACGCCGGCGATCGGCGCGGCACCGGCCGCGTCGAGCGCCACTGCGACGCGGATATGGTCGAGGCCCGAGCGCCCGCCAACCGCGGGATCGAAGGCAAACCAGCCACCCGCGACATGCGCCTCCGCCCATGCATGCGGCGCAAGCGTGCGGCGTTCATCGTCGCCCGACAGGCTGTATCCCGACACATAGCGCGCCGGCACGCCCTTCGCCCGCGCGGCCGCGACGAAGATTTGCGCCATGTCGCGCGGCGACACCCGATCGTCGGCCGCCGCCTCGATCGCACTGCGGATTGCCGGGGTCGGCCGACGGTCGAGTGACCAGCGGCCATGGATCGCCGCCGCCAGCGCGGTCATCGCCGCCAGATCGCTGCCCGTCGCCAGCATGGCGATCGCATCGTCGGCGCGCGTCAGCGGCGTCACCCGCCGGAACAGCTCCGGCGGAAACGGCTCGTCCGTCGCCTCGATCGCGCCGTCGCTCTCGCTCAGCAACGCCTCGCCGGTGACGGTCAGGCACAGCGTCTCGACCGGCCCCTCGGCATAGAGCATCCGCGTCAGATTGCCGTAGCCGTCGATGCTCTCGCGCAACCGCGCGTCGCAATCGACGTCGATCCGCCAGTTGACCACCGTTTGGTGGCTGGTGTCGCCGGGAAAAAGGCGCAGCAGCTGGACGATGCGCGCCTGCGGTTCGGTGAAGCGATACCGCGTCTCATGTTGGACCGACAGCCGCATCAGATGAAGCGGAACTGGCGGGCGATCGCGGCGTCGAGCATCGCATTCTCCCGGATGAAGGCGGTCAGATATTCGTGCAGCCCGCTGACGATCACCTCGTGCGCGCGGGTCTTCTGCATCCGGGCGAGGCGTGCGCGGGCCATACGGTCGGCCTCCCCCTGAAACCCGGTGCGCTTGCCTAGCATGTTCAGCATCTCGACCGTTTCATCGACGCACGCCGCCAGACTGCGCGGCACTTCGCCGCGCGACAGCAGCAATTCGATGACGCTCGCCGGCTTCAGCCCGTCGCTGTATAACCAGCGATAGGCGGTGACCGCCGACACGGTCTGCAGGATGGTGGTCCATTGATCCCGGTCGATCGCGCCGCCGATCCGCTCCCCTTCGGGCAGCAGCAGGTGATATTTGACGTCGATCAGCCGTGCGGTGTTGTCGGCGCGCTCGATCGCGGCGCCAAGCTGCACGAACCACGTCGCCTCGTTCTTCATCATGCGCTGCACCGCGCCCTCGAACCCGCGCGCCTCGGCCTTGATCGCTTCGACGAGGTTGAGAATATCCTCGCCCTCTTCGCCGCGCGGCGCGTTGAAGACGATCCACGCCCGGTTGATCGCGGTCCATGCGTCGCGGGTCAGCGCCGTGCGCACCGCCTTCGCATTGTTGCGCGCGGCGTCAAGGCACCACAGGATCGATCCGGGATGGCTGCGGTCGCAGGTCAGGAAGCGCGCAACCGATCCCTGCCCCACCGCCTGTCCGGTCGCGGCGAAACTGTCCTCGGTATAGCTGACCGCCAGCGCGCTGGCCCATGCCGCATCGCCCGCCGGTCGCGACGACAATGCATCGAGCCGCACCGTCGCCTCGACCAGTCGCGCGAGGAAATCGGCGCGTTCGACATAGCGGCCCAACCAGTAGAGCGAGGCGGCGGTGCGCGACAGCATCGCCATGTCAGCGCCCTCCCTGCGACTGAGTCATGCCGCCCATCGTCTGCGTCTGGGCTGGCCGATCGTCCATCAGCACGAAACTGTCCTTCGTTCCGCCGCCCTGGCTGGAATTGACGACCAGCGATCCTTCCTTCAGCGCGACCCGGGTCAGGCCGCCCGGCACCACCTGCACCTTGTTCGCGCCGGTCAGCACGAACGGGCGGAAATCGACATGGCGGGGACTCAGCCCCTTCTCGGTCAGCGTCGGCACCGTCGACAGCGCCAGCGTCGGCTGCGCGATATAACGCTGCGGCTCGGCGATCAGCGCGCGGCGAAAATTCTCGATCTCCGCCTTCGACGCCGTCGGCCCGACCAGCATGCCATAGCCGCCCGATCCGTCGACCAGCTTCACCACCACCTCGTCCAGATGGTCGAGGACATATTTCAACGCGTCGGGCTCGCGACAGCGCCACGTCTCGACATTGGGGAGCAGCGGCTCGCTTTCCGAATAGAATTTCACGATCTCGGGCATGTAGCTGTAGATCGCCTTGTCATCGGCGATGCCGTTGCCCGGCGCGTTGACCAGCGCGACATTGCCCGCGCGATAGGCGGCGATCAGCCCGGGCACACCCAGCAGCGAATCGGGGCGGAACACGACCGGATCGATGTAATCGTCGTCGATCCGGCGATAGATGACGTCGACCCGCACCCGTCCTGCGATCGTCTGCATCCATACGACATCGCCGTCGACCACCAGATCGGCCGGCTCGACCAGTTCGATCCCCATCGAATCGGCGAGGAAGCTGTGTTCGTAATAGGCCGAATTGAAATGGCCGGGCGTCAGCACGACGCAGTTCGGATGCGCCCCCGCTCCCGGCGGCGCGACCGATCGCATGGTTTCCAGCAGCAGGTCGGGATAGCTGTCGACCGCCGCCACCCGGAAATTGCGGAACAGTTCGGGGCACAGCCGGATCATCGCCTCGCGATTTTCCAGCATGTACGACACGCCCGACGGGGTGCGGGCATTATCCTCCAGCACGAAAAATTCGTCGGGGCCGGTCCGCACCAGATCGATGCCACAGATATGCGCCCATACGCCATGCGGCGGGCGAATGCCGGCGATCTCGGGGCGGAACTGGCTGTTGCCGAAGATCAGGTCGGGCGGCAGCACCCCGGCCTTCAGGATGCGGCGCTCGCCATAGATGTCGTCGAGGAACGCGTTGATCGCCTGCGTCCGCTGGACCAGCCCCTTCGACAGGCGCGCCCATTCATCGGCCTTGAACACCCGCGGTACGATGTCGAACGGGATGATCCGTTCCGCAGCCTCGCTATCGCCATAGACGGCGAAGGTGATGCCCAGTTGGCGGAACGTCGCCTCCGCCGATTGCAGGCGCCGTTTCAACTCATGGGACGGCACCTCGCGCATCCAGCGTGCCAGTGCCGCAAGGTCGTCGCGCGGATTGTCCGGCCCACCCTGTCCCCAGATTTCGTCGAACGCCTGCCCCATCCGTCCTCCAACGCCGCCAGCCGATTATTTCTCCGCATGCTGCGATGCGAAAACGACGCTGGCAAGCCGGTTCGGACGTCAGGAAACCAAATCGGTCAGCGTGGCCGGCGTAAGTACTTGCGGCAGCACCCGTGCGTCGCGACTGCCGGGCGCATAATAAAGATAGAGCGGTACGCCGGCACGGTTGTGCGCCTCGATGAAGCGGCCCAGCACCGGGTCGCCATCAGTCCAATCGCCGACCAGTACCCTGACACCCCCCCTGCCAAACGCATCCGCCACCGCCCGAGTCTGGATCGCGGCACGTTCGTTGACCTTGCAGGTCAAGCACCAATCGGCGGTGAAGTAGGCGAAGACCGGCTTACCCTGCCCCCGCAGCGCCGCCAGCCGCGCCTCGCTGAACGGTTCGGCTCCGGCGATGCCGGTCGGGGCGGCTCCCGCGGGCGCGGCACGCTCGACCAGCGCCGTCGTACCGATCGCCAGCACCAGAGCCGCGAGCCCCGGCCACCATTGCCGATCGCGTCCACGCAGCTGCCGCCGCCCAGTCCACCACAGGCCGAGCGCCGCGAGCAGCAGTGCAGCGAGCCCCAGCGCCATGCCGTCGACCCCCGCCTGCCGCCCCAATATCCATGCCAGCGCAAGTGCGGTCAAGAACATCGGCACCGACAGGATCTTGCGGAACATGTCCATCCACGCGCCCGGTCGCGGCAACCGGCGGCGCAGCGCGGGCACGAAGCCGAGCAGCAGGAAAGGCAGCGCCAGCCCGAAGCCGAGGCCGGCGAACACTGCCATCGCTGCGATGGGCGGCAGGACCAGTGCCGATCCCAGCGCCGCGCCCATGAACGGCCCGGTGCAGGGCGTCGCGACGAACGCCGCCAGCGCGCCGGTGGCGAACGCCCCGCCCCGCCCGCCGCGCGTGCCGACCTGCGGCGTCGGCAGTTCGAACAGTCCGGCGAGGTTCAGCGCGATCGCCCCCGTCAGCACCAGCAACAGCAGCACGACGCGCGGATCGGTCAACTGGAAGGCCCAGCCTGCCGCCACCCCCGCCGCACGGATGACGAGCAACACGCCGCCCAGCAACAGGCACATCGCCACTGCGCCCGCGGTATAGGCGACGCCCTCGGCACGGGCATGCGCGGCCGACTCGCCTGATCGCGCGAGGCTCAACGCCTTCAGGCTGAGGATCGGAAACACGCAGGGCATGATGTTGAGCAGCAGCCCACCCAGCAGCGCGCCGGCAAAAGCGATCAGCGCGGCACGCAGCGGCGCAGGCTCGGCAGGCGGAGCGACGGTGCCTGGTGTGGCGCGGATCGCGAATCCTTCGCCGCCGCCGGTTGCCAGCACCCCCTCCAGAACCGCCGGACTGCCGCTGCCCTTCGTCGCCACCACGATCGCGTCGCCGTCGCGCCGGATCGTCTGGGGCGCGTCATAATCGACGGCGTTCTCGGTCAGCGGAAAGAAATAGGCGTTGCCGATCGCAACATCCGCCGGAAACGGTACCCGTAACCGGAATTGCTCGCCCGGCTGAAAGATTGCCGGCGATCCGATCGGCTTGGGAAGCGCGCGGCGCCAGCCGTCGAACTGCGATCGCCGGGCCGGATCGATCGCGCCGTCGCCTATCGTCAGGTCGGTGGCCAGCGTCGCCTTTTCCGGCACGCAAATCTCGCGGGTGCAGACCAGATAGTCGATCGCCAGTCGTACCGGCAGCTTCGTGCCCGGAGCCAGCCCCGCCGGGACGCGCAACTCGGTCAGCAGCGTCCATGGTCGTTCATAAACATAGTTCATGATCCCGGCGACGGTCAGCCGTTCGGGCACCGGATAGCGTAGTTCGCCGACGCTCGCCCCGACCGGCAGCGCCCAGTCGAGCCGGGGTTCAGTCCCCACCGCACCGGGATTGCGCCAATAGCCGTGCCAGCCGGCATCGGGCACCGATACCAGCGCGATCGCGATGGCCGTCCCCGCTGCCGGCGTATCGCTTTCGGCGATCATCCGCATCTGTACGTGGCGCTGCCCGGGCGTCTGTGCCGCAGCCGGCAGCGCCGCGCCGAGCAGCACGAAGAACAACGCGATTCGACGCCACACTATTCTTGCCGCTGTCATGGACGCGGGGTAGCGGAGTTTCGGGACGGATGCACCGTCCGCGGAGTACACGATGCGTCTCGTTTCCCTTGCCGCGCTGTTGCTGGCGACCGTCACCCCCGCCTTCGCCCAGACTGCGGCGCCGACGCCCGCCGCCGATGCCGTGCCGCCGACCTATCCGGCGACCCCGCCCAAGCTGATCGTCGCAATCTCGGTCGATCAATTCTCGGCCGATCTGTTCGCCGAATATCGCGGTCGCTTCACCGGCGGATTCGCGCGGCTGATGCAGGGCGCGGTGTTCCCGGCCGGCTACCAAAGCCATGCCGCGACCGAGACCTGCCCGGGCCATTCCACGATCCTCACCGGATCGCGCCCGTCACGCACCGGCATCATCGCCAACGACTGGGTCGACCAGCGCAGCAACACCCGCCCCGGCTTCAAGGTCTATTGCGCCGAGGACGAGCGCGTGTCCGGCTCGACCTTCGACGACTATACCGTGTCCGACGCCCATCTGATGGTGCCGACGCTGGGCGAGCGGATGAAGGCCGCCGACCCGCGCACCCGCGTCGTCTCGGTCGCGGGCAAGGACCGCGCGGCAGTGATGATGGGCGGGCACAAGGTCGACGAACTGTGGTGGTTCGGCAAGAACGGCTTCGTCAGCTATGCTGGTCGCGCCATGCCGCCGGTGGTCGCCCGCGCCAACGCCGCCGTCGCCAAACGCATCGCGACCGCGCAGCCCGCGATGACGCTGCCGACCTTCTGCCAGCCGCTGGCGCGTGCGGTGCGGGTCGGGGACAAGACGGTCGGCACCGGCCGGTTCGAGCGCGCCGCGGGCGACGTCGCCAATTTCCGCCGCTCGCCCGAATATGACGCCGCCGTCCTCGCGCTCGCCGCCGGGCTGATCCAGGACATGAAGCTGGGTCAGGGACCCCAAACCGACATCATCTCGATCGGCGCGTCGGCCACCGACTATGTCGGTCATGGCTATGGCACCGAGGGTAGCGAGATGTGCCTGCAACTCACCTCGCTCGACCAGAGCCTGGGCGAATTCTTCCGCGTGCTCGATGCGACCGGCGTCGATTATCAGGTCGTGCTGACCGCCGACCATGGCGGCAGCGACGCCAGCGAGCGGCTGGCCGCCCATGCCGTGCCCGACGCGGTCCGGCTCGACGGCGAATTTACGGTCGACCGCATCGGCAAGGCGATCGGCGAGAAACTGAAGATCGCCGGCCCGGTGCTGTACGGCGGCGTCAACGGCGATGTGTGGTACGACATCAAGCTGACCGCCGCACAAAAGGCAGCGGTCGAGCGCGAGGCGATCGCGATGTTCGCCGCCCATCCGCAGACGCAGGCGGTGTTCACCCGCGCGCAGATACTCGCGACGACCGTACCGAACACTCCGCCCGAGACGTGGTCGCTGATCGAACGTGCGCGCGCTTCCTTCTACCCGCCGCGCTCGGGCGACCTGCTGGTGGCGATGAAGCCGCGCGTGCTGACTGTGCCCCATCCGGTCGCCGGCACCGCCGTCGCGACGCATGGCAGCTTCTGGGACTATGACCGCCGCGTGCCGATCCTGTTCTGGCGCAAGGGCGAGGGCGGGTTCGAGGAGCCGTTCGGTGTCGAGACCGTCGACATCCTGCCGACGCTGGCCGCTACCATCCGCCTCCCGGTACCGAGGAACGAGATCGACGGCCGCTGCCTCGACCTTGATCCGGGTGATGGGACGACGTGCCGATAGGCACCGCCGGGATCAGACGTGATGGCCATGCGGCTTCGCATGGCCATCAACCCGCAAGTAACGGCGATCGAGTTCGTCGATCGTCGCCTGATCGGTGCCGGACAGCTTGAGGAGCAGGTCCACCTTCGCTTCCATCCGATCATCATTTTCCTTCGACGCCGGCGACCCGGCGTAGAGGAAATAGGCAAGCCCCACGACCTGCCATAGCAATTGCAGAAATTCGGACTGCCAGTTCTCGAACGTATCGCGTCCCATTTCGACGAGATAGGCATTCAGGTCGGGCGATTGCCCATGGTCACGGGCGGCATCGACAAAGGCGTACCAACCGAACACCCAGTGCCCGATGATCGATACCAGGAAGAACGCAACGGTGATCCAGCCATAAGCATATTTGCGCATGTCCATCTCCATTCGCCATCCAGCTGAAAACGAACGGTTTTAGCAAAGGATCACCGCTTCTCGAACGTCCGAATTCCCGGCCCCAACCGGTTCGCGCCGACCGCGACGCCGTCGCCGGTATAGTCGGCCACGAACGCGGGGCTCTTCGTCACACCCGGTGCGAGGCGCGCGTCATTGTCCTCGACGCGCAGGCCGCTGGCCCGGAAGGTCCGCTTCTCCGCACCGACGACGATGAACCCCGTCCAGTTCTCCTTCGCCTTGCCCTGGACGAAGACGTTGCGCGCGATCAGCCCGGTCGCGCCTTCGGGCAGGTCGATCATATAGTTGGTCTTGTTGCCGCGACTGTCGTCAAAGCTCGAATCGGTGATCTCGATACGCGGCGCGCGGATCTTGACGTAATGCCCACCGGTGCCGCGTTCGAAGCGGGAGCGTTTGATGACGATCGTGCCATTGTTGCTGAGATAGACCGCGTGCGAACAATCGGTCGTCTCGCACTGGCCCAGTCCGGCAAAGGTCGAGCGGTCGATGGTGATGCGCTGCTGCCCATCGGGGTTTCCGCCCAATATCCCTTCCTGACTGTCGAGGAAGGTCGAGTTGGTGACGGTCAGATCGCCGATCTCGGTACGGATGCCTGCGCCGTTGCCGTCGGGAACGCGGATGCCGCGAAAGACAATGCCGTCGACCGTCGAGCGCCGGCCGCGCAGCACGAAGGTCGCCTTGCCCTCGCATGCGCCGCCGTCGAAGATCACCGTGCCGGGCACCCGCGCCCGGAAGGTGATGTCACCGCCGCTCTGGACGGTGCAGTCGGGATAGGTGCCGGGCGCGATCAGGATAGTTGCCGTCCCGTCGCGCACCGCGCTCACCGCCGCGTCGACCGTCGGATAACTCTCCCCGGTCTGTTCGATGACGAATGGTGCGGCGCGCTGCTGCGCTGGCAGCGGCGCTGCGCCAAGCAGCAGGACGATGGGCAGGAATCGGCGGCGGATCATAGGGCGGGCCTCGACTAGGATCGCCCCGCTATGCGCCGGGATCGCAGCCGACGGAAGCGTTGGGTACGCCCTGCCCCCGTCCCGCCGCGATACGTCCTATCAGACGTTCAGCCGCGCCCGCATTTCCTTGCCGGGCTTGAAATAAGGAACGCGCTTGGCGTCGACCTCGACCGCTTCGCCGGTACGCGGATTGCGCCCGACGCGTGCATCGCGGGCGCGGGTCGAGAAGGCACCGAAGCCGCGCAGTTCAACCCGGCCGCCATTGCGCAGGCGTTCGGTGATGGTGTCGAAGAACGTCGATACGATCCGTTCGACATCGCGCAGCGGCAGCGTGGGGTTTTCCTGCGCAATCTTCTGAACCAGTTCGGATCGGATCATCTTTCCCTCGGCATTCCAGGCATCTAGGCCGAAACCGGGTCCGGTCTGGCGGCTTACGCCTAACCTGAATTTATTTGAAACGACAATCCGCCTTTCGAATGAACGAAAAACGGGGCGCTCCGCTATGGAGCACCCCGTCGATCGTCCGGTACCGGAAGAAGAAGCTTACTTCTGCTCGCCGCGAGCCTTCAGCGCTTCGCCAAGGATGTCGCCGAGCGACGCACCCGAATCCGACGAACCGTACTGCGCAACGGCCTGCTTCTCTTCGGCGATCTGCATCGCCTTGATCGAGAAGGTCGGCTTCTTCGAACGATCGAAACCGGTGACCATCGCGTCGAACTTCTGGCCGACCTGGAAACGCTCCGGACGCTGTTCGTCGCGGTCGCGGCCGAGATCGGTGCGCTTGATGAAGCCGGTCGCGCCATCGTCGCCCTGCTGCACTTCGAGGCCCGCATCGCGGACTTCGAGAACGGTCACGGTCACGATCGCGTTCTTGTTCAGGCGATCACCCGCCTGCGCCGCGACCGGGCCGCCACGCTCGAGCTGCTTCATGCCGAGCGAGATACGCTCCTTGTCCGGCTCGATCGCCAGCACGACGGCCTGAACCGTCTCGCCCTTGCGGTGCAGGTTGAGCGCGTCCTCGCCCGAAATGCCCCAGGCGATGTCCGACATGTGGACCATGCCGTCGACGTCGCCGTCGAGGCCGATGAACAGGCCGAATTCGGTCGCGTTCTTGACTTCGCCCTCGACGGTCGAACCGACGGGATGATCTTCCGCGAACTTCTCCCACGGATTGGCCTGTGCCTGCTTGAGGCCCAGCGAGATGCGGCGCTTGTCCTGATCGACCTCGAGGACGATCACGTCGACTTCCTGGCTGGTCGAGACGATCTTGCCCGGATGGACGTTCTTCTTGGTCCAGCTCATTTCCGAAACGTGGACCAGACCTTCGATGCCCGGCTCCAGTTCGACGAACGCACCATATTCGGTGATGTTCGTGACACGGCCCGACAGCTTCGCGCCGACCGGATACTTGGCACCGGCGCCATCCCACGGATCGCTCTCAAGCTGCTTCATGCCGAGCGAGATGCGCTGCGTGTCGCGGTTTATGCGGATGATCTGGACGCGGACGGTGTCGCCGATGTTCAGCACTTCCGACGGGTGGCCGACGCGCTTGTACGACAGGTCGGTGACGTGCAGCAGGCCGTCGATGCCGCCTAGGTCAACGAACGCACCGTAGTCGGTGATGTTCTTGACGACGCCGTCGATGACCTGACCTTCGGCCAGCGACTGGATCAGGCCCGAACGCTGCTCGGCGCGGGTTTCTTCCAGCACCGCGCGACGCGACACGACGATGTTGCCGCGCTTGCGGTCCATCTTCAGGATCTGGAACGGCTGCGGAATGTCCATCAGCGGGGTGACGTCACGCACCGGACGGATATCGACCTGCGAACCCGGCAGGAACGCCACGGCGCCCGACAGGTCGACGGTGAAGCCGCCCTTGACCCGGCCGAAGATGACGCCTTCGACGCGCGCGGTCTTGGCGAATTCGGTTTCCAGCTTGTCCCACGCGGCTTCGCGACGGGCGCGGTCGCGGCTCAGCATCGCTTCGCCGTTCGCATTCTCGACGCGGTCGACATAGACTTCGACTTCGTCGCCGACCTTCAGGTCCGCCTTCTGGCCCGGCGCCGCGAATTCGCGCAGCGGCACGCGGCCCTCCGACTTCAGGCCGACGTCGATGACGGCGAGGTCGTTCTCGATGCCGGTGACGGTGCCGATGACCACGCGGCCCTCGAAGCTTTCCGAAGCACCGAACATGTCGTCGAGCATCGACGCGAAATCGTCACGGGTGGGATTTGCCATGCTGGCCATATAAATCTTGGTTCCTAAACGTATCTGTTTCCGGCCGGCCGGTTGTCTCCGGCGGTCTTTGACCGGCATTGCCGCGCGCGCCGAATACGACACGCGGCATTCCACGACCATGTCGTCACGAAAGGCTTGCCCCGGCTGTGCGGAAAGGACGCGCGAGCATCCGGCCTACGCGAGTCTGTGCTCGTCGAACCGGCGCGCCATACGCCTTTTGGGCGGATGGCGCAACGGGTTGGGGTTCGCGGGACGCTCGGAAGGAGGAATTGATTCACGCGAAGGCGCGAAGAGAAAAGGAGAAGGTAGATTTCGCGCAGAGGCGCGGAGGCGCAGAGAGGTTACGATAGGGGCCGCCAATGCTTTCCGGCGAAGCCGTTCAGGATCGCAGTAACGAGTGATGACGGCCGCTGGCGCGGCAAGCGACCACCACTGGCACCGCCTCTCTGCGCCTCCGCGCCTCTGCGCGAAAATCGAACCTTCTTACTTCCTTCGCGTCTCCGCGCCTTCGCGTGAAAACCAGCTTAACCTCGCCGTCCCCCGCGATACGGCTTGGCCGAATGCCGCGGCGGCGCACCGGTCGTGCGACGCTGGGGGGCGGCGGGCGGACCCGACATCTGTTCGAACATCAGATCGTCGTCGGGCGTCGCCGTCCGCTTGACCGAGGCGATGAACTTGGCCGCGATCGCCTTGGGAATTTCAAATGCCGATTCATCGTTGGCGATGCGGATCGCGCCGATCTCGCCCTTGGTGATATGGCCGCGACGGCACAGCAGCGGCAGCAGCCAGCGCGGGTCGGCATTGTGCCGACGTCCGACATTCATCCGGAACCACACCGTATCCTCGAACCCCGGACGCGGCCCTTCCTGCCGTTCACGCCGCTCGGGCACGCCACCCGCCGACAATTCCTCGGGCGCGGGCAGCTTGGCACGATAGGCGCGGACCAGCAGCGCGGCGATATCTTCCGGCGTTTTTTCGGCGAGCAGGCGCGCACCCAGTTCGACATCGGCCTCGTCGAACTCGACCGGCTCGGCCAGCTTGGCGAGCAGGCGTTCGCGGTCGGCGGCATGGATTTCGTCCGGGGTCGGCACCCCGATCCATTCGGCATTGATCTTCGCATCGCGCAACAGGCCTTCGACGCGGCGACGGCGCTGGTAGGGCACGATCAGCGCGGCGATGCCCTTCTTGCCGGCGCGACCGGTCCGGCCCGAACGGTGCTGCAGCGCTTCGGCATCGCGCGGCAGTTCGACATGGACCACCAGGCTCAGCGACGGCAAATCGATACCACGCGCGGCGACGTCGGTCGCGACGCAGACGCGCGCGCGGCGATCGCGCAGCGCCTGCAACGCATGGTTGCGCTCCGACTGCGAATGCTCGCCCGACAGTGCGACGGCATCGAAGCCGCGCTCGACCAGATTGGCGTGCAGATGGCGCACCGCCTCACGCGTCGCGCAGAAGAGGAAGGCCGTATCCGGTTCGTGCAGGCGCAACAGGTTGACGACCGCATTCTCGATATCGTTCGGCGCGACGGTCATCGCCTGATAGCTGATGTCGCCATGGCCGCGTTCGGCCTCGCGCGTGTCGATGCGATACGCGTCCTTCTGGTAGCGCTTGGCGAGCGCCACGATCGGCTTGGCGAGCGTCGCCGAGAACAACAGCGTGCGGCGTTCGGCCGGCGTGCCGTCGAGAATGCCTTCGAGATCCTCGCGAAAGCCCATGTCGAGCATCTCGTCGGCTTCGTCGAGGATCGCGACCTTCAGCCCCGACAGGTCGAGTGCGCCGCGTTCCAGATGGTCCCGCAGACGGCCCGGCGTGCCGACGACGATATGCGCGCCGTGGGACAGGTTACGGCGCTCGCGTGCCGCGTCCATGCCACCGACGCACGACACGATGCGCGCCCCGGTCGGACCGTAGAGCCACAGCAGTTCACGCGCGACCTGCAACGCCAGTTCGCGGGTCGGCGCGATGGCGAGCGCCAGCGGCGTGCCTGCGCGGGGCATCTTGTCATCGGCGTCGAGCAGGTCGCGCGCCATGGCGAGACCGAAGGCAACGGTCTTGCCCGATCCGGTCTGTGCGGACACGAGCAGGTCGCGCCCCTCGGCTTCGGGGGTCAGGACGGCCGCCTGTACGGCGGTCGGGGCTTCATAGCCGCGCGCGGATAGCGCCGCGGATAGCGGTTCGGGCAACGTCGAAAAAGGCATAATGCGCCAAATGGCCCCAAATTGCGGCTACGGCAAGGCCAAGCGTTGCCCTATCTTGGTGTTCCGCACCGACGCCGCGCCGTTTTGAACCGAATTCGTGACGCTGGGTCGGCTGGCGTACCTGCCCGTTGTCGCCGGCCGCCCCCAAACCCACATCGGTCGGACGAAAGGATTGCCCATGTCGATCGATCGCCGCCGCCTGCTCGAACTGACCGGCTTGTCGGGCCTTGCCGCCCTGATCGGCTGCGCGCCCGAAACCAGCGAAGCGGCCCCCAATTTTCCGTTCAAGCTGACCGATGCGCAGTGGAAGGCACGGCTGACGCCGGCGCAATATAATGTTCTGCGGCAGGAAGGCACCGAGCGCCCATATAGCAGCCCGCTCAACGGCGAGAAGCGCAAGGGATCGTTCGCCTGCGCCGGCTGCAATCATCCGCTGTTTTCGTCGACGACCAAGTTCGAAAGCGGCACCGGCTGGCCCAGCTTCTATGCGCCGCTGAACGGCGCCGTGGTCACGAAAACAGACCGATCGCTGATGATGACGCGGACCGAAGTGTTGTGCGCGCGCTGCGGCGGGCATCTTGGCCATGTGTTCGACGACGGACCGCGCCCGACCGGCAAACGCTATTGCATGAACGGCGTGGCGATGACCTTCCGCCCCGCCTGAACGGGGGCCGCGCTCAATCGTTGAGCGCGACGACCTGCCGGGCATGGGCGGGCTGGATGCTGGCACCGCCGGCCGGTGCCGGCGGATCGACCTTGGCGATCTCCATCGGCGCAGCGAACTCGGCCGGGGCCGGCGCGTGGCCCGAATAGATGAAGCCGTTGGTCGGATAGGCCGAAGTGCCGAGCCCGCCCAGCGGACCGAACCACACCTTCACCTCGCTCCAGTCACCCGCCGCCGACACGTCGATGGCGCGCACGTCGCGCTCGATCCCGCCGCGCTGCGACCAGTTGGCATGGGTCAGCAGCACTTCGCGGTCGCTGACGACCTTCGACACCATCGCGACATGGCCAAAACGCATTTTCGAGGTAGCGGCGAACGAAAGGACCGCACCTTCCTTCGGTGCATGGCCGCGTTCATACTTGCCGGCGGCCTGGCTCCACCAGGTATGGGCGTTGCCGAAAATCTCGACGCCCGAAATTTCGCGGGCATAGGGGGCGCATTGCCAGAACCGGGCCTGTGCCGGAGCCACCATCGCCAGAGCGCACGAAACCACCAGCGCAAAACGCGCTGCCAAAGCACCAAAATTCATCTGACCCCCACGGCCCCACGAATGTCTTGGGCGGCATGAAGCAGGGTTTTCCGCGAACGAAAACCCCATGCCCGGCCGATCGGGAACCAATTCCGACGAAGCGTGTTTGCGCGGCGATGACTGGCGGATGAACCGATCCTTGCCGATCGTTCGCGCCTTCTTCGTGCCCCGAACCAGCATTTCGTCCGGTCCCGGACGATGCGACGAACCGCATGACATTGATGTTGCAATGCAGCACCCGACATGATCGGATGTGTCGTCGACCGGGTTCCGCCACGTTCGTTCAGCAAGCTGTTAACCGTTTCCGCGTAACATTCGGTCGTTGGCTATTTGGGCGGGGAGTTGAAGATGGCGATTGCACGCAGACCAGCCGAAGGGGCGATGACGCTGGCCGAAATGAAGGAATTCGCGACGTTCTCGGCGGCGACGCAGCGCTATATCCGCCGCTCGCTCGACATCGGCCTCGATCGCGACGACGCGATGCGCCGCTGGTCGCGCGACGTGGTGGAAGCCGCCAGCATCCGCGCCCAGGCACGCATCTATGACCGCCTGCCCGATATCCGCGCCTGCATTCCGGAAGACAGCGGGCTCGACGCGACCGAGCCGTTCATGACCCCGCTGCTGATGGTCACCGCCTTCGATCTGGGACAGGGGCGGCTGACCACCTTCGGCGCCTATCGCTTCCTCTACGAACGGCTGGTCGGGGCGGAGGCGCGGCCTTGGCTGCCCGCCGCCTTCTGCGCATCGGCGGCACTGCCGCATCTGCACCCGGAATTGCGTCGCAAGCTGTTGCAGTCGCTCAGCGAAGCAGCCGCGACCGCCTCGGGCTGGTCGCTACGGCAACCGGCCTTCTATCCGGCATGGGTCGAAAAGGTCGAGGCCGGCGCACCGATGCACTGACCGGTCGGCGGGGTCAGCGACATGCCCCGCCGAAACCGCGCGCTGCTTGATCGAAGTGGAAATGGTCGCGGTGCGCGGCATTGTAATCGGGGGACAAGACCGTCGAGAACACGCCGCACGCCCCGTCGCGCACCTCACGCAGGAACGCCGCCTTCGCCGCGTCATCACGCCCCCGCCCTGCCGTCCAGTCGCCGACGACGCTGATCCGGCGACCATCGTCAAGGACGAAGGCGGCGATATCCAGCGCATTCGCCGTCGCATGCTCGCTGAACGCCCCGCTGTCGCGACCATAGAGGCGGCGGCAATTATAGCTGCCGAAATTCTGGATGCGCGCGACCGGCGTCCCGAAATGTTTTTGTGCCGCCGGCTGCACGACCTGCCACTCCCATAGCGCCATGCCGGTCGCGACCCGGCACGACACGCCGACATCGGGGGTGATGGCGATGGTGCGCGATCCGCCGCCGCGCATCCGCACCGCGTCGTCATAGCCGCATTGCGCCGATCCCTCGCGCGGTGGCAGCGCGGTGTAGCGCACCCCGGCGGCATCGAGCAGCGACCGGCACCCCGCGAAATCGCCGCTCAGGTCGCCGATCTTGCCGCGCGTGAACATGCCGATCGGCTGCGACAGGTCGAGCGGGGTCCAGGGCACATCCTGCGGCCGGCTGCGGGCAAAGGCATATAGCGCGAACGCGATCGCGGCGAGGATGGCAAGCCAGACGGCCAGGCGTATGCCCGCCGACAGCGCCTTCACCCGCGCACCGCACGCGAAGCCGGTTCGGCAGTCACCGGATAGCCGAGGTCGTCGGGAATGCAGATCCACTCGCCATCGCCGCGCGTTTCGACCCACGGCGTGATGGTCCGCACCGGCCAGCGCGCCGCCGCTGCGAAGGCCGCATTGCTGTCGCCATGTTCGGCCAGCCGCTCCAGCACGCGTCGGGTCGGGAACAGCAACGTCGCCTCGCCGCGGTCCGCCGCCGCCAGCGCGTCGGCGGCCGTCGTCCACAGCACCCGGCTGTTCTCGGTCGCATCGACCCGCGCCTCAGGGGCTGTTTCGGGCAGGTGGGCGAGGAAGAAATGCGTATCGAATACCCGCACCGGCACATGGTCGGGCCGCCACCGGGCATAGGGAACTAGCGGCGTCGGATCGACTGGCGACAGTTCGGCAAGCGGCGCACCGCCGGCCAGCGCGCGCCGCATCGACTCGATATCGCCATCGATGCCGATCGCTATTCCGGCCTCCTCGATCGTCTCGCGAATCGCTGCCAGTCGCGGAGCCAGATCATCGTCGCCCATCGCCAATGCCAACGCATAGTCCCCCGCGTCGATCCGCCCGCCGGGGAACACCAGCGCTCCGCCGGCAAACGCCATCGCCGCCGCCCGTTCGACCATCAATATGTCGGGCGGACCGTCGGACCGATCGCGCAGGACAATCAGCGTGGCGGCGGGAATGGCATCGGTCATCGCCGCCGACTTGGGGAGCGGCGCGCGCGATGTGAAGTCAGTTCGTCGACGCGAAAAGCGGAGCAGGCGGCGGCGCGATCAACAGCCGCCAGCCATCGGGCAGAAAGTCGAGCGACATATAGTAATAGAAGACGCACGATCCGTCGGGTCGATAGCTGCCGCCCTTGAGCAGCCCGATCGCAGTAGTGCCGAGGAACACCGGGCCGCCACTGTCGCCCCCACGGCACCCCGGCCCGGCGACGGCGACCCAGGTTGGCAGGCATGGTCCACCGCACAGATCGCCCGAAGGGGCGAAGTCGGTCATCATCACCTCGGCACAGCTGTAACCGCTGCTCTCACCGCGATGGCAGACGATGTCGCCGACGCGCGTACTTGCTCGACTGCGCTGTGCCTCGACGGCACGGATCTGCGTCCGCGCCGCGTCGGCGTAGAATAGCGGGCGGACGGCGTCGGGCGTCGCATTGACCTGTACGTCGTGAAAGCCCCAGCCCCATTGCCCGACAAAAGTCGTCGGCGTCACCGATCGGTCGGGCGCGATATGGTCGAGTTGATCGGGACAATGGGCGGCGGTGACGATGCCGGTCCGCACGCCATCGGTCACGACGAAACCGGTCGTGCAATAATAACGGCGGCCATTGGTCGGATCGGGCCCGATCAGTCGCGATCCACCGATCACCTCGCCTGCCAGATCCAGATCGGGCCGCCCGGTCGTGGCGAGACGGATTGGCACGCCGGTCAAGTCGGCGAGTCGTCGCCGCAGTGCAGCGACATCGCCCCCGGCATCGGCGGCACCGATCTGGATCACCAATGCCCCCCGTCTCGCATCGATGCCGATCGCCGGCGGTCGGGTCAGCATTGCCCGGATGGCCGCCTGATGCCGGTTCAGCGCGTCGAGCAGCTCGACTCGCGTCGACCGGGCACCGATGCGGAAACGAACCGGTACGGTCAGGTCGCCTGCGCCGATTTGGGCATCGGCGACCGGACGGTTGCCGGTCAGCAGCACCGAGACCGCACCGTCCGGCTCGATGGCGATGCCCGCCAGCCGGTCACGATAGCGCCCCTCGATCCAATCGGTCGCCGCAATGCTGGCGATTTGCTTGCGCAACAGAATGAGCGCCGCGGCCGGATCGATACCCCGGACCCGCGCGACTTCGGCGGCGTCCTGCGCCAATGCGGCTTCGGCAGAAACGACGGTGGCCGCGTCCTGCGCCGCAGCGGGATTTCCCGCCACCAGCGCAAGCGCCGCCACCAGCCAACGTAGCATGTCGCTCAATCGAGCCGGCGCGCCAGTTCCTTGTTGAGCGCGAGTGCCGCCAGCGTGCCGACCGCACCCGACAACAGGTACAGGCCCGACGCGATCAGCCCCAGCTTGTCGGCCAGCGCCAACGCGACCAGCGGCGCGAAGCCCGCACCAAACAGCCAGGCGAGGTCCGACGTGAGTGCCGCGCCGGTATAGCGCGAATCCTTGGCGAAGTTCGACGCGACGGTCCCCGACGACTGGCCAAACGACAGGCCGAGCAGGATGAAGCCGGTGATCATAAACGCGATTTCACCGGCATCGCCGCCGTTCAGCAGCAACGGCGCAAGGCCCGAGAACAGCGCGATCGCGACCGCACCGATGCCGAGCAGCGTCCGGCGACCGACATGGTCGGCGAGCACGCCCGAGATGATGATCGCGAAGATGAAGAAGATCGCGCAGGCGGTCTCGATCCACAGGAAGCGCGCAATCTCCTGTTCGGTGAACAGCAGGATCCACGACAGCGGAAACACGGTGACCATGTGGAACAGCGCGAAGCTGGCGAGCGGCACCAGCGCCCCAATCGCGATCGTCTTCCATTCGCGTGCCACCGTCGGCAGCACCGGCGACGCCTTCAGCTCGCGATTCTCGAACAGCGCGGTATATTCCGGCGTGACGACGATACGCAGCCGGGCGAACAGCGCGACGACGTTCAGCGCGAACGCAACGAAGAACGGATAGCGCCAGCCCCAGCTGATAAAGTCTTCCGAGCTCATATAGGCGGTGAAGAACGCGAACAGCGCGCTGGCCACCATCAGGCCGAGCGGCGCGCCGAGCTGCGGGATCATCGCATACCAGCCGCGACGGTCCTGCGGCACGTTCAGCGCCAGCAGCGAGGCGAGGCCATCCCACGCCCCGCCCAGCGCGATCCCCTGCAGGATACGAAGCGTCGCCAGCAGGATCGCCGACCAGGCCCCGGCCTGCGCATAGCTGGGCAGGAAGCCCATCGCCACCGTGGCGGTGCCAAGCAGGAACAACGCGATGGTCAGCTTCGTCCCGCGCCCGTGCCGCCGGTCGATCCACATGAACAGCAAAGTGCCGAGCGGACGGGCGAAAAACGCCAGCGGAAACAGCGCGAAGGAATAGAGCGTTCCGGTCAGCCGGTCGACATAGGGGAAGACCAGTTGCGGGAACACGATCACTGACGCGATCGCATAGACGAAGAAGTCGAAGAATTCCGACGTACGGCCGATAATGACGCCGATCGCGATCTCTTCCGACTGGACGCTGATCTGCGCTTCGCCATTGGGGGACGTGTTGACCGCCCGGGCGTCGGCCTCGATCTCGCGGGAATGGACGAAGGCCTCGGCCATAGGGACTCCAAACGTTGCGCGGACGGGCGCGCGGGTAGACTGAATGTGCGCCCGTTATCGCAATGCACCAAACGCGGGGATAGGACAAAATGTCCTATCGCAGTGCAGCATCGGTCGGCATAGGTCGCGCGCATGATCCTGCCCCGCTCGCTTCCGTGGCACCGGCCACTGCGTTCGCTCCTGCCTCTCGCGGCCCTGCCGCTTGTCGGCGGGTGCGACATGGTCGTGCTCAATCCCGCCGGCGACGTCGCGCGCCAGCAAGCCGACGTCCTGATGATCTCGGTCGGCCTCATGCTGCTCATCATCATCCCGGTGATGGCGCTGACCGTCTGGTTCGCGTGGAAATACCGCGCGTCCAATGAAAAGGCGACGTACAAGCCGAACTGGGACCATTCGACCGCGCTCGAACTGGTCATCTGGTCGGGTCCGCTGCTGATCGTCATCGCGCTGGGCGCGCTGACATGGATCAGCACCCATCTGCTCGACCCCTATCGGCCGATCGGTCAGATTTCGTCTGGCAAGCCGGTGCCGGAGAATCAGAAGCCGCTGGAGATCCAGGTCGTCTCACTCGACTGGAAATGGCTGTTCATCTATCCCGAACAGGGCATTGCTACCGTCAACCGGCTGGTCCTGCCAGTCGATCGCCAGGTCAGCTTCCGCCTGTCGTCGTCGTCGGTGATGAACACTTTCTACGTCCCCGCCATGGCCGGCATGATTTACACCATGCCCGGCATGGAGACGAAGCTGCATGCGGTGCTGAACAAGCCCGGCACGTTCGAGGGCATGTCGGCACATTATAGCGGCGCCGGCTTCTCCTATATGAACTTCAAGACCACCAGCACCGACACCGCCGGCTTCGACAAGTTCGTCGCAGGCGTGAAGGCGATGCCGAACCGGCTCGACACCGCGCGCTATCTCGAACTCGAAAAGCCGAGCGAGAAAGTGCCGCCGATGGGCTTTGGCGGGATCGAGCAAGGCTTGTTCACGCGCATCGTCCAGATGTGCGTAAAGCCCGGCACGCCGTGCATGACCGAGAGCATGCAGCATGGCGGCGGCCATGGCTCGGCGGTCAACAGCCGCTTGCCCCAGCAAGGCGAACGCACCAAGGGCGCACTGGAAAAGGCGCCGTCCGAATATGGCGTCAGCCCGCACAGCAGCGGCGACGCACCTGAGGGATCGTCGGCCGCCCCCGGCGCCACCGATCCCGGAAGTGACGCCAACCGCAACATGACCCGCAACGCAACGCCTGCGATGCCGGGCCGCCGCGCCCCGGCGCTAGGCTGAGAACCAGATCATGTCCGATACCCTTACCAAGCTGATCTTCGGTCGCCTGACGATCGAAAGCTTCCCGATCCACGAACCGATCATCGTCATGACCTTCATCGCGGTCGCCATCGGCGGCGCGGCGGTGTTGGCGGCGCTGACCTACTTCAAACTCTGGGGCTATCTCTGGAAAGAGTGGTTCACCACGGTCGATCACAAGAAGATCGGGATCATGTACATGATCCTCGGCATCGTCATGCTGCTGCGCGGCTTTGCCGACGCGATCATGATGCGCAGCCAGCAGGCGATCGCCTTCGGCCAGAACGAAGGCTTCCTGAACGCCCATCACTATGATCAGGTGTTTACCGCCCACGGCGTCATCATGATCTTTTTCGTGGCGATGCCGTTCGTCACCGGTCTGATGAACTATATCGTTCCGCTCCAGATCGGCGCGCGCGACGTGTCCTTCCCGTTCCTGAACAATTTCAGCTTCTGGATGACCGCGTCGGGCGTGGTGATCGTCATGGCCAGCCTGTTCGTGGGCGAATTCGCCCGTACCGGCTGGCTGGCGTTCGCGCCCTTGTCGGGACTCGACTACTCGCCCGACGTGGGCGTCGACTATTATATCTGGGCGCTCCAGCTGGCAGGCGTCGGCACCCTGTTGTCAGGCGTCAACCTGATCGCGACCATCGTCAAGATGCGCGCCCCGGGCATGGGCCTGATGAAGATGCCGATCTTCACCTGGTCGGCGCTGGTCACCAACATCCTGATCGTCGCCGCCTTCCCGGTCCTGACCGCCGTGCTCGCCATGCTGTCGCTCGACCGCTATGTCGGCACCAACTTCTTCACCAACACATTGGGCGGCAACCCGATGATGTATGTGAACATGATCTGGATCTGGGGTCACCCGGAGGTCTACATCCTGGTGCTGCCGGTGTTCGGCGTATTCTCCGAAGTCGTGTCGACCTTCTCGAGCAAGCGGCTGTTCGGCTATACGTCGATGGTCTACGCGCTGCTGGTCATCACCATCCTGTCGTACCTGGTGTGGCTGCACCACTTCTTCACCATGGGGTCGGGGGCGAGCGTCAACTCGTTCTTCGGCATCACGACGATGATCATCTCGATCCCGACGGGCGCGAAGATCTTCAACTGGCTGTTCACCATGTATCGCGGCCGGATCCGCTACGAACTGCCGATGATGTGGGCGATCGCCTTCATGCTGACCTTCACCATCGGCGGCATGACCGGCGTGCTGCTCGCGGTGCCGCCCGCCGACTTCGTGCTGCACAACTCGCTGTTCCTCGTGGCGCACTTCCACAACGTCATCATCGGCGCGGTGGTGTTCGGTACCTTTGCCGGCATCAACTACTGGTTCCCCAAGGCGTTCGGCTTCAAGCTCGACCGCACCTGGGGCCTGGTCAGCTTCTGGTGCTGGTTCGTCGGCTTCTGGGTCGCCTTCACCCCGCTTTATGTGCTGGGCCTGATGGGCATCACCCGGCGCCTGCGCCACTTCGACGATCCGAGCCTGCAGATCTGGTTCGTCATCGCCGCCGTGGGTGCCGCGATCATTGCGGTCGGCATCGCCGCCTTCCTCATCCAGATCGCCGTCAGCGTCCTGAACCGCGACAAGCTGCGCGACGTCACCGGCGATCCGTGGGACGGCCGCAGCCTCGAATGGGCGACCTCGTCGCCGCCGCCGGACTATAACTTCGCGTTCACCCCCGTCGTTCATGACATGGACGCGTGGTACGACATGAAGAGCCACAAATATGCCCGGCCGACGGAAGGCTTCCAGCCGATCCATATGCCGAGCAACACCTGGGCCGGGATCGTGATCGCGGGCGTGTCGACCGTCTTCGGTCTGGCGATGGTCTGGTACATCTGGTGGCTGGCGGCGCTGTCGTTCGTCGCGGTGATCGGCGTCGCGATCTTCCACACCTTCAACTACAAGCGCGACTTCCACATTCCGGTCGAGGAAGTCATCGAGACGGAGCTTCGGCGGACCGCCGACCTCCAGGCCGCGGGGGCGTAAGGATTATGGGTTCGTCGGTTCAAGTCCCCGCAGGCGCGTCCGAGCGCGCCTTCCATCTGGCGGAGGAGCATGAGCATGAAGCCGGGTCGAGCACGCTGCTCGGCTTCTGGCTCTACCTGATGAGCGATTGTCTCATCTTCGCCATGCTCTTCGCCTCCTATGGCGTCTATTCGGGCAGCACCGCGGGTGGCCCGGACGCCAAGGAACTGTTCGACCTGCCGTTCGTCGCGCTCAACACCGCGATGCTGCTCTTCTCGTCGATCACCTACGGCTTCGCGATGATCGCTGCCGAAGAGGGCAAGAAGGGCGCGACGCTGCGCTGGCTCGCCATCACCGGCGTGTTCGGCCTGTGCTTCCTCGGCATCGAACTTTATGAGTTCAGCCATCTGATCCATGAAGGCGCCGGACCGCAGCGTAGCGCGTTCCTGTCCAGCTTCTTCACGCTGGTCGGCACGCACGGTCTCCACGTCACCTTCGGCATCGTCTGGCTGGTGACGTTGATGGTACAGGTCGCAAAGTTCGGCCTCGGTGCTGCGAACATGCGCCGCCTGATGTGCCTGTCGCTGTTCTGGCACTTCCTCGACGTCGTCTGGATCGGCGTCTTCACCTTCGTCTATCTGCTGGGAGTGCTGTAATGGCCGGCCACGCACATCACGACGCGCATGCGCACGGCCATGGCGGTCATGGCGATGCGCCCGCGCACGGCTCGCGCCGCGAATATGTCATCGGCTTCCTGCTCTCGGTGGTGCTGACCGCGATCCCCTTCGCGCTCGTCATGACCAATGCCTTTGCCGATAGCCGGATCACCGCCGGCATCGTCATGCTCTGTGCGATCGTGCAGATCGTCGTGCATATGATCTACTTCCTGCACATGAATACGAAGTCGGAGAATGGCTGGACGCTGATGGCGCTGATCTTCACCGCCATCCTCGTGGTCATCGTGCTGTCGGGGTCGCTATGGGTCATGTACCATATGAACCTGAACATGATGCCGCAGATGTCCGGGGAAATGAGCACGATGTGACCCGGCCGGGGGCCTTGCGACGCATCCTGATCGGCACGCTGATCGGATGCGTCATCGCCGGCCTCCTTGCGCTGGGGATTTGGCAGTTGCAGCGTCGGACGTGGAAGTTGGACTTGATCCAGCGAACCGAAACGATGCTGCGCTCGCCCCCCGTCCCCGCGCCGCCGCCATCAGCATGGCGCGCGATCACGACCAACGACGCCTACCGGCCGGTGACCGTCATCGGCCGGTACCGCCCCGACGCCGACAGCTATACCCAGGCCGCGACGGCGCTTGGCGGTGGCTTCTGGGTCCTGACCCCGCTCGATACCGGGCGCTTCACCGTCCTCGTCAATCGCGGCTTCGTGCCTTCCGAACAACGCGGCAAGGTGTGGGCACCCACCGGCACCGTCACGGTAACCGGGCTGTTGCGCCTGTCCGAGCCGGGCGGCGGATTCCTGCGCAGCAACGACCCGACCGAAGACCGCTGGTATTCGCGCGACGTCAGCGCGATCGCCGCCAGGCGCGGCCTGTCCGACGTCGCCCCCTATTTCATCGACGCCGCCGCGACGCCCGGCAAGGCATGGCCCCGCGGCGGGCTGACGGTGGTCAGTTTCCGCAACAACCACCTCGTCTACGCCCTCACCTGGTTCGGCCTCGCCGCCCTGTTGGCCGGCATGACATGGTTTGTCGCGCGGCCGAACAAACGGGCGTAACATGCGCCCGATGCAGCCTGCCATTTCCCCGCCCCCCTATGCGCCGCCGGCCGAGGGGGTCGGCCGCAACATGCTGCTGCTGGTCCAGCTGCGCTGGCTGGCGGTCGGCGGTCAGCTGGCGACGATCCTCGTCGTCGACGGGCTGCTCGGCATCCGGCTACCCCTCGTGCCGATGGCCAGCGTGCTGGCGGCACTGGTACTGCTCAACCTCGTTACCCTTGCCCGCCGGTCCCGGTGGAGTGACACCAACCTGCCGCTGTTCGCGGCGCTGGTTCTCGACGTCGCGGCGCTGACCGCGCAACTCTATCTGTCGGGCGGGGCACGCAACCCGTTCGTGTCGCTCTATCTGTTGCAAGTCGTGATCGGAGCGATCCTGCTGAAAGTCTGGTCGAGCTGGGCGCTGGTCGCGATCACCAGCGCGGCTTTTGCATTGCTCGGCCCGTTCCATCGCCCGCTGCAACTGCCGCCGAGCTATGCCAGCAGCCTGTCCGACGCGTTCCTGCTCGGCAACTGGATCAATTTCGTGCTCGCCGCGACGCTGCTCGTGGCATTCGTGACGCGGATCGCCGCCAATCTGCGCGACCGCGATACCAAGGTGGCGCAACTGCATCAGCGCGCGGTCGAGGAGGAGCATATCGTCCGCATGGGCCTGCTAGCCAGCGGTGCGGCGCATGAACTAGGCACGCCGCTCTCGTCGATCTCGGTGCTGCTCGGTGACTGGAAAAACGAGCCTGCCGTCCGCCGCGACCCGCGCTTCGCCGCCGAGGTCGACGACATGCGGGCCGAAGTCGCGCGGTGCAAGGAGATCGTGTCGGGCATCCTGTTCGCCGCCGGGGAGGTGAAGGGCGAGGCGCCGACCCGCACCACGCTGCGCACCTTCCTGACCGATACACTCGACCGTTGGCGCGGCAGCGACCCCGGCCGCGCCGCGTTCGAAGATCGCCTCGGACCCGATGTGCCGATCGTCGCCGACCGCGCGCTGGCCCAGGCGCTGACCAACCTGCTCGACAATGCGGTGGAGGCGGGCGGACGCGACATCGCGCTGATCGCGCTGCGCGACGGAGCGATGCTGCGGCTGACGGTGCGCGACGACGGCAATGGTTTCGCCGACCGCATTCTCTCCAGCCTCGGCAAACCCTATAATACTAGCAAGGACCGGCAGGGTGCCGGGCTTGGCCTCTATCTCGCGACCAATGTCCTGCGGCCGCTGGGTGGAACGATCGAGGCGGTGAACCGCGACAGCGGCGGCGCGGAAACGACGCTGCTCCTGCCGATCGAGTCGCTGGCGCTGGAGAAGACCAAATGACCGACCGTCGCCTGCTGATCGTCGAGGATGATGCGACCTTTGCCCGGACGCTGTGCCGATCGTTCGAACGCCGCGGCTATACGGTCGAGGTGATCGACGGCCCCGATCGGCTGGACGATGTCGCGCGCCGGTTCGAACCCGAATATGCCGTGGTCGACCTGCGGCTGGGCGGCGCGTCGGGCCTTGCCTGCGTCTCCGCGCTGTCGGCGATCGACCCGACGTTGCGCATCGTCGTGCTGACCGGGTTCGCCAGCATCGCGACGGCGGTCGAGGCGATCAAGCTGGGCGCCACCAACTATCTGACCAAGCCCGCCAACACCGACGAAATCGAAGCCGCCTTCGCCAAGGTCGAGGGCAATCCGCAGGCCGACCTGACCGCCGCGCCGACCTCGATCAAGACGCTCGAATGGGAGCATATCCACCAGACGCTGGCTGATACCGGCTTCAACATCTCCGAAGCCGCGCGGCGGCTGGGCATGCATCGGCGCACCCTCGCCCGCAAACTCGACAAGCGGCATCTTTCCTGATCGCTTAGGGGTTCGAAACCGGCCCCGCCTTGTGGTAACAGGGCGCCAAAGGGGAACGGTTCATCGTGCGGCAGGTTGGAATCCGTATAGGACGCCTGTCGTACCAAAAGAGTCTGGGATGAAAGCGATTACCGAACACCGTCTCCGTTTCGTCCGCACGCTGCGGCGTGCTCTCTTCGCCGGCGCGGGCCTGACCCTCGCGAATGCCGCATCGGCGCAGGTGCTGCCGCCGCCGGTCGTGCCGACCATGCCATCGACCATGCCGATGGTGCAGCCGATCCCCGCCTCCCTGCCGCTGCCGACGCTGACCACCGCGCAGGAGAGCGAACTCGCCCGCCTGCTGGCCCGCGACGCGGTGGCGCAGGGGCTGAAGGACCGTGAGCCGTTGCTGGGTGCGCTGACCGGACCGGCGCTGGTGCAGGCCGCACTCGACCATGCCCATGCGGTGCGCGCCGGACGGCTCGATACCGCCGACTTCCAGAAGGATTGGGCGATGCGCCCGCAATCCTACGATCCGCTGCCGTCGTTCCGCGACGCGGTGGCGAAGGACCGGCTGGCGGCATGGGTCGCTTCGCTGCCGCCGCCCTATGCCGGCTACGATACGCTAGTCACCGGTCTGGCACGCTATCGCAAGATCGCCGCGAATGGCGGCTGGCCTACCGTCGCCGCCGGCTCCGAACTGCGCCCGGGCGGTCGCGGGCCGCAGGTCGCGGCGTTGCGCAAGCGGCTGGCGCTCGAGGATCCCGAATTGTCGGCGAGCGGCGATACGTTCGACACGGCCTTGCTCGACGCGGTCCGCCGCGCGCAGCGGCGATACGGCCTGAACCCGGCCGGACAGGTCGGCGCGCAGACCATCGCCTCGCTCAACGTGCCGGTCGGCGAACGGATCAAGCAAATCAAGGCGAATATGGAACGGTGGCGCTGGCTGCCGACCGAGCTGGAAAAGAACCGTATTCAGGTGAACATCGCCGCGGCGGTGCTGACCGTGTTCGACGGCGACCAGCCGGTGACGTCGATGAAGGCGGTGACCGGGCGTCCAGGCGACGAGACGCCGATGCTGACCTCTACCATCCATTCGATCGTGCTCAATCCGCCATGGAATGTGCCGTCGTCGATCGCCGACAAGGAACTGTGGCCGAAAGAACGCGCCAATCCCGGCTATCTCAAGCGCAACGGCTTCCGCGTGATCGAGACCGAGGGCGGCGGTCGGCGCCTGCAACAGGCATCGGAGCGCAGCGCGCTCGGTCGGTTCAAGTTCGATTTCGACAATCCGTTCGCGGTCTATCTGCACGACACGCCGGCCCAGTCGGGCTTCGCCAATTTCGACCGGTTGGCCAGCCATGGCTGCGTCCGCCTCGAAAAGCCCAAGGATCTAGCGCGCCTGCTGTTGCGGACGACCCCCGAATGGCCGGCGGAACAGATCGACGCGACACTCGCCTCCGGCAAGACCGTGCGGGCAAAGGTGGCCGATCCGGTGAAGGTCTATCTGCTTTACTGGACGGCCTTTGCGACGCCCAACGGCACGATGAGCTTCCGCGAAGATCCGTATAAATGGGACGGCGTGCTGGCGAACAAGATCGCCGCACGCGCCGAGGCCAGCCAGTTGGCGGCACGATAAGGGGATGAAGATGAAGAGCGGATGGCGCGCGATGTTGCTGGCCGGCAGCGGTCTGCTGCTGGCGACCGGCGTGGCGGGATGCTCAGGCTCCGAGCCGGAGGATGCACCGATCGAAAACAGCGCGTTCGACGAGGAGGCACCGCCGCCAACGCCCCTGCCCGAAGAAAATTACGAAGCCGCGCCGCCGGTGACAGAAAATCTGAGCGCGGTCGCCCCGGCGGAGGAACTCCCCCCGCCCCCGCCGATCGAACCCGACCAGCAGGTGCTGGACGACGCCTCCGCGACCGGCATGACCTCGCGCTCGACGCGGGGCGAGGCGAAGGCGGCGGAGGAAGCCCCCGAGGAAGCGGCGCCGGTCAACGAAGCGGAGCAGTAAGCGCTTGATATAAAAGCATGTCGTTCCGCGTCTGAACGGAATCTGTGCGAAAGTCCCCAACCTACCCCGGCGAAGACCGAGATACAGTTGGGGAGCGTCGGTGAGATACGGAAAAGCTCTACCAACCGCACCCCGGCCTGCACCGGGGTGCGGACGTTTTCAGCTAGAGGTGGATAACATAAACCTGACCCGTTCGTCCCGAGTAGCCATTGAGCTTGTCGAAATGGCGTATCGAAGGATCGTTGGTCGCGGGTGCTTCGATACGGGTCTTCGACTTCGCTCAGCCCCTACTCAGCACGAACGGTTCCACCTGTTGTCATCACGATCTAAATCGAACCAGACGTCTTCCCTGCGCAGGCTGAACTCTTCCGGCTTTAGTGCGGGACAAGAGACGGACCAGGTCCCAGCCTTCGCTGGGGCGGCGTCTCCGGTTAGCTGGATCAGACGTTAGGCCGAGACCAACTCAAGCAGCTTCCGCACCTACCTCCGGCCCCGTCACGCCATCGGCATAGGCCTTGTCTAGATACAGGTTCGCCAGTTCGTAATGGGCGTGGACGACCTGTTCATGGTCGGCCTGCTGGGCCAGTTCCAACTGCTGTTCCGCGCGGCGTACAAAATAGGACATTTCGTCCGGTCCGATCAAAGACACGACAACCTCTCATGGGGCGTTTGCCGCCCATTCTAACTCGCCCGGTGCAACCGAACCCGCATGAAACGCATGGCGGCCGCGAGAGATGCCTGTCGCTTCGAAATCTGACGCGGTGATTACACCGCCGGTCGCGGCGTCAGATGCGACGATGCTTCCCGCCATAGCGCCCGCCGATATAGGCGCCGAGCCGGTTCATCTCGCTGGCGGCGGCGACGACCGCATCGGACTGGCAGGGCAGCGGATCGCGCTCATGCTCTGCGGCGCGGCTGGCGACCTTGGCGGCCAGTTCCTCGATATCGGCGCGCGACAACAGGTTCTTTTCGCGCAGCAGGCAGAGCAGGCTTTGCAGGATGACCATGCTCTTCTCGCCCGCTGCGTCGCCCGGCTCGATCGGATTCATCGTTCCTCTCCTATATGTTATAACGGAGAGCATATGCCGATCGCGATGCGATGCAAGGGCCGCTAGTTCAGCCCGCCCCCCAGCGTCCGGTACAGCGTCACCAGGTTCGTCGCGCGGGCGAGGCGCGTCTGGACCAGCGTCTGCCGCGCGGCATAGCTGGTCCGCTGCGCGTCCAGTGTGTTCAGGAACGAATCCACTCCGGCGCGATAGCGCGCGTCGGACAGCCGCTCGGCGGTCGCCGCCGACTGCGCCCGTGCCGTCTGTGCGGCCAATTGCTCGTCGATCGTGCCGCGCGTCGCCAGCGCATCGGCGACCTCGCGGAACGCGGTCTGGAGCGTGCCTTCATAGGTCGCGACCGCCGCCAGCTGCTGCGCGCGGGCGACCTCGACGTTGCCGCGCCGCTGGCCACCGTCGAACAGCGGCAGGGTGGCGGCGGGCGCGATCGAGAAGTTCTGCGTCCCCGCGCCGAACAGGCCGCCCAGCGCCGTGCTGATCGTGCCTAGCGTCGCGGTGAGCGAGATCGTCGGGAACAATGCCGCCCGCGCCGCGCCGATATTGGCATTGGCGGCATAGAGGCGGCGTTCAGCCTGGAGCACGTCCGGCCGGCGCAAGAGGACGGCGGAAGACACGCCGGTCGGCAAATTGGTCAGAACCGCGTCACGCTCGCCCAACTCGGACGGCAATTGCTCGATCGGCACCGTCGTGCCGGCGAGCAGGTTGATCGCATTCTGGTCCTGCGCGATCTGGGCGGTCAGCGCGGCGATGTCGTTGCGCGCCTGCTGATAGCTGGTTTCAGCCTGCTGCACCTCCAGTTCGGAGATAACGCCGACGCGGAACTGCGCCCGGGTCAACTCCAGCGTGCGTCCGAAACTCGCCAGCGTCTCACGCGACAGGCGCAGCTGGTCCTGATCGGCGGCCATGGTCAGCCACGCCGTCGCCACTTCGCCGACCAGCGAAATGCGCGCCGCGCGCTGCGCTTCTTCGGTCGCGAAATATTCCTGCAGCGCCGCCTGGCTGAGGTTGCGGACGCGGCCGAACAGGTCGAGTTCGAAGGCGGAAAATCCGACCGATGCCTGATAGATTTCGAGATTGCCAGACTGGGCCGGCACCCCGCCCGCGCCGCCGGCCTGCCCACCGGCACCCCCCGCCCCGCCCAGCGCACCGAACGGGTTGTTGGTATAGGTGACACCGCCATTCGCGGCGGTCGTCGGCACCTGACTGGCGCGGGTCACGCGATATTGCGCGCGGGCGACCAGCACATTGGCCGCCGTCACCCGGTAATCGCGATTATTCTCCAGCGCGGTCGCGATGACCGCCTGCAACCGCGGATCGGTGAAGAAATCGCGATAGGCGATCGCAGTCACATCGGCCTGTTCGGCGCCCAGCGGCGGATAGGCGCCACCCTGCGGCAGCGTCAGCGGGATCGCCCCCTCCGGCCGGACATTGTTGGGGGCAAGGTTGCACCCCGCCAGCGCCGTCGTGGCGGCAAGGAGGATCAGGCTACGCAGCGTCATCGGGTTGCTCATGGTCATGCCCCCTGCGGCGCAGCTTCGCCGCCGTCGGAGGACCGGTTGCCGCCATCGGGTTCGATGTCCCGGTTGGCGGACGGGGTGTTCTTGTCGCTGCCGCCATGGCCGAACAGGCGCAGGACGACGACGAAGAACATCGGCACGAAGAAGATGGCGAGGATCGTCGCCGACAACATGCCGCCGACCACCGCCCGGCCGATCGCATTCTGCCCGCCGGCCCCGGCCCCGGTCGACAATGCCAGCGGCAACACGCCGAAGACGAAGGCGAGCGACGTCATCAGGATCGGGCGCAGGCGCAGCCGGGCGGCCTCCACCGCCGCATCGACCGCGTTCATCCCGTCTCCCATCCGCTCCTCGGCGAATTCCACGATCAGGATCGCATTCTTCGCCGACACGCCGATCGTGGTGATCAGGCCGACCTGCAGGTAGATGTCGTTGTTGAGACCCGTCAGCCACGCCGCCAGCAACGCGCCGAGAATCCCGAGCGGCACGACGAGCAGGACCGAGATCGGCACCGACCAGCTTTCATACAGTGCGGCGAGACACAGGAACACGATCAGCAGCGACAGCCCGTACAGCGCCGGCGCCTGCCCGCCCGATAGTCGTTCCTCGAACGACAGCCCGGTCCATTCGAGCGCGGTGCCCGGCGGCAGCTTGGCATGGATTTCCTCCATCGCCGTCATCGCCGCACCGGTGCTCAGCCCCGCCCCCGGCGAACCCTGCAGCTGCATCGCCGACTGCCCGTTATACCGGGTCAGCTGGACCGGCGCATTGGCCCATTCGAGCGTCGAGAAGGCGGTGAACGGCACCATCTGTCCGGTGGCGTTGCGCACATACAGGTCGCCGACATCTTCGGGGCTCAGGCGGTACGGGGTATCGGCCTGGATATAGACGCGCTTCACGCGCCCCCGATCGATGAAGTCGTTGATATAACCGCCGCCCCATGCCGTCGAGATCGTCGAATTGACGTCGGCAAGGTCGAGGCCCAGCGCGCGCGCCTTGTCCTCGTCGATATTGATTTTCAGCTGCGGCGCATCGTCGAGGCTGAGCGGACGCACCTGTGCGACGCGCCCGTCCTGCGCGGCCATGCCGAGCATCATGTTGCGCGCCTGGAGCAGACGGTCATGGCCGATGCCGCCGGTATCGACGAGTTGCACGTCGAACCCGGTCGCATTGCCCAGTTCCTGCACGGCAGGCGGCACCAGCGCGAAGATCAGCCCGTCCTTGTAGCCCGCGAACGCGCCCATTGCCCGACCGACGATCGACTGTGCCTTGTTCTCGGCACCGCTGCGTTCGTCCCACGGCTTCAGGTTGACGAACACCAGACCGGCATTCTGCCCCTGTCCCGCAAAGCTGAACCCGTTGATCGTGAAGACCCCGGCGACATTGGCCGATTCCTGCTTGAGGAAATGGTCGCGCACCAGGTTCAGACCCTTTTCGGTACGACCGCTGGTCGCGCCCGCCGGGCCCTGTACCAGCGCCAGCACCGTCCCCTGATCCTCGTCGGGCAGGAAGCCCGAGGGCAGGCGCGTGAACACGAACACCATGCCGCCGACGATCAGCAGATAGACCAGCATCGACCGTTTCCAGTTGCGCGTGGTGCGCCGGACGCCGCCTTCGTACTTGTGCTGGCCGCGTTCGAACTTGTCGTTGAACCAGCGGAAGAAGCGCGCGAGCAGGCCGTTGCCCTGCTCATGCTTGTGCGGATCATGCGGTTTCAGGATCGTGGCGCACAATGCCGGCGTCAGGATCAGCGCGACCAGCACCGACAGCACCATCGCCGACACGATCGTGATCGAGAACTGGCGGTAGATGACGCCGGTCGACCCGCCGAAGAACGCCATCGGCAGGAACACCGCCGACAGGACGAGGCCGATGCCTACCAGCGCGCCGGTGATCTCGTCCATCGACTTGCGCGCCGCTTCCTTCGGCGACAGCCCTTCGGTCTGGATCAGACGTTCGACGTTCTCGACCACGACGATCGCGTCGTCAACCAGCAGGCCGATCGCCAGCACCATGCCGAACAGCGTCAGCGTGTTGATGGTGAAGCCCGCGACCGCCATCACCGCAAAGGTGCCGAGCAGCACCACCGGCACCGCGATGGTCGGGATGATCGTCGCCCGCCAGTTCTGCAGGAACAGGAACATGACGAGGAAGACCAGCACCACCGCCTCGATCAGCGTGTGGATGACCTGTTCGACCGACAGGCGGACGAACGGCGTCGTGTCGTACGGATAGATGACCTTGACGTCGCCCGGCAGGCCGCGACCGATTTCCTGCGCGCGCGCCTTGACCAGTTCGACCGTGTCGAGCGCATTGGCACCCGCCGCCAGCCGGACGCCGAAGCCCGATGCCGGACGGCCGTTATACTGCACGTCGAAGCCGTAATTCTCCGCGCCGATCTCGACCCGCGCGACATCGCCCAACCGGACGACCGCGCCGTCGGCATTGGTCTTCAGCCGGATATTGGCGAACTGCTCTGGCGTTTGCAGGCGCGACTGAACGCTTACCGTGGCGTTCAGCATCTGCTCCTTGGGCGCCGGCTGCGCGCCGATCTGTCCGGCGGAGACCTGCGCATTCTGCGCCTGTACCGCCGCCGTCACGTCGCCGATGGTCAGCTGATAGCTGTTGAGCTTCAGCGGATCGACCCAGATGCGCATCGCATATTGCGCGCCGAACACCTGCAATTCACCGACGCCGGATACGCGGCTGATCGGGTCCTGGAACTGCGACACCACCATGTCGGACAGGTCGTTGTTGCTGTGCGATCCGTCGGTCGAGACCAGACCGACGACAACCAGGAAGCTGGCGGCGGACTTGGTGACCTGAATACCCTGCCGCTGCACCTCCTGCGGCAATAGCGGGGTCGCCGCCTGCAACTTGTTCTGGACCTGCACCTGCGCGATGTCGGGATCGGTGCCCTGTTCGAACGTCAGCGTGATCGTCACCGTCCCCGCCGAGGAGGAGGAGGACGAGAAATAGCGCAGATTGTCGATGCCGCGCAGCTGCTGTTCGATGATCTGGGTCGTCGTACGCTCCAGCGTCTCCGCGTCCGCCCCCGGATAGGTGGCGGTGATCGCGACCGCGGGCGGTGCGATTTCGGGGAACTGCGCGATCGGCAGGCTGCGGATCGCGATCGCGCCGGCCAGCATCATGACGACGGCGATGACCCAGGCGAAGATGGGCCGGTCGATGAAATAGCGGGACATCAGCGGTTACTTCGCCTGTGCCTGCGGACCGCCGGCGGCACCGGGGGCAGCGCCCTGCGGTGCCGCGCCGGCGGTCTGCGGCGTCCATGGATAGCCCTTCACCGGAGTGCCGGGCTGCAACATCTGCGCGCCTTCGACGACGACCTTGTCGCCGGGCTGCAACCCGCCGGTCACCAGCCACGCATCGCCGATCGTGCGGTCGGTCGTCAGCGGGCGCGGCGCCAGCTTGCCGTCGGCCCCGACGACCAGCACCGTCGCGCTGCCCTTCGGATCGCGGGTCACCGCACGCTGCGGCACCAGCATGCCGTTCGCCTTGGTCCCTTCGACCAGTTCGGCGCGGACATACATGCCCGGCAGCAACAGCCCGCGCGGATTGGCGAAGACCGCCCGGATCGCCTGCGTCCCCGTCGCCGGATCGACGGTCACGTCGGTGAACTTCAACGTCCCCTCGATCGGATAGGTGCTGCCATCCTCCAGCTTCAGCCGGACCCGCGCCGCGCCGGACCCGCGCGACAGGTCGCCGTCGAGGATCTGCTGCCGCAGCTTGAGCAGGTCGGCGCTCGACTGCTGGATGTCGACATAGATCGGGTCGAGCCGCTGGATGGTGGTCAGCGCCTCGGTCTGCGCCGCCGACACCAGCGCGCCGGTGGTATAGACCGACCGGCCGATCCGGCCCGAGATCGGCGCCTTGATCGTCGTGCGCGACAGATCGATCTGCGCCTGTCGCAACGCGGCCTGCTGCGCGGCGATGTCCGCCTGCGCCTGCTGCGCGCCGGTCACCGCATTCTCATATTCCTGCCGACTGATCGCGTTGATCTTGACCAGTTCGCCATAGCGCCGGGCGAGGTTGCGGGTCGAGGCGATCGATGCCTGCGCCCGCGACAGTGCCGCACGGGCACTCGCCACCGACGCCTGATAAGGCGACGGGTCGATGCGATAGAGCGGCTGACCCTGCCGGACATAATCGCCCTCCTGGAACAGCCGGGCGAGGATCAGCCCGTTTACCTGCGGTCGCACATCCGACGTTTCATAGGGCGCGGTGCGGCCCGGCAACTGCGTGGTCAGCGTTACCGGCTGCGCCTGTACCGTCACGAAGCCGACCTGCGGCGGCCCCTGCGGCGCGCCCTGCTGCGGTTGCTGTTCGCCGCCGCCCCCGCCACAGGCCGAAAGGAGGAGCGCCAGTGCCAATGGGGCCATGCGATTTTTCATGAACGTCCTCGACGGATGTGCTAAACGTGAGTGATCGATCACTCACACATTGGCGGCGCCTACGCCGACCGGCGGAAAGTGGCAAGAGGTTACAGGTGAATCGGACGTGAATTTGTTGCAGTGCGGAGCGGCATGCCGGGCGAGCAAGGCATTGGCCCGGCGCGAAAAGCTGGTGGCGGTGGCGCGGACGCTGTTCGCCGAACATGGTTTCCACGGGACTGGCGTCGCGCAGATCGCGGCGGTGTCCGGCATCAAGGTCGGGCAGATTTATCGCGATTTCGCCGACAAGGAGGCGATCGTCGCCGCGATCGTCGAGGGCGACCTCACCACCTTCCTGCACGAGGCCGAGATTGCGCAGGCGGTGAAGACCGGCGATGTCGATGCGATCCGCGCATGGCTGCGGATGTTCTTGCAGTGCGGCAGGGACATCGAGTCGCGACAGTTGATGCCCGAAATTATCGCCGAGGCTGCGCGCAACGACCGGATCAAGGCGATCGCGCACGACATCAACCGCCGGGTCAAGCAGGCACTGATCCTGTCGCTGACCGGCCTTGCCCCCCGCCCCGATCAGGCCGAGTCGCGTGCCGAGCTTGCCGAAATGATCCTGACGGTCGGCGCCGGGATCATGCACCGCCGTATCGCGGACCCCGATTTCGACGATGCGACCGCCTATTCGCGGCTGATGAACCTTGTCGAGCGCTGGGTTGACCAATTGTTGGACAGTCCGGCGTACCCGGGTCTCCAAAAGAACCATTGCGGATTTGTTGCAGCGGGTTAAACCGAACTCGCGCACTCCCTTGCGCTGCCGTTGCAGGCCCCGTCCGGTCCCCCGGGCGGGGCTTGTCGTTTCGGCGGTCATCGCGGCAGGCTGCGTTCCAGTACGACGAACGACAGGGGCTGGCGCGGCAGGCCGAAGCGCGGATCGTCCATCGGGAACGGCCGGATTTCGCCGGTGCGGCAATAGCCCTGCCGCGCATACCATGCGATCAGTTCGTCCCGCACGGCTATGACCGTCATCTCCATCCTCCGGGCGCCATGGATGCGCACGGCATGGTCCTCCGCCGCCAGCACCAGCCGCCGCCCCAGCCCGCCGGCCTGCACGTCCGGCCGCACCGCCAACAGGCCCAGCGCGGCCAGGTCCGGCGCGATCTGCGACACCTGGACGCATCCGGTCGCATCGTCGGTCATCAGGATCGTGCGATCGGGATCGGTCATCACATCGGTCAGCGCCGCGCGATCGATGCGCTGCCCGTCGAGCAGGTCCGCCTCATGCGTCCACCCGCCCCGCGCCGATTCGCCGCGAAACGCCGCCTCGACCAGCGCGTGCAGCGTGGGAACGTCCTCCATCGTCGCGACCCGGATCATTCGCCGGTCCCCCAGCCGCCGCCCATCGCCTGATACAGCGCGACCAGCGCGTTCAACTGATCGGCCCGCACCTGTTCGAGCGACAATTCGGCGCTGAACAACGCCCGCTGTGCGTCGAGCTGTTCCAGATAGGGGCTGTAGCCGGCCCGATAGCGGTTGGTGGCATGGCGTAGCGCTTCGGCCGTTGCCGTGCGTTGCGCCTCCAGCGCGCGCCGCTGCACCGCCAGCCTGTCGACCGCCGCCAGCGCATCCTCGACCTCGCGAAACGCGGTCAGCACGCTGCGTTGATAGGCGAAGGCGGCCTGATCCCGTCGGGCGGTCGCCGCATCGTAATTCCCACGCAATTGCCCGCCCCGGAACAGCGGCGCTAGCACGCTCGCCCCGATCGACCAGATGCCGACCGGATTGGGCAGCGCACTCGACAGCACTTCCCCGGTCGATCCGGTCAGCCGCAGCGACGGCAGAAACTGCGCGCGTGCCCCCGCCAGCGACGCATCGCTCGCCGCCAGCGTCGCCTCGGCCTGCGCGATATCGGGCCGGCGCCGCAACAGGTCGGACGGCAGCCCCGCCGGTATCGGTGGCGGCACCAGCGCCTCCAAGGCCCGTCCGCGGTCAATCGCCCGCGGCGGCGTGCCGGTCAGTAGCGCCAACGCATTTTCCTGCCGCCGCGCCAGCAGTTCGAGCTGCGGCAGCGTCTGCGTCACGCCGGCATATTCGGCCTCGGCCTGTCGCAGTTCGAGTTGCGAAGTATAGCCCGCCTCCGCGCGCGAACGGGCGATGCGCAACGCCTCGCCCCGCGACGCGATCGTCGCCCGTACGGTCTCGATCCGCGCATCGAGGCCGCGCAACGTCACATAGCCGCTGGCGGCAGCGGCGGCGACCGCCAGCCGGGCGCTGTCGGCGGCGGCGGCGGCGGCATCGCCCGTCAGCCGCGCCGCCGCGATCGTCTGCCCGACCCGCCCGAACAGGTCGATCTCATAGGCCGACTGGAACACGGGTTGCAGCGAAGTGCCGGTCGTCGCCGATCCGAACGCGTTGAGCGCACGCTGCTCGATCAATCCCACCCCGGCGTCGAGCGTCGGGAAGCGCGCCGCGCGTGCCACCCGCTCCTGCCCGCGCGCCTCGGCCACGCGCGCGGCGGCGATGGCGATGTCGGGATTGTTGGCCAGCGCCGCCTCGACCAGTCGGGTCAGTTCGGGATCGCCGAATGCCTGCCACCAGTTCGCCGTTATCGGCACGCTGCCCGGCAACGGGGTGCGCCACGCCATCGGCGGTGCAACCGCCGCTGCCTCCGGATGCGGTCGTTCGGGCGGAGCACAGGCGCCGAGAAACGCCAGTGCCGTCAGGGCGATCCGTCCCCTCACCGCGCCGCCGGGGATACGCCGCTACGGGTATCGACCCGCGCCTCGACCGACATGCCCGGCCGCAGTCGCTGGATCAGCGGATCGCGCGCATCGATCGCGATCCGCACCGGAATACGCTGCGCCACCTTCACGAAGTTACCCGTGGCATTGTCCGCCCGGATCACCGCGAACTCGTTGGCGGCGGCAGGCGCGATGCGTTCGACCCGCCCGCGCAGCTCCGCCCGGTCGAGCGCATCGACGCGGATCGTCGCCGGCTGTCCCGGCGCCATGCGCGCCGTCTGCGCTTCCTTGAAATTGGCGGTGACCCACACGGTCGGCGGCACGAGGAACATCATCTGCGTGCCGGCCGTCACATATTGCCCCAGCCGCACCCCGACCTCGCCCAGCCGTCCGTCCTGCGGCGCGCGGATGATCGTGTTGGCCAGATCGATCTCGGCCAGCCGCACCGCCGCGCGTGCATTCTCGACCGCTGCGTTCAGCCCGCCGCGCCCGACCGTCACCGTCCGCACCTGTTCCTGCGCGACGCTACGCTGCGCCTGCGCCTGCAACACCCCGGCCTGTGCGGCGCGAAGCGCTGCCAGCGTCTGGTCGCGTTCGCGCAGCGACACCGACCCCTGCGCAACCAGATCGTTGACGCGTGCCATATCGGCCTGCGCCCGCGCCAGCTGTGCCTGCGCATTGACGACCGCCGCCGCCTGCCCGCCGAGACTCGCTTCGCTCGACCGTTCGCTTTGTTGCGAATTGGCGAGGTTCGCCTGTTGCGCCGCCAGCCCGGCCCGCGCCTGATCGACGCGCTGGCGATAGATGCGGTCGTCGATCCGGGCCAGCACCTGCCCGGCCTTCACATCCTGAAAATCGCGGACCAGCACTTGCGTGACATAGCCGTTGACCTGCGGCGCGATGATCGTCGTCTGCCCGCGGACATAGGCATTGTCGGTCGCCTGAATCGCGCTGCCGAACGGCCACAGCCCCCACGCATAGAGCGCCAGCGCAATGCCGCCGAGCAGCAGCGCGACGAAGCCCATCGTGGATTTCAGCGACCCGCGCGGCGGGGCCCAGCCACGCGCCTTTGCCGGTTCGCGCGGCACCTCCACCGGGTCGGTCAGCCGCTGTTTTTCGTCTTCGGTAAGTTGCGTATCGGTCATGACATTTGCTGCTGTCGCATGCGTTGCACGGCGGCGAGATCGGCGGCGAGCGGGTTCACGCCCTTCAGGCGGAAGCGCAGCCACAGCGCGCCCAGCCACACCACCATCGCCGCCGACAGGATCGCGACGGCGAGGAAGACATCGTTATAGGCGAGGATGTTCGCCTCCCGCGTCACCTGTTGCCCCAGCAGCCCCGTGCCCGACGCCTGCCGCAGCGTCGCGTCGCCGAGCACGCGGGCATAGGCGCCACCCAGTTGCTGGATACGCTGCACGACCAGCGGATCGGTCACCGTCAGGCTCTGGGTCAGTTCGAACGCGTGATATTTCTCGCGCACGATCTGGAACGATCCCAGCAGTGCGGTCCCGGCCAGCCCGCCCATCGTCTGCGAAATGCTGAAGATCGCCGAGAAGCTGATGATATGGCTCGGCCCCCGCGCCAGCGCGCGAAAGATGCCGATCATCACCATCGGTCCGAGGAAGTAGAGCGCGGCAAAGGCGATGATCGACTGGCTGACATACAGGCTCGACGGGCGGGTCAGGTTGGTCGAATCCGAATCCATCCACGCGCCGATGCCGATCAGCGCGACCGCGATCACCACCGGCTTGTACAAATCCTGCATGTTCAGCGTCTTGAGGCAGACGACCAGCCCCGCGATCGACGCCAGCGTCATGACGAGGCTCAATGTCACCAGCTGATCATTGCCCATGCCGACGACGGTCAGCAGCCCGACCGCGCCGAACGTCTGTTCGGACAGCAGGATACGCAGCGATGCGGCGACGATCGCGAAGCGCACGATGTTGCGCCCGAGCATCCATCGCGTGTTGAGCAGCGGATTGGCGCGGTTATGCTCGATCAGCAGCGCCCCGCCAATCAGCGGGATGGCGGCGGCGGTGGCGTATCCCAGCCACGGCGTCGACCACCACTGGATCCGCCCCTGCACCAGCACCGCGCACAGCAGCGCGATGCCGGGTGCGAACAGCGCGAAGGTCAGGAAGTCGATCCGCTCGAACGCCGGGGTCCGCTCCGACGGCGGCAGGCGCAGCAAGGCCACCGCGCCGAGACACATCAGCGTCAGCCCCAGTTCGAACAGGAACAGCGCCTCGATCCGCCCATCGGCCAACAGCAGCGGCGATAAAGTGCGCGCCAGCGGCAGCGCCACCTGCGACGCGCCAAAGCCGATGATCATCCCCGACAGCCGCGCGGCGGCGGGCAGCGCCTGCATGATATAGAGGAAGCACAAGGTCGTCAGCGCGCTGCCCGCCACCCCGGCGGCCCCGCGCACGATCAACTGCACGCCATAGCTGTGGACGAAAACCTGCAACACGTTCAGGATCAGGAAGGCCAACAGGAAGATACGCGTAAACCGCTGTAACCCGAATTGCTGACGGAACTTGATGAGCAGCATCGACATGCACACGCTGGTCATCGAATAGATCGCGGTCAGCCACCCGCCCTCGACCGGGGTGAGCCCCAGCGACCCCTGGATCTGCGGCAGGTTGGCGATCAGCAGCCCGTTATTGAACCCGCCGGTGACGCCCAGCAACATGCCGATCGCGAAATAGCCCACGCGACGCGCGAACGGGTGCTCGGGCGTGGCGGGCGAACCGGGCAGGAACGGCCGTTCGTGCGGCTTGAACTCATAGGCCGGGGCGATCGCCGTGGCTCCATACAGGGGTATTGCCGAGCAACAACTTGTTACGGAACGGATCGTTCCGGCTGGGGAATGGATTGGCGAGCAATCCTGCCCCCATCGTCATCCCTGCGACGGCCGGGATCTCCCGGTAATGAAGCGCCTCCCCGCCGCAGGATGCCCCAGCCTGCGCAGGGGCGACGGAATACGGACACTGGCGTCGCTGCCAGCATCCGCTACGATTGCGCCATGCGTTTCCTGATCCTCGCCGCCGCCCTGCTCGCCTCCGCCGCCACCGCCCAAAGCCCGCTCGAAGCCCCACTGCCACCAATCCGCGCGTGGCACGGCGCCAGCGAGAAGCTGGTCGCCAAACCGAACGACCCGTGGATCACCCCGGCCGAAGCGAGCGGTTTCGTCACCACGCCCGACTATGCGGCAACCCGCGCATGGATCGACCGGCTGGTCGCGGCGTCCCCGCTACTGACCATCGAAATCTTCGGCAAAAGCCCGCAAGGCCGCGAGCTCTACGCGGTCCGCGCACACAAGGGCGCGGCGAACAAGCCGGTCGTGCTGGTGCAAGCCGGCATCCATGCCGGTGAGATCGAGGGCAAGGATGCCGGGCTGATGCTGCTGCGCGACATCGCGCTGCGCGGCAAGGACAGGCTGCTCGACAAGGTCGATCTGGTGTTCGTCCCCATCTACAATGTCGACGGCCACGAACGCTCCGGCCCGTATAACCGCCCGAACCAGCGCGGGCCGAAGGATATGGGCTGGCGCACCACCGCGCAGAATCTCAACCTCAACCGCGATTACCTGAAAGCCGACGCGCCGGAGACGCAGGCGATGATCGGCCTCATCCGCCGGCTCGACCCGGTCCTGTATCTCGACCTGCACGTCACCGACGGCATTGATCATCGCTACGACGTCACCTACGCCTTTTCGGGCTGGCGGGGCTATTACGCCCGCTCGGCAGCCATCGGCCGGTTTCTCGACACGCGGCTGCGCCCGGCCATGGACGCCGCGCTGAAACGTGGCGGCCACACCCCCGGCTATTATGTCAGCACGCTCGACAATCGCGCCCCGGAAAAGGGCATGAGCCAGGACGTCGACACGCCGCGTTTCTCGACCGGCTATGGCGACATCGCCCATATCCCGACCGTGCTGGTCGAGACGCATTCGCTCAAACCCTATTACCAGCGCGTGCTCGGCACCTATGTGTTCGTCGAGGAATCGCTCCGCATCGCCGCCGATCGTGCCGCCGAACTGCGCGCGGCGATCGACGCCGACCGCGCCGACCGCCCGACCAGCGCGACGATGACATGGAAACCGAACCCGACCCCGCTCTACAGCGTCGATTTCCTCGGACTGGCGCACGACAGCTACCGCTCGCCCGCATCGGGCCGCGACGAACTGCGCTGGCTGCCCAAGCCGGTGACGTTCAAAATGCCGGTGTTCGGCAGCCTGCCCGACAAGACCGTCAGCCTGCCGAAAGCATGGTGGGTTCCCGCCACTCTGCCGCACGTCATCGACCTGCTGAAACTGCATGGCATCCGCTACGAGCCGATCGACGCCCCCCGCACGCTCGACCTCGACATGGCGCGCGCGACCGAACCGAAATTGCAGCCGGCCAGCGAAGGCCATGTCCCGCTGGAGGCAAAGATCGTCCACGAACGCCGCCGCGAGACGATGCCACCTGGATCGGTCCGCGTCCCCGCCGAGCAGCCGCTGGGTCTGCTCGCCGCCTTTCTGCTCGAACCCGAAAGCGAGGACGGGGTGCTGGCATGGAACATGGCCCCGGCGATGCTGGCCCGCACCGAATATATCGAAGGCTATGCCATCGCCCCGCTCGCCGACAAAATGCTGGCAAGCAACCCGAAGCTGAAGGCGGAATTCGACGCGAAGCTCGCCGCCGATCCCGAATTCGCGAACGACGCCACTGCGCGGTTGCAGTGGTTCTATGCCCGCACGCCTTATTATGACGAACGGTTTCTGCTGTATCCGATCGGGCGCGAGACGAATTGACCGGCGTCGCAGCCTTCCCCTAAGTCTGTATTCTCAAATGCCGTTCGTGCTGAGTAGGGACTGAGCGTAGTCGAAGGCCCGTATCGAAGCACCCGCCACAAACGGTCCTTCGATACGCCGCTTCGACAGGCTCAGCGGCTACTCGGGACGAACGATTTCATCGATTGCCGCCGGGACCGAATACGCCATGACCAACCCGAGCCACCCCGCATGACCGCCCCATCGATCATCGTCGTCGAGGACGATCCCGCGCTCCGCACGCTGACCGCCCGCGCGCTGCAGGAAAATGGCTATCATGTCCGCACCTGTTCCGCCGCGCCCGAAATGTGGCTGGCGCTGGAACAGGGGCCGGTCGACCTGATCCTGCTCGACATCATGCTGCCCGGCACCAGCGGCATCGACCTGTGCCGCCAGATCCGGCAGAACAGCGCCGTGCCGATCATCTTCGTGTCGGCCAAGGGCAGCGAGGTCGACCGCGTCATCGGCCTCGAACTCGGTGCCGACGACTATCTGCCCAAGCCGTTCGGCACGCGCGAACTGATCGCCCGCGTCCGCGCCGTGCTGCGCCGGGGCGAGTTGAACGCACAGGCGGCGCAGCGCGAGGAAGGCATCTACAGCTTCGAAGGCTGGACCGCGAACCTGCCGCGCCGCGAACTGACCTCACCCACCGGCGCGGCGGTCGACCTGACCGGGGCCGAATTCGACCTGCTGGTCGTGCTGCTCGACCATGCGCAACGGGTGATCGCGCGCGAACGGCTGATCGAATTGTCGCGTACCCGGCTGGGCGATTCGTCCGACCGCAGCATCGATGTGCTCATCAGCCGTTTGCGCCGCAAGCTGTCGACCGCCGGCGGCACGCCGCCGATCGTCACCGTGCGCGGCGTCGGCTATATGCTGAATGTCCCCGTCGAGCGGCGCTGAGGTGGCAGAGGCGCGGCGGATACCGGCGCTTCCGTTCGGCCTGATCGGGCGGATCGTCGCGATCCTGCTGCTGACGATCGTCATCGAATTCGGCGTGTCGGTGCTGCTCTACGAACGCGCCAGCCAGTTTTCGGTGCGCGACGACGAAGCCCGCCGGCTGGCCGAACATCTGGTGATCGCCAGACGCATCGTCGAGGAACGCCCGGTGACCCAGCGGGCGGGCATGGCAGCGGAACTGACCACCGAACGCTATGCGGTCCAATGGCGCGCGACCGCGCCCGAACTGCCCGCCAGCGGCACCGAACTGCGCGAGATGGAACAACAGGTGCTGGCATGGGAGCCGAGCCTCGCCCCTACCGGCCTGCATCTGACGCTGATCGGACAGGGCCGCCGATCGGTGGTCAGCGGGGCGCTACGGCTCGACGATGGCAGCTGGCTCTATTTCCGCACGCTCGAACCGCTGCGCGCCTTTGACCTCGCCATCGGCCGCATCCTGCTGGCGCTGATCCCGGCGATCGCGCTGATGGTGGTCGGCGGGCTGCTGATCCGCCGCACGCTGCGCCCGATGCGGCAACTGGCCGACGCGGTCGACCGCTTCGGTCCCGGTGGCGGCTCCACCCTCCCGACCATCGAGGAAGCGGGGCCGAGCGAGGTCCGCCGCCTCGTCGTCGCCTTCAACGGGTTGCAGGCGCGCATCCACCGCCTGATCGACGAGCGGACCCGCGCGCTGGCGGCGGTCGGCCACGACCTGCGCACCCCGCTCGCCCGGCTGCGGCTGCGCACCGACGCCATTTACGACCGCGACGTGCGCGAGACGGTCCAGAACGACCTCGCCGAAATGGAGGCGATGGTCACCTCGCTGCTCGCCTTTCTCGGCGGCGAGAGCGAACCCGAACGCGCCGTGCTGGTCGATCTGGCGGTATTGTGCGCCAGTATCGTCGACGATGCCGCCGACCATGGCCATGATGCGACCTATGTCGGCCCCGACCATTTCGAACGCGCCGTGCGTCGCTCCGGTTTTCGCCGTGCGGTCATCAACCTGGTCGAAAACGCGATCCATTATGGCGGCAGCGTCACGCTGACGCTGGCCGTGGAGGATGGCGCGACGGTGATCCGGGTCGAGGATGACGGCCCCGGCATTCCCGATGAATCGATGGGCGACGTGCTCGAACCGTTCGTCCGGCTCGACACCGCGCGCAAGCGGGACACGGTCGGCTTCGGCCTCGGCCTGTCGATCGTGCAGCGCGCGGTGGAGGGTGAAGGCGGCCGGCTGGAACTGCGCAACCGGGTCAGCGGCGGGCTGTGCGCCGCAATCATCCTGCCCGCGCCATTCGCGGTCCAGCAATAATTCGTTACATCGCAGGCGAACGCAGCAAGATTCCCCCGGCTATAGCATGGACCCAAGCGGCAGGGTTGCACTGGCCGACAGGTTTTGAGGGAGACGCTGCGTGAACGACGTGATCGGCCGGGTTTTCGGGTTCGAAAAGGACGTGTTCGGCAGCGATGCCGACCTCTATTCGAAGCTCGCCACCGATGGTCAGAGCCCGAAGGTGCTGATGATCTCCTGTTCGGACTCGCGCGTCGTCCCCGAGCATATCCTGCAGGCGAAGCCGGGCGACGTGTTCGTCATCCGCAACGCCGGCAACATCGTTCCCCCCTTCACCCAGCAGAATGGCGGCACCACCTCGACCGTCGAATATGCGGTCGCGGTCCTCGGCGTGACCGACATCATCGTGTCGGGTCATTCGGGCTGCGGCGCGATGGGCGCGCTGATGAAGCCCGAGACGCTCGAAGGGCTGCCCAGCGTCGCCGCGTGGTTGCGCCACAGCCATGCCGCCCATTCGGTCATCCAGCACAGCTATCCCGATCTCGACGATGCCGCCGCGGTCCGCGCGGCCAGCCTTGAAAACGTCGTGGTCCAGATTTCGCACCTGCGCACCCATCCGGCCGTCGCGTCGCGCATCGCCAAGGGCGATCTGACGCTGCATGGCTGGTTCGTCGACATCCATGCCGGCTCGATCCTCGCGCTCGACGGCACGACCGGCCGCTTCGTGCCGATCAAGCCGGATCGCCCGCTGCCGGTGGCATTGCCCGCCGCCAAGCGCCTGGCCGCAGATTTCGTGACGGCAGAAGCCGCCGAATAGCCGTTCCCGCAAGATCGGCGGGGCGAACCTTCCCTCCCCCGTTCCGTCGATCCCGGGCACCGCGCCGGGCGTGCTTCCCCCAAGCACGCTCGGCGCACCTCGTTTCAGAACAAGGCCATCGCAGCCATGTCGCAACCCTCCCTACTCGCCAATCTGCGTCAGGACGTGCCGTCCTCGATCGTCGTCGCGCTCGTCGCGCTGCCACTGTGCCTCGGCGTCGCGCTGGCATCGGGTGCGCCGCTCTTTTCCGGGCTGATCGCCGGGATCGTCGGCGGCATCGTCGTCGGTTCGCTCAGCAAGTCGCCGCTGTCGGTCAGCGGCCCCGCCGCCGGCCTGACCGTGATCGTGCTCGACGCGATCACCAAGCTCCCGAGCTTCGAGGCATTCCTGCTCGCCGTGTTCCTTGCCGGCTGCATGCAGATCCTGCTGTCCTTCTCGCGCTCGGGCGTGCTCGGCGAATTCGTGCCGTCCTCGGTCATCACCGGCATGCTGGCGGCGATCGGCCTGATCCTGATCCTGAAGCAGGTGCCGCACGCGATCGGCTATGACGGCGATCCGGCGGGCGATTTCCAGTTCAATCAGGGCGATGGCCTCAACACGTTCAACACCATCCTCTTCGTGCTGCGCGAACAGGTGGTGTGGGGCGCCACGATCATCGCCGCGATCAGCATCGCCTTCCTGTTCTGGTGGGACAAGAACAAGCCGAAGGACGGCCCGCTGCGCTTCGTCCCCGGCCCGCTGGTCGTCGTCGTCGGCTCGGTCGCGATCAACGCGCTGCTGGGCGTCATCGCCCCGGCCATTCAGGTGAAGCCGACCCATCTGGTCAGCGTGCCGATCGCCGATGGCCTCGGCGGGTTCGTGAAGCTGTTCAGCCTTCCCGATTTCGGGCAGATCGGCAACGCGACGGTGTGGACGGTGGCGGTGACGCTGGCGATCGTCGCCAGTCTCGAATCGCTGCTGTCGGTGAAGGCGGTCGACGAACTCGATCCCAAGCGCCGCGTGACCGACAAGAATCACGAATTGCTGGCACAGGGCAGCGGCAACATCATCTCCGGGCTGATCGGCGGCCTGCCGGTGACCTCGGTCATCGTGCGCTCGTCGGCGAACGTCGATGCGAATGCCGCGTCGAAGATGTCGACGATCCTGCACGGCACGTGGCTGCTGCTCAGCGTCCTGCTGGTGCCGATGCTGCTCAACATGATCCCGCTATCGGCCCTCGCCGCGGTGCTGATCCAGACGGGCTATAAATTGACCAAGCCAGAACTTTTCACCAAACGCTGGAAACAAGGCATGACCCAGTTCGTGCCGTTCGTGGTCACGATCCTCGCCATCCTGTTCACCGACCTGCTGAAGGGCATCGTCGTCGGGCTGGCCGTCGGCTTCGTGTTCGTCATCGCGCGCAATTTCCGCCCGGCGGTGACGTTCGTGCAGGACGGCGAAGGCCCCGGTGCCAGCTGCATGGTCCGCGCCAAGCGCAACCTCTACTTCATCCACAAGGTCGAACTGACCAAGGAGCTGGAGAAGGTGCCCGACGACTGCACGGTCGTGATCGACCTGTCGGCGACCAACTATGTCGACCTCGACAATATCGACATCATCAACGGCTTCATCAAGAATGCGCAGTATCGCGGGATCAACGTGCTGGTACGCGGCGATATCGGCGAAAAGACCGCGCCCCAGATCAAGGCGCCGCGCAAGGAGGTCGCCTACGCATGAGGGAATACAAACATCTGCTCCTTGCCAACAAGGCATGGGCCGCCGAGCGGCTCGAGGAAAATCCCGAATATTTCGCGCGGCAGATTGCCGGGCAGCAGCCTGAATTCCTGTGGATCGGCTGTTCGGACAGCCGCGTCGCCCCCGACCAGCTGACCAATACCGAACCGGGCGGCATGTTCATGCATCGCAACATCGCCAACCTGATCCACCCCGACGACCAGAATCTGATGTCGGTGGTGCAGTTCGCGGTCGAGGTGCTGAAGGTCGGGCACATCATCGTGTGCGGCCATTATGGCTGCGGCGGCATCCAGGCGGCGTTGGAAGGCGGCGTGCAGGGGCATGTCCACGACTGGCTGGCGATCGCCCGCGACGTGATCGACAGCCACCGCGACGAACTCGACGCCCTCCCCGCGGAGCAGCGCGCCAACCGGCTGGTCGAACTCAACGTCCGCGACCAGTTGGTTGCGCTGGCCCGCACCGACATCGTCCAGCGTGCCTTCGCCGCGGGCCAGCCGCTCGAACTACACGGCTGGGTCTATGACCTGCGCGACGGGTTGCTGAAACCGTTGATGGAAATTGACGCGACCACCCCGCTCGGCACCGTTCCGACGCCGGAGAAGGTGCTGGTTTAGGACCCTCCCGCTCCACCCCGCCCCACTCGTTCGGTTAAAGCAGCTTCGAGCCTGTCGAGAAGCGTCCGTTGAGAACGTGATCGCTTACTCCTTTTCGATTACGATTCTCGACAAGCGCGAAGCTGCTCAAGGCGAACGGTTTGGGGGTTGAGGTGGAAATGGGATGTGAGCGCGTGAACAACGCGTTCGTGCTGAGTGTCCGACCCGTTATCGTGTTCTTGCGATATTTCTTGTGAGGGGTTCGACAGAGGCGAGGCCCACCAAGCTTACTGCGGCCGTTTGGAGGTTTCATAGTCTTTGGCGAGACCCCGGTTTCGACTGAGCCATGCGAAAGACCTCGACGACCCAAAGTCATCGTGCGTGGACGAAGTGCCCGACGCATTGTGAGCGGGTGATGGGCTCGGCAGCCCATGGTTTTGGATCGGCGACCGCGGTGAGCAGCTTGTTGCCGCGATAGGCGCGGTCGGCATAGACATGGCGCAGCGTTGGAAACCGTACCGCCAGTGCCTCGCGCAACGACACGCCGCCATGGCTGTCCTGCACGTTGGCCGGGGCGATCCGCGCCTTGAGCAATCGGCCTGATGTATCGGTCGCAATGTGGTGCTTGCGACCCTCAACCTTCTTGGCGGCATCGAACCAGCGCGGACCTCCGCTCTCGGTGGCGGGCGCTCTGGCTGTCGATCACCACCGCCGATGGTTCAGGGTCGCGTCCCTTGAGCATCCGCGAGCGAGCCATCAGCAACGCATCGATCCGGGGTCACCAGGCCTGATCGCGCCAGCGGTAGAATTGATACTTCACGGTCGTGAACGGAGAAAAATCACGCGGCAGACCACGCCACGGACATCCCAACTACAGCAGATACAGCAACGCGTTCACGATCCGCGGCAGCGGCGTCCGTCGCCAACGACCACGAACCGACGCCGGCGGCAAAAGCGGACCCAATACTTGCCGCTCAGCCACCCGCTTCGCCGCGGACAGCGTCGAAAGTAACAGCTTTCTCAAATCGGACATCGACACCCGCAACACTGCCTTCAACGCTATGATCGACGAGATCGAACAGGTCGCGATCCGCAGCCGTGCGCCGCTCTTGCTGATGGGGCCGACCGGCGCGGGCAAGAGCCAGCTTGCGCGGCGCATCTACGAACTCAAGCGGCTGAAGCGTCAGGTGAAAGGACCGCTGGTTGAGGTCAATTGCGCCACGCTGAAGGGCGACGGCGCGATGTCGGCACTGTTCGGGCACCGCAAGGGCGCCTTTACCGGTGCTGCAGCGGATCGCGCCGGCCTGTTGCGCACCGCCGATACCGGCGTCCTGTTTCTCGACGAGATCGGCGAACTGGGCTTGGACGAGCAGGCGATGATCCTGCGCGCGATCGAGGACAAGCGCTTTCTCCCCGTCGGTGCCGACCGGGAGGTGGCGAGCGACTTTCAACTGATCGCGGGCACTAATCGCGACCTTGCCGCCTGTGTAGCGGACGGCACGTTCCGCGACGACCTCTATGCACGTCTCAACCTCTGGACCTTCGCCCTCCCCGGCCTTGCCGAACGGCGGGAGGATATCGCGCCCAATCTCGACTATGAACTCGACCGCCATGCCGAGCGCGAGGGTGACCGCATCACCTTCAACAAGGAGGCGCGCGACCGCTATCTCACCTTTGCGACCAGTGCCGAGGCGCGCTGGCCCGGTAATTTCCGCGACCTCGCCGCCAGCGTGACGCGGATGGCGACATTCAGCCCGGCCGGGCGGATCAATCTCGACTGCGTCACCGCCGAGATTGCGCGCCTGCAACGGCTATGGCGAAGCGGAAAAGCGGAAGCGGACGCGCTGTCGAACCTGATGACCGCAGAGCAACTGGGTGCGCTCGATCCCTTCGATCGTGTCCAGCTGGCGCATGTCGTCGAAACCTGTCGCGCCTGCCGTTCGCTATCCGACGCCGGCCGCACCCTCTTCGCCGCCTCGCGCCGCCAGCGCACCTCGACCAACGACGCCGATCGGCTGCGCAAATATCTCGCGCGCTTCGATCTCAGCTGGGCGGACATTGCGGGCTGAGGACTACCTTCTGCAATATGGACCGATCCTCTATCAAGAAGGTTCCGAGACCGTATTGCAGCTCGATCTGTCACCGCGACCAGGCGAATACGAGAAACTGCGATACCTCTTCCTTATTGAAATTGTTGTCCGCCTCGACGATCAGCGTGCGGCGATTGTCCGCCAGGCTGGGGCCCCAGGCCAAACCCTCGAGATTGTCGATCTTGATGCCGCGATACCGCTTGGGCAGATCGAGTAATATCGTGCGGGTCATCGCAATCGCGGGGCAGCTTTTCAGCCCCGGACAGGACAGGACATCGGTCGTTCGATCAGTGATGCCAGACAGCACGATCCTGGCATCCACACCCTTTTTCGCGTCGAAGGGCACGATCCGTTCGATCGACAGGAAATGGCGGTCATCGACCGCCAGCAGTTCAGACACGCTATATTGCCCGTCTGGCACCTCATAGACGTACTGGTGAAGCGGCTTGCCGTTCTTGGGATCGAAGCTGGTCAGTCGGTGACGCATGGGTTTGCCGGACCCGCCATCGGCCACGCCGTCTTCATAGGCGGGAACCTCGTTAATGGCGTACACCGTTCCGGTCGGTCCTGCCGCCAACCCCTCCAGCACGCCGTTGGATACAGCGCCGCGCGTCTTGTTGTCGGTATAGAGATAGGCAGCAGGTAGCGAAAAGCTGCGAAGGACGCGGCCCGTTGCATCGCTTTCGTAAATGCCGGGCTGGACGCGCCGGGCAGGATCGTCGCTCCACGTCCCCTCCGACGACCAATAGACATGGCCGTCATCCCCATGCCGAATAGCTTCAGGGTCGACCACCGGGCGGTCGATCGGAAAGGGCACGTCCTGCGCATCACGCAGGATCGCCTGCCCCTTCACCCGGACCCGCGCCCGATGCTGCGCGGGATCCAACGTGATCGCCAGCTGATAGAAGCGGGGCTGCCGCCCATCGCCCTTGTCGTCGGAAATGGCGATGAAGTCGCCCCCCGGAAGCCGGTCGAGCCCGGACAGGCCGCCGATCGGGTACCCCTGAAAGCGGGCGCCGAAGGGAATTTCCGCTGCGCCGATCAGTTCCAGCGGCGACGACGCCGTCGGTTCGGCCGTGGAGAGCCCTGGCGCAGACCCGACCGCCAGTATCGCCGCCATTCCCCGGATCGCCCTGCGCCTCATGCCCTGCTCCATCATCTGATGACCGGCGGCCCGGCATGGCCGCCACGTCTGTACACCGTGCCCGACAATGCAGCGATCGGCTGCGACGACGCATCCGCCGTCGCAGCCCGTGACGTCAGAACTGGAAATGCACGCTTCCGATCACCGTACGCGGATTGCCGAAGTTGAAGAAGCCGCCGTTGCTGGTGGCAGTGCCAAGGTTGGAAATATAAGCCTTGTCGAGGAGGTTCACGACGTTGAACTGGACATAGGTCTTCTCCAGCCCGATCCAGCGCATGCCGATCTGCGCATCCAGATCAACCAGCGTGTAGCCCGCCACCTTCACGTCGTTGACGTCGGTCACGAAACGATCGCCGACATGCTTGGCCGACAGACCGATCACGCCGAAGGGCAGGTTCACCTGCGCCCGGCCGCCATATTGCCAGTTGGGCGTATCGACCAACGACTTGCCCTTGGTCGCGATCGCCACCGCGCCGGTCGCGCCGTTCAGCACATCGTCTTTCAGCGTGGCGGTCATATAGGACGTGAAGCCGTAGAGCGACAGCCAGCGAACCGGACTGACTGACAACGAAGCGTCGATGCCCTTGCTGTCGACTGCGCCGACGTTACGGGCGGCGCTGATCGTCCCGCCGCCCTCGACCGGCGTGGTCACGTTGACGATGCGATTGTCGTAATGGATGAACCAGCCGCCCAATTGCGCCTGCGCGATGCCCATGGTGTAGCGAAGACCCAGATCGAAGGAATTGGTTCGCTCCGGCTTTGCCTCTTCGCCGATCGGACGAATGACCTTGTCGTCATACGCATAGACTTCGGTGCTCGGCGCGGAAAATCCCTTGGTGTAGCTGGTGAACAGGCTGAGCGCCGGCGTCATCTGCCAGGTCAGGCCTAGATTGGGCAGAAGTGCCCGATATTCCTTGATGCGCCCTGCATAGGGTGGCGCGAAATTCCGGGTCCGACTGTCGGCCTGGACCTGAGCCTGGGTCTGCGAGGTGCAATAGGCTTCGTTGCTGCTACCGGGGATGGTGTAGCAATAGTTGTTCATGTTGCGCCGGAACAGCGCCGCGCGCAGGCCGACCATGAACGACAGCGAGTCGTCGAACGGCTTGCCGCGATACTCGCCCGAAATCTGGTGCAGTATGGAATAGGTCAGGCGGTTGCGTTTGTTGGGCACGTTGCCCGCCGCATCCAGCATGGCATAAGGATTGTCCATGTCGCTGGTGCTGAACGGCAGCGGGGGCGTGCCGTCCGGGCCGAGCAGGCTGGCCTCGCCGGTCTGCAGCGTCCGTGCGCGATCCCAGGTATAGGCCAGGCGTACCAGATTGTCCGGATCGATATCGTATCGCAGTCCCGAGATCGCGATCAGCCGATGCGTCAGGGTGTTCGATGGATAATAGGCGCGGACATAGTCCAGCATGTCGCCATCGCCATTCAGGTCGCGGCCCGATGCGACGCCCGCGCCGATCCGCCCAAACTGATTGCCATTGGCGCCCCTTTGCCCGGCATTGGCATCGCTTTCGGCGAACACGGTCGAGCCGCCGCCATTGGCGCGGGTATAGGTATAGCCGCCGTCCATCGAGAAGGTCAGCCGGTCGGACAGGGCGAACAGGCTGTTGAAGCGGAGATTACCCGTATCCACCGGATTCAGACCGATCTGCCGGGTGTTGGTGCATCTGGCACGGTCGTCCTGCACCGTGCCCTTTCCGGCCTGCACCTGCGACAGCAGGGCGCAGATCGTGCTGTTGAGATAGCTGTTGCTCTGGTCGGCAAACAGTTTGTCGAACTGGGCCCGCGTCAGATCGACCCGCGCCGGCCCGGTCGAGGACACGGGAAAGGGATTGCCAAGCACGCTGTTGATATTGGCGAGCGAGGGCGTGCCATAACCGTTGTTGCGATGCTGGTAGAAAAAGCCTGCCAGCGACACGAAGTCCTTCCCGCCGAGCGGCTGATAGATCCGCGCGTTATATTGGGCCTTCCGGACATTGGCGTAGCGATAGAGATTGTAGCTCTGGCTGCTGGCGGACAGCCAGGCCCGGGTGCCGCTGGACGTGAGATCGCCGGTGTTGAGTAAGCCGAAAACGCGGTTCATGTTGCCGTCGCCGTGCGAATAGACCGCCGTCGCACTCAACGTTTCGGTCGGAAGGACGGTGCGATAATTGACCGTTCCGCCCGCCGCACTTGCCGTCGGCGAGTCCACGTCGGTCGAGCCGAAATTGACGTTGACCGATTCCACCAGTTCGGGATCGATCTGCTGGTTTGCATAGATGGCGTAGTTGCCCGCATCGTTCAGGGGCAGTCCGTCGAAGGTGAAGGCGATACGGCTGGCATCGAACCCGCGGATACGGATGCCGCCGCCATTGCCGCCATAGGGGTCGCCCGCGGTGTAGTTGACGCCGGGTACCAGGTTGATCGCGTTGAAGATCGACTGGCCGGGGACCGTGTGCTCGATATGGTCTTGCGTAACGATCGCGCGGGCCTTGGGCGAGTTTGGCACTTCCATGACCAAAGGCGCACGGGTGCGCTCGCCATTAACTATAATATCTTGTTCCGCTTGATCTTCGGCCGCGGCCGTACCTGCAGTTTGCGCGAACGCCATCTCCGGCAAGAAAGCGCATAGACATATGCCGCCGATGCCGACCAATCCGTTCCATTTTATAGTCACGTCGCCCCCAGGTAACATTGGAAAGCGCTGCGCCTAATGGCGAACTTTTTCACTTATATGACTGAATTTTCCAGTTGTTCAAAAGAACTATCTGCACTTCTCAATCTTGTTAAATTTCAAGAACGTGGGCAAAATGTTGAATGCCCTTGCGGGGGGATTGTTCTTAGGCAGGCAACTCCCGTACGCCTTGGCCCGACAATTGCTTCGCTTCACCTTATTATGACCAGTGAATTTTCCAGTTAAAACGAGCATTTCGACAGTGCCGCCGTCTCGGCCGTCGCTTCCTGCCAGCCCGTCGATAAAGCCGAAACGCACGATGCCCGACAGGCCCGAAGGGGCCCGCCGGACATCGCACTGTCGATCATTATCGTCAGAAGGTCAGTTGCGCCCGCGCATACCAGAAGCCGCCGTTGAACCCGGTCGGCGCATTGCCGAGATAGCGGTCGCCCGCCACCGTCGCATCGGTCGCAAGGAAATAGTTCTGCAGCGGCGTGCCACCCGCCCCGGTTCCTCCGGTCGCGCGGAAATCGCGATCGGGATAATTGTCGAACAGGTTTTCCGCCCCCACCGCGACGCGGATGGCGCGGGTCACCTGATAGCTGACCTCCAGGTCGAACATGACTTCGGACCCGAAACGCTTGTCGCCGCCATTGGCGGGCAGGTCGAACGAGGTGATCGGCCCGTAATATTGCGCCCGCGCGGTCACCGCCAGCGGTCCGTCCGACCAGCTTTCCGACAAGTTGGCGCGGACGCGCGGCGTCAGATTCTCGATATCGCCGCGCCGTTCTCGGGTGATGATCGTCGGGTTGAACGCGGTCACCTCGGTCCGGTTGTAGTTCATCGCGAACACGGTATTGAACCGGCCATAATCGGTGCCGGTGACATGGTTTAGCACCAGGTCGATGCCGCGGGTGCGCGTATCGAACGCGTTGGTAAAGTAACGCAGCCGGCCAAGGCTCGCCCAGTTCTCGACGCCCAGCGTGCGCAACTGGTCGCGCCGCGCCTGGGTGGTGATGTCGAAATTGCCCGACATGCCGATGCGGTCGCTGACGTCGATCTGATAGGCGTCGATCGTCACCGTCAGCGCGCGGACCGGGGTCAGCACGATGCCGCCCGACAGGTTGACCGAGGTTTCCGGGGCCAGCGCGCGGGCGCCGAACAGCTGCGCCGCCGGGCTGGATGGCGGCAGCGTCGCGGTTTCGACCGGATTGCCGCCGACGAATGCGGTGGCGATATTGGTCGTATAGCTCTGTCCCGGCGTCGGTGCGCGAAACCCGGTACTCGCCGCCGCGCGGACCGCGACCGCCGGACTGAACGCATAGCGCGCCGTCCCCTTGATATTGGTCGTACCGCCGAAATCGGCGAAATATTCGTAGCGGATGGCTCCGGCCAGCGTCAGCGCCTCGGTCACGTCGCCTTCGACGTCGAGATAACCGGCAAAGCTCTGGCGCGAGCGGTCGACCGTCGCGTCGGGGCCATATCCCGGAAAGCCGTTCGCGCCGACCTGCTGCGTCACGTTGAACGTCGACCCGTCGCTGCGCTGGACCCGGCGGAAGGCGAAGGGGCCGACTTCATAGGACGCCGGATCACCCAGTCCGATCGTATAGGCCTCCTCGCGCGCCTCGAGGCCGAAGGCGATCGTCAGCGGGCTGGCGATGCCGATATTCGCCGTCTGCACGAAATCGGCGTTGAAGTTGGTCTCGCGCTGTTCGAGCCGGCCGAGATAGAAGTCGGTCGGCGAGTCCGGCCCCATCGACGGGTTGACCGTGTCGTTCATCGAGAAATCGATGCGACTCTGGCCATAGCTGGCGCTCAGATCATATTTCAGCCCGAAGCCGGTCTCGCCACGATAGCCGACCGCCGCCGACAGATCGTCGACATCGCCGATGAAGCGCGGGGTGAAGCCGGCCGGAAACACCGAGGTGAAGTTGAACGTGCGGCCGTTCGCATCGTAATTGCCGTTGGCCAGGCGGTCGAGGTACAGCGTCTCGTACACCCCCGACGCATAGCCATAGGTCGCGTTGCCCGTGCCGAAGCGGTTCGGGCCGGTGACCGTCACCGGCTGACGATAGTTGAAGTCGATCTCGCTATGGCTGCGGCCCCAGTTGCCGAAGAAATACAGTTCGTCCTTCTCGCCCAGTGGCAGGCCGCCATTGACGAAGATCCGCCCGGATTCGATCGCCGGATCGCCGCGCAGCTGCGCGGGATCGCGGATGTCTTCGGCAAGGTCGGGCCGCGCCGCCGCCAATGCGAAGGCGCCGATGCGCTGCCCGCCCCGGCTCGTCTGCTGGGCCTTCACATATTCGCCGCTGATCGACACGAACCCGTCGCCCAGCCCCAGCCCGACATTGCCCGCGACCTGGATATTCTCGCCATCGCCGGCATAGAACTGGCCATAGCGGGCAGTGAGCGAACCCCCTTCGCGGTTGCGCTTCAGCCCGTAATTGATGACGCCGGCGATCGCGTCCGAGCCATATTGTGCGGCGGCACCGTCGCGCAGCACCTCGATCCGGTCGATCGCGATCGCCGGAATCTGCGCGAGGTCGACGCCCTGCGACCCGGCCGCCAACGACCCGCCGGCCAGCTGCACCAGCGCGGAACGATGGCGCCGCTTGCCGTTGACCAGCACCAGGACCTCGTCCGGCGGCAGGCCGCGCAGCGTCGCGGGCCGCACGATCGCCGACCCGTCCGAACTGACGAAGCGGCCGACATTGAAGGACGGGATCAGGTTGCGCAGCACGGTGTTCATGTCGGCGGGCGCCTGTTGCCCCAGCGTCGCGGAATCGAACACGTCGACCGGTACCGCCGACTCGGCAACGGTGCGGTCGGTCCGGCGCGTGCCCACCACCACGATATCCTCGGGCGGTGCCTCCTCCGGCGTCGCCGTCACGGGCGCTGAACCGCCTTCCTGTGCCAGTGCTGGCGTTGCGATGGCGCTGGTCATCGCCCAAATCGAAATGATATTCGCTATTTGCATGGGCCCCCTCGGTTGTGGCGCGAAATGGGCCTCTCCGGTGTCTTTTTTCGTTGGAACCCGGTATACGGTTGGTCGTGCCGGATACGGGTCGGCACAGGCGCGGACGGCAGGTTCGGACCGCCCGCGCAGAAAATCGGGAGAAGAGGATGTCAGCCCTGTCCGTTCGCCGTCTGTCGCTGGCGCTCGGTGCCGCCGGCGCGCTGTTCGCCGCGACGCCCGCCGCCTATGCGGAGGACGTCGCCAACATTGCCATGACCGCCAGCGATGCCGATGGCCGCGTCGTCCGCTCGGTCGCGATCGACCTGGCCGGCGTGCGCGACGATGCGACGATCAACCGCCGCCTTGTCGCCGGTGCGCGCGACGTATGCGGTTACAGCAGCATGTGGGGCCTGCGCCCGCGTGCCGACTATGTCCGTTGCGAAACGGCGGCACTGGCGAACGCCCGGCAACAGATCGCGGCGCGCGCGGCACGCGGCTGAACCCCGGTCGGGGCGGTGCGCCACATGCCGCGCCGCCCGGGTCACGCGCGGACCAGTTCGGGCAGCGCAGCGGCATAGCGCGCCACGTCCTCGATCCGCCCGGTGCTGACCCGCGACCAGTTCTTCCATGGGCCATAGGTCCCCCGGATCAGCACGTTACGCTCGGCCATCGCGGCGCGCAGCTTGTCGGCGTCCGGAACCTGCACGAATACGAAATTGGTCTGTGACGGCAGCACGCGCAGCCCCGCGCGCTTCGCCGCGTCGACGATCATCTCGCGCGCCTCGACCACCTTGCCCTTCGAATAGCGCAGGAAGGGTTCGTCATTATAGCTGGCGATCGCCCCGGCCAGCCCTGCGGTATTGGCCGACGACATGATATGGCTGCGGATCAGCGCGGCATGTTCGGGCGAGCTGATCGAATAGCCGATGCGGAGCCCCGCCATGCCATAGATTTTGGAGAAAGTCCGCGCGACGATCAGGTTCGCGCCCGCCTTTATCAGCGGGATGACGCTCGATGCCTGCGGGTCGTCGGTCAATTCGTTATAGGCTTCGTCGACCAGCACCGTCGCGCGCGGGCCGACCTTCTGCACGAACGCCGCCATGGTCGCCCCCGGGATCAACCGCCCGGTCGGGTTGTTCGGGTTGCAGACATGGACCAGCGACGTGCCCGGCGTCACCGCCGCGTCCATTGCCGCCAGGTCGATCTCCAGATCGGGGGTCATCGCCACCCGCTTGAGCGTCGCGCCCTGCCGCGTGGCATAGAGCGCGCAGGTGTCCCAGAACAGCGCCGGTCCGACCATCGGCCCACGGCCTTTCCATGCCAGCCCGATCGCGTTCAGCACTTCGCTCGACCCGTTGCCGATCACGATATGCTCGGCGGTGACGCCATGGCGCTCGGCGATCATGGCCGCGAGCCGCTGGATGCCCCCTTCGGCATAATAGGCGCCCTTCGTCGCCTGTTCGTCGATCGCGCGCAGTGCGCTGGGGCTGGGACCATAGGGATTTTCGTTGCGCGACAGCAGCGCGACGCCATCAGCCGGACCAAAGACCGGCGGGGCGCCGCCACCCCCGGCGGCCAGTGCGGGCACGGAACCGATCGCACCGACAGCGAGGGTCGATACGCCCAACATGCGACGGCGCGACAGCAACGGGACGGTAGAAACGGCCATGAAAGTCTCCTCAGGAACGCGAAAAAACGCGGGGGCGCGGGGCGGCATGCAGCGAGAGCCGGCTTTCAGGCCAAGCATATGCCGGCGGAGTTCGCACGGCAGGGCAGCGTCCAATCGACACTATTCGCGGCGTTGATGACGCACGCGAGTAATAACCGTCCGATAAGGGACGGCCCAGTCCTCGTGAAGAAACTAATGCCATAGGTAAGGACATCCCCGATAGTGTCCGTACCTCTCCCAAAGCATGCGCGAACCGTGCCCGGTGGCAACCTTTGCTGCTCTACCCGGTGCCGGGATCGGCTATTTTTCATCCTGCGGGGTTTATTATTATGGCGTTAGCCTATCATCCCTGACGGGGTGTGCAAGGTTGTTTAACCGAGAATTGTAACTGGCAACTTGTCCTTATTTTTCAGAACTTTATGGCCATTTTTCCGTTGACAGGCCGCGATATCAGGCCATCCCGTGCGTTGCCTTTGTGTCGATTTCTGCACATTGTTGCCTCCATCGGAATCACCCTGCTTAACGCCCGGTCGCCTCTGTCTTAGGCGGGGGAACAGGATGCCGGCGGTCGGGGCGGAGGATGAAGTGGGCGTTGGCGGAGTACAGGACGCATTAGGCGACGAACAGGATGATCGGCCGTCAGTCATCCTCACAATCATCGCGAGGTACGCGGGGAATGTCTGGCATAGAAGGTGACTTGCCAGCTCCGAGGATATGTCGGCGGCCTTGACCGAGTTGTTCATCGACCGGGGTCCGCCAACGGCAGGATGGCTAGCGTAACATCGAGCGACGCGGTCGCGGCATTCAAAAAGCGGCGGCGGTCGAATGCCAGCGGCTCTTCGCTGGTAAACAACCTCAGAACAACAGCCCCGCCATCCAGAACGAACCGACGAACGCCGCAAGCGCGGTCAGTGCCATCGCGGTGCACCGCACTTCGGCCAGGATGGCGGCGCGACGGTTCGGCCTTTCGTTCCTTTGCATCGGTCCTCTCCCCTCTCAAACGATCATCCTACCGGATCGCGAAGCGCCGCCGTTACCGCCAGCCCCGCGACCGCCATGCCCAATATTGCGCCATACAGGATCTTGCCGGCGAACACGGCGGACAGCGGCCATGCCGACGGTCCCAGCGGCAACAGCGCGACGTGCAGCCCGCCGGCCAACATCGTAGCGACGAGGACGAACGCGCCGATCCTAAGCACGATCGTCACCGGCCAGCGGCCTGCCGTCGACAGCGGTGCGATACTCCCGCGGCGGGTGCGCCGACGGGTCAGCAGCGTCGGCACGAGGCTGCTCATCAGCGCGATCATCGCCGTCTGTGGCAGCGCATCGACGATCAGCCCGTTCCAGCCGGCCACCGGCACCACAGCCTGCCCGCCGAACAGCAGCGCGACGAACACACCGCTCAGCACCGCGCTGATCGCGGCCGCGACCACCATCTCGGTCCGGCGATAGCGGCGCTGCGCCGCGGTCATCGCGCTTCACCGACGACCACCGGCCCGATCAGCCCGGCAGGACGCAGCGGCGCGTCCGGGCGATAGGTCGGCATCGACGTCCAGGTAACCTTGGTCGCACCGGGCTGCGCATCGCCGATGAGACGGTTGATCCAGCGATTGGCTACGCGCACTTCGATCCGGTTGCGGCCTGGCTTCGCCGCCGCGCCGATATCGATGCGATACGGCGCGTGCCACACCGTGCCGACACTCCGCCCGTTGACCAGCACTTCCGCCAGATCGCCCACCCGCCCCAGATCGAGGGTCAGCGATCTGGCCGTCGTCCGCGGCAGGATGAAGTCGGTCGTATAGGTCGCCACGCCGGAGAAATAGCGGATGCCGGGTACGGCACTCGCATCGAGCGGGGTCAGCGTCGGCAGCGTCGTACCCGCCGGCGCGCCGCGCCCCGGCTGGAACGTGACGGTCCATGGCCCGTCGAGTTTGACCAGCGGCGTTACCGCTGGCGGCGCGACTGTGGCGCTGGTCGCGCCGGTCGGGTCGCGGAACACCACGAACACCGATTCCTCCGCTGCCAGATCGAGGGGCACGATCGTCTGCCCCCCTTCGATCCGGTAGGATACCGGCGTCGCGCGCCCGGTATCGGCATGCCATAATTGTGGCACTCGCCCGACGACACGGAAACGCGCCTCGGTACGTTCGGCGCGATTGCGGCGGTTGACGACGTAATAGATTTCGCCATCCGCCAGCGTCCGGTGCGCGAACAAAAACTCGGTGTCCGGCGCCGCCTTTGCATAGTCGAAGTCGGGCACGATCGAGATGCTGCCTAAAGCTCGCTCGAGATCGCGCCCCGCGATCACCCGCCCGGCACCGACCGGCGTCACCGCCTGTCCGCTCCACAATTGCCGGACCAGCGCGGCAAAGGCGGCCGGATCGTCGTTCAGCGACGGCGAGCCGGTCGGCGCTTCGCCGATCACGGTCGCACCCGCCTGCGCCAGCGCCGCAATCCGCCGCAACGTCGGCAGCGTCATCCGCGCGCTCGACCCGCCCAGATACAGCGCGCGGTACCGCGCGCCGCCTTTCGCTACGATCCACCCCTGCTCCACCGACAGGACATTCGCCAGCGCATCGGCGTTGACGAAGTCATGGCCGTAGCGAAGCGGCACGTCCTTGAGCGGCGCATGGGCGTAGAGTGCTGTCAGCGGCGCTTCCTCGCCATAAAAATAGGCGACATCGGCCACGTTGCGCCCCTGTTGCAGCATGTAGGCGGACCGGGCGATGTAATCGATCCACGGCCGCGCCATCTCCGCCCAGCTTTCGTGCCGGTTGAGATATTGGCCGAAGATGGCGAGGCTCAGTCCCGGCACCTTGTCGTCGACCGGTTGATGGACCGAGGTGTGGATGACCGGACGGTTCACGCCGTTGACGAATTCGAAATCGATTACCCGGCGCAGGTCGGCGGGCGCGAACGCCCAGGGCGAAAAGCCCGAGGTCATCGATTCCGCTGCAACGAGGTTCTGGCCATAGAGATGCGCAACCGACGCAGCCCCGCGAATGTCGCCGATCAGCGTCGGGCGCGGCGCCTCGTCGGGTCCGAAGGTCCACATCGCCGCCATCGGGATGTCGGCATGCGCCCGCAGCGCGATGTCGTCGCCCAGCGCCGGGCGACTGTCTTCCAGCGCCTCGCCATAGACCTTCAGCCCATTGGCATGGGCGACCCTGGCGATCGTCCCGTAATGTTCGCTGGCCATCAGGTCGGCAAGCGTCCGGCGATAGTCGTAGAGGAACGCGTCGCTGCGCGCCCGGCTGCCGATCACGACACCGGCAAGCGTCGGCAGCCACGGCGTCGGGTCGTAGCCGCGCAACCGCCTGAACTGTTCGATCATCCGCGGCGTCCAGTTGGCATCGCCCGCCTCGAAACTGTCGGTCAGCAGCGCGCGCACGCCCTGCGCACCGATCAGGTCGCTGCCGGCGGCATCGCGGTACATGCGCAGATATTGGTCGAGATAGCGCGACACTGCGGCACCGTCGTATTTGTCGACCTCCAGTCCGGTAGACTCCGGGGTCGCCGGATGGTTGGTCGTCCCGAGCAGCGAACTGCCGATACGCAGGATCCGCCAGCGGCCGGTGGGCGGGGTCCAGTCGAGCGTGCCGTCGCTGCGCAGCTTCGCGGTCAGGTCGACGACGCGCGCCGGATCGACACCGGCCATGTCGGGCACGCCGGTCGACAGCACGTGATAGTCGAGCACGGTCGCGAACCCGGCCTTGGCCTCGAACCGGTCGATCTTCGCTTCGCCCGACAGGCGCAGCTGCGCCAGCGGGATGCCGGTATCGGGCCGGTCGGGGAACAGCCCCTCCATCACCACGCCGGCGACCGGGGCGTTCAATCCCACGCGCTTTGGACCGGTGTCCGGCCCCATGACGATGCGGAATGCGCGCGCGGTTACGGGCGCGAACGACACCGTGGTCGGCACGATGCCGAGCGGCAGGGTGGCGAGCGGTCGCCAGTCGGTACCGTCCTGCACCTCCAGCACCGGCAGGTAATCGGGATCGCCGAAGGGCGGCAGGGCGCCGGGGATGAACAGCGTCGCGCTGGCGATGCTCGTTGGCCGGGCATAGGCGAAGTCGATCGTGGCGGGACGGCCGGCCGCGCCCTTGGGCAGGGTCACGACCGTCTTCGCATCGTCGTCGGCAAGCGCTGCGGCATCGACCGCCTTGCCGCCCACCGTCGCGGTCGGCAGCGGGGTCGTGTCCGCCGCGACCGGGAAGGCCAACACCGCGACATCGCGGTAATCGGCCGGCGGCTTGTACGACGGCCCGCCGAACGCGGCGAGCGGATCGTCGAACGGCAGCGACTGGAACGGGCCGGTATTGCCCGGCGGTGCCGGCAAGGCGACAGCGAGGCGGCGACCGCCGGTCACATCGATCTGGCTCCACACCAGCTTCTTCATGCCATCGGCGGCAGGCACCCAGGGTCCGCCGGTCTCGCTCCATCCCGGCGAAGCGGCGATGGCGAGTTCGAGCTGCAACCGATCGGCCGTCGTCGCGGCGAGACGAAAGGCCCGCTTCCATTCGGGTGTCATGTAGACGACCCGGTCCTTGACGACCTGCGGCGTCATCAGCTGCGCATCGAAATTCTGGACGCCGCCCAGGCCGATGCGCTGCATCCATTCGAGATCCTTGACGATCCCGTCCTCGGTGATGTTGCCATTCAGCCAGTGCCACCAGGTACGGGGCCGCGCCTCTGCCGGGGGGTTGTCGAACCCCGCCGCCAGCGGGTCGGGCGGGGTTTGCGCGAAGGCGGCGGAGGTCGCGAGCAGCGCGGCGGCGAGCAGCGCGATCCGCGTCACAGCGCGTTCGCCCTGGCGATGCGGCCCAGCACATGCGCGCTCGGCTTGGGCGTGCGGCGGAAGGTCGTGCGATCGACCGCGACCAGCCCGTATTTGGGCTTGTAGCCGAAAATCCATTCGAAATTGTCGAGCAGCGACCAGTGCATATATCCTTGCACCGGCACGCCGTCGTCCATCGCCTTCTTCAGATCGGCGAGCGCGGCGGGGATGAAGCGTGCGCGGATCGCATCGTCGTTGGTGCCGACACCATGTTCGGTGATGAGGATTGGCAGGCCGGTCGCCTGATGCGCATAGCGTACCGCGCCGGCCAGCGACGGTGCCCATACTTCGCTCCCGCTCCAGTTGCGGACGGCATCGGCGGGTGCGGCGACCTTGCCGTTCGCGTCCCAGCGGGCACGTTCGTAATTCTGCACCCCGAAGAATTCGTCGCCGCGCACCGCATCGGTCCATGCGCCATACAGATCGGCACGCGCGGCATCGCGCTTCGCCTCGCCGCCGGGCAATGCCTGATCGTCGAACATGGCGAGGCTGACGCCGACCGGCAGATCGGGACGCACCGCCTTGATCGCATCGCGGGCCGCCTTGTGCGCGGCGATCATGATCGTCTGCATTGTGTCGAGGTCTTCGGCATTGGCGACGTTGCCGGCGACGAATTTGGGCGTCCCCGCCGCCTTCGCCGCTGCCACCAGCATCGCACGCTGCGCATCCAGCAATTGCGGCGGCAGGCCGATCGTCTTCAACAACCGCAGCAGGTTCGGTTCGTTGAGCGTCACCGCATGGCCGATCCCCGCACCCAGATGCCGCGTCGCCCGGTCGCAGAAGCGGGCGAACAGCTGCGGTGCCTTCGGGTTGGTCCAGCCCCCTATTGCCGAGAACCAGCGCGGTGCAGTGAAGTGGCTATAGGTCACGACCGGGGTCAGCCCGCGTGCCCGCGCGCCCTCGATCATCCGCTTGTAATGATCGAGCATCGCGGCCGAGAACATGTCCTGCTCAGGCTCTATCCGCGCCCATTCGATCGAGAAGCGGTAGCTGTTCAGACCCAGCGCCTTCACCAGATCAAGGTCCTGCGCCCAAAGATCGAAGCTGTTGCAGGCATCGCCCGACTTGTCGGCGAACACGCTTGGCGTGACGTTCTCCAGCAGCCACGTATCGCTGGAAACGTTATTTCCCTCAACCTGATGGCCGGCGGTCGACGCACCCCACAAGAAGCCGGCGGGGAACCGCGCCGTCTTGCGCGTTTGGCCGAGCGCGGGTGCGGCGGCCAGGGCAGCGCCAGCGACGATAACGGTGCGGCGATCAATCAGCATGTCGTTCCCCATTTCCGTATTTGATACGTGGCGGCTTCGAATGGCGGTGCCGGGCGGCGAAGAGGGGCGCAGGTCGCGCCGGCGCAAACGAGCCATACTGAAGGTGCGCCGTCGTTCAGGTCCTCTCCGCCGCCTGTCCCGGCGGTCGAACGCTTATCCCCCGCCCCCAGCAATATTGTAAAATATGGGATTTTGCGATCGACATAGGTTGTGCCTATGGAATCGATGGCCACGCCCGATCCGCCGGGTCAGGATCGGCAGGAGGGGTTTTGGGTGGTGGGGGTGGTGATGAATGTAATGCTTTGGGGAAGAAGTTGCAGTTGCCCCGAACCGTGACGGCGGCCCGATAACGTCGGCAAAGCGTCCCCTTTTCCAAGGCTTAGCAGCCGGCCGTTCAGTGCGACATCGAATGGCGACCCGCCGGCCTGCGTCAGCGTATAGGTGACGATCGGCACGCCGAAACGCACGAAAGTCGGGCGGGTCGGATCGTTGTTGATGAGCAACACCGCGACCGCACCCCGACCGCCGGTCGCGCAATGGGCATAGGCGTGCAGCCCTTCGCGCAGCGGCAGCCCGCTGTCGAGCACGATGCGGCCCATGGTCCGGCGCCACAACAGCGCCGCCCAGTAGTTCGGCTTCGGTTTGAGCGTTTCCGGATCGAGCAGGCTGTAGTTGCCGGCCGCCAGCGTGTTGTGGAACACGACATCGACCCCGTCGCGCGCGAGCCGGCCGAGCTGATCGAGGTACCGGAAACTGTCGATGAAGCTGCCGCCCCACGGATTGCCGCCACAGGCCGCATCGGCCCCCTCGGTCATCCACAACGGCTTTCCAGGCGCGAACCGGTCGCGCAGCGCAGCGTAGAATTGCCGGGTCTGCCCGGTACGCGCCAGCCATTGTTCGGACAGCGCATCCTCCAGCCGCGTCTGCGGCATGTGCATGGCCGCGCAACGCTGCGACGCCGCGCCATAATGATGGTAGGAAAAGGCGTCGATGTCGGGCGTCCCCGCCTGCAGCATCGCTTCGGTCGCGATGCTGCCCGGCAGCGTCGCCGGAATACCCCATGGCCCCGGCGTTTCGGTGGCGGAACCCGGCCCGAGGATCATCGTGCCCGGCGCCTCGGCACGCATGAACTTCGCGAAGATGCCGGCATCGCGCGCATAGTCGGCGGCGGAATAGCCCTTCGGCGCGCCGCCGATCCCGGCCATCGACGGCTCGTTCATGAATTCGGCGGCGGCGATCCGCCCGCCGATCGCCCGAGTATAGTCCAGAAGGCGCCGCGCCTGTTGCGGGGTCCATAGGCCCTTGCCATCGCGCGTACCGTCGCTGATCGCAAAGGAGGTGACGAGCGACGCATCGACGGCATGCGCGAAGTCGATGACCTTGCGCCATTGGGCAGCGGTCAACACTCCGGTGAAGCCGGCGGGCGGCTGGGCGACGGTCTCGCCGGGTCCGGCGAAATAGACACCGTTCGCCCAGGTTCCGCTTACCCGCAGATAGGCCGGCCCGAGCGCCCTTGCCATCAGCCGCAACCGCCGGTTGTCGAGGTCGATCGGCGGCCGATAGGCGTACATGTCCGCGCGCGATGCGGTCGCAGGCGACGAACCCTGCGCTACGATCGAGGGAGCGTCATAGGGCTTCCAGAACTTGCCACCGATCACCTCCAGCATCTCGATGGTGTAGGACTGGAACCGGTCGCTGACCGAACCGATACGGGGCAGCCGCTGGACATTCACCTCGACAGCGGCGGGCGCGCCGTCCGTTGCAGCCGGGGCCGCGCCGCTAGCGGCCATCGCGACCATCGCCAGCAGGGTCGAGCGCAGGCGGCGATTGCGGGCAGCGCGCGCGGTCCGGACATCGATCGGCATCAGGTTCGCTCCACAATGGCGTTGTCGACGAGGAAGGCGAGGATCGCATCGCTGAGCCGGGTATCGGCGGTGCCGAGATGCATGGCGAGACTGTAATGGTTGTGCCCTGACAGGATCGTAGCGGGTGGCAGCGTGCCGTGCCGTTCGAGACGGTCGGCGAGCAGCCCGATCGTCTCCCGCTGGAACCGGGGCGGGTCATATTGCGCGCAGGCGACGAACATGGGCAGCGTCGCCGCCGCCACCGCGTCGCGCGGCATCCGCGCGCCATAGTCCGTCGCATCGCCATAATAGAGCGCATCGCGCGCATCGATAGGGGTATGACCATACAGGCCCGACAGCAGTACCGCCGCCGCCGCGCCCAGCGTCGCGCCACGCAGCATCAACGCGGTAGCGACATGCACCGCGCCGGCCGATGTGCCCATCGCCACGATCCGCGCCGGATCGCCGCCATGATCGGCGACGTTTCGATGCAACCAGTCGATGGCCGCTGCCACATCCGCACCGCCCGCCGGCCAGCCATGGTCGGGCGCGCGGCGATAGTTCATCACCGCCCCGATCATGCCGTGCCGCGCGGCCCAGCGCCCGACATGCGCGTTGAAAGGATCGTCGGGGCTGCGCTTGTCGCCGCGTACGAACCCGCCGCCATGCACGAACAGCAGGACGGGGGCCGCTCCGCCCCCCTCCCCCGGACGGTACAGGTCGAGCGTGTGGCGTTCGTCGTCGCCGTAGCGCAGGTCGGAAGCCGCGACCGGCACGTCGGCGGCGATGCGCGCCTGTTCCGGCGCGTACATCGCCTGCACGGCGGCAAGCACGTCCGGTCCGATCGCATCGCCCAGCGCGGCGATCGCGCCTGATCCCGACCCCGGCATCAGAACCGAGCGTCGAGTTGCAGGCCGACCTGCCGGAACGCCTGCGGGCCATAGATCGCACCGACGCCACCACCGAAATTGCTTTGCAGCAATGCGGGTTCATGCACGTCGAACAGGTTGCGGGCAAAGATCGCGGCGGAGAAGCGGTCATCCCCGGTCCGCACGCCCACCCGGCCGCCGACGATCCAGTGCGGGCGGAACGTCTCTGCGGCGTTCAGCGAATTCTGGAACCGGACCCGCGATTTCCAGATACCGTCGCCGGCGATGAACGCATTCACGCTCGACGTGACCGGATGCTCATATTCGCCCGAAACCGTCCCCTTGTAGCGCGGCGCATAGGCCAGCTGCTCGCCGCCCAGTCCACTACCGTCGGTGCCGATGAACCCGTCGGGATAGGTCGCCTTGGTATAGGCGAAGCCGCCGTTCAGCGACAGGTTGCTGGTCACCCGCCCGAACAGGTTGATCTCCGCCCCGCGCGACTTCACGCCATCGATATTGGTCTGGGCGCAGATGAGTTGGGCGGTCGCCGGGTTCACCGAGCATTGCTGCCCCTGATAGTTACCGATGTCCTGGTAGAAGACGCTGAGATCCGCGACGAGGCCACGGAACAGCGTGGTCTTGATCCCGCCTTCATAATTCATCGGGATTTCGGGTAGCACGACATAGGGGAGCGCGGGCGCAGTGGGCACCGCGATCTGCCCGCCCTTGAACCCGCGCGATACCGTCGCATAGGCCATGGTGCGCGGGTTCAGGTCGAACTGCGCGCCGACGCGATACGAGATTTCGTCCACGTTCAGCACCTGCCGCGTCAGTGCCCGCGTCGCCGCATCGGTCCGGTCGAGCGACAGGCGCCCGCTGGTATAGCGGCCACCGGCAATGACACGGAACACCGGCGCGAGGTTCAACGTCGCCTCCCCGAACACCGAGAGCGAATCGTCCTTCACATCGTTCTGCGCACCCGGTGTGTTGACCAACGGGATACGTACACCCGGTGCCGGCCGCAGCGTGATCGAGAACCGCTCGGGCTCGGTCACGGTACGCTGGCGCGAGAAGAACGCGCCAGCGGTATAGTTCAGGAACCCGCCCGGCGCGGAAGCCATGCGGAACTCCTGCGTGAACAGCCGGATACGCCCGCTGGTCGGACCCGATCGCAGTTCGGCCACGATCGGGTCGGCGCGATAGATGTTGCCGCCCAGCGATATCGTGTCGGTGTTGCGGAATGCGGTGATCGACGTCAGCACGAACGGCCCGGCATCGTAATCGAGCTGCGCCGACCCGCCATAGCCCTTTACCTGCGACGCGAATTCGTTGGCGATGCAGAAGTCGCGATTGCCTTCGCCCGGGACGATGCCGCAGCGTGCCAGCAGCGTGTTGTTGGCGGCGGTGTTGCTGATGAAGGTGAAGAAGTCGCCGCCATTCTGCGACGTGCTCTTGAACCAGTCGCCAATGACGTTGAGCGTCAGGTCGGGCGTGACGTCCCACAGGAACCTGCCGCGCAGCGCGTAGCGGTTGACGCTGTTCAGGTCGTCGGTGACGAGATTGCGGGCCGGCCCCTGCCGCCGGTTCATCATGCCCGACACGCGAACCGCGCTGTCGGCGCTGATCGGCACGTTGACCACGCTCTGCACGATCTGCTGGCCATAGGCCGACCCGAGCGTTCCCGCGTCGGACAATTCGGTCCGCACCCGTGCACTGTAACCGCCGGGGTCCGGCGCGTTGGTCGTGATGTTGATGACGCCCGCCGAGGTGGTCAGGCCGAACAACGTGCCCTGCGGCCCCTTCAGCACCTCGATCCGGGCGACGTCGAACAGGTCGGCGATGTTGGCGTTGCCCTGGCTCACCTGATCGACGACGACGCCGACCGATGCGGTCGCGCCGGGCGAAAAGCTCTGGGTGCCGATGCCGCGGATCGCGCCGCCGCCGCCGGTGTTCTGCGCGGGCGCCTGCTGGATTTCCAGTGCCGGAGCGATACGGTTCAGATCGTTGAGGTTGTTGACCTGCTGCCGCTCCAGCTGCGACTGGTCGGCAACGGTGATCGAGATCGGCACCTTGGTCACGCGTTCGGAACGACGCTGTGCGGTGACGACGATTTCGCCTTCGGATTCGGTCTGGGCGTCGGTGGCAGTCGGTGCGGCGGGGGCTGCGTCCTGCGCCCATGCCGGGACTGCGACGGCCAGGACACTGACGCTGCACACCAGCGTTGCGATCATCTTGCTCACTGTTCCTCTCCCATATCTTTTCGTTGTCGTGCGTGGATCAGGCCGCGTCGGCCTCGTCCACGACATGGTTGGTCAGCGTACCGACCGGGCCGATCGACACTTCGACACGGTCACCGGACTGCATCCACAGCGGGGGATTGCGCTTCGCGCCGACGCCGCCGGGGGTGCCCGTTGCGATCACGTCGCCGGGCGACAGGGCCGTGAAGGTCGAGACATAGGCGATGATCCGCGCGATCGGGAACAGCATGTCGCGGATCGGCTGATCCTGGACCACGACGTCGTTCAGCCGGGTGACGACGCGCACGTCGTTCAGGTCGCCCGCCTCGGCCGGCGTTACCAGCCTGGGCCCGAAGGCACCGGTGCCGGGGAAATTCTTGCCCGGCGCGAACTGGGTCGTATGCCATTGCCAGTCGCGCACCGATGCGTCGTTGAAACAGGCATAGCCCGCGACATGCGCCAGGGCGTCGTCCTCGGCGATCGCCCGCCCGCCGCGCCCGATCACCACCGCCAGCTCGCCTTCGAAATCGAGGCTGGTCGACACGCGCGGCCGCAGGATCGGCTGGCGATCGGCGATCAGGGTGTCGGCAAAGCGCAGGAAGATCGACGGATAATCGACCTTGGCACGGCCGGTCTCCTGCCGGTGGGTTTCATAATTATGCCCGACGCACATGATCTTGCCCGGATCGGGGATGACCGGCAGCAGCAAGATGTCGCGCGCCGGCAGCAACGGCCCGTCGGCAAGGCTTTCGAGCGCCCCCGCCGCGATCGCGGCCTTCAGGGTCGGCGGCGCGCCCGGCACCGCGCTGCAATCGGCGATATCGTCGCCGTGCAGGCGGCCGAAACCGGTGGTGCCGTCGGTGCGGCGGAAGCTGACGAATGCCATTATCGATCTCCGTGAAAGGCGGCGACGCCCGCCTGTGCGCAGGCCGCGTCGATAGCGGGGGTATCGCCGCTGACCCCGATCGCGCCGAGGATGGCGCCATCGGCATCGCGGATCAGCACGCCGCCCGCCGACAGCGCCAGCGCGCCACCGGTCGCGACCGCGACACTGGTGAAGAAAGCCGGGTTGGCGCGCGCCCGTTCGGCGATCCCGGCGCTGTCCTGTCCCATGCCGATCGCGCCCAGCGCCTTGGCCCGGGCGATGTCGTGCCGGAACAGGCTGGCACCGTCCTGTCGGGCGAAGGCGACGGGATGACCGCCCGCGTCCAGCACGATCGCGGCGATCGGCAGGTCGCGGACAGCGGCGAGCGTGGCGTCGAGTGCGACCCGGGCGGCGGCGAGCTTCATGCCACCACCGCCATGCGCAGGCCGAGCGCATCGTGCATCCGCGCGATCAGCGCGGCAGCATCGCCATCGGACGTGCCGAACACATAGGCGTCGGGACGCACCAGCACGAACCGGGCGGCGCGCGCCTGCAACCAGCGGGCGAGCGTGCCGTCGTCGCCGATCGTCGCGGCATCGACCAGCGTCATTGGCACGCCGGCGGCGGCGACGGCTGGCCGCGCCGCGTCCGCGGCGACGCTGTCGATTGCGACCAGCCGCCACCCGGATCCGGTCACGCCGTCGAGCAACGCGCCGTTCGCGACGCGCGGCTGAACGAAGCGCTCGCCCGCCCCCGCCGTCCCGTTCGCGACGATACCCGCGCGATAGGCCGGGATAAGGTCGGCGGCGGTGCCGGTCGCCCCGCTGCGTGCCCGCTCGCGCATCGCGACGTCCCGTTCGGCCGCACGCACCGGATCGAGTTCGCAGATGTACCGCCCCGCCTCAACCGCGGCGGACACGACGGCGCGGACATGCGGGTCGCGTTCGACCTGATAGCTGTCGAGCAGGCGCGGGTCCGCCTGGTCGCCGATCACCAGTGCCAGCTTCCACATCAGATTGGCGACATCGCGCATCCCGTGGCACATGCCCTGCCCGAAGAATGGCGGCGTCTGATGCGCGGCATCCCCGGCGAGGAACACGCGACCCGCGCGCCAGCGTTCGGCGATCAGGCCATGGAACCGATAGGTCGCCGCGCGCAGCAACCGGTGCGGCACCCCGTCGAGATAGGGGGCAAGCAGCCCGGCGACGACGTCCGGACGGGTCATCGCCGCCTCGTCCTCGCCCGGCAGCAGCATGAATTCCCAACGGCGGATGGTACCGCGCCCGGGCACGATCGTCGCCGGGCGGGCCGGATCGCACATCATCACCGACAGCTGTTGCAGATCGGCGCCTTCGGGCACGCCGGTCAGCGCCGGAAAGCGGACCGGCGCGTCGACTTCGGCATCGACGACCAGCCACGGCTCCTCGAAATGCAGGTCGTCGAGCGCGATGCCGAGCGTCTTGCGCACCATGCTGCGCGCGCCGTCGCAGGCGATGACCCAGCGTGCCCGCACCCGATCGGTCGTGCCGCGATGATCGAGGTGCAGCGTGACCCCGTCCGCATCCTGTTCGAACCCGGTCAGTTCGGTACCGTTGCGCAGCGTCACGCCGTCGAACCGCGCCAGTCCGTCGCGCAGAAGCGCTTCGAGTTCGGGCTGGTAGAAGAAATAGTCGTTGGCCCAACCGAACGGCTTGGGACGTCCCGCCGTGCCCATATAGCGGATGACGCCATGATCCGCGCCGATATGCAGATGCCCTTCGGTCTCCCGCATCGCCGGGGCGAGCACGGCGTCCAGCCCGACCGACTGGAACAGGCGCATCATTTCGTGATCCAGATGCACCGCGCGCGGCAGGGGGTGCGGTCCGTCGGCACGGTCGATCACCAGGACGCGCAGGCCCGCGGTGGCGGCGATGTTGGCGGCAAGCGCACCGACCGGACCGCATCCGATCACCGCCACGTCATACGCGGCGCTGCTCATCGCGGCGACGTCGTGCAAACGGGGCATGGACGGGAATGGCACGCCATCGATCAGGTCCTCTCATGCCGCCTGTTTCGGCGGTCGGGTCCTTCATCCGGGCGATCATCAATATTGTAAAATACTGGATTTTTCGATCGGCATAGGAATTACCTATGCATCAGATACCCTTGAGCATCGCGTCGACGAACGCCTCGCCGATATCGGACAGCGATCGATCGGCAAGCATACGGATGCCGATATTGCGGGTGATCTCCGCGCCTTCGATCGGCAATGCCCGCAACAGCCCCATCGACAGTTCGGCAGCGACCACGCCGCGCGGCAGGACCGTCACCCGCTCGCTCCGCCGGACGATCTCCTTCGACGTCAGCAGCGAATCGCACCGAATGACGTTCAGCGGCAACGGCACCTCCGCCGACAGGAACAGGGCCTCGATCTGACGACGGAAGGCGCCACCGGCATGGGGCAACACCCACGGCATCCCGGCGATCTCCGGCAATGCGACGCTCGGCCCCAGCGAGTCGTGCGCACGGCCCACGATCAGGGCGAAGGGATCCCGCGCGATACTGCGTTCGGAAATATCCTCGGGCGGCGGCTCGATACCGGTCGTCACCACCGCCACCTCGATCTCGCCACGTCGCAACAGGTCGGCGAGATGCGCGTCCGATCCTTCAAGCACATGGACCGCGACATGGCCGCCCTGCTCCATCCGCCCCAGCGCCGCCGGAACCAGGCTGACCAGCGCGCCGGGCGTCCCGCCGATGCGCAGCGGTCCGGCCACGCCATGGCGCGCCAGCTTCACCGCCTCTTCGGCTTCGCGCAGCAGGGCGTCCATGCGTTCCGATCGCTCGAACAGGGCGATGCCGGCGGCGGTCAGCACGATGCCGCGGCGTCCACGATCGAACAGGCTGCCGCCCAATGCGTGTTCGAGCTGGCCGATCGCGACCGACACCGATGGCTGCGATATGTTGAGCCGACGCGCCGCGCCGCTGATCGACCCCTCGCGACAGACCGCCAGGAACGTTCGAAGCAGGCGGGGGTCGATCATAGTCCATACCTATACATGTCTAGGTATCTATTATTTTACATCGCAAAGTCGGGTGCAATAGGAGAGGATAGACCGCGATGACGCGGCGTCGGAGAGGAACCATGGCCCGTTTCCCGGTCACCGCGCTGCGCAGCGTCGACCTCGTCGTTGCCGACCTCGGCGCGGCGGTGGATTTCTATTCGCGCATCTGGGGCCTGACCCTAGCCGAACGCAGCGCCACATCGGCATGGCTGCGCGCGACCGGTAGCGATCCGCACGTGGTGGCGCTTCATGCCGGCGAAGCCTCCGCGATCCGGTCGACGACCTTGCGGGTCGATCCTGCCGCGGACCGCGATGCGCTGCTGACCCGGGCGCTGGCCGCCGGTGCGCGGCTGATCCGCCCCTTTGCCCCTGCCCACGACCACGGCGGCGGGACGATGGCGATCATCGCCGATCGTTGCGACCGGACGGTGCGGCTGGTGCAGCATGACGCCATGGTACCGCCGCTTCCCGCCGCCGCCGACCGACCCGAACGGCTCGCGCATGTCAACATCAACAGCGACGACGTGGCGCGCGATACCGCCTTCTTCGTCGAAGCGCTCGGCTTCGCGTTGACCGACCGGTCGAAGATGATGGCGTTCGTGCGGACCAATGACGACCATCATTCGATCGTGATCGCCGACGCGCCCGTCAACACGCTCAACCACGTCGCCTTTCAGCTACCGACCTGGGAAGGCGTGATGCGGGCCGCCGGTCGCATGGTCGACCACCATTTCCCGATCGGCTGGGGACCCGGACGGCATGGCCCCGGCGACAATGTCTTCACCTATTTCGTCGATCCGGCGGGCTTCGTCGTCGAATATACCGCAGAGGTGCTGCAGGTCGACGACAGCTACCGCGTCGGCACGCCCGACGACTGGACCTGGCCTGCGGGCCGCACCGACCATTGGGGCATCGCCCCGCCCAAGACGGCGGAATGCAAGGCGGCACAGCTCGCCATCCCGTTCGTCCGATAATCACAGGAGAGAGCGATGACCCATACCCCCCGCCTGCCCGGCAACACCGCCTATGTCCTGCGCGACGGGAGCGGCCCGGCGCATCTGGTCGCCGGACAGGTGATCCGCACGCTGGCCGGCGTCGAGGAAACGGCCGGGGGCTTCGGCGCGGTGGTATGCGACGCGCCGCTCGATCGCGGGCCGATCCCGATGCACTGGCACGAACGCGAACATGATACCTGGTATTGCACGCGCGGCCGGTTGCAGGTGTGGTGCGGCGACCGGTCGCGCGTGTTGACGCCGGGCGATTTCGCATATGTCCGCCCCGGCGACACGCACAGCTATCGCAGCGTCGCGCCCCGCACCCGCTTCTTCGGCATCGTCGCGCCGGGCGGATGGGAGGAGTTCTTCGTCGACGCCGGTGAAGTATGGGGCATGACCGGCCTGCCCGAGGCCGATCGTCCGTTCGACTTTTCGCGGATGGGGCCGGCAATGGGCAAGCATCGCATCATGCGCGTCGACGCGCCCGTCTATGCCGACGCCGCCCCGATGGACGATGCCGACCGGGCGCTTCCGGCGGATCATCGATCCTATTTCCTCGACGCCGGATATGGCGCACGCCATGCGTTGCGTGGCCATCTGTCGACCCAACTTCTAGGTGCCGAGCAGAGCAACGGCCTGTTCGACATGCGGGTGATCGAGGGCGGGCGCGGCGCGACGCTGCCGACGATCCGGCACGCGGCGACGCACCTGTTCCTGTACCTCCTCGACGGGTCGCTGGAGGTGACGATCGATGGCGACGCGCACCTCGTCACCGCCGGCGATGCGGTCAGCCTGCCGGCGGGCACGGCCTATGCGACGCGCATCGTCGGCGGGACGGCGCGCTGGCTGGCGGCGAGTTCGGGTGGCAATGGCGGCACCTTCTGGGACCACGCCGGCACGATGACCGACGCCTTTACCCATCTTGACGCATCCGGCGGATCATTGTCGCCCGCCGCCGGTCTCGACTTGGCGATGGACGCCGAAGCGCCCTGATACCCTAATGTCGCGCGGAGGGGATCACCGAGTTCATCATCGATTTCCGCTATAATGGCGCGGCGTGCAGCGCTGGTCGTGGGAGATTTACTGGCTGACCGGCGGAATTTTCATGGAATTCCGCACTTTGGTTCTTAGGCTTGGTCCAGACCAGCGATCCCCCCGGGCAAAAGGCCGCGGCGGTCGCGGAAGTTGATGTCCGCAAGGGCATCGCCGTCGCGATTTTCGCTGGACATGGGGTCGATCACCTTCGGAACGCTGTCGGTCTTTGCGCTGAAGGAATGGAAGGACGCCGCGCCACGATATGTTCCGGGGTCGCGCTGCTGATTCTCGCCACCATCGGGATTGGCTCTGGCAATATGATTGCGTGACCTAATCCCGATACGACCCACAAAGCTGCCGCACGGCGCCTTCGTCCTTATGACGAAGTCATCATCATGTGCTCAGCGGCGGCGGACGGCTTCCGGTGCGAAGCAGACGCAAGGTAGCTGGCGAGCAATTGCGGCCGCGTCCCGATTCGGCAAGGCTGGGGCTTTATCAGACTTCCAGCCATCCCAGCCACTTACCAAATGCGATTGACTCGCATTATCTTGGGTTACTAGACGCCCCTCGAAATCTTTCGGGAAATGCGCCGTCGGGGACGGCGAACAGAGGGGGCGGGAGACCCATGAAGATATATTGGGGTATTGGATTGATGCTGTCCTCGGCAGCATCGCCGGTGGCGGCGCAGGACAATGGCGACGTGCTGCGCGATACGGATATCGTCGTGACCGCGACGGGACAGACCCAGGCGACGTCGGGCACGAAGACCACGACGCGGCTGATCGAGGTGCCGCAGTCGATCTCGGTCATTACCCGCGAGGAACTGGACGTCCGCGCGGTCCACAGCGTGACCGAGGCGCTCGCCTATACCGCAGGGGTCCAGGCCGAGCAGGACGGCATCGACAGCCGCGCCGACAGCTTTTCGGTCCGCGGCTTTTCGGCGGGAAGCTTCAGTGACAATCTGTTCCTCGACGGCATTCGCCTGCCGGCGGGCGGGCAATGGACGCGCACGGCCTTCGATCCCTTTGCGCTCCAGCAGATCGAGGTGTTGAAGGGCCCCTCGGCCGTGCTGTTCGGGCAGGTGGCGCCGGGCGGTATCGTCAATCTGGTGACGAAGCACCCCACCGCGCAACCGCGCGGCGAGATCATGCTGCAGGGGGCCGGGTTCACCGAGCTCGGCAAATGGCAGTATCAGGGCGCGGCGGACGTGTCGGGGCCGCTAGTCGCCGACGGCACGATCCGCGCGCGGCTCGTCGGCCTCGCACGCTATGGCGATGCCCAGATCGATGCGATCAAGACCGGGCGCTACTATATCGCGCCGAGCCTGACCTGGGTGCCCGATGCGGCCACCAGCATCACGCTGATGGCCCAGTATCAGCGCGACGAGGGCGGATCGACCTTCCAGTTCCTGCCCTATGTCGGATCGCAGCAGCCGGGCGCAGGCGGCCGCCATATCCGCCTTGACGCGTTTCTGGGCGAACCGCAGTTCAACACCTATGACCGCAACCAGTATCTGCTCGGATACGCGTTGCGCCGCGCCTTTTCCGACCGGTTCGAACTGCGGCAGAATGGCCGCTACACCCGCGTCGAGACGCTGTTCCAGGGAACGGTGCTGCGCGGAGGGACGCTCGCCAACGGGCAGACGATCAATCGTCGCGCGGTGCAGGGCATTGGTCATTCCGATGGCTATGGCCTGGATACGCAGCTTGAAGGTCGTATCGACACCGGCGCGCTGGCGCACCGTGTACTGGTCGGCGTCGACATGCTCGATACCGAGTGGCGGCACCTGCGCGACCTGTCGACGGCCGTTCCGCCGATGCCCGATATCTTCAACCCCGTGTCGCAGGGTATCGGCAGGGTCCTGCAGACGCTTGCGCCGCAAGTCCATCTGAATGCACGGCTGGAGCAGGTCGGCGCCTATGGCCAGGATCAGATCACGCTCGGCCATCTTCATGTCACGCTGGGCGCGCGCTATGACTGGGCAAAGAACCATCAGGTCAACGAACTGGCGCCCGGTACCACCGATCCCGTGACGCTGACCAAGGCGGACAAACCGACGTGGCGGGCGAGGGTCACCTGGGTTTCGCCGCGCGGCATCGCGCCTTATGCGAGCTACTCCACCTCGTTCCAGCCGACCACCGGCCAGTATTTCGACGGCACGCCGTTCAAGCCGACGACCGGCGAGCAATATGAAGCCGGCGTCAAATACCAGCCGCATGGCAGCAACGCGTTGCTCACTGCCGCGCTGTACCAGCTTACCCAGAACAACCTCGCCAGTCCCGACCCGGACGAAAGCCATGTCTGCGCGGGCACGACCTGCCAGGTCCAGACCGGACAGGGCCGCATCCGGGGGATCGAGCTGGAGGGCAAGGCGACGCTGGTCGGCGGCCTCAGCATGATCGCGACCGGCACCTATATGGACAGCGAGATCACGCGCGGCGCGCCCGGGCAGCAGGGCAACCGGCTGGCGCAGGTGCCCGATTGGATGGGGTCGCTGTTCGCCGACTATCGCTTTGCCGAGGAGGGCGCGCTGGGCGGAGTCGGACTGGGCGGCGGGGTACGCTATGTCGGCGTGTCGTACGGCGATACCGTCAATGCGTATCGTGTACCCAGCTACACCTTGTACGACCTGTTCCTGCGCAAGGCCTTTGCCAGCGGCATCATCCTGTCGGTCAATGCGCGCAACCTGACCAACCATCGCTATGTCGCACTGTGCTCGTCGCCTGCGGCCTGTTTCTACGGATCGGGACGGACGCTGAACCTGCGGCTGCAATACCGGTGGTGAGCATGTTCGCGGCGGTGATGCTCATGTCGGCGGCGCCCGGTGCGCCGGTCACGAAGGAGCCTTCAGCGGCGACGCCCTACACGCTGTCGAACAGCGTCGAGCAGGTCGTCCATGCCGAGAATGGCGAGGCCTATCGCATCATGATCGCCTGGCCGGAGGGACCTCCGCCGCCTGCGGGCTACCCGGTCCTGTATGTACTGGACGGCGAGGACAATTTCGCGATCGCGGCACTGACCGCCCGTCGGCTGGCGCGCGCCGGCGCGCGGACGGGTATCTCCGACGGTATCGTCGTCGGGATCGCTGCCGGGCCTTTGCCGCGCCGCACTCGCGACTATACGCCCGCCACCCCGGGCTGGACGATCCCCGCGAACCGGCCTGCCAGCGGCATGACCACGGGCGGGGCCGAAGCGTTTCTGGATTTCGTCGAGCGGCGGGCGCAACCACTGGTCCGCCAGCGCTGGCGGGTCGATCGCTCGCGGGAGACGTTGCTGGGGCACAGCTTCGGCGGTCTGCTCGCGCTCCATGCGGCATTGACGCGACCGGCGATGTTCGGTGGCGTCGTGGCGGTCAGTCCGTCGCTGTGGTTCGGGGACGGCCTGATCGCGCGGGAGGTCGCGACGGCCAAGCATGTGCCTCCTATATTGATCGCCGAAGGCGATGGCGCCGCCGTCGCTCCGACAGAACTGATCCGGTCGATCGATCGGAGGGGGGACGCTGGTCGGGCGCGCTTCCTGCCACTGCCCAGCCAGTCCCATGGAACGACCATGCTGGCGGCGATGGCTCCCGCGATCCGCTTCGCCTTTCCGGGAGCGGAACGATGATCGCGGCGTGGTGCGCGGCGTTTGCGACGGTCGGTGGGGCATTGAGTGTCTATGTCGGCACGCCGCATCAGGCGCTGGTACGTCATGGTGCCGGCAGCCGTCCTTACCGGATGACCGGATCGCTGCTCCTGCTGATCGCGCTGGTGCTGTTGCTGACGATGCAGGGACCGGCGACCGCCGTCTTCACCTGGGCGACGGGCGCCATGTTGGTGTGGAGCATCGTGCCCGCCATCGTCCGCTGGTGGCGGTTCCACCACGAGGCGGCGCGATGAGCCGCCCGCCGCTCACCAGTCGCGACTGGTTCGGGAAAATATCGGCCGCCGCCATCCTCGGCTTTCCCCTCACGCTCGCGCTGACCTGTATTTTCGCAACCCTGTGCGCGACCGACGACGACGTCTTCAGCGCACAGCGACAACTCGCCATGTGGCTCGCGTCGCCGATCTGGTGCGCGATACTCGGCCTCTGTTTCCTGTTCGGCAGCAGCGCGCGGGCATGGGGCTGGCTCGCGTTCGCCAATCTGCTCGCTTGGGCGCTCTACATCGCCACTCGCCTTGTTCTCGGATGATCGCCGATGCGAACCGATATCGTAAAGACCTATAAGGACGTCCATAGCTGGGTCGGCATCATCGCGGGACTGGCGCTGTTTATCGCCTTCTACGCTGGCGCGATCACGATGTTCGCAGAGCCGTTGAACCGCTGGGCCTCCGCGCCGACCGACATCTCGCCCCCGCCGTCGCTCGATCGTACGTCCGAGTTGATTGAAAAGGTGCTGCGCGTCCGACCGGACGCGCGTGCGGCCTATACCGTGCATCTCGAAACCGGTCCCGATCAGCCCGCGCGGGTGAGCTGGACCACCGGCACCCGCCGCGCGCCCGGCCCGACCTTCCTCGCCGCGCTGGCGCCCACCGGCACGTTGCAGGTGATCCGACAGGACGCCTCACCGGTCGCGGAGTTCGTCGACGTGCTCCACCAGAAGGTCGGCCTGCCGATCAGCCGCAGCGCGGCGATGCCGGTTATGGGCGTGATCTCGCTGCTCTACGCCGTGGCGATCATCTCGGGCGTCATCTGTCTGCTGCCCAGTCTGGTGAAGGACCTGTTCGCGCTACGCTTCGGCAAGAACGTCAAGCGGATGTGGCTCGACCTGCACAATCTGCTCGGGCTGTTCAGCCTGCCGTTCCACATCGTGATGGCGATTACCGCCGTCATTTTCGCCTTCCACGACCAGATCTACGACGCGCAGGGCGCGGTGCATCAGGTCGGTGCGGCCCGGGTCGAGCGGCGCGCGCCATCGCGGCCCGGGCCGGCGCTGCCGCCCGCGTTCGAGGCGGTGCAAGGCACGCTGTCGCCCGCCGAGCTGCAACGGCGCATCGCGACCCAGGCACCCGGCTTCGCGCTTCGCTCGATCACCTATCGCTACGATGCAAAGGACGGTGCGCACGGCGACATCACCGGCGTCGATCCGCGCTATGGGATGCGCGCGCCGACCTATGGTCGGGCGGAGATCGACACGCGCACCGGCGCGATTACTGGCGCCGACTATATGCCGGGGCGGCAGGGGCCTTGGTTCGCGGCGGTGACATCCTTCTTCACGCTGCATTTCGGCAGCTTCGGTGGTGCGCCCGTGCGCTGGTCGTATTTCCTGCTGGGTCTTGCCGGTGCGTTCCTGTTCTACTCGGGCAATCTCCTTTGGATCGAGAGCCGTCGCCGCAAGGAGCGCAAGGCAGGCGCGGTGACGCAGACCCGCACCACCCGCGTCCTGGGGAGTCTGACCGTAGGCGTGCCGCTGGGCTGTATCGCCGGCATCTCGCTGACGATCGCTGCCGCCAAATGGCTTCCCGCCGACAAGGGCGATATTGCCATATGGCATAGCCGCATCTACTATCTGGCGTTCGTCGTGGCCGTCCTCTGGGCACTGATACGTGGCGCAGCGCGCAGCGGATCGGAATTGCTGTGGCTCGCGGCCGCGGCGACCGCCGCCATTCCGCTCACCACCCTGCTGTCGCCTGTGCTGGCCCAAGGCTGGAGCCATGCCGGCGCGAGCCGACTGGTCGATTTGGTCGCGCTCCTCGGTGCGGCGGGTTTCGCCTTCATGGCGCGCGCCGCCCGGCGGCGGGCCGTGGCGGGGCCGCGCGACAGCGTCTGGGCCGCTCCTGCCGCCGCAACGCCGTAGAAGCGCGACTTGAACTTTTCCGCCGTCCGCGCCGCCGGGATCACCGGCGTCCTTGGTTTGATCTGCTGGGCGATCAGCGATGTCCTGCTGGTGAGCGGCGCAGCGTCACCCGATCAATTCCCGCTGTTGTTGCGGGACTGTGCCGATCACATTCCGTTCAAGGCGCTGGTATGGATGCTGCCATTCGCCGCGTTCTTGCTGCTCTTCCGTGCCAATGCCTGGTCGCCGCTCGGCCGTGCGTCCTTCTACTACCGCCACGCGAACGGCATCGGAATAGCTCCTATCCGCCCCCGGACGCTTGAGGATGAACAGGTCATAGGCGGCGACCGTCACGTAAATACATGCTGCGTAACGCGCCGCTCCCGGACCACGTCGGCGCATGACGTGTATGAGAACCTATCGGGGGATCTGGCCGAGTGCTTCGAACAGCAGGCCGGCGCGTCGGCTCGGCTGGAACCCCTTCCAGATGGTCGAGGCCGGTGGGCCCGGACTATACCCGGCATAGCGACCCACAGGACTGTTCGGCCAGCTTCCCGCACTCGAATCCGGCACCAGTCCGTCGAGATAGCCAGCCCGCGTGGCGTCGCCTTTCACATAGCGGTCCAGAAACGCCGTGATGAAGTGCGTCTGCACCGCCAGCAACCGGTCCTTGCGCCAGACCGCGTCCTCGAACCAGTCCAGATCCCAGAAGCTGCGTCGCATCTCCGCCGGTGCGCCGACCAGCGCGATACTGTGCCCGGCATCGCGGAAGGTCAGCAGGTAGCGGCGTGTCGCACTCGCTCGATCGAACAAGGTGCGTACGCCGGGATCATAGCCGACGACGCGGTCCTGGCTGCCGACGATGAACAGGGTCGGCGCCGTGATTGATGCCATGCCGTCCTCGGCCCATAGTACCCGGTCGCGCAGGTTGCTGGGCGGGGCGATCACCACCACCGCCTTCAACCCGTCGACGCGCAACGCTGCGCGCTGCACGCCGTCTGCGACATAGGGGGTAAGGACACCCCGCGTTGCAGGCCCGAGCGAGCTGGCGAGCCGCCCACCCGCCGCCGCGAGTGCGCCATAGCCGCCCATCGAATAACCGATCAGCGCGGTCGCACCCGGATCGGCCGCAGCCAGCGGCCCTTCGCCGGCACGGGCGCGCCGCTGCGCCTCGGCTGCGACGAACACGATATCAAGCGGGCGACGCGCCAGCGGCCCTGCCTGAGCCTCGGGCGTGCGAATGGTGATCGACGGATCGGCAAAGGCCGGCGCGACCACGACATAGCCCTTGCTGGCCAGATTCTCCCCCAGCCACGACAATATCTCGGGCGTATTGCTGTAGCCGTGCGCCAGGATCACCAGCGGGAATCGCCCGCGCACCGGCGCGGATCGAGGCGTGGCGAGACCCGGCACGGAGAAGGCGACCGGCCGGCCGTCCTCCCCGGGCAGGGCGGTGCGGTAGGTCGTGCCGCCCCCGGCACCCGCTGCCGCCGGATACCAGATCTTCACCGCAAGCCGCCGATCAGCCGGCCTTGGATCGGAACCGTCGGCGAGCGGATAGAGCTGATCGCGCTGGACGAAGACCATATCGGCGACACCGATCGGATAGCGTCCCAGTGCCGCGAGTTCGGGCGCATCGACGCCGGGGCGTGCCGGGGCGTCGGGCTCTGCCGCCGCCATCAGCGCCAGCGCCATGCCGAGGCCAGCCACCGCCCTGCTCCAGCGCGCCATGGTCCCGCTCCCGGCCGCCGCGATCAGAAGTTCACGCCGGCACGGATACCGGCATAGCGGCGGAAATCGCGCGGTAGGACCGCCTGCGTCGCGATATTGCCGCCGAAATTGCCGGCGGTGTTGACCAGCGACCCGTAATATTGCTGGTCGAACAGGTTGTTGACGAACGCCACGACCTCCCAACGGCGATCTTCGTCACGCACGCCCAGCCCGATATTGACGATGTGGAAGGCAGGCTGGAACGTCTCGGGGTCGCGCGGCTGGAAATACAGGCTGCTCTGATACTGCCAGTTGAACTGGGCAATGCCGCGCAAGTTCTCGGTCAGCGCGGGCGAATAATCTCCGCCCAGGTTGAACTTCCATTCCGGCGCCTGGATCACGCGGGTGTCGGTCAGGTTCTGGCGGGTCGGCGTGCCGGTGCAGCCCTGCGCCGCGGTCTGCAGCGGATAGCATTGGGCGACGTCGAAGCTGGTATAGCGCGCATCGAGATAGGTGACCGCGCCGTTCAGGCTGACATCCTCACCCAGCCGCAACGAACCCTCGACCTCGACGCCCTTAGTGTTCAGCCGTCCGACATTGGTCAGTCGGTAGTTGGAGGTGCCATCGGCCAGCGTCTCGATCGTCTGCGCCTGCAGGTTGCGATAATTGGTGTCGAACAGCGTCGCGTTCAGCGTCAGGCGCCGGTTGAACCACTGGCTGCGGATGCCGAGCTCCTTGTCGCGCGACCGTTCCGGACGGACCGGTCCTGCCGATGCACGGTTCAGGTTGAACCCGGTCGTCAGGTCGTAGGTCTGCCCCTTATACCCCGTCGCATAGGTCAGGAAGCCGTTGATGTCGGGCGTGAAATCATAGCGCGCGCTGAGGCGGTAGGTGGCCGCCGTGTCGCTGGCATTGCCGGCATAGCGGGTGCGCGCCAGATTGTCGGCAAAGGTATAGGACACGCGTTCATTCTGCACGCGCGCCCCGCCGGTCAGCGTCAGCGCGTCGATCACCGACCAGTCGGCCTGGACGAAGCCCGCGACCTGCCGCGAGCGCGCCGTGGCATACCAGTTGGCCAGCGAGAAGGACGGCCCGCGGAAGAAGGGCCGTTCGAACTTCACGCCCGCGACATAGGCGCCGATGGTGTAGCGGAACGGCTGTTCGCTCGGCGACTGAAGGCGGACTTCCTCGGTCACCTGTTCGGACTTGAACTGGCCGACCTGGATATTGCTGCCCTGCGCGACCGTCGCCGCCGTATCGTCATGGTCGAGATAGTCGTACAGGTGGAACCGGTCATAGGAGCTGATCGTGACGAGGTTCATGTCGCCCAGCGCAAACTCGCCGCGGATATAGCCGCCGCCGCCCTGATATTTGGTCCGCGAATCGTAGTTGTTGGCGATGTCCTGATTGTCCGGGCCGACGGTTACCCCGGGCAGCACCACGTCCGGCGTCTGGCCGGCGATCCCGCGCAACCGGGCATTCTGGCGGAAGCGCAGGAACGGGCGCCCCACGTCGCTGTTGCCGTTGATGTAATTGGCGGCGACGGTCAGCGAGGCGTCGCTGGTCGGTTCCCAGCGCAGCTTGCCGCGCAGGTTCAGCGTTTCGCGGCCATTGACCTCCTTGTCATTGACCACGTTGCGGACATTGCCGTCCCAATAGTTATAGGCCGCCGACACGACATAGCCCAGATTGTCGCCTGCCGGGCCGGACACGCTGAAATTCAGCCCGCGCTCCTCGTCGGTGGTCAGCAACGCATTGCCACGCACGCGCAGCGTATCGGTCGGGTTGCGGGTGATCAGATTGATCAGGCCCGCCGAGGCCGACTTGCCGTACAGCGTGCTCTGCGGCCCGCGCAGCACCTCGATCCGTTCGACATCGGGAAGATCGGTGAAGGCGCGCGCCTGGAACGCCAGCGGCACTTCGTCGACCATCACCGCCACGCTCGATTCCACGCCGATGCCGAAGGCGAAGGTGCCGACGCCGCGCAGCGAGATGTTCGAATTTTGCGGCTGTTCGGCCGGGCGAACGACCAGCGACGGTGCGATCTTGCCGATATCGGCAAAGTTGCGCACGCCCGCACTGGCCAGTTGCGCCGGTGCGATCACCGATACGGCGAGCGGCACCTTCTGCACATTCTCGGCGCGCTTGTTGGCGGTGACGATGATTTCGCCGGCATCGTCGGGACTGGGGGCGACTTCGCTGGTCGGGCCGTTCGGCGCACTCTGCTGATCGGCGGTCAGCGCGCCGGGCGGCGTCTGCGCCGCGACCTGATCCGCGTCCTGCGCCAGTGCCGGCTGCGCCGCGACCGTTGCCGCGACGATCAGCGCCGCGTGGCATACCGAATGCATGAGATTCATCGAACCCTCCCCAATGCAATTTTGATTTCGGCGACTCTCTACGGCCGCCCAATTCACTCATCTTCCACATTGGTCAGGCCATATCAAGTATATTTATCTTGAATGGACTGACAAACAACTATTGTGGCTGTACAAATACTTGAGACGCACGAATTCGATCGGCCGATCTATGCCGAACACTGGACAGAACTTGCGGGACTGCTGCCGTTATCGCATCAGTCGCATGCCCCGTCGCCCGGCGATCTCGATCGGTTCGCCACCCTCGACCAGCATCTCGCGGTGGTCGCCGGGCGCCAGCAACAGGGTGATGGCGCGTCCTGCCGGCGCGCCATCACACGCGACCTGCAACCGCACCGACGCGGCATCGGCGGTGCCGGTCACCGACCAGCGCCACGCCGCGCCATGCCCGTCGCCCGCATCCTCCCACGCATCGGCGGCGAATGCGCCCGTCTCCGGCGGGAACAGCCACATGCCCGGCTGCATCGCGCCCGGCCGCCAACCGCCCGTCGCCAGATCGACCAGCATTGCCGATCCCGCCCGCGCCAGCAGCGGCGGCGGTCCGTCGAGCGGTGCCGCCAGTCGTGCGGTACTGCCGCCTGCGAAGCGCCGGCCCGTCCAGACATCGATCCAGTCGGCACCGACCGGCAGCCGCACGTCGCGCTCGGCCACGCCCGGCTCGACGACCAGCGGCACCAGCAAATCCGGCCCCAGCAGATGGTCGTCGCTCTCGCCCCACGCCGCCGGATCGTTCGGGAAATCCAGCCAGAGCGGACGCACCATCGGCGCATAGTCGCGATGATAGCGCAGCAGCAGGTCGTACAGGAACGGCACCAGCGTCTGTCGCAACGCCAGCAGCCGGCGGATCGCGGGCGTTGCTTCCGGGTGCATCCACGGTTCGTTGACGGTGCGGTCGTCGTTCCAGCTATGGATCGAGAAGCGCGGCATCAGCACACCCGCCTGGACCCAGCGCACCAGCAGTTCGGGCGACGGTGCAGGTCCCGAAAAGCCGCCGACATCGTCACCGCTGTTCGACACCCCCGACAGGGCAAGGCCGATCGCCTGTCGCGCGTTGTAGCGGATCGTCTTCCATTCGGTGCGGTTGTCGCCGCTCCATGTCTGGGCATAGCGTTGCAGCCCGGCCATGCCCGAGCGGGTGACGACATAGGGCCGTTCGTCGGGCCGCGCCTCGACCTGCGCACGGCGCGATGCGCGGGTCATCAGCAGCGGCAGCACCGGGCGCATCGCCGCCGCCGGAACGGCCTTGCCGAACCCGGCGAACCGGGCGCGCGCGTCCCACAGCTCATATTCGTTATTGTCGTTCCACGTTGCGACGATGCCGTGGTCGAGCAGCGCATCGCGCACCTGCGCGCGCCACCAGTCGGCGGCGGCGGGATTGGTGAAGTCGATATAGCTGCCGACCTCGTCCCAGAACTGTGCCTCGACCGGCTGCCCGTCGACATCGTTGACGAACAGGCCGGCGGCGGCGACCTCGTCATAGCGCGGATGGCTGCGCAGCAGGGCGGGCTTGATATTGGGGACCAGCCGGACGCCGGCATCGCCATAGCTGGCGACAAAACCGGCGGGGTCGGGGAACTTGTCGCGGTTCCAGTGGAACACGTACCGTTTGTCGCCGATCGACGTATAGCCCGACGACAGATGGAAGGACGTGCAGCCGAGATCATGTTCGGCCAGCTTGTCAAGGAACCCGCCCATCTGCGCCGCGGCATCAGGCGCGTCGGTATAGGTCATGGTCGACCCCGAATAGCCGAGCGACCAGCGCGGCATCAGCGCCGGGCGACCGGTCAGCCAGGTAAAGCGCTGCGTCACCGCCAGCGGATCGGGGCCGGCGATCATCCACAGGTCGACATCGCCATGGCTCGCAACGACGTGGCGGTAGAGACCGTGATAATTGTCGAGCTCGCGCCCCAGATCGACGGCGATATCGGCGCTGCTGTCATAGAAGCTGCCATGACACCGCCCTTCGGCATCGGCGACGAGCAGATAGGGGATCGACTTGTAGAGCGGGTCGCTCGTCTCCGCATCGAAGCCCATCGGGTCGACATTGGTCAGCCGGAACGACCGCCCCGCCCGGTCGCAATCGCCGGTCCGGTCGCCCAGGCCATAGAAGCGCTCGCCCGGCCGCCGCGCGACATAATGGTGCGCGCGTCCGTCCCACCAGCCGAAATCATAGGCCTGCGTCGGTCGGTCGGTCGCCATCAGACACCAGTCGTCGCCGTCGCGCTGCTCCCATGTGCAATGCAGGCCGTGGCGGCGGATGGTGACGCGCAACCGCTGCGTCGTGACGGTGATCGTGTCGTCGGCTTCGGAAACCATGGGGTCGGGACAGGTGAAACCCGCCACGTCCATCCTGTCGCGGCCCGGCTCGGCGATATCGGTGGCGCCCGGCGCGATCGCCCAGCTCGGCGGGCTGGTGACGGTTCCGTCGGCCAGCAGCAGCAACCGCGCGACATCCTCCTCCAGCACGAAGAGATGCGCGACCGCACCGGTATCGGCGGTCAGCGTCAGCCGGCCCCGCGCCCGTTCGGTCAGCGCAAAGCGCGGCGGGTTCGAAAGCGTGGCGCGTCTCATCGGAATTCCTTGGGCCGGGAGAGAATGGGCAGGCAGGCGATCAGCACGACCGCGCCGATCACGTCGAACAGCGACAGCGCGGCGAACAGCGGCGCATAGCCGGTGACGTCGGCGAGCTGCCCGATCAGCAGCGAGAAGAGCAGCCCGCCGGTCCACCCCGCCTGCCCGATAAAGCCGTTGGCGGTGCCGATCTCCTGCGGCGTGAAGACATCGGCCGACAGCGTATTGATCAGCACCGAGATCATCTGGTGCGCAAAGCCGCCGACGCTGAACAGCGCGATGGCGAGATACGGGCTGCCGGCCAGACCGATAAAGCCGGGCGCGATCATCAGCGCCGCACCGATCGCGACGCCGGTCACCCGCGACGGGATCAGCGACAGGTTGAACCGGTTCATCAAGAGCGGCGAAAGATAGCCGCCGAACACCCCGCCCAGATCGGCAGCAAGGAAGGGCAGCCATGCGAACAGCGCGATCTGTTTCAGGTCCATGCCGCGTTCGGTCGCGAGATAGAGCGGGATCCAGAAGCTGAACGTCTGCCACGCCGGTTCGGCGAGGAAGCGCGGCACGGCCAGCGCCCAGAAGCGCCCGCTCTTCACGATCTGCCGCGCGCTCGACGGCGCGACGGCGGCCGGACGATCGGCGGCGATCAGCGCCGCTTCGTCGGGGGTGATGGCGGGGTGCATCGCCGGGCTGCGGTAAAAGGCATACCATGCCGCCGCCCACAACAGCCCGACCGCGCCGGTGACGACGAACGCCATCCGCCAGTCGGCCCAGAGCGACACCGCCACCACCACCGGCGGCGCGATCAGTGCGCCAAGCGAGGTGCCGGCATTGAACCATCCGACCGCGACCGAGCGCTGGCGGGCCGGGAACCACTCGGCGATCGCCTTGATCCCCGACGGCACCGCCGCCGATTCCGCCAATCCCAGCAGCCCGCGGAACAGCGCGAGGCCGAGCCATCCGGCCGCCAGCGCATGGAGCATATTGGCCAGCGACCACGCGATGCCGAACATCGCGAAACCCGCGCGCAGCCCGATGCGGTCGACGATCGCCCCCGCGATCGGCTGGCCGATGGTATAGGCGAGCTGGAACGCGCCGACGACATAGCTGTATTGCTGCGTCGACATCGACAGCGTCGATTTCAGCTCGGGCGCGAGCACGCCCAGCGAATTGCGCGCCAGATAATTGGCGATGGTGCCGAGGCAGATGAGCCCGACGATCCACCAGCGCAGATTGGAAATCCGCCGCATGCTCCCCTCCCTCTCCTGGCCCGCCGGTGCTTCCGGTCAGGCGGTTTGCGTCACCTTCACCTGCGCCGCCTCGCACGCTGCCGCGATCTGCGGATCGTCGAGCGCGTCGGTCACCAGATGGTCGATCCGGTCCAGCCCGGCGATACGGACCGGCGCAGGCCGGCCGAACTTGCTGCGATCGACCGCGAGGATCGTGGTGCGCGCGTGATCGATGATCCGCTGCGACACCCGCACCTCATCGATGTCGAAATCGAGCAGGCTGCCGTCGCGGTCGATCGCCGATGCGCCGATCAGCGCATAATCGACCTTGAACCCCCCGATGAAATCCATGGCCAGCGCGCCGACGACCGCGCCGTCGCTGGGCCGCACCCGTCCGCCCGCCACCACGACCTCGATCGTCGGTCGCGACGCCAGAATAGACACGACGTTCAGATTGTTGGTGACGACCAGCAGATGGCGATGATCGACCAGCGCACGGGCGATCGCTTCGGTGGTGGTGCCGATATTGATGAACAGGCTGGCCCCGTTCGGCACCAGCGCCGCCGCGGCCCGGCCGATCGCCGCCTTCGCCTCGGCCGCGATATGCCCGCGCGCCTCGCGGTCCAGATTGTCGACGCCCGAGGTGACCACCGCGCCGCCATGGACGCGCGACAGCATCGATCGTTCGGCCAGCAGGTTCAGGTCGCGGCGGATCGTCTGCGGCGTGACGCCCAGTTCGGCGGCCAGCGCGTCGACCGCGACGCTGCCCGTCCGCCGCGCAACGGCGAGAATCGCGGCATGGCGCTGCGCCACCGCATCGGGCAGGTCGGTCGCGATCATGCCGCGCTCAGCGCCGGAGCCGCATTGGCCAGATACGCCGCCAGCCGCTCGGCGGTGCCGGTTGGGACATGCAGCCCCAGCTTGCTGCGGCGGAACAGGATATCCTCGGCATCGACCGCCCATTCGCGCGTCCGCAGATACTCGACCTCGCGCACCGTCAGCCCGCCGCCCAGATCCTCGCCCAGCGCCGCCATCGTCATGGCCGAGCCCAACAGATCGCGCGTGCAGCTGCCATAGGCACGGACCAGCCGGTGCAGCAGGTCGCGCGGCAGACCCGGTCGTTCGGCGACCAGCTTCGCCAGATAGGCGTCGAAATCGGCGAAATCGCCACCCGGCAACGTCGCGCCCGCCGTCCACGCCCCGCGTGCCCCCGGACAGAAGGGCGCGAGCTTTTCGAGCGCATGTTCGGCCAGCTTGCGATAGGTCGTGATCTTGCCGCCGAAGATGCTGAGCTTCGGCGCCTTGCCGTCATCGGCATCGAGGTCGAGCACATAGTCGCGCGTCACCGCCGACGCGCTGCCGGCATTGTCGTCGTAGAGCGGGCGGATGCCGGCATAGCTCCACACGATATCGTCGGCCCCCACGCTGCGGGTAAAATAGCGCGCGATGGTGTCGAGCAGATAGCGCGTCTCCTCCGCACCGATCGCCGCCTTGCCGGGTGCGCCTTCCCACGGTTCGTCGGTGGTGCCGACCAGCGTGAAATCGCGCTCATAGGGAATGGCGAAGACGATCCGGCGGTCCGGGTTCTGCAGCATCAGTGCATGATCGCCGTCATATAGTTTCGGCACGATCAGGTGGCTGCCCTTGATGAGCCGCACCGGCCGTTCAGCGCGGTGGTCGCCGCTGCGCTCCAGCACGTCGGCGACCCATGGGCCGGCAGCGTTGACGAGGATGCGCGCCCGCACCGTCCGCTCACCCGCACCGTCCGCGATCGTCGCGGTCCAGACGTCGCCGTCGCGCGTCGCGCGCACCAGCCGGGTCCGGGTCAGCACCTGCGCTCCGCGATCGGCGGCATCGCGGGCGTTCAGCACGACCAGCCGGCTGTCCTCGACCCAGCAATCCGAATAGACGAAGCCGCGACCGGCGCGATCCTTCAGCCCGTTGCCAAACGCCGACGCGTTCAGCCGCACCGTCTCGGTCGCCGGCAGTTTCTTGCGCCCGCCCAGATGGTCGTAGAGGAACAGTCCCAACCGCACCATCCACGCCGGTCGCGGCGACTGGGTCTGCGGGAGGACGAAGCGCAGCGGCCAGATGATGTGCGGCGCCATCGCCCAGAGCCGCTCGCGCTCGATCAGCGCCTCGCGCACCAGACGGAACTCGCCATATTCCAGATAGCGCAGGCCGCCATGGATCAGCTTGGTCGATGCCGACGAGGTGTGGCTGGCCAGATCGTCCTGCTCGACCAGCATCACCGACAGCCCCCGGCCGGCGGCATCGCGCGCGATGCCGGCACCGTTGATGCCGCCGCCGACGACCAGCAGATCGAACTCGGAAGGTTTCGCTTCGACTCGCATAACGAACATATCTACGCGCGAACGAAAGCAATCAATCGAAAAAACGAACTTTCGCATCGATTTGTGGCGATAGTTCGAAAGCGCGCCCGCTCTAAGTAAGGCCGCCCGTGTCCGAACCAGCAGATGTGCCGGATTGGCCGCTTGGAGCGTGGAGCGGCAGCAGCCGCACGGCGATCGCGCAACCGTGGGCATTCGGTCCGACACGCTGGCCGCCGCCGGTCTCGACGCCACGGCACCGCTGCCTCGCAGGGCGGGGGCGGGACGTCCGTTGCTTACGCTATGTTCGGAATGCGCCGTCGTCCGAACGTCGCTCGCCCGTCTCAGCCCCCGATGATCCGCCGACCGTCGAGGACCGCGATCCCGCGCTTATCCGTCGTACGTCTCGGTCAATGTCCGTACTTCCTCGGCATCGCCGATCAGGACGCCTACCCGCTGGTGCAGGCCGACCGGCGCGATGGTCATGATCGGCTGATAGCCATTGCTGGCCAGCCCACCGGCCTGTTCGATCAGCATCGCCATGGGATTGGCTTCATAGAGCAGCCGCAGCCGTGCCTTGCCGGCGCTGCGGTGATCCGCCGGGTACAGGAACACCCCGCCGCGCTTCAGGATGCGGTGAATGTCCGCCACCATCGATGCGGTCCAGCGCATATTGTAATCGATGCCGAGCGGCCCTTCGGACCCTTGAATCCGTTCTTCGATATAGCGGCTTACCCCCGGCGACCATTGCCGCCGCCGCGAGGTGTTGATCGCGAATTCGCGCGTGCCGGCGGGAATGCGCATCGGCCCGTCGGTCAGCCGCCACGACCCGACCTCGCGGTCGAGCGTGAACTCATACACCCCGTCGCCGACCGTCAGCACCAGCAGCGTCTGCGGTCCGTAGATCGCATAGCCCGCCGCCACCTGATCGCGGCCGGGTTGCAGGAAGTCGGCTTCGGTCACGTCGCGCCCGGCGCAGTCCTCCGGCGCGCGCAGCACCGAAAAGATCGTGCCGACCGACAGGTCCACATCGACATTGCTCGACCCGTCGATCGGATCGAACAGCAGCAGATATTCGCCCTTGGGATAGCGATTGGGGATGCGATGGATCGTCTCCATCTCCTCGGACGCCATGCCCGCCAGATGGCCGCCCCATTCATTGGCATCGAGCAGCAGTTCGTTGGCGATCACGTCCAGCTTCTTCTGGACCTCGCCCTGCACATTCTCGCTGCCCAGCGCGCCGAGCACGTCGCCCAGCGCCCCCTTCGAGATCGCATGGCCGATCGTCTTGCACGCCCGCGCGACGGTTTCGATCAGCAGGCGCAGTTCGGCCGGGCAGCTTTCGGCGTCGCGGCGCTGCTGCTCGATCAGGAACCGCGACAGGGTGATCGCGCCTTGCGCCGGTGGATTGTCAAACGTCATCATCGGGTTCCTTCACCGACCGGACCGCCGAATTCCATTCCCGGCGGCGATTATGTTGCATGCGTATCGGATACTAATCGGACACCGGCCGCCCCGCCTGTTCGAGCAAGGCAATCATCGCCCCGAACGACACCGGCGACAGGCTGGCCCCGCCGACGAGGAAACCGTCGATGCCGCCATCGGCCAACAACGGTTCGCACGTGCCCGGCGTCGCGGATCCGCCATAGAGGATCGGCACGTCCCCGACCTGCGCCGCGATCCGTCGCGTTATCTCGGCCACTTCGGCGGCCGTCGGCATCGTCCCGCTGCCAATCGCCCAGACCGGTTCGTACGCGATGACCAGATTGGCCAAATCGACGCCGGCAAGCGACTGGCGAAGCTGCGCCTCGACCATCGCGTGCGCCTGTCCCTGCTGCCGCATCTCGATCGATTCACCGACACACAGCACCGCACAAAGACCTGCCGCCTGCGCCGCGCGGATCTTCGCGGCGACCAGTGCATCGTCCTCGCCCGCCGCGCGTCGCTCGCTATGGCCGGCCAGGACGAGGCGCGCACCGGCTTCCCGCAGCATCGTCGCCGAAACTTCGCCGGTATGCGCCCCGGCCGCGGCGGGGTGACAATCCTGCCCGCCGATCGATAGCATCGGGAACGCCGACGCCGCCCGGTGGATCAGCGTCGCCGGGATACATAGCGCCACCGCCACCCCTGACGCCGCAGCGGCCTGTTCGGCGATCGTCGCCATCGCCGACAGCGAGCCGCCATCGCCATGCATCTTCCAGTTGCCGATCAGGATGCGCCGCTTCATCGAACCGTCCGAAGCGTCCGCTGCACGGCATGCCGCCAGCCCGCGACCAGCGGCGCGCGGGTCGGCGCATCCATGGCCGGTTCGAAACAGGCCTCGCGCGACCATAGCCGCTCCAGCGCATCGAGCCCCGACCACATCCCGGTCGCCAACCCGGCATGGAACGCCGCGCCGCGCGCCGTCGTCTCCAGGTCGACCGGGCGTTCGACGGGCGTCTCGATCATGCTGGCGAGGAAGCGGCACAACCAGTCGTTGGCCGCCATCCCGCCATCGATCCGCAGGATCGCGGGCCCCGTGCCGGCATCGGCCTGCATCGCTTCGGCCAGGTCCATCGTCTGATACGCGACCGATTCCAGCGCCGCCCGCGCCAGATGCGCCGCCGTCGCGTCCAGCGTCAGGCCATAGATCGCTCCGCGTGCATCCGGCTCCCAATAGGGCGCGCCCAGCCCGACAAAGGCGGGCACCATATAGACGCCATGGCTGTCGGGCACGCGCGTCGCCATGTCGTTGGTCTCGCGGGCATGGGTGATGACGCCCAGGCCGTCGCGCAGCCACTTGATCGCCGCGCCCGCGACGAAGATCGATCCCTCAAGGGCATAGGTCGTCTTGCCATCCAGTCGATAGGCGGGCGTCGTCAGCAACCGGTGCTGCGATGCCACCGCCTCTTCGCCCGTATTGAGCAGCATGAAGCAGCCCGTGCCATAGGTCGACTTCGCCATGCCGCGCCGGAAACAGGCCTGACCGAACAGCGCCGCCTGCTGGTCGCCCGCCATGCCGGCGATCGGGATCGCCGCCCCGAACAGGTCGGTCGTACCGAAGACGTGTGCGTTATCCTGCACTTCGGGCAGCATTGCCATCGGCACGCGCAGCAGGCGACACAATTCCGCGTCCCATTCGCCCCGATGGATGTTGAACATCATCGTCCGGCTCGCATTCGTCACATCCGTCGCATGGACGCTACCGCCGGTCAGCCGCCACAACAGGAAGCTATCGATCGTCCCGAACGCCAGTTCGCCACGCTCGGCCCGCGCGCGTGCGCCTTCGACGTGATCGAGCAACCACGCGAGCTTGGTCGCGGAGAAATAGGGATCGATCAGCAGGCCGGTCCGCTGGCGCACCAGATCGTCCGCACCGTCCGCTTTCAACTGTTGGCACAATGAAGTACCGCGCCGGTCCTGCCATACGATCGCGCGATGGATCGGCTCGCCGGTCGCGCGGTCCCACACGACAACGGTCTCGCGCTGGTTGGTGATGCCGATCGCCGCGATCGCCGACGCGTCGACGCCGCTGTGCTCGATCGCCTGCTGCGCGGTCGCCACCGCATCGCGCCAGATATCTTCCGGGTCATGCTCGACCCATCCCAGCGCGGGATAATGTTGCGGGAACTCGGCCTGCGCGATCGCCACCCGCCGGGCCGCACCATCGAAGACGATACTACGCGTAGAGGTCGTACCCTGATCGATCACCAGAATGTGCGATGCCACCGCCGCCTCCCCTATTTTCGTTTGAAGGCGTATCAATTTTCGGACGAACGTCAACAATTTCGTTTGTCACGTCTCGTGGGGCATCCTGGACAGAGCTTCACGGCGCACTTGGCTAGTGATGCAAGGCTGGCATTCGGAGGCAGGCTAGTGCGAGCGGATCGGTTTGTCCGATGAGGAATGGTCGCTCATCGGGCCGCCGTTACCCGCCGAGCGCGGACGTGGCTGTCGTCCCGCCGGTGACAACCAGGCCTTCTTCGTAGGCATGATGTGGATTGCGCGAACAGGGGTGCGGTGGCAGATCCAACAAACGATGAATCCAACGCCACCAGAAAATATGCGCACGCCGGTAAACGTGTTGAAGACAGTCCAAAACCGCGGCCTTCCCGGCCAGAGCATTGTCACAATCCGATGCGCAATTGTGCATGTGCCAACGGCTGACCCTGATAGTCACCCAGCACCTTGAAACACTTAGCAGCCGATTGGCTTGGATTTCATGCAGATGGCTAGGGCGGCAGGATTCCACGCCCCAGACAAGGCACTATTAAGTGCGTGATATTACTGACATGCAGAAACCGTCTGCACAGCCCGTTGCTACAGAGAATTGGCACAGTCCGCAAACAGTGTTTGCACACCTATCTTGCCGCTTTGATCGGCCCCAGGACGCACAATCAGCGGCGTGCGGGCTGGGAGTCAGCTGACACGGGCGGAAACGCCCGATCAAACGATCCGGCCGGCCCCGCGAGGTGATCCGATCGACGACGTCAGGCGTTCCTTGCCGCATGAAGACTATTCGCTTTCCCGACGGCACGACCGTCCCCGCGCTCGGCCAAGGCACCTGGATGATGGCGGAGGACGCTGGCCGGCTGTCGCAGGAGATCGCTTCGTTGCGCGAGGGGCTATCACTCGGCCTGACGCTGATCGACACCGCCGAGATGTATGCCGACGGCGAGTCCGAACGCCTCGTCGGCGAAGCCATCGCGGGTACGCGCGACGACGTGTTTCTTGTCAGCAAGGCCTATCCGCAGAACGCTTCACGCGACCGGCTGCCGCGCGCGTGCGAGGCGAGCTTCGAACGGCTCGGCACCGATCGGCTCGACCTCTACCTGCTGCACTGGCGCGGCAACGTGCCGCTGGCGGAGACGGTCGAGGCAATGGAGCGGCTTGTCGCGGCAGGCAATATCCTGCGCTGGGGCGTCAGCAATCTAGGGTCAGGACTCGTTGATCACAGCCAAAAGATGACGGTGGCGGCGAGAGCGATGGCCGAGAAGAAGGCGATTGGGCAGCGGTCGTAGCGGGTGGCGACACGCCGCCAGTCTTTCAGACGGCCGAACATCATCTCGATGCGGCTGCGTCGTCGGTAGCGGCGCTTGTCGTATCTGACTGGTTGATTGCGAGATTTTCGGCCCGGGATACAGGGCTGGATGCCTTTGGCGTGCAGGGCGTCCCTGAACCAGTCTGCATCATAGCCACGGTCACCGAGCAGCCACTGTGCTTTTGGCAGATCATCGAGCAGAGCTGCCGCGCCGGTGTAGTCGCTGACCTGGCCTGCTGTCATGAAGAAGCTCAACGGGCGCCCGTTCGCGTCGGCGACCGCATGGAGCT
>NZ_JAKRET010000019.1 GCF_022664395.1 Sphingomonas lacusdianchii | reverse complement strand
CTTGTTCAACAAGCTCAAGAATTGGCGACGGGTCGCCACCCGGTACGACAAAACCGCAGAATCCTACATCGGCTTTGTCAGCCTCGCATCAGTTCTGCTCTGGCTACCCTTTGTCCACGATGCCTAATATCACGGGTGCCGTCGTTCGGCGCGTTCCGTGGGCGGCGGCAGCGACAGCACCCGACGTCCAGCCTCTTGCAGCCGGCGTGCCGCGAATGGTAGCGCTATCGTAGCAGCGGCATAAGCCGCGCCGGACCAAGATGAGAGGATGGGCTGTTGCGTCTTTCGATGAAATTTCCGGCGGCTGCGGCCGCGCTGGCGCTGCTCGCAGGGTGCTCCGCCGACAACGCCGTACAGAACGACGCCGCCGCCAACGCCGCTGCGGCGGGCAATGCGGGCGAGGAGGCGCGCAGTCCCGAGGGCAAGCGCTATCTGGCGCAGCCGCTGGTCAAGGATCTGTATTTCGCCGATCCGTCGGCGCATGTCTTCGACGGCAAAATCTATGTCTATCCCAGCCATGATGTCGATGCCGGCATTCCCGACGACGATCTGGGCAGCCAATATGCGATGCACGACTATCAGGTGCTGAGCATGGACCGGCCGGGCGGACCGGTGACGGTGCATCCGGTCGCGCTCGACCTGAAGCAGATACCATGGGCGTCCGAAAAGGCGTGGGCGCCCGACGCCGCGTACAAGAACGGTACCTATTATCTGTATTTCCCGGCCAAGGACAAACAGGGCGTGTTCTGCATCGGCGTCGCCACCTCTTCCTCGCCGGTCGGCCCGTTCAAGGCGGAACCGCAGCCGATCAAGGGCGCCTATTCGATGGACCCGGCGGTGTTCACCGACGATGACGGACAGAGCTATCTCTATCTCGGCGGCATCTGGGGCGGGCAGTTGCAGCGCTGGGCCACCGGAAAATATGATCCCAATGCCGGCGACACCGACCTGAAGCAGGACGACAAGCCGGCGCTGTCGGGCAAGGTCGCGCGCCTCGGCCCCGACATGAAGCAGCTTGCCGAACCGCTGCGCGACGCGACGATCGTCGATGAGAACGGCAAGCCGGTGCTGGGCGGCGACCATGACCGGCGGTTCTTCGAAGGGTCGTGGGTCTTCAAGCGCGGCGGCAAATATTATTACATGTATTCGACCGGGGACACGCATTACCTCGCCTATGCGGTCGGGAATACGCCCTATGGCCCGTTCAAATATACCGGCCGCATCCTCGAACCGGTACAGGGCTGGACCAGCCATGGGTCGGTGTTCGAATTCGGCGGCAAATGGTATCTGGCGTATCACGACACGCAGCTGTCGAACAAAAACCATCTGCGCTCGGCCAAGATCACCGAACTGACCTTCCGTCCCGACGGCACGATCGAGACGCTCAACCCGTTCAGGGATTGAGGTCGGCGGGCGGATCGCGCTTTCCCACGCGATCCGCCCCGATCCTGTCAGACCGTCTCGGACTCGGCGATCGCAGCGTCGAGCATCGCCGACCAGATCGCCGGGTCGCCGGCCGCCGACATGGCCCCGGACGGTTCGCGGATCGTCCGCAGCACCGCATCGGCCTGCGCCAGATAGGCGCGCCAAGTTTCGTCGACGCTGGTCGCCGCCGACGTCTCGCTTCCCGCGCCGTTGGCGCTGTGATCGAGCCCGGCCAGGGTGCGCGCGATGCGCTCGACCAGCGTCGTTACCGCTATATCCATGATGTTCCTCCGCTTTCCTGTGGCTACGCTTGCGGTTTTCGCTGCCGAGCGAACGGGTTGCTGGCATCGTCGTTCCTGTCTTCCGTGCGAAACGAATGCATCGCATACAGGCCCGAGCGCCGGCAGGCCGACGAAAGGACAGCGAATGACGAATCCCCAACCGGCGGCGCAAGGCGCGATCACCCTGTCGCGGTTCCTGATCGAGCAGCAGCGCCGCGACGCCGAAAGCTGCCCCGCCGAGCTGCGCCTGCTGATCGAAACCGTCGCGCGGGCGTGCAAGACGATCGGTCATGCGATCTCGAAGGGGGCGCTGGGCGACGTGCTCGGCGCGCTGGGCAGCGAGAATGTGCAGGGCGAGGTCCAGAAGAAGCTGGACGTGATCGCCAACGAACTGCTGCTCGATGCCAATGAATGGGGCGGCCATCTGGCGGGCATGGCGTCCGAGGAGATGGAGACGATCCATCGCATCCCCAATCGCTATCCCAAGGGCGAATATCTGCTGCTGTTCGATCCGATCGACGGGTCGAGCAATGTCGATGTGGACCTGTCGGTCGGCACGATCTTTTCGGTGCTGCGCGCGCCGGAGGACTGCGCCGGGCGCGACGTGACCGAAGCCGACTTCCTGCAACCCGGCCGCGATCAGGTGGCGGCGGGCTATGCGATCTATGGGCCGCAGACGCTGCTGGTGCTGACGGTCGGCGACGGGGTGTATGAATTCACCCTCGACCGCGAGGTCGGGTCGTGGCGGCTGACCGACGGGCCGATGCGCATTCCCGCCGGCACTCGAGAATTCGCGATCAACATGGCGCGCCGCCGCCAATGGTCGCCGACCATCGCCCGCTATATCGAGGAACGCATCCTCGGCAGCGAAGGGCCGCTCGGCATCGATTACAATATGCGCTGGACCGCATCGATGGTGGCGGACATTCACCGCATCCTGAAGCGGGGCGGCGTGTTCCTCTATCCCGCCGACCACCGGCAGGCGGGCAAGGCGCGGCTGCGGCTGCTGTACGAGGCGAACCCGATGGCGATGCTGATCGAACAGGCGGGCGGCAGCGCGACCGACGGCCATGACCGCATCCTCGACATCGCGCCGCATGGCCTGCACCAGCGCGTCGGCGTGGTGATCGGCGACCCGCAGGAAGTGGCGATCGCGAGCGCGGGGGAATAGAGGCGGGCGGGGCGGTTGCCCCGCCGCCGTCAGCGCAGGATGATGTCGGCGCCGTGCTTGTGCGCGCGGATTTCGTCGGTGGTCAGGCCGTTGATCTCGTGCGGGAAGATCAGCCAGTCATTGGTCTGGTGCACGAAGAAGTCGGGCTTCAGGTCGGTCACGTTGCGCGACGGTTTGTAATAGACGGTCGCGACCTTCACCTCGTCGGGCAGGTTGTTGCGGCAGCGATCGCTCAACTCCTTCAGCAGCGCCCGGATCGAGCGGCCCGAATCGAACACGTCGTCGATCAGCAGCAGCCGGTCCTCGGGATTGAGGACGTCCACCAGATGGCCGAGGCCGTAGATGCGGACCTGCGGTTCCTGCTGGTCGATGCCGGTATAGGAGGCGGTGCGGATCGCGATATGGTCGCTCTGTACCCCGCGATATTCGAGCAGTTCCTGCACCGCGATGCCGACCGGCGCGCCGCCGCGCCAGATGCCGACGATATGCGTCGGGCGGAATCCTGAATCGAAGACGAGGTTGCCGAGGCGGAACGAATCTTCGAGCAGGCGGTCGGCGGACAGATAGATTTTGGGTACCACGGCGTTTCCATCGAAGGGCCGGACGGGCGGCAGGACCGCCGCATTCCTACAAGACCGGGTCCGCTTGTCCACCGCCTGCCGAGCGCGCAAAGCCATCCAATCGGGCGAGATGCGCGGCGATGGCGGCATCGTCGAGGAACGATCCGAGGAAGCTGTTGCGCGCGAGCGTCACGAGATCGCCGCGTGACAGGCCGCGCGCCTGCGCGACCGCGCGGTAATTGTCGCCGACATAGCCACCGAAATAGGCCGGATCGTCCGAATTGATCGTCGCGCGCAGCCCCAGCGCCAGCATCCGGTCGATCGGGTGATCGGCCATGTCCGGGACCACGCACAGCTTGTGGTTGGACAGCGGACAGACGGTCAGCGTCATCGCCTCGCGCGCGAGACGCGCGGTGAGCAGCGGATCCTCGAGCGCGCGATTGCCATGGTCGAGCCGGTCGATGCGCAACAGGTCGAGCGCCTCATGGACATAGGCGGGTGGCCCCTCCTCGCCGGCATGGGCGACGCGCTTCAACCCCGCATCGCCCGCCGCCGCGAAGACGCGGGCGAATTTGGAGGGCGGGTGGCCGACTTCGGATGAATCGAGGCCGACACCGTCGATGCGGTCGAGCCATTTTTCGGCCTGTGCGAAGGTCGCGAAGGCGGCGTCCTCGTCGAGATGGCGCAGGAAGCACAGGATCAGCTTCGACGTCAGGCCGTGCCGTTCCCCGGCGGCGTGCATGCCCGACAGCAGCCCCTCCATCACCGTGTCGAACGGAATGCCGCGATCGGTATGGGTCTGCGGATCGAAGAAGATTTCGGCATGGACGACGCCGTCGGCCGCCGCCCGGTCGAAATAGGCGACCGCCAGATCGTGGAAATCCTCCGCCGTCCGCAGCACGTCGGCGCCGGCATAATAGATGTCGAGAAAGTCCTGCAGGTTGGAAAAGGCATAGGCGGCGCGCACCGCCTCGACCGATGCGAAGGGGATGGCGACGCGGTTGCGGCGGGCAAGGTCGAACATCAGTTCGGGTTCGAGGCTGCCTTCGATATGCAAATGCAGTTCGGCCTTGGGCAGCGCGGTGATGAAGGCATCGTCGGTCATGCGGGCAGCTTCCCTCGGGTCGGACTTGGCGCGCATCATGCGCAATCGGCGGCGCGCGCGATAGCCTTGGCGTGGCGGTTGAGCGATGCCTTTTCTCGATCGCTTCGTTCCAGAAACGGCGCTGGTGGCGACCGGTCGGCTGTCGATAGGTTGCGCCGCAGCACGCAATCGACAGACGGAGACCGGCGCCATGCAATCGGCGACGACGCAGTTGCCCCTCGCCGGGCAGGGACCCGCACCGGTCGCCGCGATCGCGGACGACGTCGATGCGATGCTGCCCGCGCGGCGGCTGTTGCCGCTGGCGTGTCAGCATGTGCTGGTGATGTATGCCGGGGCGGTGGCGGTGCCGCTGGTGGTCGGGCGCGCGCTGAACCTGCCGCCCGCGCAGCTGGGGCTGCTGATCAGTGCCGATCTGGTCGCGTGCGGCTTCGCGACGCTGATCCAGACGCTGGGCCTGCCCAAGGTCGGCATCCGCCTGCCGATCGTGATGGGGGTGACCTTCGCATCGATCAGCCCGATGCTGGCGATGATCGCGACCGGCAATGCAGCGGGCACGCCGCCCGAAACGGTGCTGCGCGGCATCTATGGCGCGGTGATCGTCGCCGGGCTGTTAGGGTTCCTGATCGCGCCGTTCGTCGGGCGGGTGTCACGGCTCTTCCCGCCGGCGGTGACCGGCACGGTAATCCTATCGATCGGGCTCAGCCTGATGCGGGTCGGCATCAATTGGACCGCGGGCGGGCAGCCGACCGATCCCGGCTATGGCGCGCCGGCGCATCTGTCGCTGGCGTTGCTGACGCTCGGCGTGGTGCTGTGCCTGATGCGGTTCGGCCATGGGTTGCTGCGCGGCGGCGCGGTGCTGGTCGGGACCGTCGCCGGCACGATGATCGCCGGCGCGATGGGGCAGGTCGACTTGAGTCCGGTGCGCGACGCGCCATGGTTCGCGCTGGTGCGGCCGTTCCAGTTCGGCATGCCGACCTTCGAACTGCCGGCATCGATCGCGATGTGCCTTGTCATGATGACGGTGATGATCGAATCGTTCGGCATGTTCATGGCCGCCGGGCAGATGGTCGGCCGCCCGGTCGACCGGCGGCAGATGGTGCGCGGGCTGCGCGGCGATGCGGCGGGCACGGTGCTGGGCGGGGTGTTCAACACCTTTCCCTACACCTCCTTCGCGCAGAATATCGGGTTGTTGAGCATCACCGGCGTCCGGTCGCGCTTCGTCTGCGCGGGGGCGGGGGGCGTGTTACTGGCGCTCGGCTTCTGTCCGAAGCTGGCGGCGCTGGTCGCGGCGGTGCCGCTGCCGGTGCTCGGCGGGGCGGCGCTGGTGATGTTCGGGATGATCGCGGCGACCGGGATCCGCATCCTCGGGTCGGTCGAACTGACCTTCGAACGCCTGGTCACCATCGCCGTGTCGATCGCCATCGGGCTGATCCCGGTGCTGTCCGACCGGTTCTTCCAGGCGATGCCGGCAGCACTCGCCCCGCTGCTCCATTCGGGGATCGTGCTGGCATCGATCAGCGCGGTCGGCCTCAACGCCTTTTTCAGCGCGCGGTCGACGGCGGAGGACCCGATGGCGTAACGATCAGGCGGCGTCGCGCAGTCGCGCTACCGAGCGGCCTGCATCGCTGAGGACCGTCGCCAGCGGCACGCCGACCAGCACGCCGCCCGCGACCACCGCGCGCCCTTCGACGAACAGGTCGCGCACGCCCGCCGGCGGGCACAGCACCAGCCCCGCGACCGAATCCCATGCCCCGGTGTTGGCGGCGGTCGCCACGTCCCATACCGCCAGATCGGCACGGCGCCCGACGGTCAGCGCACCGCAATCGTCGCGGCCGAGCATTTCCGCCCCGCCGCGCGTCGCGAGGCGCAGCGCGGCGCGGGGCGACAGCGCCTGTGCGTCGGTGGTGACGCGTTGGAGGAGCATCGAGTGCCGCGCCTCCAGCAATAAATTGCCGCTGTCGTTCGATGCCGATCCGTCGACGCCGAGTCCCAGCGGCACCCCGGCGGCGAGCATCGCGGTGACGGGCGCGATGCCCGCACCGAGGCGGCAGTTCGAGCAGGGGCAGTGCGCCACGCCGGTCCCGGTCGCGGCGAACAGCGCGATCTCGTCGGCGTCGAGCTTGACGCAATGCGCCAGCCACACGTCCGGCCCGGTCCAGCCCAGGCGTTCGGCATAGACGCCCGGCCGGCAACCGAACCGTTCGAGCGAGAAGGCGACGTCATCGTCATCCTCGGCCAGATGGGTGTGCAGCATCACGCCCTTGTCGCGGGCGAGCAGCGCGGCGTCGCGCATCAGCCCCTCGCTGACCGAAAAGGGCGAACAGGGGGCGACGGCGATGCGGACCATCGCACCGGGAGCGGGATCGTGGAACCGGTCGATCACGCGGATCGTGTCGGCGAGGATCGCCGGCTCGCGCTCGACCAGCGCATCGGGGGGCAGGCCGCCCGCGCTTTCGCCGACGCTCATGCTGCCGCGCGTGGCGTGGAAGCGCAGGCCGATATCGGCGGCGGCGGCGATGGTGTCGTCGAGGGTGACGCCGTTCGGGTAAAGATAGAGATGATCGGTGCTGAGCGAGCAGCCCGACAGCGCCAGTTCGGCCAGCCCGAGGCGCGTGGCGGCATGGACGTCGTCGGGGCGATAGCGCGCCCAGATCGGATAGAGCCGCTTGAGCCAACCGAATAGCGAGGCATCGGTCGCGCCCGGCACCGCGCGGGTCAGCGACTGGAACAGGTGGTGATGGGTGTTGACCAGCCCCGGCGTCACCACGCAGCCGCGCGCATCGATCGTCCGGTCGGCGACCTGTCGCAACGGGGCCAGCGCCTCGGTCGTGCCGATCGCGGTGATCACCCCGTCGCGCCACGCGATCGCGCCATCGGCGATCTCGCGCCCGTCATCGTCCATGGTGACGAGCACAGCGGCCGAATGGAGGACGGTCAGCATCATTGGGGCGGTGTGGTGCGGTAGCGGTCCCAATGGGTGAGCAGTTCGTCGACCACCCGGTTGCCGACGCGGTACAGGCTTTCGACCGAGGCGTTCAGCCCGGCATAGCCTTCATTCTCGCGCAGCAGATAGTCGGCGGCGGTGACGCCGGGCGGCGGCAGCGTATAGTTGCTGCCGGTGCGCAGGACGAGGACGCGGTCCTTATCGACGCGGCCGATCTTCGAGAGATAGTCGATCGCCTGCAGCGTGCCGGTCTCCTCCATCGCGCTGGTGACGAAGCTGCCCTTGCCCTGCGTGAAATAGCGCATGTGGTCGTTGGCCCAGCGGTTGAGCAGGCTCCCGTGCCAGAAGGTCATGGCCGAGAACTGGTCGCCGATCAGCACGAAGGGCGGCTTTCGCGCATTGGGATGGTCGGTATAGCGCGCGCGTTCGCGGGCAATCCCCGGATCGTCGGGCAGCGCGGTGTCGCGGGTCAGGCGATAGGCCCATTCCGTCAGCCGGGGATTGAGCGCGAATATCTCGCCGCCGTCCTGGCGGGGCGGGGCGGGATCGTTCGGCCCCTGGCGATCGAGCGGGAAATAGCCGCTTTTCCAGTCGGCCGGGATTTCGCGCGCGTCGATCTCATGCGCCAGATCGCCGTCGACGACATAGCGCGCCCATGCCGCCGAACCGATCGAGGCGTCCTCGGGATCGATGCCGGCGATCCCCGCCACCAGCCAATAGGCGTGCGACAGGTCGAGCCGGGTGTCGAGGCCGATCGCGGTGATCGCCGATGCCGCGCGGACCGATCCGACGCCGGTGACCACGCCCAGTATTTGCGTTTCGGGATTGTAATAGAGATCGTGATAGCCGTGCGGGAAGGGGATGCGCTGATACAGGTTGCGCCGCGTCTTCCACAGCTGGAACTCGCCGGCGGTGTCGCCTTCGTCTTTGCCGATCTCGAACATGGTGACGACCACCATCCGTACCGGGAGCGGTTTGGCGCAGGGCGCGGCGATGGCGCATAGCGGCGCGGGCGGCGGGGCCGGTGCGGCATGGGCCGACAGGGCGGGCGCGGCGGCGGCGAGCAGCAGGCCGGTGACGAAAGGACGCATGATCGATACTCCGGCGGGGCGGGGGGTGCCAGTCGCCGGCACTCCCCGCGCGCACCATCAGAATTTATAGACGGCAGAGGCGAGGAAGCTGCGCGGCCGTTCGGGGAGCACGATGGTGCTGCCGAACAATTCGGTGAAGTTGGCGCGGAAATAGCGCGCATTGGTCGCGTTCTTGACGACACCGCGGAACAGCCACGGGCCGGTCTGGTACGAGCTGGACAGGTCGACCAGCGTATAGCCCGGCAGGCGCACCGCCTGCGACTGGCCCGAAAAGACCGAGTCGACCTTCACCACGCTGCCGCTGAACGACAGGCCGTTGTCGAAGCCATAGGTGGCGGTGGCCGAATAGAGGTTGGCGGGGATGCCGGCGCGGCGCGCATCGCTGCGGCTGTTGATCGGGACGAGGCCGATCGGCTGTCCGCCCAGATGCAGCGTCGGGTCGGTGACGTTGACCAGATCCTCGATCCCGAAGAAGCTGAACAGCGTTCCCGCCTGAAGCCCGGTCAGGTTCACGACCTCGGTATGGGTATAGGCACCGGTCACGAGCAGGTGGCGATCGACCGCCCAGCGTGCTTCGGCTTCGACGCCCTTGGTCTCGACCGCCTGGTTGACGGTGATCGACTGGATGTTGAAGTCGGTCCGGTTCTGTTTGTACACCGACAGCGCGGCATAGAGGGTGTCGTTGAGCCAGCTGCCCTTCACCCCGCCTTCGTACAGGCGCGAGGTCGACATGAAGCCCGACGCGACCGCTTCGGGCAGCACCTCCGCCCCCTGTCCGACGACGATCGTCGACTGCTGCGACGCGGTCGCATAGGGGATGATGCCGAAGGGCAGCTTATACGACGCGCTGGCGGTCCACGACCAGCCATCGTCGCTGCCCTTGGCCGAATTCAGCGTCGGCACCCGGTCCATCACCGTCGCGTCGTAGCGCGACGAGGCGTCGACCTTGTCATACCGGCCGCCCAGCAGCAGATCGAGGCCGAAGGTGAAGTCGAGGTCGACCAGCGCGGCGAGACCATAGTCGGTCGTGTGGCCGAACACCCGGTCGGTATAGCCGCAATTGCATTCGTTGGCGAGTAGCCGGTTCGACGCCGGCGTATAGCCCTGCGTCAGGTCGACGCGATGGAAATATTCGAAATCGAAATCGTCGCCATAGTTGAAATTGACATAGCGGATCGACGGCGAGAACTGGCCCGAGAACTTGCCGATGCCGGTGTCGATCGACTTGGCGACGACGATCTTGTCCTCGATGACATAGGAATTGACGCGCTGCGAAAAGCCGTAATCGTTGTTGTTGATATTCTGTGTATTGTCGAAGAACAGCTGGTTCTTCAGCGTTAGCTCGCCCGGCCCGTCATAGGTGACGTCGTAATAGAGCGTCGTCTGCTTGTTGGTCAGCTTGTCCTCGGTGCCGGTCAGCACGTCGCGGCGGCTGAGCTTGGCGGTGCCGGTGTTGACGAGGTTGAGCTGCGGATAGGTCTGGGTAAAGCAGGCGTCGGTGAAGCCGCTGGCAAACGGGCTGAAGCTGCTGTTCGGGCAGGTGAAATTGCCGAAGATCGATAGGCCGCCGGGGATCGAGGCGTTGATCTCCCCCTGCGAGATCTGCCCGTCGCCATCGGTGTCGAGCGGCTTGGCGGTGCCGGTGATATAGGTGCCGTCGTCGACCAGCTGCTGGGTCAGGCGGTTCCAGCCACCATTTTGCTGCCCTTTGAAATTCTGGTACTGGCCGCCGAATTCAATGCGGATGCGGTCGGTCAGCTGATGGTCGAACGAGCCTTGCAGGATCGTCTGCTTGGTCGACATGTTGCGGTAATAGCTGCCCGAATCCTCGATCTCGGCATAAAGGCTGTAGCCGAGATCGGCGCCGAGCACGCGCACCGGGCCGCGCACCTCGGCGCGCAGATTGTTCCGGTCCCAGCTGCCGCCGGTATAGCTGACCTCCCCGCGCGGGGCGCTCAGCAGCGCGCCGCCCGCGACGCGCGCCGATTTCGGCACGAAGTTCACGTAGCCGCCGGTCTTGGACGGGCCGTAGATCGGTGAGGCGGGGCCGCGCACGATGTCGATCCGGTCGGCGGCGGCGATCGGCGTCGGATAGTTGCCGGCATTGTCGAGACGGCGGACGCCACGGAAATAGGTCTCGCCCGGCGTGCCGCGGATATCGAGCGCGCCGCCGACCCCGAAGAAGGAGTTGGTGAAGGTACCCGGCGACTGCGCGACGAGATCGTAGATTTCGGTGATGCCGAAGCGTTCGATCTGTTCGTCGCTGATCGTCGAGGCCGAGCGCGGCGTTTCCACCAGCGTCTTGTCGAAGCCGAAGACCGAGCCGACGTCCTTGACCGGCAGCGCGTTGAGCGAGCCGGTGACGACGATGTCGTTGCCGTCCTGCGCATCGGCCTCGGCCGTGGCGGCCGCTTCCTGCGCCTGCGCGGGCATGGCCAGTGCCGTTCCGCACAGCAGCGCCGCGAACAGGGCGGGGCCGGTGCGGCGACCCGGTTTCGATCGGTGCAGGTCGATGGAGTTCGAGCGCGCAAGCATCGTCATGGTCAGCCCCCCTGTGACGCCCGACCGGTTCCCCACGTCCGGGTCGTCGCTAATGTCCCCGCCTCTCCTGTTCGCAGCCGCGCCGGTGCATGTCCGTCGTCGTCACGCCAGTCCGTCCGGTGCGGCCATCGCTATGCGGCCGCCTGCCTTCTTCGACTTGGACGTTGACGTACGGGGCGCGATCGTTGCATTCAAACGCAATGATGACGACGATCCGTTGCAAAAATTAGCGCATGCCCGCGCTGTCACGGTTCATCCGCTATTTCATGGCGGTCGGGCGCCTCGGCTCGATCCGCCGGGCCGCCGATGAACTGTCGGTATCGGCATCGGCGATCGACCGACAGATACTGAATGCCGAGGCGCGACTGGGCGTGCAGCTGTTCGAACGGCTGCCGACCGGGCTCAGGCTGACGGCGGCGGGCGAGGTGATGATGGCGGCGGGCGGCCGCTGGCAGAAGCAGCTGGGCGATACGCTGTCGCAGATCGAGGATCTGCGCGGATTGAAGCGCGGCCATGTCGATATCGCGGTCATCGACGCGCTGGCAAAGGGCGTGATGCCCGCCGCGATCCATGCGATCCAGCAAAGCCATCCCGGCATCACCATGGGGGTGCATGTGCTGGGCAACGAACAGGTCCGCCGCGCGATCGCCGCGAACGACGTCGATTTCGGCATCCTGTTCGACCCGCAATCCTATCAGGACCTGACGGTGCGCGCGTTCGTCGACGTGGTGCTGGGCATCGTGTCGCCGCCCTCGCATCCGCTGGCGCGCAAGGCGGAGGTTCGGTTTTCAGATTGCGACGGCCAATCGGTGATCCTGCCCGCGGCACCGCTGGCGGTGCATCAGCAGGTCGCGGTGCTGGAGGCGACGTCGGGGGTCTCGCTCCACCGGCGGGTGACGTCGGACAATATCCAGATGATCGCGTCGCTGATCGAGGCGGGCGACAGTATCGGCATCCTGACCTCGCTCGACGTATCGACCGAGGTGCGTGCAGGCACGCTTGCCTTTACCCGGATCGTCGACAAGGTGCTGCGGCCGATGACGCTGGCGCTGTGTACCGCGACCGCGCGCACCCCGTCCTATGCCGCGGCGATGGTGCTGCGCGAGATCGAGGCGTGCTTTACCGGCTTCGCCTATCGCCCGCCCGGTGCGCCAGCAGCCGGAGCATGAGCGCCTCAAGGCCGGCGGGATCGATCGTGCGGACGATCTCGGCGCGCTGTTCGCCGATGCCGGGCTGATAGCCCGCGCTCCACGACAGCATGTCGCCGTAATTCGGGCCGAACTGGGTGTCGTAATCGACGAAGGCGGTATCGCGCGACGTGACGAGCGACGGGTCGAGCCAGATGCCGGCGGCGATTTCGTCCCAGAGCGGAAAGCCCGGTTCCATCGCGCCGATCCATGCGGCGACGGCGGGCGGCGACACGGCGCGCAACCGCGCGATCAGGGCGGGCGTCAGTTCGGTCGCGGTCGACGGGTCGGTCGGGACCACGGTGATCCGCCGCCACGGGCTGCGCGAGACGATGCTGGCCGCTTCGGGATCGAAGCGCGCATTGAATTCGCGGCGCGGCGAATGGACGAATTCGCGGGCGAACTGCGTGGCCGATACGCTGCTTAGCACCTGCCGCGGATTGAGGCTGCCGCCCATATAGACCAGTTCCTTCGCAAGGCGGGCAAAGGCGGGATCGAGCCGCTGCGCCAATGCGAGGTTGGTGAGCGGCCCCATGGCGATGATCGTCACCTGTGCCGGATGCTCGCGGACCATGCGCAGCATGAAATTGGCGGCGATCTCGGGCGAGGGGCGGGTGGTCGGGTTGCCGCCGGGCAGGTCGACGGGATCGTCGGGACCGTGATAGGGCGGGGTGCTCTGCTGGGTCGGTTCGACCCATTGCTTCATCCACGCGCCCTTCCACGTCAGCTTGCCGTACAGTGCTTCCCAACGTTCGGTCAGCACCTCGGAATTGACCAGTGGATAGGTCGCGCCCTGCACGACGGGCACGTTCCGCGCCATGCGTTCGACGCCCTTCAGCGCCATGGCGGTGGCGCGATTGGCCCAGACATTGCCGCTGACGGTGGTGATGCCCAGCACCTCGACATCGGGCGCGTCGAGCAGCATGACATGGGCGAGGCCGAAGCCTTCGTCATCGATGATGACGAGGCGTCTGGCCTGCTGCGCCTGTGCCGGCATCGTCGCCGCGAGCAATGCCAGCAGCCACAATCCTATCCGCTTCATCCGATCCCCCGATCCCAGGCGCATTCGCCCATCACATAGGTGCGGCGCACGGTGCGGTCGTCGCCCAGCACCTGCATCGCGAACAACCGCGTCGCCAGATCGGCTCCCGCCGTCCGCCGCGCCAGCAGCGGCGTCGCCGCGTCGTCGAGCAGGACGAAATCGGCCTCCTGCCCCGGCAGCAGACCGCCCACCCGGTCGGCAATGCCGAGCAGCGCCGCGCTGCCGCCGGTCGCCAGATACAGCGCGCGGAACGGGTCGAGCCGGACTTCGCGGGCGAGTGCCGCCTGATAGGCGACGCCGGCGGTGTGCAGCAACGAAAAGGACGTGCCCGCCCCGATATCGCTGCCCAGCCCGAGGCGCAGCCGGTGGGCATCGGCCTGTCCGAAATCGAAAAAGCCAGAACCGAGAAACAGGTTGGAGGTCGGGCAGACCGCGATCCCCGCGCCCGCCGCGGCAAGCCGGGCGCAGCTGCGGTCGGGCAGGTGGATGCCGTGCGCGAAGACCGAACGCGGGCCGACCAGTCCGAACCGGTCATAGACGTCGAGATAGTCGTGCGCGTGCGGGAAGCGCTCGGCCACGGCGGCGCATTCGTACTTGTTCTCCGCCAGATGGGTGTGGAGCAGCACGTCGGGATGCGCGTCGAGCAACGCGCCGGCCTGGCGAAGCTGTTCGTCGGAGGAGGTCAGCGCGAAGCGCGGCGTCACCGCATAGCCGAGCCGCCCGCGCCCGCGCCAACGGTGGATCAGTTCCTCGCTGTCGGCCCGCGCCCCCTCGGGCGTGTCGCGCAAGTCCTTCGGGCCGAGGTCCATCAGCACCTTGCCCGACACGATCCGCATTCGCCGGTCGAGCGCGGCGGCGAACAGCGCGTCGACCGATCCGGGATGGACGGTTGGGAACACCAGCGCGCTGGTGGTGCCGTTGCGCAGCAGCTCGGTCAGGAAGGCATCGGCGACACTGGCGGCATGGACCGGATCGGCGAACGCCATCTCGGCCGGGAAGATATGCCGCTCCAGCCAGTCGAGCAGCTGTTCGCCATGCGAGGCGATGCGGTCCATCTGTGGATAATGGACATGCGCGTCGACGAAGCCGGGGACGACGATGCCGGCGAGCCGCTCGACCGGCAGGCCGGCGTAGCGTGGCGCCAAGGTCGCATGGTCGCCCCGCGCGACGACCAGCCCGTCCTCGACCACCAGCAGGCCGTCGGGTTCATGCCGGATCGCCTCGGGATCGTCGCGAGGGTCGGTCGCAACCGACAGGAGTTCGGCGCGGAACAGGCGTAGGGTCATGGATGCTCGGGCGTTGAATCAAGGGTCAGAAGCTGGGAGAGCACCGACAAAGCGATGACGTCCGGCTCCTTGCCGGGAATCGTCGCCAGCCCGATCGGGCAGGTCAGCCGGGCACGCGCGTCGGCCGACACGTCCTCGCGGGTCAGGCGGGAAAGGAATCGGGCGCGCTTGGTCGCCGAGCCGATCAACCCGACATAGGCGAGCGGCGCGCGCGTCAGTGCGGCATGGGTCAGCCGATAGTCGAGACCATGGTCATGCGTCAGGATCAGCACCGCCGCGTCGGCGGGCGCATCGCCAAGGCAGGCGGGCAGGCGATCCGCGTCGACGATCGTCACGCCCGGCGTCGCCGCCAGTTCGGGACGGCTGTCGAACCAGGCGAGGCGTAGCGGCAGGCCGGCGATCCGGCGGGCGATCGCCTGTCCGACATGGCCCGCGCCGAACAGATAGACCGGCCGCTGCCACTGGCCGAGCCGCTCGGACCATGTCGTACCGGCCTCCGGGCGCTCGCCCCGCGCGGACAGCGGCACGATAGCGGCCAGCGGATCAGCGTGGCGCGCGACCTGCGTCGGATGCAGCGTGGTCGTGAGGGTCGTGGCAGCGATCCAGTCGAGCGCCGCCGGGTCGACCCGCTCGATCAACAGCCGCACCCGCCCGCCGCAGCATTGGCCGAGCAGGGGGCCGAGCGGATAATCCTGCACCCGCCATGTGCCCGGCGGATGGGCGAGGATCGCCCGCGCCTGTTCGATCGCCTGATGCTCCAGCGCGCCGCCGCCGATCGTGTCGAACGAGGCGGCATCGTCGATGACCATGCGCGTTCCCGGCCCACGCGGGGCCGAGCCTTCGGTCGCGAGGATGGTGACCAGCGCGATGCGGTCATCGGTCGCCACCCTGCGCAGCCGTTCGCGCCACGCAAAGCTCATGCGCGATGCGCGGCGATCGCGCGCAGGATCGCTTCGGGGGTCGCGGGCGCATCGAGCGGGGGGAAGGCGCGGCGGTCGGGGGTGGTGGCGGCGATCGCCTCGCCCAGCGCCGACAGCACGCATTGGGCGAGCATGAACGGCGGTTCGCCGACCGCCTTCGACCGGTGGATGGTCGGCTCGACATTCTCGCCGTCCCACAGTGCAATCGACAGCCGGTCGGGTCGGTCGGCAGCGGTCGGGATCTTGTAGGTCGCGGGCGAATGGGTCAGCAGCCGGCCGTCGTCGGCGAAGACCAGTTCCTCGGTCGTCAGCCAGCCTTGTCCCTGGACGAAGCCGCCCTCGATCTGGCCGAGGTCGATCGCGGGGTTGAGCGAGCGGCCGACATCATGGAGGATATCGACCGCCAGCACGCGGTGCTCGCCGGTCAGCGTGTCGACCACCACCTCGGCACAGGCCGCGCCGTATGCGAAATAATAGAAGGGGCGACCGCGATGCGCCGCGCGGTCATAGGCGATGTCGGGCGTGGCGTAGAAGCCGGTCGAGGACAAGGACACCCGCGCCAGATGCGCCTTGCGGCACAGGGTCGCGAAGGGGATCGTCTCCGCACCGGCGACGACGCCCGCTGGAGTGAAGCAAACGGCATCCGGTTCGCAGCCGCCGATCGAGGCGGCGACCCCCGCCAGTCGGTCGCGGATGGTGCTCGCCGCCTCGAACGCGGCCATGCCGTTCAGGTCGGCGCCGGACGATGCGGCGGTGGCGGAGGTGTTGGGGACCTTGTCGGTACGGGTCGCGGTGATGCGCACCGTGCTGGCAGGCACGGCGAACACGTCGGCGACGACCTGTGCGACCTTGATATACAGGCCCTGTCCCATTTCGGTGCCGCCATGGTTCAGCTGGATGCTGCCATCGGCATAGACATGCACCAGCGCCCCGGCCTGGTTGAGATGGGTGGTGGTGAAGCTGATCCCGAATTTCACGGGCGCGAGCGCGATCCCCTTTTTCAGCACGCGATGCCGCGTATTGAAGTCGCCGATGGCGGCGCGGCGCGCATCATAGTCGCTGTCGCGGCGCAACCGGGCGATCAGTGCGGGCGCGATATTGTCGGCGATCGTCATGCCATAGGGGGTGACGTCGCGGCCCGGCCCGTAGAGATTGGCGGTGCGGATATCGAGCGGATCGCGCCCCAGCGATGCGGCGACGACGTCGATGACCCGCTCGATCGCCAGCATTCCCTGCGGCCCACCGAACCCGCGAAAGGCGGTGGCGGAGACGGTATGGGTCTTCAGCCGTTCGGACAGGATCTCGACCGCGGGCAGCCAATAGCTGTTGTCGGCATGGAACATCGCCCGGTCGTTGATCGCCGGGGACAGGTCGACCGTCGCCCCGCAGCGCGAGGCGAGCCGCAGGATCAGGCCGAGGATATGCCCGTCGTCGTCGAAGCCGACATCATAGTCGATGGTGAAGTCGTGGCGCTTGCCGGTCAGCACCATGTCGTCGTCGCGGTCGCAGCAGAATTTGGCGGGGCGGCCGGTCTTGGCGGCGACCAAGGCGGCGGCGGCGGCGAAGGGGGCGGCCTGCGTCTCCTTGCCGCCGAACGCGCCACCCATGCGCCGGACCTCGACCGTCACGTCGGCGGAGGAGATGCCGAGCAGGTCGGCGACCAGATGCTGCACTTCGCTGGGGTGCTGGGTCGAACTGGCGAGATGGAGCTGTCCGTCCTCGCCCGGCCGGGCGAGCGCGACCTGTCCCTCCAGATAGAAATGATCCTGTCCGCCCATCGCGAAGCCGCCCGTCCGGCGATGCGGCGCGGTCCCGAGCGCAGCGGCGGCGTCGCCGCGCGCCATGCGCTGGGTCGGTTCGATCCGCGAATCGGCGTCGCGCGCATCGGCGATGGTCAGCAATGCGGGGCGGGGGGCATAGTCGATCCGGCCCAGTCGCGCCGCCCGCCGCGCCGCACCCCGACTGGTCGCGGCGACGAGGAATATCGGCTGCCCGCGATACAGCACCTCGCCATCGGCAAGCAGCCGGTCGTCATGCGCGACCGGGCTGACATCGTTATGGCCGGGAATGTCGGCGGCGGTGAAGACCGCGACGACGCCGGGCGCGGCGCGCACCGCCGACAGGTCGATGCCGGTGATCGCGGCATGGGTTTCGGTCGACTGGCCGAAGGCGAGGTGGAGCAGGTCGGCAGGCTCGGGCGCATCGTCGATGTAGCGCGCCGTGCCGGTGACGTGCAGCAGCGCGCTGTCGTGCGGCAGCGAGGGTTTGGGGGCCGTCATCGGCAAAGCTCTTGGACCGACACCGGTTCGCCCTGTTCGCGGTGCCACAGGCGCCACAACAGATTGCCCGCCGCCTGCTGGCGATAGGGGGCGCTGCCGCGCACGTCGGTAAGCGGATCGAAATCGTCGCGCAGCGCTTCGACGGCGCGGGCGATCGTTGCTTCGGTGAAGGGAGCAGCGGTCAGCGCCGCCTCGCATGCCGCGGCGCGGCGGGGGGTCGCCGCCATCCCGCCGAACGCGACGCGCGCGTCGACGATGGTGCCGTCGCGCATGGTCAGGTGGAACGCGCCGCATACCGCCGAAATGTCGCTGTCGAAGCGGCGCGACAGTTTCGCGATATGCACGATCGCGTCGGGGGCGGGGCGGGGGATGTGGACACGCTCAACGAACTCGCCGGGCGCGCGATCCTGCTTGCCATAAGCGAGGAAATAATCCTCCAGCGCCAGCGTCCGCCGCTGGTCGCCACGGCGCAGCACCAGCGACGCACCGAGCGCGATCAGTGCCGGCGGGCCGTCGCCGATCGGCGATCCATTGGCGATGTTGCCGCCGATCGTGCCGGCATTGCGGACCTGCAACCCGCCGATCCGCCGCACCAGCTCGCCAAGATCGGGATGCAGCCGGGCGAGCGCGTCATGTGCCTCGGCATAGCGTACCGCCGCGCCGAGCGTGACGCCGCTCGCATCCTCGGTGATCGTGCGCAATTCGGGGACGTCGCCGATGAATATCGGCAAATCGAGGTCGCGCAGCCCCTTCGTCACCCATAGCCCGACATCGGTCGCTCCGGCGATCAGCCGGGCATGCGGGTGCTTGATCAGCAATGCCGCCAGTTCGTCGGCCGAGCGCGGCGCGAACCAGCCCTGCGCCTTGTCGGATGCGTCGCTTGCCCGCAGCTCGCGCAGCGCGGTCGCCGTCCGCCGGTCGTCGCGCTCGATCCGCGACACCTGCTCCGCCGCGTCGAGGATCGGGCCATAGCCGGTGCAGCGGCACAGATTGCCCGCGATCACGTCGGCGACGGGCAGGTCATGGCCCGCCGCCCCCACAGCCCGGCCATAGAGCGACATGACGAAGCCCGGTGTACAGAAGCCGCATTGCGAGCTGCCGTTGCGCGCCATGCACGTCTGCAGCGGGGTCGGCGCGCCGCCCTGCGACAGGCTTTCGACGGTCAGCACCGCCTTGCCGTCGATCATCGGCAGGAACAGGATGCAGGCATTGACCGCGCGCCAGGCGATGCCGTCGCCTTCGGCGTCGCCGACCAGCACGGTACAGGCGCCGCAATCCCCCTCGGCACAGCCTTCCTTGGTGCCGGTGCGGCGCAGGCGATAGCGCAGGTGATCGAGCAGCGTCGCGGTCGGGGCGGCGTCGGCGACCTCTACGACCGCATCGTCGAGCAGGAAACGGATCGTCATGGCCTCACGCCGCCCCCATCCAGGCGAAGCGGGCGATGAACAGCGCGGCGAGCAGGAACAGGAACCAGTCGGCGCGCGTCGCCTGTCCGCGCATCGCCTTCAGCACGGCATGGGCGGTGATGCCGAAGGCGAGGCCATTGGCGATCGAGAAGGTCAGCGGGATCAGCGCGACGGTGAGGAATGCCGGGATCGCCGCCAGCGGATCGTCCCACTGCACCTCGACCAGCGGCAGCAGCATCAGCCCGCCGACGACGATCAGCGCCGGGGCGGTCGCGGCCAGCGGCACCAGCTGCGCATAGGGGGCGACGAACATGGTCAACAGGAACAGAAGGCCGGTGACGATCGCGGTCAGCCCGGTGCGCCCGCCCGCCTGCACGCCCGCCGCGCTCTCGACATAGCTGGTGACGGTGCTGGTCCCCGCCACCGCGCCGACCATGGTCGCGACGGCATCGGTCAGCAGGATGCGGTTCAGCCGGGGAATGCGGCCGGCGGCGTCGATCAGCCCGGCGCGCTTGGTCACCGCGACCAGCGTGCCGATATTGTCGAACAGGTCGACGAACAGGAACACGAACAGGATTTCGAACAGGCCGAGGCCATGCCGCCCGCCCGCGCCGAACACGCCGGGCAGGTCGATACGGAACGCGGTCTGCGTCAACATCGTCAGGCTATAGGGTTCGGGGGTCATCGTGACCTGTCCGGTCAGCCATGCGACGATGGTCGTGGCGACGATCCCGATCAGCATCGCGCCGCGCACGTTCCAGATGCTCAGTCCCGCGATCAGCAACAGCCCGAGCAGCGCCAGCGCGGCGCCCGGCGCGGTCAGCGGACCCAGCGCGACCAGCGTGGCGGGGCTGGCGACGACGATCCCGGCATTGCGCAGGCCGATAAAGCCGATGAACAGCCCGATCCCGCCCGCCACCGCCGCGAACAGATGCGGCGGGATCACCGACACGATCAACTGCCGCACCCCGGTCAGCGTCAGGATCAGGAAACACACGCCGGAGATGAACACGCAGCCGAGCGCCACCGGCCACGGAATGCCCATCTGCTGCACGACGGTGAAGCTGAAATAGGCGTTGAGCCCCATGCCGGGCGCCAGCGCCAGCGGCACATTGGCGACCAGCCCCATCAGGATCGAGGCGAAGGCGGCGGCGAAGCAGGTGGCGGCGGCGACCGCCGCGACCGGCATGCCGGCCTGCCCCAGGATCGCGGGGTTGACCAGCACGATATAGGCCATGGTCAGGAAGGTGGTGACACCGCCGAGGATCTCGGTCCGTGCCGACGTGCCGCGCTCGGTCAGCTGGAACCGGCGCTCCAGCATCGTCGTCGCCGGTCGTGCCGATATCGTATCTGTCATGCCGTCCCCCGGAACCCGCCCTGCCACCGTCATGCCAGCAGCCATGCGCGCGATCTACAGCAATGAACGGCATTCCGTGTTGCAAAAAAGAGCGCGGGTTGCCTGCACGGTTTCCGGCAACGCGACGTGCCGGATATTGCGATGGGCGTGGGCAGGCACCGTCCCTAGACCATCGGCCGAGGGCGTCGGCGCCGTAGGGCGCGACCGGCTTGAAGGGGGACAGCGATGCACGACCGTTGCAGCAACGGCCGCGCCGCCATGCGTGCGAGCGTGGCGGGATTGATCTTGACGCTGGCGGCGGCGTTGCTGGGCGGTGCCGCACCGCCGCCTGCGCCGCCGACCCCCGAAGCGCGAACGGCGTCGTATCTCGACGCGATCGCCGACAGTCCGCCGCGGCTGCGCATGTTCCTGCAAGCCATGCCCAAGGGCGCCGACCTGCACAACCATGCCGGCGGCGCGGTCTATGCTGAGGATATCCTTGCCTGGGCGGCGGCGGACGGGCTGTGCCTGTCGATCGATCCGCCGGGGCTGGCGCCGCCGCCGTGCGACGCGCCGGGACGGGTCGCGGCGGCCGAACTGACGCGCGACTATCGACGCTATGCGGGCTTCATCGATGCCTTTTCGACGCGCGGGTTCGAGGCCGGGACCGGCGATCCGCGCGTGTCGGGCTATGATCGGTTCTTCGCGACGTTCGACGCCTTCTGGCCGATCGCGGCACGCCATGCGGGCAAGGTGTTGGCGCTGACCCGGCAGCAGGCGGCGGCCGATGGCGTATCCTATGCCGAACTCAGCACCGGGGCCGGCATGACGCCGGAACTGGCGAAGGTCGCCGAGGGCGATGTCGGCGATCTGGCGGCGCTCTATGCGCGGATCGCCCCCGAACTGCCGGCCGCGGTACAGGCGATGCGCGCGAAATATGACCGCTACGATGCCGAGATGGCGACGATCGACGGCTGCGCCACCCCCGCGCCCAAGCCGGCCTGCGCGACCGAGATCCGATACCAGATCGCCGCGATCCGCACCCGGCCACCGGCGCAGGTCTTCGCCGAACTGGCACTGGGCTTCGCGCTGGTCGGGGCCGATCCGCGCTTCGTCGGCGTCAACATCGTCGCGCCCGAACATGATCCGGTGGCGTTGCGGGATTATGGGTTGCACATGCGGATGTTCAACTTTCTGAAGGAACGCTTTCCCGCCGTGCCGCTGTCGCTGCATGCGGGCGAACTGACGCTCGGGCTGGTGCCGCCGCGCGAGCTGGCGTTCCATATCCGCGATGCGGTGGCGGTCGCCGGGGCGCGCCGCATCGGGCATGGCATCGACATCTCCTACGAGACCGATGCCCGCGCGCTGCTGGCGAAGATGGCGCGCGAGCGGGTGGCGGTCGAGATCAACTTGACCAGCAACGCCGTCATCCTAGGGGTGAAGGGCCGCGACCATCCGTTGTCGCTGTATCGGCAAGCGGGGGTGCCGGTCGTGCTGTCGACCGATGACGAAGGCGTCGCGCGCAGCGACATGACCAACGAATATCTGCGCGCGGTGACCGAACAGCGCCTGCGCTACCGCGATCTGAAGCAGATCGCGCGCGATTCGCTGCACTATGCGTTCCTGCCCGGCGCCAGCATCTGGCAGGACCGCGCCGGCGGTCCGCGCATCGCCGCGTGTCGCGTGCTCGACGCCGCCGCGTGCCGTGCCTTCCTGACCGGCAACGACAAGGCCCGGCTCGAAGCCCGGCTCGAGCACGACTTCGCCACGTTCGAGCGGCAACGGTTCGACTGATCGGGAGTGCGCGAAAAATGCGTTCGCTCGAAGCGCAATATTGCGCTTCTGCCGCATGGTTCGGAGGCGCTACCCAATTCGCGCAGTGCGAGCGGGGAGACGACGGCATGACGCAGGCGACGGAAGACGAACGGCGGCTCGTGATGCTGCTGGCCGATCGCCTCGCGCTGACCGTGCCGGCGGCAGCGGTCGCGGGCGTGGTCGCCAACCAGCGGTTGCTGGCGCGCCATCACGAGGCGGTGCGCGCCGCGCTGACCGAGGATGCGCGATGACCCTGTCGGCGACCGCCATCGCCGCCGATGTTCGCGCCGGATGCCGTTCGGCACGCGCGATCGCGGTCGAGACGATCGATCGCATCGCGGCGCAAGCTTCGCTCAACGCCGCTACCCGGTTGTTGCGCGACCGGGCGCTGGCCGATGCCGCACGGGTCGATGCGGCGGTTGCCGCCGGGCGCGATCCCGGCCCGCTGGCCGGGGTGCCCTTTGCGGTCAAGGACCTGTTCGACGTGGCGGGCGAAGCGACCACCGCCGGGGCGCGGCAACTGGCGGATGCGCCACCCGCGCCGCGCGATGCCGAAGTCGTGGCGCGGCTGTGTGCGGCGGGCGCAGTGCTGGTCGCGACGACCAACATGGACGAATTCGCCTATGGCTTTTCGACCGAGAACGCGCATTACGGCACCACCCGCAACCCGCATGATCCCGACCGATTGGCGGGCGGATCGTCGGGCGGGTCGGCGGCGCTGGTCGGGGCAGGGCTGGTGCCGCTGGCGCTGGGATCGGATACCAACGGATCGATCCGCGTGCCGGCCAGCCTGTGCGGCATTTATGGATTGCGGCCGAGCTTCGGCGTGGTGCCGGTCGCCGGGACCTATCCCTTTGTCGAGCGGCTCGACACGGTGGGCTGCTTCGCCCGGTCGGGCGAGGACATGGCGATCGCCCATGCGGTGATGACCGGCGCCCCGCTGTCGCCGGGTGGTAGCGCCATCGTGCGGGTGGCACCGCTTGGCGGATGGTTCGCCGAGCGCGCCGAGGACGCGGTGCTGACCGGGATCGATCGCATTGCCGCGCATCTGGATGCCGGGCCACCGGTCGTGCTGCGCTGGGCGGCGGCGGCGCGATCGGCCGGATTCATGCTGACGGGGGCCGAGGGCGGGCATCGCCATCTGCCCGCGCTGCGCCGCGACGCGATGGCGTTCGATGCCGGAACGCGCGACCGGTTGATCGCCGGGGCGTTGCAGCCGGTCGCGGCAGTGCGCGAGGCGGAGGCGGTCGCCGAACGCTTCACCGACGAATTGCTGGGCGCGTTGGCGACGCACGATCTGTTGCTGGCCCCGGCGACGCCGATGGCCGCGCCGCGGATCGATGCGACGACGATCGTGATCGACGGCCAGTCGCTGTCGGCGCGCGCCGACCTGGGCCTGCATACCCAGCCCCTCAGCCTTGCCGGGGTGCCGATCCTGTCGGTACCGCTGGCGCAGGCGGCGGGCGCGATGCCGATCGGCGTACAGCTGATCGCCGCGCCGGGGCGTGAGGCGCTGTTGTTCGAGACGGCGGCGGCACTGGCGGCGGCGGGGCTGGTCGCCTGTCCGGTCGCGCCGATAGCGGCGGTGGCGGCATGACGCGCGCGACGCCCCGTGCGTTGCGCGGCATGGTCACCGCGCCGCATCACCTTGCGGCACAGGCGGGGCGCGACGTGCTGGCCGATGGCGGTTCGGCGGTGGAGGCGGCGGTGGCGACCGCCGCCTGCCTCGCCGTGGTCTATCCGCACATGACCGGGATCGGCGGCGACGGTTTCTGGCTGGTCGCCGAACCCGATGGCGGCCACTGGGCGATCGATGGCTGCGGCGCGGCGGCGATGGCGGCCGATCCCGGCCTGTACCGCGACCATGCGACGATCCCGTGGCGCGGGGCGCTGGCGGCGAATACGGTCGCGGGCACCGTTGGCGGATGGCAGGCGGCATTGACGCGGAGTGGATCGACGCTGCCGCTCGACCGGTTGCTACGCGACGCGATCCATCATGGCCGGAGCGGCGTGGTCGTCACCGCCGGCGGGGCGCAGGTCGCCGCCACCGTCTCGGCCGCGTTGCGCGACCTGCCCGGCGACTATGCCCGCATCTTCGAACCCGAAGGGCGCCCGCTGGTCGAAGGCGATGTCCTGCGACAGCCGGCGCCGGCGACGACGCTGGAGCGACTGGCAGCGGACGGGCTGGACGGTTTCTATCGCGGCGCGCTGGCGCAGGCGATCGCCGACGATCTTGCGCGGCTCGGCAGTCCGGTCGCGGCGGGCGACCTCGCCGCCTTTGCCGCGCGACCGGTCGACCCGCTGGCCGTCACGATCGCCGGGGCGCGCCTGTTCAACCTGCCGCCGCCGACACAGGGGGTCGCTTCGCTGCTGATCCTCGCGCTGTTCGACCGGCTCGGCGCCGCGACCTGTAACGGGTTCGACCATGTCCACCATCTGGTCGAGGCCACCAAGCAGGCGTTCCGCTGGCGCGACGTGCATGTCGGCGATCCGGCGACGATGACGCAGGATGCGCAGGCGCTGCTCGACGATGCCGCCGCGCTCGACGATATGGCAGCTGCCGTCGATCCGGCGCGCGCCGCGCCATGGCCACATCCGCCGGCGCTGGGCGACACGACGTGGTTCGGCGCGGCCGATGCGCGCGGGCAGGTCGTCAGCTGTATCCAGAGCACCTATTTCGAATTCGGATCGGGCATCGTCCTGCCGCAGACCGGGATCACCTGGCAGAATCGCGGCTGTTCGTTCGCGCTTGGCGGCGAGGGCCCCAACCGGCTGCGGCCCGGGGCGCGGCCGTTCCATACGCTCAACCCCGCGCTCGCCCGCTTCGACGATGGTCGGGTCATGGCCTATGGTACCATGGGCGGCGAGGGGCAGCCACAGACGCAGGCGGCGATCTTCACGCGCCATGCGCGGTTCGGGCAGCCCTTGCAGGCGGCGGTGGATGGCCCGCGCTGGCTGCTCGGGCGGACCTGGGGCGATCAGAGTACGACGCTGAAGATCGAGGACGGGTTCGATCCGGCACTGTACGCGCAACTGGAAGCGGCCGGCCATGCGGTCGAACGGGTGGCGGCATGGTCGTCGACGATGGGCCATGCCGGGGCGATCGTCCGGCATCCCGACGGCGTGATCGAAGGCGCTGCCGATCCGCGCAGCGACGGGATGGTGGCGACATGGTGAGCGCGACCGCATCGGGCGCACGCGCGGCGGCGCGCTGCATCGAATTGTCGCGCGCGCCCTATAGCGACCGGCCGGACCGGCTGTTCCGCGGGTGGCTGACCCCGGCCTATCGCGCCACGATCGAACGCGTCGGCGCGTGGATGGAAGACGCGGGGATGACCGTGCGCCGCGACGCCGCGATCAACCTGATCGGCCGGTACGAGGGCGCGACGCCCGCTGCGCCCGCTTTGGTCATCGGCAGCCATCTCGACAGCGTGCGCGACGGCGGCGCCTATGACGGGCCGCTGGGGGTGATGCTCGGCATCGAATGCGTCGCGGCGCTCCATGCCGAGGGACGTCGCCTGCCCTTCGCGATCGAGGTGATCGGCTTTGGCGACGAGGAGGGATCGCGCTTTCCCGCCGCGATGCTCGGCAGTCGCGCGGTCGCGGGCACGCTGGCTCCGCAGGCAGCGGACATGGCCGACGCGGAGGGTGTAAGCGTCGATGCCGCGCTCCGCGATTTCGGTAGCGACGCCGCGTCGCTCGCCAGCGCCGCCCGTATGCCTGGCACCATGCTCGCCTATCTGGAAGCGCATATCGAACAGGGGCCGGTGCTGGAGGCGGAGGGGCTGGCGCTCGGCACCGTCACCGGCATCGCCGCGCAGCTGCGGCTCGAAGCGACGGTGACCGGCGTCGCCGGCCATGCCGGCACGGTGACCATGCCGCTGCGCCGCGATGCGCTGGCCGCCGCCGCGCGGATGGTGGCGGCGGTCGAGGATATCGCCGTGGCTGCCGCGTCCGATCTGGTCGCGACGGTCGGCCGGATCGAGGTCGCGCCGGGTGCCGCCAATGTGATTGCCGGCGACGTACGCTTCACCGTCGATATCCGCGCCGGCGCCACCGACCGCCGCGACCGCGCCGCCGCTGCGATCCGCGCGGCGATGGATGGCATTGCCGCCGAGCGCGGCGTCGTGCTCGACGTCGCGACGATCCACGACCTGCCGCCCTGTCCGTGCGACCCCCGGCTGATGGACCTGCTCGACGCGGCGATCGTCGCCACCGGGCAGCCGTCGCGGCGGCTGATGTCGGGGGCGGGGCATGACGCGATGGCGATGGTCGCGCTCGGCCCGGTGGCGATGCTGTTCGTGCGCTGTGCCGGCGGGATCAGCCACCATCCGGCCGAGCATGTCGATCCGGCCGACGCCGATGCCGCCTTTGCCGCGATGTGCGGATTCATCGATCGATTGGGAGAGCAAGTGCGTGACGCCTGACCTGTTCGGGGAGATCGATCCGCCGCAGCGGCTGTTGATGGGGCCGGGGCCGGTCAACGCCCATCCGCGCGTGCTGCGCGCGATGAGCGCCGACCTGCTCGGCCAGTTCGACCCGGAAATGACCGGCTATATGAACCAGGTGATGGCACTGTACCGGCCGGTGTTCGGGACGGACAATCACTGGACCTTCCTGATCGACGGCACCGCGCGCGCGGCGATCGAGGCGTCGCTCGTGTCGATTCTGGCGCCCGGCGACCGGTTGCTTGTGATCGATTTCGGCCGCTTCGGGTTGCTGTTGCAGGAGATTGGCGAGCGGATCGGCGCAAAGGTCGAGCGGCTGTCGGTGCCGTGGGGGGAGACGGTACCGATCGACGCCATCGCCGATGCGATCGCGCGCACCGAGCCGATGGTAGTCGCCTGCGTCCATGGCGATACCTCGACCACCATGGCGCAGCCGCTCGACGGGGTGGGGGCGCTGGTCCGGGCGGCGGGGGCGTATCTCTATGTCGATGCGACCGCGACGATCGGCGGGATGGAGATCGCCACCGATCGCTGGGGCGCGGATATCGTCACCGGGGGCCTGCAGAAATGTCTGGGCGGGCCGTCGGGGTCGGCGCCGATCACCGTCTCGCCGCGCGCTGCCGAGCATATCCTCGGTCGGCGTCATGTCGAAAGGGGCATTCGCCGCGACGACCTGTCCGATGCCGGGGGCGTGCGGATCGGCACCAACTATTTCGATCTGGCGATGATCATGGATTACTGGTCGGAGAAGCGGCTGAACCACCATACCGAGGCGACGACGATGCTGTACGGCGCGCGCGAATGCGCCCGCGTCGCGCTGAGCGAGGGGTTGCCGGCGCGGTTCGCGCGCCATGCGGCGGCGGGGCGGGCGGTGGTCGCGGGGGCGCGGGCGCTGGGGCTGGAGGTGTTCGGCGACGATCGCTTCCGCATGACCAACGTCACCGGCATCGTCATCCCGCCCGGCGTCGATGGCGAGCGGGTCCGGGCGCGGATGCGCGAGGATTTTGAGATCGAGATCGGCACCGCCTTCGGCCCGCTGCAGGGCAAGGTCTGGCGGATCGGCGCGATGGGCTACAACGCCATGAAGCATAAGGTGCTGCTGACGCTGGCGGCGCTGGAGGCGGTGTTGCGCGCCGAGGGGCTGGCGCTGCCGCCCGGGGCCGGGGTCGATGCCGCGCTCGAAAGCTATGCCGCATGAGCGCGGCGCGCGACCTGATCGGATATGGCGCGACGCCGCCCGATCCGCGCTGGCCGGGCGGGGCGCGCGTCGCTGTCCAATTCGTCGTCAATGTCGAGGAGGGCGCCGAGAACAGTGTCCTCAACGGCGATGCCGGATCGGAGGCGTTCCTGTCGGAAATGGTCGGCGCGGCCAGCCATCCCGCGCGCGCGATGGCGATGGAAAGCCTGTACGAATATGGCGCGCGCGCCGGTTTCTGGCGGCTGCACCGGCTGTTCGCCGAGCGACAGGTGCCGGTGACGGCCTTTGCGGTGGCGACCGCCATGGCCGCCAATTCGGCCAGCGTCGACGCGATGCTGTCCGCCAATTGGGAGATCGCCAGCCATGGCTATCGCTGGATCGATTACCAATACGTCCCCCCCGAGGTAGAGCGCACGCATATCGCCGAGGCGATCGCGCTCCATACGCGCCTGACCGGCGCGCGCCCGCTGGGCTGGTATCAGGGGCGGACCTCGCCCGCGACCGCCGCGCTGGTCGCGGCGGAGGGCGGGTTCGTCTACGACGCCGACAGCTATGCCGACGACCTGCCCTATTGGGATCGTCGCCATGCCGAAGCGAATGGCGGGCGGGCGCAGCTGATCGTGCCCTATACGCTCGACGCCAACGACATGAAGTTCGTCGCCTATAACGGCTTTGCCGATGGCGAGCCGTTCTTCCGCTATCTGCGCGATAGCTTCGAACAGTTGCGCGCCGAGGGCGGGCGGATGATGTCGGTCGGGCTTCACGGGCGTATCGCCGGGCGTCCCGGTCGGGCTGCGGCGCTGGCCCGCTTCGTCGACCATGTGATCGCCAGCGGCGATGCGTGGATCGCGCGCCGCATCGATATCGCCCGACATTGGCAACAGGTGCATCCGGCATGACGATCGACGATCCGCAGGTGGTGGCCGAGGTGACGGCGGCCTTCCATGCCTACGAAGCCGCCCTGATGGCCGATGACGTGCCGGCGATGGACCGGCTGTTCCACGATCATCCGAGCACCATCCGCTATGGCGTGGGCGAGGTGCTGTACGGCGCGGAGGCCATTCGAGCCTTCCGCAAGGGGCGCGGCGGATCGCCGCAACGCCGGCTCGGCACGGTCGCGATCCACGCTTTCGGCCGCGACTTCGCCACCGCCAATGCGGAGTTCTTCCGCGAGGGGGACGCGCGGCGCGGGCGGCAGAGCCAGAGCTGGGTGCGTTTTGCCGATGGCTGGAAGGTCGTCGCCGCGCATGTCTCGATCGAGGGGACCGGATCGTGACCGATTTCAACGCGTTGTCGGACCGGGATTTCGTCACGCGCTACGCCAGCGTGGTCGAGCATTCGCCATGGGTGGTCGAGCGGGCGGCGGCGCGCCGGCCGTTCGACGATCTGGCCGAGGGCATCCTTGCGGTCCTGGCCGATGCGACGCCCGAGGAACGGCTGTCGGTGATCCGCGCGCATCCCGAACTGGCCGGGCGCGCGGCGATCGCGGGCACGCTGACCGCCGCATCGCAGAGCGAACAGGCATCGGCCGGACTGGACCGGATGACGCCCGAGGCGTTCGAACGCTTCCACAGCCTCAACGCCGCCTATCGCGAGCGGTTCGGCTTTCCCTTCGTCATCTGCGTCCGGCGGACCGACCGCGCGGGGATATTGCGGGCGATGGCGGACCGGCTGACCAACGATGCCGAGACCGAGGTGGCGACCGCGATCGACGAAATCGGCCATATCGTCCGCCTGCGACTGGAGACGCTGCCATGACCCGACCCATCGGCCTTGCCGCGCTGGCGGAACAGGTCGCGACCGACCTCGAACGGCTTGCCTTTGGCGGCCCGGCATGGACCATGGCGCAAACGAGCACGGACGGTCATGTCCATGACGTCGTCATCGTCGGCGGCGGGCAGAGCGGGCTGGGCGCGGCATTCGGGCTGCTGCGCGAGCGGGTGTCCGACATCCTCGTGCTCGACGAGAATCCGGTGGGCTATGAAGGGCCATGGGACACCTATGCGCGGATGATGACGCTGCGCACGCCCAAGCATCTGACCGCGATCGACATGGGCATCCCGTCGCTGACCTTCCGCGCCTATTGGGAAGCGCAGCATGGTGCCGCGGGCTGGGACGCGCTCGACAAGATCCCGCGCCGCGACTGGATGGCGTATCTGCGCTGGTATCGCGCGGTGCTGAAGCTGCCGGTGCGCAACGAGGCGCGGGTCACGCTGGTCGAACCGCTGGGTGGGCGGTTCCGCATCCATCTGGCGGAGGGCGCGCCGCTCCTCGCGCGCAAGGTGGTGCTGGCGACCGGGATTCAGGGCGGGGGGCATTGGCATGTCCCGCCGCTGGTGCGCGACCGGCTGCCGGCGCACCGTTATGCGCATACTTCGGCGGCGATCGACTATGCCGCGCTGGGCGGCAAACGGATCGCGCTGCTGGGGGCGGGGGCGTCGGCGTTCGACAATGCCCATGCCGCGCTGTCGGCCGGGGTGGGGGAGGCGCATGTCTTCGTCCGCCGCCCGGCGCTGCCGCGCGTCAACCCGATCCGGCATATGGAGCGCAGCGGCATCATCGGCCGCTTTCCCGCGCTCGACGATGCCGCCAAATACCGGATGATGGCCGCGTTCTTCGATCGCAGCCAGCCACCGACCAACGACACGTTCGACCGGGCATCGGCACTGCCCGGCTTTCACCTGCATCTCGGTACGCCATGGCTCGACGTCGCCGAGACCGATGGCGGTGTCGCGATCACCACGCCGCACGGGACCGAGACGTTCGATTTTCTGGTCCTGTCGACCGGCCTCGTCACCGATCCGGCACTGCGGCCCGAACTGACGCTGGTCGCCGACGATATCGCCCGCTGGTCGGATCGGTATCGTCCGGCGGCAGGGGCCAATCCGCTGATCGATGCGCATCCCTATCTGGGGCCGAATTTCCAGTTCCTGCCGCGCGATCCCGACGCGTCGGCGAAGCTGCACGGGCTGTTCGCGTTCAACTATTCGGGGCTGATCAGCCTCGGCCTGTCGGCATCGGCGCTGTCAGGGCTGCGCCATGCGCTGCCGCGCCTGGTGGCGGGGGTGGCGGATCAACTGTTCCTCGACGATCGCGATGCGATGATCGCCGCCTATCTCGATTATGACGAACCCGAATTCGTCGGCACCTGGCCGCGCGGCGAGGCGGCGGCATGAGCGCGACGCTGTCGACGCATGTGCTCGACACCGCGCATGGCCGTCCGGCGGCGGGGATCGCGGTCACGCTGCTCGATGACCGGGGCGTGCCGTTGTTCACCGGCGTGACCAATGGCGATGGCCGCTGTCCCGAGCTTGCCGCGCTGCGCCTGTCGCCGGGGCGCCATGCGCTGTGCTTCGCGGTCGCCGACTATTTCCGCAGCGTCGGAGTGACGCTGGCCGATCCGCCGTTCCTCGACCGGGTGACGATCGATTTCGGCATTGCCGGGGACGGCGGCCATTATCACGTGCCGTTGCTGGTTTCCCCCTACAGCTATTCGACCTACCGGGGCAGCTAATCCTGTTTCGCGTTACCGGAGTGCCCCGATGATCCGCCGACTGCTCGCTACGATCGAGCCCTATATCCTGATGTTGCTGGCGACGGTGCTGATCGCGACGGTGTTGCCGCCGCGCGGGATCGGGGTGCCGATCTTCGACGTCGCCGCCGATACCGCGATCGTCGCGCTGTTCTTCGTCCATGGTGCGAAATTGTCGCGCAGCGCGTTGCTGGCGGGTGCGCGGCACTGGCGGCTGCACCTTGCCATCCTTGCGGTCAGCTTCGTGCTGTTCCCGATCCTCGGCCTCGCCATTACCGGCAGCGGCCTGCCCGCGCCCGACCTCGCGACGGGCCTGTTGTTCCTGACGCTGCTGCCCTCGACGGTGCAGTCGTCGATCGCGTTTACCGCGATAGCGCGCGGCAATGTCGCGGCGGCGGTGTGCAGCGCGTCGCTGTCCAACCTGCTCGGCATCGCCATCACGCCGGCGCTGGCGGCGTTGCTGCTGCCCGGTACCGGCGGGGTCGACCTGTCGTTCGACAGCGTGCGCACGATCGTGCTGCAATTGCTGGTCCCCTTTGCGGCGGGGCATTTGCTGCGCCCGTGGATCGGCGAATGGATCGTCGTGCGCAAGCGACTGGTCACCACGCTCGATCGCGGATCGATCCTGCTGGTCGTCTATACCGCGTTCGGCGCGGCGGTGGTCGAGGGGCTGTGGTCGCAGGTCGGGGCGATCGAACTGGCCGAACTGGTCGGATGGTGCGCGGCGCTGCTGGCGGTGGTGCTGGTGCTGACCGGGCTGATCGCGCGGGCAATGAAGCTCGACCCCGCCGATGCGGCGGTGATGCGCTTCTGTGGATCGAAGAAGAGCCTCGCGACCGGCGTGCCGATGGCGGGGGTGCTGTTCCCGCCGGCACAGGTCGGGGTCGTGCTGTTGCCGGTGATGGTGTTCCACCAGTTGCAGCTGATCGCCTGCGCCTTCCTTGCCCGCCGCCTCGCGAATGCGGCCGAAGCGGCGGAGGCGGGCAGAGTCTGATCCGGCAAAGCCGGATCAGGGCGGTGCCGCTTCCACGCAAGTGGATCAGGGTCTATCCCGCCAGTTCGCTGAATTCTTCCTTCAGTAGGTCGACGAAGCTGCTGAGATAGATGGGCAGCACCCGCCCGCGTTGCAGCAGGATCGACACCCCGGCCGGGCGGACGATCCCGTCGGCGAGCGGGATCCAGCACAACTCGCCCGCCGCCAGTTCGCGCTCCAGCCCGATCCGCGAGAGGAAGGCGATGCCGACCCCGGCGCGTACGAGCCGCTTGAGCGTATCGATCCGCTCGACGGTGGCGACGCGGCGGAACGGCACGTCGCTCAGGTCGAACAGGTCGAACAGCACGCTCTGTTTCAGCCAGTCGTCGGTCGGCGTCACCACCGCATGCGGGATGCAGTCGGGCAGCGTCACCCGGTCGAGCGCGGCCAGCGGATGGCCCGGCGGCACGATCACGCCGATCGGCGTCTGGACATGCGCGACGGTGGCGGTGCGCGCGGTGCCGGTCAGGTCGAAGGCGCAGATGACGTCGGCATCCTTCGACAGCAATTCCGCCTTCACCCGGTGATTGTCGGCGGCCAGCAGCGAGAATTCGATCAGGGGATAGCGTTGCTGATAGCGGGCGATGGCGCGCGGCACGAGGTCGTCGGCAAGGCTTTCGGCGGCGGCGATGCGGATCAGCCCGCGCTCGCCGCCGCGCAGCCGCAGCATCTCGTGGCGCAGCGCGACGCTTTCGCGTTTCCAGCGGCGGATATAGCCGAGCAGCGCCTCGCCCGCCGCGGTGGGGCGGATGCCGCGCGGCATGCGGACGAACAGCTGCACGTCGAGCTCTTCCTCGAGCTGCAACAACTGGCGGTTGACCGCCGACGACGCGATGTTGAGCGATTCCGCGGCCTTGCGGATCGACCCCTCGCGGATCGCGCGGTCGAAATAGATCAATCCCGTCTTGATAAGGACCATCGTCGCCCTGCGCTGCGGACCGGCGGCGATCGGGGGCCGGCCGGAACCCCTGTGACGCGTTCCCCGGTTCATCCGCGAACGGCCGGACCTTGGCAAGCCCCGTGGCGCGATCGACGGGCGAGGACGGTCCTGCCGCTCCCCTCCCGTGTCGGGAGACCGCTGCGAAAGCAGCTCGATCATTCGAAAACTGCCGTACCCCGGCCTTCGCCGGGGTACGAGAAGGCTTTTGCAGAGATGTCTTTGTTGGGGCGGGGAGCGGTGGCACCCCGATCCCCTAGAAGGTCAGTTCCCCGGCGCTGTGGCTGCTGCCGGGCAGGCCGTAGAGATAATAGGTCACCCCGGCGCGGGTGACGGTGGTGAACAGCGTCAGCGCGTCGACGCTTGCGCCGCTCATGCCGGTGACCGCGATCGACCCGCCATCGGCAAGGTCCAGCCCGCCCGACAGCGCCACGGTGCCGTCGCCGTCCGGATCGGACAGCGCCGTGGTCGTCACCAGCAGGTCGCGCGCGCCGAAATTGGCGAACACGTCGTGGCCCAAATCAATGCCGAGCGCGGTATCGGCGAAGAAGATGTCACGCTTGTTGTCGACCGCGCCGCCCGACAGCGTGTCGTCGCTGTAGATATAGCCTTCCTTCGCATGCTTCGGCCGGACCGACGCCAGGGCATAGGTGTAATAGCCGTCGGTCGCCTCGCCCAGATAACGCAGCGCCTTTGCCGCCCCGCCGTTGATCGCCACGCTGTCGGTGCCGGTGTCCGGCCCGTCGAAATCGAACTTGCGGTTGCGGCCGAAGGTGATGATCCCGTCTTCGTTGCGGTCGACGAACATCTCGGTAACGATGACGACGTCGTTCGTGCCGAAACCGGTGATGCTGTCGGCGCCGGTCGTGCCGCTCGCCCCGCCATCGATCACGAAGGTCTCGGCGGCGGCGGTGCCGGTCAGCGTGTCGCTGCCGCTGCTCGACGCGGTCTGGGTACCGGCGCGGCCGATGACCGGGCTGATCGGGGGAGGGGCGTATTCGAGAACGAATTCGCCGGTCGCGGCGTCGCGGATGTAGGAGGCGCCCGTATAGCCGGAGTACAGCCTTTCGATGCCGATCAGCGTCTGGCTGCCGGTTTCCGGGCCCGCCATCGTCACCGTGCCGGACGGATCATAGTCGAACGACAGGTCCGAAAAATAACCGAAGAATTCCACGGTGTCGTAGCCGTCGCCGCCATCGTACAGGTCGTTGCCGAAACCGGCAATGATGGTGTCGTCACCGGTCCCGCCATAGACGATATCGTCGCCCCCCAGGGTCTGGATCACGTCGTTCCCGTCCCCGCCGAACACGATGTCGTTGCCGTCGCCCGTCAGGACTGAATCGTTGCCGCCGAGCGCATCGACATAGTTCGGGCCGTATTGTGCCGTGAACGGCTGCCCCGGCGGCGCGTTGACCCACGAGATGACGTCATCGCCGTCGGTGCCGGTGACATGGGTCACGCCGACGTCGATCGACAGGGTGTTCGCCGTCTCGCTCGTATCGCCCGCTTCGTCGGCGACGCGGAACGTCATCGAATCGATCGCGATCCCGACGATGACGTTGCCGTCCGCATCGATCGGGGGTCCATAGCGCAGCAACCCCGCCGCTATGTCGGCGGCGTCGATGCGCTCGCCGGCGGTGACGGCCGCGCCATCCAGCGTCAGGCTGCCGGCGATGGGCAGCGTGTCGATGATGATCGCGGACAGCGCATCGCCCTGCGGATCGACAAAGCCGAAGTCGGCGATGGTCAGGACATGCGGCGTGCCCGCCTCGACGCTCAGCGTCGCGTCGGAACCATGGGGCCGCGCTTCGATCTCGGTCAGGTTGACTTGGTAGTGATCGCGATATTCGTCGGAATAGGCATAGTCGAACGACACGATGGCGAACGCCTTGTCGGCGAACACCAGGCGTTCGACGCCGTTCAGGCGGATGACGTCATAGGGATCATCGACGCGGGTCAGGCTGATCGCGTAGGGATCGTTGGGGTCGATCATGGCCTGGTCGAAGCCGTTCTCCGATGTCGCCTGTACGGCATCGATCACATAATCGGCAAAATTGCCGTCGACGATCACCGTGTCCGTGCCGCTGCCACCGAACAGCAGCGTGTCGGCCACGTTGTCTTGCCGCGTCAGCACGTCGTTACCGGCTCCGCCATCGAGAATGCCTGCCCCGGTCAGCCGGTCGTCCCCGTCATCGCCATGGAGTTCGCCATAGCCCTGCAAGACGTCGTCCCCTGCGCCACCGTGTAGCGTGGCGTTGAGCGTCCCCGCGCTGATCGTGTCTGCCCCGGCGCCGCCGTCCACCGTCAGGCGGAGCCACGCATTACCGGGATTGACGGCGCCGGTCGCATCGAGCGTGTCGTCGCCGCTGCCCAGCTTCAGATCAAAGTTCTCGATATAGCGGAAGTTAAACGTCTCGCTGCCGTCGCTCAGCGCGCCGTTCAGTTGCAGCGGCGTCTGGTCCAGCGAGGACGTGCCGAGCGTTGCGGTGATCGGTGCGCTCTTGGCCCCCCAGTCGATGTTGAGCCGTTCGTTCTGGTCCATCAAGGAACCCGTGAAGTCGACGCTTGCAAAACCGTCGCGGAAACTGGAGACGGAGTTCGTCATGTAGAGCGGCGTGACTATTGTCATCTTCTCGACATTGGTGATGCGGCCGTTGGCGTTGGTGTCCAGTTCCGTGCCAGCGCCTTGGGTCAGGGTGAAAGGCGCGGTATTGCCGTCCTGGCCATATTGAGAGAAATTTCCGGTCCAGCTATCGACGCCCGCGCCGCCGTCGATCCGGTCGTTGATGCCGCCCGCGACCAGCGTGTCGTTGCCGCCGTCGCCCCAGAATTCATTTTTCCAGTCGATCGATCCCGACAGCGTGCGGTCGGCCCTGCTGGTGATGATATCGTCGCCGCCATAGCCGTGGGCGTAGTTGTCGCCGCCGCCAAGCCGCAGGTCGTCATCGTTGTTGCCGCCGAAGATGCGGTCATCCGCCGTGCTGGCGTCGGTTCGTGCGCCGGTGACGGGGTCGTAATACCAACCGTCATGCAGTACCTGCAGCCGGCTGAATACGCCGTTCCAGGTGACGTTAGTGCCGTCGATACGGAACGGACCCGCTACGAAGCCGCCGGGCGGGACGTCCGCCGCGGTGAGCGACATTTCCAATGCCTGCGCGCCGCCCTCGACCGACAATAGTCGGCCGTCGCTGGTGGCGTGATCCGTACCTGGATCGACGATGGCATAGTTGACGTCGAAATGTACTGAGTTCGGACTGCCGTACCAGTCATAGGTGCGCACCTGCACCTGATCGACCGACGGCCCCATCAATATCGTGGCATGTTCAAAGCTGTCATAGTTGAAATAGGGTGCGCCGCGTCCGTAGAAATAGGCGGAACCGCTATAGACCGCGATCAATTGCGTCCCTGACCCATCCCATTTGCTGATGTACTTGTCATTGAACAAGCCGGTATCTTCGCCGCCGCGACCCAGCGCGTAATTATTTTGATAAGGGATGCCCGGCCCGTTCGGGTCGACCACGTCCAGCTGCACATTATCGTCGCCGTCGGTGCCCATATATTGCGTCATGCCTGTTGCATCCCCGGTTCAGGGGCATGACGGTGCGGCGCGCCCGCAGGGCTCGTGATCCGCTGCCGTCATGCCCAAGGCTGATGCCGCATTTCGACACATGGTCGCATCGCGGCAATTCCCGCGATCAGGGGGGTTGACTGGATCAGCGGCCCGGGGCCGTCCCGGTGTTGGACAGGAACCGTCACCAAAGCTCTCCCCGTGGAACGGCAAGCGACGATCCGTACAAGCCGGCGGAAAATAAGCGTTTCAGCGCCGCGTGCCGCGCCGGTCGTCCCGTACTGGAACATGAAAGGCGATTCGGGTTCCATGTCCCGGCATGCTGTCGATCGACAGGCGGCCGCCCAGTTGCTCGGCACGGCGGCGGATATTGCCGAGGCCGCGTCCCTCGCCCGGCGCGCCTTCCGCCCGTTCGGGATCGAAGCCGCGGCCATCATCCTCGACCGTCACCAGCAGCGCATCGTCCGCCGCCGCGAGCGTCAGCGTCACCCGCCCGGCGGCGGCATGGCGCAGCGCGTTGCCGACCGCTTCCTGCAACAACCGGTGGAGGCTCAGCAGTCGCCGTGCATCGAGCACCGGCGCCTGGTCGGGCAGGGTACAGCGATAGTCGAACGCGATCCCGGCCCGCTCCAGTCGCGGTGCCATCCGCTCGCAAAAGGCGGCGAGCGCAAGGTCGACCGGGCCGTCGCTGCCGTCGATCGCGCCGGCGATGTTGCGCAGATCGTCGAGCGCGGCGCGCAATCCCGTCTCCAGCTCCGCGTGCCCGATCCGCCCGCCGCGCAGGTCGAGCAGCAAATGGGTCAGCGTCGCGCCGATGCCGTCGTGCATGTCGCGCACCAGTCGCTGGCGTTCGGCGTCGATCGCGATCCGCCGCTCCTGATAGCGCAACAGCGTCGACGAGCGCAGCAGATGCGCGTCCTGTTCGGACAATTGCCGGGCCAGTTCGCTGCGTGCCTCGTCCGACGCCTGGTTCAGCCGGTGGCCCTGGATCGCCAGTTCGGCGACGATCCCGATCATGATCAGCAGCGGCGACAGGTTGCTGGCGTTCAGCATCACATATCCGGGCGTCGCGTTATAGGCCACGTCGAACAGCACCGACGCCACCCCGACCAGCAACAGCGCCATGGCACGGGCCGCCGGCTGCGGCGCGACGTTCCACAGGCGGCGCAGGGTGTGGACGCCATAGCCGGCAAGCGCGAGCAGCACCGCCGTATCCAGCCACGGCAGCACCGCCGTCAGCGCCCGTATCCACCACAACGCGACGACGCCGATGCCCGCCGCCAGCCACAGCAGCAGGATCCAGCGTGCGCTACGCGCCTGCCACCCCGCCAACGCATTGAGCATCAGCGCGGCAAAGGCGAGCGGGCCATATTGGACCGTGTAGCGGAGCAGTTCGTACTGATCGGTCGGGAGGTCGACCTGCCCCATGCCCGACAGATACGCATCCGCCGCGACCAGCAGCAGGAACAGGCCGGTGACCATCTGCAACCGCGAAAAGCGGCTGACCGGCAGCAGCCCGAGCAGCGCCAGTCCCAGGACCAGCGCGCACAGGATGGTGACGCGTGGCAGGTCGAACCGCACCAGCGATTCCCAGCGCGCAACGCGTTCGACCCGCGCGGCGGCGCCGAGGACGATGTCGCCATCGGCCGAACATCCCGGCGCGACGCAGGTCAGCGTCACGCCGGCGTCGCGGGCACCCGATACGGGTGACAGCAACATGGCATGACGCGGCTCGACCAGCACCGTCTGCCACCCCGGCAACCGCAATTCGGCGGGCCGGACCAGCCCGGCGACCAGCACCGCCATCGGCCGTCCGTCGCCAATTCGCAACAGCCGCCCGTCGACGACGCGCAGGTTCGGAACGCCGGGCGGGTGGATCAGCGTCGCGGCGAGCGCGTAACAGCCCCAGAACAGCAGTTGCAGGATGAGGATCAGCGCCACCGCCCGCCCTGCCTCACGGTTCACGATCGCAACAGCCCTTGCCGGAACGCCTGCGTCACCGCCTCGCCGCGATTGCCGACGCGCAACTTGCGATAGATCGACTTCACATAGTCGCCGATCGTGTGCGGCGACAGCGACAGCGACAGCGCCGCCGCCGCCTGCTTGTTGCCATAGCCGCGCGCGAACAGCCGCAGCAGTTCCAGCTCGCGCGGCGACAGCAACGCCTCGGCCGGCGCACCGGGCGGCGCGCCCTGCTGGGCACGCAGATGGCGCAGCACATAGGAGGCGATGCTGGGCGACAACGGCGCGCCGCCCGCGACCGCGTCGGCGGCGCGCTGGGCGATATCGGTCGCATCGGGGTCTTTAAGCAGATAGCCGTCGGCCCCGGCCATGATCGCCGCGATCACCGATTCCTGATCGCCCAGCATTGTCAGCACGAGGATGCTGGGGGTCGGACCCAACCGCCCACGGATCTCGCCGATCAGGTCGATGCCGCTGCCGTCGGGCAGGCCGAGGTCGATGATGAACAGCGCGATATCGGGGGCGATGACGGCACGCGCGGCGGCGATGCTCGCCACCCGGTGCGCCAGCAGCAGCGCGGGATGCGCGTCGATCCCCTGCGCGACATGCGCGGCGACGACGCTGTCGTCCTCGACGATCACGACCTTGCTCGACTCCCGCATCGCGCCAGCATAGCAGGCCGCGGTCCGATCCTGTCAAAAACCAAGTATTGAATTGATTCGAAAGGGTTTAGTGGCCGGTGGGTGCCGAAAAAGGCCGTGATTGATCGGCGGAATGGCAATGAAAGGGGGCGCGATCCCCCTGTTCAACTTTGTCTGGCAGGATTGCTATTATGCGGCCGTTGCGATGCGCTCAGTCCGGCCGATCGTCGAGCCAGCGCCGCAGCAGCATCGTCACCTCGCCCGATCGTTCCATCGGCGACAGGTGGCCGCAATTACGGATGACATGAAAGCGGGCACCCGGAATGCGATCGGCCAGCGCCCGGGCGTCCTCGACATGGCAGATGCGGTCGCGATCGCCGACCGCGACCAGCGTCGGCACGCGCACCGCCGCGATGGCGGCGTCGAGGTCGGGGCGGGCCAGCAGCGCGCGTTGCTGCCGTTCGAATACCTGCCGCCCGACGCGTTCGGCCATCGCCTGGACGGGGCCGCTGACGATCGGCGTCAGCATCGGATCGGCGTGGGGCGCGGTGGCGAGCAGTCCCTGTTCGTCGACGGTGCGCGCCCGCATCGCCATCGTCGCCCGCGTCGCGAACAGCGCGACGCGTTCGATCCGTTCCGGCGCCTGTCGGACCATCTCCAGCGCGACATAGCCGCCGAGACTGACCCCTGCGACCGCGATGCGCGGCGGGGCATGGGCCAGCACCCGCGCGGCCATCGCCGACAGGCTGTCATCGACGCTCAGGTCGCCGAGTTCGGGATGGGCGATGTCGCCCAGATCGACGACCTGTCGCGCCCATAGCTGTCCGTCGCAACCCATGGCCGGCAGCAGGACGAGCGGCATCGCTTTGGTGTTCATGACGGCTTCTCCGAACGAAATTGGGGGGCGCGTTCCACCGCGCCCCGGTTCAGGCGAAAAAGGCGATCAGCCCGCGCGACGGGTCGGTCAGCCCTTCGTAGATCATCTTGCACGCGACATAGACGATGACGGCGAGGCCGATATAGGCGACCCAACGATAGCGCTCGATCACCCGCGCCAGCACATTGGCGGCAACGCCCATCAGCGCGACCGACAGGATCAGGCCGATGGCAAGGATGCCGGGATGATCGCGCGCGGCACCGGCGACCGCCAGCACATTGTCGAGGCTCATCGACACATCGGCGACGGCCACCGCCCATGCGGCACTGGCGAAGCTGCGCGGCGCAACCGCCTTCAGCGTCCCGTCCTCGCCGGGCGTATCGTCATGGTCGCGCAGTTCGCGCCACATCTTCCATGCCACCCATACCAGCAGCAGCCCGCCGGCGAAGACGAGGCCGGTGACCTGCAACAACTGGGTGACGACCAGCGCGAAGGCGACGCGCAGCAGCAGCGCTGCACCCACGCCGATCAGGATCACCTTGCGCCGCATGTCGGCGGGCAGGCCGGCGGCGAGCGCGCCGACGACGATCGCATTGTCGGCGGCGAGCATCACGTCGATCAGCACGACCTGCGTAAAGGCGGCGAGCGCGGACGGACTGCCGATATTGGCGAAGTCCGCGACGATATGGTTCCAAAGGTCGGTCACGCGCTCAGCTCACGAACGGGAAGGCGAGCACGATCATCCCGACCAGCGTCATCACCACGCAGACCAGCGTCGCCGGGATCAGCGTGAAGCGCTGGTGATCCGCCAGATCGATCCCCGCCAGGCTGACCAGCAGATAGGTCGAGGGCACCAGCGGGCTGAGCAGATGCACCGGCTGCCCCATCAGCGACGCCCGCGCGATGGCGATCGGCGACACGCCGTAATGCGCGCCCGCTTCGGCGAGGATCGGGAGCATCCCGAAGTAGAAGGCGTCGTTCGAGATGAAGAAGGTGAAGGGCAGGCTGAGCAGCGCGGTGATCGGCGCCATATACGGCCCCATGACGGGCGGGATGAAGCCGACGACTTCCTTGCTCATCGCCTCGACCATGCCGGTGCCCGACAGGATGCCGGTGAAGATGCCGGCGGCGAAGATCAGCGACACGACCGACAGCACGTTGCCGGCATGGGCGGCGATGCGCTCCTTCTGTTCGGCGACCTGCGGATAGTTGACGATCATCGCGATCGCGAAGGCCAGCATCATCAGCACCGACAGCGGCAGGATGCCCAGCACCAGCCCGGCGATCAGCGCCACGGTCAGCAGGCCGTTGAACCAGCGCAGGTGATAGCGGCGCGCCTCGGGAAACTGCGACACCGCCATGCCGGTGAAGGCGGTCGGCTCGTTCGCCTTCACATGGCCGATACGGCGGCGTTCCTTGCGCCCGAACCAGATGGCGAGGCCGATCAGGAAGGCGAGGCCGGCGATCATGCCGGGGATCAGCGGCAGGAACAGCGTGGCGGGATCGAGCTTCAGCGCGCTGGCGGCACGTGCGGTCGGCCCGCCCCATGGCGTCAGGTTCATGACGCCGCTGGTGCTCATCAACAGGCAGCACAGATACAGCCGGTTCATGTCGTAGCGCTTGGACAGCGGCAGCAGCGCGGCGATGGTGATGATATAGGTCGTGGAGCCGTCGCCATCGAGGCTGACGATCGCGCACAGCACGACCGTGCCGATCAGGATCAGCAGCGGGTCGCCGTGCACGACCTTCAGCAACCGGTTGACCAGCGGGTCGAACAGTCCGGTATCGGTCATGATCGAAAAGAACAGGATCGCGAACAACAGCATCACGCCGGTCGGCGCGAGGTTCTTGATCCCGTCGATCATCATGTCGCCAAGGCCGCTGGCGAAACCGGCGAACAGCGCGAAGGCGGTGGGGACGGTAATCAGCGCGACCAGCGGCGTCATCCGCTTGGTCATGATGAGCGTCATGAAGGTGGCCACCATCAGGAAGCCGAGCAAAGCGAGGTTCATGGCAAGCTCCCGAAAGGGGAATCAGAAGGTGACGGCGACGCGGGTCATGACGGTCTGCCCGTCATCGGGACCGACAAAGGCACCGGCGCGGTTGTCGGTGTTCCAGTGGACGACATTGAACTGGAACCGGGTGAAGCTGTTGAGATACCAGTTGGCCCCGACCGTCGCGGCCCAGCCCTGCCCGCCGGTCAGCAGGTCCGAATAGTCGAGATTTTCGTAGCGCGCGGTCAGCTCGATCGCGCCGGGACCGCCTTCGAAGATCGGGCGCAGCACGCGCGGCTGTCCGAAGCTGCCGAGACGCGGATTATAGGGCGGCAGATCGCCGGTGACGAACCATCCACCCGACAGGCTCCACGCCTTGCTGACGAAATCGGGCCGACCGGCGTCCAGTCGCGCATGCCGCTGCCCCGCTTCGCCCATCAGCCAGACCGGGCCGACATAGCCGCCCGCTTCCAGTCCATAGCCGGTGGTGCCGGTGCCGCCGGTGAGTGCGCCCGACGACACGCGTAGCGCGCCGTTGAAACGCCCGCCGATCACCGTGTTGCGGGTCAGCGTCGTGGCGCCCGCCGCCAGCCCCTCGTCGAACCCCCACAGCCCCAGATGCAGGACGCTGTTCCCGGTCTTGATCGGGTTCCAGTGCGCCCGCGCCAGCACGGTGCGGCTGTCATTGCCCGACTGGTTGCCATCGATCCGGTCGCCGGTGACGGTCAGCGACGCGTGGCCCGTCTTCCAGAACAGGCGCGGCATCAGCCCGACGCCGTAGAAGCCACGCTGCGGGATGATCGCGGTCGATACCACGGTGCGTTCCATGAACGGCGTCGAATCCGACCCCGTCGACCCTTCGAACCCGCGGTCGTTGAACAAATGGCCGGCGCGGACGTCGTAATCGATGCCCGGCGCGATCCGGTTGCGCCACCCGATGAACGCGGTGACGATGTCGACCTCGTTCTCCGAAAAATCGGTTTCGAACTGATAGAAGAAATGCGTGCCGACCCCGCCTTCGAGGCCGAGGCGCAGCGCGCGCATGCCGGTGGTGGTGATGTTGCGCGCGGCGTAATCGGACCCGAAGGTCGAGCTGACATCGGTCAGGATGCGCCCGCGCGGCTTGAAGGTATAGATGCCGTCGGCCGAGTGGAACACCGGCAGGCCCGCGCCCCATTCAGTGGTGACCCCCGCTGCATTCGCTTGTCGCGCCTGCGCCACGTCGCGCTCCGCCGGGCCGGGCGGCACGAGTTGCGGCGCGAACGGGCTGGTGACGTTGCCGCCGGACTGCGAGGGCGTTTGCGCCATCACGACGGGCGGCGTCGCGGGCGCCGGTGCCGGCTGAACGGCAGCGGCCTGCACGCCCTCGAGTCGGTCGAGCCGGGTCCGGAGCGCCGCGATCTCCGCCGCCTGCGCTTTCACCAGCGCGGCCAGTTCCTCCTGGGTCGGCGTCTGGGCGAGCGCCGGCGTGGCGCAGATTAGCGCGGCGATCGCGCAGCCGCTACGAAACAACATCATGGCTTGGTTCCCTGGGTCAGGATCGCGCGCCATTCGGCGAGGAAGCGCCGGCGCTTGATCGTATCGAGATTGACGAGAAGTTCGGGTCCGACGCGGATCGGGCGCTGCTGCTGTGCCGACAGACGCGGCGCGCGCACGTCGCCCCGCACCGGCAACAGCCATTGCTTCGCGAGCAGCGTCTGACCGGTGCGCGACAACAGGAAGTCGAGGAACAGCTTCGCCGCCGCCGGATGCGGCGCGTCGCGCGCGATGAAGGCGACGCGCGAGGCGATCAGCGTATAGTCGCGCGGGAACACCACGCCGATCCGGCGGTCGCGCTGCGCGGCGGTCAGCGCATAGGGGCCGACGACGTTGTAGGCGATGGCGATGCGTCCGTCGGCGACCGCCTCCAGCATCGGCTCGGTGGTCGGCGACAGCCATGGCCGGGTCGCCGCCATCGCCTCTACCAGCGAACGGGTATCGCGGGTGATTGCGTGATCCTGCGTCAGATAGAGATAGCCGACATTGGAGCGGGCCGGATCATAGGTCGCGACCTTGCCGGTCAGCGGCACCCGGCCGGCGCGGAGCAGCGCCTCGAACGCCTCGTGCGTGCGCGGGACGCGGCCGGGCGGGATCAGCCGGCGGTTGTAGACGAAGGCGACCGGTTCGGCGGTGACGCCATAGCCCATATTCTTCCACACCGCATCGGCGGGAAGGGCGGGCTTTTCCGGACTTTGATAGGCCTGCGCATAGCCGTCGTTGATCAGCTTCGCCTGCAAATCCATGCCCGACGACCACACCAGATCGGCACCGGCGCCGCGGGTCCGCGCCTCCGACACCACCCGGCGATAGATTTCGCGCGATTCCAGATCGTCGTAGCGGACCGGGACGCGGGGATAGGTGCGGCGGAACGCGGCGATCAGTTCCGCCATCGCGGCGGCATCGGCATTGCCATAGACGCGCACGCCGCCCTCGGCCTGCGCCGCCGCGATCAGGTCGTCATAGGACCGGGGATAGCCCGCCGGACGCTGCGCCATCGCCGGACCCATGGGGCCGATCAGCAATGCGAACAGGATCAGAAGTCGTTTCATGCACATCCTCTCGCTTCCCGCCTCTGGGTTCGGGTAAGCTCTCCAGCATGTCGTACCGACCGAACCTGTCATCCGCCTTTCACCGCGCCGGGCATCGATGCGGATATTGATCGTCGAGGACGACGCGCCGCTGGCGCGCAGCATCGTCGCGTTGCTGCGCGGGGTCGGCCATGCGGTCGACCATGTGGCGGGGGGCGAGGACGCGTTGATGGTGCTCGCCGACGAACCCTATGCGCTGGTCGTGCTCGATGTCGGGCTGCCCGATCTCGACGGCTTTGCGGTGTTGCAGGCGCTGCGGCGGCGCGGCGACCGGGTGCCGGTGCTGATGCTGACCGCGCGCGACGCGCTCGACGACCGGGTGCGCGGCCTCGACCTCGGCGCCGACGACTATCTGCGCAAGCCGTTCGCGCCCGAGGAGCTGGAGGCGCGCATCCGGGCGCTGGGGCGTCGGCGCGGCGGCGATCCGACGCCCGAACTGGTGATCGGGTCGTTGATCCTCGACCGATCGCGGGCACAGGCGCGGATCGGCGACCGGCTGCTCGACCTGCGGCGGCGCGAATGGGCGGTGCTCGACGCGCTGGCGACCCGCGCCGGCCAGATCGTCCCGCGCGAGACGCTGCAATCCGAAGTCTTCGGCTATGACGAACCGGTCGGCCCCAATGCGATCGAGGTGAACATCACCCGTCTGCGCGGCAAGCTCGCCCCCGACGGCCCCGCCATCCGCACCGTGCGCGGCGTCGGCTATCTGCTCGATGCCGGTTGAGGGTTCTTCTGAGAATTCGCCGAAGGGCGAATTCGGCGGTGCCGGCCCGCTCCCCCACCACCCGACCACCCAATCAGGATACGCTGTAGGTGGCCGGGCGGGGGAGCGGGCCGGCACCGTAACCCAGCCATCCCGTGGCCGGGCGGTCGCGCTGCGCACCCGGTTGCTGGCGGCGATGCTCGCGCCGATGCTGGGTATCGCCATCCTGCTGGGGCTGGCCGGCGCGACGCTGATCGCCGATGTCGTGCGCCGAACCAACGACCGCGTGCTGGGCGGCGCGCTGGGGGCGATTGCCGAAACGGTGCAGGTCGAACGCGGCGAGGTGACGATGGATCTGCCCGCCGCCGCCTTCGGCATGCTGGAGAATAGCGAACGCGACAATGTCTATTACCGCATCGCCGTCGGCGATCGGCTGCTGACCGGCTATGCCGACCTGTCCGCGCCGCGCATCGCCGATCTCACGGTCGACGCCCCGCGCTTCCGCTATGCCAGCTATCGCGATCAGCCGATCCGCATCGCCGAGGTACGCCGGTCGCTGCCGCGGATCGATCGGCCGGTGATCGTGCAGGTCGCCGAGACGCTGGATGGCCGTCACGCGCTGCAACGACGGTTGCTGGTCGCGCTGCTGCTGGGCGAGGTCCTGCTGGTCGGCATGGCGATGCTGCTGATCCGCCCGGCGCTGGGTTGGAGCCTGCGTCCGCTCGCCCGGCTGCGCACGGTCGTGGCGGCGCGGGATACGCAGGCGACCCCCGATCTCTCGCCGCTGGAGACCGGCCCGCTTCCGGCCGAATTGCGCCCGCTGGCGGAAGCGTTCGACCATCTGCTCGCCCGGCTCGACAGCGCTACGGCGGGCATGCGGCGCTTCACCGCCGACGCGTCGCATCAGATGCGGACGCCACTCGCCGTCCTGAAGGTGCAGGTGGCACTGGCCCGGCGCGGCGATCCGGCCGCACTGGGCGAAATCGCCGATGCGGCCGACCGGCTCGAACGACTGGTGACGCAACTTCTCGCGCTTGCCCGCGCCGAGGAAGCGGGCGTATCGCCCCCCCTCGAGCGGGTGGACGTGCGCGAAGTCGCCGTAACGGTCATCAATCGCCGTATCGGCCAGGTGATAGGGGCGGGGGTGGACATCCACCTCGATGCCCCGGATGGCGACATCGCCATCGCCAGCCATCGCACGCTGCTGTTCGAAATCCTCTCGAACCTCGTCGACAACGCCATCCGCTACAATCGCAAGGGCGGCATGGTCACGATCACGATACGCGCGGACGCGGGCGTCGTATCGATCGCCGTCGCCGATGATGGCCCCGGCCTGCCCGACGCCGACCTCGACCGGGTGGGCCAGCGCTTCGTGCGGTTGGCGAACAGCGCCGGGCAGGAAGGCAGCGGGCTGGGCCTTGCGATCGTCCGCTCCGCGGCCCGGCGGATCGGCGCGCAGATCGATTTCCGCAATACGCGGCCGGGCCTCCGGGTAACGCTTCGCTTCGACACTGCACGCGCGTCGAATGATTTTACATAATCTTTCTTATCGACATTGGACTGTGGTTCGCCGCTGCGTGGGCGACGCGAACGATCGCAGCTTGGCGTCAGGGCGTGGCGAACAGCCGCAGGAAATAGCCGGCGAAGCGCCGCGCCTCCGCCTCCATGCCATCGGCCGGCGCGGCTTCGACGCCCCATAGCCGGCGGTTCTGCTGTGCGCCGCTCATGCCGATCAGCACCCGCGCCATGTCGGTCGCGCCTTCGTCGCGCAGCCGGCCTGCCGCGATCTGTTCGGCGATATAGGTGGCGAGCGCACGTTCGATATGGCCTGCCGCCTGGTCGTAGAAAATCTGCCCGACTTCGGGAAAACGCCCGCTTTCGCCGACGACCAGACGCCATGCCGCGACCGCATCGGGATGCGCGGTCTTGTTCATGAATACGCGGCAGAAATTGACGAAGGTCGCCTCCATCTCGCCGGGCGTCAGCAACTCGCCGGTCACCTGTTGGCGAAAGCCGGCAGTGACGTCGGCGATCACCGCCGCGAACAATTCCTCCTTCGACCGGAAATAGCTCCACAGCGTCGCCTTCGACCCGCCCAGCGTCTTGAGCAGGCCCGACATCGACGTCGCAGCATAGCCATCCTCGAGGAAGGATCGGCGCGCGGCGGCGACGATCGCGTCGCGGCGATCCTGTTTGCGGGCTTCGCGCTTGCCGAGAATGGGTTCTTCGATGCTACTCATAAACTGTACCGTCGGGTACAGATAATCGTTGACAGACGCAAGCGGCCGGATCATGGAACGAAGCGTACCCACTAGTACGGTTTTCGCCATGACCCGCCAGATCTTCCGGCAAGCCCGCCCCCTGGCGCCGCTTGCGGTCCTGTTCCTGTCCGCCTGCGCGAGCGTGCCGCATCTGGCGGACGCGCCGACGCCGCGCACATCCGCCAGCTTCGCCGCCGATCGCAGCTTTGCCGCCACCCCGGATGCCGCGTGGCCTACGCAGAATTGGTGGCAGGGCTATGGCGACGCGCAACTCGATGCGCTGGTCACAGAAGCGCTGGCCGGGTCGCCCGATCTTGCCGCCGCGACCGCGCGCATCGCGCAGGCCGAGGGTTATGCGAAACAGGCGGGGGCGGCGCGGCTGCCGACGCTGGGCGTGACCGGCAATGTCGGCCTGACCAAGCAGAGCTATAATAACGGCATTCCCGCCGATTTCGTGCCCAAGGGCTGGAACGATACCGGCCGGGTGCAGGGCGAACTCGGCTTCGACCTCGACTTGTGGGGCCGCAACCGCGCGGCCTATGCGGCGGCGCGGTCGGATGCGGAGGCCGCACGGCTCGATCTGACGCAGGCGCAACTGACGCTGTCGACCAATGTCGCCGATGCCTATGCCGATCTCGCGCGGCTGTTCGCCGAACGCGCGGTGGCGCTGGCGGCCCTCGATGTGCGGCAACAGACCGCGACGCTGACCGCCGACCGGGTGACCGGCGGGCTGGATACGCGGGCCGAACAGAAACAGGCGGACTCGGCGGTACCGGCGGCACGCGCCGATCTGGCGGCGACCGACGAAGCGATCGCGCTGACCCGCAACCGTATCGCCGCCTTGCTCGGCAAGGGGCCGGACCGGGGGCTGGCGATCGCCCCGCCCGCCGCGACCATCGTTCCGCGCGGACTGCCGGTCGGCGTCACCACCGACCTGATCGCGCGCCGCCCCGATATCGTCGCGGCGCGGACCCGGGTCGAGGCGGAGGCGAGCCGGATCAAGGTCGCGCGCACCGATTTCTACCCGTCGTTCAACCTGTCGGCAGTGTTCGGCCTGCAATCACTGGGGCTGAGCAATCTGATCAACGGCGGATCGACCGCGGGCAGCGTCGGTCCGGCGTTCAACCTGCCGATCTTTCGCGGCGGCGCGTTGCAGGGGCGGTACCGCGTCGCGCGCGGCACGTTCGACGCGGCGGTCGCCGATTACGACCGGACCGTCACCGATGCCTATCGCGCGGTCGCCGATGCGGTGACCAGCCAGCGCGCGCTGACGACGCGGCTGACCGAATCGCAACGCTCGCTGGCCGATGCGCAGGCGGGGTACGATGTCGCGCGGCAACGGTTCGAAGGCGGCCTGTCGCGCTTTACCGACGTGCTGGTCGCGCAGGACCGGGTGTTGCAGGCGCGGCGAATCGTCGCCGATCTGCAATCGCGTGCCTTCACTCTTGATATAGCGCTGGTCCGGGCGCTGGGCGGCGGCTTCACCGCCCCCGCGACCGCACAGCAAACCAAGGACCTGACCCATGGCTGATGCCGATCCCGCCGACCGCAGCTTCGCCGATGCCAAAGCCGCGGCCGACACCCCTGCCCCGTCGAAGCGCAAGAAGCTGTTGAGCGGCATCGCCGCCGTCGTGCTGCTGGCCGGTGCAGGCTATGGTGGCTGGTACGCGCTGGTCGGCAGCAACTATGTCGAGACCGACAATGCCTATGTCGGTGCCGAAACCGCGCAGATCACGCCGATGGTCGCCGGACAGGTGATCGCGATCGGCGCATCGGAAACGCAGGGTGTGAAGCGGGGCGACGTACTGGTCCGGCTCGACGACAGCGACGCGCGCATCGCGCTGGCGAGTGCCGAGGCCGATCTGGCCAAGGCGCGGCGCGAGTTCGGGCAGACGTCGGCGACCAGCGGCGCGCTGTCGGCGCAGGTCCAGGCCAGGGGTGCGGAGATCGTCAGTGCCCGCGCGCAACTGGCGTCGGCACAGGCGTCGTACGACAAGGCGCAGGTCGATTATAACCGGCGGCAGAAACTGGCCCCCAATGGTGCGGTATCGGGCGACGAACTGACCGCCGCGACCAACGCGCTGGCAGCGGCGCGCGCGACGCTCGAACAGGCGCGAGCGGCAGTGGCGCAGGCGTCGTCGCAGCGCAGTGCGGCGGCGGGCAATCTGGCGGCCAATCAGGCACTGATCCAGGGGGCGACGTCGAACAGCGCCCCCGACGTGCTGGCGGCGGAGGCACGGTTGCGGCAGGCGCAGCTCGATCTCGATCGCACCGTCATCCGCGCGCCGATCGACGGCGTCGTCGCCAACCGGACGATTCAGGTCGGACAGCGCGTCGCCGCGGGCACGACGATGATGCGGATCGTGCCGGTCAACAGCGCCTATGTCGATGCGAACTTCAAGGAAGGCCAGCTGACCAAGGTCAAGCCGGGGCAGCCGGTGAAGCTGACCTCCGATCTCTATGGCGACGATGTCGAATATCACGGCCGGGTGGTCGGCTTCTCGGGCGGGACCGGTTCTGCCTTCGCGCTGATCCCGGCGCAGAACGCGACCGGCAACTGGATCAAGGTGGTGCAGCGCCTGCCGGTGCGCGTCGCTCTGGACCCGAAGGAACTGGCGGCGCATCCGCTCAGGGTCGGGCTGTCGATGACCGCCGAGGTGGATGTTTCGGGGCGGTGACCTTGCCCCGGGCAAACCGTACCCCCGCGCAGGCGGGGGTCCAGAGCCCCACAGGATAACGGTTCGTGCCCGGCCCTGGGCCCCCGCCTGCGCGGGGGTACGGCGAGAGGCATTGGGTGGGATACACCCCACAAGGGAGCAGTCGGCATGACCGGCCAGGACGATTTCAAACCCTATACCGGCGGCAAGCTGTTGTTCGCCGGGATGGTGCTGGCGCTGACCAATTTCATGGTCGTGCTCGACACGACGATCGCCAACGTCTCGGTCGGGCATATCGCCGGGTCGCTGGGCATCTCGACCAGCCAAGGGACGTGGATCATCACCTCCTATGCGGTGGCGGAGGCGATCTGCGTGCCGCTGACCGGGTGGCTGGCCGGACGGTTCGGGACGGTCCGTACCTTCGTGGCGGGGATGATCGGCTTCGGCATCTTCTCGGTGCTGTGCGGGCTGTCGACCAGCCTTGCGATGATCGTCGTCGCGCGCATCGGACAGGGGCTGTGCGGCGGGCCGCTGATGCCGCTTACCCAGACCATGTTGCTGCGCATCTTCCCGCGCGAACAACATGGACAGGCGATGGGCATGTGGGCGATGACCACCGTTACCGCGCCGATCCTCGGGCCGATCCTTGGCGGGACGATTTCGGACAGCTGGTCGTGGCACTGGATCTTCTTTATCAACGTGCCCGTCGCGATCTTCTGCGTGTTCGGGGCGTTGCGCCTGCTGAAACCCGCCGAGACGAAGCGCGAGAAGCTGAAGGTCGACAAGATCGGCCTCGCGCTGCTGGTCCTGTGGATCGGGGCGCTGCAGATCATGCTCGATATCGGGCGCGAACATGACTGGTTCGAGGATCCAACGATCGTCCTCCTCGCCATCGTCGCGGCGGTCGGCGCGGCGGTGTTCGTCGCATGGGAGCTGACCGAGCGGCAGCCGATCGTCGACCTGCGCGTGTTCCGGCATCGGGGCTTCACGGTGGCAGTCGCGGCCTTGTCCTTCGCGTTCGGGACGTTCTTCGCGTCGGTCGTGCTGATCCCGCAATGGTTGCAGGTGAGCCTCGGCTATACCTCGACCTATGCCGGCTATGCGACGGCGTTCAACGGCATGGGCGCGGTCATCATGTCGCCGTTCGTCGCGAAGATGCTGAAGAAGCGCGATCCGCGCGCGCTGGTGTGTTTCGGCATCTTCTGGATCGCGGGGTGCAACCTGTTGCGCGTCGGATGGACGACGGGTTCCGATTTCTGGACGCTGGCGTTCCCGCAGATGTTGCAGGGGTTCGGCATGCCGTTCTTCTTCATCCCGCTGACCACCATCGCGCTGGGTGCGGTCGATCCGAAGGAAACGGCATCGGCGGCGGGCGTCATGAGCTTCCTGCGGACGATGGCCGGCGCGATCGGCACGTCGGTGTCGATGACGCTCTATGCCAATAACATGACGGTCGCGCGCAGCGAGATGGTGTCGCGCCTCAACACCGATGCGACGCAGCAGGCGCTGACCGCGCAAGGATTCTCGATCGATCAGGTGCGCGGGGCGGTCGAGATGACGGTGACGCAGGAAAGCAGCACGCTGGCGATCAACCATATGTTCCTGTTGTCGGCGATCATCTTTGCCGGCGCGGCGCTCATCATCTGGCTGGCGCCGCGGCCGCAGCGTGTGGCGGGGCCGGGCGCCGCGCACTGACGGCGGCCCCGTCGTTCACCACCCCATGCTTCCGGCCACGCCCTTGAACGGGCCGGCAAGGTCGGGGGTGATCCAGCCCCCATAGAAGCCGCCCGGTTGCGGCACGACGCGCTGTCCGTCGATGCTGCACCGGTCGAGCGGCGCGGCATAGAAGGCGACATGATCGCGCAGCATCGCGAAGGCGGGCGTCGGATCGGGATAGCTCCATGCGACGTCGCGCAGGATTTCATCGCCGATGGCGAGATGCCAATAGACCGCCTGCCCCTTCCATTCGCACAGCGACCGGCGGGGCGACCGTTGCAGCACGCCGGGGGCGACATCGCCTGGCGGGATGTACCAGCTGGGCGGATGGCTGGTTTCGAGGGTGCGGATCGCGGCGCGGCTATCGGCGACGATGACGCCGCAATGCTCGATCCGGACATGGCGGTCGCTGGGCACGGCGATGGCGGGGCGCGGATAGTCCCAGACGCTTTCCTGCCCCGGCGCGGCGGGATCGGGGTGCGGCCACGGGCTCATCGCCTGTTGCCCTGCCAGATGCGCGTCGCGGTTAGCTCCAGCCCTCTGCGTCGCAACACCGCGCGGCCGGGTCCGCGTACGTCGATATTCCGTCCGCCGTCGCGGAATCCCCGCGCACGCTCGACAACGGTGCCGTCGAACCCGGCGCGGCCGAGCCACCGCGCGACGATATTGCCGGCGATGCTGGCGCCGGTAATCGGGACGGAACGGGACATGGCGGCTCTCCTTCGCCGCGCATAACGGTCGAAGGGCGTTCGGGGCCCCTGCCCTTATTTCGGAAAGACCAGCGCGTCGGAGAAGAACGGGATCACCACCGTCTGCATCTGCGTCGCGACGCCGCTGGTATGGTCGCCCGAATAGACCTGATAGCGATGCCGGATGCCATAGCGGTCCATTGCCGCATGCAGCTGTTCGGCGCCGTCCTTCAACCCGTCGCGGTCGCCGACGTCGAGCCCGATCGCACGGTAGCGGCGCAGGTCGCCGGCATGCTGGTCGAACATCGCGATCGGCGTGTTGGCGTTCCAGCGCGCCAGCACGTCGGGCTGCGGCACCCCGTCCTTGATCGGCAGGTCGAGATAGAGCGGCGGCGCCTTCGGATTGGGCGACCATGCGGCGGCGGTCGCCAGTTGCGCGCGCTGTCCCCAGTTCAGCTTTTCGCTGTCGGCGGGCGTCTTCATCGCGCGGAACACCTTTTCCTGCTCGGCATCGGTGACGCCCAGCGCGCGGGTCAGCAGGCAGCACGGACTCATGATATAGATCGCGCCGAACGTGTCGGGGTGCAGCATGCCGATGCGCGTCGTGCCATATCCGCCCATCGAATGACCGGCGAGGCCACGGCTCTGGCGATCGGCGACGGTGCGGTAATGGCTGTCCACATAGCCGACCAGATCGCGGGCGATGAAATTCTCGAAATCGCCGACCGTCGCCGATCGCGAATAGAAGCTGCCATTATGCATCGTCTTGGTGTCGGGCAGCACCACGATCATCTCGCGCGCACCCTTGGCGAAGGCGGCCTCGATCGTCTGCGGCACATGGATCTCGCTCGCCCATTGCTCGGCACCGATCGAATAGCCGTGCAGTGCATAGACGACCGGATAGCGGCGGTTGGGCGACGTCTTGTAACTGGGCGGGAGCAGGACGATGACGTGCCGGTCGGCGCTGTTGCCCTCCAGATTGTCCTCGACCGCTTGCGAATGGACGGTGATGCGTTCGACGGTGATCGGCCGCGCGCCGGCGACGGCGGCGGGGGCCGGTGTCGCGACCTGTGCCGCGGCGATGGCGGGCGACAATAGTGCGAGCGCGGCAAGGATGATCTTCATTCGTCCAGCTCCAAGATCAGGCAGGGATCAGCCGCTGGCCGCGCAGGCGGATGACGCGGCCGGGGGTGAGGTCGATATCGATGCGGGTGTCGTTCAGCCGGACCTGTCGTCGCCCGGCAATGCGCGGCCGCAGCACCGCCTCTTCGAGCCGCCCACCCCGCCAGCGCAGGTCGACCGTTAGGGCGCCGCGCGCACGCAGGCCGGTGATCGACCCTTGCGCCCAGGCGCGCGGCAATGCCGGCAACAGCAGCAGCTCGTCGTCGCGGCTCTGCAGCAGCATCTCCGCGATTGCGCGCGTACCGCCGAAATTACCGTCGATCTGGAACGGCGGGTGCGAATCGAACAAATTGGGGTAGGTCCGCGCCGGCCCCAGCAGATAGGCGAGGATGCGGTGCGCATGGTCGCCATCCTTCAACCGCGCCCACAGGTTCGCGCGCCACGCCGTCGCCCAACCGGTCGATTCGTCGCCGCGCAATTCCAGCGACCGGCGCGCGGCGGCGGCAAGTTCGGGGGTGCGGTCGGGACTGATCTGGTCGCTCGGGAACAGGGCATAGAGGTGCGAGACGTGGCGATGCTTCGGCTCGGGCGCGGCAATGTCCCAATCCTCGCGCCATTCCTGCAACTGTCCGGCTGTACCGATCCGGTCGGGTGCGAGGCGCGCGCGGGCGGCGGCGATCTCGGCGGCGAAGGCGGCGTCGGTATCCAGCAGCCTGGCCGCGCGGCCGACCTGATCGAACAGGTCGCGCAATATCTGATTGTCCATCGCCGGACCGGCACAGATCGACGCGCCCTTGGGATGAATGTTCTCGGGTGACAGCGACGGGCTGGTCAGCAACCCGCCGGTCGTCGGGTCGACCTGCAACGTATCGAGGAAGAACAGCGCCGCCCCGCGCAGGATGGGATAGACCGACCGCAGGAAATCGAGGTCCCGACCATAGTCGTAATGATCCCACAGATGCGTGCAGAGCCACGCGCCGCCGGTCGGCCACAGCCCCCATTGCGCGCCATCGACCGGTGCGGTCGCGCGCCACAAATCGGTATTGTGGTGACAGACCCATCCACGCGCGCCGTACATGGTCCGCGCGGTCCGCTCGCCGGTGATTGCCAGTTCGCGCATCATCGTCACGAACGGCGCCATGCATTCGGAAAGGCCGGTCACTTCGGCCGGCCAATAGTTCATCTCGGTATTGATATTGACGGTATATTTGGACTGCCATGGCGGATCGACCTTGTCGTTCCAGATGCCTTGCAGGTTCGCCGGCTGCCCCCCTGCCCGCGACGACGCGATCAGCAGATAGCGGCCATAGTTGAAATACAGCGTCGCCAGCGCCGGGTCGTCGCCCATCCGGTCGGCCGCAACGCGCGCGTCGGTCGGCCGGAGCGCGGCGGGGGTTTCGCCGAGATCGAGCTTCACCCGATCGAACAACGCGCGATGCGATGCCAGCGCCTGCCGGCGAATGCCCGGCCCCCCCTTTACCCGGGCGCGCTCCAGCATGTCATGTGTGATCGCTTCGGGATCGGCGCCGACATCGTCGAACCGGCGAAAGCTGGTCGCCATGGTCAGTAGGATCGTCACGCTTCGCGCATCGGCGACCTCGATCCGGTCGCTGGCGGCCGATACCCGCCCCTGCCCCGCCGAGACATAAGCCCGTGCCGCAAACCGCAGCGCGCCCACGATCCCGGTTCGGGTATCGTTGCGGCCGGTCATCGTCAGGACATCATCGTTCGCCGACACGGCGACGCCGGATTGGGGCGACGTCATTGCTACCGACAGGCCGAAGGGTTTATTCGCCCGCAACCGGACAACGATCACATCGTCATCTGGCGCGGCATAGACTTCGCGCCGAAACCGCGTGCCCCCGACCGCAAACTGCGTTTCCGCCGTAGCCGTCGCCAGATCGAGCGACCGGCGATAGTCGCTCGCCTCCCCTGCCCCGACCAGTTCGAGGACCATGTCGCCGAGCGGCTGATACGCCATCTGCGTCAACGGCGTCGCCATGACCTTGGCATTCGCCAGCTTCTCGGCCTCGGCATAGCGACCCGCCGCGATCAGCGCCCGAACCTCCGGCAACGCAGCGCGCGCCGCCGGGTTGACCGGATCATAGGGACCGCCGCTCCACAAGCTCGCCTCGTTCAGTTGCAACCGCTCGCGGGCGATGCCGCCGAACACCATCGCGCCGACGCGACCGTTGCCGATCGGGAGCGCTTCGGTCCACAGGGTCGCCGGTTGCCGATACCAAAGGGTCGTGGCCGCTGAGGTCGGCGTGGCAACAGCCCGTGCCGGCAGCGATGCCGCCGCGATACCTACGGCGGCTCCCTTGAGGACAGTCCGGCGGCTCGTGCGGGAAATCTCGGTCATGCTGCGGAGACTAGGCGGTAAATCCGCCGGCACAAGCGCCGTAGAAGGCCCGCCAGACGTCGCTGCGTCGGCATTTTGAAGATTTTGTTCCCGCGAATCGAAAAAAGCCGTTGACCTCCCAATCTCCTCCACCTAGATGGGTGTCACCGCAGCGGTGGCCGACACGGTCGCTTCTGCTTCAACCGGGACCTGGTACTGACCGAGATGGTTGGTGCCATGTGTTCCGGTCTCTCTATCGCCGGCTTGCTGGCGCTTCGACCGGGAGGTTTGGAGCAGGGAGAGCTATTTGACATTGTAGTTTAGATGAA
>NZ_JAKRET010000018.1 GCF_022664395.1 Sphingomonas lacusdianchii | reverse complement strand
GATGCCGCCACACGCGCCTGGCTGAACAAGGGCCGCATCCGCGCTTTCACCTCGCGCAGCGATGACGCCCAAAGCTCCAGCGTCGCCTCGATCGATGCTCCCGTCACCACGACCTCCTCGTCATAGTGACCCATTGATTCAGAACACGATCAAGAACGCAACTGTAATGCTAGGCTGCGCCGGGACGCCGCACCGGATCAGTGCGCGACGCCCAGCACCATCCAGATCGCCATGGCGACCATCATCACGTTCTCGGTGAGCGACAGGAAGCCCAGCGGCACATTGCTGTCACCGCCCACGCACGCGCATTTCAGCTCGCGCTTGTCGACATACACGGCCTTGATGACCGAGACCGCCCCGATCGTCCCGATCACCAGCGCGATCGGCACCGACAACCAGGTCAACACGCCGGCCGCCATCAGCACGCCCGCCGCGCCTTCCGCGTAGGGGTAGATATAGGAGTATGGCACCCAGCGTTTGGCGAGCAGATCGTAGTTGAGGAACATGGTCGCGAACTTCTCAACGTTCTGGAGCTTCAACAGCGCCAGCACGCACATGGAGAAGGCGATGAACCACTCACCGGCGCGTACCGTGAACGGTGTGCCGAGCACGGCATAGCTGGCCGCCAGCGCCATCAATGCCGTCATCGCGAACACAACCGCAACCGGCCGGTAGGTCACCGCCTTGGGGTCGGCCACGGTCTTGCCGAAAAACCGGCGCAGATCGTCGTAGCCGCCTACCCGCTCGCCACCGATGAAGGTCTGGGGTGTCGTTTTGACCCCGTGCTCGGCTTTGAATGCCTCGGTTTCCTCGCGCGTCGTCAGCCATTGGTCCTCGACCTCGTAGCCGCGTCGGTGCAGCAGGTCCTTTGCCTTCAAGCCGTAGGGGCAGGTGTGCGTCGGCATCACCATGCGGTAGATCGTTGCCTTCTTGGGCGCCGCGGTCGCCATGTTCTTCTCCACCATGTTCGCGACACCTATATAGGGGCCGTACTATGGTACGGAGTCAAGGCATGGCCGACGTGACAATTGCGGGGCTCGCGCGCGAGGGCGGCGTCGGTGTGGAAACGGTGCGCTATTATCAGCGTAGAGGGTTGCTTGAGACGCCGGCGAGGCCAGAAGGATCGGGCTCGAATGGCGGTATCCGCCGCTACACAGCGGACGATGTTCGCCGGCTCCGTTTCATCCGATCGGCGCAGGCCGCTGGCTTTACGTTGGAGCAGATCGGGGAACTGGTGGCGCTGGACGCGACCGATGATCGCGCTCGGGCACGCCAGCTTGCCAACGAGCGGATCGCGGCGCTGGATTTGAAGATCCAGGAGTTGAAGCGCGTGCGCGCATCCCTCCATCGCCTCGCCAGCGAATGCGGGTCCGCCAATCATGGCCCTTGTCCGATCCTGCAGGCGTTCGAGGCGGCCACCTCTGCGGATCGATAGCTGCGCTCGCCGTCTAAAATTGAGGTAAATATCAGGTAACTGACGTCCAGCGAAGGCTTTCCTTCGTACAAGAAACAGCAACAGAAAAAGAGAAGGCTGCTTATAGCGCCTATCGTGTAGGATCAGACTGATCGCTACACCTCCGCATCTCGCCGAACGGCGAATTGCCCATTCTCAGGAAGTCATGCATGGGCTCCGGTATTTTGCAATTAGCGTGCGCGGCCGTTCGCCGACGTGAACGAGCCCGCTGCTGTCGCAGCGGATCCGAGGCCGCAAGAGCCGCCATGTCACCGCCTCAGCGGGGGCATCGCTGCGCTGCTTGGGGGGCTCCACGCTGCCCCCGCTGCCACCGCGAGTGCCATTTCTATCTGGCGGAGAATGTGTCTTTTCTAACTGGCGGCAACATGTTACAGTGCTTGAGGGGAGTTTACCAGAACTCTCGACTGCCGCGTATTTCACGCCACGCACTGTCCCATTTAACTCCAACCTCGCTACTGACAGGTCGAGAGCCAGGCTCAAAGTCGGTCATCGCGTCATCAATGTGCTGCGACGGCGCTCCTGAATTAAACGGCGCGATCCGGTGCCGTCGAAGGTGCCAGACATAGGCCTTCTCGTGTTCGCTTGCCGGCGCGGCCCTTCCCCAAGCCACGTCCTGAAATTGGCGCTGTGCAGCGCTCCTGGGGCGCCGCTCGCGCAGTCGCAGCGCTTCGTAAAAGCCTAAATGCGCCGCCAGCAGCTCCTCGTACCGAGCAGCTACGCTAGGATCCTCTACTGCCTCCTTCGCCGTCATCGCGCTTCCTGCAACGTCGGAAAGAACAAACACGGAAAACCGCTCGCTAAGTTCAATACGGTCTGCTACGCTTTGCAAGCGTAAATCGCGCCTGATTAAGCCGATCGGTGCAGGAGGAGCGGCCATGTTGAACCACGATACTGGTCAGATGGACTGGGATGCCGGCCGAGCTCAAGGACCAGCATTCCCCGCCTCGTCCTTCTCAGTAAATCCGGACAATCTTTTCGACCCCTCTACCCCTCGCGGCAGAGAGTTGCTCGACGAGGTTTACCCGTCCCGCACCGCTGACGTGGAAAACGAAGTGTCGCCGCACGCACGTTGGATCGTTGTTGCCGTGCTGGTTGCCATGTTTATCGGCCTATTCCTTATTCCTGGGCATTCCTAAGCTGGAACCGCTTGGGGTCGACCGGTCTGCCATCCTTCCAAAGCTCGTAATGAAGGTGCGGGCCGGTCGACTTGCCCGTGCTTCCTACCCGACCAAGAACTGAGCCCGCCTCGATGTTGCTGCCTACCGGAAATGCCGACCGGTCCTGCATGTGGAAGTACTTGCTTTGCGATCCATCGCCATGCTGCAGCACTAGGTAGTTTCCAGCACCGCCTCCTTGGAAGTCATTCTTCACCACTCGACCGGACGCTGGCGCACGGATTTCAGTGCCCAGTGCTGCCGCGATATCGACGCCGCGGTGATGATGCCCCGGTTGCCCGGTCACCGGGTCTATGCGGCCCCCCATGTTCGAGCTCAATCGTCCGGAGATCGGCAGCGTTGCCCGCTCTCCCCGCGGTAGCTCATAAACGTGGCTTGTTCCCTGGCCCATGCCGAGCGTGTCGCGCGCCCAATCACGCGCTCCCTCGACGCCGGGGAGTGTCGCCGGGATCCATGCGTCATTCCGCTCCCGAACGTGGTCGCCTAGGCGTCCGGCCGTATCCTTAGCGTCGTCGACCTGATTGCCAATTTCGAAGGCCTGACGGGTGATGCGTGCCGAGGCGTTCGGGATCGCGTCCGAGACCTCACCCGCGAGATCGTGATCACGTGAGCTCTCGCGGATAGATACATCAGGACCCTGAGCAGCCACATTAGCAGCCCGATGTCCGCCCCACTGGCGAACACCAGCCGCAGTCGTCGACGCGGGACCATGCAAGGTCCCACGCAGATGCTCGGGAACGCTGACGCCGAGCTCGTTCCGCACCTCGGCAACTCGTCGCTCCATGAAGTCGCCAAGAAGGATGTCTCGGACCTGCTCCTGCTCCCGAGTACGCGGCATCACCATGCCGGGCGTCCAGCCAGACTGCGAAAGGTTGTCATCTTGCAGCAACCGCTCTTGCGCGTACGTTACGAACTCCTGGGTCTCGTTACGGCTCAGCGACCAGCCCCTCGAGGAGGCTTCACGAACGTCGTTGCTGACGCGCTGGAATGTCTCCTCCGCGCGGGTCGCCTCGAGCGACGCCGACCGCGATTCACCGACACTAACCCCGAGCTTCTGCGAAAGCGATCGGACTTCGCTGTCGCCACTAGAGCTTGTCTCGCGGAAGAACTCGTCCCGTGCTGCCTTCGCTTGGGTGGAGTTAGTCTCCCTGGTGAGATATTCCTTCATCTCGCCGAGCGCCTGATCACCGCTTACTGTTCGACCGGTATTTTCAGAGGCTATCGAGGCAAGCCGCATAGCAAGGCCACCTTTTGCGCTGACGTCGGCAAACTTATTCTTCCAAACCTTTGCAAGTGCTTCAATGCCTGCATTCGCATCGCCAGTGGTTTGAGTGGCGCGTGAGACCAGCTGACTGTCAGCCTCGCTCAAGCCAAACCGGCTAGTGAGGCCGTTCGCCATGCCTCTGGATACATCGGTCATCTTGGCGACGCTGTTGTTGAAGCCAGATCCGGTCTCAGTCGAACTCCCACGACGTCGCTCAGCCGCGCTCAGCAGGTCGGTGGCCGTCGTAGCGGTCGCATTCCAGGACTGGGAAGCCGAGTTACGCAGCGAGTCCGTATGAGATTGGCCGTCCGATAGAGCCCTGCTCATCTGGCTATCGAACCCGGCCGTGCGCGTCGGCGTAAACCCGAGACGCGAGATCCCCTGAGACGTGTCGAAGGCGTTGGACCCGTCCGAGAAGCCGTACGTCACGCCACCATCGGCGTTCGTGAAGGAGCTGACGGCATAGCCCGAGTTGAACTTCGGCTGATCGTCGAACTTGTTTGCCTGCGTGTTGTTGGCCGTGAGGTTCTGGAACGAGGTGTTCCCGTACGAATAGTTGCCCGTCGTCCGCTCGGTCGCGGCCTGCTCCGCGGCGCTCTGGGCGGGCTGCAGCATCGACGTCGCGTGCCCGGCGATCGCCATGGCGCCGCGGGCCATCCCGCCGGCGATGAAAGGCACGCTCATCATCAAGAAGCCAGCCAGCGTCGTGATGGACTCGTTCACGCTCGCCATCCCGTCGACCACCAGCAGGCTCGGCCCGGTTGGCGAGACGGCGTGGTAGAGGCTGGCTGCCCTGCTCATCACGAACATGTGCAGGATGACGTAGAGCGGCCCCCAGGAGGCGAGATAGAAGAAGCCGGTCGCATAGCCCTTCAGCGTCTGCACGCCGGTGCGCGGGAATAGGAACAGCGGGAAGAGCACCGGGAACATCGCATAGAAGACCACGGTGAGGACGATCCCGAGGAGCGGCACCCAAGTCATCGCCTGCTGCGCGATAGAGGTGTAGGTGTTCTTCGCCTGAGCGTCAGCGCGCTGCGCCGCATAGGCGTCCCAGCCGGCCTCGGAGAAGCTCTCGCGCGCCGCAAGGAAAGCATCGATCATCGAGACTTGGCGTAGATAGCTATATGCGTCTCCGCTCGATCCGTGCATCTCCTTCGCGACGATCGGCAGATCGTCCTTCAGGCGCTGCGCGGCGATGTCGTCGGCAACACCTGGATAGGCACTCTTGGAGAACCAGGGGATGTCGTTGTCGTACTCGGCCTTCCACTGGTTGGACATCCGCGTGTAGGCCTCGTTGCACGGGATGATCGAGTTCTCCGTAGTGTCGGTGCCGGTCGACGTTATCCAGCGTTGGCTGCGCGCCGGCGAGCCCGGTCCGATGTCCTCCCAAAGGTGGTTGGACTTCGTCAGCTGGTTCATCGACTTGAAGCCAAGCAGCACGTCGTAGAACGTACATTGCTTCAGGTGCTCGTCGATGTTGGCGCGGAATACGCTGTTGGTCAGCTCGAAGGAGCGCGCCTTGTCCATCAAGCGCGCGCCGTAGATCATGCCGTTGGTCGACAGGGCGAGCGCATTCGGCATGACGAAGACCGTCTCGGCCGACCGGGTCAGCCAGTCACCGGCTTGGCTCGTGAAAGATGCCATGACGCCGAGACCAAGCGGGACGTTGTCCACGACGGCCGGCGCGAGCCCCGGGTTGATCCGGTCGGTGACCTTGATCGTGACGGTCGGCACCATCAGCATCATGTAGATGAGGGTCGACTGCAGGAACCAGTTGAACCAGGCGCGCCAGTCCAACGAGAAGGCGACCACGAACAGCGAGTAGGTGAGCCCCATCACCATCACGACCTGAAGCATCGAGCGGTAGCCCCCGCCCCCGCACCACGCCGCGACCGCGTTCAGCACGTTGACGATGAACTCGCCCCCGCCGATCGTGAAGACTTCAAGCGCGCCCATCGTAGTCGCTCCCTGCCCTGCTGCTTACCGAAGACCCTGCGAGCTCAGACCGCGCCCGAAGCGGAGCGAGGCGGTCATCTGCGGGCTCATGGTGTTCTTCAGCGTCGATTCCAGGAACTGCGTTTGCTGGATGACACGGTAGGTGTTCTGCACGTCGGCCGACATCTTCGTGCTCCGGCGCGCCAACTCGGTCTTCACGTTGTCGACCTGCTTGCGCCACGTCTCGAACTCCGTGGTGGAGACGTAAGCGGCACCCTGTTGCGACTGCGAGATGACGTCGAGCATGCGGTCGAGCATCGAGATGAGCATATCGATTGCCACCATCTCGGACAGGGTAGCCTTGTCGCCCGAGCCTAACCCCATGTGCGCTGCCTCGTTGACCACGAGGATCTTGTAGAGCGGGATCGACGTCATCCCGAGGAGGTTGATCTCGTCGCCGGACAGCGCGGCGTTCGAGCGGATCTTCGCGCTCATGCTGTCCATCATCTTCAGCACCCGGGTGCGCAGCGCGACTTCGGTAGGGATGCTGAGCTTGGTCGACGTCGGGCTGATGCACCCCTTTTCATCCGTCGTGTCACACGACCACACATCGGTCGGCGCCGATGCCGTGCCGTCGAGAAGAGCCTGGTACGTGTCCCAGCTTGCCGGAGCGATGAAGCGGAAGCCGCCCATGCTGTCGGCCTTCTTGGTGGAATCGTAGATGATCGTGCCGACCATCGTCATCAGGAACTCGGCATATTCCTTCGATGGCTTGGTCGCGCTTTTCGCGTTGAGCGCATACCAGGTATAATTCTTCGACTGGACCAGCTCGGCAGCGTCGCCGGCCTTGGCGATCGTGTCCTCGCGCTCGCCCTTGTTCGTGCAGCCGTGACGGGCCGACGCGGCATCCGAGAAGAAGCCTTTGGCGCCGCCCACCTGCTGGCAGATGGTGGAGCTAGCGCCGTCCATCTTGGGCCAGATCGATCCGATCGCCTGTTGCGCGGCCTCGCAGCTCGACATGTTGAAGGCGTTGAGCGCCTGAACGCGCTGGCTCATGTCCTTCATTACCCCGCCGATCTGCGCGGAGATGCTGTCGATCGCGAGCTGGAACGCGAAGCCGATTGCGTTGTTCGCTGTCGCCTTCAACGTGGCGACCATCTCGTCGGCGTTGATGAAGCTGAAGCTGCCGGCGAACAGATCGATGCCGCCGCAGCCTGCGCGCGCCGATGGCAGCGCCACGCTTACCGGATTGATCGACTTCTGGGGGAACCGGCTCCACACCGAGCCGCCCGAGTAATAGCCAGCCGATTGGCCGTTGAACGCGGTAGGACCGGTGACGTTCGCCGACGCGTCCGCCGAGTTGAAATAGCTGTTCATCTCCTGCCCGACGTCGGCCATGGCGGGCTGCGAGACGAGACCGAACACCGCCAGCAACATGGTCAGCTGCGCGAAGGTCGCTGCGGTGACCCTCGCGAGGCGGCGCGGGGTGAGGCACTGGATGAGCCGGCGCATCAGAAGTCACTCCCGGGTTCGACGCTGGTGAGGGTGAAGATGCGGTCCATCACCTCGTCTGCGGCCATAACACCGTACCCGATTGGCATCGGACGCTTGGTGACGGTGTCGAACAGGACGAGAGCAGGCACCTGGCCGCCCTGCATGCCCATCGCGCGGTATTGGCCTGTGTCGACGGTGAAGTTGGGGAACGTCTTGGACGGTCCCCCATCGAGCGAGACCGCCATGACCGTCAGGCCGAAGCGATCCGACACGCTTCGCATGATCGGCCCGAACACCTCGCACGCCGCGCAGGCGGACGAGTAGAAGTAGAACACGCCGTAGCGCTTAGAGATCGATCCCAGCACGCGGTTCTTGTCCGCGGTGCGCGTGTCGAGCCATGTCCGCTTGCCCAGCTGATTGACCGGGCGCTGCAGCGTGTAATCCAGCTCGGGGTTCTGCCAGATCGACCGGCGCCACATGTCCGCGAACGACGAAGCCCGGTTGAGCTGCTGCCGCTGGTAGCTGATGTAGGAGGAGACGTTCTCCGGGGTCGGGTCCAGGATCGCCCTCGCCTTCTTCTCGTCCAATTCCTTGCCGATCGCCGCCAGCTGCTCGGCCGCGGACTGCGCCGGCTGCGCCGCCTTGCGATCCGACGGGTTGGGCTTCGGCTTCTCACAGTAGAACCACGTTCCGAGCTTACGCTCCCCGCAGTAGAACGCGTCGCCCATCTGGCTGGCGACGCGGCGGTCATCCTCGTCGCGAACGGCGTCCGGCCTACCCTGCCCGCGCATCGTCACGCTGTCGGATAGCTCGGACGTCGCTTCGTCGCCGGCGATCGGCTCTTCCGCATACCGAGCCTGGGCGATCGCCGCTGGTGGCACGATCGCGCCAGCGGCAAGCGACGCGAAGAGAGCGAGCGTGAGTGTGGTGCGCATTATCGGTCCCCGTCCTTGTGCTGGTTTCCCTCCTCACTCGCCTTGCGATCGAGGTAGGCTTTCATCGTCGAGAGCATGTTCGGCTCTTGGGCCGAGACGAGCTTGGTCACGTCGTCGGCGAGGATCCTGAACAGCGAGCCGTAGAGACCCATCACGATCCTGGCGGTGTGCCGGCGTGGGTAGAGCGTGTCGCCACGCCGCAGCACGTAGTTCGCGCGCACGAGCCGGCCCGCAGTGGGCTCGAGATCCGAGACGCCAAGCTTGCAGTCGAACCACGCGTCCAGGGTCGGGAGCAGGAAGGCCAGCGGGTGCGGCCCGGCACGCATGAGCGCGATCAGCAACGCGAACTCCATGACCGACATGTCGGTGAAGCGGCGATGACGGTCGAAGGGCGCGACATCGCTCATTACGGCTTCCTCGTTTCGTAGTAATCCTTGATCCGCTGCTGGATCATGGTCGACGTCGCGAGCTCATCCGGAAGCTTCGCGGCGTCGGTGAACTCGGCAACGACCTCGGAGAAGTCCATCACCGAGAGGTTGAGGCGCGAGAACTCGTCGATCGTGAACCCTTCGCACGTGCCCTTCTTGGCGCTCCCCCAAGGCTTGCCGAGCTGCGGTCGGCCCTGCTCCTGGAGGATGCGCGTCAGCTTGGATGCAAAGCAGCAGTAAGCATCCTTCGACGTCACGCAGATGCCGAGAACCTTGTCCGAGCAGTAAGAGCCAAGCTTGTGGCAGAGACCCTTGTCGTCCTTCTCGTCCAACTGCTTCTCGGCCGAGCTGCATAGCCAGGGGGTGAGCAGCGGCACGCCCTTGCCCGAACAGCAATTAGAGGCACCAAAGATCTTCTTGTTGCAGGTCTCTCGGGTTCCCGAGAACAGCGTCAGCGTGTTCTCGTTGAACTCCGCATTGGCCTGACCCAGCGCGTGAAGCCCGACGACCGCGTCCTTGAACTCCGTCGACGCCTCACGCTCGACCGGCTCGCAGTCGCCGTTAATGCAATAGACGTCGTCGCCGCAGATATACTGCTTGGCGTCGTCCTGCTTATCGGGGAGCGGGCATTTGTAGACCTTGGTCGAAACCTTGCACGGCCCGTCCTGCGGATCGTCGAGGCACTCGTCGCGGACGTAGCTGCACTTCGGATTGCCGGCGAGGCTGGCACAATCCGAGGTCTGGATCATGCTCGTGCAGGTGTAGGTGCGCTCCCAGTTCCAGCACGCGCGGGTGACCTGAACCCCATTGATCGTCCGGGTGGTCGGATCCGGATCGACACAGGTCTCACCCTTAAGCTCGCACGTCTTGCCGCTCGTCGCCGCGTTGCACATGGCCTCGTTGCAGCGCTCGTTCACGACCTGACCGGTTGTCTCGGTTGCGTAGTAGCGCTGCGCGGCCGGGGAGTCGCACTCGTACGTGATCTCCTCGCCCTCTTCGACGTCGGGCTCGTAGCACTTGGTGATCGTGCCTTGACGACAGACGTTGTAGAGAACCGTGGCGCGTGATCGCTCGCGGCAAATGCCTTGGGCGACTGGCTGCGTGAAAGCCGGCGTGCAACGCCGGGCGGTGTTGTCATTGGACATCGGGCGGCGACCCACCCAGTTCTCGCAGGTATAGATGTATTTGGTCGAGCCCGGGATCACGTCGACGACGAGGGGCGTGCGGCAGATCGCTTCGCCTTCCTCGACCTTCGTGCCCGAGTTGCAGCTCGCCTCGTAATAGCCGGTGCTGCCGCTCGGCGGGAGCGGCTTGCAGCTGCCGTCGGTTGCGCCCATCGATTGTCCGTCGAGGTAGCTGTTCGGATCCTTCTCGACGTCCTGCGCACGGGTGATCTCGTTTGGTGCGAGCGTCACCTTCACCCGATCCGGATCGGTGACCATCTTCCAGGCCTCGTTGCTACCTACCGCGGCGTTGCCGGCTGCGGTCAGCCCGTCGGGATCGTCCGCATACGCCTCAGCGGGGTTCGCAGCCGGCGAGTAGCCCGGGACACTGGTCAGAGGCGTCGACGTGGGGAGACTGGCGGCACTAGCGCGCGCCGGCTTCGCGAGCGCCTTCGCATCTGCGCGGGCTTTGTCGAGGTCGCCTTTGGGGAAGACATAGGGCTGACCCTGGATCTGCGCGCTGGGCTGCTGAACCGCCTGCGCACGGACAGCGGCCTGAGCGGTTGACTGGGTCGGCGAATGGGTTACCGACAGCGCCGGTGCCGAGGTGACACTAGGCTTCGGTGTCGGCGTGGGCGTCGGCGTCGGGGCGGTGCGCTGGTTGAAGTAGGTGTAATCGCCCATGTCATAATAGCCGCCGCCCGATTGGGTCTGCGCCTGGCCGCTCGTCTGAGCCTCGAGCGCGACCGGCACCGCGAGCAAGGCGGCGAAACCGGCGAGGATGGCGCGGCCCCCAGCCATGGTCAGGGTGCCCGGCCGAGGTTGGCGAGCGCGGTCTTGGCGATCAGCGCGCCCGGCCCGTTCGCGTCCGAGAAGGTCTCGAGCGCATAGCGGACCGTCACGTTTCCGACGATCCGGTCAAAGGGTGGCGGTTCGCTGCGACAGGTGAGCCCATCGCAGGGCGTGAAATCCGTGGAGGTGACGACCATCGCCGGCACCGCATCGACATTGAAGGCCCGGAAGAGCCGCGGATCGATGCCGATCGAGGCGAACTGCTGATCCTTGGTGACGACCTTGGAGAGCGCGGCGATGAAGGCCTTGCCGGAATTGCCTGGAAAGCCGCGAAAGACCACAACGCCTCCCGCAGCCGACGTGTCGGCGATGATCTGCTTGAGCGCCTGCTCCGGCATCGAGGTCGAGACGAACACCATGAACTGCGGGGCGCTCCCGCGATTGTCCTTCATGTTCGCCGAGGCGGTCTGGATCATCTCGTCGAAGTCGACGGCACCCGCCGGCCCCTTGGGCAGGTTCGCGCGATCGATCGTCCGTACCTGCTCCATCGCGACCGCGTGGACCGTCTCCGCGTCCTTCCGGAACGCATCACCGCGCCGCTGCACTTCGGTCGAAAGCGCCTGCGCGTCGGCCGCCATCGTCTCCGAGCGCGCGCGGATCGCGTCGAGGTTCAATCCTTCCACGGTCTGGCCCAGCACCGCCGCACCGGTGCCCAACGTCGCGAGAGCCGCAGCTGAGAGAAGGAGCTTGCGCATGGGGACTATCCTCACAGCATGCAGCAGTTGCGCTTGCGCCAAAGCAGATACCCGAAGTCCTCTCCCCCTACGGGGAAGGCACGGCCGGCATCGGGCGGAAGCGTTGAAGCGCCGATTGGCGAGCAGGCATATTTCCCACTGACGGTCGGTGTCGGGTTGGTCATCTGAATCCGATATTGCGACTTCTTCAGGATCGGCATGATGTACTTGTTGCAAAGGGCCTTTGACCCTGCCGTGCCCCAGGCCAGACCCTGGCGGTGCATCTTGAACAACAGCCGCTCCGCGGCGAGGCGTGAGGATTGAACGGGCGAGTTGTGGGCAGCCACATTGCCGTTCATCGGGAACATCGAGCCGTTGCACCCATCGCACCAGAACATCTGGTCGATCGGCAGCTTGGCAGTCGCCGCGGCGCAGTCGGCCGCGCAGGCGGCCACCGCGATCGGATTGTTGAACAGCGCCACTTCCGGATTGATGACCGTGGTCAGGGTGTCGTCGTTCCAGAGCGGATCGATCTCGGTGATGTAGGCAACGTCGAAGGTCGTCTGCTCGAAGCAAGCGAAATCGGTGAGGATCTCGAGCCAGTAGAGCAGCGGATAGACGTAATAGTGCGCCTGCCAGTTGGCCGAAGCTTGGGTCGCCCCACCCTTGATCAGCGGCCCGGTATATTGGCCCTGCCCAATATCGAGCCCCGGGTTGAGCCGCAGACCACCAAGATTCGGAAAGCACCACGGCTTGGTCGTCACGTCGACGAGACGAGCGGGCTCCCAGAAACCGATCGCGATGCCGATCCGCGGCACCGGGCTGCCGCAGGCGCAGACCGGCAAGTCAGGGTTGTTGGTGTCGGGACGCGAACCCGGCCAGATATGCAGCCCGCCCACCGACAGCGGGAACAGGCACGACCAGCAGACGTCCGTGATGGGATTGACGAACTTGCCGGTGCAATTCGACGGGCCTGCGCTCGCCGGCGCCGGCAGCAGCGCGAAAGCTGCAACGATGCCGAGAAGTGCGAGCAGCCGGCGGATCATGCGACGTCGCCCCCTTCGCGAACCGCGACGAGTTGGTCGAGATAGGCGTTATCCGCCCGGTTCTTGGTCGTCGCGTAGACCGGCACCAGGATGGCGAGCACGACGATCAGCAGCGCCGCGATCCCCCCTGCCCCGTTGCCGATCACGCTGCGCAACGGAGCCAGCGACACGATGGTCATCACCAGCAGCGCAGCGCATCCGAGGATCGTCAGCCTCATCGCCTTGAGGCGTGGCGTCTCGGGAGCCGCCATCGGTGTGCGGAGCATGTCGAGCCACATCATGACGCACGTCCCGGCAGTTCGACTTCGCTGACCCGCATCGCCTGACCTTCCGGCGCGACGATCGCGGGGACATGGGTGATGCCGAAATGGCCGCTGAGCCGGCCCTGCTGGTCGAAGAAGAAGCGACGCTTCTTCTCGCCCATGCGCTCGAACGGCGAGCCGGCGACGAAGATGATCTTGGCGGCGGTCGCGCTCCAGCGCTTCAGCGCCCAATCGACCTGAGCGTCATCACGTCCGTCGATGAACACGAGGTCTGTCTTGAGCGACACGAACGCGAGCGGATTCACTCGGGTGCCGGCCGCAGCGACCAGGTTACCCTTCACATCGCGCAGATCCCGATCGAGGACGATCGACGGATCGAAGGTCCAGCTCTTCGCCTCGCGGACTGGCGTGATGCCGCTCACCGGTAGCGGGTTGCGCACGCGGTTCTCGGCATTCGCACGCATGGTCGCCTGCATGCGCTCGATACCCCCGTTCGCCTGCAGCGCCTTGAGGCGACCATCGATCGTAGTCAGGAGATCGGGCTCAGCGATGCCCCAGGTCTGCCCCATGACGCCATGGTCGCGCGCGAGGGCGCCTTGCACGAGCGGCCAGGACGAACTGGCGACGAGCGCCGCAGCGAACGTGCCCGCGGCGAGCAGACGGCGCGCGGTCATAGGATGGGTGTCCCGGTGCCGATGATCTGGCTCGCGCAGGCGAAGCCGATCTCGGCGTAGCGGCTGTCGAACCCGTCGGGATGCGGCGTGCCGACATAGTAGCAGCCACGCGGCACTCGGCCGACCGGTCCGGGCGTAAGCGGCTCGCCGGTGCGGGTCAGCGGCTTCATGTGCGCGACGCGAACGCCGTCGACATAAACGTCCGATCCGCGGTGCTCGACGAGCGCACCGGGCATGCCAATCACGCGCTTGCCGAAGGGCCCGGAGGTCGGGCCGAAATGGCGCTGCACGAGCGGGTTCGCAGGCGGTGCGAAGAAGACATAGTCGTCTTTCGCGGGTGTATGGTGGAGGTGGACGAAGAAGGCCCAGTTCGGGAGGCTATCGCTGGCGTTGATGAGGAAGGCGTTGTTCTTCTGCCAGTCCGCGATCGTGTTGTAGGAGGCCCAGGCAACAGCCATCAGCGCCACCGCGCTCCACTGCCTCACGCGCTTGGTGAGAAGAGCGCGCCGGTCGACCGCACCCGGAGCAGCGGTTTGCCCCGGTGCGGTCTGTTCGAGCAGGGCGGCCTTACTGGCCACTGTTCGACCCGCTGACTGAGGGGGCGATCGCGGCATCGAGTGCGGAGCCCTGCGCCGGCGGTGCGAAGGGTGATGCGGCCGGCGCGATCGGCGCGGCTGCCCCGGAGGCTGATGGGGCAACCGCGCCAACCGCGGGACCTGCCGGCGATGCTGGGGCGGCCGCGGGAAGCGGGGCCTTCGCATAGACCGCACGGCGGATCTGATCTGTGATGTCTGGTACGTTCTTGGAAAGAATGGCCTCGCCGACGAGAACGGTGGTGCCCGATGCGCCGATCTTCTGCAGCTCCTGATCGAGCGCCCCCATGAAGGCGCGCGTCTGAGCCGCCACGGCTTCTGGTTGCCCATTGCTGTGGCTCTGCGCCTGGACGTACTCGCTGACGATCGTCTCGAGCCGAACGCTTGCCATCGGCACCGCCGCGGCCGGGCTGGCGATGTGCTTGGTGACCCAGGCTACCCACAGCAGCATGACGGTCGCGATCGCGGCCATCGCCCAGGTGATCGGCGGCAGGCCCTCGGCTTTCTTGGCGGCCGGCGGTGGTGCACCAGGCGCCCTGCGCGAACTCGGCAGTTCGGCGCCAGAGAAGTCGAACCGATCGGAAGCCGTATCGGTCGGGTGAGCGGCCGCGGCCGGCGCAGGCGTGTCGAGGACGTCAACCATGACGGGGGCCTTTCGAGGGAACGAGGATCGCGATGAGCAGCTGCCAGCGCAGCAGAGCGATGACCCCGAAGATGAGGATGGCGACGATTCGCAGTTCGCCGACGAACGTCGCCCGCCGAACGGCATCGGCCGAGACGAAGCGCGATCCCAGGTTGGCGACCTGCGAGAAGAAGCCGAGCGGGGTGAAGTTGCCCAGCATGAGGAAGAACAGGACAGTCACGCCCATCGCCGCGAGCGTCGTCATCGCTAGCCATCCTGAGAAGCGCAGCGCGACATAGCTCGTGTCAGCAATCGCCCGGCGGAGGTCGTGCTGCCAGCGGCGGGGCACTCGCCGCCGCGTCACGACCTGCCAGTCGCTGTCGAAGCCGTAACCGTCGGTCGCGCTCATTCCGCGGCCTCCAGATACTGCTCCGGATACGCGACGCGCTCGATCGCCTCGTCCATCGAAAAGCCCTGCTCGATCAGGTGCTCGATCGCGGCGAACGTCTGCGGACTCGAGGAATAGAGCGTGGCCGAATACTTATCGAGAACGAGCCGGCCGACCGCCTGGCTATCCGGGCCTTTGATCATGATGTCGGAATATTCGGCACCGTTGCGTTTCAGCGATCGAAGCAGGCTCTCGGTATAGGGGTCCATGTCGAACCGACCGTGCTTCTGGAAGTCCGAGATCGTGTCTGGCTTCTGCATGAGAATGACCGACCAGTCGCTGTTCTCCAGCGCCGCAAGGCTGCCCTCCGACTTGTAATAGTCGTTGAGGCTCTGCGTCGCGGTGATGAGCGAGGCGCCGTATTTGCGACACGTGCGGCTATAGGTCTCGACGAAGTCGGCCATCGATCCCCCACGCAGCATCTGCCACGCCTCGTCGATCAGCAGCGCCTTGGGGATCTGGCGATCCATGCGACGCATCGTCTGGCTCGACGTGAACATGATCGCGGTGAGCACGACGGAGCGGAGCTCCTCGCGACTGGCGAGGTCTGACAGCTCGAAGACGGTCAAGGCGTTCGACATGTCGACCGACGCCTCGCCGACGAAGAACTGGCCGTAGGTGCCCTCCGAGGAGAACGGGAACATCGCGATCGCGAGATCGGTGCCCTGCGGGCTGCCGTCGGTGCGCAGCTCCTGCACAACGTCGTCGACGCTGCCGCCGCGCCCCTTGGCCTCCCACACCCGATTGACGGCCCGGTCGATAAGGCCCCGCTCGGTGTCGTTGAGCTTGTCGATATGGCGGCCCATCTGCCCGATGATCGACTTGAGCATCGCGAGGGCGTCGACGAGATAATCTTCGTCCTTCGCCACGAGGGTCTCATCGATCATCGAGAACGGATTGAGGCTGAACCCGTCGCGCAGGCGGAACTCGACGAAATTGCCGCCGAGGCTCTTGGCCATGTGCTCGAACGAGCGGCCGTCGTCGATCACGATGATCTTGGCACCGACGCCGGCAAAGGCGGCGCACAGCTCCTGCAAGGCCACCGACTTGCCCGACCCCGACTTGCCGAACACCGCGACGTTATGGTTGCCCGCCTTGTTCTCGAAGGGCGACCAAAAGAAGGGCTGGCCACGCCGGCCGACGAACATCAGGTGCGGAAGGTGCCCGCCGAGATACTCACCCTGGATGGGAAGCATGTTCGCCGTCGTGCTGGTCAGCATCGTGCGCAGCCGCTTCATGCGCTTCAAGTCGCTGTCGATGCCGTTGCCGAGCGTCATCGGCAGGCACGACATGAACGCCATGATTTGGAGAAACCGCTCGTCCAGCAGGTCCCAGCCCGCCGCCTTGTACATCGATTTGACGGTGCGCTCGTTGGCATCGCCCTGCCCTTTCGGGCTGATGATGCCGACCGAATAATAGGCCTGGACGAGCTTCTTGCCGAGCCTGAGCTCCTGCGTCACGTGCTCCCATTCGCGGCTCTGATCCTTGAGCTGCGGGAGGAGCCTTGCCGACTTGGAGTCCGCGAGGCTCGAGGTGCGCATGAACTTGTAGCCGGCCTTGGACGATGCCGCCTGCTCGTCCTGGTAGCACAGACAAAGCGAGGTCAGCGTAGGACAGCCCGGGCGAAGCTTGTCGGAGAACATGTCACCGATCAGCTTCTGCACGTCCCAGGGCGCCCAGCGATTGGGCAGGTTTCGGACCGAGAAGAAGCGGTAGTCGAACGTGTCCGGGCGGATCTCCTCATAGGCCGTCTCGCCCGAAAGATTGGTGACCGCACGCAGCGGCTCGACCGAGACGAGGAGGCGATCCGCCTGCACCACCGTCTGCACGTCACGACGCATGCACTGATCGGCGATGGGGTCGAGCTCGGAATATTCGAGCACCTCCTCCGCCACGTTGAAGGCGGGAGCGGTGATGTCGTCGATCAGCGAGATGAGGTCGACCGGCTTCATGCGGGCCGACGGCATGTCGATCGACTGAAGCGTCGAGACGATGCCGTCGCGCACGCCGACAAGCTCCTCGGGGCTCGACTTGCCGCTCGCGATCGACACCGACAGGAAGATGCGGTGGTTGCGGACGTGGAAGGGACCGTCCTTCGACATTGACACCCACGCACCCTGGCGGAGGAAGGCTGAGCGATGCTCGGCGATCTTGCGGTGGACACCGCCGGCCTTGAAGCGCGGGAGCGCATATTGCGCGATTAGCTTGCCGACGCGCGGGCTCTGAAACGCGAGGATCTGCACGCGCGCGTTGGTGGGGATGCTTTCCGAAAGGAGCTGAGCCAGGATCTCGCCGGTCCGCTCGTCGGCGCCCATGAGCGGCGCGAGCTCGAGCGCGAAGCCGATCGAGTTGGTCTGGTAGAAGATGTCGTGTCGCTGATCGTAGCTGCGGTACGGCAGCCAGTTCGAGAGCATCGGCGCGTCGAAGGCCGGCGTGCCCTCGTCCGTTCCGCGCGTGTCGCCCAGCATGCGAGCGATGAAACCCCTCTTGGCTGCCATGTGATCAGTCCTCCACGTTCGGGCTGAAGCGTGCGGGGCGGTTGGACGGCGACGACGAGGCGATCCGCTGTCCAGCAGGCGATGCCGCCGCGACCGGGGTCGACACAGGCGTCGGCGCCGGCGTGACCGGCCTTGTCGCGGCGAGCGGGCGACCGCCCTTGGCCTTGGCTCGAGCGGCAGCGACAGCGCCGACGCTCGGCGCGGCCCCGCTCGCAGGAGGGGCGGCTACCGGCGTCGTCTCCGCAGCCAAGCGCTCTGCAGTCGCCCGCTCGTTGGCCGTGACGGCGTCGATCGGCGCGCCGAGCTGCGAAAGGATCTCGGGGCTCACGTTGAGTGTGGTCGAGGCGGCGAGGCCCGGGCCATGGCCGTTGGTCGCGGCAACCCACTGGCCACTGTCGACCACCGCCTGCACGACGCTCGTCTCGTGATACCGGCCGGCGCCGTCGGTATGCGCCGGGAAGACGATACGGAGGACCTTCTGCGGCCGAACACCCACCGTGCCGGCCGCGGCGATCGCTACGCTCTCCGGCGCGGCGCGGACGGGTGCCTGCTGGTATTGCACCGCAGGCCGAAAGCTGGTGTCGCCGGTAATCTCGGCCAGCGCCTTGTCGTCGATAACGGTCGCCGGGGCGCAGCTGCCGCCTGCCGGCGCGCCGCAACCGAACTTGCCCGAGATGTTGGTGCCGAACGTGGTGCAGCTTGTCATTGCCAAGCCGGCGACAGCGAGCACGACGCCCGTCATCAGCCGAGTGCGGCGGGAAGGCAGCGCCGGCACGGGACCTGCCGGCAAATAGATGACATCGCTCTTCACGACCTGGCTCCCTTCAACCATGCTTCGAGCTGCGGCTTCGGTTTGAAGCCCTCCATCACGGCGCCGTCAGAGCGGACGATGACCGGCGTGCCGTTGAGTCCGTGCGCCTTGGCGAAGGCCTCGTTCTCATCCAGACCGCTGGTGTCGCACTTGGGGCCGGTGCGGATCTCGTCCTGCGCATAGGCGGCGCGCACCGCGGCATGCTTGTCGCGCGCGCACAGCACGAGGTCGGCGACCTCGCGGCTGCCGAGGACCGAGATCGGTCGCTCGATCACGGTGACGTTCATCGTCTCGAGCGACTGGCTGAGCGCGCGGCAGTAGCCGCAGTGGAAGTCCGAGAAGACGGTCACCGTCTGCGCCCCCGAACCCCAGACGATCGCACCCTTCTTCGACAGCCGCGAAAGGTCGAGGCGTTGCGGGGACGCCGCCTGGGTCACCCGCGTGCCTGCGCCCACCGAAGGCGGCGCGGCGTCGGGAGCATCGGCTGCGCTGTTCGCCTTCGCCGCACCGCCCACCAGCATGTCTGGGTTGAGCGCCAGCAACCGCGCGGCGGTAAGGTCCTGGCGCGTCTGCATGTCGTAGACGCGTCCGATGACAAGGAAGCGCGCGGACTTGTCGACGTAGAAGAGGTTCGAGCCAGCCACGACCTCGCACAGGCCGTCCACCTTGGAGCAGTCGACCGAGGTCACCTGCGTCTTGGGCAGTCGCTTCGTCAGCGCGGCCTTGACGATCTCGCCGTCGGGGGCCGCAGCGCTCCCGGTGAGAAGCGCCGCCATCGCTGCCAGCGTTACCGATCCCAAACCCTGCATCATAACTCTTCCCGCCTTTCCGACCTGGTCGAGGCCGCTCAGTTCTGGATGAAGACGCCCTCGAGGAAGACGATCTCGACATCGATGCCGGTGGGCATCTCGATGACCGGCTGATATTGCTCAGCACGCTCGATCAGGTACTTGCTGACCATGTCGCCGGCCTCTGCGACACCATTGCCGATACCGCCGGTCGCCAGTTCGCCGACGCCGAGCATCTGGCGTTTGCCGTTGACGGTGATGTTCGAGCCGAGGAGCGAGGAGTTGGCATTCGCCGCGAAGCCGCGGCCGATGCCACCTGCGACGCCGGCGAGGAACGCCTGCCCGACGAGGCCACCCTCCCGGCTTACGACGCGACCGCGGACACCCGTCTTGCCGGCGAAGCTGATGAAACCCTTTACGTCGGACACCGCGTAGCGGCCGTTCGACTGCGGGCACGTCATCCGCTGCAGCTTGACGTAGACCTTCTCGGACGAGAGGTCGCCGCGCGCCGCGCCGTTAATGAGGCAGCCTTCGATCCGCGTGGTGAGCAGCTTGCCGTCCCGGTAGACCGACCGCGCCGGTCCGGTGATGCGCAGCACAACCGGAAGCGGGTCCGACTGCGACTGAACACCGGCCGAAGCGTCGACGCCCACGATGACCTTCGCCTTCGCAATCGAGTTTGGCGGCAGGTAGTTGGGGCTGTCGGTGTAGCTGGTCGTGCCTCCCGAGATCCGCGTGGCGGTGCCGGCCGGGCCACCCTCGAATGAGACGAGCTTAATTTGCCGCGACGCAACGGCAGCCGCGGCCGCTTCACCCGCCGTCATCGGGCCCCCTGCCCCACCGGGTCCCCGGTAATTCTGCTGCGCGGCGCCGTACATCTGGGTCGGCAGGGGTGCAGGCGCGGGCGTGCTCGAGCGGTCCGAGAGCTGCTTGCGCAGCTGATCGTTCTCCTGCTGATAGGCGCTCATGACGCGCTGACCGTCCGAGGCCATCGATTGGTTCTGGCCCTGCAGCGCCGCAACCTGCTCCTGGAGCGCCCGCATCTGCGCGGCCTGGCCGTCGACCGACTTCAGCTGGTTGTTGATCGACTGCATCTGCGCCTCGGAGGAGGCCTGCCATTCGCGCTGCGACATGTTGCGGTTGACCATGTCGTCGGTCGCGATCGTCACGTCCTTGCCGTCGGTCGATGCGATGGCAGCCTTGCCTGACGGCTTGAGGATGTACCAACCGCCGAGCATCACGATGAAGCCGGCGATGATCGCCAGCCACATGGTCTGCTTCTTCCGCACGGCATCGTTGCCGGCCATCATGCCAGTGTCGTCGCCCTCCTCGGGCTCGGCATCGAGCTGCTTGGCCTTGTTGCGATTGAAGATGTCCCTGAGGCTCATGGCCGCACTCCGTTGGCGAGGCCCGAAGGCGTGACGATGTAGACGGTGGTGGCTTCGCCCGGCTTGAGGTCAGGGTGCGGCACCGAGACCGCGATCGCGTTCGACGGCGCGATCGTGCCTTCACCGAGCGACACCGGCGCCTTGCCGGTGTTCTGAATCCGCAGCACGCGACCGGCGATCTGCGCCCCGCGGTATTCCGAGATCATCTGCACCTTGAGGGTGCCGATCATCACCGCCGACATGGAGGCGGGCCGGATCTCGAACCCGTCGATGTTCGCGTTCTCGTACATCGCCTGGACGAGGTTCGCCGACGCCTCCTGCGGCGTCGCGGCAGCGGATGCGACCTGCGTCTGCTTCTCCGCCTCGACGTCCTTGTTCTCGACGAACACCTGCTGCGCGTCGTCGCCGGCCAACCTGCAGGCGAACTTGTAGACGTATCCCTTGGCGGTCGTGCCGAAGAACGACACCGTGGCGCGCGAGTAGCCTTCCGGCACCGAGACGTAGATGTCGCCGCGATTGGGCTCGTTGACGACCGTGAAGTCCTCGCTGTCGACGCCGGTCGTGAGCTTGGAGACGCTGGCGAAGCGATCGTCCTTGAGGCTGACCCGCGTCAGCCCGGACTTCGACATCGTGCAGGCGACCTCGCTGTTGTCGCGTGCGAGAACGTGCTCGTCGGCGAAAGCAGGCGCCGCGAGCGCGACCCCGCCGACCACGATCATGCAACCGCCGATCAGGCGCGAGAGGTGGCACCAGCGCGTGGTGACCGCCCCTCCAGCGCCGATCAGGCTATAGGCAAGCAGAGGGCTCATGACGCGTCTCCGGATGCGGCGCCGTCCTTGTCGGCCTTGCTCACCATCCCGAAGCCCTTCAGCTGCAGAGACAGGCCACGATACGCCCAGTTGAAGCGGAAGGTCTTCGGCTCGGCGGTGACCGACTTCGAGCCGACGACGGTGTGGAGGGTGCCGCTCACCTCAGAGGTCAGAGCCTCAGGGTCGACCTTCATGCCGGTGAGCGTGAAATACTGACTGATCGTCGAGCCGTTCTGCTCGTTGACGATCTTCATGAGATCGCGCTTGAGCGCGCCGTGGCTTTCTGGCGTGGCGATCGCGAGGATCGAGTCCATCCAGTATTGGAGGTTCTCGGGGGACCGATTGAGCGTCATCAGCGCTGTGTCGCGCGTGACCATCTCGAGGTAGTCCCGGCTTACACCGCTCGAAGAGAGCGTCAGCGGCGTGCGCACGATCGGCTGCAGCACGATCTCGCGGTCGCGCGTGGCGCCGACCAGGAATAGGAGGACAACGAGACCTGCCAGCACCAGCGCCACGATGCCGAGCATGTTGCGCTGCTTGATGACCCGCTGCGATTGCGCGAGGCCGACACTGTAATCCATTTAGCCCACCATCACGCGAAGGTGAGAGGGCGGCGTCGCCTTTAGCCCGGTGAAGCTCGAGGGCAGGTGCCAGTAGGCCATGTGGAGAATCCACGACGAGGCCTTCCCGGCTTTGAGCTTGCGAAAGCCCCACCATCCGAGCAACGAGACCACCAACCCGATCACGACGTGCTGCGAGAGGATGCCCCACACGAAGGGGATCGCCATCGCGAGGAACTCGTCCAGCGTCCAGAAGCCGATCAGCTCCGGGTCGTCGAGATGCGAGGGGATGGAATACCGGTCCATAAGCTAAGCCGCCCTCCCAGCGGTTGATCCAGCCGCGCCTCAGATCGTCGCGGTGACGGTCGAGGTGACGATCGGAATGCCGGTGCCGGCGCCGACGCCGACCGCGACCGGGACGGCCACCTGGCCGAGGCTGAAGCGACCCGACGCGAGCGCGACGATGCCGCCGGCGAGGCTCATCACGGTGATGATCTTGCCGCCCGAGCCCTCGAGGAAGTCCGTGAACTTCGTCAGCGCGGTATTGAACGTCGTGTCGGTGCCGGCGAACGCCGCCGACGCGCCCAGCACCATCACCATGGCGATGATTGCCAGGCCGAGAAGGACGGCGTTGGTACGACCCCCCTTCGGCATCGCAAGTGCAGACATGCTCTTTCCCCTTGATAGACGAAGCAAATTGCTGCGCCGTCTTCAAAAGGAACCAAATTTCAAGACTTGAACAGAGGAAAAAAGTTACCCTGTTTGTGACAGTGATTGTAACATCTAGTAGGCAACGCACGACCGCAGCGCACTTCCAGCCGAAATGGTTCATTCCCGCCGTGGACCGATCGACAGGGTAAAATAATTCCCCTGTTTACTTGTCCTGATCTTTGTGAACGATGGAGGGACTGCGGCACGAGAGGCCGGCGGCAACCGCAATCGCCGCGTATCAGGTATGGCCTATCCCCCGGGGGAGGGAATATGATCGCCTATGTCTCAGGTGATCTACACATTCACGTTCGATAAGTCGGTGTTCCGGCTGGCGAGTCACGCCATCCGCATCCACTCGCACCACACACTGGCGTTCGAGAGCGTGTCCGCTACAGCCCTGAAAGGCATGGAAATCTTCCTGTCTATGGAGGATCCCAAGGCCTTGGTTGCCGAGGCGCTCAAGCTAGATCTGCCCGGCGACGTGCGAGTGACGTTGCGCATCCCGCTTAGCCAGAAACCCATCTTCCAACGAGCGCGTGATCTAGCGATGAAACACGCCGACCACCCGGTTCCCACTCGGCTCGCCTTCGTAACAGCACTACTCGCCGTATTTCACGGAACATTTATCGATTGTTCACACATTGCCGTGGACGCGCGTGATTGACAATCGTGCGGAATAACGGAGTATTACGACCCGTTAGGGGGTCGCACCATGTACCACCAGGGCAAAGCGTTCGCCGTCAGCGCTGACAGACAACGAGGTTTTCTCACGCTTTTCCGCGAGGAATGGCGTCGTCGGGGGCTGACGAATCCACAGGTAGCCGCCCGACTGGGGCGAAGCCTCAGCCTTGTCGTCAAGATCAAGGCGGGTCGTACGCCCCTCACCGGGCATCTCATCGACCAGCTCGTGGAGATCCTGGAGATTGACGTCGTCCGAGCCTACTTCGCCGTCGATATCCTGAATGAGCCGATGATCTACTTCGAACCCGTCTTCCTGCAGTCGCTCAATAAAACGATGGCGATGTACGAGCGCATTCTCACCACCTACCGCGCGCAGCAGGACGCTCCTGAGGACGACGTCACTCTCGATCTAGAGGCCGACGACGACACTCTCGATCAAACTGCGCAGTGACCGTGGCATCGCCTGCTATGCAGACCGGCGCGGCTAAGTTTCGTCATGCCGAAGTCATATTGCACGTCGCCTGATGCTGGCAGATTGTCGTCCGCTTATGACAAGCGACGAGCAGCCTATAAAACGCAGTACCCGGTCCATGCGACTGAAGAAGCAGCGCGAGGATCAAGCCGGCTACCGGCGCTCAACGATCGCCTTGTCGCCCGTGGCGGTGGCCATCGCGGAGCGGCTACAGCAGCGGCTCCAGCTGCCCTCCCGCGAAGCCGTGATCAACGCGGTGCTCGAGCGCATCGATTCCGACCGCTACGTCAAGTACGAGTTCCTTGGCTCGGAGGGGTTTCGATCGCCTCCAACCGCGCACCTACAGAAGGATCGGGTGCCACAGAGTGGCGACGGCGAACCGGCGTCCGAAGAGGATCCGGCGAAGGCTCTCGAATCGCATCGGTAGCCTTCGCGCGTACGGCCGGGTCGCTCTTCCACTGGCCAGCTAGGAAGGCCCTCGTCCGCCCATCTACGCCGCGGTCACCTACCCGGGAAATGGCGGTAGAAGGTCGACAGCGATACGCCGATCGCACCGGCTATTTCGCGTGGCGTCATCTCTGTCTTGAGAAGGCTCTCGGCCGCATTCCGACGGTCGTCGGTCATGACCGACTTTCGACCGCCAAAGCGACCCCGACGCCTGGCGACCTCAAGCGCCGCGGTGGTGCGCTCCTTGACCAGCTCCCGCTCCATCTGCGCCATGGCGGCGAGGATGTTGAAGACCAACCTGCCGGCAGTACCGGAGGTATCGATGCCGTCCGTGATCGAACGCAGGCCGATGCCCTTCTCCTCAAGCTCGGCCGCGAGGTCGACCAGACCCTTCATCGTTCGGCCCAGCCGATCCAGCTTCCAGACGACCAGCACATCGCCGGCGCGCGCGTAGCTGATGGCCTCGACCAGACCAGGGCGACTGATCTTCGCGCCGCTGGCCTTGTCGGAAAAGCACCGCTCGCACCCGGCTTGTCGCAGCGCATCGAGCTGCAGGGTCAGATCCTGCTCGGGCGTCGACACGCGCGCATAGCCGATCAGCATCGATTTTTCTCAAAACTCATCGACAAGGCTCATCGATCGGGATTACAATTGGCGATGGGTTTTGAGAAGTCACATTCCGCAGCCGGCCTCTCGGCCGATCGCGCCGGGCGATCCATTCCCATGGTGCCTCGTCAAAACAGGTCGTTTGCGACGAAGCCGACCAACCCCGGTGCGGGTCTCGTAGGCGTAGTCGATAGTACGAAGTTGGACCGAAATGGCAGGCACCCTCCCGTCGGAAGGCTACGTTTTCCGCCCGAAACCCGCCTGAAGTTCGTGGTATCGACTACGCCTCACCCCATGACCGGCCTTACGGGTCGACCGGCTCGTGGTATCGCCTACGCCTATGGAGTCGCCGCGGTTCGGACGCGCGTGAGCCGACTGGTAGACGACGGAGTTGGTCATGCCGAAGAGTAAGGCGGCCGAACCAGGCCTGTCGAAAGATCGGGCGCCGACCGGCACTGCCAAAGACGCAGTGGTTCCGATGCAAGGCGACCTCTTCTCCATGGACAGCCCACTACGCGGTGGTGTTCATGGCGAGCTATCGCTGATGGCATACCCCTTCTTCGCGCTTACGAAGCAGGCATGGATGAAGCCGCTTGCCTACAGCACCGGCGAGATCAGTATCGAGGTGCAGCCTGGCCATAAGGGTGTCGCCAACATCTACGACAAAGAGGTTATCCTCTACATCGCCAGCCTTATGGCTGCGAAGATCGAGAACGGCGAGCCAGTAAGCCAAAACTTCCAGTTCACTGCCAATGACTTCTTCCGAGTCACCGGAGCTACACCGTCATCCAACGCGTATACAAGATTGTACGAGGCATTGGAACGACTGCAGAGCACCCAGATCAAGACTGACATCGAGACTGGTGGCGAGGGCGAAGCGGGATTCTTCTCCTGGGTTGAGACCGCCCGCCTTCAATATACCAAGACGCGAACCGGCGAGCGCAGGCTCAAGGCCGTGAACGTTCGTCTGTGCGATTGGCTGTTCCGGGCGATCCTTAAGGATCGAAGTGTCATGCAATACGCACCCAGCTACTTCCAGCTGAGCCCGATCAACCGTCGGCTCTATGAAGTCGCTTGCTTCCTGCGCTTCTCCGGCGTGACCTCGATAAGGTTGGGTGACCTACAACACCAGATCGGCCATCAAAGCCTGACCCGTCTCTTCAAGCCTTACGTTGTCGAGGCTGCAAACGGTACAGTCCCGGGCTTCGAGTTTTCCATCCAAGCCGCCGAAGGTGCCTCGAAAAGCAGCAAGGTCTCGGACGAGGTTGTTGTCATTCGCGAGGTTCCGACTGTCCTGGCGCCGATGAAGCGATCGAAATCCGTGTCCGACAACTGATCGGATTTGATTACGACAGTCGGAGGCGCGACTCATTCCCCCTGCCCGCCTTGTCAGCACTGCCGATCGCGTCGAAGGCCAACTACCATTCGCTTAGGCGTAGCCGATACCACGAACTTTGCGTTGCCGCGTAGTCGATACCACGAACTTATCGCTGCAGGCGTAGTCGATACCACGAATCTTTTCCGGCGAGCGTAGCCGATACCACGAATCCTCGTGGTTTCTTAACCTTTGCATCTGCGGCACTGTGCTCGGGCGACCTTCCGTCGCATTTTCTGGAGCTATGACCGTGGCCACATAAACGAATGCCCGGCACGAAGGCCGGGCACCCTGGAACCGTAAGATGGGCAGCGTCGCCAAACGCTGACCGGTCCGCGATAGACCTCCCATTTAGACGATCCTGACACCCGGTTCAAGGGAGCGCGATTCGCGCCACGCACGAGTTATGCCTGCTGACGGTCCCTCCATCCGAGGGGGCGAACGATGAACTATACGCAAACGGCTTTCACCGGCCGGACCGGGGCGCGGCCGATCACGGCGCTGACGCGCGAGCTCACCCGGAGGATGAAGGTCGTCGACGGGAGCGGCGTCCAGATATCCAAACAAGACGCTCGCAGGGTCGTGAAGGCGCTGAAAGGCGCGATCGCGGTCAGCAACGGCGCGATCGAGACGCTAATGGATCTCGTCCAGCTCACCTGGGAGGCCGATTGGGCCGCCGACCGCCCGCTCGTCGTCTGGCCGAGCAACCAGCACCTTGCGGACGAGGTCAGGAAGACCGTCGCGTGCATCAAGGCGCGGCTGCGCGAGCTGCGCGCCGCAGGCCTGATCCTCGCGCGGGATAGCGCGTCGGGACGCCGAAGCGGCTTCCGGAACCGTGACGGCGTTATCGTCGAAGCCTACGGCCTCGACCTCTCGCCCATTCGGCTGCGCTATGCCGAGCTGAAGGATGCCGGCGACCGCCTCAACGCCCTCTATGCACTCTTCAAGACAGGCAAGAAGGAGATCGCGCGCGTTCGCCGGATCGTCGGACAGGCACTCGCGCAGGCCGCTGATCTGAGCCTCACTGGACTGCACTGGATGGCACTCCAAGACGCGATCGACGAGATCGCGTTCGCTGCCGCGCAGGCCAGGACCATGGGCGACGGCGAAGGCTACCAGGCCGCGCTCGATCGGCTTCCCGGCGTAGAGGATCTGGTCGGAGAGACCATCGATCGTTTCATGTTCACAGGACTAAATAACCCGTCGGGGTCAGCTGAATCACCCGACATACATATACAAACCATTCCCTCTAAAAATACCGTACATGCTGAGCGAGGATGTAGTTCTGATCCTGACGTGAGCCTGCCCGATCAAGCGGTGCTGCCCCCCTCCCCTTCTCAGAGCAGCCTCAAGGTGCGGCCTTGCGATCTTGCGGAGATGTTCCCGACAACCGCGATGTATCTAACGGAGGCCCGGCCGCGGTGGCCCGACGTTCATAACGCCGCGGCGCGCCTGCGGCATGACCTCGGCATCCGTTCCGGAACGTGGGTGGATGCGATCGATACGCTGGGTCGCGACGGCGCTGCTGTCGCAGTCATGATCACTGCGGAGAGAGAGGCGCGCAATGAGATCCGCCTTACAGCGGGCGCTTATTACGCCGGGATGGTCGCGCGGGCGAAGCGCGGCGAGCTCGACCTTCAAAAGAGCCTATGGGGTTTCAGGACCGAGCGAATGGCTGCGCATTGATGGCCAACCCCTGCCAAGCTCGCAACGAGAGGCCCCCCGCCCCTCGCCTGCTTCTTCCAATCAGGCAGGCTGTGAGGTGGCCGGAGACGCATTCAGCTCGAAGCAGTGTCCTTCTCGGCATCTTCTCGGCGACCCAGAAGGACGAACGCCGCGAGCGGTACGGCGGCAATCGTCGCCATTGCGGTGACAACGATGGGCCACGTCCACGCCTGGGCGATCCGCTGGTAGTTCGTCTGAAACGGGAGTCCCGCATCGATCCCGTCGGCCACGTAGAGCACTCACGCGTCCGGCCAGGTGGTAACTTTGCACCCCCAAGAGGGTTAAGCGATCGTCAGCATCTTGCTGCTAGGTGGTCAATATGCCCCAAGCGACACTCCAGGCCTGGCTCTCCCTCTATGCCGCCGTCGGCGTCATGGTCGCGATGTGCGCCGTCTTCGCGGTCATCAAGACCGCCTATGACTATCGCACGGGAAACAGCCGGCTGCCTACCACGACCATGCTCGACAAGGTCCTCGTCGCGCCGCGGCTGTGGGTTCGTTGGCAGCTCAACTACCTCTTGGGTGCACCGGCTATACTCGGGATCGCGATCTACTTTGCCCATTACCTCGGGTTCGGCACGCTCGTCGACGTGTAAGCCAGCAGCTGGACCCCCCTGCCCCGCCAGCCTGCCGCACTCGGCATCGCGGCGGTTTGCACGGATGCGGCTCGATAGGCACCGCTGCTCCACCCCTTGGTGATCGCCGCAACGTAATCGATCGTCTCCCTGAAGGGTGGGATCCTTCCCAAGGTTCGTACCCTGCCAGGGCCGGCGTTGTAGGCCGCCAGTGCGAGATCGACGCGCTTGAACTCGTCCAGGTGAGACCGAAGGTATCTGGCCCCTCCTCTCAGATTGGCCAGCGGATCTCGGGAGTCGAGAACACCCAAGCCTCGGGCCGTGTCGGGCATCAACTGGGTCAGGCCTACCGCGCCCTTGTTGGAGACGATCAGCGGGTCGTAGCGGCTCTCCTGGGCGACGAGGGCATCAAGGAGCCCGGTAGGCACGCCAGCCTCACAGGCGACGGCGGAGATGAGAGGGAAATATCGGGCGCGGCGTGCCTCCTGCCACGGAGCCAGATCGCCCCGCGGACGGTAAGGCGTCATCGAGCAAGCGGCCGGACTGTACATGTAAGGCGCGACGACGCTCTGAGCGACCTGAGCCGCACCCGTCATCACCCTCCCCGTCTGCATCCAAAGCGGTATCGCGATCGCCGGGCTCGGAACATCCGTAGTCGTATGTGCTTGCTCGGCCGCGGCGATGCTGCGGAAGTCATCCTGTAAGGCTTCGGGCGAGACGCCCTGCTGCTCGCTTGATGGTGGAAGTGGCTTCGGCGCCGTGCGGCCTACATCAATCACCACACCGTCAGCCAAATCACGGAATGCGACCAGTTCAGCTTGCCGCTGGGACGCGTCGGCAGGGCCGAGGGCGACGGAAGCCGCGACCAATCCTGTGACTAATCTCAGCGCGCCGGGGTGCTTCATTTGTCGAAACAGCCATCGGAAGGAGGCATGGTCAACGTGGAAAAAAATTACCCTGCCCGGGAGGAGAGCGCATCGGGAACCCGACTTTGCGCTTAAACAGATTTACGACGAAGCGCATCTGCTGAAATGCGGGCGCCATCGCTGTCGAAGTGGCTATGCTCCGCCGTCCGCGAACATCGTGACGGAGGAAGGCTCGCCAGCGAGGAATGGGTTGGACCAAACCCTGGACGCGCCGTCATGCCAGACCCGAAAGGGCACGCCAGCGAAGATGGCGAGGACGGTCGAGCCGTTTGAGAGAGGAACGGCGCGTTCGATGCGTTGCCCCCCTGCCCGGCTCTTCTTCGTCGCCGAGCCGCTTAGCTTTTCGCCAACCGTGGCTGTCCACGTCTCTCCGTTCGATCGGAACGTGATTGAGCGGATGCGTTTGCCTGTCGGCGCCGGTGCACACCCGCAGGCCAGCGCGAGCTCATTATACGCTTGCTCTTGGTCCTTGGCCGGAACGCCCGGCACGAAGAAGGTGGACCCCTGCCCTGCTGCCACTCGCTTGAACCTTTCATCGAACCGGATGCTATTCCGCGATCGGAGGGAGGTGGGATCGCCCTAGCCGACACTGCAACCGGCAGGTCGCATTTACGGAAAGCCGGCTATACGGAAAGGCGCATTACCGGCTTTGCGGCGACACGCCGATATGCCGATACGCAAAAGCGTAATTACGGCGCCTCGTATTTCTGTACCAGCAGGTCACGGACCTCGTCAGCTATTTTCGTGCCTCGCATCGCGCACTGGGACTTGATCGTGCGATGGAGGCTCTCCGGTATATCGATCGTCAACCGCTTCATCTTGACGTCCGCGGCGGGGGGTTCGGCAAGCTTCTCTGCTCCCGCTCCCACCCAGGCATCGGCGCCAGCGGCGGGAGGCGCGCCAGCCGTTGGGCGTCGGCCGATCGTCACTTTCTTGGTCATGCCACAAGCTCCATCAGTTCGGCCCGTACGGCCTCGATTTCCGCTGCCGCTGCGCTCTTGCCGTCGATCTCGAAGACGGCGCGCCCGGTGGCCGCTGCCTCGGCAAACACGACGCGCTGGACGATCTGCGCCGTCATGGTCGGAATCTGATATGCTGCCAAAGCCTCAACCACGTCGCGCCCAATCGCCGTTTTTGCGACTTTGCGATTTACCACAAATGTGGCCTTCAGGCCTTCCTTAAATACGGACGCTTCGACGATAAGCTTGACCACCTCGTCTGCGGCCCAGATGTCGTAAGGCGAAGGCTGGACAGGGACCAGCACCACATCCGCCGCCATGATCGCCGATCGCGCCAGCTCGGTCACGCGAGGCGGTCCGTCGATGACGACATGATCGTAGCCCTGGCCGATCTGGTCCAACTCTTTGTGGATGGTCGGTCGAGGGAAGCCGACCACCGAGATCATCGGCTGCTCCTCGCGAGCCGCGGCCCAGTCGAGCGAACTGCCCTGGGGGTCGGCGTCGATCAGCAACACGCGCGAGCCGTCGCGTGCGAGGCTTGAGGCCAGGTTCACGCTCAGGGTCGTCTTTCCGACGCCGCCTTTCTGGTTGAGCAACGCAACGATCATGAGAGGCACCTTCCGTGGAAACGTGTAATCGTAAAACCTGCAAAACGTAAAGCCGTCTTATCGGCTTGCCGCTTCGTCGTCTACTCGCAAACCCTGCGATGTGCTTTTCTGTAGGAGGGAAGAGGGCGGGAGGGGGTGAAAGGAGACGGGAATGTCCCTGATCGCTCTCAGACCCACCCAGCGCGTTGTCGATATCGTGGGTGCCCTCGGCGGCACCTGGCGGGGCTATATCGCTACCTGCCGCTGCCCAGCACACCAGGACAGCGATCCCAGCCTGTCCGTGCGCCAGGGGCACGACGGCATTCTCGTCCATTGTTTTGCCGGTTGCGATCCGGGGGACGTCCTGCGCGAAATCTCCCGCCTACGACCCTCCGGAAGCCATCAGCCACCGCCCGCCCGGTACCGCCCTAGCGGGAGCAACGTCGGACGGCTCTGGGAGGAGGCTCTTCCAGCGGACGGTACGGCAGCCGCTGAGTATCTCGACGGGCGGGGCCTGCGCCTGCCACTCGACGATATCCGCTTTCATCCACGCTGCCCGTGGGGTCCAAAGCCTTCCACGCGCTTCCTGCCCGCGCTCATCGTAGCGGTCCGAGAGGGCTCCCACCTCCGTGCGATCCAACGTATCTTCCTCGACACGACGAACGGTGGTTACCTGGACAAGGTGATGCTCGGCGCTCCCGCTGCCGGTGCCTGGCAGGGGGGCAGGGCGGGGGAGACCCTCGCCATTGCCGAAGGCTTCGAGACGGCTGCGGCGTTCACCCAGATCAATTGCATACCATGCTGGGCGACGTTGGGGGCGGCCCGCCTTGATCGCATCCAGATCCCGAGCAACGTCACACGACTGATTGTCGCCGAAGACAACGATCCCGAAGGACGGCGCGCGCGCAGCAAGGCCTGGCGAGCCTATCGGGAGCGTCGGCTTGCGCTCGCCCGCATGCCACCGCCGGAACAGTACGGCGACTGGGCCGACGTGCTTAGGCCGAGGAGCTGAGAAGGGGAGGGGGAGCGGGGGAACTGAGCTGCAGCACGCAGACAGTTCTGGAGACCCACCCCATGACCGACCTGTTCGATCCCAAGCATGACCGCGCAACCGCCTGCACCGACGCTGCTCGCATGCTTTTGCCGCTCCTCGGCGGACAGACGAAGCTCAGCCGACGCGACCTCAACGAGGCGATGGTCCACGCCTTCGGTGGTTCGGACGCAGAGGGGCGCTGGACGCAGCGCGAGAGCTTCGAGGTGCTCGAGCATGCGCTGGCGCTCCATCTGGTGAGCGGTTCGCAGCCGCTCCAGACCGCGGCCGACCTCCCACTCGCCCTCGGCTTGCTCGATCGCCTGCCGACGCAAACGGTGCGCAGCGAGGAACAGCTCGACTGGCAGCAGTTCTCGACACCTGTCGACATCGCAGCCGTGGCCGTCCTGCTCGCGGCTGCACGACCGACGGATGTCGTGCTCGAGCCCAGCGCCGGCAACGGACTGCTTGTCGCTCAACTGTCGACGATCGCCGCCCTGCAGCTCAACGAGATCGATCCGGCGCGGCGGGCGCGGCTCTCCGCCACATTTCCCCATGCCGTTGTCTCCGGTCATGACGGGGCAACGATCGGCAGTACGCTCACAGCTTTGCAGCGCCCCAGCCTCATCCTCATGAATCCGCCATTTTCGCGTTCGGTCGGTCGCGGTGCCGACGCGCTCGCCGCGGTCCGCCATCTTCAAGCCGCGCTGAAGCGGTTGCGGCCAGGCGGGCGCCTCGTTGCCATCATGCCGGACTGGTTCGCCCATTCCGCACGGATGGCCGATATCTGGACGACGACACTTGCGGGAACGGCCCTTCGCACCTCCATCCGCCTCACGAACGGCTACGGAAAGCACGGCACCGGCGTCGCGGTTCGGATCTACGTGATCGACAAGATCGTGGGCGACATCGCAGGGGTCACGATCGCTCGTCGGAACGTGGCTGAGCTGGTCGACCTGCTTGTCATTCCCGATCGCGCTGCCCTGCAGGAGGACAACGCATCCTCGGCGGTCAAGCGGGGAGGGGCGGTGTCGCTCCTGCGAGCGATGAAGTCGCGCCCGGCTGCCGCGCCGCGCATCTTCCGGGCGCCGACCCGCAACGAGGTGCTACCGGTCGGCTACAAGGTGCTCGACACGCCAGCGCCTATCGCCGAGCAGGTCGGGGTCTATCTGCCGTACCGGCCTAGCCGCATCGTCTTCGACGCGGCCGGCGAGCATCCGACCTCGCTGGTCGAGTCTGTGGCCATGGGCTCCATCCCGGCTCCCATCCCCTCGCACGTTCCGCACCTGCCGGAGCGCACCGTGTCGGACCGCCTCCTGTCGTCGTCGCAGCTCGAAACCGTCGTCTACGCGGGGCATGCCTGGACGCAGTTCATCCCGGGGATGTTCTCCTGCGACAAGGAAGGCGTTGGGCTCGTCCTCGACGCTGCCGGTCGGCAGTATCGGAAGGGCTTCTTCCTTGGCGATGGCACTGGGGCCGGCAAGGGGCGCCAAGTCGCTGCCATCATCCTCGACAACTGGCTCGCAGGGCGTCGCAAGGCGATCTGGGTGTCGAAGAACGAGGCGCTCCACGCAGATGCGGTTCGCGACTGGACGGCGCTAGGCGGGATGGCCGCTGACGTGCAGCCGCTGTCGCGCTGGAAGATCGATGAGCCGGTGACGATGAGCGAGGGCGTGCTGTTCGTCACCTATCCGACCCTCCGGTCGGGTCGGGGTGACGCAACGCGGCTCGATCAGATCATCGCCTGGGCGGCCGACGACTTCGACGGGGTGATCGCCTTCGACGAGGCACACGAGATGGGTGGCGTCGCCGGCGGGGAGGGTGCCATGGGCACCAAGGCGGGCTCACTCCAGGGTATCGCCGGCGTTCTCCTCCAGAACCGTCTCCCGGCCGCCCGCGTGCTGTACGCGTCTGCCACCGGTGCCTCAGAGGTCAACAACCTGGCCTATGCCGTCCGGCTCGGTCTGTGGGGACCCGAAACATCCTTCGCCGATCGCGAGGCATTCATCTCCGAGATCCGTCAAGGCGGCATCGCCGCCATGGAGCTCGTCGCCCGCGACCTCAAGGCGACTGGCCTCTACACGGCGCGCGCGCTGAGCTTCGCCGGCGTCGAGTACGACATCCTGCGACACGAACTGACCCCCGATCAGATCGACGTCTACGATCGATACGCCGATGCCTGGGGCATCATCCATCGCAACATGGAGAAGGCGCTCGAGATCACCGGCGTGGTCGACGCGATGGACGGTGCGACCAAGAATGCCGGCGCCAAGGCGGCAGCGCGCTCCCGGTTCGAGAGCTGCAAGCAGCGCTTCTTCGGCTCGCTGCTCCTCTCATGCAAGCTACCGACCGTGCTTGCGGCGGTTCGCCAGCATCTCGATGCCGGGCAATCCGTCGTCCTTCAACTGGTCAGCACCGCCGAGGCGATCCTCAACCGTCGCCTGGGTGAGCTCACTCCAGACGAGCGCGCCGAACTCGATATCGACTTGTCACCGCGCGAAGCGGTTATCGACTATCTGACGCGTGCGTTTCCCGTCCAGCAGATGCGGGACTACCGCGACGACACTGGCGAGGTGCGCTCGCGCCCGTTGATCGACGACGACGGTCACGCGGTCACCAATCCGGAGGCCGAAGCCGCGCGGGACGATCTCATCGAGCAGCTCTGCGCTCTCCCGCCGATCGCCGCGGTGCTCGATGGCGTCCTCACCTACTTCGGCCACGACGCCGTTGCCGAGGTGACGGGTCGAACCAAGCGCCTCGTCCCGGCCGCGAACGGCACCCAGAAACTTGAGACGCGATCGGGCAGATCGACCCAAGCCGACGCCGCAGCGTTCATGGCCGGCACCAAGCGCATCCTCGTATTCTCCGACGCGGGCGGAACCGGCCGGTCGTATCATGCCAGCCTCGACGCCCTGAACCAGGAGCAGCGTGTCCACCTCTTGCTCGAACCGGGCTGGCGCGCCGATCGCGCGATCCAGGGGCTCGGACGTACCCATCGCACGCATCAGGCCTGCTCCCCGCTGTTCCGCCCTGTCACCACCGACTGCAAGGGCGAACTGCGGTTCACCTCGACGATCGCGCGCCGGCTCGACAGTCTCGGTGCGCTCACCCGCGGCCAGCGCCAGACCGGTGGACAAAACCTGTTCGATCCTGCCGACAATCTCGAAAGCGAGTACGCCAAGGCCGCCCTGATCAGCTGGTATCACCTTCTCAAGAGCGGGAAGCTGAAAAGCACCAGCCTCCAGGATTTCACTCATCGCACCGGCCTCGAACTGACCGATCAGGATGGGGTCCTGAAGGAGGAACTCCCGCCCATTCAGCGCTGGCTCAACCGCTTGCTAGCCCTGCCGATCGGGCTGCAGAACGTCATCTTCGACGAGTTTCTCGCGCTGGTGGAGACACGCGTTGCGGCCGCTCGGGATGCCGGCACCCTCGATGTCGGGGTCGAGACCATGCTGGTGGAAACCGCGACCGTCCTCGATGATCGCATTCTGCGGACCGACACAGTCAGCGGCGCCACCTCGCATCTTCTGACGATCGAGGTGGCTCGTCGCCGCCACCCAGTCTCGCTCGACCGAGCACTGCGCCTCGCCGACGCCGACGACACCGCGGTCTTCGTAAAGAACGCCAAGTCGGGAAAGGTCGCCCTCAAAACTCCGGCGCGTGCCGGAATGACGGAGGACGGCATGCCGGTGCTGCGGATCGAACTGATGCGACCCACCCGCCGAGAGTACCTAGCTGCAGACGACCTCTACGAGACCGCCTGGGAGGAGTGCGCGCGGGAGACCTTCGCCAAGGCCTGGGCGGAAGAGGAGGAGCAGGCGCGCAATCACGTCGACACGGAGACGATCCGACTTGCAACAGGGCTCCTCCTGCCGATCTGGTCCGCGCTGCCCAGCACACATCTGGCGGTCAGCCGTATCGTCGACGCCGAGGGACGGTCGTGGCTTGGCCGCGTCGTGTTCCCCGCCGACCTGCACCAGCTCTTCGGCAAGCTCGGGCTCTCGGAGGAGACCTCGCTCACACCCAGCGAGATCGCGCGGGCCGTTGAGAACGGCAATGTCATCCCGCTCAAGCGGCCGTTCGCCTGCGAGATCAAGCGGGCACGCGTGAACGGCCTTCCGCGGATCGAGATCGTCGGTGCGCCCGCCGGCCAGCTTGCCTGGCTCAAGTCCCTCGGCTGCTTCACCGAGGTGATCGCCTACAAGACACGCGTGTTCGTACCGGTGCCCGAGGCGACCGTGATCCTGCAGCGTGTGCTTGGCGATCGATGAGAGCGGAGCCTCTTTACCGCCAACGGCGTCCGGGATGCGCCGCCCGCGCATGAGCGCGGGCACCGGAGCGATCGGGACAAGGAAGGAAAGGGGGAGCGGGAAGGTGTCCGGTTTGGGTGCGGCGAGACGTCGCGCGGCCGGGCACCTGATGGAGACGACGATGACCCAGACCGTGCCACTCGCGAAGCTGAAGCGCTCCGAGAAGAACGTCCGTACCACCCCGCCCAGGAACATCGAGGCGATGGCCTCGAGCATCCGTGCGCGCGGCATCATGCAGAACCTGCTCGTTACCGCCGCACGGCCCAAGGGGACGTACGAGATCATCGCCGGCGATCGGCGTTATCTCGGCGCGATGATGCTCGCCGACGCTGGCGAGATCGACGCGGCGACCTACGGCGTGCCGGTCAAGATCGTCTCCGGCGACGACGCGGACCTGCGGGAGGTGTCGCTCACCGAGAACTTCCAGCGCGAGCCGATGACCGCAGCGGAGGAATGCGTCGCATTTCAGCATTTCCTCAAATCCGACGGTGACATCGACGCCGTCGCGAACCGGTTCGGCCAGACGCGACGCTTCATCGAGGGCCGGCTGCGGCTCGCCAATCTCGCCGAACCGATCTTCGAAGCGCTGAGCGAGGGACGCATCACGCTGGAGATGGCCAAGGCTTACGGCTCCACCGAGGATCAGGCCAAGCAGGAGCGCGTCTTCCAGCAGTACGCCCATTCTTCCTACGTGAACGCCGATCAAATCCGCCGCGCGATCGTGAACGACACGATGAAGGCGAGCGACCCGGTCGCGGTCCTCGTCGGCACCGACGCCTATGTGGCTGCAGGCGGCAAGGTCGAGTGCGACCTGTTCAGCGAGGACGGCGATCGCTGGTCGGATCCGGAGCTTGCGCGGACGCTCGCGGCCGCGATCATGGAGGCCGAGGCGAAGCGCGTCGGCGAGGAGCAGGGCCTCGCCTGGGTCCGGCCGATCGCGACCACCAGCCTGTACGGGGCGACCGCTGATCTGCACCGCGTCACGCTCGAGCCCGCGCCGCTCGGCGAGGAGGAGGCCGCACGCTCCGACGCCATCGTCGCGCGCTGCGAGACGCTCGAGGAGCTGATGGCCGACGAGGAGATGGAGGAGACCGCGTACGCGGCTCTGGAGGAGGAGTTCGAGCGGCTCCGTGAGGAATATCAGACGCTGCACTCGCGGCCGCCCGTTCTTTCCGACGAAATGAGGGGCAAGGTGGGCACCTTCCTGACCCTCGGCCGCGACGGCAAGATGACGCTGGAGACCACCTACTTCAGCGAAACGCCGCTTCAAGGCTGGGCCGGCGACGGCACGTCCGGCTCGACCCGCAGCGCTCGGGACACCTCGTCGCTTCCGCCCGAAGCGGTTGCTCCCGGCGGCAAGCCGCTGAGCGCACGCCTCCACGACGAGCTCGCGATACAGCGTCGCGACATCCTGGCGGCATCGATCCTCGCCGACCCCGGCCTGGCCCTCGACTACATGCTGTTCGCGATGACGGACCAGAGCCGCAGCTACAGTCGCTATGGCACCACCGTCACTGCGGGTCGGCCGCAGGATCCTCAGATGCCCAAGGACCAGCCCGCGACCCAGGCGCAGCTCGCCATCGCCGAGGCGCGTGAATCGTTGAACAGCGATTGGACCACGTCGAGCAGCCCGGTCGAACGGTTCGAGGCATTCCGGGCACTCGATGACGATGCCAAGGCATCCTGGTTGGCCCTCACCGTTGCGTCGTCGCTCGAGGCGAAGCCCGATTACAGCTCGGCGAAGACCAATCCGCTCCACGCCCGCCTCGCCTCGATCCTCGAGATCGACGTCGCCAAATGGTGGCGGCCGACCTCCGCAAACTTCTTCGACCGTGTGTCGAAGGGGACGCTGCTCGCCCTTCTCACCGACGTGGGTGGGCCAGTGCTGGCGGCACGCTATGTCGGCTCCAAGAAGGGCGAGATCTCAACGTCGTGCGAGAAGCTGTTCGCCGGTGAGGCCATCACCGAGGCGGAGACCAAGGAAGCCGCCCTTGCCTGGGTGCCGGACGCGATGCGCTTCGACGTGGTGGCCGCGGTCGCCGACGCCGAGTTCGACGAGAGCGTCGATGATGAAGCTTCCGAGACGGCGCAGGACGATGTCACCAGCGGCGATGACATCGAGGATCCCGCCGATGGCGATAGCGACGAGGCGGAGGGCGCGCTCGGCTCGGTCAACGACGACCACGCGCTGATCGCGGCCGAATAGGTCCAACGCCAACCCGCGGCCTGGGACCTCCCGGGCCTGACTGGCGGTCGTCTTCCACAAAGGGGCGGCCGCCAATTCCCGTTACAAGGGAGACCTCGACATGACCTTTCGTCGGAAACCCGTCGACAAACCGCGCCGCGACGTCGCGGCCGAAATCACCAGCCTCATCATCCAGAAGCTCGAGTCCGGCGTCTTGCCATGGTCTCGCCCGTGGGGCCTCACCGGCGCCGGGGGGCGCCCGCTGCGCCATTGCGGCACGCCGTACACCGGCATCAACAATCTCTACCTCTGGGCGATCGGTGACGCACGCGGCTACTCAGCGCGTACCTGGATGACCTACCGTCAGGCCGAAGAACTCGGTGGCCAGGTTCGCCGCGGCGAGCACGGTTCGCACAGCGTCTATTTCTCGAGCTTCTCGAAGACCGAGACCGATCGCGTGACGGGTGAGGAGGCGAACAAGAACATCCGCTTCCTTCGCTCCTACACCGTCTTCAACGTCGAGCAGATCGACGGCCTGCCGGTCTATTATTATCCGGTCGCCGCGCCGCCCGAACCGCGGGTCGAAAGCGTGCATCGTGCCGCTATCGACGGTTTCTTCGACGCGCTGCCCGCTACCGTGCGGCATGGTGGCGACCAGGCGTTTTTCTCGCCGATTGGAGATTACATCCAGATGCCGCACCGGACGATGTTCCGGTCGGACGATCATTACGCCAGCACCCTCGGCCACGAATACGTTCATTATTCGGGCGCGCAGTCGCGGCTCAATCGCGAGTTCGGCAAGAAGTTCGGCGATCAAGCCTACGCTTTCGAGGAGCTCGTCGCCTCGATCGGGCAGTGCCTCATCTGCGCCGACCTCGGCCTCCCAGGCGAACTGCACGACAACCACGCCAGCTACATCGATCACTGGCTGCGCATCCTGAAGGGAGATTCGAGCGCGATCATCAAGGCCGCGTCGAAGGCCGAGCAGGCCGTCGCGTGGCTCAAGGACGCCGCTGACGAGGGGTCTCAAGCCCGCAACATGCAAGCGCTCGCGGCATGACCGCGCGTCATCACAGGAGCCCAGACCATGCACATCGAGCTGCGCAAGCTGAAGATCGTCGCCGCGCTGTCGGAGGAGACGACCTGCTACAGCGCCGAGATCTGGGTGGATGGGCAGCGCGCTTTCCTCGCGTCCAACCATGGTCATGGCGCGGCCGACATGTTCCATCCGGTAGGCTCGCTCAGCGAAGCCGACGTCGACGTGTGGCTCGCCGCCAACCGCGCGCCAACCCGCTTCGGAGACACTGTGCTGAAGCACACGCTGGAGTTCGAGGTCGCCGCACTGATGACCCGGATCGAGGAAGCCAAGCGGCTCCGGCACACCTTCCGCAAGAACCTCGTCGTCATCGAGGATGGAAAGGTCTGGTCCTACCCGCTCAAGGGCCGACCGGCCGAAACCGTGGCTTCCGCGATCAAGCGTCAAAAGCCCGCAGCGCGCGTGGTCAATGGCGATGACGCCGCGCTCGAGGAAGCGATCACCATCATGATCGCAGCCGACGAGTTGGCCGGCGGGAGGTGACGCACCATCTCCTCGACCTACTGGCGCCCGGTCCTCCGAATGCCGAATGGGAGGCAGAGAAGGCGGGCTGGCGCGCCCAGGTGATGGGCAATTCCGCGTGCTGCTACCGCCGCGGCAGCCGACTGGCAGGTGCCTGGCATCGTGGCTTCGATGCCGCGGCCCATTCCAGCGACCCGCTTGGCCTCATGCTGTGAAGCCGACATTGCTTGCAGCTGCCCGATAGGAGGTGACCCATGCTTCCCCTTCGTTTCGCGACTCACTTCATGACCGACACGCCTGTCGACCGCGACACGCGACGAGCCCGACTGCTCGCGGCGCGACGCTACCCCGTCGGAAGCGTGCCACGGCGTGGGATCCTCGGCGGGCACTGGGATGGCGGGACCGTCGTGGGGGCCTTCCGACTAGGGCGTGGATCGTTCCGGTCGACGTGAGCGCCATTAACCTCCGAGCACCGTGATCCAGCCGGGGGAGAAGAGGGAAGGGGGAGCGAGGTTTCGAGCGCGATGTGGCGCTCGGGAGACCTCCACGATGCCCTACGACGTCGCCTTCCGCCACCAGCAGGCACTCGATCCAAGCGCGCTGACGACCATCGTCGCTGCGTTGCACGCCATCACCACCGCGATCGACGATTGTCGCAACGCCGGCGTGCCGTTCGACGCAGATCCCGGCGTGCTGCTCCTCGCGCGTCACCTCGGCCACATCGCCGGAGCCGGATCCGACGACTCTCTTCTGCGACGCCGCTGCGAGGACAAGATCGCCGAGCTGAAGAAGCACCCGGCACTCGCCACTCTCGCTATCCGGGGCGTCGCCTACGATGCGGCTGCGAAGGATCTTTTCCATGTCGAAGGACGCGCGGCCCTGCACCGCCTCGCTGTCGCACTCGGACTGAGCGAGGGCGATTACGACCTTCGATCGAACCGCGGCCACGCGTCTCAATCCGGCGAGATCACGCTCCACACCGACGAGGTGCGCGTGCAACTCTCGCTGACCGCACTCGGTCCCGGCCACGAGGTCAACTATCGTCGTGTTCGCGGCCGTCACGACCATCTGGGTGATCGTGCCCGCTACGCCATGGCACGCGAGCTGCTCGCGACCGAGCGTTTCGCTGAACGACTGCAGCGAGAGCTGCGGCTGACGACGTCAGCGCCGGCGCCGGCGCTCCTGGCGGACTGATCGGGCCCGTCTCCGACCCCTATAAGCAAGGAACATCGCCATGGGTTGGCTCAGCATGCCACGGTCGTCGATGACCCCTCATTCGACGCCCAAAAGTTATCTCGACGCGCAATTCACGTACGACCGGCGCGACGCGGAGGGGAAGGGCAGGGCGCTGCGCGTCGTCGCTTCGTCGTGCCTGCGAAACAAGGTCTGGTACGCGGCCGTCACGCCCAGCACCGACGGCATCGACGAGCCCACCATCGCCGTCGTGTGCCTGGTCAGCTGGAACCCCCGCGCAAAGGACGGCTTCGTCTTCGCCTACAAGGATATGGACGAGACGATGGGGCCGAACGAGGCCGCGTGCCCCGAGCGTATCCTCTCCCTGCTCGGCGACACCGACAACGCCTCGGCGCTCAACTGGCGGCGCCGCTGCCTCGACCGCCTCGCCCAGCGATCCGAGCGGCCGCTCGAGCACGGCATGCACATCCGGCTGCCACACCCCATCAAGTTCGTTGACGGGCACGAGGGCACTGACTTCGTCGTTCACAAGCGCGGCCGAAAGATCGCGCTCGCCAAGCTCGGTTCCGATTTTCCGGGTTATCGTATTTCTGGCTTGCGCGACATGCCGTGGACCATCGTTCCCCCGCCGACCCAGACCCGCGTCCACAAGACGGTGTTCGGTTGATCGCCGAGCCGTCCAGCATCAGGATCAATCCCATGCTCCGTCACGATGACCTCACCGCTCCGATCAGCCCCAAGCGATCGCATCTATGCAGCCGCGCCAACGCGCAGGCGGTCGCCGCCCGCATGTTCGACGCCGGGGCGCGCCAAGTCTCGGTCGTGCGTACCGGAGATATCCTTCAGCCCTTCCGGGTCATCCCGGCGCTCGTCGACGATCCGAACGTCGAGCTCGAGCTGCGTTACGCATGAAGACGGCGATCCTCCTTGCCCTTGTCGCACTTGCGGCCTGCGGGGCAGCCGAGCCCGGGCACGAGCCCGCACAGGATCTCACCGGACGAGGCCGCGCGCTGGACGGCGACACCATCAGCATCGACTTCCGGTTCTCAGGGGCGGACGCCTTCGAGCGGAAGCAACTCTGCCAGATCTCCAGCGGCTGCTATCCTTGCGGCAAGCTCGCGCAAGACGCGACCGCCCGCATGCTCCGCTCGGGGGAGGCGACGATCCGTTTGGTTGGCAGTAGCAGCTACGGTCGACCGGTTGCCGTGGTCAGTGTGAACGGCTCTGACCTGGGCGAGCAACTGATCGCTCAGGGGTGGGCGGTGCCGGCCACGAAGTATCTCAGGAGCGATCCGGATCGCGCCGGGCGGTATATGAGCGCTTACGAGGATGCGAGGACCAACAAGCGCGGCGCCCATGCCGGCGCCTGGATCGATCCCGAGAAATGGCGTCGCGGGGAACGCCTCACATGCGAGCGGGCCTGATGCCTGTACCCGCTACACAAAGCGGTCCGGCTGACGATGCCGGACCGCTTTTTTTGTTTGGTAGGCTCCAGCCCTATGCCGGGCGATCGCGCTTTGCTGGACGATCGATCGGATCGTAGTCGGGACCCGGGTCGTGCGACCAGGAGGCGCCGATCGCAAACTCGGCCTCGAAACGGCCAACCGGGCCATCGGGCTCGGCCGCCACGTAGGGAGCCGGCGCGATCCGCTTCGGCGCCTTCGTGCGATGCAGATACCCTGCCACGCGTCCCCGTCCGAGCAGCAGCGCCTCCAGCCACAGCAGATCGTCGATCAGCACACACACGCCACGACCCGCGAGATTGTAGTAGATGCACCGCTGATAATCGTCGCAGCGATTGCCGAGCATCTGCGCCAGCTTCGCCTTGCCGGCAGGGTCGCCCTCGTGGATCCACTCGCATGCCTCCCGCAGCTCACGCACGGAATAGTAGGCATCCTCCGGCTCGATACCGATCGAGGCCGCGGCGATGGCGCGGCGGGTCGGTCGGACGTCGGGGTTGAGCGAGGCGTCGCGCAACGTGAGGTCGAGATCGATCGGCCCGGTGAAATCTTGAAGCTTCATGACCTAATCCTCCTGTCCTCCGAACGTAACGTGAACATCTGCGACCTTGCGAGTGTTCATCGGCACCTTTTCACCCTCTGATCTTCCGATATGATCCCGCTCATGTGGCTCGTACCGCGCGACACCAGAGGGCTTACGTCACGCACCGGCGTCCCCGACGTCGTGCGACGCGCGTTGGTGCGCTGGTACAGCGGCGATGGCGAAGACAGCGATCATCGGGCTTCGGTCATCATGGTGGTCAAAGCGCGCGATCATCATCAGTGGATCGCATGCGACTGCCTCGGGGACGCGGCTGACCCACCACTGCTATCGCCAGCCTATCTGTCTGAGGCCGAGACATACTACCTCAGGCGCCTTACGAGCATCCGGCAGCGGCGACCGGAGCACCATGTCGACTGCCCGTTCTTTCGCGAACAGGCACCTCCCCGCATCCGCGAGAAGGCGACCGCGACGCCGCGCACCATCAACGAGCCAGACGGTCTCTTCTCCGCGCACCGGCTCGCGCCTGAGAAGCTCGCCCAGCTTCCTGAAGACGACGAGCCAGATGATCGCACGCGCGGCGTTGCGATACCGCGCCTTGCGCGCCTGCTCTGGCAGCTAATGGAAATGGCTCAGGTCAACGTTGTCGAGCCGCTGGGTAGGGGAGAACCTCGTGAGGCGTCGATGGCGCTGGAGTTCGGACGGCTGCGCAGCGCGGCCGAGCGCGTCGAGATAGCTCCCGGCATTCCGCTCGCACGCCACCTCTACACCCATATAGACCCCTACGAACGCGGCATCGTCTTCGCGAAGCTGCGCGAGGCGGCGCGCCACTGGCCCGCCGAACATGCGCCACAGGCATTCCTCCTGCTCTACGCCGTCGATATTTCGGGAACGACGGTGACGCTGGCGGGCGGACGCGAGCTCATCGTGAAAAATCGCATCAGGCACATCGGCGTTCATCAGCGCCGGATCGGGCCTCCGTTCCTGGTCCTTGCAGTGATCGGCGAACATAACCCGCGCGAGGGCTATGCTGCGCTTCGGGCGTATGCGCAGCCTGTCGCTCGCCCCTCCAACTTCATTGCCGTGCATAATGCAGCGGAGCGCGAGACCATCGTGGGTCTGCTCGATCTGCAATACCGACTCCGCCGGCGCGGCATCGGCATCGGGTTCAAAAGGCTGCTCTTCGACGTCGCGACGAGTGCGGGCGAGGTCCGCCCCGATCTGCTCCTCGATCTACGTGACTTCACAACAGGAGAGGTCATGGAAGCGGCGCTGGAGGTGGTCACCGGGCACGACGCCGACACGTTGGGCCTCAAGATGCGACAGGTGGAGAAGCTCCGCGAGATCGCTCCGGTGGTGACGATCCATGCCGAGGACCTGGAAGATGGCGCCCTCGAAGCGGCCGTGCTCGATCAGCTGCATATCGGGTGATCCTGGGTTCATTGAAGGAGAGAGGGAGGGACCTGTCCGATCCATAAGGGAGACGACAGATGACCCGCTTCCAGCCGAGCCCCCGGCCCGACACAACGCCATGGGGAACACCCGATCGCGCCGACCAGGTTCTTCACGGCATCTGGCGCGTCTCGACGCCGAGCCATGGCGGCTACGTCCTTTCCGATGAACGTCAAGCCGCGATGCCCGAGGCACTTCGTCGAGCGGACCCATTCTACGAGGAGGACGTCGACTATGCGCTGGTTCTCTACGGTTTTGCGAGCGAGTTCCGCCGCTTGCCCGTGCCCGGCATCGCTCTTCAGGTCGAGAACGCCCGTCGGTCGGTGCGATGCTGGCATCCGGATCGCTGGACGGCCTTGACCGGCGAGGAGGTGACGATCGGAGAAAGCCACGTCGTCCGCCGTCGCGCCGCCTACACCGCCATCATTGGGCAGTACGAGAGCGTCTCGGCGTCCGGGTCATGGGCGGACTGGGTTCCTGACGGCAAGGTCGGATGCGTCTTTCGCCGTGTCGCCAGCGTGGATGCGCTCGGCTTCGCGCGCCACGAGGGCGAGCCCATCTACGGCCTCGTCGACAAGGCACGCTACGACGCTCGGGTCATGCCCGAAACCTTCGACACGCTCTCGGCAGAGCGGGTCGCAAGCACGGCGCCGATCACCAAGCAGGTCGCCGCCCTGACCTGACACCCCAAACCATACGACGCCAGAACAAGGATGCCGCTATGACCTGCGTCACCCCCATCAGGCCGCTCCCCGAGGCCGCAGACAATCGCGTACCGCTGGGCCACCATTCGAGCGGCGCACTCCACCTTGATCTCGATCGACTTCTTGCCGGGCGCCTGCTCATCCAGGGCAGCTCGGGTGCGGGAAAGAGCCGAACGCTGCGCCGGATCATTGAAGAAGCGTTCGACTACACGACGATCGCGATCGTCGACCCCGAGGGCGAGTTCGAAAACCTCGCCCGTCACATCGGTGCCACCACGATCCGGGCGGTCGAACTGACCGCCGATGGCCTAACCGCAGCGGCCGCGCGGAGCCGACATCATCGGCTGTCGATCCACATCGACCTGACCGACTTGGATCCCGATCAGCGCATCATCAAGGCGGCAGCCTTCTTCGCCGGTCTCATCGGTGCGCCGCGTGACGACTGGGATCACACCGTCCTTGTCTGCATCGACGAGGGACACCTGCTCGCGCCACACGTCGCCGGGTCCGCTCGAGACGCGGAGGCGCGACGCCTCGGCGTCGCGACGCTCACCGATCTGTGCGCTCGCGGCCGTAAGCGTGGCCTGGCACCCGTGATCGCCACCCAGCGGCTCGCCAAGCTATCGACCTCCGTGGTTTCCGAGCTGCAGAACGTCCTCGTGGGCCTCAACGTCTTCGATCGCGACATCGCGCGAGCAGCCGATCTTCTCGGCTTCTCAGCCAAGGAGGCCGATGCGCTTCGCACGCTCGTCCCTGGCGACTTCTTCGCGATGGGACCGGCCCTTTCGGCGACACCCTGCCTCGCCCACATCGATCCGACGATCACCGAGCATATCGGAAAGACCCCAGAGCTGCGCGCCGCGGCCTCTGTCGACGCGACCGAGGCGGCTCGGTTGCTCGACCTCGCCGGGCTTGCCGAGGTGGCAGACCATGGCCCTGCGATCGCGCTCAAGGGCACGCGCGCGCTCGACGCCTTCCTCCTTGATCCCGCCGCGACCGATGCTGCCGCGATCGTCGAGGCACTCAAACGCATTTCCCCGAACGCCAGCACGGCGCGCGATCTCGCAAGACACCTGTCGCTCGATGCGGAGCGAACCGATCGGGCGCTCAACCTCCTGTCGGCGATCACTGCTGTCGACACGATGCCCAAGGGCGACGACCGCATTGCGCGTCTCCATGCGCGTCTACGTGCCCGCCTCAGCGACGTCGCAGTGGTGGCCCTATGACCGACCTAGCGCCAGATATCGTCGAGCTCGTCGCCTGTCCGGTACGAACGGCGCCGACAGGCCGGCTTCGCGAAATGGCGTACCGTGGCGATGCCTGGATGCCCGACGAGGTCGCAACGCTGGAGCGCCTGTTTCGCGACGACATAGCGATAGATGAAATCGCGTCAGCGATCGGTCGGCGCATCCACGGCGTCCGCGACAAGATCGCGACCTTGGGGTTGCGCCGAAACTCGCAGCGGAACTGGTCCGAGGCCGAGGACGCCTGGCTGACACGCGAGTACGGCTCACGTCCCGCATCCGCGCTCGCACAGGATCTCGGACGAGCCTGCACCGCCGTTTATGCTCGCGCCGGCCTTCTCGGCCTTACCGAAGGCAATGCCCCACGCTGGACCGAGTGGGAGGATGCTCAGCTGCGCGCCGGCTTCGAGCGCGCGATACCGGTCGCACAGATCGCAGTCCTGATCGGTCGCCCGCTCTCGGGCACGATCACGCACGCGAGCAACCTTGGGCTGCGACACCCGAACAACCCGCCAGGATGGACCGAGGCCGAGGCGGCACGCGCGCTGACACTCGCGGCTGAGGGCCATCGCTACGTCGATATCATAGAGATGATGGTCGCGGAGGGCTTTCCCCGACGCACGAAGGCGGGGTTTGGCCCGCACCTGCGCAAGCTCGGCTACGGCCGCGGTTGGGGCCGTCCATGGACTTCAGACGAGGACGCTTTGTTGATGCGCGTCTATGCCGACGGAACGAGCCGGACGCCGCTCATAGCGCGGCTCGGCCGTACCACCCACTCGATCAAGTGGCGGGCCGAATACCTTGGTCTGCGCGGTACTCACGCCAATCGGGACGGCTTCCGGAGCGGTCCCGTCTGGACCGAGGGCGACATCGCAACGCTGCGCGAACACTATGGCAAGATGCCGATGACGGATCTCGCCACCAAGATGGGCCGTACCAAGGCCTCCCTCTTCACTCGCGCAAATATCTTGGGATTGGTCCACGGCTACCAACGGCCTTGGAGCGATGACGAATGCCGCGCGCTCGCGCTCGCGCATGCTCATGGCATCGCCTTGCCCGACCTCGTCGTCGCCTTGGGGCGCAATTACGCGGGCGTCCACAAGTACGCCGAGAAGCAAGGCCTCAAGTTCAGCCGACGTCCGCGTCGCGAGTCTGCACCGACGCTGCAGGACATCCTCGCCCTTGCTCCGCAGCCATAGGCGCGGAACGACCCTGGATCGAAGGGGAGGGGGAGGGACCGGGCGGGCGTGAAGGACACGCCAGCCACGAGGAGCGCATCATGATCCCCGCCACCATCGCGACCGCGGTCGCACCCGAGACGATCGCGAAGGTCACCCGGCTGTTCAACAACACCGCCTTCGACGTGGTGACCGAGCTCTTCCAGAACGCTCGGCGCGCCGGCGCTCTTGCGGTTGCCGTGCTGATCCAGTCGGGAGGTCCCGATACGCTCCTCCACATCATCGATGACGGGCATGGAATCGCCGACCCCACGTCGATTGTGACGCTGGGTCGTTCGGGATGGTCCGACGAGACGCGCCGCATGGAAGATCCTGCCGGCATGGGAGTTTTCAGCCTCGCCGGACGAGACGTGATGGTGCGTTCCTTCTCCCGTCCTGATCGCCAAGGATGGATGGCACACATCCCCGCCTCGGCCTGGGAAACGAGCCGGCCGATCGCGATCTCGCCCGACCCGATCTCGCGCGGCACCGCCATCACCATCAAGGTGCCGGACAGCTGGCTGAAGACGCTCGCTGACGACGTCGCCAAGGCGGCGAAACACTATCCGCTGCCGGTGACGCTCGACGGCAAGGCACTGCCGCGCGAGGACTGGCTGGCGGACGCAGTCCATATCGAGGAATGGAACGGAACCCGCATCGGGGTCTTCCAAAAACATCCGTCATCCTACTCGACCCACGACGGACGCTTGAACTTCCATGGGCTGACGATCTCCTGCAAGCTGCCGGACGTCCAGGAGGTCGACCGAGGCCATCATTGGATCGCGCGCGTCGACATCTTTGACGCGCCACAGATCCAGCTCGTGCTCCCGGCACGCAAGGAGGCGATCGAGAACAACGGCCTGACAGAACTGCGCCGGGCGGTGAGCATCGCCATCTACCGCGCGATCGCCGCGCAAGGATCGCACCGGCTGTCGGCCGAACGCTGGCGCGAGGCGGTCGACCTCGGTGTCGATCTGCCGGAAGCGGCGGCATACCTCTTCGCATGGATCGCACCCGCGGCCGATAGCGGTCGCAACTATGCCTCGGGCGAGCGCATCACCGATCCTGCGATGGTGGTCATGTCCGACTTCGACGCGCTGGTCGCACAACCGGCAGCGGAGGCGATCGCCACCCACAACCCGTTCGGCGGGCCCCTTGTCATGGCTCAGGACGCCTTCATCGGCTATCGCTGGTACGACGTCCTCGCCCGCGTGGACGACCTGCGGTTCCGCATCGTGCAGGGCAACCTCGACTTCGTGGTTTCGGCTACGCTCGATGCGCCTGCTGAGGCCGAGGATGGCTGGGTCGACGCGATCACGCTGGAGGCCACCATCTCGCACGCGGGCGCGTCGATCGAGGCCTCGACCGCTGCCGATGTGGCCTTCGCGCCGGACGAATGGACCTGCAACTCGGTCGACGGGACGTCCATCTTCGTGTGCCGCGGTAGCAGCCGGCCCGCCCTCGCGGTCGCCGATCTGTTCGAGCGTGCCGCGTTCGAGCCGTCTTCCGACAGCGACGCTGACAGCTATGACACCCAGCTAGAGCGCTTCCAGGCGGATGCGGCCGAGCGGATCATCGGCCTTCTCGAGGGTGACGATGCAGCGCTCGAGAGCCGCATCCGCGATAAGCTGTCGGGACACTATTTCATGGTTCCCGCCGACCGAACAGTGACGGTCGTCATCAACCGCGAGCGTCTCGAGGTGAAGATCGTCGAGCGCGCCGCCCCGCCGACCGACACCAACGAGGAGGGCGCGTGACATGCTGCCGCCCCCTCCGTCCGTGCTGTCGTACGGGATAGGCGTCGACAGCACAGCGCTGCTGATCGAGCTGCATGCCCGCGGGCAGGCTCCTGATCTCGTCCTCAGCGCGGACACCGGCAACGAGAAGCCGGAAACCTACGACTACCTCGACATCATCCGCCCCTGGATGCGCGACCGCGGCATCCGGTTCGAGCTCGTCTCCTACGTGCCCAAGCGGTTCAAGCACTGGCCGCCGTACTTCGGAATCCTCGAAATGTGCCTGACGAACGCGACCTTGCCGAGCAAATCGCTTGGCGGATCGTCATGCAGCCTCAAGTACAAGAAGGCCCCACAGGACGCTTTCCTCAAGACGTGGCAGCCTGCGGTCGAGGCATGGGACCGCGGCCAGCGGGTCATCCGACTGATCGGCTATGATGCTGGCCCCCGCGACACCGCGCGCGCCAACCATGCGCTGACGATCGACGACCCACTCTACGATTGTCGATCGCCGCTGCGTGACTGGCAATGGAACCGCCCGCGATGCGTGTCGCGCATCGAGGCCGAAGGCCTGCCCGTGCCACCCAAGTCGGCGTGCATCCTGTGCATCGCGAACAAGCCGGACGAGATCCGCAGCCTTCCACCATGGTGCCTCCGACTGATCGTCCTGGTGGAGGCACGCGCCGCGCCCCGGCTCCATACGGTCGAAGGGCTATGGCGCAAGTCGACCAGGACACGTCCCGGATCGATGACCGCGTTCATCCGGGCCGAGGGCCTACTGGGAGCCGATGAAGTCGATCGCATCGTCCGCGATGCTCCCACCGACCTCATCCGCTTCCAGGACGTCGCGGCTGCGATCCCCGTCGGCGAGCGCCCGAAGATGGGCGAATGGCTCGACCGCTTTCACCTGGCCTTCGCCGAACGAGGCCGCGGCCACCCGGACGCGCTGGCCGCCTGATCCCCCCGCCCATCGAACGAACCGAGGATCGACCCATGATCGAGAATGCTGCCGAGACGCGCGTCGAAACGATCGCGCGTCTGAACGACCGATGCCGTCAGGGTCTCGATCGAACCGCGCGCATCACCGTCACGCGCACGTGCCTTGCCACCCTATCGACCGACTCGCTCGCGTCGGAGGCCGTGGCCCAAGCACGCCTGCTGCAGGAGCTTCGCCGGCACAGCTTCGCTGCCGACTGCCCGGAGCGCGATCGCGGCTCCTTCATCATCGACGACACGGAGGTCTTCTTCCGCATCGACTATTATGATCCGGCGCTGGAATGGGGTTCGGAAGATCCTGCCGACGCCAGCCGCACGACCCGCGTGCTAACCCTCATGCTGCGGGAGGATCTTTGATGCCTCGCTTCCGCCCCTCTGCGGCAGACATCGCGGCCATTCGCGACGCCGCACGGCGTGAGGCCAAGTTCGAACGGGTCGGGCAAGTGATGCTTGAGGTCGGGCGTCGGCAGAGCCTTGTGTCAGGCGAAACGTCGATCAACTTCGCGCTGATCAGCGACGATCCCGACTGGCAGGATACCGATCTCGACGACTATGAGCCGTGGACAGCCTTCACGCGCGGCGTCGAGTTAACGCCTGACGGGCGCGGCCTTCTCGACTTCTACATCCGCCGGCGCGGCGATCGCCACCTCGAGCTCCACGGCAACATCTCCGTCGCGATCGCCGGAGGCAAGCTGACGACGATCAGCGGCTATCCCGACATCTACCGGGGAGAGCCGTCATGACGATCGAGATCATCCTGGGCCTGCCGCACCTCGCCGATGGTGCGCTTCTCGCAACAGCGCGGCGCCTACAGGCACCGGTGCTGATCTCCGCCAACTGCTTGTCGCGCTGGCGCAAGGCCGATGGCTGGCGCGAATGGGCGGGGTGGCGCACGGCTACCCTCGACAACGCCCACGGCCTCGTCAGCCTCGACCTCGACAGCGCCGGTTACTCGATGATGGTGCGCTACGGCGGTCTGCCGTGGTCGATAGCCGACTACATGGCGCTTGCCGCCTCGTACCCGTTCCGGCGCGTGTCCTCGATCGACTATTGCTGCGAGGACGGCGTCGCGTCGCACCGCGAAGAGGTTCTCGACAGGATCTCCCGTACGATTGCGACCAACCACGAGTGTTTCGCCCGCGCTGGAGACCTTGGTATCCGGGATCGCTTCATGCCGGTCCTGCAGGGCCGAACGCCCGAGGACTACGTCCGCTGCCTCGAGGCGATCGAGGGCATGCTCCTGCCGGGCACCGTCGTCGGCATCGGAAGCATGTGCCGACGCGTCATCCATGGCCCGGAGGGGCTCGTCGCCGTGGTTGAACGGCTCTCGCGCGTGCTCCCGGTCGGGGTCCGTGCCCACGCCTTCGGCGTCAAAGGGGACGCCTTGCCCTACCTGGCACCGTTCTCCCGCTGGATCGCCTCGATCGACAGCCAGGCCTTCGGCGTCGCGGCGCGACGAGACGCGCTTCGCCGTGGCGTTGCGAAGAGCGATCGCCTGGTCGCCTCGCACATGGAGCAATGGTATCAACGCCAGTGCGGCCGTGCGCTCGCCCCTCCGGTCACGCTGCCCGAGGCCGCCGACCACCAGGCGAGTTCCCTCGGCGACGATGATCCATGGGAGCGGGCCATCGCTGATGCACGCGCTCAGATCCGCGAACTCATCCAGACCGGCGAGCTCGATCATGACCAGATCACCGCCAACTGGGTCGAATCCTGGGCGGCCGATCTCTTCCACCAGCGCGCCGCCTGAGCGAGGCTCACCATGATTACCGACCGTTCACAACGCTGGCGCGACCGGCGCAGCCGCTTCGTGGCCGACGACACCGTCATCGACCCGAGGCGCTACGCAGTCGACGTCGTGGCGCACGACACCGCTCGCGCCTTCATCGCAGACCATCACTATCTCAATCGCTATCCCGCCGCACAGCTGGCCGTCGGGCTATTCGGCCCAGGCCGGGGCGGCGCTTCCTCTCTCGACGGTATCATTGTCTTCGGAGTGCCCGCGACGGGCGCGGTCATCACGCGCCATACCGGCTATGACGAGCCAACCCGCGGTTGCGTGCTGCAACGCCTGCTCTGCCTGCCCTCTGTCGCCGCCAATGGGGAAAGCTATTTCGCCGCCCGGGCCTTCCGGCTGCTGCGTCAGGCAAAGCCGGTGATCGAGTCCGTCGTCAGCTTCTCCGACCCTCAGGTCGGACACTGCGGCTGCGTCTACGCCTCGCTCTCCGGAGCGTATCGCGGGCGAACGAGGCCGCGGACGGTGCTCCGCATCGCCGGGGAAACGATCTCCGATCGCACCTTGTCCAAAATTCGAAACCTCGAGACAGGTCATGCGGGCGCCGTCGATCAACTGGTGAGGCTCGGCGCCCCGAGGCCGCAGGCGAACGAGCACCTTCGCGAATGGCTCGAACGATGCCGTCGCGCAGAAATCCTGGTCCCAGCGCGACAGGCATCCCTTTTCACCTACTGCTTCGAGCTCACCCGCGGCGCGCGGCGCGCGGGCCGAGCGCTACCGCGTCTCGCCTATCCGATCAGGTCCGACATCCTGCGTGAGCAGCTCGGAGCCTGACCCGTCGTGCCGACGGGAAGGGGAGGGGGAGCAGGAATCGTGTCCACAAGAGGAGACGAGCCATGCGCATTCAACAGGCGATCGCGATCGCCAAGGCCGACGAGAACCGCCTGATCCGCTTCATCAGCCGACGGGACCGATTTCTTGACGCGCTCGACTGGGACGCCCTGCCTGAGCAGATGGCGCGCGAGGCCGCGATGATGGACGAGCTTCTCGCCACCGAACTCGCAGAGGCCGCGTGCTATGTCATCTGGCTCGAAGAGTGCCTCAGCTACGGCGTCGAAGACGTGATCGGCGCGCATCACCTGCAGCCCGTCTCGGTGATCCGAGCCGTTGCCTCATTGGCTTAGTCGCCCAGTCGACATCGAGGGCCGCGGTTACGGCGACCAGGGCGTCTATCGCTGACTGGACGTGACCCGACCAACCCGAAATAACCTTCATTCGAGACATCATAGAGGTGACTATGATCAGCTTCCTCATCCGCCGACCTGTGTCGGCCCTCGCAATTGTCTTCTACCTCGCGGCGATGATCTGCGCTCAAAATATGTGGCTGCTGGGGAGTGATCCCGAGCCCGCGACGGTGACAAGCGACGCGCTGGTAAACATGGTCCTTTCGGTAAGCCATGCGACGGCGACGTGGGGGTTCATCGGAGGCTTCCTCGTTGTTGGCTTCTTGATCCAACTCCTCGCACTACGTCTCCACGCTTAATCACGTCGCCAGCAACGATGTGCCGCGACCGAACCAGCCCAGGAACACGCTCATGAGTCGACATACCTTTGTCGGGCCCGCCGGCGTCAGTGTCGCAATCGGGTGGGACCGCCCACTCGAGACCTTCTACGTGCAGGTGTCTCGCCCCGACCCCGAGGACCCGGGCGAACGCGACACCTTCGTGTGGAAAGGCCTTGCCCCCGGCGAACTGTCCACCGCGGCCGCTGCAATCGCGATCGCCACGCCGCACGCCGCGCTCCCGACCGATCTCGGAACAACACTCGAGACGGACCGCCTGCAGACGCTCGGCAGCTTCGATGGACCCGCGCAGGCGGCCATGAAGCGTCAGCGCTTTGATCGTGATCTGTAGCGGAGGGAGCTTCAACATGGACAACCACCGTCAGCCCACATCGCCAAACGGCGGCTTCGATATCGGACTTCACTGCGCACTGCTTGGCGTGTTTCTCTCAGCGGCGAACTTCATGACATCGCAGTTTGCCGAACTCGGAAACCGCGTTGACGCCGATCCCGCCAGTCCGCTGCAGCAGATAGCCGATCTGCTCAGCGGCAATGTCGTCAAGTCGCTGGCCGTTGTGCTCATCCTCGTAGGCGGGACGCTTTACGCCTCAGGTATGGGATACATCGAGCTAGCTGGACCTTCCGAAGGGGCCGCCCCGCGACCGAAGCCTCTGGCTGCTACCCTGCCGATGAACATCGACGCGCGAATGGCAGAGGCACGGATTACCGGGCTCCTCGCCCGCCTCAAGGCCGTGCCTGAAGAGTTGCGTGAGGAAGCCACCATCGAGCTCGAAGGGATCGAACAGCGCCACATGCCTGCCTTGAGCAAGGCTCACCGAAAGGCGCGGGCCACGGTCTCGCCGACGTCGCAGCAGGCCGACGAGCTCGACACCGATTACGCCGCGTCGCTCAACCGCCTGAGCGCCACTCTCGAGCAGATGCTCGATCGGTCCACAGCGCTTGGACGTGACCGTCTGCAATGGCAGTCACTCGTGATCGAAGAACGCTTTCCGACGGCTAGTGTCGAGAAGGACCAGGCTTAGGCACGCTTCCGGCTCGAGCAGCAGGGCGCCGCTTTAAGACGCACGCTGACGACTGGGGCGCGACGGAAGGGGGAGGAGACAGACGGTCAAGACAGGACCGTTGGAGATCCCCATGCCCTACTTCGTCGACTTCGGCGGTACGCCCGCCAACGAACCGTGTGCGCAGCTCGGGCAAACGCCCAATTTCGACGTTCTCAACAAGCTCGAGGTGCTCGCCTACAAATACGCGATCATCGCACGCTACGGTTCGCCGCCAGCAGGATGCCGCCTGACCGGCTTGTCAAATCGGCACGACTTCGGCCGCTATGTGTCGCTCGTCCTCCACGTCGAGAACGAGCTGGACGAAGCGGTCAGCGCCTATGCCGAGGCCGTCGAAGAGGGCCTCGGAACCTGGCTTGAAGCCGGCTTTCGCGCGCCTGTCGAGTACGACGACGCCACGGCAACGATCGTCCAGAGCGATCCGCTCGAGATCCTGGTCAGCGCCTTTCACGTCACGCGACCCAGCCCAGATGGAAGCTTTCCTATCGCCGACTTTGAGACGTTGCACCGGAACCTGGCCGCCGCCTTCCCCGACGAGGCCGCGGTCGCCAGCGCGCGCCTCACCGAGGCCGCGACCGCCTGACGGCGATGCCGCTGCCCTCCTGGGCGGACCACCAGCAAGAACGAGGCCGACGATGTCAGATGCCTTCGATCCCGCAGATCCCGCGGCCTGGCAGTCGCGCGGACGTTCACCCGAGCACGCCGCGGCGATCGCCGCGGCGTGGCGCACATTTCCCGATCTGCCGAGCGACGCGCCCCTCTCCGACCGAATGACCCGAGGCCGCGAACGGATCGCCGCGATGCGGAGCGTAAACGACGCGATCGCGGCCGAGGCCGCTTCGCAACGCGAGGCCACCAACTTCGCCTTCACCGAGGATCAGATCCGCCGAGGACTCGGCAGCGACCGTGACATCGCGATCATGCGGGGGCACGAGGACCACGCATTGAGCTGGGATCTCGCCAATCGATACGCCGACGGTTGGTACGCAGCGCATGTCGGATGGCCCCATCACTACTCCGACGCGATCCCCTGTTCGGCTCCTCTCGCCGAGCGCCACGCAGCCTACGACCAGGGCTTCAGCGACGGCGGTGGTGATCGAACCGACCTGTTCGACGCGGCGCGGCGCAGCCTCATCGCTGACATGCGCCGCGACAACCTGCCGAAAGACCCTCAGATCATCCTCGCCGGACGCCCGGTGCCGAGCAGTTATCCCAAGCCCTCCGACCACCACCGACCTGCTCGGTGGTCGCGCCGACTGCTGATCGTTGGCGCCGACCACATCGACAGCGATCCCGCGTGGGACTTCCTCGCCCTGACCCTCGCACGCCCGGGCGCCGACGCCGCGACGATCGTCGTGCTCACCCCGGGCGGCTTCGTCGCTGCCGAGGCACTCGGCGACCCGAACGTCGCTATGCCGTCCGTGGATCACGTCGCAGCTGCCAACCAGCTAGCCGCACTTCTGCAAAATCGTGAATACGACGATGTTCTCGTCGCGCTGCAGGGGGCCGATCTCGACCTGATCGACACCATCGGCCACATTCTGCCGCTCGCGCGAACGATGGAGCGGACCCGCAACTCACGTCTCCAACAGCGGACCCACCTTCGCACCTGGCTCGATCGTGGTTTCAGCGGGACTGATGCTGCCGCCCAAGGCCACATTCGCTGGGGCAAAGCGATCACCTCGCTCTACGGCAGTCTCGGCGAGTTCACCGCGCGTCACGTCGGACCGGCGCCGGGGCGGGGGCACCTCGTTCGCGTCGAGACACGCAGCGGCCTTGCCTGCGGCTTCGCGACGGCCGACGGCACGCCGCTCGACCCGGAGATCGTCGTCTCGAGCAAAGCCAAACTGCGAGGCACGATCGCGACGACGCTGCGGATGTTCGGCGCCGCGACCCGCCTGATGGCAGCCGCCGATCGACGCGCCGCCTAGGACCGGAAGCCGGGACTGGGCACGTAAGGGTGCTCCTGCCGGATGACCGCTTCGGCTTTCTCGATCGCCTCGATTTGATCCGCCGACCCCTGCGGCGCGATCGACCAATTCGAGCGCGGATGGAACACCACCGGCAGCGCCGTCACCGGCCCGACCGCCTTGCGCCACGACGCATCGCTGCCGCCCGCTACGCCGACCAACAGCGTCACGAACAGGTCCTCGATGTCGCCAGTCGTCATCGAGCCTCAACGCACGGCCTGATTGGTCGTGCCGCTGCAGCCCTTTCCCATGAGAACCGGAGGAGCCTCTTTGTGGCCGACGTTACCGATCTTCCCGTCATGAGCCGCGCCGACGCCGTTTCGCTCGGCTTCGCCGGCTTCAACGACGTGCCACACAAGGCGATCGACGTGCCCGACGGCGCCTTCACCATCACGGTGAAGACCAGCGAGAACCGCCGCGTCACCTTCTGCTTCATGGGCAAGAGCTACGACGGCCCCGCGCGCTTCGTCGACATCCAGTTCCATGACCGGGGCACCACGATCCCCAATGCCAATGACGGGGTATCACCCACCTTCAACGCATTCGCCGTAACCGGGCGCGGCCGCCATGTGACCGACAGCCGTCCGCTCGACGAAGCTCACAAGCCGTCCATCCTCGTGCTCCTCATGGACGAGGCCGGGGACGAACCGGCGCATCCCGCACCCTCGCAACTGCCCATGATCGATCGCGAGCTCTCGAGCCTGCTGCGGCGAGCCGCGACCGTGATCGCCGCCCCGGACAGCGAGGTCCGGTCGGGTCGCGAGAGCTTGGTCGACATCCTCGACGCCGAGGCCACGAAGCGTGACCCGCGGGGACGGGCGTCATGACCCGGTCGCGCAGCGACGGCATGCACGTCGCTCACACCGCCGCGGGCTGGATCGTCTTCGACAACAGCAGCGCACGCCACGGCCGCCTATCGGCACCATGTCCGACGCGGGCCGACGCCGTCGCGCGCAAGAAAGCGCTCGCGCGCGCCTTGCGCCACCAACGACACGATGATCCCCGGGACGCCTGACCGAAGGGGAGGGGGATGACGGTGGCTGAACGCTGGCGGTGATCGAGCCGCCCGCAGCCGACGGGAGCCCAACATGCGCAGCATCCTCGCTTTCTACGAGATCGACCGAACCTATGGCGGCCCCGAAGAAGGTGGCTGGTGTGCGCCGTTGTGGCGCGAGAAAGGAGTGCGTCTGATGACGTGATGCTTGTTGGCAATGGCATCTGCCCACCGAGCTTACCGGTGCCCTCGGGCTGAAACTTCGAAAGGAGAACGGGACC
>NZ_JAKRET010000017.1 GCF_022664395.1 Sphingomonas lacusdianchii | reverse complement strand
CGAACACACCTGTCGTCGCCCAGCGACGGTAGCGGCGGAACACGCTGTTCCACTTGCCATATTCCTCCGGCAAATGCCGCCACTGCGCACCCGTCCGCGCGATCCACATCATGCCTTCGAAGAAGGGGACCGGTGAGAGGATGGTCGAAAACGTACGCTAAGCGTCCCGGCTTTGCTGGTGGAGGCGCAGCGGCCTGAACCGCTCGCGAGGTTTGTCGATCTCGCCCCAGAGATAGTCGCCGGTGAGGCCGATATGCTCCCAGCCCAGAGGGGCGACGTGGGCGAGCAGCTCGTCGGGCACGTCGACGCCGCTGCCGCGCAGATGACGGACAGCTCGGTCGAGATAGACGGTGTTCCAGAGCGTCATGGCCGCGGTGACGAGGGTCAGGCCGGAGGCGCGATGGCGCTGGTTCTCGAAGGTGCGGTCGCGCAGTTCGCCGAGGCGGTTGAAGAAGATGGCGCGGGCGAGCGCGTTGCGGGCCTCGCCCTTGTTGAGAATGCTGCCGGTGCGACGACGCTGGTCGGGATCATCGAACTAGTCGAGCATGAACAGGGTGCGTTCGATCCGACCTATCTCCCGCAGCGCGCGGGCGACCGAGTTCTGACGCGGGAAGCCCGCCAGCTTGCGGAGCATGACCGAGGCGCTCACCGTGCCGGCGCGGATCGAGGCGGCAAGGCGCAGGGTTTCGTCCCAGTTCTCCTCGATCGCGCGGATCTTGACCGGACCGGCGACGAGCGGGCGCAGCGTCGGCCACGAGTCGAGCGGCGACAGGCTGTAGAGCCGGCGCTCGTTGAGGTCGCGGATGCGGGGCGCGAAGCGGAAGCCGAGCAGATGGCACAGGCCGAAGACATGATCGACCGCGCCGGCGGTATCGGTCGCATGTTCGCGGATGACCAGCTCGCTTTCATGGTCGAGCAGGCCGTCGAGGACATGCGCGGCCTCGCCGGCATTGGCGGCGATGACCTTGGTGTGGAACGGCGTGAAGCGGTCGGTGACGTGGGTGTAGAACAGCACGCCTGGTTCGGTGCCATAGCGGGCGTTGTGATCGGCGCGGGCCTCGCCCTGACCACCGGCACGAAAGAACTGCCCGTCCGACGACGATGTATCGCCCGGTCCCCAGACCGCCGCGAGCGGATGCGCGGTATGGCAATCGACGATCGCCGCCAGCGCCGACAGATAGGTTTCGTCGCGCACATGCCATTCCGCCGTCCAGCGCAGGCGAGACAACGTCAGCCCGCGCGAGCTTTCGGCCATGCGGCCCAGGCCGAGGTTGGTCGCATCGGCGAGGATCGCACCCATCAGCGCGGACTGGTCGGAGGCGGGGGCGCCGCTGCGCGCATGGACGAAACGGTCGGCGAATCCCGACCATGCGGCGACCTCGACCAGCAGATCGGTGATTCGGACGCGCGGCAGCATCGCGTAGAGCCGGGCCTTTAGCGCATCGGCATCGTCGGACGGGGATCGCCGGATCGACGATATGAGCAACTGCCCGCGTTCGATCGTCACATCGACCAGCTCGCCCGCTGCGGCTGCGCGCTCCACCTCCGTCATGCGCCGGGCCAACAGGGTGCGGCGTTCCTCGTACCATTTGGAAAAGTCGGTCGGCACAACCAGGCGCAGATCGCCGCTCGCGCGCATCGCTTCGAAGGCGGGCATGGGCAGCTGATAGTCGTCGAGCGTGCGATAGGCGCGGCTGCCGTCCACCCAGATGCTGCCCGAGCCGAGCCGCTCGCGCAGGTGGGCGATCACTGCGATCTCATAGGCGCGCCGGTCTATCGTCCCTTCCGCCGGCTGCACGACCTTGCGCCAGCGCGGCTTGATGAAGCTGGTCGGCACTCGCTTCGGCAGGACCGATCGACCGTCGCGGTACATCGTGCGCAGCACCTCGATCGCGCCGAGCAGCGGATCAGCCAACCGCGCGGTGCGGAAGGTGAAAGCGGCGAGAAACGTCGGGGCGAAACGCCGCACGGCGGGATAGCGTTCGACCACTTCTTCCAGCCCGTCATCGGCCGAGCGCGTCAGATCCTCGGCAAAGCGGATGCTGCGTTCGAGCTGATCCCAGCCCATCTTCGCGTCGATCGCGCGGAAGGCATCGCGCCCGCTCGCACGAGCATCTACCAGCAGGCGACCGAGCCGGGCATGGAAACGCGCGGTGTCCTTCAGCATCCGTGCCTGGCCGAGCAGCCGATCGGAGCGGGTGCGGTCGGCACGGCGGAACAGCGCGCCCACCATCTTCTCCACCATGACCAGCGCGGCGTCGGTCAACGTCGCTTCCATCTCGATCACGGAAGCTACGAGCATGGCGAGCCGGCGCGGACGTTCGAGACGCCGCAGGTGCTGGGCGGTGACGATGCCGGCGGTCCGCGCAATGACGGCATAGCGAGCAGCATGGATACGTCGTGCTCGATCAGCCGCGATCCCGATGCCGCGCACGGTGTCGAGCCGTTCGACGATTCCCTTCAGGTTCGCGGCCGATGGTGCTTCCGGCCATTCGCGTATCCATCCTAGCCGGGTGCGCCCATCATCGTCGGAGGCGATCATGTGTTCGAGTGCGGCTTCCTGTTCGGTCGAACAGTCGCGGATCAGATTGGAATGGGCCGCCTTGCGCGCCCGTGTCCGCACGATGAGGGCGAGCCGTTCCAGCGTCGATGTCGCCGGCAGTACGATCCGGTCCGCCCGCAAGCGATCGACCATGCCTGTGACGATCGTCTCACCTCTATCAGTCGAAGCGGCAATCTCCGATCCCAGCGCCAGCATCGCCCGTACATCCACCCGCGCGAAGGCGCGCAGACCGAGCAGAGCTTCGATCTCGGCCCGGTGTTCGCGCAATGTCGTGGGGCGCGTGGCATAGCCGGTGAAGTCGTCGGCTACGCACCCGATCTGATCGGCGAGCAGCGCGAGCATGGCGGCGGGCACCGCATCCCCCGTCAGTAGCCTGCGACCGGGATGACGCAGGTAGCAAAGCTGCACCGCATAGCCGAGCCGGTTCGCCCCGCGCCGACGTCGCGCCACCTGTGCCAGATCGTCGGGACCGAGCGTATAGAGCCGTTCGATCGTCGCGCGATCGGCAGGCGGGTCGAAGATCACAGCACGCTGCGCGGGCGACAGGATGGTCTTGGTCGGCATCGGCTTCCTGTTCGTCACGAAACAGGAAAGCGTACCCGTTCATGGAGCATAGACCAGAAGACGGGTTATGTGACATTATCGCGATTGATCGACGGGCAATGCCGCTCCGTCACGTGAACGGACGTATATGTGACAACGCAGATCGGTTACGCGCGGGTGTCCAAGGCGGACGGCAGCCAGGTCCACGACCTGCAGCACGACGCGCTGGTCGCGGCCGGCGTCGATCCCGAGCATATCTATGAGGATGCCGCATCGGGCCGGCTCGACAAGCGACCGGGACTGGACGCCTGCCTGAAGGCGCTGCGCCGCGACGACACGCTGGTCATCTGGAAACTCGATCGGCTCGGCCGCGATTTGCGCCACCTCGTCAATACGGTTGGTGATCTGACGAAGCGTGGCATCGGGTTGAAGGTGCTGGCGGGCGAAGGCGCGTCGATTGACACAACCACCGCCAACGGTCGGCTGATCTTCGCGATTTTCGCCGGCCTCGCCGAGTTCGAGCGAGAACTGATCGTCGAGCGCACGCGCGCCGGTCTGGAGTCCGCTCGGGCACGCGGTCGGCACGGCGGGCGTCCGTTCAAGATGACGCCGGCCAAACTGCGTCTCGCCCAGGCCGCGATGGGCAAACCGGAAACCAAGGTCGCGGAGCTATGCGCCGAACTCGGCGTGACGCGCCAAACACTCTACCGACACGTCACGCCGAAGGGCGAGATCAGGCCCGATGGTGAAAAGCTGTTGGCGCGAGGGCGCCGATAGCAGTCGGCTGAAGCTGCTCAGGTTCAGAGCGACGATGCCGTAACGTAGGTTCCTACCGCAATCACGACGGCGGCAAAGCCACGTTCGAGCAGCCCCTTACGGGTGCCGAGAACCTTGCCCAATGCAATACCGCCGATCGTTCCAGCGACGCCGCCCACGACCAGCATCGCGGTCACGCTCCAGTCGACCAGCCCCGACAGGGCGTAGGACAAGGCGGTGGTCAACCCCAGCGCGCTGACGACGACCAGCGACGTGCCGATCGCGAAGGGCAGCGGCATCGCGGTCGCGAGGATCAGCCCCGGCACGATCAGGAAGCCGCCCCCGATCCCGAAGAAGCCGGCGGCAAGCCCGACGCCCAGCCCGATCGGAACCAAGCGCGGCAGCAGCGTCGAGGCGCTATCGCGGGTCAGTCGCACGTCCGGCGCTTCCGCCGTGCGGCGCTTGCGCAACATCGACAAACCGACGCCAATCATCAGAAGCCCGAACAGGACAAGCAGTCGCTTGCCGTCGAACGCCTTGCCCAACTCCGCCCCCAGCGCCGCGCCGATCATTCCGGAGACGGCGAAGACACTGGCGCACCGCCATTTCACGCGGCCCGCTCGCGCATGGCCGACCAGGCTGGCAAGCGCATTGACGGTGACGGCGACAGCGGCCGTCCCGATCGCAGCGTGCGGTGATCCGACGCCGACAACATAGATCAGGAGTGGCACGGCGAGGATCGACCCGCCTCCGCCGACAAGGCCGAGGATCAGGCCAATCACGCCGCCCGATGCAAGCGCGGCAAGGGTGGCAGCGGTGTCCACGATCGCCTCAGGCTGTCGCGCGCCGGTTCCAGGGCATGACGCGCAGCAGGTTGGCCATGCCGCACCACCCCGTCACGCCCGCGAACATCAGCCCCGCCCCGACGAACGCCGACAGCCCGAAGAAGCCGGGAGCGACGAACGTGCCGAGCAGAACGCCGATCAGCACCAGCCCACCGGCGGTAATCTGCACCTGCCGCATGATTTCCAACGGCTGCGACCGATCGGCGACGGTGGGCTGTCCTGCCTGCCGCCACGCATCGATGCCGCCGCCCAGGATATAGGCCGGCGCGCCACCCGCTGCCGCGCCGAGCTGCGCCGCATTGGCGGCGGTGCGCATCCCGGACTTGCAGTGAAAGACGACCGGACGATCGTCGCGCGGGAGATCGCCGATCCGGTCGAGCGGCACGTTCATCGCGCCGGGAATGCGTTCGCGCGCATGCTCGTCGGCACCGCGAATGTCGATCAGGCGCGCACCGGCATCGATCGCGGCACGGGTATCGTCGGGAGAAAGGGTCGCGAGCGTCATCGCATCAATCCTTGCAGTAGAGCTGGTAGAGAGTGCCGAGCAGCGTTTCGACGCGGGCATCCGCGATGGCGTACCAGAGCGTCTGGCTCTCCCGCCGGTAGGTGACGAGACCCTCGTCGCGCATCCTGGCCAGGTGCTGCGAGCAGGCCGACTGCGACAAGCCGACATCACGGGCCAGATCGCCGACCGTCATCTCGCCATGCTCGACCAGCTTGCACAGCAGCATCAGCCGGCGAGCATTGCCGATCGCCTTCAGCGTGTCGGCGACCTGCCCGGCCTTCGCCTCGAATGTCGCCAGGTCCATCGGCGGTTTGAGCATCATCGCCACTCCATTAGGTGTTGCTTATGTAGCACCAGCTAATATATTAGCAAGCGCTAACGGAGAAAATCATGACTCAGCCCCTCATGGAGGCGTTTTTCGACGAGCCGACCAATACGATTAGCTACCTCGTCGGCGATCCCGCGACACGGACTGCGGCGGTGATCGATCCAGTCCTCGACTTCGACATGGCGAGCGGCGTCGCCGACACGCGCTCGGCCGAGCGGATCGTCGCCTTCGCCCGCGAGCAGGACTGGCGGATCGCGATGGTGCTGGAGACGCACGCTCATGCCGATCATCTGTCGGCCGCACCCTTCATCAAGGCGCATACAGGCGCATGGATCGGGATCGGCGCGCATATCCGCGACGTGCAGAAAATCTTCCGCCCCGTGTTCGCGATGGATGATCTGAAAACGGACGGCTCGGACTTCGACCGCCTGTTCGAGAATGGCGACCAGTTCGCGATCGGGGCGCTGGCGGTCGAGGTGCTGCATGTCCCCGGCCACACCCCGGCCGACGTGACCTATCTGATCGGCGATGCGGCGTTCGTCGGGGATACGCTGTTCATGCCCGACTATGGCACCGCCCGCGCCGACTTCCCGGGCGGGGATGCGCGGACGCTCTATCGCTCGATCCGCCGGCTATTGGCGCTGCCCGACGAGACGCGACTGTTCCTCTGCCACGACTACAAGGCACCGGGTCGCGACGACTATCGCTGGGAGACGACGGTGGGCGAGCAGCGACGGTCGAGCGTCCACGTCCATGACGGTGTGAATGAGGACGACTTCGTCGCCATGCGCGAGCAGCGTGACGCCGGGCTATCCGTGCCCAAGCTCCTGCTGCCCTCGATCCAGGTCAACATCCGCGCGGGCCATTTCGATCAGGCGGAGGCGAACGGTGTCACCTACTTGCGTATTCCGTTAAAATGGAAAGCCGGCCATCCGTGATGTCATACGATCGCTGACACGGCTTTGTGCTTAGCGTACGTTTTCGACCATCCTCTCACCGGTCCCCGGATCAAGGTCGATCCGCCGGTGGATTTTCTACGTCCCAACTCGAAATGGCATCGTCATCTTCGCGCTGAGCCCAGCGGCGACCACCGGCTTTGGGAAATCGCGGTGCTGTTCCACATCCGCGACGCCTTCCGGTCCGGTGACATATGGTTGGCGGGATCGCGCCGCTATGGCGACCTCAAGCAGCTTCTGGTCCCGCCACAGGCGATAGAGCAGACCGCGCGGCTCGCCGTGCCGCTGCGACCCGGCGAATGGCTGGCCGAGCGCAGGGCTCGACTGGATACACGGCTGAAGGAGTTTGGCCGCGCGGCGCGAACCGGCACGATCCCAGGCGGCATCATCGAGAACGGCAAGCTGCACATCGACAAGCTGAGGGCCGACACGCCCGAAGGGGCCGAGGATCTCGTGCTCGATCTCTATCAACAGCTCCCGCCCGCGAGGATCACCGATCTGTTGCTGGAAGTCGATGAGCGAACCGGATTTTCCGAGGCGTTCACGCATCTGCGCACCGGCGCGCCCTGCAGCGACCGGATCGGCCTGATGAACGTGTTGCTGGCGGAAGGCGTCAATCTCGGTTTGCGCAAGATGGCGGCGGCGACCAACACGCACAGCTTCTGGGAATTGCTGCGGATCGCGCGCTGGCATGTCGAAGGCAGCGCCTATGATCGGGCGCTCGCCATGATCGTGGAGGCCCACGCCGCCCTGCCCATGGCCGCCTTCTGGGGACAAGGGCAATCGGCATCCAGCGACGGGCAGTTCTTCCTTGCTACCGAGCAGGGCGAGGCGATGAATCTGATCAACGCGAAATATGGCAACGTCCCGGGCCTCAAGGGATACAGCCATGTGTCCGATCAATATGCGCCGTTCGCAACCCAGGTGATCCCGGCAACGGTCAGCGAGGCTCCCTATATCCTGGACGGGCTGCTCATGAATGACGCGGGCCGCCGCGTTCGCCAGCATTTTGCCGACACGGGCGGCTTCACCGATCATGTGTTCGCCGCCTGCGCCTTGCTCGGCTACAGGTTCGCCCCCCGTATCCGCGATCTCCCTCAGAAAAGACTCTATGCCTTCACGCCCAACGCGACGCCGGCCAATGTGCGAGCGCTGGTCGGAGGTAAGATCAATGAACCGCACATCGAGCGCAACTGGCCCGACATCCTGCGCATCATGGCGACGATCGCAGCGGGGATCGTCGCCCCCAGCCAGATTCTTCGCAAGCTCGCCTCTTACCCGCGCCAGAATGAGCTGGCCCTCGCATTGCGAGAGGTGGGCCGCATCGAGCGAACCCTGTTCATGATCGACTGGATTCTTGATGCCGGCCTCCAGCGCCAGGCTCAGATCGGCCTCAACAAGGGTGAGGCCCACCACGCCCTAAAGCGCGCCATCAGCTTCCACCGCCGAGGTGAAATCCGGGATCGATCCGGCGAAGGCCAGCACTATCGCATCGCCGGAATGAACCTGCTCGCCGCCATCATCATATTCTGGAACACCATGAAGCTCGGCGAGGTCGTCAATACCCGGGCCGCCAGCGGTACCCATATCGCGCCTGATCTACTCGCCCACGTCTCGCCGTTGGGATGGGAACACATCAATCCAACCGGGGAATATCGCTGGCCCAAATCCTTAGCGTAGGATTCCGCCCCCTCCCGCAAACGCCCCCTACGATTGAGAAGCGCGGCGGAATCTCTTAGATTGATCGCTGGAGGCTTTGTTCGCGGAGACGCGCACATTGCCTTCTTTTCGTTTTAGGAAGCGCTGCCCTAAGCGACAGAAGCCAGAGCTTTGACAATGCGGCATTCCGCGATGGAGCCGACCATGTATCTTGATCCTATCGGTGCAGACACGCGATGATGGCGGTCACGACGGCGGTGGTTTCCGCGACGTCGCGCACCCTCACTGTGTCGAGGCCGATTTCAGCAGCGGGATAGTCATTCCCACCGGGGAATATCGCATCCCCAATGAACAGCATCCCGTCGAGCGGGACACCGCTCTCGGCACTCAGGCGCTTCAGGCCATAGCCCTTGTCGATCCCTGCTCTGGTCACGTCGATCGATGTCGTGCCACCGAGATTGATCGAGAGCTCCGGCAGCTTCGCGCGCAACGTGGCCTGCAACGCGGTCCTCTTCTTTCGGTCAGGATCCCACGCTTCCTTTTCCTTCAGCGGCGCTGCCTGCCCCAGGCCCGAAAAGGTGATCTGGCTGCCCCGGTCCTCGATCCGTTCGCCCCAGATACGTTCGTCGGCGAGACCGGCATCGGTCAGCGCCTGATCGAAGGCCATGCGGATCTTCGCCTTCTCCGCGTCGTCGAACAGTTCGGCATAGACCGCGCGCCAAGCGCCATTGATGAACCGATAGAGTTTCGTGCCTGTGGTCGGCATCAACCAGAGACGGTCGAGCGCGACGCCGGCAGGAAGGCGCGAGGCGATCTGCTTTTCGAACTGCGGCCAGTCCCCGCCCGAGATCACCGCCACATCCGTGATGGCGAGCAATCGGGCGAGGATTGCGGCCATATCCTCCGATAACGGCCGCTTGCTCTCGGCAAGCGTGCCGTCGAGGTCGAAGGCGATCAGCCACTTCATGCCGCCTTCCCTGCCGGATCGCGGTAGGCGAGCAGCCTGAGCGCATTGATGACGACGAGCAGCGTCGATCCCTCATGAACCGCCACCGCTGGCCCAATGCCGAGGCCGAGGATGGTAGCAGGCACCAGGAAGGCGACGACACCCAGGCTGACGAAGACGTTCTGCCGGATGATTCCACGGGTATGGCGGCTAAGACCGACTGCGAATGGCAGGTGCGCCAGATCGTCGGCCATCAGCGCCACGTCGGCTGTCTCCAGCGCAACGTCCGACCCCGCCGCGCCCATCGCGATGCCGACCGTGGCGCTTGCCATCGCCGGCGCATCGTTCACGCCGTCGCCCACCATCGCGACCTTGTCTTCGCCGGCGAGCTTCTTGATCGCGGCAACCTTGTCTTCGGGCATGAGGTCGCCCCACGCTTCGTCGATCCCGACTTCGTCGGCGATCGCTTCGGCGACTTTCTGGTGATCGCCGGAGATCATTATCATCCGCGACACGCCCATCTCGTGCAGCCGACGCAACGCGGTCTTGGCAGCTTCGCGAGGCGTGTCCATCAGGCCGATCGCGCCCAGGTCGCGGTCCCCCTTGCGGACCACCATTGTCGTGCGGCCGTTCTCGCGCAGCTTCGCGATTGCGTCCTGCGCGCCCTGCCCCAGCGCCGGAATGCCCTCACTTCCGAACATCTCGGCCTTGCCGATCCACACCGTCTCGCCATCCACGCTCGCGGTGACGCCCCGACCGGTCAGGCTCTTGAGGTCGCCGGCAGTCGGCACGGCACGATCGTTCAGACGTTCGCGGCCGTCCTTGACGATCGCTTGGGCCAGGGGATGGTCGCTCAACGCTTCGACGGCGACAGCCAGCGCCAGCAACTCGCCTTCATCGGCGCCATCGACGGGCACGACATCAGTGATGCGCGGACGACCTTCGGTCAGCGTGCCCGTCTTGTCGAAAGCGATCGCTTTGAGCGACCCGAGGTTTTCGAGCGGTGCACCGCCCTTCACGAGCACGCCGCCCCGCGCTGCACGGGCAACGCCCGACAGGACCGCGCTCGGCGTTGCGATCGCGAGCGCGCACGGGCTTGCCGCCACCAGCACCGCCATCGCGCGATAGAAGCTGTCGCGGAACGGCTCGTCGACGACCACCCATGCGAACAGCAGGAGCACTGACAGGACCAGGACGGCGGGCACGAAGATCCGTTCGAACCGGTCGGTGAAGCGCTGCGTCGGCGACTTCTGCGTCTCCGCTTCGCTCACCATCTTCACGACCTTGGCAAGCGCGCTTTCATTGGAACGGCGTGTCACCTCGATCTCGATCGCGCCGCCGCCGTTGATCGTACCAGCAAAAACCCGGCTTTCCGCGTCGACTGCATCGGGCTTGGCGCGTGCCGCTGCGGCATCTGCGACCGGCACCTTGTCGACCGGGATGCTTTCACCCGTGACCGGGGCCTGGTTGATCGCGCTGGTGCCCTTGATGACGAAGCCGTCGGCAGGCAGGCGCTCGTTCGGGCGGACGATGGCAATGTCCCCGACGACCATCTGCTCGACCGGGATTTCGCTGGTCTGCCCGCCGCGTCGCACGGTCGCGGTTTCGGGCGCGAGCTTCGCCAGCGCCTCGATCGCCTTCTTGGCGCGGCCCATTGCATAATGCTCAAGCGCATGGCCGAGGCTGAACAGGAACAGCAGCAGCGCACCTTCGGCCCATGCGCCCAGCGCAGCGGCGCCGGCCGCAGCGACCAACATCAGCGTGTCGATCTCGAACTTCTTCATCCGGAGGTTGTCGATCGCCTCGCGCAGCGTGAAGAATCCGCCGAAGAAATAGGCTGCGATATAGCAGGCGGTCGGCAGCCATTCGGGCGCGCCAGCGACCAGCCTCTCGATCGCGTAGCCGATCCCCAGCAGCGCGCCACAGGCGAGCGCGAAGATCAGCTCGGTATTGGGGCCGAGAAATTCGGCGTGGCTATGGTCGTGGCCATCGCCGGGGCCGTGCTTCTCTTCGCCCGCGCCGTGGCCCCCGGGGCCGTGGTCGTGGCCGGCATGTTCATCGGCAGCGACCCGCTTGCCCACCCTCACCTTCAGCTTGCGAAGCGCAGCGCGCACCTCCTCTTCGGTGGTTTCGCGGCGATCATATTCGACCCGGACAGACCCGCTGGTGCTGGCGCTTGCCTGGACCACGCCGGGCAAGGCGCACAGCGCATCGCTGACCGTGCGCGCCCGACGTTCGTGGTTGATCCCCGTCACCTGCCAGATCGCATGGCCGTAGCGCTCGGTGATTTCGGCACCTGCGGCGCGCACCATTTCGCGCAACCGTGGCAGCGGCAGCTTGGCGGCATCGAAATGGATGCACAGCGCCGCTGGCGTGTTGCCGTCGAGACAGATCACATGCGCCCGCTCGACACCTTCGCGCTTTGACAGGGTTGATACGAGACGGTCCAGGCAGGCATCGGCCGCGTCAGGAAGGTCCGGCAACAACACTGGAATGTCGAGTTCGAGCTTGTCGTTCATGACGACCTCCTTTCGCTTTTCTTGGTTTCGGCGCGCGCGTCGCGCAGGATTTCGACACCGCCCTTGATGGCGATGATGGCGGTGGCGAAGCCGACCAGCAGGTCCGGCCAATTGGTACCCAACCACAGCACCAGCACGCCGGCGATCAGGATGCCGCCGTTGGAAATGAAGTCGTTGAAGCTGAAGGTGGTTGCGGCCCGGAGATTGACGTCCGGATCCTTGAGGCGCTGGAGCAGCCGCAGGCAGAGGTAATTCACGACGCCGGCGATCGCGGACATGACCATCATGGTAGGTCCGATGGGCTCGCTGCCCTGCACGTAGCGCCGTCCGACATCGATCAAGATGCCGCCCGCGAAGATCAGCAGCATGACGCCCGAAGCGACCGCGGCGCGTGTCTTCCATGTCTGGCCCCGGGTGAGCGCCACAAGGCTCAGCGCATACACAGCCGTATCGGACAGGTTGTCGACGCCGTTGGCGATCAGCGCGCTCGAGTCCGCGAAGAAGCCGGAAACGAAGAAGCCCGCAGCGATCGCCGCGTTCAGCAGCAGGACGATCCACAGTGTGCGGCGCTCCTGCCCGCCATTGTTGTCGTTGCCCGGGATCATCCCATCATCTCCTCAAGTGTCAGCAGGGCCAGGAAGCCGACGAAAAACATCGAGCTGATGAGCGGGGTGTCGGGTTTCTCGTGCGCCTCGACCAGCAACTCCTCCGTGACGAGGTAGAGCAGCGCCATCAGCCCGAAGCTGAGGAAGCCGGCGATCATCACCGGCGACAGCGCGGCGACCGGCACGGCAGCGAGCGCGCCGATCGGCAGCAGCAGGGCCAATGCCGAGACGATCACGATGATGCGCAAGCGCGAGCGATAGGTTTCCGCCAGCTCGTCGGTCAGCGTCAGTCCCAGAAATAACACTTCCAGAGTGAGCGCGATCGTCAGCAGGAGACCTGCCTTCTCGCCCGCCACGAAAGCGAGGCCGAGCACCAGGCCGTCGACCAGAATGTCGATGCCGATCGCGGCGAGTAGCGCCATCGGCCCCTTGAAGCGGGCCTCAAGAGCCTTGAGCCCCAGCATGGTCGCGACGCCCGCCGCCCCGCCGATCAACGTCGCGCTGGGCGATGCCTCATGCTTGACCTGCGGCAGGATTTCGGTCGCTGCCGCCGCGAACACGACGCCGGCAGCGAGATGCTGTAGGCCCGCCACGAGGCCAGGTTTCAACTTGGTGCGGCTCGCGACAATCGCGCCGAGCACGACCGCCAGCACAGGCGCAAGCGTATAGAGCAGTGCCTGCATTTCCTAGGACTCCTCCGGGGTTCGGTGGCAGACGCGGATCTTCCCGCGTCGCGTGAACGCGATCGATCCGCCCGCCACGACAGCCCGCGAATGGTCGCCGCGAAACTCGTCACCGGTTCGCTGCGCGCGCAGGATCTCGGTCCTGCCCTTCGGCAGCCAGGTGACGGCCATTTTCAAGCCGTCATCGATGAAGTCGACATCGGCGCGTGTGCCGTCGTCGCAGTACATGATGCGCTGCGCGATTAGTTTCGACGTCAGATGCTTTTCATGCGCCGGCTCGGTAGGCTGGGTCGGCGCTGGATTACACGCCCCTATAACCGCCCCGGAGACGAGAACGACGCCGAGGCGCGCGATCGCCAGACCGGCCCGATTCAGGCCGCACAAGGTTGTCACATTTGAAATCGACGTGTCAGACATCGGTCTCTTCCGACGAAGCGCCCTGTGGCGTTCGAAGGCAGGGCAGTTCATCGCGTGCCTTCCCGCTCGCAGATCCGGGTACGGCCATCGCCTTCCACGATGGTGAGCTGCGACCCCTTGAAGGTCGCGGTGGCTGTTTCGCCGACATATTGCAGGCCCTGCGCTGGCGCGGTCAGCATCATCGGCGGTCCCCCGTTGGAGCGCCGCAAATCGATCTGCAGGCCGTTGTCCTTGTAATCGACGAACAGCGGTTCCCCGTCGGAACAGCGATATCTATGCCGCCCCATTTCCCCGGTCGCCACGGCGCTGTCGGACGAATGGATCTGCTGCTCCGTTGGCGGGGCTGGCGGCTTTCTTTCCGAGCACGCCGCGAGCCCGACAACGAGGATGACGGCGGGCAGCACCCGCTTACAGTGCATCATCATCGCGCCTTCCTCCTGTAGCGGAAGGGGACGCGCTGACGATTGATAGCCCGGGCAGGCTGACCTACCCGCCAGCGGAGATAGGTTGCGAGGCGATCGTCAGATTCGACCATCAGGGATCGCAGGCGGCGCAACATCATCGCCGCGAACGGCAGGGAGAGCGCCCCGCGCAGCGTGCAGCTATGCGTTAGCCTGGTGCCGCCATCGTCCCCCGCCAGCTCGTACCGCTCTTCGAGCGTGAACAGATAGGGGATGCCGCAGGACCAAGCGAAGGCGTGCGGTTTATCGAATCGATCAATCCGTGCTGGCGTCCGAATTGGCCGGGTGATGCCCTGGATCGCAAAGGTGCATTCTGTGTCGCCGAGCCGGGACGGATCATCGAGAAATACGAGCGGACTCCACGCCCGGCGATGATCCGGATCGGTGAGTGCCGACCAGATGCGCAGTGGCCCGCCGTGAAGCATCGAGCTGGTTATGGTGCGAGGCATATCCCCATCTCCCAGAGATGGGCGGGGCGATCGCGGATCGCCCCGCCCATCCATCAGGCCAAGTTGTTCACGAAGGTCTGACCGTGGTCGTCCCCTTCATGCTCCTCATTGTAGTGCTCGGGTTTCTCGATCACTTTCTGCCCGAACCGGGCATAGAGTGTCGGCAGCACGAACAGCGTAAGAAGCGTCGCCGAGATCAGACCGCCGATGACGACCGTCGCCAAAGGCTTTTGAACCTCTGCGCCGGCGCCTTCGCCCAGCGCCATCGGCACGAAGCCGAGGCTGGCGACTAGCGCGGTCATGATGACGGGTCGCAGACGCTGCATCGCGCCAACATGCGCGGCTTCCTCGCGGCTCATCCCTGATCGGATCAGATCTTGGATCGAGCTGACCATGACGAGGCCGTTGAGGACCGCGATGCCCGAGAGGGCGATGAAGCCCACTGCCGCCGAGATCGAGAAGTCCATGCCCCGCAGGAACAGCAACAGGACGCCGCCCACCAGCGCGAAAGGCACGCCGGTGAACACGATCGCGGCGTCGCGGACCGATCCCAACGCCCCGTAGAGGAGCAGCAGGATCAAGATGAAGCAAGCCGGAATGACCAGCTTCAGCCGTTCGCTTGCCGATTGGAGGTTCTCGAACTGGCCGCCCCATTCGAGATAGGTGCCGGCAGGCAGCCGGAGTTGGCTGCCGATCGCCGCCTGCGCATCCGCCACGACGGATCCGACGTCGCGGCCACGCACGTTGGCTTGCACCACCACGCGCCGCTTGCCGTTCTCGCGGCTGATCTGGTTCGGACCATCGACCACCTTGATCTCGGCGACGCTGGACAGCGGTACATAGCCGCCGCCTGCCACCGGCACCTGCACCTGTTGGAGCAGGCCGATGTCGGCACGCTGCGCCTCCGACAGGCGGATCACCACGGGGAAGCGACGGTCGCCCTCGAAGATCTGGCCCGATGTTCGCCCGCCGATCGTCGCAGTCACGGTGTCCTGCACATCCTGAGCCGTAACGCCCAACCGCGCCATCGCGTCGCGGTTGACGCGAATGTCGAGCATGGGAAGACCGGTCGTCTGCTCCACCTTCACGTCCGCTGCGCCTTGCGTTCTGCGCAGCACCGCCGCGATTTGCTCGGCCGTCCGGTTCATCTGGTTGAAGTCGTCCCCGAACACCTTCACCGCGATGTCGCCGCGCACGCCGGCGATCAGCTCGTTGAAGCGCATCTGGATGGGCTGGGTGATCTCGTAGGCATTTCCCGGAATCTTCGCGAGATTACCCTCGATCCGGCTGACCAGCTCCTCCTTGGGAAGCTCAGGATCCGGCCAATCCTTGCGCGGCTTCAGGATGACGAACATGTCGGTCGCGTTCGGCGGCATCGGGTCGGCCGCCAGCTCGGCGGTGCCCGTCTTGGAATAGACGAATTGCACCTCCGGCTGCTTCGACATCATCCGCTCGATCGGCACCTGCATCGCCTGGCTCTGCTGGACCGACGTTGCCGGAATGCGGAGCGACTGGATCAGCAAATCGCCTTCGTCGAGCTGCGGCAGGAACACCGAGCCGAGCGTAGTGAAAGCAAGCGCCGCCACCACAAGGCTTCCCACACCCGCACCGATCGTCAGCGTCGGGCGCTTCATGGCCCGGTCGAGACCGGGTTCGTAGCGCTTCTTCAGCCACGTGATGATGCGGCCGTCCTTCTCCTCGACCTTCTTCGACAGCCAGATCGCAATCATCGCCGGCACGAAGGTGAGAGAGAGGATGAAGGCGAAGGCGAGCGCGATGATGACGGTCAGCGCCATCGGTCCGAACGTTTTACCCTCCACGCCGGTCAGCGTGAGCAGCGGTACGTAGACGAGGATGATGATTGCCTGCCCGTACACAGAGGGACGGATCATCTCACGCGCAGCGGCTGCCACGGTCGCGAGCCGTTCCTTGACGCTGAGCAATCGGCCTTCATGATGCTGTTGCTCGGCAAGCCGGCGCAGCGCGTTTTCGACAATGATGACGGCGCCGTCGACGATCAGACCGAAGTCCAAAGCCCCAAGGCTCATCAGATTGGCCGAGACCCCAGCGCGCAGCATACCAAAGCCTGTCAGCATCATGGTGATCGGGATGACCAACGCCGCGATCAGGGCCGCACGGAAGTTGCCGAGCAGCAGGAAGAGCACGACGATGACCAGCACCGCGCCTTCGGACAGGTTTCTCGCGACCGTCTTGATCGTCGAATTGACCAGCTCGGTGCGGTTCAGCACCGGCTGAATTACGACGTCAGGAGGCAGCGAAGCGTTGATCGTCTTCAGTTTCTCAGCGACCGCGGTCGACACGATGCGGCTGTTCTCGCCGATCCGCATGATCGCCGTGCCGACGACGACTTCGGTACCGTTCTCCGATGCCGAACCCATGCGGATCGCCTGACCCGTCTTCACAGTCGCAACTTGTTCGACCGTGATCGGCACGCCGTTACGTGTCGCGATCACGGTCCTGGCCAACTCGCTGGCATTGCGAACGAGCGCATCCGAGCGAACAGCCAGACCTTCGCCATTGCGATTGACGAAGCCACCGCCGACGCTGGTGTTATTGCGCTCCAGCGCATTTCCCAGGTCCGTCAGCGTGATGCCGAGCGAGGCCAGCTTCTGCACGTCGGGCACGACGAGGAACTGCTTGGCGTAACCGCCAATCGAGTCGACACCGGCGAGGCCCGGTGTGGTCTTCAGAAGCGGCGTCACGATCCAGTCCTGCGCGGTGCGCAGGTAGGTCGCCTTGTCCTCTTCGGTCGTCAGTCGCTCGCCCTCTGGCGTGATGTAGCTGCCATCGGGCTGTTGGCCCGGTTCACCGGGCTTGTGCTTGTCGTCCTCGCGATGATCGAGACGAACGGTGTACATGTACACCTCGCCCAGGCCTGTCGCGATCGGACCCATTTCAGGGTTCACGCCGTCGGGCAGATTCTCTTGCACGCCCCGCAGACGCTCGCCCACCTGCTGGCGGGCGAAATAGATGTCCGTCGCGTCCGAAAAGACCGCCGTGATCTGCGCGAAGCCGTTGCGGCTCAACGAGCGCGTATATTCCAGGCCGGGGGTGCCGGCGAGCGCGGTTTCGATTGGAAACGACACCTGCTTCTCGACCAGCTCGGGCGAGAGGGCAGGCGCGCGGACGTTGATCTGGACCTGATTGTTGGTGATGTCCGGCACCGCGTCGATCGGTAGCCGGTAGAGGGAAAAGGCGCCGATGGCGGCGACGATGACGGTGAGGAGCAGGACTAGCCAGCGCTTCTCGACCGCCCAGGTTACGATACGGGCGATCATGGCTTAATCCTCGTGGCTCGCTTCGCCCTTGCCGATCTCGGCCTTGAGCGTGAAACTTCCGGTGGTGGCGATCTGTTCGTTGCCGGTCAGGCCCGACCGGACGATCACCGTGTCGCCCGACGCATCGCCGAGCTGGACCGGGGTCGCCTTGAAGCCGGTGGGCGTGCGCACGAACACGACCGACTTGCCCTCGAAACTCTGGACCGCCGTCGTCGGCACGCGGACCGCCCCGCTCCCGCCGCTGCCCGTGAGCTGCACGGCTGCCGTCACAGGCTCGCCGACCCGCCATTCGCCACCGCGATTGTCGAGGGTGGCGAGCGCAGGCACGAGCCGCGTCTGCGGATCAAGCGCCGGCGACACGAAGGTCACGCGGGCGGTCGCCTGACGGCCTGCCGCCTTCACCAGCACCGTATTGCCGGGACGCACCCGGCCCGCATCCTCGGGCTTGAGATTAAGCGCGATCGACACCTGGCTCAGGTTGGCGATGCGATAGAGTTCGGCATCCGCCGCGACCGTTTGTCCCAGCGTCACGGGGCGCGCAATGATCTGGCCCGAGATCGGCGCGGCAATGCCGAGCCGGTTGAGCCCGCCGCCGCCGACACCCGCCGCCGAAACCATGCTCTGCGCCTGCGTCAGGGCGATCCGCGCCTCCGTCGCCGCTGTGCGGGCGGCGATCAGATCCTGTTCAGGGGAGACTCTCTGCGCGAACAGCCGCTGTTCGCGCGCGAGGTTCGAATTAGCGAGCTGAAGCCGCGCCCGCGCCGCCTCGACCTCGCCCTTGATCTGCGCCGCCTCGCGGCTTTCGATGACCGCAATGGTCTGGCCGCGTCCGACCGATTGGCCGAGGTTACGGGTGAGCGCGACCACGCGTCCCGCAATTGCGGCCGAGACGACCTGCGTTCCCTGTGGGTCGCCCTCGATGATCGCGGGCAGCTCGATCGTCCCGGCCCCGCCGATGATCGGCCGTCCGACCTGGACGCCCGCTGTGGCGATCTGGTCGGCACCCAATGTGACGACGCCTTCACCGGCATGACCGCCTTCAGCACCGCCCTTTTCCGTGCCCGCTGCCGTCTCATTGGCAGCTGCGCCTTCGGCAGTTGCCTCGTTTCCGCCATCCTTGCCGCCGCAGGCAGCCAAGAGCAGGGCGAGCGACGCCGCGCCCGCGAGATAAAAGCTCTTCATCACTGATTCCCCCCATTGGGCGCACGAGCGGTCAGTCGCTCCACTTGCGCGCGGGCATTCTGGTAATTGGCAAGCGCGTCGATCGCGGCGACCCGCGTTTCGGCGAGCGTGCGTTCAGCATCGAGCAATTCGAGCTGGCCGAACTTGCCCTCGCGATAGCCGATCCGCGCGATGCGGGCGGCCTCCTGTGCAGCCGCCAGCGCCGGCCCCGACGCCGCACGAGCCGTCGTTGCGGCATTGGCCGCCTGCGCCTGCGCGTCCGTGATCGCCTGTTCGATGTCGAGCGCGGTCACGCGGCGCTGCGCATCCGCCTGGGTCCGCTGCGCGGTCGCCTGCGCAATCGCGGCGCGACCATTGTTGAACACCGGGATCGGGATCGACACGCTGAACACCGCCGCCATGTCGTTGGTCGCTTCCAGGCGGCGGATCGACGGCCCGACGTTCAGGTCAGGCACGCGATTGGCGCGCGCGAGCCGCACGCCGGCTTCGGCAATGGAGAAATCCGCGTTGGCTGCCGCCAGCGCGAGTGTGCCGGTCGTGTTGACCGGTGCCAACGGCCCATAGACGTTCACACCGGGAAGGCGATCGAGCAGCGTGTCATCGAGCAGGCCGTCGATCGGCCGTCCGATCCGACGCGCCAGATTGGCGCGGGCCGCCTCGGCCAAGCGAAGCTGCCGCTCCACATTGGCGTCGGCATTGATACGCGCGACATCCGCGCGCTGTTGCTCGAGTGGCGATGCCCGCCCTGCCTGCACGCGAACGCTCGCGGCCCGCAGCGCATCGCTGGCGATCCGGGCCTGATCGCGGGCTGTCATTACCCGGCGATCGGCCGCGACCGCTTCGACATAGAGCTGCGTTACCTGAAGCCGGACATCCGCCGCGATGATCGCGGCCTGGATCTCGGCCCGGGACAATTGCGCATTGGCGACCGCGACGCGGGCGCCGCGCTTGCCGCCTAGCTCGATCGGGATCGCAAAGCCGACCGTGGTTTCCGCGCTGCGGACCCCCCGATACGGCCCGGAGCCGATGACATTCTCGACTTGGCCTTGAACCACCGGATTGGGCCGCAAGCCGGCGACTGTGCGACCTGCACGGGCCGCGTCGATTCCAGCTGTCGCCGCTTCCGCAGCAGGGGCCGAACCGCCCGCTGCACTGACCGCTTGGTCAAGCGTGTAGACCGGCGCATCCTGCGCAACAGGCGCGGACGGTCCGACCTGCGCCTGCGCCATCGTGGCGCAAGACGCTGCGGCCAGCATGGCCGCGAGGATACGATTCATGAAAATAGGACTCCTGACGATGATCGACAGGGGCGCGCCAACGCACGCCCAAATCGGACGTCAGGCTTGGGGGGGCCTCAAATGGACCATGCCGGTGCGGCCGTCGAGCGACGCAGAGGCGGAGATTGTCGGCTTGGGCACTGTGAGGACGGGGGTATATTCCATCGTCGTGCGCGCAGGCGCGCCGACGTCGTGTCCGTGACAATAATTGTGATGATGCGGGACATTCTTGTCCGAGTCCGATGGCACCTGATCGATGTCACCGGCGGTATGGACCGTGAACTCAACGCCCGCGATGCTTCCCCCCGCCAGATCGGCGGCATGGGCCATGCCGGAGAAGCTGGTCAGGACCAGCATCAGGCATGTCAGGAAAGGCAAAAAGGCTCGCACTAGCTTGCCTCTATCACGGAAGGGTTTTCATGTCATTGCACTAATTCGAACCAAGGGTCACTGAGCCGGAACCCGAGCGGGATCGGTCGCGCCCGTTCCAGGCGAACCCGACCGCAATGGCGACCGCCATCAGGAGTTGCGCCAGCACCGATTGCCAAGTGGGAAACACGCCGAGCATCGACAGCCGTGGCACGTCCGCGAGCGGTGCGATGTTGATAAGGCCGGCTTCCTGGAGCGCGGCGACGCCTTTACCCGCCAGCACGACGGTCAGGACCGCCATGAGCCAGGAGCTATAGCGGAAGAACTGCGCGATCGGCAGCTTGCGACTGTAGCGAAGCATGGCCCAAGCGATCAGGCTGAGCAGTCCAATCGCCGACCCGGCCCCCGCGAGAAGCATCCCGTTGTCACCTTGCGCCGAAAGCGCGGCATAGAACAGGATCGTCTCGAAGACCTCGCGATAAACTACGACGAACGCCAGCCCGAACAGGAACCAGCCCGACCCGCCCGAGAGCGCCCGCGACATCTTCTCGCGAATATAGCGCTGCCACTGATCGGCCTGCGCCTTGCCGTGCATCCAAATCCCGACCGAGAGCAGCACGACCGCGGCGAACAGCGAGCCAAACCCTTCCGTCAGCTCCCGGCTCGCACCGCTGATCCCGATCGCATAGGTGGCGACCGCCCAGGTGATCCCGCCCGCGATGATCGCGCTGACCCAGCCGCCATGCACGTACCGCAGCGCCTCGCCGCGCTCGGCTTTACGCAGGAACGCGATCATGGCGACGACGATGAGCAGGGCTTCGAGCCCTTCACGCAGCAGGATCGTGAACGCGCCCAGGAACGTGGACGCCTCGGTGGCGGCATCGGGCGCGAGCGCCGCTTCTGCATCATCGAAAAAGCCGCCCAGCACCGTGACCTTCTCCGCGAGATCATCGGGCGATGCGCCCCGGTCGATCGCGGCGCGGAACTCCCCCATGGCGCCCTCGATTCGGCCCATCAGCGTCGCGTCGCGCGCGGTGAGCGTTGGTTCGATCGGCTCGAACCCATCGAGATAGGCTGACAGCGCCAGCTCTTTTGCCATCCGCGCATCGCCACGCCGGGCAGCGGCCACGCTTTCGGCGAGTTTGGCGCGGGCGACCGCGAGCGAGCCGGGAGCCTGTTGCATCACCTGTTCAGGGTGGCGACGCAGGAACGCGAGCACGGCGTCAGCCTTGGCGTCGCCGATCGCCGCGCCGAGCGCGGCCGGGGTGAGTGCGACCAGGGTTTTCAGGTCCGGGATGCGACGGCGAAGGGTCGGATCGGATTTCCACAGCCGCTCGCCTTCGCGCGCCTGCGCGTCCGTGAAGGCGAAGCTCCCGGCTCGGAATGCTACCGCCCAGCGCTGATCGTTCGGCAGATCGGCGAAGCTCTGCATCGCCGTCCCGTCGATGCCCTGCGTCACCACCTGATAGAGCGCGAAGACGCTGCGCTGGCGCGCACGTTCGGCATCGGTAAAGGCGATCGGGGGTGTCGCGAGCTTGGCGGCGTCGGGGCCACGGCCGTTGCCCGTCATGCCGTGACAGGACGCGCAGGATTGTTGGAACAGGGCATGGCCGGAGACGAGGTTCGGAGCCTTATCGGGCGCGAGCGGCACCGGGTAGGCGCGCAGCAGATCGGCCGCGAGCCCGTGCGCCAGTGTTGCCACCTGTTCAGTCGATCCCTTTTCCGCGATTACCGCTTGGAGGTTGGCGGCCCGCTGAATGAGGGCTTGGCGCTCCGGCTTCGCCGGCAGGCCTTGAAGCCGTGTCGAGACCGACGCGGCAAACTCATTCATTTCGGCGTATTCCGACGCGCTCTTGATCCGACCGTTCGCGACCGCGCCTCCATAATCGACGGCCATATAGTCGAGCAGCCGCCATGCGGTTTGCACGTCGCCGGGTTCGGCGAATGCCGCAGCAGGGATCAGCAGCGCAGCGAGCGCGGCGAGCAGCCGCAGCGAGAGCATTGCCCGGATCAAGGTGAGCAGACGCACTACCGCTCTCCCAGTTCGCGCCGAGCGCCAGTGACGATTTCATAAGCGGAGTGGAGGAACAGGAGGGCGATGAGGCCGGCGACGGCGAGGTCCGGCCAGGCGCTTCCTGTCCACGCCACCAGACCGGCCGCGGCGATCACCGCGACATTGGCGAGCGCGTCGTTGCGGCTGAACAGCCAGATCGCGCGAACATTGGCGTCCCCTTCCCGGAAACGCGCAAGCACCAAGGCGGACACGACATTGATCGCGAGCGCGACAACGCCGATTGTGCCCATCAGTTCGGCATCCGGCGCGGTTGCGTTCAGGGCGCGCCAAATCGCGAAACCGATTACGCCCACGCCAAGCGCACCGAGAAACAACCCCTGCGTCAGCGCGACCTTTGCCCTCGCCCGTGCGGACCAGGCAAGCGCGAGAAGACCGATAAGGCTGATCGACCCGTCCCCGAGAAAATCGAGGGAATCCGCTTTCAGCGCTTGGCTATCGGCGATGAACCCGCCGAACAGCTCGGCGACTCCGAAGCCGAGGTTGAGCACCACGACGGTCAGCAGCGCACGGCGATAGGCCGGATCGGTTTGCGCGCGCGCGGGCTCCCCGTGGCACCCGCAGCTTTCGGTAGAAGCATTCATGCGGCCTTCCTTACCACCTCCAGTCGCTGTAGAAGCAAGCGAAATGTGCGACACGTTCGCATTAGCAAGGATGGCATGATGAAGCCGGTGATGATTGGGCAGCTCGCCAGCGAGACGTCGACAAAAGTGACGACGATCCGGTTTTATGAGTCGATCGGGTTGCTGCGCTCCGCCCCGCGCACGGCGTCGGGCCGTAGAACCTATGATGCCAGCGACATCGAGCGTTTGCACTTCATCCGCAACGGTCGCCGGCTCGGCTTTTCGGTCGACGAAATACGATCGTTGATGGGGCTGGCGCAGAACCCGGACCAGGATTGTGGTGCCGCCTCAGCTATCGCTGCTCAGCACCTCAAGGATGTTGAGGAGAGGCTGGCGCAACTCGCGGTGTTGCGGGATGAGTTGGCAATGCTCAGCCAGAGCTGCACCAAGGCGCGCATGGCCGATTGTCGGATCATGAAGGCGATCGGCAAAGGCCACCCTCAAGCCGATCAGTAATAGTCGGCTAGCCTGAGGTCGCGCACATCACCCGAGGCTATCGTCAGCTTTACGAGGGTGCCAGCAGGCCGGGAGCGCACTTGCCAGAGCTCCCCACGCGTATAGTTCGCATCGATCGAATGGCCGTTCACCGCCACGATCCGGTCGCCAACCGCCCAGCCAGCCTTTTCCGCGGGACTGTTCGCCGCCACATGAACGACGGTGAGCGCCGTTGGTGAGGCTGCGAGGCCAAGGCCGCTACGGTCCTTCAGCATCGGCAGGCGACGACGAGGACCGAGTGGCCGGAGCCACACGAATCCGGCGGTCACGTCGAACACCACGTCGAATTGAGCGATCAGCGGTAGGCCGACATTGCCAACCGTGCTGGTGGAGAGCCAAGCTCTCATCCCGAGTGTGGGGACGTTCGAGACGCCAAGCCCTTCAATGTTGATGTTCTGGGTTGTGAAAGCATCGTTGACCCGCACGCCATCGACGCCGCCGATCGCCGCGGTCGAGACGAGCTTCCCGTTCAACAGCCCTTGATCGCGGGCATAGGCCGACGAGAGCATCAGCGCGGCCGAGCTGCCAAGATCGATCATCAAGGGCACGGGAGACAGGCCCTCGACGGAGGCCCGGATGAACAGCTCCTGCTTGGCACCGCGTCCGAGCGCGACAGCGCGCCAGTCGGGGCCGGCGAGAAACGTGCCTGACTTGACGACCGCCATACGCCTGTTCGCGAAATCGAGCGCGATGCAGCTGCCCGTGAACATATCGGCACCGAGGAGAACGTCGATCGGTCGTCCGAAGGCCGCCGACACTGAACTCAGATCACCAACAACGGCAAAGGGTAAGCGACGGGTTTCGCGGGCGAGCTGTACGTCGATGTCGCGGACCAGCAGCACCGGGGCCTTGGCGCTCAGCCCGCTAATCATGCGCCGCTCACCATTGTTCAAGCCGAGCTTCGTCGCGAGCGCCGTGCTCATGATCGACGCGCCGCTGCCACTGTCGAGCACCGCCCGCGCCGGCACTCCGCGCACTTGTGCCGAAACAAGGAGGGTATCACCCGTGCCGACTTCCAGCGGCTCCCATTCGAGGTGAGCCGCGCCGAAGTTCCACGAGGCCGCAGACCGGGAAGTCTGTCGCGCGAGCGTTGGAGAACCGAGCACCAAGCCGGTTCCACAGGCCACCAGCCGCGCCACTAATGAGCGTCGAGACATACCGATTGCTTCAACACGGGCCGTCAAAAAGCCACCTCCAGCCCCCCGTCCGCAGGAGAGCAAATTGCGGTTACATGCTCTAGCAACTGGAGGAGCAAGGGTTTTTGAAGCGCCCGAAATGCTATCCTGTTCAAATGCCCTCTCGAAAATGAGCAGTTGAGGCAGGTCAGGAACCGGTCGAATAAGACCGAAGTAGGCAATTTCGCTTGCGCGACCTTGGCGAGCAGGACCCCAGTTCACGAAGAAACGTGAAGCTATCGCCTCACCCGCAGCAGCCCGCCACAGTCCCGTTTGCTTTCGCTTCCTGGATCGGAGGGCATGGGACATCGCCAAATGAGCAGAACACGCAGCAGTCGCCAGCCAGGGGCCGCAGCACCACCGCGCAATGCCGGCAATCATAGAAGAATTGGCAGGCGTTGGTGGGCATCCTTTCGGTGGCCACCCCGCCGCATTTGGGACAGGTCAGGGTTGAGGTGAGCTGCATCAGGAAAGCGCGTTCATCAGCGGCGCTTCTAGGAGGTCCCAGGCGAACGCGATAAGCGTCAGAACCGTTCCGATCGCGAGCAGGATAGGTGTCGCGCGCGAGGGCAGCGGCATTGTGCAGGACCGGTCCCCAGCACAGGACCTCCGCCGCTGCGCGTAGGCCCACCACCCAGCAGCCAAGCCGATGAGGGAGGTCGCCGTTAGCGGCCACCGTAGTGGTATCAGCGCGGCGAAGTTGCTGGACAGGCCCGCCCCCAGGCCGAGCGCCGCGAGTGCGAGGGGCAGGACGCAGCATGACGCCGCAGCTAGAACAGCGGCTAAGCTCGCAAGCGCGCCGAGGGCGGATAGCCCCGTGTCGGCGCGACGTCGTGACGTTGGTGCGCCTAGGGGTTCACGCGGGATGGTCTCTTGGTTCATCTATCGCCTCTAGCGGGTTAGCCCGTTATGCATCCTGTAGTGACTACAGGAGCAAGCAATATATGCGCGTTGAGGAAAGCATCACGATCGGCGAGCTGTCTCGCCGGACTGGCGTGAATATCGAGACGATCCGGTACTTCGAGCGCGTTGGTGTTCTCGCAACGCCACCCCGCACAAGCGGCGGGCGGCGGGTATATGGGACCGGTCACGTCCGCGCACTTGGGTTCGTCCGTCGCGCGCGCGAACTCGGCTTCTCCCCGGCCGAGGTGCGCGCGATCCTGTCTCTTGGCGGTTCTGCGCAGGCGTCATGCAGTGAGGTCCGCGAGATCGCGGCTCACCATCTAGAGCGTGTGCGCGCTAAGATGGAGGATCTGGCGCAACTAGAAAGCCTGCTGGCTGCGACCATCGACCGTTGCGAAGGCGACGGGGCGGCGAGGTGCGCCGTGATCGACTTGCTGAACCAACATTCGACTGCGTAGATGTCGCATCGCACCCCGTACTCGCGCAAACGGTCGATAACGGAGCCGATCACCATCACCACGGCACGCGGCCCTAGCCACCTATGTGGACGTTGCGCATCACGAAGCCGCTTTTCGGAAGCGCTGGCAGCCTGGCGAAATCGATGCTCAGGTCTTGGTCCGGTACGTCATAGCGCATCGCGTTGACGAGGAGGTGTGCCGCCACCTTCATGATCGCGAGGACGATCCATTCGCCGGGACAGCGATGGCCGAGATAGTGATCGCCGCCGCCCTGCGGAATGAAGTTGAAGGAGTCTTCGTCCCAAGCCCTGAAACGCTCAGGGCGAAACTCCTGGGGGTCGGCCCAGGTCGCTGCGTCGTGATTGCTCCCATAAAGGTCTAGCACCACTTGACGCCCTTCCGGAAAGGCCATCCCCTCCCACTCGAAATCTTGGCTCGCGCGCGCCACCACAGCGGGAAAGAAGGGATAGAATCGGCGGACCTCTTGGACGAAGAGCTCGGCATAGTCCGGCTGCTGAACCAAGGCCGCCCTGATCCCTGAACAGGTTTGCAGCGCGTGGGCGACGAAGGTGATGTACACTGCGATCGCGACGGTCGGGCGAAGGACATTTACCAGTTCGACCGCTGCGACGTGCGGCGAAAGAAGATCGTCGTGCCGGTCGCGATGCCAGGCTATCGCGTAAGCCGCGGTCCCCGAGCCCGAGCCGATGCTCCCGGCCCGAATGCCTTCAATGATCCGCTTCGCCCATGCGTCGACGCGACGACGGGCCAGCCGTGACCAAAGATGCCTTGGGCTCGCCGAGCCGGCGGCGTCGAACAGCGCCCGCAGCTCGCCCGCGCGGTTGCCGGCTTCATCGTCCGGAAGAGGAACTCCCGCCCAAGCGCATACCGCTCGCGTCAGCGGCTCATGCAACTCGTCATAGAAGACGATCTCTCCTTTGCGCGTCCAGCCCGGCACCGCCCTGCGCCACTCGGCCTCGAACAATTGCGCCAGCGCCCGCACGCGCTCTGGTGTCATCAGGCCCATGAACATCTGCTTGCGGTGCCGATGGGTCTCGCCGTCCAGACCCTGAACGCCGCCTTGGCCCAGCAGTGTCTTCTGAATAGCGACCGGCATGGCACCTTCGCGCTCGAAGCGGGTCGTATCGTAGAAGATTTCGGCGGCCTTGGCCCCCTTAAGGCAGTTGGTCTTTTTCAGCAGGAAACGGGATTCAAAAGCGTTTGCGCCTAGGCGCTGGCACTGCCTGGAGATGAACCGATAGGGATCGGCGAGGAGAGAAAGGGTTTCGTCCGGGCCTTTCGTGTGTGGTGTCTTAGGCATGACCGGTCCGGTGATTGTTGGGTCTCCTTTGATTAACTCGGAGGAATATCACGGGTTGCAGGCTCACGACAGGTGACGAACGAGGACGATCAGGGCGGAGCAGGCGCGGCCGAGGCGTTCGAGGCCATGCGCGGCGAGCTGGCGCTGCGCCGTGGAGGGCTTGGCGGCCGAGCGCGGCGATCGACATACCCGACCATACCGAGACGCTTGGCGTGCTCCAGCAGAACGTGAACACGGCAGGCGAGAACGTCGCGCGCATCGGCCAATTCCTGAAAGCGGCCCCGGCGCTGGCGATGACGCCGGAGCAGATGGCGCAGCGCATCGCCGCGGCGGGCAGCGCCGCCCGGCGCGAGGATCAGGCGGCGCTCGCCAAGGCGGGCGAGGACAAGGCCCGCATCATGGCCGATCTTCGCGCCATCGCCGGGTCCGCATGGACACGCGCCGACCAGAAGAATCGGCAGCTATGGTTTGCCCTGGGTGGGGTGGCGGCCGGCATCCTCGCATGGGCGATCGTGCCGGGCCTGGTCGCGCGCGAGATCGCACCGGCGAGCTGGCAATGGCCCGAGCGCATGGCGGCGCGGACGCTCGACTTGCCCCGCTGGGAAGCCGGGCAGCGTATGATCCAGAGCGCCAGTCCCACCGCGTTCCGCGCCATCGTCGGGGCCGACAGGATCGTGACGGCCAACCGCGCGGCGATCGAGGGGTGCGGCAAAGCCGCAGCGCGAAACGCGTGAAACGGTGCGACGCACGATCACGCTCAAGTGGAGTAAAAGTTAGCCGCGCAAGTTATTCAGCCAAGCGTTCGATGATCGGACAATCAGGCCGATCATCGCCATGACAGGCTTGGGCGAGCCCGGTAAGCGAGCGGCGCATGGCGTCCAAGACGCGGACCTTGCGGCCCAGTTCGGCAGCGCGGGCTTCCGCCAGCGTCTTCACTTCCGCGCTCGACCGATCGCGATCCGACCACAGCCCCAGCAGCGTGCGGATTTCCTCGATCGGGAACCCCAGGTCGCGCGCGTTGGCGATAAATCGCAGCCGATGAACGTCAGCGTCGGCGTAGTCCCGGTAGTTCCCGCGCCGTGGCGGCGCGGGCACCAAACCAATCTTTTCATAGTGGCGGATCATGCGTTGGGAGACGCCGCTGGCGTCCGACGCCGCTCCGATGTTCACAGCTTTACCGCGTTGAGCCGCAGTGCGTTCAGGACCACGGTGAAGGACGAGAGCGCCATCGCTGCACCGGCCAGCATCGGCGACAGCAGGATACCGGCAACCGGGTAAAGCACGCCGGCCGCAACCGGCACGCCGATTCCGTTGAACAAGAACGAGAAGAACAGGTTTTGGCGGATATTTCGCATCGTCGCGCGAGCGAGCTTGCGGGCGCGCACGATCGCCGAGAGATCGCCGCGCGTGAGCGTCATGCCGGCGCTTTCGATCGCCACGTCTGTTCCCGTTCCCATCGCCAAGCCGACATCCGCGGCGGCGAGCGCCGGGGCGTCGTTGATCCCATCGCCCGCCATTGCGACCCTTGCGCCGCTCGCTTTCAGCTCGCCGATGATACGCGCCTTGTCTTCCGGCAGCAGATCGGCGCGCACGTCATCAAGACCGCCCACGGCGCGCGCGACAGCATCGGCCGTCCCACGATTGTCGCCGGTGAGCATGACGACCCGCAGGCCCTCCTTGCGAAGCGCGGCAATAGCGTCGCGCGCCGATGCGCGCACCGGATCGGCGACTGCGAGCAGACCGGCGAGCGCCCCGTCGATCGCGACGAGGATGATGCCCGCGCCTTCGCCACGGTGACGATCGGCCGCGGCGTCGACCGGCTTGAGATCAGCGCCGATCCGGCTCATTTGCACCGCATTGCCAATCACGACCGAGCGGCCGCCCACCGTGGCGCTGACACCCAGCCCGGTTTGCGAGGCAAAGTCCGCGACTGTGCCGAGCTGCAATCCTCGTTCTTTGGCGGCAACGACGATTGCGTGCGCGAGCGGATGTTCGGATTGGCCTTCGACGGCCGCGGCAAGCGCGAGCATGTCGTTCTCTCCGACCGCGCTGACCGTCTCGACCGCGATCAGCTTGGGCTTGCCTTCCGTGAGCGTACCCGTCTTGTCGATGACAAGGGTATCGACCTTTTCCAGCCCCTGTAAGGCTTCCGCGTTCTTCACCAGCACGCCGGCCTGAGCGCCGCGTCCCGTGCCGACCATGATCGACATGGGCGTGGCGAGCCCGAGCGCGCACGGGCAGGCGATCACCAGCACTGCGATGGCGTTAAGCAGGGCATGGCCCATGCGCGGCTCAGGGCCGACCAGCGACCAAGTGATGAAGGTCGCAATCGAGATCAGCACGACGAGCGGCACGAACCATCCTGAAACCCGATCGGCGACCGCCTGTATCGGGGCGCGGCTTCGCTGCGCTTCCGCGACCATGCGGACGATACGCGCGAGCATCGTGTCCGAACCAACCGCGCGGGCTTCCATCACCAGGCTGCCCGTCCCGTTGACGGTGCCCCCGGTAACGATCGCCTCGACTTCCTTGAGGACCGGCGCGGGTTCGCCGGTGAGCATGGCTTCGTCGACCGACGAACGACCCTCGACCACGACGCCATCGACCGGGATGGCTTCACCGGGGCGGACCCGCAGCCGGTCACCGGTTGCCACGTCGGCAAGCCCGACTTCTTCTTCAGAACCGTCAGGCTGCAAGCGTCGCGCCGTCTTGGGGGCGAGATCCATGAGAGCGCGGATCGCGCGCCCTGTCGCCGCCCTAGCGCGCAGTTCGAGCACTTGCCCGAGCAGCACCAGTGTCACCACGACGCCGGCCGCCTCGTAATAGACGGGAACCATGCTCCCATGCGTGCGGAAGGTCGCTGGGAAGATGCCCGGCGCGAGCGTCGCGACCACGCTATAGAGGAAGGCGGCACCTACGCCGATCGCGATCAGTGTGAACATATTGAGATGGCGGGTACGAAGCGATGTCCACCCCCGCTCGAAAAACGGCCAGCCCGCCCACAGCACGATCGGCGCGGTGAGTGCGAGCTGGACCCAAGGCGAGGCCGCAGGGCTAACCACATGCAGGCCTAACATTTCCGCGAACATCGAGACGACGAGCAGCGGGATCGTGAGCGCGCCCGCCACCCACAGTCGGCGCGTGAAGTCGACCAGCTCAGGGTTGGGAGTATCGTCGAGCGACGGTTCTTCGGGTTCGAGCGCCATGCCGCAGATTGGGCAAGTTCCCGGCCCTTCCTGGCGAATTTGCGGGTGCATCGGGCACGTCCACATCGCCCCCGGCGTCGCCATCGGCTCCGGTTTCGGCTTATCGCTCAGATAGGCGTCAGGATTGGCGACAAACTTGCTCCGGCACCCTGCGCTACAGAAATGATAGGCATGACCAGCGTGCTCGGCATGGTGTGTCGTTTTTGCGGGATCGACCGTCATGCCGCACACCGCGTCGATCACTGCTGCTGCGGCATCGTTGTCCTTACTGCCCGAGCAGCAGCCGCCCGCTTCGGTGTGATGATGTTCGTGCTCGATCTTTGCGGGAGCGGCCGAGCCGCCCCCGCAACAGGATGAGGGCGTGGAGACCGATTCAGGCGCAGGCTTCGAACAGCCGCAACCCCCGGCTTGGGAATGGGAATGAGGGTCGTTCATGGCAAGACTCCTTCGACCCGAGAGCATGTAGGGTATGACACCGTGTTAGGGTCAAGGCCCTGTCGGCACCGCTGGCGTGTATGTTGAATCTACGCGCGGGAGCGGCGTTGCCCTCATATTGCGGGGGCCAGCTCTACACCCTCGACGCCATAAGGGCCGCAGCTTAGGTCTATTACTAGCTCGCCAAACGCGGGCCGGGGGCAATCGGGGACATATGGCAGCGCAGATCGACAGTCTTTCTACTGGCACCGACCATGACGGCCTGGTGCGCCGCTTAATTGCCCGCTGGCGTGACGATCAGGGCGCGACCTATCGGAGCTGGTTTCTTTGGGACGAGCGGTTGAAGAACTTCCGATCAATCCGGCGCGGCATCACCCAGGTTGTCGGCGAGATCGAGCGCGGCACGTTCGGCGTCGCCTACCGCGGATCGTCGCTCGAAACCGTCGTCCATTCCGTCGCCGAGCAGCGGCAAATCTTCAAGGGCGCGGACCATGCGTTCCTCTGGAAGCCGAAGCTCCGCATCCCCGACATTTACGAGAGCCCCGACAATCAGCGCGCGTTCGGCCGCTTGCTCGACGCCTGTTCCTGTTGCGACACGGCCGAGGAGATCATCAGCCATATCCACGCGATCGACCGTTTGAAGATCAAGGGGCTGGGTCCGGCGGTCGCCAACCTCCTCTACTTCCTTCACCCGACGCTGGTGCCGCCCTTCAACACCGCAATCGTTAAGGGCTACAACGCGCTGACGGGGGCGAATGTGAAGCTCGGGAGCTGGGAGCATTTTCTGGCGATGCGGACCGGCATCCTCGATCTCAACGACCGCTTCCGCGAGCTGCTATCGAATGATTTAGGCGCGATCGGCGGTCTGTTGTTCGACATCGGCTCCGATCGCTATCCGGCTCCGCCCCTCGACGTGAGCGGCGCGACGCTGGCGAGCTGGGGGCAGCGGCTTGAGGCGGCGCGCGAGGAAGCGCGCACGCTCAGCAAGGCCGCTCAGCGCGAGGGCGAGAACGAGCGCACCCATACCGAAATCCAGGCATGGCTTCGCGATCTAGGGTTGGCGCTCGGCTATGACGTATGGATCGCCGCGAACGACCGCAGCCGCGCCTTCGACGGATCACCCTTGGGCGCAGGATGCCTTGAGCGCCTGCCCGACACGATCGCGACGTCGAAGGGCGCTGACTCGATCCGGCTGATCGACGTGCTGTGGCTTGAGAAGGCCGGCGATCATGTCGCCGCGGCGTTCGAGGTGGAGCATTCGACCTCGATCTATTCGGGCATCGTCAGGATGCTCGACCTGGCCTTGAGCGGTGGCGACCTTCACGCGACCGCGGGGCTGTTCCTTGTCGCGCCCGACGCGCGCGAGACGGACGTTCGCGCGCAGTTGCAGCGGCCCGCGTTCAGCCGCGTAGCCGACCTCGACATATCCTACCTGCCCTATGGCGAGCTGGAGAAGAACCGGGAGGCCATCGCGCGGTTCGGATCGGGACTGAAAGCGATCAAGGCCGTTTCCAGCAAGCTCGCCTAGCCCGCTCCGCGCAAGGGATGATCCGGAGAGCCGCGTATCCTCTAGCATGTAGAGGAGTGCTGCCGTGACGATGCCATCCCCGGCCCCCTGGCTCGACGCCGTGCTGATCGGGTGGTTCGTGCTGACCGCCCTTTCGGTCGCTTACGTCGCGTGGGATGCCTTCACCCGCAACCCCGAGCTGCGCGTGATGAAATGGGGGTGGCTGTTGGTCACGCTCTATGGTGGCCCGATCATGGCCGCGGCCTATGTCCTGTCCTGCCAGGAGCCGGCGAACGAGCGGCACGAGGATTTCGTTCGACCGCTCTGGAAGCAGGCGTTCGGCTCGGCCATCCATTGCATGGCGGGCGATGCAACCGGCGTCATCGCCGCAGCCGCGATCACCACGGCGCTCGGCCTGCCGATGTGGCAGGACGTGATCGCGGAATATGTGTTCGGCTTCGCGTTCGGACTGCTGATTTTCCAGGCGCTTTTCATGCGCGACATGGCGGGCGGTTCCTATTGGGGCGCGCTTCGCATGTCGTTCATCCCCGAATGGCTGTCGATGAATGCCGTCATGGCCGGCATGATCCCGACGATGGTGGTGTTGATGAGCCGCGACATGGCCGCGATGCACGCCAGCTCGCTCCGCTTTTGGGGCGTCATGTCGCTGGCGACACTCGTCGGGTTCGCAGTCGCCTATCCGATCAACCTTTGGCTGGTTGGCGTGCGCTTGAAGCACGGCATGGGCACGGTGCGCGCGCTGGGGCATGGCGGACACGAAGTCGGCGCGGACCGGCAATCGGCCACGCCGATGCCGGACATGGGACACGACGCAATGGCAGGGATGAGCGGCATGGCGGCCGGCGCGCGCGTGACCGGACCTCAGATCGCCGCGATGACAGTGTTGACGCTCATCATGCTTGGCGCGGGCATCATCGTTGCGACGCTGTTCGGTCGGTGGGCCATGTAACTTGCCGCGAACGACGGAGATCGCGGCAAGGGGTGATCGCGCGGCGCGCGTATCTAGGAATAGGCGGGGGCTCATACGGAGATAATGCGATGCACCAGATCGACCCCGGCATGAAGGCGTGCATGGACGCCTGCCACGAATGCCATGTGACCTGTCTTCACATGGCGATGAACCATTGCCTCGAAATGGGCGGCCAGCACGCCGCGCCCGAGCATATGAAGATCATGGCCGACTGCGCGCAAATTTGCGCGGTTGCGATCGACTTCATGGCGCGCAAGTCCGCCCACCATCAGCATATCTGCCGCGAGTGTGCCGAGATCTGCCGGGCTTGCGCAGCGAGCTGCGAGGCCCTGGGCGGCATGGAGGATTGCGTGGCAGCGTGCCGGAAGTGCGCCGATTCCTGCGATCGGATGGCGGCATAGCGGGGCTTGCGCGGGCGGTCGCCCGCCCGCGCAGCTATCTGCATATCAACGGCCCATGCTCGCGATCACAGCGAACAGCTCGGCCGTGAACTTGGTCAGGAGCTCGGTCGCTGCGCTCCCGAAAATCACCAAACATACGCCTAGCGCGATCAGCTTAGGCACGAAGCTCAGCGTCTGTTCGCTAATCGACGTCGCCGCCTGGAAGATGCTGATTATCAGCCCGACGATCATCATCGGCACGAGCAGCACCACGCAGATCAGGCCGGCCACGGCCAGCATCCTCCCCGTCTCGTCGAGCAGGATCGACTGATCCATCAGGCGCGGCCCCGTGAACGGCCGGGGACCGCGAGGGCTCCCCGGCCGCGCATCACATCGCCGATGCAGGCGGCGCGAGCGTCCCGAGCCAGGCGATCAGCCCGAGAACCGCGATGACACAGGCGGTTTCGATCGCCAGACTTGTCCGCAGCGCGCCGAGGGCGCCCTTGTGATCGTCCGCTGCGATCGACCGCTCGAATGCCGGCGTGAGCCGGAAGCGGTTGAGCGAGGCGAGCCCTAGCATGGCGACGAACAGCGCCAGCTTTGCGATCAGGAGCTGACCATAGAGCGTCGCAGGAAGCGTGGCGAGGTTGCCGATCCCGACCAGCATCCAGCCGTTGACCAGGCCGGTGACGAGGATCGTGCCGACCACAACCGTCCCGATCGCGCCGAACCCGTGCAGCGCGCGGTGCGTCAGCCCCAGATGCGCCGCGTCTACGCGCGCCGCGGGTCGGGAGACGAGCAGGAGCAGCCCCAGTAGTGCGCCAACCCAAGCGCCCGAGGCGATCAGATGGAGAATGTCGACGATGAGGTGGACCCAGCCCATCACGGCTTCGTCCATCGCGCCGTGTCCGGTCCACGCCAGCGTTGCGAGTGCCACGGCCGAGCAGAGCGCGACGATGCTCAGCCAGATGCCGCGCCCGCCCGCGACCAGCGCTGCCAGCGCCGCGAGGGCCACCATGACCATGCGCAGCTTCCATGCTGCTCCGATCGCAGAGCCGGTGAGCAGCGCGCCGACTGCTTCACGGTCGATCGGCCAGGCCGGCGTTCCGGCCATTGAGGAGGCCATCAGCACGACCCAGGCGCCTGAAAACAACAGGCTCAGGCCAGCGCTGGCGATGAACCAGGGACGCAGCGCGAGCGCGTCGCCGCGCTCGCGCGCCCGCAGCCCATAAAGGCTGAATGCGGCAAGGCCGAACAGCGCAGCCAGCGTCACGTAGAGCGCGAAGCGGACGCCGATAAGCGACCAGTCCCCCATCGCCTCACTTCACCGCGAAGACGTAGGTTCCTGCGACCTTGTGGGTGTCGGTCGAGACGACATTCCACGCGACGCTATACCGACCCGATGGGAGCGGCGATTTCGGGGTGATGACGAGGGTCCGGCCATCGGACGAGAGCGCGGAGGCGCTGGCCATCTTCATGGCTGCCATGCCGGGCATCGCTGCCATCGTGAGATCGGCCTTGGAGAAGGCTGGCATCAGCTTCTCGCTGAAATGAAGTTCGATACGAGCGGGCTTCGCGACCGTCGCATTGGCGGCCGGCGATGCCGACACCAGCTTAGGATGGGCGTTCGCCGTTCCGGCGAACATGACGAGAGCGGCAGCAGCAGTCAGAACGGATAGGCGGCGCATAGGGGGCCTTTCGACAGGAGGGTTCCTGTCCTTCATTACGCGCCCCGATCGACCACCCCTCACGGATGGATTTGAGGGATGGGCGCGTCGCTTGCGTAATCCATGCTAGAGGGGTGGAGTGAACGACATGGACCTCGACGCAGTATTGATGAGGCTGGCGCAAGCACCCGTGCCCGCGAGCCTTGATGGCATGGAAGATCGCGTGCTGGCGCGGGTCGCCGCACGTCCAGCGGCGCGCGCCGGCTTAGGCGTTGGGGCAATGACGATCGCTGCGGCGCTCGTCATGGGCATCTTCGGTGCCGGTGTGCCCGCGAAGGAAGCCAGCGCGGCTTCGCTATCGCCCTTGGGGCCGGTGTCGCCGCTCGCGCCCTCCACGCTGCTCGTCGGCGTGCAATGAGCGGCCGCATCCGCCTTCTGCTTGGCATTGTCGCGTGCTTCATCGCCGCGATCATCGGTGTGTTCGTGGGGCGGGCGCTACTTCCGCCACGTGCCCAGCCCGGCTCGGAGCTGCACGACGTGCTGCATCATAAGCTGGCGCTGGACGCCAACCAGGAAGCGCGACTTGAAGTGCTGGAGCAGCGTTTCGCCGTGCAGCGGCGCGCATTCGAGCTGGAATTGCGGGCGAACAATGCCCGGCTCGCTGAAGCGATCGAGGCCGAGCATGGCAACGGGCCGCGCGTCGCCGCAGCGGTCGACCAGAGCCACGCCGTCATGGGCGAGCTCCAGAAAGCGACGCTGGCGCACATCTTCGCCATGCGCCAGCTCTTGCGGCCCAATCAGACCGGCCAGTTCGATCAGGCCGTGGTGAAGGCGCTCACCGACGACGCACGTTGAGGTTCGGCGCGTGAGCCTCGACTGGACCACGCTTACGGACGGCGAGCTGGCGACCCTCAGCATCGCCGGGCGCGAAGCCGCCTTCGCCGAGATCATGCGCCGCCATCGGCAGTCAATCTTCCGCATGGTGCGCGCGTGCGTCGGCGAGGCCGACGAGGCGCTGGACCTTCTGCAGGAGACCTTCGTCGCGGCGCATCAGGCCCTGCCCCGCTACGACGGCGATCGATCGATGCGCGCGTGGCTATCGACGATCGCGATCAACAAGTGCCGCGATTGGGGGCGCAAGCGCACCGTGCGGCGCTTTCTGGCGTTCGCCGCACCGATCGGCGCGGAAGCCGAAGCCATTGCAGACGACCAGGTGGCGATCGACGACGCGACGGGCGACCGACAGGAACTCGACCGCGTGACGCGCGCCATTGCGGGCTTGCCGACCGCATTGAAGGAATCCTTGGTGCTGCGCACGATCGAGGGGTTGAGCCAGGCTGAAACCGCGGCAGTGTTGTCGATCAGCGAAAAGGCGGTAGAAACCCGCCTCTATCGCGCGCGATCGAAGTTGCTGGAGCGATTGGGCGGGCGCTGAGGGATAGCGCCCTGAGCTGCGTATCAAGGCTAGAGGGACACTCCCGTTCGAGAGCCTTGAGGACCGTATGAGCCGCACTATCGATCGCCGCCAGATGCTTCGCGGCGCCGCCCTTGCTGGCGGTGGCATGGCGCTGACCGCCTATATGCCCGCGTGGGCGCAGCCTGTCTCGGGCGGGATCGTCAAACCGCTGCCGACCGTCTCGGGCACTGACATCGCGCTGACGATCGACAGTTTCAGACTTCCCGTCGACGGCAAGTCGACGCCCGCAATCGGCGTCAACGGCACGGTGCCGGCCCCTCTCATTCGCTTGAAGGAGGGGCAAAAGGTCCGCCTCTCCGTCACCAACAATCTCGACGAGGACAGTTCGATCCACTGGCATGGGCTGCTCGTGCCGTTCGCGATGGACGGCGTGCCCGGCATCAGCTTCCCCGGCATCAAGGCGCGCTCGACCTTCATCTACGAGTTCCCGATCATCCAGTCGGGCACCTACTGGTATCACAGCCATTCCGGCGAGCAGGAGCAGGGCGGACTTTACGGGCCGATCGTGATCGACCCGGCCGGTGCCGATCCGATCGCGTTCGACCGCGAGCATGTGATCGTGCTGTCCGACCACAGCCAGATGACCGGCGAGCAGATTTTCCGGAAGCTGAAGCAGATGGGCGGCGCCTATTTCAACTATCAGCGGCCGACCCTCGCGGGCTTGCTCGCGGGTCGGGAAATGCCGCTCAAGGACCGGATCGAGTGGGGAAAGATGCGAATGGACCCCGCCGACATCGCCGACGTCACCGGCTCGACCTATACCTTCCTGGTCAACGGCTACGGGCCGTATGACAACTGGACGGGGCTGTTCAAGCCGGGCGAGCGGGTCCGCTTGCGGATCATCAACGCCGCGGCGCAGACCAACTTCAACGTCCGCATCCCCGACCTGCCGATGACCGTCGTGCAGGCCGATGGGCAGAATGTCCGTCCGGTGAAGATCGACGAGTTCCAGATCGGCGTTGCCGAGACGTTCGACGTGATCGTGACGCCCGAGGACCGGGCCTACAGCTTCGTCTCCGAGGCTATCGATCGCTCCGGCATGGGCCGGGCGACGCTCGCCCCGCGTGAGGGGATGGTCGCCCCGGTCCCGCCGCTTCGTCCGCGCACGCTGCTGACCATGACCGATATGGGCATGGACATGGGGAGCATGGGCGGGATGCAGGGCATGTCCGGCATGAAGGACGAGAGCCCGGTCGCCACGCGCGGGCCGGACCCCACCTTGATGCAGAACGCCTCGCGCAATCTTTGGAAGCTGACGGGCTGGAAGGGGCCGACCGATCACGGGACGGTCGCGGCAGGCGCAGCGATGGCGGGCATGTCCGGCATGTCGGGCATGGACCACAGCCAGATGGGCGGCGCTGTAATGCCCGGGATGGACCATAGCCAAATGGCAGCGGGCGGTGCTGGCATGGCCGGCATGGACCATAGTGCCATGTCGGGCGGATCGGGCCAGGCTGGCGGCATGGCCGGGATGGACCACGGGTCGGGTGGCGGCATGAACATGAACATGCGCGACCCGAAGAATGCGCCGGGCGTGAAGATGGGGCCGGGCGTGCAGACCATCTCCCCGATGCCGAAGGACCGTAGCGGTGAACCGCCCCAGGGTCTGGGGGGCCTGGATCACCGCGTCCTCACCTATCGCGACCTCGTTTCGCTCGCGCCCAACCCCGACGTGCGCGCGCCGTCGCGTCAGTTCGAGATCCATCTGACCGGTAACATGGAGCGCTACATGTGGGGCTTCGACGGGCAGAAGCTGAGCGATCCCGCCGACCCCATCCCGTTCCGCAAAGGCGAGCGGGCGCGGGTGACGTTGGTCAACGATACGATGATGCCGCACCCCATCCATCTCCACGGCCATTTCTTCGAGCTGGTGACGGGGCACGGCAATCATGCGCCGCGCAAGCACACCGTCAACGTGCCGCCTGGAGGCAAGATGACCTTTGATCTGACCGCCGATGCACCCGGCGATTGGGCGTTCCACTGTCACAATCTCTACCACATGACCGCAGGCATGATGCGCGTCGTCACCGTTCGCCCGTTCGCGGGAGAGGCGGCATGAACCGGCTGACCGCGGCGCTCGCCGCCACCACCATGCTCGGCATCGCCGGTCCTGTCGCCGCTCAGTCGATGCAGGGCATGGATCATTCGGCAATGCCGGGCATGACCATGCCGATGCCTGCGAAAAAGAAGCCGGTGGTGAAGCCCACGGCCAAAGGCAAGCCGGCCAAGACTAGGTCAGCTCCTGCGAGGCGACCATCAGCTTCGACGACGAAACGCCGCGCCGCGCCAACGGCCGGCATGAATGGTATGGATCACGGGACCATGCCGGGCATGGATCACTCGTCTATGCCCGGCATGGACCATGCGGCTCCGCAGGGCTCACAGCAGGGCATGGAAGCCATGCCGGGGATGCAGATGCCCGGAAACGGCCAAACGGTCCCTCAGGGCTCCCAGCAGCCGATGCAGGGCATGGACCATTCGGCGATGCCGGGGATGACCATGCCAGCCGACCAGCACAGCGGCCACGACATGCAGGGCATGTCGGGAATGGCCGGAATGCCAGGCATGGCGGCCGATGGGGTGCAGCAGACTGGCACCGCGCTTCCCGCAGGAAACGCCCCCGCCCCGCCCCTGCCGACCGACCATGCGGCCGACAGCGTTTACGGCGCGGACGCGATGGCGATGGGTCGCCATCACCTTCAGCAGCATCACGGCGGTCAAAACTTCAGCCAGGTGCTATTGAACCTCGCTGAGTATCAATTCCGCAACGGTCGTGACGGCTATCGCTGGGATGGCGAGGCGTGGTTCGGGGGTGACATCAACCGCCTCTTCATCAAGTCTGAGGGCGAGGGAGCCTTCCGCGAGGGCATCGAGAGCGCCGAGGTGCAGGCGCTCTATAGCCGGACCATTGGCCCTTATTTCAATCTACAAGCGGGTGTCCGCCAGGATTTGGGGCCGTCCCCGAAACGCACCTATGCGACCGTCGGGCTGGAGGGGCTGGCACCGGGCTTCTTCGAGCTAGAGGGCGCGGTATTCCTGTCCAACAAGGGCGACCTGCTAGGGCGGCTTGAGGGCTATTACGACCAGCGCATCACCCAGCGGCTGATCCTGCAACCGCGCGCCGAGCTCAATTTCGCTGCGCAGGACGTGCCGGAAAACCGGATCGGATCGGGCCTATCCAACGCCGAGCTTGGATTGCGGCTGCGTTATGAGATCCGGCGCGAGTTCGCCCCCTATGTCGGCGTGTCATGGGATCGCCGCTTCGGCGACACCGCCCGCTACGCGCGCGCCGATGGGGATCGCGCAACGTCCAAGAGCATCGTCGCCGGCGTTCGTGTCTGGTTCTGATCGATGGAGGAACAGATGGCTCAAGACGGCAGGCGCTCGATAAGGCAGCACTTCCCGAGCCTGCCGTTCGTAGGCGCCCTGGCGATCGTCCTGGCGCTGGGCGCAGCCGCGTTTATCTACCTTGGCGTGTATAACATCGCGGCCGACGAACCGCACACGCCGGCGGTCTATTCAATGCTCGAACGCCTGCGCGATCGGTCGATTGAGGCACGCGCGCGCGGCATAACACCCCCGGCCGATCTGGCATCGGCGCAGCGCGTGTCAGTCGGCGCGGGCCTTTACGGAGAAATGTGTTCCGGTTGCCATCTCGGCCCCGGCGTCGAGAAATCCGAGATGAGCCAGGGCCTCTATCCACAGGCGCCGGAACTCGCGCGCGCTCAAGATCTCACCCCCGCCCAGCAATTCTGGATCATCAAGCACGGGGTGAAGCTCAGCGCCATGCCGGCATGGGGCAAGACGCATCCCGACCCCCTAATTTGGAATATGGTCGCGTTCGTCCGCAAGCTCCCCGGCATGACGCCCGAACAGTATAAGGCACTGGTCGCGAGCGCCCCGGCCGATCACGACGAGATGATGAAGGACATGCCGGGTATGAAGTGACCCCGGCGACGAGGTTGAGGGAGGAGTGGTTCTGAAAAGCGCGAAACTGAGGCTGCATCTACTCGCGAGCCGCACGCACAAATGGCTCGCGATCATCATCGGCGCGCAGCTCCTGCTATGGTTCGCAAGCGGCGCCCTGATGAGCTTCCTGCCGATCGATCGGGTGCATGGCGATCACCTCGTTGACCGCAAAGCCGCGGCGCCCCTTCCCCGCGGCAGCACGTTCGCCCCACCATCGGCGATCGTAGGCGCAGCAGATGCGCCCATCGAGGCCATCACCTATCGCATGTGGCTTGGCCGCCCGGTCGCCGAGGTCGCGACAGCCAAGGGAACGCGCCTGTTCGACGCCGCGACGGGCCAAGCGCTGCCAGCACCAACGGCTCGTGAGGCCGAGGAGATCGCGCGTTTGGCATGGCGTGGCGGTGCTCGACCAGCGGCGAAGGTAGAGCGGATCGAGCGCGCCAGCCCCGAATATCGCGGCACGCTCCCCGCCTGGCGCGTCGCGTTCGCCGACCTCGATTCCACCCGCGTCTTTGTCGCGGCCGACACCGGTCGGATCTCGGCTGTCCGAACCGGCACTTGGCGGCTCTACGACTTCTTCTGGGGCCTTCACATCATGGATTGGACGAATCACGAGAACTTCAACACGCCCTGGCTGCTCGCCTTCGCGATCGGTGGGCTTGCGCTTTGGTTAGGGGGGGCAGTGCTTCTCTACATGCGATGGCCCAAAACGCGGCGTCGCAACATCGTGATCGAGGCATAATATACGCGGCTCAGGAGCGTAGCCCTCGGAAATAAAGTCCTGTTTCCTGACAATTTCTCGCGCGTTCTAGCACCCCGGGTGAGGGATAGCCGCCTCGCACGCGTAGAAGTCTTAGAACCCAGGGAGATCAATAATGCGCTTCGCACCAACATTCGCAGCTTTGGCGCTGCTCGCCACGCCCGCCCTCGCGCAGCAGAGCGGCGGAATGCAGGGCATGAACCACGGTCAGATGGCCGGCATGAACCACGACGACATGGCGGGCATGATGGCCGGCAATCCCTACGGCCAGGCCGAGATGGACATGCATCAGAAGATGATGGCGGCCAAGCAGGGCGACGCGGCCGAAATGTGGACGCGCAAGATGATCGAGCATCACCGAGGCGCCATCGCCATGTCGCGCGTTGCGGTGCGTGACGCGCGCGACGCCGAGACCAAGCGCATGGCGCAGATGACGATCACGAAACAGGAAAAGGATATTGCCGAGCTGCAGGCGTGGCTCAGCAAGCACGGCAAGCGCCCGCAATAAGGGAGCGCTGCCCCGCCCTGTCGATCCCCCTACCCCCCGGCAGGGCGGGGATTTCCTTTTAGGAGCTGATGATGAAGAATGGTGTTCGTGGCGCCGTCGCCGCCTTGCTAATGACCATCCCAGCGGTCGCATCGGCCGCGGCCGACATCGCCATGCACCGCGATCCGGGTTGCGGCTGTTGCGAGAAATGGGCGGCGCAGGTGCGTCAGCAGTTCGGCCGCAAGGTCCAGATCATCGACGATGATCGCCGTGAGGTGCTGCAGCGTAAGATCGGCCTGCCCGCTGACCTCGCGTCCTGCCATACCGCGATCATCGACGGCATGGCGTTTGAGGGACATGTCCCGATCGCGGACATGAAGCGCGCGCTGGCCCAGCATCCTAAAGGCGTGCGCGGCTTGGCCGTGGCCGGAATGCCGATGGGCTCACCGGGCATGGAGGTGCCCGGCATGAGAACCCAGCCCTATGACGTCATTGCGTTCGGTGCCGCTGGCCGGCGTGTCTTTGCTAGCCACGGCGCCTAAACGACAGGTTGTCTTGTGAGCGGCAAATCTTCCCCGGCGCTTCATGCCGGCACTACGGCACCCGGCAAACCACCCGTATTGACCTCGGCGTTGACAATTGGGATAGTATCCGGGTGTTGAAAGCTCGTCTTTCTCTCTTGCTTCTTGTTGGAGCGTTGCTTGGCCTTTTGGGCCAAGGAATTGCGTATGCGGCCGGCCCATCGCTCTCACCCAAGATGGCGATGAGCCATGTCACCCCATCCCGCATGGATTGCGCGGGTATGGCGACCCCGGATCCGTCATCGGAACACCCATGCAAAGGACTGACGCTGGCGTGTATCGCCCAAATGGGATGCGTTGTTCCCATGACGTTTGAGAAGCCGGCAAGAGTGCTGAAGCGCTCGATCGCATCTCAAATCGTTATCTGGCCTGCCAGCCGGGCACTTGCCGGCCTCAACGTCGCTCCCGAGCCCGAACCGCCTACCGTTTGATCGAGTCAAGCCGTGTCAGGCTGCAGCCGTTCGCCGGTTGCGGCTCTGCCGATTTTAAATCTCGATCAAATTGGAAAGTGACATGAAAACGTTCATCTTGGCGGTATTTGCCGCTAGCCTCGCCGCGTCGGCAGCGACGGCGGCCACATCTGAAAATAAAAGCAATGGTCATTGGGAGTGGCGTTCCAATTACCAGCCGGGCCCGCGGGCGCCGCTTCAAGCCCCACGTCGCGTATGGGTTACGGACGTTCCCCAGTCGAGCGCCTGCGTGTGCCCGATGATGGAACGCGGTCGCGACGCCTGCATGTCAATGAAGGGCGGCCAGTCAACTTAAGCTGGCGAGCCTGAACAGGTGCCGGGCTCCGATCAACCATTTGGAGCCCGGCCATCATTATGACATGAAGGGACTAGAGGGATGCGCGCATCCATGATGCTCGCGGTCGCCGCGCTCACGACGAGCGCCGCGCACGCGCAGACACTTACCTATGACCAAGCGCTGCGCGATGCGGTTGCCAACGCCCCGGGAGCGGTTGCCGGTCGCGCGGGGGTCAGCGCCGCCCAAGCCGATGCACGTGCGGCGGGAAGCCTTCCGGACCCCCGTGTGTCGATCGGAATCGAGAATTATCCTGTCTCTGGGCCACCCGCCTTCTCCCTATCCAGAGACGACATGACGATGGGGCGTGTCGGTTTCCAACAGGACCTACCCAACCTTGCCAAGCGTCATGCCGCGCAAGCGCAGGCACGCGCCGTGATCGCAACGGCAGAAGCATCGCAAGCGACCAAGCTCCGGGAGGTGCGATTGGGAGCGGGGCAGGCATGGATCGACCTTGCTTATGCCGAGCGTCGACTAGCTGCCCTCGACACCGTTCTGCTATTCCTTCGATCTCTCCCTTCCGCTGCGCGGGCCGCCGTGACGACCGGTTCGGTCCGCCCTGGTCAGACACTGACGACCGATCAGGAGATCGCGGCACTCGACGACCGCCGCGACGAGTTGATGGCCGCCGTTGCGCGCGCCCGCGCGATGCTGGCTCGCTGGACCGGCGTATCGGCGCCCGAGATTGCCGGCGATATGCCCGCGATCGATCTGGCTCCGGCGCGGCTGCGGGACGCGCTCAGCCTTCACTCCGACATGGTTCTCGCCGAGGCCGGTATTCAGCGCGCCCAGGCCGACGTGGATGCGGCGCGAGCGGAGAAGCGACCCGATTGGGGGGGTAGAGGTAGCTTATCAACGCCGTGACCCCCGGTATGGCGACATGGTGTCGGCGGGAGTTTCGATGAGCCTGCCGCTGTTCGCTCGATCGCGTCAGAACCCGCGCATCGAAGCCCGCAAATCCGCACAGGCGCAGGCCGAGGCCGCGCGCGAAGAAACCCGGCGCACATTGGCAGCCGATCTGGAGGCCGCGCTGGCGGACCACCAAATGCATCACAGCCAATGGCAGCGCGCGCGCGACGTGCTCCTTCCGCTCGCTCGGAAGCGAGCCGATCTGGAGATAGCGAGCTACTCTGCCGGTCGCGCGAGTCTTGCGGATGCCATCGAAGCCAAGACCGCGCTCGCCGACGCCGAGCTGACCGTGCTCGACCGTGAGGCGCTCGTCGCCGCAGACTCTGTCCGCCTCACCATTACCTTCGGGAGCGCCGATCGATGAGCGACACTACCATTACCCGCGCCCGCCTTGTCACCGCGGTAAGCGCGCTGGTGCTGGTCGCAGGGGGCGTGGGCTTCGGGCTCGCGAAACTTGGCACGTCCTCGGCTGCCGATCAAACGGCATCCCCAGCCCCGCAGAAGAAGATCCTCTACTGGTATGATCCGATGATCCCGGGGGAGCGGCACGACGGCCCGGGTCTCTCGTCGATGGGGATGAAACTGATCCCCCGCTATGCCGACGAGGGCGCAGGCGGTAGCGCCGCACCGGGCGTAGCGATCGATCCGGCCAGCCTCCAGCGGCTCGGCGCGCGGATCGTCACGGTCGAACGCGGATCGTTGTCAAACTCGGCCTCGGCAACCGGCAGCATCGAGTTCAATGACCGCAACGTTGCGGTCGTGCAGGCACGCAGCGGCGGCTTCGTTCAGCGCGTCTATGCGCGCGCGCCAGGCGATGTCGTGCCGGCAGGCGCCCCGCTCGCCGATATCCTTGTGCCCGAATGGGCGGGCGCGCAGGCGGAGTATCTCGCCGTGCGCCGCACCGGGGATGCCGGGCTCACGCGGGCGGCACGAGAGCGCCTGTTGCTTCTCGGGATGCCCGCCGGATCGATTGCATCGGCGGAGTGGCGCGGCCGACCGCAAGGTGTGACGACGATCAGCACGCCCGTGGGGGGCGTCATCAAGACGCTCGGCGTCCGACAGGGGATGACGGTCGCGCAAGGACAGACACTGGCGGAGGTGAACGGCCTCGCCACCGTGTGGCTGAACGCGGCTGTCCCTGAGGCCCTCGCAGGAAACCTGCGGATCGGCACGCCCGTCATCGCCACGCTGGCGGCTTTCCCGGGCGAAAGCTTCAGGGGCCGCATCGCTGCGATCCTGCCCCAGGCCGAGGCAGCGAGCCGCACGCTCACAATCCGCGTCGAGCTCCCCAACCGTGCCGGCCGGTTGCGCCCCGGTATGTTCGCCAGCGTGGCGCTCGACCAGGGGAGCCGCGATGCACTCCTTGTTCCGAGTGAGGCCGTGATCCGGACCGGCCGGCGCACACTCGTCATGTTGGCAGGGCCGGGTGGACGCTTTCGACCCGCCGAGGTTCGCACTGGCGCAGAAGGCGGCGGCAAAACCGAGATAGTCGCCGGCCTGACCGAGGGTGAGAAGGTTGTCGCGTCGGGCCAGTTCCTGATCGACTCCGAAGCGAGCCTCGCTGGCCTCGATGCGCGTCCGATTGGTGTCGAAGCGTCACCCGCAACAAAGCCGGCCGTGAAACCCACCGCGTCGATCTACGAGACGGTCGGCAGCATCGAGGCGATCGATCGCAGTTCCGTCACCCTGTCCCATCAGCCCGTTCCGGCGATCGGCTGGCCGGCCATGACAATGACGTTCCGCGTCGCCGATCCCGCGTTGGTGCGTGGGTATCGCAAGGGTGAGCGGGTGCGGTTCGGCTTTGATCAACCCGCCGATGGTCCAACGCTGCGCCGCATGACGCGCGAGGCTGGGCGATGATTGCCGCGATCATCCGCTGGTCGGTCGCGAACCGCTTCCTCGTCGTCCTGGCGGCCATCGCGCTCGCCATGGCCGGGGTGTTCGCAATGCGTGCCACCCCCGTCGATGCGCTCCCCGACCTGTCCGACACGCAGGTCATCATCCGCACGAGCTGGCCGGGCCAAGCCCCGCAGATCGTCGAGAACCAGGTGACGTATCCGCTCACCACGACGATGCTGTCCGTGCCTGGCGCGAAAACCGTGCGCGGCTATTCGTTCTTCGGCGACAGCTACGTCTATGTCCTCTTCGAGGATGGGACCGACCTCTATTGGGCGCGCTCACGCGTGCTGGAGTATCTGAGCCAGGTGCAGGGACGGCTTCCCCAAGGCGCGCAGGCCGCGCTGGGTCCTGATGCGACGGGGGTCGGCTGGGTCTATGAATACACGCTGTTGGACCGCACCGGCCGCCGTGACCTGTCGCAGCTCCGATCCTTGCAGGACTGGTTCCTACGTTATGAACTGAAAACGCTGCCCGGCGTTGCGGAGGTGGCGAGCATCGGCGGAATGGTGAAGCAATATCAGGTGCTGCTCGACCCGACGCGGCTCGCCGCATTCGGTGTCACGCACACTCAGGCCGTCGATGCCATTCGCCGCGCCAATCAGGAGGCCGGCGGGTCCGTCCTCGAGCTGGGCGAAGCCGAATATATGGTGCGCGCGTCAGGTTACTTGCGCACCGTCGACGATTTCCGCGCGATCCCGCTCAAGGTCGCCGGTGCCGGCGTCCCCGTTACCTTGGGCGACGTCGCGTCGATCCAGATCGGCCCCGAGATGCGCCGCGGCATCGCCGAGCTGAACGGCGAAGGCGAGGTCGCGGGCGGAGTCGTCATCCTGCGTCAGGGCAAGAATGCACGGCAGACGATCGAAGCCGTCAAGGCCAAGCTCGCGGAACTGAAAGCGAGCCTTCCCCCCGGCGTCGAGATCGTCACCACCTATGACCGCTCGCAATTGATCGACCGCGCGGTGGAGAATTTGACGGGCAAGCTGATCGAGGAGTTCGTCGTCGTCGCGATCATCTGCGGGTTGTTTCTGTGGCATGTCCGGTCTGCGCTGGTCGCGATCGTCACCTTGCCTCTGGGGGTGCTCGCGGCCTTGCTCGTCATGCGTGTGCAGGGGGTGAACGCCAACATCATGTCTTTGGGCGGTATCGCCATCGCGATCGGCGCGATGGTCGATGCCGCGATCGTGATGATCGAGAACGCGCACAAGCGGATCGAGCGATGGGAACACGACCATCCGGGCGTGGCGCTGGCGGGCGAGGAACGCTGGCGCGTCATCACCGAGGCCGCGGCCGAGGTCGGGCCGGCGCTGTTCTTCAGCCTCGTCATCATCACGCTGTCGTTCGTGCCGGTGTTCACGCTCGAAGCGCAGGAGGGACGGCTGTTCGCCCCGCTCGCCTTCACCAAGAGCTATGCGATGGCGGCAGCGGCGATCCTGTCGGTAACGCTCGTGCCGGTCCTGATGGGATGGCTGATCCGGGGACGCATTCCGGCCGAGAACGACAACATTATCAACCGCGTGCTCACCCGTGCCTATCGCCCGGCGCTCGACCGCGTGTTGGCGCGGCCTTGGGCGGCGATCGGCATCGCCGCCCTGGTACTGGCGACGACGGCATGGCCGCTGACCCGATTGGGTGGCGAGTTCATCCCGACGATGGATGAGGGCGATCTGCTCTACATGCCGTCCGCGCTTCCCGGCCTTTCGGCCGCGAGCGCCTCGGCCCTGCTCCAGCGCACAGACCGGCTGATAAAAACCGTTCCCGAGGTCAAAACCGTGTTCGGCAAAGCCGGGCGCGCCGAGACCGCGACCGACCCGGCACCGCTCGAGATGTTCGAGACGACCATCCAATTCAAGCCGCGCGATCAATGGCGCGCGGGGATGACGCCGGCAAAGCTGGTGGAGGAGCTGGACCGCACAGTGCGCGTGCCCGGCCTCACGAACGTATGGGTGCCTCCGATCCGCAATCGGATCGATATGCTCGCGACCGGCATCAAGAGTCCCATCGGGGTGAAAGTGTCGGGGTCCAACCTCTCCGAGCTGGACCGCATCGCCGGCAGCATCGAACGTGTCGCCAGGACCGTGCCGGGCGTCAGCTCGGCATTGGCAGAACGGTTGACCGGAGGCCGCTATGTCGATGTCGATATCGATCGGGTGACCGCGGGGCGCTACGGTCTCAACATCGCCGATGTGCAGGAGATTGTGTCCGGCGCGATCGGCGGCGAGACGATCGGCCAGACGGTGGAGGGCCTTGCCCGCTACCCGATCAGCGTCCGCTACCCCCGCGAGCTGCGTGACAGTCTGGAGGGACTGCGAACTCTCCCAATCGTCACCGCATCGGGTCAGCAGATCACACTCGGCACCGTCGCATCCGTGTCGATCGCGGAAGGTCCACCGATGCTCAAGACGGAAAATGGTCGACTCTCGACATGGGTCTATGTCGACGTGCGCGGGCGCGACCTGGCCTCCACGGTCGCCGATCTGCGCCGTGCTGTTGGCAAAGATGTTCGGCTCAGCCCCGGCGTCTCGATCGCCTATTCCGGACAATTCGAGTATCTGCAGCGTGCCGAGGCTCGGTTGATGCTCGTCGTGCCGGCGACACTCGCGATCATCTTCCTTCTCCTCTACCTTACCTTCGGTCGCCTCGACGAGGCGGCGCTTATCATGGGCACACTGCCCTTCGCGCTGACCGGCGGCATCTGGACATTATGGCTGCTCGGCTATGCGCAATCGGTCGCCACAGGTGTCGGGTTCATCGCGCTCGCCGGCGTGTCGGCGGAGTTCGGCGTCGTCATGCTGATCTACCTGAAACACGCATTGGCCGAGCGCGGGCCGTCACCGTCGGGCGAGCAAGTATCGGAAGCGATCAGGGAGGGCGCGCTGTTGCGGGTACGTCCCAAGGCGATGACCGTCGCTGTCATCGTCGCCGGGCTGTTCCCCGTGCTGATCGGGCATGGCGCCGGATCGGAGGTGATGAGCCGGATCGCCGCGCCGATGATCGGTGGAATGCTGACCGCCCCTTTCCTCTCCATGTTCATCCTGCCAGCCGCCTACTTGCTCTTGCGGCGGCGAGCTTCAACCCGCCCCGAAAGGAAGATCTGATGAAAGCCACTTTCTCCATGCGCGCCGCATTCATGCTACTAGTCACGCCGATCGCAGCGAGCGCTCTTGCTCAAGGCAGCAGGCCGGCTGCATCGGCTGTAAAATCCGGCAGCGGATCGGGGACGATCACTGCCGTCGACGCGAAAGGTGGAACCGTAACCATCAAGCACGGCCCGATCCCGACGATCGGCTGGCCCGCAATGACGATGACCTTCCGGGCATCCCCCCCGACCCTGCTCAAGGGACTGCGGTCGGGGCAGCGGGTCGCATTCACCGCCAAGGCGAAGGGTATGACGGCAGAAGTTACGGCGATCAGCCCGCATTGACGACGCGTGCCGACCTTCGCGTCAGTGCGCCATCGCCAGCACGGGCGGCGCAGCGATCATCCACAGCGCCATCGCGACCATCATCAGGTTTTCGGTGAGCGAGATGAAGCCGAGCGGCACGTTGCTGTCCCCGCCCACGCACGCGCATTTCAGCTCACGCTTGTCGATGTAGACGGCCTTGAACACCGACACCGCGCCGATCGTACCGATAACGAGCGCGACGGGCACCGACAGCCAGGTCAACGCGCCGGCTGCCATCAGGACGCCCGCCGCTCCTTCCGCGTAGGGATAGACATAGGAATAGGGCACCCAGCGCTTCGCGAGCAGATCGTAGTTGAGGAACATGCTCGAGAAGCTCTCGACGTTCTGGAGCTTGAGCATCGCCAGAGCGCACATCGAGAACGCGATGAACCATTCACCCGCCCGCACCGTGAAGGGCGTGCCGAGTACCGCATAGCTGGCGGCGAGCGCCATCAGCGCCGTCATCGCGAACACGGCAATCACCGGGCGATAGGTGACGGCCTTGGGGTCGCGGACCATCTTGCCGAAGAAGCGGCGCAGATCGTCATAGCCGCCGACCCGCTCCCCGGCGATAAAGATCTGCGGGGTCGTCTTGACGCCGTGCGTCGCCTTGAAAGCGTCGGTTTCTTCCCGCGTCATCAGCCAATGGTCATCGACCGCATAGCCTTCCCGGCGCAGAAGATCCTTCGCCTTCAGCCCGAAAGGGCAGGTATGTTCCGGCATCACCATCCGGTAGATCGTCGCCTGTTTGGCGGGGGCGCTCGCCATGCCGCTTCTCCAATATCCTCGCCCCGCCTATATAGGGTCCGTACCATAGTACGGAGTCAAGGCATGACCGGCATGACGATCGCGGCGCTCGCGCGCGAGGGCGGCGTCGGCGTCGAAACGGTGCGCTACTATCAGCGTCGCGGTTTGCTGGACGAGCCAGACCGGCCGACCGGGGCTGGCGCCGGAGGCGGCATCCGGCGCTACGGCACCGATGACGCCCGCCGCCTTCGCTTCATCCGCTCGGCGCAGGCAGCCGGTTTCACGCTCGAGCAGATCGGTGAGCTTCTGGCGCTGGATGCGACCGACGATCGCGCCCGCGCGCGCCAGCTCGCGGGCGAGCGCATTGCCGAACTGGATGCGAAGATCGAGGAGCTTGAGCGGGTGCGCGCCTCGCTTCGCCGGCTCGCACATGAATGCGGGTCAGGAGCGGAGGGACCATGCCCGATCCTGACCGCCTTCGAGGGCTAGCGGCACTCGACGGTCAGGTGCGCGATTTCATGAACCGGTGCGAGGCGGGCGCGGATATCGTCGCCGGTCACGCCCTGCCCGCCTACGACGCTGACGATCGCGGCGTGGGCTTCCGGACCGACGCGCCAGACATGAAGATCGGTGATACGCGCGTCGCCTGGCGCCTCGACCAACTCGCGCACTTCCTCCTCTACATGATGATCGGTCGCATCGAGCAACACGGACGCCGTGTCGCGCATCAGCGTCCATGACCAGCGCGCGATGACGATCGCACCGACGATGCCCATCACCGGATCCATCCACACCCAGCCGAGATAGCGGCCCGCCAGCAGCGCGGCGATGGCGAGAACCGAGGTGAGCGCGTCGGCCAGGACATGGACATAGGCGGAGCGCATGTTGTTGTCACCGCCATGCGCGCCGTGCGCATGCCCGTGCCCGTGATGGTGGTCATGCCCGTGATGATGGTCGTGCCCGTGATGGTGCCCGCCCGAGAGCAGGAAGGCGCAGGCGATGTTCACGCCCAGACCGACCACCGCGATGAGCGTCGCTTCCCCGAATGCGACCGTGATCGGCTGAAACAGGCGAAGGATGGACTCGACACCGATCCCGAGCGCGATCAGGCCCAGCACCATCGCCGACGCGAACCCGGCCAGGTCGCCGACCTTGCCCGTGCCGAAGCTATAGGCCCGGCTGGAGGCATGGCGCTTGGCATAGGCGTAAGCGGCCGCGGCGACCCCGAGCGCGCCCGCGTGTGTCGCCATGTGAAAGCCATCGGCGAGCAGCGCCATCGAGCCGGTCAGATAACCGGCGATGATCTCCACCACCATCATCCCGGCGGTAAGCGCCACGACCCACAGGGTCCGGCGGGCATTGTCGTCGTGCGCCGCGCCCAGGAATACATGGTCGTGCGTGAAGGCGTCGATTTCGGGCAAAGCCGCCATGAAAAGCGTCCTATTTGGCGTAGCGGCGGATCACCGCCAGCAGTTCTTCGGCACCTGCCGCCCGCTCGGCATCATCGAGGCCGGGCCGCGACACATGCGCTTCGAGGTGTTCGGCGATAATCTCGTCCATGAGGCCATTCACCGCCCCGCGCACGGCGGCAACCAGATGGAGCACGTCGGAACACGACGAGTCCGATTGAAGTGCTCGCTCGACCGCGCCGACTTGTCCGGCGATGCGACGAACGCGGGCGACCAGATCGACATTGGTTTGAGACAAATGTGACATAGGATACCCCCCTAGCCTATAGGCCAGTAAACAGCAAGTCGGTGTCAAAACCGTCCGTGGCTGTTGAAAAAGTCCTACTGAAGGCTGCCGATCGTCTGTCGAAATCGCCTTTTTAGGTTATGCGAGAGGTTTGCTTATCCGGTTCCACCTGAGACATCAGGAGCCACCTTGGGGTCGGGATCCTGTGCCTTGCCGGTTGCGGGTGCCGCTTTCTGGCTCGGCATAGCGATGAGATAAGCAACGATCGCGTCGACGTCCTTTTCGGCCACCGGCGCCTTGTACACCTCACGCATCTTGGTGACGGTCGCCTTCCACTGATCCACCGATAGCGCAGGCTGAGTTAGCGCCATGCTGGCCGAGTGGCACGAAGTGCAGTTGGCGTTGATGACGTCGGCGTGCGGACCATCGGGGTAGGTAGCGTCATCGACCGGCAGGTCGACGCTGGTCGAGGCGAGCGAAAAGCCGCGGGCTGAGACGCTGGTGGGCGGTGCCGGCTCGGATGTCTCGGAGATCGGGGCAGGCGCCTTGCGGCTGCTCGGCGCCCCGATCGAGACGAGGATAATGCCGGTCAGGCCGATCAGGCCAGCAGCCATGATGCCGGGAGACGGGGTCTTCATGCTACTCGCTCCTCAGGCCGCGATGATGGTGGTGGTCTCGATATTGCCGCGCATGAACCCGCCCGGGTTCCAGATCGGCTTCATCGGCTGGGCGACACCGTTGGTGTTCCAGCAGCGCACCATGATCGGGTTGGCACCGCGTCGCAGCGGCACGCGACCATCCCACCGACGGAAGCTGTACCTGCCCTCGTCCGCTCCGAGCGTCGTCCTGTACCAGGTGCGGCCTCCGTCCGACGACACATCGACCTTGGCGACGCCGCAGTCGCCGCCCATCGCGATGCCGCCGACCGGGATCGATGCCTCATAGGCTATCGTCTGGCCATCGGGCAGGCTGGTCATCCAGCTGCGCGGGATCATGCGGTTGATGGGGACAGTCGGGAAGTCTCTGGCGCCGGGCGCGACATTCGCGCCCGGCGTCGCGGGGATCTTGTAGGCCTTGGCCATCCAATACTGGTCGTCGGGGCCGGGCAGTACCTCGATCGAGTTCAGCATCTTGACCCAATAGGTCGAGTACCAGCCCGGCACGATCAGCCGGCAGGGAAAGCCATTGAGGAGCGGCAGCTGCTCGCCGTTCATGCCGAAGGCGATCATCACTTCGCCGTCGCGGGCATGGTCGATGTCGAGCGCCTTCTCAAAGTCAGGGGCGCCCGCCACGACCGGTTGATCGAGCGCACCGAAGCGCACCTGCACCGCGCCTGTCTTGACCCCGGCGAGGTCGAGCACGTCGCGCAGGCGCACACCGAGCCATTTGGCATTGCCCATCGCGCCGTTGCCCCATTGCGCGCCGGCAACACGTGGCTGGAACAGCCCACGGCTGTTTCCCGAGCATTGGTTGACCGCCGCCATCTCGACCCGCGGCAGGCGCAGCAGCTGGGCGAGGCTGATCGACAGCGGTCGGTTGACGTGGCCGAAGACGTTGAGGCGGAAAGTCTCGACATCGATCGAGGTCGGGATGTCGGCCCAGTGCCAGCGGACGAAGAACTGGTCGTTGGGCGTGAACACCGACTTGTCGAACACGTCCATCGGCGTTTCCAGCAAGGGCGGATGGACACGCTGGAGGATCATGCTGCCCTTGCCGGGAAAGGCGCTGGTCATCGGCCGTTCGGCATTGCCGCCAGGCAGCTTCAGGTCGACGAGCTGCTGCGCCAGTGCCGGCGCGGCGGCAAGGCCGGCGGTACCGAGCGCGGCATGCCTGAGAAAGCGGCGACGGCTGGTCTCACTCGCCAGTCCGGCGTCGAAATTGTACATGACAAGGCTCTCCTGTGGCCAGCCACGCTGGCGGATCGAAGGGGCGTTTCGCAAGTGATCGGACCGACTGATCCGATCATCATGGCGGATCAGTTCGGGGTGGCGATGCAGGGTGAGACGAACAGGTTGCCGCGCCATGCGCCGGCCAGCGTCTTGGCGCCGACGAGCAGCCACATCGCCGCAAGCGCAACCGTCAGCACCGTGCCGACGAAACCGAAGAAACCGAGGTTCAGCGTCGTGCCTAGGCGGAAGGTGGCGACGGTGTAGACGCCGAGCGGAAAGGTATAGCCCCACCAGCCCAGGTTGAACGGGACGCCGGCGCGCCAGTAGCGGATGGTGATAAGCGTCGCGAGCGCCAGCCACCACAGGCCGAAGCCCCACAGGCAGAGTCCGGCCACAACGCCGATCCCTTCCGCGACGGTACCGACACCGGCCAGCCCGTGCGCCGCGAGGATCGCCGGCGCGTCCGCCCCGAGCACCAGCATGCCCAGAGCACCCGTGCCGATCGGTCCCAGCGCCAGCCAGGAGGATGCCGCCATGCTTTCATGCGGCAACTTATGGAGTGCCATGCGCAGGATGAGGATGGCGAGGATGCCAAACGCGACCGGCACCGAATAGGCCCACAGCACATAGGAGGTCGCAAGCGTGACTAGCTGCGCGTGGGGATCGGCCAGATGCGGCGCGAGCAGCCCGCCGCTGGCACCCGCCACTTCGGCAGCGACGACCGGCAGCAGCCATACCGCGGTCATGCCGTCCAGGCTATGCTCGTGGCGGGTGAACATCAGGTACGGGATCAGCACGCCGCAGGCGAGCGACATGGCGACGTCGATCCACCACAAGACCTGCGCGACCGGTACGATGCCATTCCCGAACCGCGCGATGCCGAAGGCGAGGCAGCCGTTGATGATTGTCGCCAGCCCCATCGGGATGGTCCCGATGAACATCGACACGGTGTTGTGCCCGAAGATGCGCCGCGCCTCATGCCCGAACATCACCCAGCGCGCGCCATAGAGGCCGGCGAACAGCGCGAAGAGTGCGATGTTGAAGAACCACAACACCTCGCCGAATGGCTTCAGCGAGGGTCCAATGCCGGGTACCTGCGGCAGTGCGAGCGCGAGGATGCCCGTGCCCATCGTCGCGGCGAACCAGTTGGGCGTGAACTGGCGGATCATCTCGCGGGGGTGATCGAGCCGGCTGAGCGGCTTGAGGCCGCTCAGAACGGAGTGCGTGTCGGCAGTCATGCGACCTGCTCCTTGATGAGGTCCGTCAGCGCGTCGGCCGCGCGGGTGCGATAGCGTTCCTTGTGGCGCAGCGCGTGAAAGGCGCGGTCGGGCAGCCCGAGCGGCAGCTCGACAAGGTCACCGGCCTTGAGCGCACGAGCTACGACCAATCGCGACAAGACGGCAACGCCGGCACCGGCCTCGACCGCGGTACGCACCGCCTCGTTGGACGGCAGCGTCATCGCTATCGTCAGCTGGGCCGGATCAAACCCGCGCGTTCGCAGCACGTCCTCGAAGGTCGAGCGCGTACCGGATCCCAGCTCACGGACGATCCAGCGTTCAGTGCGCAGCCAGGCCTCGTCGACACGTTCGGCGTCCTCGCGGCCGACCAGCACCATCGGATCACGCCCGACAGTCCAGTGGGCGAGTGCCGGTTCGTCCACCTCGCCCTCGACAAAGCCGAGTTCCGCCGCGCCGCTCAGGACCTGCGCTGCCGCACCTTCGGTGTTGTCGATCGCGAGCTCAACCGCGATCTGCGGGTGGCGTTCGTGGAAGGCGGCGAGCTTTGCCGGCAACCAGTAGCTCGCGATCGTCTGGCTGGCGACGATCCGCAATGAACCACGGGCAAGCCCGGCATAGTCCGCCAGCATCGTCTCGGCATGCGCTGCCCGCCCCAGCACCGCGCGCGCTTCCTCCAGAAAGCCGCGGCCTGCTTCGGTCAGCTGGATGCCACGCCCGACGCGGTGAAACAGAGGAACCCCGTAGCGCGCTTCGAGGGCAGCAATCGCGCCGGAGGCAGCAGACTGCGTGACGTTCAGCACCTCCGCTGCCTTGGTGACGTGTTCGCGCTCCGCGACACCGACGAATATTCTGAGCTGCTCCAGGGTCATGCAGCTTATATCGCGCAATCTGATCGATACGACCAACCGTTTGATCTGCTCATTCCAATCTGGATATCGGAACGATCGGCAGCCTTTCGTCTGTGATGGTCTTGAAGACTTGAAGCGATCCGCGCGCTTGCGGCGTTTGTTCGTCCATGACCGATATGATCGAGCGCAAATCCGATCCCTACAACGCCGAGCCGACGCCCAGTGCGTTGATCGAGCGGTTCCTGACGCCGCAGGCGCTGTTCTACGTGCGCAGCCACGGGCCAGTGCCGGATCTGCCCGCCAATCATCGGATCGAGGTGAGCGGGACGGGCATGGCGAGCCGCTCTTTCTCGGTAGAGGAACTGAAAGCTACGTTCCCCACGCGGACGGTGACGGCAGTTCTCCAGTGCGCCGGCAACCGGCGCACTGACCTCCAGCAGGTCGGAAAAACGTCGGGTGATCCTTGGGATGTCGGCGCGATCGGCAATGCAGAGTGGACCGGCGTACGCCTGGCCGATGTGCTCGATGCGGTCGGCGCACCTGATGCGTCCGACCTGTTCGTGGCGTTCACCGGCGCGGACGAGGTGGACGTGGAGGGCGAGGAAGCCTTGTTCGGGGTATCGATCGCCATGAGCAAGGCGCGGCAGCCCGACGTCCTCCTCGTCTGGGCGATGAACGGCGAGCCGCTGACGCCCGAACACGGCGCACCGCTCCGCATGGTGGTGCCGGGCTATGCCGGCGTGCGCAGCGCCAAATGGCTGACACGGATCGAGGTGCGAGACATGCCTTCCGACGCACCGATCCAGGCGCACGACTACAAGCTGTTTCCCGCCGATGTGACGAGCGACACCGTCGACTGGAGCCGGGGTCTGACCATCAATGCCATGCCGCTCAACGCCGCGATCTGCGTGCCCGGCTCTGGCGAAAGCCTGCCGGCCGGGGAGGTGCGGATCGAGGGCTATGCCATCGCCTATGATCGCCGCGTCTCTCGGGTCGAAGTGTCGGTAAACGGTGGTCGCGAGTGGCAACAGGCGACGTTCGCCGATGATCCGGAGACGCACTGGGGTTGGCGGCGCTGGACCCTCGACGCCACGCTTGCCAAAGGTCGCCAGCACCTTGTCGTGCGCGCCTTCGACGGGGCTGGACAGGGACAGCCCGAACGGCCGGACACGATGTGGAACTTCGCCGGATATCTGTGCACCGCCTGGCATCACGTCCACGTGCTGGTCGAATGATCGAAGCGTCAGCGGCATCGGACATCGGCTTCTGGATCGATGCGATCGGGCGGCTGGTGGTGGCGACCGCGGCCGGGATGGTGCTCGGCTGGGAACGCTCGCGCGAGAACCGGCAGATCATGGGCTTGCGAACGCTGGGTCTGGTCGGTCTGGCGAGCTGCATCGCCGTGCAGGCGGTCGTGCATAGTGGCCTGCCAAATGTAAACGCCGACGCCGCAGGACGGGCGATGCAGGGCATTCTGACAGGCGTCGGTTTCATCGGTGCCGGCGCGGTGCTGCGGGTCGGCCAGGGTCAGGAAGTGCATGGATTGGCGACCGCCGCGTGCATCTGGGTGACGGCCACGATCGGCGCGGCAGCGGGGTTGGCAGTGTGGCCGCTCATCATCGGCGGGGTGAGCCTTGCAATGCTCGTCCTGTTCGTCGGTGCGCCGCTGGAACGCCGCATCCGCGAGCGGGCTCGCCGGACGCCGGCCGAGGCCGACAGGAAGGACGTCGAGCGCAAGCCGTGATCCCGCTGGATCGCCCGGTGCCTGTCGGCGTCGGGAAGCGGCAAGGTGCAATCAGGACACCAGCGCCGCATCGGCCTGGCGCCGGACCTCGTCGGCGATCGGATGCAACTCGGCCGCGGGTCGCTCGCCCACCACACTATAGCCGATCCCATCAACCGCCCATGTGACCCGGCCCATGGTCCCGCTGGACGTGCTGGTCATGCTCGCGGTCTTGTCGATCTGCATGGGCCTCGTCAGCACCGCAAGTTTCGACGCTTGCGGTCCGTCGTAGAGGAGCAGTGCCGCAGGGCCGTGGGGCGTCGCGACCAGTCGCCCCCCGCCATAGCGATAGCCGGCCGTGCTGAGGTCCGGGATCGTGACGCGCTCACCCAATCGAGCGGAGGTCCATCGGATCAGCATGGCGCGCTGGTCGGGGCCGATCTCCGCCGGTCGTATCCGGTCGGCGGCATAGACACGGAAATTATCACTCGCCTCGTTGGCCAGCGCCGCGATGCCCGCGCGGGGTTCGCCGCTCCACCGCGCGCTCGACCAGCCACCGCCAAACCCCAACGCCAGCAGAAGTGACGCGGCGATGGCGAGCTGCCAACGCGGTTGCCGTTGCCGTCCCCTGATCGCTGCCACGCGCATCGTCGCCGGGATCGGTTCATCCGCGACGGGGGCGAACAGGGATGCAAGGGCTCGCGCCTGCTCCGCCTGCTCTCGCACACGGGCATGCACGTCCGGCTGGCCTTCAAGATAGGCGTCGACCAGGCGCTGCCGCTCGGGCGACAGCCTGCCATCGATCCATGCGGCCAGATCGTCCTCGCCGATCGGGCTGGTCATTGCACGCTCCTCAATCGCGGCCGTTCACCCTCCCGGAGGAGGGTCGCCAGACGGTCGCGCCCCCGCGATATGCGCGACATTACCGTGCCCAGCGGCACGCCGACTACGGCAGCGACCTCCGCATAGGGCAGGCCCTCGACCGAGACCAGGAGCAGCACCGTTCGCTGTTCTTCAGGCAACGCATCAAGCGCGCGCAGCAGGTCGCGGTGGTGCAGGCCTGTGTCCTGATCGGCCGGGCGGCCGAGCGCGGCGTCGTCCACGAGGTGGAGCGGAACCGCCGTACCTCGCCGGCTATGCTGCCGCTGATGATCGACCAACAAATTGTGCAGGATCGCATAGACCCACGGGCGGACCTCCGCACCCCGTCGCTGTCGCCAGCGCCCGACCGCGCGCTCCAGGCAATCCTGCACCACGTCATCCGCCATCACCCGGTCGCGCAACCACGACCGGGCATAGCGGCGCAGCCCGGGGATCAGCGGTTCGATCGCGGCGGCAAGCGGGTCCATCTCAGTCGCGCTGCACCTGCACGATGCGCCCCGGCGCGCCGTTCACCACCTCCGCAACCGCCAGAAAGCGCCGGGGTGTCGCGGTGCTGCCCTGAACGATCTGGCGGATCGGACCCGATGCGTTGACGATCGCCGCACCTGCCGGGTTGCTCATGAAGTTCGCAAGCGGCTCTACAGCGCCGCTGCCGTCCGCATTGGCGGTCAGTACGAGCATGTAAGGCTTCTTGGGCTGCAAACCGGTAACGGCACTCTGCACGACCTGAATGATGCCCTGGTCGAAGAGGGTGATGCTGCTTGCCGTACCTTTGCCGCCAATCGGCCCCATGGTCAGATGCAGCGCCTTGCCCGCTGTGCCGAGCGGCTGGAGATTGTCGGTGCCGGGGCCTGTCGGAACTGCGTTCGACACATAGGCGATCGCCTGCGGTGCCTGTCCGACCGGCACGGTAGCGACGACCGTGTTGCCGGCAGTGTCGATCGCGGCCAGCTCATCGGAATTCTCTAGCCCGACATAAACGCGCCGGCCGTCGCCCGATGGCCAAACACCGTGCGGCATCTTGCCGACCGGAATTGTTGCCACCGGCGTGAAGTCGGACGTGCGGAACACCTTGACCACATTCTCTCCGCCGACCGTCACATACGCGAACTGCCCCTTGGCCGTGCGGGCGAAATTGACATGGTTCGTGATAGGCCCGGTATCCAGCACCTTCAGGATCGCGAAGGGTGGCCGAGCATCGAATGCGACCGTCTTGCCGATGTCCTTCAGCGTAAACCACACTTGCTTGCCGTCCGGCGTCGCGGCGATGTTGGGGCAGAAGGGGCTTGGCTGCGCCACCTGTCCGACCTGCGCGTGGGTCGCGACATCGAACACAGCCAATACCGGATTGAACGAAGAGCAGACATAGCCGTACCGGCCATCGGGAGAGAAGATCGTCATGCCCGGACCACCGGGCGTCTTGATGCGCCCCGTCTCCTTGTACGTCGTGGGGTCGAGCACGGCGATATAATCCTCGCCGCGGACCGTGACCCACACCTCCTTGCCGTCCGGCGTGAAGAACGCCTCGTGCGGACTGCGCCCGACATAGGTCGTGTGCTTGACGGTGTTGGTGGCGGTGTCGATCCACGACACGGCGTTCGATCCGATCGACACGACCGCCAAGGTCTTCCCGTCCGGCGAGAAGCCCAGGCCGTGAACCAGCACCTGTCCCTTGTAGAGCGGGGAGAAGTTCATCGGCTGGGGATCGCCGAGTTTGATGACGCCGAGCAGCCGGTTGTCGGCCGGGTCGGTCACCGACACCGTGTTGGAGAATTGTTCAGACGCATAGACGCGGTCGCGGTGGCTGACGGGCATGTCCTTAGCGTTCCACGGCGCCTGCTGGGCCATGGCGAGGCCCGGTGCGGCGCTCATCAGCAAGGCGGCCGAGCGCAGGATGGTCCGGATCATGTCAGTGCTCCATAGGGCTATGGTGGTCGCCGCCCTGCGTCGGGGCTGGCGTCGAAGGCGGTAGCGGCTGGCCGATCGCCAGCTTCATGGCGGCGATCTCCTGCTGCTGATCGATGATGATTTCCTGCGCGATGCGCTTGAGCTGCTCGTTATGGCCGTAGCGCAGCTCCGCCACCGCCATATCGATGGCACCCTGATGATGCGGAAGCATCATCGCCACGAAGTCGCGGTCGACGTCACCGGACGGCTTGACCATCATGCCCGCCATCATCCGGTCCATCGCGACAGACATCATGGTAGCGTAGCCATCGGCGGGGGCGGCCGCGACTGCGCCGGTAAGTAGGGCCGAAGCCGTCAGACCCAGCATCCAATCTCGTCTACGCATAAGCCTCCAGCGCATCGGTCTCGAAAGCGTAGACGATGCTCGTCGGGGTTTATTCCGTGGCCAAAGCCATTTTATCGGTCCTCACCAAAACGATAGTCTCATGCTTCTGCGGTTGGTTGACCGGGTCGCGGTCGGACAGCATATGCGCAGGCACGGCGATGGATTTCCGCCGGGCCATTCGGTCGAACCGCCCTCGCAAGGGCCGATGATTCCTACCAGGCGCCGCAAGGCAGCAAGGAGGAATCGTGCGCGCGACATTTCGCAATCTCTATGACCAGTTCAACATGGCAGCGTTCATTCGCGATCGCCGCACCCATGCCACGTCGGTACTGCGGTGGGCTTTGATCCTGGTCCCGATGGCCGCAGCGGTGGGAACGCTCTGCGCGGCCTTCCTGCGGAGCCTCGACGCCGTAACCCGGCTTCGCTTCGCCTTTCCCTGGCTGCTCTACCTGCTGCCGATCGGCGGGTTCGTGGTCGGACTGCTCTACCATCTGACAGGGCGCTCGGTCGAAGGCGGCAACAACCTCATCGTCGAGCAAATCCACGAACCGGGGGGCGGCGTGCCGCTGCGCATGGCTCCGCTCATCTTCTTCGGCACGGTCGTGACACATCTGTTCGGGGGATCGGCGGGACGTGAAGGCACCGCCGTGCAGTTGGGCGGCAGTCTTGCCAGCGGGTTTGGACGCGCGCTCAGATTGGATGCGGAAGCGACACGCACCCTCCTTATGACCGGGATCGCGGCTGGGTTCGGCGCGGTCTTCGGGACGCCGATTGCGGGCGCGGTCTTTGCACTGGAGGTGCTGGCGATCGGTCGGGTCGAGTATCGCGCGCTGGTGCCATGCCTGGTCGCGGCGCTGGTCGGTGACTGGACCTGTCTTGCCTGGGGCATTCATCACGGCGTCTACCATGTCGATGCGCTGGTGCCGGTCGACGCGCTGCTCGTCGCCAAGGCCGGTGTCGCCGGCATTGCCTTCGGTCTGACCGGGCTGACCTTTGCCGAGGCCAATCACGCGCTGGGCGGATGGTTGAAGCGCGTGATCCCCTATGGCCCACTACGACCCGTTATCGGCGGGCTGGCCGTGATTGCGCTGGTCTGGCTGCTCGGAACCCGCGACTATCTTGGCCTGGGTACGCTCGCCGCGACACCGGACAGCCTGACCATCGCCAGCTTCTTTGGTCCCGATACGCACTCGTGGAGCTGGGCGCTGAAGCTGCTCTTTACCGTCGTGACCCTGAGCGCGGGCTTCAAGGGGGGCGAGGTCACGCCGCTGTTCTTTATCGGCGCGGCGCTCGGCAATGCGCTCGCGCCGATGTTCGGAGTACCGTCGGGGCTATTCGCAGCGATCGGCTTCGTCGCGCTGTTCGCGGGCGCGGCCAACACACCGCTGGCTTGCACGTTCATGGGGATCGAGTTGTTCGGCGCGGCCTATGCGGTGCCGATCGCAGTCGCGTGCTTCGTCGCCTACCTCTGCTCAGGCCACAACGGCATCTACCTGTCGCAGCGCGTCGCTGTGCCAAAGGTACCTGCCGCACACCTCACACCCGACGCGACCCTGCGCGATGCCCGCACGCACCGCGCTTCTCGCCGGCGCACGCGCGCCTGATCCTGTTTCCTGTCGAAAGCCCGTCATGCCCAATCGTTTCACCGTCCATCACCGCGAAGTCGGGATGCTGCGCATCTATCTGAAACCGTCCGACAAGATCGGCCCGCGTCGCTTCTGGGGGGCAAAGCCGCTCTATCGCGAGCTGATTCGCACCGCGAAGGCGGACGGCATCATCAACGCCGTCGCGCAAAATACCCATTACGGCTTCAGCAATCACGAACCGATCCGGGAGAACGGCTCGGAAATTGCCGATCCGCATCTGACGATCTGTGTCGAACTGGTCGGCGATCGCGATCAGCTCGACCTCTTCTGTCGCCGGCATGGAGATCTGATCGGCGACAAGGTGATCGTCTACAAACGACTGGAGCATTGGACTATCACGCGCAAAACTGAGCTAACCAGAGCCTGATCGGCGTTCCCGTAAAGGAACGGCCAGCGAGACAGCCGGGGAGTCTGCGCCGATCGCGCGCGTCGCGACTCCCCGGTTTCCCAAAATCTGTTCCCGAATGGGTTTTCCCAAAACGGCCCGTTGAAGATGGAGAAACGGGACGCTCCACAAACGTAGGTATGTGTGACGGAGCGCCTGTCCGCCTCGATCGGCATCGAACGTTGTCACCTAACCCGTCACACGATCTATGCACCCTAATCGGTCCCGGCTCGGGGCGGAATGACACGCTAAGGACCGATCCTTAGCGTACGATTTTGACCATTTTCTCACCGGACCCCAAGAAGGGCCGATTGTTACCAGCGGGTCGACAGCCACGTCCGCGCTCGGCCGGTAGCAGCGGCCCGATCAGCGACCATTCCTCATCCGACAAACCGATCCGCTCGCCCAAGCCTGCCTCCAAATGGC
>NZ_JAKRET010000016.1 GCF_022664395.1 Sphingomonas lacusdianchii | reverse complement strand
GCAGCTGTTCTTGCCCAGATCAATCCCGAGAACCGATATGTCCATGACCCTTGCTCCTTCCGCAAACGGCCTGCTGCCGTGAGGCAACAACGCTCAGTTAAGGGGCGAGCCATCCATAAAGGGGGGCTTATCGACGCGCTCTTGGCCGCTCGCGGGGCGGGTTCACCAGTAAGCTTCACTGCCTGGCTGATGCCCTCGGGCGACCGATGGCCTTTCATCTGACCGGTGGCGAAGCGGCAGACTGCAAGGCGTATGATGCCCTGATCGTCTTACCAGAACGCACGCCGGATGCGCTGCTTGCCGACAAGGGCTACGATGCTGACACCATCCGTGCCGACCTTGCGAGGCGCAACATCGAGCCCGTCATCCCCGGCCGCTCAAACCGCCGGGTGCAGATCGACCATGACCGGACGCTCTACAAGCAACGCAACCGCATCGAGCGCATGTTCGGCCACCTCAAGATCAATCGAGCCATCGCCACCCGTTACGACCAGCTGGCCAGCAGCTTCCTGGGCATGGTCCACCTCGCCACCGCCAGATACTGGCTCAAATTCGTCCACGCCGCCTAGAAGGCATAGCGATAAAGACCAGTCGTGGAGCTTCGATCGATCCTGCCAGCGAACGTTCGGGAAAGGGCACCGTTCGCCGCTAACCAGTACCGGTTGGCCCCGTCCGTATGCATTACGATCGAATGTAACGGACCTGTCGGGCCGACGCGGCATTTACGCGGGCATGACTCTTGTCCGACGCGAACGATCAGTGGCTTTTCCTATCGTCTACCATCCTGCTGCTCAGGATGAGGCTCGTCGCTTGATTGCTGAGCATGAGGGTAGAGCGCTCCGTCTCGTCGAGAGCAAACTGAACGACCAGCTTGCCAAAGGCGACGTGGTGGCCGCACTTCACCTCGATCAGGTACGACGCGCAATCTCGAATGCCGACGCTGGGCCTGTAGCCCCCTAATGCGCTCACTGGCTTATCAGCTTATCAGCTTATCATAAGTCACACTGCCGTGAGGCGTGCGGATCGCAATGTGCGAAATCGCATGAGGAAGCGGCTACGCAAATGGTGCGCGCTCTCCAGCAGGGAATAAGTGGCTCAACAGCCGCACAAGCTAAACGCCTATTAATTCGCATCCCTTGCGGCCTAATACAATGTCGAATTCTACTTGCGCGTTACTCGTATCGTTGTACCAAGCGGTTGCTGTTTCCCTAAATCCCGCAATCCATTGATTGCGTTCCGCATGCATGAATGACGATTTGTACGGGCAATCGCAGATTGTTGAACCGGCTATGCGGCCATGCGCCAGCTCTTCGTTATACGGATTTTGCATACAGTACCCCCAATGCGCCTGTAGCAAAGCGATTAGAACGAAAGCCACCACGAAATATGATGTCGGTCTATATTCTAAAGGTATAGGTACGTTGGAGTTAATACGGGTGGCGCTGCTTGATAACCCTAACGCAAAACGCGGCGGAGGATATTGGTCGCTAACTTTGGAAAACTGAGCACGCACTCGCGGTGGCGCCAGGTGTCGGGTTCAGCGTTTCAGAAGTCCGTTCCCGGACAGGGAACGACGCTTCGGAGCGGATGATTGGCGTGCCGAACAGCATGGACGAAACGATCGGTTTATAGCGATAGGAAACCTCAACGAACACCATCGCGGTATTGTCAGACGCCGCAATCTGGTTGCCAGGGACACCCATGGCCTGAAGCGTTGCGTCACTCGTCCCCTTCCCAGACGTGCCATATTGCGGTTGCGATTCCGGAACGTTCAATGCGCCGGCACAGCGCTGCCAAACGATCCGCTGCCCTCTGCGACCATCTGAAAAGCCGTTTGGCGTCACATCACTTACTACGATGCGACCGCTGCCAGCAAAATCCATCGGTTCCCCAACGATCTTGCCGCCGAGAAGCACTTCGTTCACATCAGCTTCGCTAATCGAATCTCGTACGCGGGCCGCGTTGTCCGCGGTGGTCGCCGCAATCTGATGGACGCGCAGTATCGATATGCCATAATTGCACAGCTCAAGACCAAAAAGCAGCACCGTCAGCACCAACGGAAGCGTGAGGGCGAACTCCAGTAGAGCCAGTCCTCGCCTGTCTCTCCCGAAGGAAGCCAATTTCGTTCGTATTGTCATGGGCAACGTACCGTCGGCATTGCGCGTGACGTAAAGGGCTGATTGCGCAGTACGGTCGAGGTTGTGATCTCCTGCTGAGTTCCCCAACCGAACAGGCTGCCAACCGGCATGATGCTCGGGTACTGCAGGCTAACCGTGTAGCGGACGATATCATCCGCAGTACCAATGCCGCCATTTGTTTTAATGTCGTATGCGCCGTTATTGTTCGCATCCTCATAACAATCTTGGGTGCTATCATAGGCACCGTCGCCGTTACGGTCGAAGGTGAGTTTCTCTGGCTTTCCGACGTTGGAAAAGTTGTAAAAGCTCTCCTTCTTGATCGACTGGATGCTGATGTTTCCAGACAGCGTTGCCATGCGATCCGTTATGGTCTTGTCGATCTGCGCACCACTTCGATCTCCAACCGTTGCCTGCCGCGACGCTTCAAGTAGCGCGCCTTGAAGGATTGCATTGACATACGCACGGTAACCGAGCTCGAAACCGCCAGCGAGAAGAGCGCACAAGACGGGTAGTATCAGGGCGAACTCCAACACCGTTGCTCCGCGTGTGGCGGTGAGGAACCTGAGCATCATTGGCTGAGCCTTAATGACCCAATTTTCGATCCAATCTCTTTGAATTTGGCGATTAAGGCAGCGTTGGATGATAGGCCGGCAGCCTGCTCCGGTTTCGACGCACAGTTCGTCATGTCCGCTGTCAACGTAGTCGAGAAGGCTATGACCCATACGTCGATACCCTTCGCCTTCGCGGCGTTACATGCCATACGGAAGCGCTGCAGATGTCGAGCAAGCAAGGCAGTGTTATCGGTAGTGGGAGATCCCATTACCCGACCATCCAGATACTCTATTCCGTACGCAGAGTAGTCGCTCCAAGTCGGCGACATGTCGCCATCGGTCATGAAAATCATGTATTTCTTGACCGAAAATCCGCGAATTTTTGCCGGGTTATCGGGATCGGTCACGTCATTGGTTTCGGGTGTCGCTGACTTGAACAGACCTGTCGTCGAAAGGAACCGTGCGCCCCAGATCATACCGATATCGTGGTACGTGCCGCCACGGGCTACGAGGCCATTTAGGTAGGACACGAAACCGGACCGGTTGTTGTGGTAATTCTGCAGCCGTTTGGCTTCAGTCGGACAGTAAGCGACTGGTTGGCGACCGACACCGTACGACCACGACCAGTCGGGGTAGTAGCTGACGTCGTTCCACATCGGCCGCCAGCGGGTGTCGTCGTTATACGGCACCAGATCAACATCAAGATCATAGGCGTCACTTGGCGCGGTGGTCGAAGAACCGCCGTTGATCGCAGCCGAGTTTGTCTTACGCTCCTCGATGCAGCCGTTCCAAACCGATTTGAACTCGTAAGGCCGATCATCAGAAGGATCGTTAGTGCCTGTTATTTGCCAGATTGGCGTCGGTGACTGGACGTTCGTTGCCTTCAGGTTGCTTGCCAAGAACGGGCGAACGTCGACCGATCGACGGCCATAGGTATAACCATCCGGGTTGCCGTTGCTCTGAATGATAACGCTGCAGCGATTACTCGTTAGCCACCATCCGCCTATAATGCCTGTGTAATTGGGGTTCGCTTGATTGACTTGGCTATCGTAGGTGTATGCGACGTTGCACGCGGACTTACCGTTGAAATAAGCTGTCGCATCGATCCAGTCAGGAGTACGCGACTGATACGACCAGCTTTGAACCATCCAGTCTGGGTTCTTTTCGTACAGGATCCTTCCGACGTTGACCGTACTGTTGTAGTTGACGAAACCGTAGCGGAGCCGGAGATTGTTAGCAGCGAGCTGGGACTGGGCAGTTTCCAACGTGTCGTAGAAGCTTGTTGCCGCACTCCGCAGGGCACCCATTCGAGAGCCGCTCTGCTCGACGTCGCCACAGTAGCCAGTGACGCCAGGCGCGCAATTCATCGACCCCGATAGATCGAACACGAACATGATGTCCGTGTTCACGAAATCTTGCGTTGCCGAGCAGGTCGTCGAAATTGGCAAGGTATCGAAGCCAAACAGGCCCATCAGCGTTGTCGGGACGGTGGTTTGGCTGCTGATTTGCAGGGTGCCTGCAGTCGGGACCGACATCGTCAGGGTGTAAGGCGCCGACTGCAGATACCCTTGGGGGAAATCAAACATGAAGTACTTGGTTGCTTCATCACGCGCCGCTTGGGGTAGGGTCAGCCCCGCCAGCATGCGTCGACCAGCCAACGATCCAGCGTCACATGCTTGGCGGAAACGGTTCTGCGCAACGTAGGCCCGGGTCATGTCCAAACCTGACCCCATAAGCGCGACCAGCGGTATGAGCGCTAGCGTCATCATCGCCAGCGTATTGCCGCGCTGATCGGACCAAAGGCGGCCAAGGAGCATTCTCAAAGCCATTGCAGTCGTACGCACCATTAGCCCCTACCCGCTCCGGACGAGCGAAGACCGCTTATGTGCTGATTATGCTGAAAACTTTTTTAATGCGGGGTGTGGCTCGTCGCGGTTACGAAGATTATGAGCTCTCTACCGCGTAAAATGCGGACTCTCGTACTGACGCCGGATACTCAGGCCGGTCCCGGCAGCGCGATCGACGGCTCGGTCGTTGATACTACTTCCTTCATCCGGTGTAGCGCAGTCACCCGCTTGACCTGTGCAATGCTGCAACCAGCCAATTCCGCCGTGCGAGCGATACTCATGCCTGCTTCGCGTAGCGCGATAATGCGACGATGGTGGGCAAGGTCTGGCTTTCGCCCGGTATAGCGCCCCGCCCGTTTGGCGATCTCGATCCCCTCCCGTTGGCGTTCGCGCCGCGTTTCGTAATCGTCACGGGCGGTTTGCAGTGCCACGCGGAGCAGCATGTCCTGGACCGCCTCTAGCACGATACGCGAGACGCCCGAACTGTCGGCAACCAGATCGGAAAGGTCGACGATCCCTGGCACCGCCAACCGTGCCCCCTTCCCTCGGATCGTTGCGACCAGCAGTTCGGCTTCGGGCAAAGGCAGGCGGCTGATCCTGTCGATCTTCTCGGCGATCACGACCTCGCCGGGTTGCAAGTCGTCGACCATGCGCAACAGTTCGGGGCGATCGGGTCGCGCGCCCGACGCCTTCTCACGGTACACCGCCGCGACATAGAAGCCGGCGGCCCGCGCGCCGGCAACGATCGCCTCCTGCCGGGCCAGATCCTGTTCGTCGGTGCTGACCCGCAGATATACCCGCGCCGCCCGGATCATGCCACTTTGTTGCTCGTTCATCGTTCCCCGGCTTAACTGGGTATACCCATATGCGCCAATCGTCGAATGACCGGCTCGGAACTGCCATAGCCGATCCTGCATGGCCTAGCCAACCGAACCGTGTTTAAAGAGCCATGGCGTCTTGGCAATCGGTTACTGCGGTGCCCGGAGGGCCAAATAGCAGTGCATATGCTATCACTAGTCCCGAAGCGAAGTTTGTGGCACGTATCTTTGTAAATGCCATCTTGTGAAAGCGGTACCACATGACGCTTCAGGTCAATATAACTCCCAATGGTCGCATGAGCCTACCGATCGGCATCCGCAAGCGTTTGGGTCTCGAAGGCGGTGGCGCGGTCCTTGTCGAGGAAACCGCAGACGGAGTCGTTCTGCGAACCGTAGGACAGGCAGTGGCTAAAGCGCAGGCCATTGCCAAACGCTATGCACAGCAACCCGATGCGTCGGTCGATGCCTTTCTGGCCGCACGGCGCGAGGATAGTGGAGAATGACCCATGTCGTCCTCGATGCCTCGGCGATCCTTGCGCTGCTGAAAGGCGAGCGCGGGGCCAGCAAGGTTACGGCCGTCATCGCGGACGCGTCGGTCTGCGCGATCAACCAGGCCGAGGTCGTCAGCCATTTCGTCCATCTCGGCGCGCCGCTCGAAGAGGTCCGTGCCATGCTGGGCGCGCTGCCCTATACCGTCGTTCCCGCCGACGACGCATTGGCGTGGGAGGCCGGCAGCCTGTGCGCGGCGACGGCATCGGCCGGGTTGTCGCTGGGCGATCGTTTCTGTCTCGCTCTGGCCAAACGGCTCGGCGTTGCCGCTTATACGGCCGACAAGGCGTGGCGCGACATCGCCGCCGATGTCGCGGCGAAGGTCGTCATTATCCGTTGACGGGGTGCCCCGCCGGTCGTGGCCCCCCGCTTGGCGTGGTGGTCAGGCCGGCACACTGTCATAGACGACGACCTTGCGCCACAATGGTGCGCAGGCGGCGACGAATGCCTGATGCGCCGGATGATCCTGATAGGCCTTCTGATCGGCGACCGTATCGAACAGCATCAGTTCGGACACGTCGAAGCTGGCATCGACCACGTCGCGCTGCTCGGTTCCGGCGGGCACGCCGACATGCAGTTCGCGTATCTGCGGTATCGCCGCCAATGCTTTCAGCCCGGCGATCAGCTTCGCCCGATCCTCGGCATTTCCGGCACGCTTGAGCCAGAAGAACACCTGATGCCGGATCCGGCTGGCGGGTTCGGCCCTGGCCGGGTCGGTGCCGGCCATCGTCGCAGCGGCAAGCCCGATGCCTGTGAGAATGTCTCGCCTGTCCACCTTGCTTCCTATCCTTGCTGCCGATCGACGATACCCTAGAGCGTGATGACATGGTTTTGCCCCAACGCAACCGCATGGCGGCGGGCGAAAATGGCTGCGTGGCAGCGTCGCTCGTCGGTCACGGGGGCAAAGCCCCGCTCCCTCCTCGCTCCTTGCCACGCAGCCATTTTCGCTCCGTCACGATGGGTCAAAACCATGTCATCACGCTCTAAAGCCAGCGCGGCCGTCCGTCGAACCCCTTTCGTTTCAGATATCTAGCCGCAGCGAGGCACGCACGCTTCGCGGTGCACCGGGGTAGACCCACAATGCGCTGTACGAACTTGCCGCGTAACGCCGGTCGAACAGATTGTCGGCATCGAGACGGAAGCGCAGACCTTGCGTCAACGGCGCTTCCAGGCCCATTTTCACCTTCCAATATTCGGGCAGCACCAGCGGCTGCGCGGTCAGCGATCCGGCGCGGTCGCCGACATAGGCGGCACCGCCGCTGAATTGCCAATCGCCCCGCGACGTCGCGATCCGGTGCACGACCAGCAGGGTCGCCGAATGCGCCGGCACGTTGAGGACCCTCGGCGTTGCGAATGCCGTGTCGTCCGCCTTCGCATCCACCCATGCATAGTTCGCGACCACTTGCCACCGCGCGCCAAGCCGTGCCGACGCATCGAGTTCGATCCCGCGGCTGACCATGCTGCCGACCGGTGCCAGGAAATTGGGATCGACCGGATCGGTGGTGAGAATGTCCCGCTTGCGGATGTCGAACCATGTCGCGGCCAGATCGACGCCCGGCAGATTGGCGGCGATCCCGACTTCGTACCCACGCCCGGTTTCCGGTCCGAAACCGGCACCGTTGCGGTCGGTGCCTGTGTTCAGCGAAAAATTCTGGCCCCAATTGGCGTGCACCGCGAGCATGTCGGTCAGGCGATAGCGCCCGCCGACGCGGAAGTTCACCGGCGCGTCGATGTTGCGCCCGGTGCTGCCGCTATTGTTGTTCACGATCTTCTGCCGATAGGGATCGATCCTCGCCCCGCCGACCAGGGTCAACCGGTCGGTGACGTCCCACATGTCCTGCACGTAGAAGGTTCCTGCCCAACGGCTTTCGTCATTGTTGGTGAACGGTCGCAGCGCTGCGGCCACCGACCCATAGACCGGATCGTACAGGTCGATCGCATAGGGTGCGGCCGCCGACGGATTGATGCGCATCCATCGCTCGCCATAAAAGAAGCGATAGCCCTTCCATCCGGCGCTGACCCGGTGCCGTCCGATCTGTCCGGCCAGTTCCAGGCGGGCCGACAAGTCATCGACACTGAAATCGCGCGAGCGGCGTTGCCGCCAGAGCGCCGTGCCGGCGATCCGCGACTGATCGGCCGACAGCCCCCGCAAGCTCCCCTTGCGCCAGACCACGCCGCCGTTGAGCGTCCAGCTTCCTCCCAGTTCCGCCAGCCCAGTGATCTGGTGCTGGTCGTTGCGGGATCGGGTGATGCCGTTCGCCGGTTCGCCATAATAGTTCGATCGCGGCAATGCGTTCGCATCGCCGGCAACCGCCGGTATGCCGCGGTCGAACGGCGTGTCGAACTGGCTGAACTCGCCGGTATAAGTGAACCGGAGCGCATCATTCGGTCGCCAGGTCAGCGACGGCGAAACGATACGGCGGCGAAGCGTGACGGTGTCGCGCCATCCCTCGCTGTCTTCGCCGGCCACCACGATCCGCGCCGCCAGCGTGCCCGACAACGGTCCGGTCGCGTCCACCTCGACGCGACGGGTGTCGAACGATCCATAGCTGACCATGGCATTCGCATGCGGTACGAAGCGCGGCACCTTCGTCACGATATTGACCCGTCCGCCAGGATCGACATCGCCGAACAAGGCGCCCGCCGGCCCCTTCAGAACCTCGATCCGTTCGGTCGTGGCGGGATCGCGGGGCGGCGCCATGCCGCGATTGGCAAGAAAGCCGTTCAGATAATATTCGGCTCCGCCGTCCGGCGTGCCCAGAAAGCCGCGGACCGCGAAATTGTCGATCATGCCGCCGCGATTATTCTGCTGGCTGAAGCCGCTGACCAGTTCGAGCGCATCGCTCAGCCGAGTGGTTCCTGCCGCGTCGAGCAGGTCGCGTTCGATCGACCGGCTCGACTGCGACATGCGTTCGGTGACGCGATCGGACGACAGTGTGCGATCGGTGGTGTTGCGGGTGCCCAGCACCACGATCTCTCCCGCATCCGCGTCCGGTGACTGGTCCTGTGCCGTCGCAGGCAGGGGAAGCAGGCCGATCGCCAGCGCATGAATCGACAGGCATGGACGCAGATCGGGACGAAGGGATAAGGACATTGCTGCTCCGGATTACGCGCGTTCGCTTTTGTAATGTTGCAACGTCTCATAGAAGGTTGCTGCTGCAGTGCAACGCCAGGATATCCCGGTTCTGCCGGCAAACACAGGTCGAGGGGTTATCGGCCGGGCCCGCTTACCTCACCGTCCTTGCGATCCGGTACGGGCCGGTCCGCGTCGCCAGCGCCTGCCCTTTCCAGCGCAATCGCACGCGATCATCGGCCAGTAACCGGTCGACGCCACGATGGACGACCGGCATCAGGTCACGCCATGCCGGCGCACCCGGATCGGAAGCAGCCATCGCGCGGGCGACTTCGCTGGGGCAGACCGTCGCGTCGGCGGCGCGGGCGGCAAGCAGCGTCAACGTCGTGACGCACGCGGTCGCGACCGGATCAGATATCGGTTCCACCATTCGTTGCTCTCCCTTGCCCCGGCGCTTTGGGAAATTGCTAATTGATGGCGCGGCACTGAAGACACTTGCTACGCCTGCAGCAATCAGACGACTTTGGGCCGCTTCGTCGTGCTACATGTCCATGTCGTAATCGTAGCTGATCTCCAATTCCGGCTCCTTGCGTGCAGGCACCATCCGTTCGTGCTTTGAGCCTTGGGTCAGTCCTGGCTGCCGATCGCTAGCCGCAGCGACACGCGCGTCCGGCTGTTCTGGTTGAGGCTGGCGCAAATCTTCGACGATCGCCGTCAAGGCGGAACTCAAGCCGTCAAGGAACTCCGCATCCCGGGTCCTGTCATCTCCAGGTTGCGATGGCTCGACACCTGTCGCATCGGACCGCCTGTCGCAGGAAACATCGAATTCTCGTGTCAGGTCCAATGCATGGGGCACGTCGCCTCCATGGGACTCGATCGCCTCAACCAGCGCTGTCCTATCGTTGGTGTACAGCACCATATCTTCCCGCGCGCGGGTCTGGAGGACATAGTAGAGGCTCTGGCTGTTGAGCAGCCGATCTTTGCTGTCCATCACCGTAATCGCGCGGTCGACGGTAATGCCTTGCGCCCGGTGCATGTTCATTACCGCACCATGTCCGAGCCGCTCGCGCATTGGATCGTCCAGTCCGATTACATAGTCGCGTGCCCGGCCGGAAAGCTGCAGGCTATCGTCATCAATACGTTCGACCGTAACGGCGGTGCCGTTGACGATCCCGCGCGCGGAGTCTCGCGCGGTGAAAAGCAAGCGATCGCCTTCGCGGACTTCGATGGTGTCAGGCACAGACAGTGCGGCGCCTTCGCCGTTATGATGGAGCCGGGCCGGCGCGAACCGGTGCGCCTCGCCGTTCCGCGTCAACTCAACCCTGCCGGCAGCTACATCGACGCGCGCCACGGCATAAGAACCGGGCACGAGTCCTGCTTGATGCCGGTAGATATCGAATTGCATGCCCGGCGCCCAATGCCGCGCCTGCCGAAGCTCCTCACGGGTAAGGTTCAGGTTATCCCAGACCTTCAAGGTAACCGCTTGCGCTCCAAGCGAGCCTTCCGACAGCAACTCGTGTCGCACCGCTTCCAGTACTTCCTTGCGCAAGGCATGGCCCGACGTCAGTAGCGTGGTACGAGCGCGCTCGTCAGGCGTAAGAGCGATATAATGGGCGACCGCCGCTGACGCCTGATCGGGTTTCTCGCATACCCGGTCACCGAGCAGAGTGAAGGCATCACCCACCCTGCCTTCCCGTGCCAACGCGGCCGCTTCACGAAGCATATCGCTTTGCTGGCGACGGTTCTCCGCGAGACGCACGGTCGGCATGCCAGCTTCCTGCAACAATGCGAACGGTCGACCGGCACCCGGTGCCGATATCTGCTTCAAGTCTCCCACCGGTACTAACTTGGCAGCTTCCCCCGCCGCCATGATGCGCGTGAGGGCAGCGAACTGGTGCGATGATACCATCGACGCTTCTTCCAGCACCACTAGCTTACCCTGCACCAGTGTCCCCAATGCATCGCTGGGACGTACCCGTCCGCCACGATCGCCATGCGCCTGTAATACCGACGCCAAGGAACGCATCTCGAACCCTCGCCCAGCCATCTCCTCCATCAGCTTGTTCTGCGGTACCAGCACCAGCATGCCGACACCGGCTTCCGCACAGACGGCAGCGACGATCTCGAAGAGAAACGACTTGCCGCTACCTGCATCGCCTTGCACGAGCTGGATACGGTTTTCGCCTGCGAGCATTGCGAGCGCCGCCTCACGCTGCTCGTCTGCCAGCGTTACGCCCCGCGCGTCGGCAACGCGTATCAATGCGGCCTGTGCGGCTGCCATATCCAAGACCGGTGTTGCCGTCCCAACCCCATCACGTACGGCCTTCAGAATGGTCTTTTCGGTTGCCTGCATGTCGCGTGTCGTCAGCCGATGGGCATGCTCGCCGCCACGCGGTCCCGCGATCAGAATACCCGCAGCTTGCAGCGCGTCGATCCGTGCCTCGATTGCACGTACTGTCGCCCCCTGTTCCGCCATGTCGAGGCTGGCCGAGATAAGGTCACCATGTCGGAAGCTGGCTGCGCGTTCGCCAAGATGGCGCACACCTGCTGCGACTGCGTAGGCACTGGCAAGGTCGCCGCCCCGACGAACATCGTCGAGACCACGCAGTAAGGGTTCAGGCCTCGGTCCGAACGCCTGCGTTACCCGGTCGACAAGCGCCGTTCCCCATTCGCGAACCGTACCCAGCACCGAGCGTGGCCCGGCCCTGTTCCTTGCGGCATCGACAACCCCACGGATCACATCACCATGAACCAGCGCCTTTTGCGCCCACAGGGCGCGGGCCGCCTCTGCATCGCCTGGCTGCTTGGCGTCGCGCGTACGTACCGCGATTGCCTCCATAGCACGCGGCGACGAAAGACCCAGTTCCTGCGCCTTGCACAGGATCTCTCCTCGCCTCGCACTGAACGCCTCGATCACATCGCGCGGTACGCCGACGACGTCGAACTGCCCGTGCTTTCCGTTGATCTCGGTACGATAACCGAGCTTGCCGAGCTCAGCACGCATCTCGGCATGATAGGCAGCCCCGATCAACGAGGATTGCTTCCACAACGCACGGTTATGCAACGCCACCCACGATCCATCCTGGCGCTGCGCAGCATTCACGATGGCGACATGCGTATGCAGATGTGGATCGAGCTTGCGACTGAGGTCATGCTGGAAGGTTGCATAGACCATCCGACCGGGTTCGATGACGGCACCACCTTTGCCCAAGCGCGCTTGACCGAAACGGGCCTCTGCCCATGCCATTGCCGTCGACACTGCTTTGGCATGCGCGGCGGAGACCCGCGCGTCGCTTCCGATCATCGCAACTAGGGAGACCGACTTGGGTGCGTTGAAGGTGATTTCGAAGCCCTTGAGCCGCGTTCCGTTTCCACCCTCCGCAATAATCATTCCGCCCGGCAGTTTGCCATCGAGTACGGCGGTAAAGACGTCAGCATCAACATGGCCTGACAGACCTAGCGCGGCAGCACCCTCCCCGCCCCATGCTGACGGCCCTTCCTGCTGGCCGGTATAGTAGTTGTCAGCCGCATAATAGGACGCCGGATTACTGCCGCCGGCGAGCTTTCCCGGACGTGCCGTCACGTTGAAGCTGGTCCGGCCGGGGGCATCCGGATTTCACAGGCTGAACGCTTGGTAGCCTTGCGCGCACGAGACAGACAGCGGGTATAGCTTTCACGGAATTTGCGATCGCTGAGCATCGCTTTTGTCTCGGCCATCAATGCGCCCATTGCACGGCCGTCAGCAGCAGGGGTGAACGCCGCGTCGACCGTTTCTGCAGATCCAGTTGAGGCACGTGCGAATGATCGTCTCAGTGGCGTATCGATCAGCAAAAATGCCAGCGTAAGTTCCAGTAACAGCAGGCCGCCCGCACCCATCGCGGCACCTTGCGTGATAAGCTTTCGATGACTCTTTCGCTCGCTACGCAGCAGTCTCAGCTCGTGCCTTACGTCACCCACCATATTGCCCAAGTCGTCCCGGTAGCTTGCGTGCAAGGACGTCTGGGTCGTCCGCGTGGTTTCCCATGCCATTTTATTGCTTGATTCAATCTGATTGAGCCGGGCCATATGATCCCGATGGTGCTCGGTCAGCATGTCCCTGAGATGACCGGTTCCACCGGTTTTCGTAATCGTCTCTTTGATTGCCGCAAAGCCCTCGGAGATCGACTTAGGCAGGGTAACGGAGATATCTTCGAGAACCGTTTCGAAGCGCTCGACCAGTCCCTTTAATCGAGTCATCAATGGCTCTGTTGCAGCGCTTTCCGCAGCGGTCTTGGTATGACCGTCGACGCCCTTCTCAAAGCCGTCGCCTGCGACCTGTTTTCGCACGATCTCCTCGACCAGTTCGCGAACCACTAAACCGCGTCGACGTGCTTCTTTTTCGAGCCAGGCATGGGCCTCGTCTGACACATCGATGCGGCGGCGTGCCGGGACGCTCATTTCCGCAACCGCTCGCGCGCTTCAGACTGCATTCGCGCCGCAAGATCGCGCCCGCGTTGCCGCATGTCGGCAAGCCTCGTCTTGGCCTCTGGTCCTCGTCCAGCTTGTGCCTCAACGATAGTCTCCAACCCGGCGCGAACCTTGGTCAGCTGGTCGAGCAAGATCTCGTCGAGCGGTAGAAGTTCGTCGTTGAGAGCCCGTACCAGCGTATCAGCAACCCAAGCGCTGCGCTGTTTGCCAACCTGTGCTGCGCGCCGCTCAATGCCTGCTAGCTGCTCGGGTAACAGATAAACCGTGATCGGTACGCGCGCCATGAATGCCCCCTTTTCTTGATGTTCAGCGTGCATCCTTCGCGTTTGACCGACAAGCGATTGGGCAGAGCGTACTGGTCAAAATTGGCACATTAGCGGGCTTTTCTGCTCCTCGTATACTGTGGTCCATTTGGTCCACGCACAGAGCAGCCTATGGACCAGTAACCAGAAGTGGCGGTTTTCTGGCCTTTTCCAGCACCTGTCAGGGTGCATCGGGTGTGCGCACACCTTACCTTCTGCTGCCTTAGATACCAGGAATGCGCACATGGTAGGCTTGGGCATCATCCTTGCACTCCAGCAAGGTGCAGGGCCGGCGTGATAGCCGGCCAGCAGAGATAACGTTGGTTGCATCTACGCAGGCGATCGGCAGCCGGCGTCATTCGATACTATGACCGAGATGACTTTTTGCTGTGGCACCTTCGCGAACAGCTGGATCGTCGCTGTGAAGGTCAATCAGCCACCGCGGAGTTTTGGACCGGCAGCGCAATGGCACGGGCAAGCTGTTCCAAACCGCATGCAGCAATGTTGCCATCCCTGTATCCTTGCTCGGTTCGATCAGCTTCATCCGGGTCGTTCTGTCGCCGATCTGCAGTCGTAGATGCCATGTCGGATTGTCGAACGATCGGACCACTACAGATGGCTGATCGGGCACCGCTAAATCCACCCCGTCGACCGCTGCCAGCAACTCGTCGCACCATCTCGGTTCCATGTCGCGGAATGTCCCTACGCGTTCGTTGGCAAGGCTAGGATCATTCCCGATCAGACTCCCTCAAGACAGGCCGATCAGGTTGCCCACCAGTGCTTCTACGGTGTCGGTCATTGGTGTCCCGTTCGGGTTCCCATGCCCGCTTTGGCAGCCGCTCGGTACGCCCTGCATTTGGCCACAAATGGATCGATGATTTCGCGTTCGGCTGTGGACAACCAACGGATGCTGCTAAACCCGTTTGAGGCTTTGTCGAGCGACGCTTTAGCGGTGAGTTTCGTAGCCTCGCCTTAGTTTGCGCAGTGACCGATATCCCTCACACCGAGGGGCAGCAGCTAGAGACTTTAGGCGGTGCCTTGGACATGCGTGACGGCCACCCGGCCGACACCTGTTGTCGACCGGCTGATATGCCTAGAGGTTCCTACGCCTCACCCCCCGGGACGGACCGGAAGGCAGCGGTTCGCTATCATGACATCGGCTCAATTAGGAAGAGTGATGCCGGAATGTGTCGAAGGATGGACCGTACCAAAGCCGGGGCGCCCACAACGGGCGTTGTTGGCACGCATGGGGGCGTGTAGGCGTGGGTCGATGCAAGACGGGCCGTGTCATGCCGGCACCCCGTCGATTGCCCATTCGCCTGAACCAGGCAGCGGTGCGGGACGTGATGACGAACGCTCTCGAAGAACGCGTCCGATTGTACGAAATGCTCGAACGGGTCGGGGCGGAGGACCGCGACGCACTCGGCGATCTGTATCGCATGACCTCGGCCAGGCTGTTCGGCATCTGCCTGCGCATCTGTGGCGATCGCAGTTCGGCGGAGGATGTGCTGCACGAAGTGTACACGATCGTCTGGAAACGGGCCGGCGGGTTCGAAGTGGGTCCGGCCAGTCCGATCGCGTGGCTGGCGACGATCGCGCGCAACCGGTCGATCGACTGGGTCCGGGCGCATGGCCGGCGGACGATGCGCCCGATCGAGGAGGCGCTGGACGTGGCGGACGATACGCCGGACCAGACGGTGGCGGCGGAACAGGCCGAAACCGTGCGACGGCTGTACGAGTGTCTCGAGGAACTGCATGCGCCGCAACGCGACGCCATCCGCACCGCCTTTGTCGACGGCATGACCTATGCCGAGATCGCCGATGCCCAGGGCGTGCCGTTGGGAACGATGAAGAGTTGGGTGCGGCGCGGATTGTTGCAGTTGCGCGGGTGTGTCGGCGATGATTGATCCCGATCCCGACATGATGGCGGCCGAATATGCGCTGGGGCTGCTGGAAGGTGCCGAGCGTGCCGCGGCGATGCGGCGATCGCTGAGCGATCCCGATTTCGCACGCGAGGTCGAATGGTGGCGGCACCGGTTCGCGGCGATGTTCGACGAATATGAGCCGGTAACGGCGCCCGCGTTACAGATCGACCGCATCGTCGCCGCGCCGGTCGCTGCCCCCGCTGCACGATCGAGGTTCCGATGGGCGTTCGTGCCGTTGGCCGCTGCGATCGCCGCTTCGGTCGCACTGCTGCTGCCCCGACCCGCACCGGTGGTCCCGCCGCCGCCGGTCGCGCAGCCGCAACCTACGCTGTTGGCGGCGCTGGCACCCACCGACCAGCGCGGCACGCCGATCGCCGCCTCGATCGACCTCGCCCGGAACGAGGTGCGCGTCGTCGCCCCCGGCCTGGCCCCGGCGGGCAAGGACGCGCAACTTTGGATCCTCCGCGACAGCGTGCCGCATGCGATCGGCCTGCTCGCCCGTACCGGCGCGACGCGCCTGCCGCTGCCGACAGCCGAGCGCGCCTTGCTGAACGCTGATGCGGTGCTGGCGGTATCGATCGAACCGCTGGGCGGTTCGCCCGAGCCGACCCCGACCGGTCCTGTCGTCGCCAGCGGGGCGCTGGCGCGGACGTAAAGTTGCCAACGGTTGCCGCCGTCACTGGAGTTGCCGCCAAGCAGTGAAGGATTATCAAGAAACGCTCGATAGTTGCGAATAAATCTTTGACGCGTCCGGATCGCGATAAGCGGTCGCTCCGTTCCTATTAACGTTACCGCGCAGCGGATAGAAACGGCTTTCGATCCGTCGGGTCCTGACCGTACCGGTACGCATGACCTCACTGGACGCTTTCCCTGGCATCCCATAAGCAGGATGTCCGGCCCGGGGGCCGCATGGGGGGAATGTTTAGATGGCAGGTCAGGGTTCGGCGCGTCTGCGCCGGTGGTCGTTCGCGATCGGTACGAGCATCGTTGCGATGGCGGCATCGTCGGCGGCACATGCGCAATGCTCGCCCGATCCGATGATCTCCTCGACCCTTACCACCTGCACCGGCACGGATAATGATGGTTTAATCGCCGATGTCTTCAACGGACGCGTGCTCGTGGCCGAAGGCGCAACCGTACGTGGCAGCTCCGACGCAGCCATTAGTACCCAATCGTCCACCACCACATTCACGATCAATGGCCGAGTTGATGGCGAAAACCGGATTGGCTTCCTTGTCACCAACGGCGAACCGTATTTGGGTCCGTGCGATCCCTATGCAGGTGTAACGCCCATCGTCTGCCCGCCGGGGCTGCAAACCTATTATCCATGGGCAACCGCTACCATCAGGATCGGCGGAAGGAACCATATCCGGTGCACAGGCACTAGTCAGCCGCCGTTCGCCCAACAACAATGTTGGCCGAATCTCCGTCAGCGTTACCAATGAAGGCCTGATTGAAGGTACCAGCGGCACTGCAATCCAGGATGCGAGCAGGCTTCTCAGCGTCGACAACAACGCCGGCGCAACGATCCGCGGCATCGGCTACGCGATCGATACCGATGGCGCTCTGCTGCTGACCAATGCCGGGACGATCGATGGATCGGTCATTTCGCGTGCGGTGCTTGGCAACGAAAATGGCAGCAACATCAACACCCTTGCCGGTACGATCCGTGGCGACCTGATGCTGGGTGCCAGCAACGACACGCTGGCCGCACGCTATGTTGCCGGACAGATCGTTACCGGCGTCACCGGAACGATCGATGGTGGCGCGGGTCTCGATACGCTCGACTTGCGCCTGTCAGGCGACGCCAGTTTCACCTCGCTGCCGCTGCTATCCGGATTCGAAGTGCTGAACCTGCGGATGGAAAATACACCGACCGTTACGATCGGAGCGGCGGACAGTGTCGTCACCGGGCTGCTGATGCTGGGCGGCAACGGTAACGTTACGATCAATGGAACGCTGAGTGGGACTGGTCAGCTTCTGGGCGTAGGATCGTCCGATGGTGCGGCCACGGTCGTCAATGCTGGCACGATGCGAAATACGGCCAGCGCCGGCAACGGCTATCTGGCGTACGTCTACGCAGCAAAACGTTTTCAGAATGATGGCGTCATCGATGCTGCCGGCAACGGCGTTTCGATCCTGTCGCAGGGCATGTTCGTCAACAACGGGACGCTGCAGGCGAACGGAACGGCGCTGGAGCTGTCGGGTACCGGCTTCGCCAATAGCGGGACGATCCGCTCGACCGCCGGCATCGGCGCCATCATGCGCGGTTCGTCGGGCATGAACTGGAGCAACAGCGGCACCATCGAAGGGGCCGTGACCGGGGTTCGGCTCACCAGCAATCTGACCAACACCGGCCTGATCACCTCGCCGGTGCTGGCGGTCGATCTCGGCTATTACGGTATCCTGGACAATCGTGCGGGAGGCCGGATCGTCGGCGACATTCGTCCGCAGACCGCCGGTAGCCGCTTGTCCAACGCGGCCGTCGCCAATGCCGGGACGATCGACGGCAACGTCTCGTTCGGTGGTATCGGCCAAGAATACAGCTATGGCGCCAACCGCTATTTCGCACTGTCGGGCGGCGTGCTGAACGGAAACCTGACGCTGGGCCGCAACGAGACGCTCGTCACCTATCTGGGCGATGCGGGCAGCAGCGGCTTTGCCGGCATCAACGGGACGGTCATCGCGACGGATGCGTTGCTGCGCTATCGCGTCAACGCCGACACGACCACGGCGGCAATGGCGCGTCCGGGCTTCGCCGAGATCGGCTATGACCTGTACGATGGCGCCAAACTGACGCTGACCAGCGTCGGCACCCCGCTGATCGTAGCGGGCAAGGGCAGCGTCGACGTCACCGGCGATATCGTCGCCACCACCCGCTCGGCTATTTCGGTGTCGGAGGTCCTGATGGCGCCTGGCGAGACCCGGAGCGATCAGGCCGGTCTCGCCATCATCAGCCGCGGAACCATTACCCTCGACAGATCCAGTGGCAGCGACGGTCTTGCCTTCGCCGCGGTGCAGACCGGACGCGAACATAGCTTTACCAACGCTGGCACGATCATTGTGCGCGGTGGAGACAGGTCGCAGGCTGCAATCGGTATCTACGCCTCCAGCCAGGGAACCGTCGTGAACGACGGGACGATTTCGCTCGATGGCGCAACCGGCATCTCGGAAGCCTTGAAGGTCACTAACAACGGCACGATCAGCCAGGTCGCTGGCGGTCGTGTATCGAACGGCATCTTTTCCTGGAGCGGCGTCAACCTCACCAATTACGGTTCGATCGAGGTCGCCGGAAACACTGTCGGCAGTTCGTCGTCGGTGACTGTCGACAATGCCGGCCGCATCGCCAGCACGAACGACGCCGCGATCGGGGGAGGCCAGTATAATCCGCAAGCGTTCATCACCAATCGCACCGGTGCCACGATCGCTGGCAACGGCACCGCGATCCGGGTCAGCGGCGGGACGCTGATCAATGCCGGTACCATCATCGGCACCGTCGATCTCGGCTACAGCAGCTATAACTACAACAACCGATCCTATGGCAACGCGACCTATGACGGGTTGGGTGGTACGATCACCGGTGACCTGCGGTTCGGCAACGGCGACGACACGCTGATCGTCTATGACGACGTGACCGGCGTCAGCGGCATGATCGATGCCGGCGGTGGTACCAACACCTATATCCATGCCCGTTCCACCAACGGCACGGTAACCCTGGGCCGGGACCTGCCGACCGGTTTCAGCGTCGAAGGCGTACGTGCCGCCGGACCGGATACGCAAGTAACCATCGCGGCTGCGGCACCCGGCACGAACGACCTGAAGCTGTCGGGCAACGGCAATATCGTCAACACCGCGACGATCGACGGTCTGGTATACACCGATACCTATCGTTGGGAAAACGGGATGATGGTGGCGGAGCCACTGCTCGCGTCGTTCACCAATCAGGGGCGGATGAACGGTGGCTTCGACGGCGGCGTCGGCCGCTTCGTCAATGCCGCCACGGGCATCGTGACGACCGGGAACCCGGATCGGTCGGGGGTACAGATCCGCCAGACCGGCGCGATCGATTTTGCGAACGCTGGCACGATCGACATCGGTGCAGGCAGCCTCGCCGTTTCGCTCTCTTCGAACAGCGCGGTGACCGCGGCGAATGACGGATCGATCAATGGCAAGCTCGGCATGTCGGTGCAGAACTTTACCGACGTGATCGCTGCTGCGCCGCTGACGGCATCGCTGGTCAACCGTGGCACGATCACCGGTGATCGCAACGCGATCGAGATGACGATGATCGATGCGGCTGACGGCGTATCGTCGATGACGCTCGACAATCGCGGCACGATCGAGACGACGGGCAGGGGCACAACTGCCGCCTATCTGGAGACGCGGGGCTCGTTCTGGTCCGGCAGCTCCACGGGCGGTACGCGACAGGTCACCGTGACCAACAGCGGCACGATCCGGGCCAATGCCGGCGGCGAGGATGTCACCTACTCCTATTGGAGCTACAATCCGTCGACCGGTCAGATCGAGCAGCGGACCGATACCTACACCAGCGTTGCAACGGCATTGACGATGCTGGCCCTGCCGACCAGCGCAGCGCATTCCATAACGCTGAACAACAGCGCGACCGGCACGATCGAGGCGACGGGTGCCTTGTCGACCGCCGTGGCTGCGGTCGGTACGCTGGATCTCACCAATGCCGGTACGATCCGGGGCGGTGCCAGCTTCACCGCGAACGGCGAAACCTATGCCGGTGCGATCCAGTCGTACGATGCCAACGACCGGATCATCAACACCGGCACGATCATCGGATCGATCGACACCGGTGCGGGCGACGACCGTGTCGAGAATTACGGCACGCTTCAGGGCGACGTCTTCCTCGGCGAGGGTGACGACACCTTCCTCCATCGTGCCTCGGCCGTGCTGACCGTTACCGTCGATGGCGGGATCGGCACCGACAGCCTGATCGTCGATGCGGCCGGGGGCGGTACCGTCCGCGCCAGCCAGTTCGTCAATTTCGAACGCTTCAGCCAGATCGGCAGCGGCACGGTCGATTATGTCGGCGCGTTCCAGACCACGACGCTCGACGTCAGCGGCGGCACCTTGGCGGTCGGTGCGGGCCAAACGCTCAGCAGCACCGGTCCGGTCACGATCACCGGCAGCGATGCGGCGGAAACCGTCGACAATGCGGGGACGATCAACGGTGCGGTGGCACTGGGTGCTGGCAACGATATCTTCGTCGATCGCGCGGGCAGCAGCGTCGTCGGTGGCGTCGATGGCGGTACGGGGGTCGACCTGTACCGCGTCGCCCTGTCGGGCGACCGCAGCGGGATCGGCATGCGCAGCGGCTTCGAGCAACTCGCGGTCGCCGGCAACGGCACGCTGGCGCTGACCCTCGACCAGAGCTTCGACAGCATCGCCCTGTCCGGCACAGGCCTCACGCTCGCGCTGAACGGCAACGCCGTCGGCACCATCACCGGCAGCGACGCGGCCGAAATGCTGCGGGTCGATGGCGATATCGGCCGCGCTGCACTGGGCGGTGGCGACGACATGCTGATGCTGGGTACCGTGATCGCCAACGGCACCTATACCGGCGGGGCGGGTAATGACACGCTGCGCTTCTCGACCAACGCACCGATCACGCTGGCGGGAAGCGCCAGCGGGTTCGAAACGATTGCGCTCACCGGTACCACGCTGAACATCGGCGGGACGCTCGGCATGGCCGGCGATCTGACGACGTTGGGCGATAGCGCGCAGACGGTGGCGCTCACCAGTGGCGGCACGATCAACGGCACGCTCGATCTGGGCGCTGGCAATGACAGCTTCAGCCTTGCTCCCGGCGGCATGCTCAACGGCACCGTCGCAGGGGGCGCAGGGGATGACGTCGCCACCATCACGCTGGCCGGAACACGCACGCTCGACGCCGCCGCGCTGACCGGCTTCGAGACGCTGGCGAGCACTGGCACCGGCATGCTGACCCTGACCGGCGCGCAAAGCTATGGACAGGTGACCGCAGGTACCGACCTGACGATCGCCAGCGGCGCGTCGCTGACCACCGGCACCATACGCTTCGCCGGTGGCAACGAACGGCTGACGATCGCCGGCGGCTTTGCCGGCACGGTCGATGGCGGCGCGGGCAGCGACACGATCACGGTATCGGGCGGCAGCGCCAGTGCGCCGGTCGCGTTCACGAACGTCAGCAATGTCGAGACGTTCGGGATGACCGGCGGCTATGCGACCGTCTCGGGCAATGCGGCACTCGGCAACGCAGCGCTGACCGGCGGGCGTCTGGTTGGACTTGCCAATTCGACGATCGCCGCAAACCGTATCGACGTCGGCACGGGTGCGACCTTCGGTTCGGCCGGCACCGTCAACGGCAACGTCAATGTCGCAGGCACGCTCAGTCCCGGTGCGTCACCGGGCGCGATGACCGTCAACGGCAATGTCGCGCTGGCTAGCGGTTCGCTGTCGGTGTTCGAACTGACCCCGACCGTCTCCGACAAGCTGGTTGTCAATGGTGCGCTCTCGATCGCCAGCGGTGCGACGTTGCAGATCGTGCCGGTGGGCACGCTCCGCGCTGGCACCAGCTACGATCTCATCACCGCCAGCGGCGGGATCACCGGCGGGTTCACGACCGTCAACAAGCCGTCGAGCCTGTTCGGCGTGATCGTCCAGCGCAGCGACCGCATCCAGCTGCTCGGCCAGTTCCTGACCGACGCGCGCTTCTCGCCGCAGGTGGCGCGCAGCATCACCTATGCGAACGCCACGCTGGCGGTGCAGCCAGCGACCAGCACGCTGTTCGACAGCCTGCCGGCACTGGTCGAAACGTCGGGAGCATCGAATGCGCGTGGCTTCGCACAGCTGACGCCGGAGGCCTATGCCTCGGCAACGCAGCTGGGTGTCGACCATGCGCTGTCGCTGACCCAAGTCGCACGCGGCAACGCCTTTGCAACCGACCGGCAGGATGCCGGTGCGTTCACCTTCGCGCAGACGATCGGCCAATGGCACACGCTGCAGGGCGATGCCGCAGAGGGTAGCAACGCTGCACACGCGCAAAGCTACGGCTTCCTCGGTGGCGTCGGCTATGGCGACCGCAGCTGGATGATCGGCGCGTTCGCGGGGTATCTGAACGGTCGGCAGCAGATCAGCGCGCTGGGTGCGCGCACGCGGGCCGATGGCGTCGTCGCCGGTGTCCATGGTCGCTACGGCACCGACAGCGGGTGGGGCTTCAGCGCCTCGCTGCTGTACGATGGCGGCACGGCGGATACGGTGCGGGCACTGCCGACCGGGCGTAATGGGACCGGCAGCTACGACCTGCATAGCTGGGCCAGCGACGTCGCCGCATCCTATGGCATCGACGTCGGGGATGGCTGGTCGCTCCGCCCGCGGTTCGGCGTGACGTACATCCGTACCTCGCGTGAGGGGTTGCGCGAAACCGGGGCCAGCCCGTTCGCCCTGACCGTTGCGGCGGACCGGCACGTATCGGGCTTTGCCGATGCCGGGCTGACGCTGGCACGCAGCGATGCCTCGGACGCGCCGTTCCGGCCGTTCGTGTCGCTCGGCGCCCGCTATCAACTCGAAGGGCAGCGGGCGACGGCATTGGCGGGCTATGCCGGCAACGACCTGGGGCTGGTCGCAGTCGGCGCAGGCCGTACCGAACTGGTCGGCACCGCAGCCGGCGGTGTCGCCTATCGCCTGCCTAGCGGCCTCGACATCTTCGCCTCCGCCTCGGCACAGACCGGGCGAGACGATCATCAGGAGACGATCAGCACCGGCGTACGGCTGCGCTTCTGAACCGGACCGGCTCCGACCTCGCGCAAGGTCGGAGCCCACTTCCTCAATCGTGCCGCAAGGCCCAGGCCGGGGCGGCGCGGCTTGCGCGGAGCGACTGGCCGAGCACGGTCAGCACCGCGACCAGCAGCGCCACCGCAGTCGCGCCGGCGAAGAACAGTGGCGACAGCGGGATCGCGTCCTCGAACCCTGCCAGCCACGTCCGCATCGCGAAGAAGGCGAGCGGCCATGCGACGAGGTTCGCGATCAGGACGGGGCGCAGGAACTGCCCGACCAGCAGCTTGACGATATCGAGCGACGACGCGCCCAGCGTCTTGCGGATGCCGATCTCCTTCACCCGGCGCTGCGTGTTGAACGAGGCAAGGCCCCATAGCCCGACGCAGCCGATCAGCACGGCAAGCCCCGCCCCAATCCCGAACAGCCGCGTGGCACGGTCGTCGGCTTCGTAGAAGTCGGCGAGGCGTTCATCGGCGGTCTTGGCGTTGAACGGCACCTGCGGCATCATCCGCTGCCACAGCGCCTGCACCGCCCGCATTGCGCTGCGCGGATCGCCGGTCGTCCGGATCGTCGTGACCGAGGTGCCGATCTTCTCGGGCAGGCGGTAATAGAGGTAATAGGTTGGCGGCAGCGCCTTGCGCGGGGTGTCGAAACGCATGTTTTCAACCACGCCGACAATGGTCCGCGGGCGATCGCCGCCGACCGTCTTGCCGATCGCGGCCTCGGGACTAGCGAAGCCCAGCGTCGAGAGCGCGCGGCGATTGATGACGATATTGAACCCCTTCGACTGATCCAGCGAATACACATCGTCCTTGCCATAGGCATCACCGAACCAGCGCCCGGCCAACAGCCGCGTACCATGGGTTTCGAAGAAGCGCGGGCTGACCAGTTCCCATTTGAGTGACGGTCCCGGTCCGGCGACACCGGGCAGCGGCACATTGTCGCTGTTGTAATCGCCGCTGCCCCCGGCGGCCGCATTTGACACCGTCACGTCCTTGACCTGCGGCAATGCGCGGAGCGAGGTCAGGATCGAGGGCAGGCGATCCTTCGGCACCGCCGAATCCGCGGTCGATTGCAGCACGATCAGCGCTTCACGCTGAAAACCGACATCGGTCGCGCGGACATGGCGGGTCTGCGCGACCAGCACAGCGGTGCCGATCATGAAGGCGATGGCGAGGCCGAACTGCCCGATCACCAGCAGTTCGCGAATGCGCGTACCCGCCCGCCCGCCGCCCGGCGACCGCGCCGATGCCAGCACCGACGCAGCCGGAAAGCGCGACAGCAGGATGGCAGGATAGACCCCCGCCAGTACGCCGACGACTGCCGTCAGCATTACCAGCGCCGGTACCACGACCTCATATGGCAGGGTCAGCGACAGTCCGCCTGCGGCATTGACTAGCGGCAGTCCCAGCTCAGCAAGGATCAGTCCGCCCAGCGCGGCAATGGCGACAGTTAGCACCGCTTCGCCCAGAAACTGGCGGACCAGCGTACCGCGATCGGCGCCCAACACCTTGCGCATCGCCACTTCGCGCGCGCGAAGCCCTGCGCGGGCGGTGGCGAGGTTAATGTAATTGACTACCGCGATCAGCAGCGTCAGCACGCCGACCAGCCCCAACGTGACAACGGTCGTCTTGGCGCTGCTGCTGTCGTTCCCCTGCGGTTCGAGATGCAGGTCGGCAAGCGGCAACAGGCTCAGTTGCTGCACCGACGACGGTTTTTCACCGACATCGGCCAGTTCCTTGCCGCGCCGGTCGACGAACGCGGTCAGCTTGCCTTCGAACGCGCGCGCGGCGGCGGGCGTATCGAAGCGTAGGTAGGTCTGCAGGTTCGTGCTGCCCCAATGATACCAGTTTTCGGTTCCCATCTCGCGGGTGAGCGGCACCAGTACCGACAGCTTCAAATCGGTATTCTTGGGCAGGTCGCGGAATACCGCCGCCACACGATACGTCCGCACCTTATCCATCGACAGGACCAGCGTCTGCCCGATCGGATCGCGGTTGCCGAAATAGGCGTGCGCGGTCTGTTCGTCGATCGCGGCATTGCCCGGCTGCGCCAGTGCGGTCGCAGCGTCGCCGGCAACCAGCGGTAACCGGAATATTTGAAAGAAATTGGCGTCAACCTGCGCCGCATCCACTGGCGTCGCGCGTCCACCCGCCAGGATCGATCCGGCATTGCCGCCGCCATTGATCCGCGTGCCGACGACGCCCGGAAAATCTTCGCGCATCTGGTCGAGCAGCCCGCCCATCGTCCATGCGAAGGTACCGTTGATCGGGCTGTTGGCCAGCGTCCAGGTCGTCTGCACGACATAGGTCTTGTCGTGATCGGGCAGCCCTTTCTCGTAGCTGGTCTCGAACCGGACATAGAGGCCGAGGATCAGGAACACCGCGATCCCGACCGCCAACCCACCGATGTTGAGCGCGGCATACAGCTTGTGGCGCACAAGCGAGCGATAAAGCGACAGCAGCGTGAAACGGTTCATGGCTCCCCCCTCTCCGATCAGCCGCAGGTGACGCGGGCCATGCCGCTCTTCGACACCGCGCATTGCGGGCGACCGGTGACGGTCACGCGGGTGATGCCGCTGGCGTCGATCCCCGCCGGGCCGTTCACCTGCGCGCGGACCGATCCGGTGCCGCTGGCATCGACCGACAATGCGGCGGTGGTAAGTGTCGAGGTGTCGACATGTCCAGTCCCACTGGCGTCGATCGCCAGCGCGTCGGTGCGGCCATCGGCGACGATGCGACCGGTGCCGCTAAGGTCCAGCGACAGCCGCGACGCCCGCACCCCGCGCAGCGTTGCGGTGCTGGTGCCCGATACATCGATCGTCGCGCGGGTGGCGCGCAGGCCGTCGATGGCGAGGGCGCCGGTACCACTCATCCGCGCCTCGAACGACGGCGTATCGAACGCGGCGATGCGGACCGATCCGGTGCCGCTGGCTTGCACCGCCGCAAGGCGCGGCAGGGTGATGGTGATGTTCGCGGCGGGCTTGTTCTGGCGGCTGTCACAGCTGCTCTTGGCACGCAGCAGCGTCAGCACCCGGCCACGCACCGCGACGCCGATCGCCGCCAGCGACCCCGCCTGGCCCTGCGCTCGGACGGCGAAGCCTGCGCCGAAGGTGATGGCGACATGGTCGCAGCCGCGCACGTCGATGCGGTCGAACCCGGCGGCGGCGAAGCTGCGCGTCTCCTGTGCCAGCGCCGGGGTCGGCACGGCGGAGGCAAGCAGCGCGAGGGTGAGGAGCGGTTTCATGGGGCAGGTCTCCGGTCGGGAGGAAAGGGGTAATGCGCCGCCACCGGCCCGGGGCCGTATCCCCGCACAGGCGGGGATCCAGAGCAGCAAACGTGAAGGTTGGTTGGTGTGGCCCTGGACCCCCGCCTGCGCGGGGGTCCGCAGGAACAGGGGTCGGCCTGGCCGCATCACATCGCCCGCATCGCGCTGGCGACGATGCGCCCGTCGAGCATGTCGATGCGGCGCCTGGCCATATCGGCATGGGCGGGCGAGTGGGTGACCATCACGATGGTCGCGCCGTCATCGTTGAGTGCGCCCAGGATGTTCATCACCTGCTCGCCATTGGCGGTGTCGAGATTGCCGGTCGGTTCATCCGCCAGGATCAGTTTCGGATCGCCGACGATCGCGCGGGCGATGGCCGCGCGCTGCTGCTGCCCGCCCGAGAGCTGGTGCGGGAAATGGCGGGCGCGATGCGCGATGCCGACCTTGTCCATGGCGGCGGCCACCCGCCCCTTCCGGTCACCCGCATCGCTGCGATAGGCGAGGCCGAGCGCGACATTTTCCTCGATCGTCAGTTCGTCGATCAGGTTGAAGCTCTGGAACACGAAGCCGAGCGTCCATCCCCGAAATTTCGCGAGGTCCTTTTCATCGAGCGCGGCAAGATCGCGCTCACCGAACAGATATTTGCCGCCGGTCGGGCGATCAACGGTGCCGAGCGTATTGAGCAAGGTCGACTTGCCGCAGCCCGACGGGCCCATGATCGCGACGAACTCGCCCGCTTCGACATGAAGGTTGATGTCGGCCAGCGCGGTCGTCTCGACCTCGTCGGAGACATAGCGGCGCTGGATATTCTCGAGACGGATCATCGGTCCCCCCTTAGTGTATGTTGATGGTGTCGCCCTTCACGGTCGACAGATTGCTGGTGACGATGCGGTCGCCGGGATTCAGTCCCGATAGGATCTCGACCACTTCCGGATTGCGGCGGCCGATCCGGACCGCGCGGCGCGTGGCATGGGTGCCGTCGCTATCGAGGACGAAGGCAAAGGCGCCATTTTCCGCCGCCAGCCATCCACCGACCGGAGCGACCACCGCCTTGGACGCGGCGCCCAGCGTGATGCGGATATCGATGGTCTGGCCGCGGTTAAGCTTGGCCGGCGCGTTGTCGAAGGTAAGCTCGACCCGAAACCGCCCGTCCTTCACCGCCGGCAGGACTTTCGACACGGTCAGCGTCGCGCCATCGGCCCGTGCCTTCTGCCCCACCGCAACGCGGCCGAGATAGAATTCGTCGACATCGGCCTCCAGCTTCCACGATCCCTCGCTGTCGACCTGTCCTGCGGGATCGCCGGGCTTCAGCGTCTGGCCGGGCTGCAGCGTGAAGTTGGTCAGCCGCCCGGCGGCGGGGGCGCGGATGGTCAGCGCCGACAGGCCGCCGCGCACCGCCGCGAGATTGCCGGCGAGCCGCGCCTGCGTATCGGCAAGCCGCGCCCCTTGCGTCGCGGTGATCCGCGCCTCGGTGCTGCTGCCAGCGCGCAGCTGCGCGAGGCGGCGGGCCTGATAGTCGGCCTCGGCGCGATAGCCGGCGACGCCCGCTTCGGACACGATGCCCTTGTCGAACAGCTGCTGGCGGATGGCGAGGTCGCGGCGCGCCTTGATGAGGTCGTATTCGGCCTGTGCCACCTGCGCCGACCGGTCGAGCCGGCTGCGCTCGATCCCCAGCCCCTCACCCGCGACCGCGCCCAACTGGCTGGCGATCGCCGCCTCGCGGGTCAGCACCTCGAGGCGCAGTTCGGGATTGGCGAGCCTCGCCAGCGGCTGTCCGGCGGCGACCATCGCCCCGTCCTGCACCAGCAAGGTCTCGACCTGCCCGCCTGACAGCACCCCGACCAGCGTGGTCAGCCGGGGTGCTACGACCCCACGCACCGGCAGGTAATCGTCGAACGCGGCGCGGGTCACTTCGCCGGTCTCGATCCGGTCGGCATCGATATCGGTCGATCCGGCGGCGGGCAGGAAGCGCCACAGCGCGACCGCCGCCAACACCAGCGTCACCGCGATCCACAGCGGACGCCGCCGCCACCAGCGGGCGCGGGAGCGCTCCACGCGGCGGTCCATGGCGGCACCGGGGGCCGTCCCCTGCCCGGTCGTCGTGCTGCTTGCGCCCTGTGTCGGTTCGGTCATCATGGACACAGTGTCACCGATCCGGGCGGAAAATCCTAAGTGCCTATAACCGAACGATATTCATCCGATGGGCGGACAAGTGACCGTCCATGTCCGGACGCACTGTCCGAAAATGGACAGGAGCCGGGCCCGTCAAGCGGGCTGAACGTGCTGCTGATCGACGACAATGCCAGCATCGCCGAATCGATCGCACTCGCGGTGCGCCTCGGCGGACACCGCATCGATGCCGCCGCAACGCCCGAGGAGGCACTCTCCCGGCTCGCCGCCGCCCGCTACGACGTGATCCTGCTCGACATGAACTATGCCGCCGGGCGCACCGATGGCGCGGAGGGGCTGAAGCTGCTGGCGCGCATCCTGTCCGACGATCCGGCAGCAGCCATCGTCGTCATCACCGCGCATAGCGGCGTGCGTATCGCGGTGGAGGCGATGCGCGCGGGGGCACGCGATTTCATCATGAAGCCGTGGGGCAATGCCGACCTGCTCGCCCGCATCGCCACCGCCGCACGCGCGCAGGTGCCGGTCGCGGCAACACCGCAGCCGATGACGACCGAACCGGCGCGGCTGCTGGGCGACAGTGCGGCGATGGCGACTTTGCGCGATCTGATCCGGCGCATTGGCCCGACCCGCGCCGGGGTGGTGGTGACCGGTCCCGCCGGATCGGGACGCGGCCTGACCGCCGCCGCGCTTCACGCTGCCTCCGCCGATGCCGGGGTGGCGATGCCGGTCATCGACCTGCGCGACGATACAGCATGGAGTCAGATTGTCGACACGTCGACGATCCTACTCCGCCATCCCGACCGTCTGGGCGAGGTCGGGCAGGCGCGGCTGCTGGCGCGGCTGCCCGCCGACACGCGCTGCATCGCCATCGCCGACAGCGCGAGCGGCATCCTGCCAGCACTCGCCCGCCGCATCGCCACGGTCGAGATCGCGGTGCCGCCACTCACCACACGTGGCGACGATGCGCTGCTGCTCGCGCGCCATTTCCTGCGGATGGCGGCGGCGCTGCATGGGCGGGCGGTCCCCGCCTTCACCCCCGCTGCCGAGGCGCGGATCCTGCGCGGCCCCTGGCCCGACGAGGTGCGCGGACTGGCGGTGGCGATCGAGCGCGCGGTCCTGCTCGGCGACGGCACGATCGACACCGCGCTGCTCGCACCCGAGCCGGTGGCGGTCGTCGCGGCGGATGCGCCGGTGCGCTTCGACCTCGACGAAAACGAACGCGCGGTGATCGAAGCGGCACTGCGCGAACATCGCCACAATGTCAGCCATGCCGCGGCAGCACTCGGGCTGAGCCGCGGCGCACTGTACCGGCGGATGGCGCGCCATGGGTTGTAGGCCCTGCCCTTCTACCTTCTGTCGTACCCCCGCGCAGGCGGCGGTCCAGAGCCACGCGGAACCACGGTCGCGCTTCATCACCCTGGGCCCCCGCCTGCGCGGGGGTACGGACCGCTTGCACCCCCACCCCCGTATCCGGGCAAAGGTCGGCGACCGCCGGCGCATCGCGATATACCGCCCATGCTGACCCCCGAACACCGCCGCACCCTCGCCGCGCTCGGATCGGGCATCACCCTCACCCTTGGCGGCGCGGGGCTGGTACTGGCGTGGCAGGCGGGCGTGTGGGGGTCGCTGCTCGGCACGCTCGGCATCATCGCCTGGGCGCTGGCGCTCGGCTGCTGGATCGCACTGCGCCGCGCCGCGGCCAGCCCCGCCCCGCCCGCGACGGCGCACGACACGCTGCCGATCGCGGCGCTGCTCGATCAGGTGCCCGTCCCATTGCTGCGCATCGACGCGGCGCAGGTCCGCGCGATCAACCGCGCCGCACGCGCGCTGTTCGTCGCCGACGACCGGCTGACCGCGCCACCACCCGCGCTCACCGATCCCGCCGCACGGCATCTGCGCCATGCCGGGCGGCGCTGGCGGATCGATGCCGTGACGCTCGGCCCCGACACCCGCCTCGCCGCGCTGATCGACATCGCGGCGGAGGAACATGCCGCGCAGGAACGCGCCAGCGACGAGATGATCGACATTCTCGGCCACGAACTGCTCAACGGCTTGTCGCCGATCGTGTCGCTGGCCGACAGCGCAATGACCGCCGCCGCCCGCGGCGACGCGATGCTCGGCGATATCCTTTCCACCCTTGCCCGCCGTGTCGAGGGGCTGGAGGGGTTCACCCGCGCCTATCGCGAACTCGCCCGCCTGCCCGATCCGGTGCCCGGCCCGGTCGCGCTCGGCGAACTGGCCGACGATCTAGCGCGACTGTTCCGCGGGCGGTTCGGCGAAGCGGTGACGCTGACCGTCCAAGCCGAAGGGACCGCCCAGATCGACCATGACCAGATGGTGCAGGCACTCTGGGCATTGCTCCAGAACGGCGCCGAAGCCGCGCTCGCTGCGGACGCGCCGGCACGGGTCGCGCTGACCCTACGCGCCGACCATGGTTTCGTGGCGGAGGTGCAGGACAGCGGCCCCGGCATCGCCGCCGCCGATCGCGTGCGCATCTTCCGCCCGTTCCACACCGACAAGGCGGGTGGCTCGGGCATCGGCCTGACGCTCGCACGCCGCATCGCCCGCGCCCATGGCGGCGAGCTGACGCTCAGCGACACACACGCGACCTGCTTCCGCCTGACCCTGTCCGACATGTCGACAGGTCGAATTGTCGAATGACCGACAGGTCGAACGGCTATGATTTGATCGCCGACCGCTTCCTTGCCACACGCTCGGACATCGGCGTCGAGGTCGTGCGCGACTGGGCCCGCGCCCTGCCCTTGGGTAGCTCGATCCTCGACATCGGTTGCGGCAGTGGCTGGCCGGTCGCGACGACACTAGCCGAAGCGGGCCACCGCCTCGCTGGGATCGATCCCTCCCCGACCCTGCTTGCCGCCTTCCGCCGCGCCGTGCCCGATGCCGATACCGCCTTCGAAGCCGCCGAGGACAGTCGCTTCTTCGGCCGCCGCTTCGACGGCGCGGTCGCGGTCGGGCTGTTGTTCCTGCTGCCCGAGGCGGCACAGGCGGCACAGGCGGCACAGGCGGCGCTGATCGCGCGTGTCGGACGGGCGCTCCACCCCGGCGGCGGCTTCCTGTTCACCGCCCCGCGGATCGCCGCGACGTGGCGCGACATGCTGACCGGGCGGGTGTCGCGGTCGCTGGGCGAGGGCGCCTATCGTGCGCTGTTGGCCGGTGCCGGCTTCCATCCCCCTCGGATAATTGCCGATACTGGCGGAAATGACTGGTTTACGGCAGTTGCCGGGTCGACGGATCGGGCCTAAGGTCGGACGAATTGGTAACGAGGATCGTGATTGTCCGTGGACGGCCGGCAACCATCGCAGCACCGTCGCGATCTTTCCGCCACGCACCGGCGCATCCCGTCACCCGGGCCGTCGCGCGGTGACCGTCGATGAGCGCGCTGCCCCCCGGCGATATCGATGCGATGCGCGGCAAGCCGCTGCGCCGCACGCTGATCGCGAAACCGCTCGCCGCGCCGGTCGCGCCCCCGGTCGACACCACCCGACGGCTCGCCACCTGTCGCTGCGGCTCGGTCCGTGCCATCTGCACCGGCGCACCGCTGCGCGTGCTGGTCAACCATTCCCCCGACAGTCAGCGCCGCAGCGGCAGCGCGTTCGCGGTCGACGCCCGCTTCGCCCAGGACCGCGTATCGCTGGACGGGCCGACCAGTCGCTGGTCGGCGCTGGAGGGCGACGGCACCCGCACGACCTATCGCTTCTGCGCGACCTGCGGATCGACGCTCGCCTATACCAACGATGCCCGGCCGGGCGAGGTCGCGATTCCCGTCGGCGCCTTTGCCGACCCGCAATTTCCGCCGCCCACGGTGTCGGACTGGGAACAAACCCGCCACCCATGGGCCGCGATCACTGGCGACACGGTCGAACATCGCGACTGATGCCGTCGACCTGTCGACAGGTCGACGTCAGTGGCCGTAGCGTTTGATCCCGCGTTGGCGCAGGCGGCGGCGCTGGCGGCGGCGATAGGCGACGATCGCCCAGGGTATGACGATCAGCGCGACGACACCGATGATCGCATAGGCCATGAATTCGCGGGACAGGTCCATCGGGGTTTCTTGCAATCTGGAACGCGCCCTGTCCATGATCCTGATCGGACATAGAGCAGAAAATTTGGGTCCAGTCGCCGACCATAACCGATCGACGTGTCGACAGGTAGAGCCGTCGACAGCCTATTCCCCGATCGGGCTCTCGCCATATTTGCGCAGCACGTCGTTGAACGCCTCGGCCATCAGCGCCTGCAGGCTGCGGTCCTGCCGCCTCGCCAGCATGTGCATCGCCAGCGACATGTCGGGCGTGAAGAAGCCGGCGATCTGCTTGCGGCCCTGTCGGCTCGCCGGGCCCTTGGCGTCAGCAACGGCGGCATCGGCCGGTGCGGCGGGGGCCGCCGGCGCAGGGGGCGGCGGGGTCGCGCGGTCGCGAAGATTGGCGAAGGACGGTTTGCGGCTCATGCCATGACTTTCCGGAAACGGGGGGCCGGCATGTCGAGCTGTCGACATGTCCACTTGTAGAGTTCGCGAACCTCTTCGGCCGCCTTGCCGGCGGGTTCGCTTTCCATGACTGTGCGCCCCTCGGCACTGGCATGGCGGTATGCGGCACGATCAGGCAGCAGCACGGGGCAGGGCGGTGTGCCGAAGCTGTCGACCAGCTCGCCAGCCTCCTGATACACGCGCGGCGCATTGGGCGGGCCGGCGGTGAACACAACGAACGCCGGACGGCGCAGCAGCTGCACCAACTTGGCGGTGGTCTGGATCGCCGACAGGTCGAACGCGCTCGGCCGGCACGGGATCAGCACCAGGTCCGCCGCCTCAACTGCGGCGCGCGCCGCGCTGTCGGCATGCGGCGGCGTGTCGATCACGATGACCTCGGCGCCTTGCGCGGTCGCAGCGGCGATCTTGGCGGCCAAACGGGGCGGGGGGCTGTCGATGACTTCGGGAGGCGCCTCGCCGCGCCACGATGCCCATTGGCTGGCGGTCGCCTGCGGATCGGTATCGACGACCAGCGCGACCCGGCCCGACGCCTGTGCGGCGGCAGCAAGGTGCAGCGCCAGCGTCGTCTTTCCCGCGCCGCCCTTCTGGCTGATGATGGCTATTGTCGGCATGTCGTTGCTTCTACGTGTCGACATGCCGACAGGTCAAGCTGTCGAGGTGTCGGAACGGGTATTGCCGGTCGATTCATCCCATGTTTTATGCTGCGGCGATGAAGGCGTTCGTCGAAGCGATAGCAATCGGGACGCTGGATAAGGCAGGGCCGTTCCTCGTCCTACTGATGACGATCGCCGCCTTCCCGTTTCCGCTCGGCTTGCCCCCGATGTGGTTGCTGATGCGGCCGAAGCCGATTGGCTGATACCATGGGGTATGAGGCGTGTTGCGGCGCGGGAGGGCGTTGGTGGGCCGGCCCCATCGCTTCCCTGCAAAAGCCCCTGCGAACCTTGGCAGCGTCCGCCATCTGGATAGGATGTCGCCGTGGACGACGAGGATCCAGAGCCATTCCGGTGGAGCGACGAGCCCGAACTCGAATATAAGCTGCTGGGCTGGGGGTGCCTGTTGCTGCTCGCCCTGCCGTTGGCCGCTGCCTTCTACATCGCCTTCCGCTTCTGCGATCACGGCTGCGGCTAGCGTAGCCCGGTTACCGGTCGTTTCCCCGCTTCGTTATTGGAAGCACTGCACGAACGAGTCTGCCGGCTTGGTTTCGTCGAAGACACAATCATTCCGCGTCTTCACCGCCGCTTGCGTGAACAGCCTGATGACGGCGAGCTTTGCCGGATTGAAGGATTCGAGCCGTGGAAAACATTGCGCGGCGCCCGCCGTGCGCACCTGCCCGTCGACATTCGCCTCAAAGCTGGCCCGGTCACCGTGGCAGCCGACGGAACCGTTCGGGACCTTTCCGATGCGTTTCGGATCATAGGTTTCGGGCGCGTAGACCGCCGCGTCCAGAGCAGTGAGTTCCTGCCAGATCGAAGCGGCGATGACATGACGCTCGGCGGGTTTGTCGTTCCACGTCAGAAGCAGCGTCACCTGATCGTCGCGATGGCGCTCAATCTCCATGGTCGGCGGACGGCCCGGAAGCCAGACCGAGACCTGCAAACGGCGAACATTCCGGCCGCTTCTCGCGGCATCCTCGATTGGCATCCGGCCGGCGGCGATGAACTGTTGGCGGCGAAACGCTGCGTTCTCGGCGATACCGCGCTGGAATGCGGTCTCGGTCGGGGTCTGCTCGACCGACGCGATCAGAAAGAATGCGGCCAAGCCAATCTTACCGGAACCTCCACGAACGACAATGCACGCTATTGGAAGCCAAACGGTTTCGAACGCTTACGATGAATCGACATGTCGACACCCCGACATGTCAACCGTCGGATCGGTGCGGGCGGAACACCGCCATCTCCGCCAATTGATCAGCGCTGCACCGACCAGGCAGCCGATCAGCACCTCGACCCCGCGTGCGAAGCCGGCTTGGGCGACGCCCTGGCCCGGTGCCACCGTCAGCAGCACGATCGCCGCGGTCCACATCGACAGCCGCAGGTCGCTCCGCCAGCGGACCAGCGCGGCGCAGATCGCGACGGCCACGCCCAGAGTCACGCCCGGCCCGGCCCCGGCCAATAGGCTGCCGACCGCGATCGCCACCCCGATCCCGACCGCCGTCGCCACGAGCCGCCAGCCCAGCGTCCGCCGGGTATCGCCCAACCGGTCCTGCGACACGACCAGCGCCGATACCGTCGCCCAGACCGGATGATCGAGCCCCGCCCACGACGCGATCGGCAGCGCCAGCACCGCTGCACCGGCACAGCGCAGCACGAACGCCGCCGCCGCCAACCGCCCCGGCATCACCGCAGCAGATTGGCCTTGGCCAGTTCCAGCACCTCGTCGCCGCGCCCGCTCATGATCGCGCGCAGCGTGTAGAGGCTGAACCCCTTGACCTGCTCGGCCTGGATCTTGGGCGGCATAGCGAGTTCGAGCGTCTCGGTCACCACATCGACCAGCGCCGGGCCGTCATGGGCGAAGGCGGCACGCAGCACGCTCTCCAGCTCGTCCGACCGCGTCACCCGCGCGCCGAAAAAGCCCATCTGCGCCGCGACCGCGCCGAAATCGGGGTTCTTCAGCGCGACATTGGTGTCGACATAACCCGCCGCCTTCTGTTCCATTTCGACGAAGCCCAGTGTCGAATTGTTGAAGACGATGATCTTGATCGGCAGGTTCATCTGCACCGCGGTCAGCATGTCACCCATCAACATGGTGAGACCACCATCACCCGACAGCGACACGATTTGCCGCCCCGGATAGGCCGCCTGCACGCCCAGCGCCTGCGGCATCGCATTCGCCATCGACCCGTGATTGAACGACCCGATCAGCCGCCGCCGGCCGTTCATCGTCAGATAGCGCGCCGCCCACACCGCCGGCGTGCCGACATCGGCGGTGAACACCGCATCCTCGCTCGCAAGCCGGTCGACCACCTTCGCCACGAACTGCGGATGCAGCGGCTTGTCGCCGTCGCGCGCCGTGGCGAGGTCGTCCAGCCCCTCGCGCGCCTTGGCATAATGCGCCCGCGCTTTCGTCAGGAAAGCGTCGGAGCGATCGGGCGCGATCTGCGGGGTGAGCAGCGCCGCCGCCTCGCGCACATCGCCGACGATGCCGACGTCGATCTGCGCCCGCCGCCCGAGCGCCGACGGATCGCGGTCGATCTGCGCGATCTTCGCCTTTTCGGGATAGAAGTTGCGATAGGGGAAATCGGTGCCGAGCATCAGCAGCGTGTCGCACTCCATCATCGCATGATAGCCCGACGAAAAGCCGATCAGCCCGGTCATGCCGACATCATAGGGGTTGTCCCATTCGATCCATTCCTTGCCGCGATAGGCATGGACGATCGGGGCGTTCAGCGCCGCCGCCAGCGCCACGACTTCGTTATGCGCACCCGCCACGCCAGCCCCACAGAGCAGCGTCACCGCCTGCGATCTGTTGAGCAGTTTGGCAAGCCGGGCGATTTCCTGCACCTGTGGCACGACGCGCGGGGGCAGGGGGGCCGCGAAATCGGCGCGGGCATTGTCCGGCGCATCCTTCAGCGCCACGTCGCCGGGGATCACCAGCACCGCCACCCCCTGCTTGCCGATCGCGGTGCGCAGCGCGCGGTGGAGCAGTTCGGGCATCTGTTCGGGGGTCTGCACCATCTCGCAGAAATGGCTGCATTCGCGGAACAGCTCGGTCGGGTGCGTCTCTTGGAAATAGTTCAGGCCGATCTCGCTCGACGGGATATGCGCGGCGATGGCGAGGACGGGCGCACGGTTGCGCTGGCAATCGAACAGCCCGTTGATGAGGTGGAGATTGCCCGGCCCGCAGCTGCCCGCACACACCGCCAGTTTGCCCGTAGCCGCCGCCTCCGCGCCCGCCGAAAAGGCCGCGACCTCCTCATGGCGGACATGCATCCATTCGATTTCGCCCGAACGGCGCAGGCTGTCATTGATCGCGTTCAGGCTATCGCCCGTCACGCCCCAAATCCGCTCGACACCCGCCGCGATCAGCGTGTCGGTGATGAGATCGGCGATCTTCATGGTGTTTCCCTCGAATAATGGTCGAGGGCGAAACGAGGGGCGGGCGGTTTGGCTTCGTGGGCATGGTTGCAATGACGGCAAGCCGGATTTCTCGAGGACGGCAGCCCTGCGATGCCGCCATCATCCTATTGCACGGTCGTGCCGGCGATCGCTACCTCGGCCACCCGCCCGCGACGCCGCTCCAGCATCTGGCGTTCGGACAGCGAATTGCCGATCGCCGCCCTGTCCGTCGATCGCGTATCGATCCTGTCCTCGGCATAGCCAAGGGCCATCATGGTCCCGAGTATGGCAGCACCAAGGGCACCGGCGGTCAGATATCCGTTGCGCTTCGTCATAGGGTTCATCCCGATACTAGCGAAAATCCCCCGGAAAACAGGCATTGCCGGCTTTGGGTCCCCGCCATCCCGTTCGGTCTGAAGCGTACCTTTCGATCCTGGGCGATCAGGCGATCTCCGCCACCGCGGTCCCCGCCTGTCGCTCGAACAGCCGCCGATACTGCCCGTCCGGCGCCGCGAGCAGCGCATCGTGGGTGCCGTCCTCGACGATGCGCCCGCCGGCGAACACCAGGATGCGGTCGAGCGCGCGGACGGTCGACAGGCGGTGGGCGATGACGATCGCGGTGCGGCCGATCATTAACCGCTCCATCGCCTGCTGGATCGCCGCCTCGCTTTCGGAATCGAGGCTGGAGGTCGCCTCGTCGAGGATCAGGATCGGCGCATCGGCCAGGAACGCCCGCGCGATCGCCACCCGCTGGCGCTCGCCACCCGACAGCTTAACGCCGCGTTCGCCGACCAGCGTGCGATAGCCCTTGGGCAGCGCCATGATGAAGTCGTGGGCGTTGGCGAGCCGCGCCGCCTGTTCGATCTGCGCCTGGGTCGCGTCGGGCCGGCCATAGCCGATATTCTCGGCCAGCGTCCGGTGGAACAGCACCGGTTCCTGCGGCACGATCGCGACTTGTCGGCGGAGCGACGCCTGGGTCGCCTGCGCCACGTCCTGCCCGTCGATCGTCACCTGCCCGGCATCGACGTCGTAGAGCCGCTGGATCAGCTTCACGAAGCTGGTCTTGCCCGACCCCGACGGCCCGACCAGCCCGACGCGCTGCCCCGCCGCGATCGTCACCGACAGCCGCTCGTACAGCGGCCGGTCCTGCCCGGCATAGCGGAACGTCACGTCATCGAACACGATCTCGCCGCCGCCGATCGCGATCGGCCGCGCATCGGCACGGTCGGCAACGCCCAGCGGTTCGTCGTGGAGCGCGACCAGCTCCTCCATCTCGTTCACCGCGCGCTGCAACTGGTGCACATATTGGCCAATGTCGCGCAGATATCCGTTGAGCACCAGATAGCTGGTGACGACATAGGCCATGTCACCGGCACTCGCCTGCCCCTGCGCCCATAACCACAAGGCCGCGCCGGTCGCGGCGATGCGGATCAGCCACAACAGCGCTAACTGCCCCGACCCGGCCCAGGTAAAGGCCAGCCAGGTGCGCAGCGTCCGCCGCCGCCATTTGGCGACGGTCTTCGCCAGCAACGCCTCCTCGCGCGTCTCGCCGCCAAAGGCTTTCACCACCGCATTGGTGCCGATCGCATCGGCCAGCACCCCGCCCATCCGGGTATCCCACTGGTTCGACAGCCGCGCGATCGGCGCCAGTACCCGCGTCGCCAGCCACACGGTCAGCGTGATGTAGCCGACCGCGCCGACCCCCATCACCAGCCCCAGCAACGGCCAGTGCAGCGCCAGCAGCGCGACCGTGCCGACCAGCACCGTCAGCGAGGGGAGCAGCGACAGCAGCAGCACGTCGTTGAGCGTATCGAGCGCCCACATGCCGCGCGTGATCCGCCTGACCGTCGACCCCGAAAAGGCATTGGCGTGCCAGTCGGTTGACAGCCGCTGGACGCGGGCGAACGCCTCCTGCGTCACGTCGCGCATCATGCCCAGCGTCAGCGGGGTGATCGTCCACCAGCCCAGATGGCGCAGCACGACCATCGCCCCGCCGAGCAGGGTGATGACCGCGAAGGCGCACCATGCCGCCTGCGTCGCACCGCTGCCGACCGCGTCGATCATCCGACCGGCATAGAGCGGCACGAACACCTCGGTCAGCGTCGCCAGCAGCATCGCCGCCCCGCACGCGACCGCCAGCCACGGCGTGCGCGCCCAGTGGCGAAAGGTAAAGGCGAGCACCGCGCGCAGCACGGAGGCGCGCGGAAACAGATCCTCGGTATCGTCGTCGGTCATGGCAGTTTCCGCGGCAGATGCGCGGTCCTTGTAATCAGCAGGGGGCAGGTCGGTCGGAGACCGTGGGCGTCAGTGGTGGATGCCACCGACCCAAAGATCGCCGGGGGCGGGCATGGTGCAATTGGTCATGTCGCCCTCCCTGTCGTGCGTGCTGGACGCCGATCCCATAACCGATCGGACGGGGAATTGGTAGGCGGCGGGCAACGCTTCGAAAGGTGACGAAGGTTGCACGTATCGATGCTTTTCGTTCCCGCCATGCACCCCTGCAAGATACTATTTATGTAACTATATCATTGTCTTATCCCGTAAATCCATGATGTTGGCCGAATATCCGCCGATAGTTGGAGGAACTGTTGCGGACAAACCCGATTATCCAACCATCATATTGTAAATTCTGGCGTTTCCGGGAGGTATTTTTGGCGGCGGATATCGAAAAGATCCTTGTCGATCGACCGGAAGGACTGTGGAACCGCGACGCATGCCGGCGTCATTTTTCCGATCTCGGGCAACGGTTGACGAAAAGTCGCCGGATCCACGGCAAGGGACGCGTGCTGGTCGACCTGTCGGGGACACTCGTTCAGCCGCAGGAGGCGTTTTCCTATGTCCAGTCCGACCTGGCCGGCATCCTCGCCCCTGCCGACCGGATCGCCTTTGCCGGCGGGGGCGCGCTGCTGCGGATGCAGAAGAAACGCCTGACGCTGCCCGCCGAGACAGGGGTTTTCGAAAAGGTCGAGGACGCCCGCTCATGGCTGGAGCAAGGGTGAGGGGACGTCGGCCGAACATGGCCCTGCGGCCTTCCTGCTGATCGCCGCAAAGGCAGCCACGCCCGATCCACTCGCGCCGGATAGCCCCGGTCCGGCACGAACGGGAGCGTCGACGGCGTCCTTGTCCACCTTGCTCGCCTCCGTCGCGTGCGGCGCCGCCATCGGCGCACCTGCCGATGACCTGCTTTCCAAGCAACCGTGACGACCGTGGGTCCGACGAGATGGTCAAAATCGTACGCCAAGCGACCGTCCCGATTGGAATCGGGAGATGGGAAGGGCCGAAGGCCCCTCTCACACCGGCGCCTGTCGCATAAATCAGCTCAAATCCACGATCCGCGTCAGCAAGCCATCCCTGATCGTCATGAACGATGCGCCTCGCATGGCGATCGGTTCACCAGCCTTCATAGGCCCAAGATCGACAGCCGGGGTGCCGGTCCAATCAACCTCCATTGCGACACGATCGCCATCAACGACTGCGTTGGTGATGGCCTGATGTCGGGTCGTGAACATCGTGGCCGCTTGTTCCGCAAGGTCGGCGAAGGCGGCCCGACCTTCGATCTTCATGCTCTGCCCCGAGTTTGATACGTTCTCGAACACAACATCGTCGCCGACACATGCCACCAGCGCGGCTGCGTCCTTACGATTGTACGCATCGATGTAGCTTTGAATGATTGCAGGTAGCCTCACAGCTATCGCCCCTCTTCCGGAAGCGCGAAGCCTGTCGCCATTCCTTCTGGCAAGGCAGACCGCGCTTCAAACTGACAATGCCTGTCGGCATTGGTTCACTCGGACGGACCCGACCTGACGTATCAGGCCGGGTTATTAAATCGTCCGCTGGTCGCTACCGCGATGTGAACAACGAAGGTCATGCGAGCAGTATGGCTGTCTTTGTGAAATTGTCGAGCCGGCAACGTAACCGTCAGAGCTTCCCGATTGGGAACCGCTCGTCAGACGACCGAACCGTTCCCAGAATCGAACGCGTAGCGGGCCGGCCAAGGCATATGCGCCAATCATTTGCGTCGCGGCCGCCGAGCCGGCCCAATATCCGTTTCCAAATGGGGTTGCCCGAGACGGCCGCTGACGATGGAGAAACGGGACGCTCAAACGTGGTCAGGTATGACGGAACGCCTGTCCAGATCGATCGGCATCCGGCGGCGTTATCTGACCCAACATGTGATGCATGTGGCCGAGCGCTCCCGGCTCGGGGCGGAGCGACATGCCGGCGGTACGCGCCTGACATATGATTCCGACCATCCTCGCACCACAGCCCGACCAGCGATGATCGTCGGTCGATGCGGGCAGCGCCCCCTTGCCTGTGTGCCCTCGTGCCCGCTATGGGCGCCACATTCGCAAGGACCCGGTGCAATTCCGGGTGGCTATTCCGGCCGCCGATCCGCCGGACAACATCGCACATGACCTGAATGTTCGCGCCGCTGCCGGCGCCATGTGGCTTGATGTGGATTTTCCATGACCTTCGATTCCATTTCCTATCACCGCCAATGGTTTGGCGGAGCGGCGCAGATCCGCCGCGACATATTGGCCGGCATCGTCGTTGCGCTGGCGCTGATCCCCGAGGCGATCGGCTTTTCGATCATCGCCGGGGTCGACCCGCGCATCGGCCTCTATGCCTCGGTCGCGATTGCGATCACCATCGCCTGTATCGGCGGGCGGCCGGGCATGATCTCGGCGGCGACGGCGGCGGTCGCGGTGCTGGTCGGGCCGCTGGTCCGCGACCATGGCGTCGAATATCTGTTCGCCGCCACCATCCTGATGGGGCTGATCCAGATCGCCGCGGGATTGCTCCGGCTCGACCGGGTGATGCAGTTCGTGTCGCGGTCGGTCATCACCGGCTTCGTCAACGCGCTCGCCATCCTGATTTTTATGGCGCAGCTGCCGCAGCTGATCGGGGTGACGTGGCACAGCTATGCGCTGATCGCCGGCGGCCTTGCCATCATCTACCTGCTGCCGCGGGTCACGCGGGCGGTGCCGTCGCCGCTGGTCGCGATATTGGTGCTGAGCGTCGTCAGCATCGCGCTGAACCTGCCGGTCAACACCGTCGGCGACATGGGGAAACTGCCTGAAGGCTTGCCGAGCTTCGCATGGCCGCAGGTGCCGCTGACGCTCGACACGCTGCGGATCATCTTGCCCTATGCCCTCACCATGGCGGCGGTCGGGCTGCTCGAATCATTGCTGACCGCGCAAATCGTCGACGACATGACCGATAGCGACAGCGACAAGCGGCAGGAATGTGCGGGCCAGGGCGGTGCCAACATCGTCGCCGCTTTGTTCGGCGGGATGGGCGGCTGCGCGATGATCGGGCAGTCGGTCATCAACGTGACCTCAGGGGGGCGCGGGCGGCTGTCGACCTTCGTCGCCGGGGCGTTCCTGTTGTTCCTGCTCGCCGTTCTGGGGCCATGGGTCGGGCGGGTACCGATGCCGGCGCTGGTCGCGGTGATGATCATGGTGTCGATCGGCACGTTCAGCTGGAACTCGCTCGCCAATCTGCGGCGCCATCCGCCGACCTCGTCGATCGTGATGCTGGTCACGGTCGCGGTCGTCGTCGCGACCCGCGACCTGTCGCTGGGCGTGCTGGCCGGGGTGTTGCTGTCGGGGGTATTCTTCGCCGGCAAGGTCCAGCGGATGTTCGCGGTCGAGCGGGTCGTGGGGGATGGTGGCGTCACCTACCGCGTGCGCGGTCAGATCTTCTTCGCCTCGGTCGACCGTTTCCGCCGCGCCTTTGCCGTGGAGGGGGCGGTGCCGGTGACGATCGATGTCGCCGCGGCGCATTTCTGGGACATTTCGGGCGTCGACGCGCTCGACAAGATCGTCGCCCGGCTGCGCCAGAACGGGGCCGAGGTGATGGTCATCGGCTATAACCGGGCGAGCGCCGACCTGGTCGACCGCTTCGCGCTGCACGACAAGACCGGGGTCGAGCTGGGCGTCGTGCCGCATTGAGGTTGGTTGCCCGAAGGGCGTCGCCCCAGCGCAGGCTGGGGCCTCCCCGCAGCGATGCGCAACGCCAACCAACGGGGATATCCCAGCCTGCGCTGGGATGACGTGCTTGGCAGGAATGCGGGGCGCAAGGGGATACCCCCACGCCCCGCCCTCACATCGCCTGCTGCTCGCGGTTCAGGCTGCGCGCGGGCGGGGTCGCGACCGGCGCCGGGGCGGTGGCGGCACCCGGACGGACATCGGCCGGCACCTCGACGAAGGGCAGGTTCAGCGTCGCGCTGGTCATCCGTCGGATCTGGTTGGTGAAGGCCGGATCGTCGTTGAGCGTGCGGCCATAGGACGGGATCATCACCTCGATCTTGGGCGTCCAGATGCTCGCCAGACGCTGCGGGAACGCCTTTTTCAGCACCTCCAGCATGATCGCCGGCGAAGTCGAGGCACCGGGCGACGCGCCGAGCAGCGCGGCGATGGTGCCCTGCTGGTCGGTCACGATCTCGGTCCCGAACTGCAGCACCGGGCCCTTTTTCGGGTCGCGCTTGATGACCTGCACCCGCTGTCCGGCGGTGATGAGCTTCCAGTCGCCCTGCTTGGCGTTCGGGAAATATTTGACCAGCTCGGCCTGGCGATCGTTGTCGGTCAGCATCGCCTGTTTGACCAGATATTCGACCAGCTCGGCATTTTCGGCGCCGACCGCCATCATCGGTCCGACATTGTCCTTGTAGACGCTGTTGAACAGGTCGCGCCTCGATCCGTTCTTCAGGAACTTGGTGCTTTGCAGTGCGAAGGGGCCGAACAGGATCACCGATTTCCCGTCGAGCTTGCGCGCGTCGAGATGCGGCACCGACATCGGCGGCGATCCGGCCTCCGCCTTGCCATAGACCTTCACGTCATGGCGCGCAGTCAGCGCCGGCGTTTCGAAGGCGAGGAACTGGCCGCCGACGGGGAAGCCGCCATAATCCTTCGCCTCGGGGATGCCCGACATCTGGAGCAGCTTCAGCGACGCGCCGCCCGCGCCGATGAACACGAAGCGCGCGCGGACGGTGCGGTCCTTATTGGTGGCGAGATCGCGCACCGTCACGTTCCAGATGCCGTCGGCCCCGCGGTTGAGGCCACGAACCTCATGACGCAGTTCAAGGTCGAAATTGGGGTTTTTGGTCAGTGCCGCGGCCAGTTGGCGGGTGATGACGCCCCAGTTCACGTCGGTGCCGATCGGCATATAGGTCGCAGCGACCTTCTGGTTCGGGTCGCGGCCTTCCATCACCAGCGGCGCCCAGGCGCGGATCTTTGCCGGGTCCTGGGTATATTCCATGCCGTAGAACAGCGGGTTCTTGACCAGTGCCGCCTGCCGCTTGCGCAGATAGTCGATATTGGCGTCGCCCCATACGAAACTCATATGCGGGGTCGGGTTGATGAAGCCGTTCGGCGCGCCGAGACGCCCGGTCTTCACCTCATGCGCCCAGAATTGGCGGGCGACCTCGAACTGTTCGGCGATCTGGACCGCCTTGGTCGTGTCGATGCTGCCATCGGGGTTTTCCGGCGTATAGTTCAACTCGGCAAAGCCCGAATGGCCGGTGCCGGCATTATTCCACCCGTTCGAGCTTTCCTCGGCGACATTGCCGAGCCGTTCGAACATCGCCACCCGCCAATTCGGCTCCAGCTCCTGGAGATAGGTGGCGAGCGTCACGCTCATCACCCCGCCGCCAATCACCACCATGTCGAGCGGACGGTTATCGTCCGACGCGGGGCCGGCGGGCGAGGCCATCGGCCGGAACAGGAAGGCGATCGCGGCGAGCAGCAGCACGGCAATAATGCCGAGCGCGACCTTGGTCTTGCGCCAGCGGGGCCGGCGCGGCGCCGGGGCGGAGGATGCTTGCATGGAACGGATCCGTTGGAAGATGAGCGCGCGGAAACGCCCGTGTTCGGTTCGAACCGCGCCGGAAAATCCTCTTGTTGAACGCGTTATACGATCGCTCGGTGCGACGCAAATCCGCCGGTCCCACGCAATAGTATGTAACATTGGGCCACCCACGGTCCCGCCTGCTCTCGTCGGAGAGCATCGCGCCGGCGCAGCCGGTGCGTCCTTTGGTTTCCATATTTGGTCGTGTTTGATTGGGTTTTCGACATTTCCGTGCTGGTAGGCCGTCAGGCCGGACGCCGTCGGCCGGCGAGGCCGACGACATCTGTCGTCTGGTTAAATGACTCTAGGAGCGGTTGCGGATCACAATGAGACTCGCATGCGGCGCGATCGATCGCCGCACCGAGCGAGGCGAGTACCCGGCCGAGCGCACCGCCCAGCGTCACCTCGGCTAGTTCCTTGCAGCTCAGCGTCGCGCGCATCGCCGCCAGTTCGGCCGCCGCCTGCACCTGATGCGCCGCCATATCGTCGGACAGCGGCGCGGGGCGGAAGCGGCGCGGCAGGAAGCGCAGCAAGGCGCCCGGCAGCAGCGCGCGATAGATGTTCGAGGTCTGGCGATAGCGCGGCCCCGCGCCCTGGTTGCGGCAGAAGCGCCGCTGGCGGACGAGGAACCCCGCCGCCTCCAGCGCCGCCAGCGCCCGCGCGACCGTCGCCCGGCCGAGCGCGGTCGCCTTGGCCAGATGGTCATAGGTCGGGAACACCCGCCCGCCGTTCAGCCGGGCGAGGGTACAGATCTCCTCGAACACCCGCACCGCGCCCGCGGTCAGGCGGCACAGCGCCGCCTCGGCTGCGGTCAGCGCGCGCCCCTCGGCCCGTGCCGCGCGGCGCCGGGCGCGGCCGGCATCGAGCGCGGCGCGCGCCATGCGCAGCAGCCGGTCGGTCTCGCCCTTGGCCGGCACCGCGAAGAAGCTGTCCTCGACCGTCCCCGCCTCGACGCTGCCGCGCCGGACCGGCGCACCGGTGCGGTGCACGCCGCCGCTGCGTGGTCGTGTGCCATGGCCCGGATCGGCCATGCGCGCGATCGCCTGCGCCAGGATGAGCGCCATCATCGTCCCCTTTGTCCGGGGCCGCGACAAACATGCAAAAAAGGGGCGTGGCGCGAAACGCGCGTCCTTGAACCGACAAGCGATCAGGAGTATTTGGAGAGCCTGTCAAAGCCGGTTCGACGTTTGGCGACGTCGCTCCAAAACCCTGGGACGCCCGGCCTTCGTGCCGGGCTTTCCTTTATGTGGTCACGGCTAATTCCCTTGCTGCCGGCCCCGCTGCCGGTTTCCGCGACCTTTGCAGATCAAATCCAACATCGGAAGCGTTCCCGGTTCGTGCTTTCGAGTAGGAAAGCGGGAATTACGTTCGATTCGGCGCAAATTGCCGCGCGCGATTCGTGCTTTCGGATAGCAATATGCCGGTACGTTCGTGCTTTCGGGTAGCAAATACCCCGCCGCATTCGTGCTTTCGGATAGGAATTAGGCGGCGTTGGCGTCCGCCGATTCGGTTTCGCCCGAATCACCCGCTTCGTCACTGCCGAGCGCGCGGGGGCGGCGGGTCAGCACCACCTGCACCGGGGTTGCACGCCGCCCGCGCCGGGGCGCTTCACCCTCGGGCGCTTCCTGCTCGATCAGCTCCAACCGATAGTCGGGGATGCTGTCTGCTGCCGCTATCTGTTTCAAAGCATTGCGAAAATTGGCGAGCGGGTTCTGATAACCGATCTGCAGGCGAAAGGTCGCGAGGTCGGTTTCCAACCGCTCCTCGCCGCTCGAGCGTGCCACCTCGTAGATACGCCGCTCGATTGGCCCCAATTGGAAATAGGCGGCGGCATAGTCGAGCACATGCCGGTCGAGCAGGATCGCGCGGAACAGCCAGTCGCACAGACGAACCTTGACCGCCTTCAGCCGCCGCTCGCCGCCCCGCGTGCGCGAATAATGCAGCTTGGCCTCGGACAGCCACGAGAAGAAGCCCTCTTCGCCTTCGCCGCCCGCCTCGATATTGGTCTTGATCTGCGTACCTTGCAGTCGTTCGAGCGCCTCCGACAGTCGTCCGTACGACCGTGCTGAGTGATTGGCGCCAGTCACCGTGAACAGATCGTGCGCGGTAAAGACGAAATCCTGCGTCACCGTCTCGCCGATCTCGATCTTCGCTAGCATCAGGCTAGCGATATACAAGACTATTTCTTTGTCATAGATCGTCGCGACGCCACTTGCCGACGGACGTACTTCGATCGACACCGCATTTGCCTGGTAGGTCAGCGGCTTCATCCAGGCATTCTTGGCGAGCGCGAAGAACGGAAACGCCATCAACGACCGCTCGCCCCGAATTTCGGCGGTCAGCGGACTGTCGAGCCGGAACAGATCGCCCTGCGAGCGGGCGGGGGGGCGGGGGGCCGGGGGCTTACGGGTCATGGCGCTTTAATACTCGAAAGCACGAAGATGCGATGGGAAAGTGGCCTGCCCTTGAGCACGCGACGGATTGAACGGTGGCCATTCGTGCTTTTGAGTAGGAAATGGCCGGACGTGACACCAGCCCGCCCGCCGACATTACCGACGCGGACGCCCAGCAGTACGCGCCTGATCGCCTGCAACCGCAAAGGGCGAGGTCGCATTGGCGTTCGGGTCGTAATACCGGTCGATCCGGTTGCGGATACGCGACTGGACTCGGTTCTGGATCCGGCCGTTGATGCGCCCCATCGGCTCGATCCCGACCTCGGCGGCAACTTCCTCGCGCGTCTGGCGCTGCCCGGTCTGACCGGCCACCGACCGCGCAGTCTCGCCCTGGCGGGTTTCGGGCAGAGGCTGCTGGACCGGCGCGACCTGGTCCTGCGCGCCGTCCAGATAGCGGTCCTGCGCCATGACGGGTGCGGACAAGCACAGGGCCAGCAGGAGGGAAGCGATCCGCATCATGTCATTCATAGCCCGATCCGCCCTGCGTCGCATAGGCCGGTTCAGCGCGCCGCCGGCCTCAGCCGGATGCCGTCGATCTGACCGGTCAGGCCCGACAATTGTTCGGACGGCCGCGCGACCAGCACCAGCTGCTGGACCGGGCACCCCGCCGGCACGGTCAGGCGCCCGGCAAAGCGGCCATTCGCCTGCCCCGAATTGGGTACCACCACCCGGCCCAGCTCGCGTCCGTCGGGACAGGTCAGCGTCCAATAGGGCAGAGCATTGCCGGCTTGTTCGATTCCAATACTGCGCCCTTCGACCGCATAGTCGCCTGGCGGCAGCAGCTGTGTCTGGCGCAGGATCGGACCACCAAGATTGGACGGCACCGCGAAATCAAAAATCCCGCCCCGCTCGCCGCGCTGGAGCGTTGCTGATACTCCGCTATCTGTGATCGGAAGCCAGTCGAACGGCGTAGGCAATTGCGGATTGGCGGTAAAGTCCGGATCGCGCGCGACCCGTCGGTCGGCACCGGGGGTCAGCGCCGCATAGAAACGCCATGCGTCGTCGACATAATTCTCGGCCAGCAGCCGACCGACCAGTGCCGGCGCCGCTCCGGCCGGTAGCGCGACGCCACGGCGTTGCAGTGCTTCAAACAGGTTGGCGGTCGCCCGTGCATCGGGCCCCGTTCCGGCGACGAAGCCCAGAAACTGTTCGCTCCATACCGGCCGCTGCACCAGCGTCGCGATCAGCGCCCGCCGGATGTCGTTATCGCTGATCGCCGACGCCAGCACCGGGAACAGCAGGTCGGGCGCGATGCGCGACGTGCGCAGCGCGATATCATAGTTGTGCAACGCACCGGGGATATCGCCGCGCCCGACCGCATCCTCGATCGCCCATAACCGGGTACGCAGGTCGCGCCGAGACAGCTTTTCGGAATAAGCGAAAATACGCCGTGCTGCCGCGGTATCACCGCGCACCTGCGCATTGATCCCCAGTGTCGCGACCGCCGGCACCGCCGTTGGGTCCTGTCGCAGCGCAAGCCGCGCCAACTCGTCGGCGCGCTTGCGATCGGCCGGCGTAGCGTCAGGACCGGACAGTTGTTCGGACAGCAGCGCCGTGATCCGCCCGTCCCACGGCGCCAGCGCATGTGCCCGCGTCGGCGCGCTGCCGCGCATCATATAGGCCAGCGAATGGGCGACCGAGACATAGCCCAGCCCCGCCGTTGCGACCGCCAGCACACCGCGCACCGCCCATTCGGTCGCCGACCATGTGGGACGGGTAACACGACGCTTTGACATCAGCCCTTGGCCCCAGCGGCTTTGTCGCGGCCATAGCCATAGCCGTACTCATAGCCATAGCCGTAATGCGCCTTGCGAGACTCGAACTTGGTCAGCACGCCACCGAGGATATGTGCATTGGCCGCAGCAAGCCGCGCCAGCGCGGTCTTGACCAGCGTCGAGCGGATACCATGCGATTCCACTGCATAGACGACGCCCTCGACCCGGCTTGCGATCAGCGGTGCGTCAGCCAGGCCCATCACCGGCGGGCTGTCAATCACGACATGATCGAAATGCTCGTATAGCCGTTCCATCAACAGCGACAGGCGGTTACCAGTTAACAGTTCGGCGGCGTTCGGCGGGATTGGCCCGGACGACATTGCGGTGAAGCCCAGATCGGTCATGTCGAAGGTCAGCGGCGCGATATCATCTTGCCCGGCCAGAAAGTTGCTAAGTCCGTGGTCGTGACTCACCCCACCCAGATGATGGACCGAAGGCGAGCGCATGTCGCCATCAATTAGGATCACCCGCTTGCCGCTGCGTGCCAGCATGGTGGCCAGCGCCAGCGCGGTCGTCGACTTGCCCTCGGCTGGGCGGGTCGAGGTAACCGACAGCGAGCGCGGCACACCATGTTCGGTGGTGAAGGCTAGGTTTGTCTGAATCGCTAGATAGGCATCGACCAAATCGGACTTGCGGTCGAGCAGTGCCTCTTTGGGTGTCGTGCTGTTTACCTTGGGCACCGGGCCAAGCATTGGGAGTCCGAGACGACGTTCGACCTCTGTCGGATCAGCGATCGCTTCGTCAATCTGTTCGAGCGCAATGGCGATTCCCGCCCCGAGAAGCAGACCAACGAGTAGAGCTATCGCGAGATTAATTAGCAACTTCGGGCTCGAAGGAACGTTCGGAATATCAGCAGGATCAACGACAGAGATATTATTCACACCCACGCCACCAGCCACACCTATTTCTTTGAAGCGCTGCAGTAGCCCATCATACAACGCACGGTTGGTATCAACTTCTTGCTGATAGATATTATACTGGATGCTACGCCGACGCAGGTCTAGATAACTTTCCTTCAACTGGTTAACTTTAGCCTGCAATGCCGATTCGCGCTGCTGTGACTCAAGATAATCAGCCCGCAAAGATCCAGAAACGCGGCTTTCTTCGCGAGTAATCGATCGGTCAAGCTGCGTCAGTTGCGACTGTATAGCTCGCGCGGCCGGATATTCTGGTTCGAACTGTATCATCAATCGCTGATATTCGGCTGCCAGTTCGGCACGCCGTTGACGAAGGTTGTTGATTGCTTGGTTGCGCAACGCTTCTGTCGAACCACCACCGCTACCTGCCTGTGCATAGCGCGCTTCCATCTGAATGCGGTCCGCAGTCGCTTGCGACAAAGCGGCGTTCAGCGCTGCAAGGTCGTCGACAACGATCGACCGTTCAGTGGCACCACGCCCATCACTGCCTTGCGACGGGAGGTTGATAATCTGCTGCGCCGATGCGTAGGCGACGAGTTGACGTTGCGACGTGTCAAGTCGTTCCTTCAACTGCGCCAACTGTCGTTGAAGCAAATTGCGACCGTAAGATGTAGCTTGCACTTTGCGTTCGAGATTAAGTTGGATAAAATTCTCTGCCCACGCGTTGGCGATCCGTGTAGACAGAGCGGGATCGGGGCTGGTGAATCCGATATCAACGAGACGGGACAGTCGGGTCGGCGACAACGAAAAGTTTTTTAGCAATATTTCGCCTGCCACACGCTGCCGAACATCACGTCCTGATGCCGAAAAACGACTATTAGTGATCTGAAAACCGGGATGATCGCTCGCAAAACCGAACATTTCGTAAAATTTCGGATCGTCAACTAGGCGCAATTGTATTGCAACCCGCTCTGATAGTGTACGCGATCGTAACAAACCGTATTGCGTCTGGTAAAATTCCTGATCGGCGACGCTGGTTTCGCGCTCGACTCCCTGAAAATCAGTAACTTTGCTGGCTTCGCGCGAAATCTCAATCGTAGCGATAGCGGTATATTTTGGCGTCATCAGCAAAGTTGCGATGAGACCCAACAAGACGGAGGCTACGATCGAGGCGATGATGACATAGCGCCAGCGCACCACAATCCGCATATATTGTCGGATCAGCGGCATTCGCCCTTGCTCGTTCACGGACGTTATGCCGCGCACTGCCGCGCGGTCGGGCAAGGAGGGTACGATATCGTTCATGGCGAATGAGAACTCTATTGCAGAACGGCTACGAGCGGCGCAGCCAGAAGCGGAGCAAGCGAAATGAAATCGCGGAAGATGCGACGCTGTGGTGAGTCACCCACGACGATCACGTCATTGGCAAAGATCGCAGGATCGTCGTACGCACCGCGGCGGATCGCCGCCATGTTGTACAGTCCTGCCATCTTACGTCCGTCAACCGTCCGCAGGATCACTACGTCGTCGGCACGTGCGAATTCTGACATTCCCTTGGCCGACGCTATAGCGCGCATCAGTGTCATCTGATTGGTTACCGGGTACAGGCCGGGCTCGACGACTTGGCCGTCGATCGTCACGACCTGGCTTACAGAATTCTTGATGTTTACCGTCACCTCGGGCTGGCGTACATACCGCGTGCGCAACGCCGCCTCAATGGCGGCTGCCAATTCGGTTGCCGTCTTTCCACTAGCCGGAATGGTTCCGGCTAGTGGTATTGAAATACGTCCACTTGCATCGACCTGCACTTCGCGACTTAGATCGGGGACATTGAACACATCCACTTGGATCGTATCGAGCGGCCCAATCAACGAGGGCCGATCGGCGACAGTCAAATCATTACGATTGGGGGCAGGGAATGCGCTCGTATCCTTGACGACTGCTAGGCGCTCGGTCGATACCAGCTCCGAGCGACCGGCACAGCCCGTAAGGCCAGTCGCTGCCGTGAGCAGGGCGAGAATAAGATAACGCATCTACCCGAGATTTCCTGAACGATGAAGGATGATCGCAGCCTATAGGTGCTACCCTCGGACGGGTAAAGCTGGACGTACCAGATCGCGTGTTCCATTCAGCCAGAGGCCCGAAATCACCATCGTCGCCATGACGAGTGGGGTACGCGCAGGATAGTCGAACATGCTGGCAAGCAACACTAGCATAAGCAGGATTGATCCGAGCCGGGGCAACAATTCCACCTGACGCCATGCGTAAAAGCTTTTCCATAGCCACCATCCAATCGCAGATGTTAGGACAAGCAAGCCTGCTATTCCTCCATCCAGTACAATTTCGAGATAGTCGTTATGCGCATGGTTGAAGTAGGTAATCTTCAGAAGATCAAAAGGCTCGTTTATTCTAAACATCGGATCAAACCCGCCCACCCCCGACCCGACCGGAAAATATGACCAAAGCATCTCGATGACGGTAGGCAAGCCTCGCTGGCGCATATCATGCCCGTTGTCGAGCGTCAGCGCACGGCTAATTGATACGGCGCGGTCCGCGGCAATGCTCAATGCCGTCAACAGGATGATCGCCATGAAGAACCCGCCGATCAACGTCCAGCCAACCCATGGCGGGCGACGCCCCAGTTCCAGTCGAAGCGGCCGCCAAACCATTGCCAGCCCTGCTGCTAATCCAACCAGGCCAGCGAGCATGCCGGCACGCGATCCGCTAGCCAAGATAATCAGTATGAAAATTGGCAGCAACCCTAGCGTCACTGGCCCGCGCCATCCCGGCCTTTTGCCTCCAAGAAACGCCCAGGCCGGCGCGATTGCGCACCCAAAGGCAACGAAGAGAGCAAAGTGATTGCGATTAGCGAAGGTCGCACTGACCTGACCCATCGTGTCGTTGACAAACGGGTTCGTGAAAACCTTTCCAGAAAACTGCAGCAACCCCAGAAAGGCAGATGCACAAATCAGGGACAACATGATGCTCGTGAGTAACTGACGCTCTTCAGGTCGACTGCCGGTCGTCAGCAACAAAATTGCCACTGGTATGGCTAGCGACGAAAGGGCGTTCCAGGCCGCCCCAGGAACCACTGCCCATGATCGCCAAGGTTGAGATTGGTTGCTGATGGTCGCCGCTTCGCTTACAAGTGTGCGACCGGGCAATGCTTGCCACAGCACAGGCGGCAGCGGTACCAACTGTATAAACGCCAGCAGGACCGCCGCACCCAAAAGCAGAACGATTGGCCGCTGTTCAGCCAGTCGAGGTCGGGCACCGAACAAGGCGGCGGCGCACATGGCCGTCCATGCAGCGACGCGGACGATTATCTGACCGAAAGCATCAGCCCGCGACGCACCGCCCGCCAGCCACAGAGCGGCAATCAGCAGCAAAAGCATCAAGAACGGGAAAGAAGGCCTTGCCATTAAGGCGCTTGATGGACGTGATTTCATATCGCCGCTTTGTCTAGGGCAAACGCCGCCCGAACGGAACCTTTTGCGCCGCACTTCGACCCTGATTCCGTACGGGCGAAGCCATTTTCGCCGACTATTTACGATCCAACGCTTCGTTTCTATAGGCCGCATCGAGAAGGCAATGTCACGTTCGACAGGCCGTCCAAACCTGGACATCACCCTAGGCTCTAAAGACGGTTACCATGCAAGAAAAGACCGTCGTCAAGATTTCGCTGCTGGATAGCAAAAGCGCGCAAATTGTATTAGGAGCAATCGCTCTTCTGGTGCAATATTTTTGTGTCGTACGCCTTGTGCCTGACGGCCCACACAGCGATAAACTTCTTTTGGACACCTTGATAGGATGTGCGATCGCAAGCATTGCAGGCATATTTCTATTTCGTGGCGTAAGCAAATACCCCGGCGTTGAAGCAAGCGCTTATATTGTACCAAGTTTCACAATCGCACATGCGGCGCTTCTAGCAATATTTATACTTGGCAGATTCGAATATAGTCGTATATTGTTAACAACTAGCTTTGTATCTAATATTGTACTTTTTTTTCTAGTTGCCCTTATGGGGCGGCGGCGGCGCATGTGTATTGGAATAATTCCTGAAGGCCAATATACGATTCCGGCCAACGCGGACAATATACAGTGGTCTTTACTGAACGATCCCCTTGATGACGTATCTCATCTAGATGCCATTGCCGTTGACCTACGAGCCGACATTTCCGACGCATGGGATCGTCGCCTAGCAGCATGTGCGTTGAGCGATCTACCTGTCTACCACTTCAAACACTTGCTCGAATCATTAAGCGGCAAGGTCGAACTCGAGCATTTGTCCGAAAACAGCTTTGGCACCCTATCCCCGTTACGATCCTATATGCGGGCGAAGCATTTCGTGGACGTAGTGTGCGCGTTTACTGCCATCATCGTGCTGATGCCGTTACTGATCGTAATTGCACTGGTGGTACGGTTTACGTCGCCAGGTCCCATTCTTTTCCGTCAAGTCCGGATTGGGTATCAGGGACGACCATTCCGTGTGTTCAAGTTCCGCACGATGACTCATGTGCCGGCAGGAACCGGCGACCTGCTAGATGCTGCCAAGACCAAGGACGGCGACATGCGCGTTACCCGCCCCGGCGGGTTCTTGCGTCAAAGCCGGCTCGACGAGTTGCCGCAGTTGCTCAACGTCATCAAGGGCGAGATGAGTTGGATCGGGCCGCGCCCGGAAGCTGAAGTCCTCTCGCGCTGGTACGAGAAGGAAATTCCTTTCTATCCCTATCGCCACATCGTGCGCCCCGGCATCACCGGATGGGCGCAGGTGAACCAGGGGCATGTCGCCGAGGTCGAGGAAGTGAAGAGCAAGCTTCACTACGACTTCTACTACATCAAGCATTTCTCGCCGTGGATCGACCTGCTGATCGTCGCGCGTACGATCAAGACGATGCTGACCGGCTTCGGTGCGCGGTGACACACGACGTCCCGTTACGTGACGGTTCGTCCTGGCGCCGCATCGGCGCGTATTTGCGCCAATCCGTGCGCGTTCGTCAGATTCTGAATTCCCGGGTCACCCGATCCTCGACGATCAACATTGCCGGATCGATCGTGCCTATCGTCGTCGCGATCCCCTGCCTGGCAGCGCTTCCAAGATATCTGCCGACCGAATTGTTCTCGCTACTGCTGCTGGCCTGGGCGCTTGTCGGTTACGCTGGTATTCTCGACTTGGGGCTGTCGCGTGCCGTCACGCTCTTGGTTTCCCGCCAGCAAGGCGCAAACACCGCTGCGCTTCAGGAAATACTGAGCACCGCGCTGTTCGTTTCAATCGCAAGCGGCCTAGTCGGAGGAGCGGCGCTACTGTTCGGCATCGACTGGCTTGTCTCCGACATCCTTAAAACATCGCCTAACGTCACCAGAGATGCGGTCACCGGTTTCACGCTGATCGCTTGTTCGATTCCCCTGCTACTGCCGCATCTTGTGGTCCAAGGTTTCTGGGACGGGCGCGAGCGTTTCCTGGAATCGAACATTCAGCGTGTCGCCGGCGGCGCCCTGCCGATCGTGGGGGCGACCGCCATGGTGGTCATGGTGCAATCCAGCTTCACGGCAGCTGCGGCGGGACTGCTGGCGGGGCGGGCGCTGGCACTAGCACTCGGCCTGTACCAGAACGCAATCTGGCGCGAGATCCGCTTGGGAAGCATCCGGCGTCAGCAACTGCGAATGCTCATGGGGTTCGGTAGTTGGGTCACAGTGTCCGGCGCCATCAGCCCGCTGATGGGATATCTGGATCGCTACGTCCTTGCCTATGCCCGCGGCTCCACAATCGTCGCTTTCTATGCCGCACCGTCGGAGCTGGTGATGAAGCTGCTGGTTCTCCCCGTGGCGGTGACGCGAGGTTTATACCCTCGACTGGTGGCCTCACACGCCATTGGCGAAGAAGGGTCTGATACGCGACATGCCTATCTCCTGATCGCAGCGACCTGTGTTCCCGTCGCGGCCGGACTAGCCTTGTTGGCACCCTTTATCCTTCATTTTTGGCTGGGCCCGGTCTATGCGGCAAATTCGACCGGCGTGGTCCGCGTGCTGGCGTTTGGCTTCCTCTTCTCGGCGTTTGCCCAGGTACCGTTCACCCAGTTGTATGCGAAGGGGCGCCCGGAACTCATCGCCATGATCCATACCGGTGAGCTTCTCATCTTCATCCCAACGGCCTATCTGGCGTCACTTCATTTTGGGCCAATCGGATGCGCGGCCGCCTGGACCCTGCGCAACCTGATCGACCTGCTGATCCTTCTCGTATCTGGAAAGCGTGCGGCGTGGCGTTGACCCCTCTTTTATCCATCGTGATCCCGACGAAGAACCGTCAGGAGCAATGTATCCAGACGATACGTTCGGTCCTATCGTTCCAGGACGATTTCGAGCTAGTCGTTTTCGACAGCAGCGACGACGGCGATCTGCTCGCCCGCGAATTTGCGGCTCTGGGCGATCAGCGCATCAAGCATCATCACGTGCCTGCACTGAAGAATATGACGCAGTGCTTCGAAGAAGCCGTCAAATATGCGCATGGCGACTTTATCTGTATGATAGGCGATGACGACGGGGTTACGCCGCAGCTATTCTCATGGACGCGCCGCGCGCAACGCGAAGGCCTGACCAGCGTAACCAGCGACCCGCGTGTCTATGCCGCCTACAACTGGCCCGGTATCCGGTCGAAATATTTCGGCGAAGCGGTTTCGGGAAAGTTGTTCCTCAGGCTGGATCCGACCGTGTCGGACACGGTGGTCGACGCTCGGTCGCAGATCGACGCGTTTCTGGACAATGCCGGTCAAGGATGCAGTTCGATGCCACGTGTCTACCACGGCATCGTGGCACGGTCGACCCTGACCGAGCTGCACGCCGAGATCGGTCACTGTTTCGACGGCGTAAGCCCGGATGTGTCGTTCTCATATTTTGCTGCCTATTTCTCGCCGCGGCATGCGATCATCGATCTTCCGCTTACGATCGGTGGCGCATCGGTTTCCAGTAACGCCGGCCGGAGCGCGATGCGCCAGCACAAGGGCGACCTCTGGTCCGATCCCCATATGCGATCCTATATCGGCGAGCCTTGGCCGGCGGACGTCCCGGAGTTCTTCAGCGTCGAAACCGTCTGGGGGCAAGCCACCCTGGCCGCGATCGATCGGGCCGGCCGCGATAGGCGCGACAGATTCAATTTCTCACGCTTCTACGCCTTGCTGCTTGTGCGCCATCCCGACCGGCAAAGTGAAATCATGAAGGCGCTGGGACATCACGGAAGGGTCGCCAGGGCGAAGGCGATCGGCAAGGTCGCCCCGGTCGTCTGGGAACATGGAGTCTATGCCGCTAAGAAGGTGCTCCAACGTGCATGGCCGGATCGCAAGATCAAGACGCTGAGTGCCGACAGCATCGAGATCGCCAGCGATCTGGTTGCTCAGGCCCTTGCCCAACAGCATAGGTGAAGCGATGAAGAAAATTCTCGTAGTCGGCGCGTCCGGAATGCTCGGATTTGCCCTGCACCGCTCGCTGCATGATCAAGGCTATGACGTGCAGGGAACGGTCAGGCGTGCGGCCATGCCGCATTTCGGATGGTCGCATGGCTTGCGCTACCAATTGTCGGTCGACGCCGATGACATCGGATCCGTCCGTCGTGCCGCACAGTCGATGGAAGCGCAGATCGTGATAAACGCCGCCGGCGTCATCAAGCAGGTCGATGCCGTCAAGGATGAAGCCACGTTGTTCCGGCTGAACAGCGTCTTCCCCAAGCGACTGGAAATCGCGGCGGAGCGCGACGGCTTTAAGCTGATCCACTTCAGCACCGACTGCGTCTTTTCCGGCCGTTCGGGGAACAGGCGCGAGATCGATATTCCCGATGCCGAAGACGCCTATGGCGCTTCGAAGCTGATCGGCGAGGTGACACGATCGGCTCTTACGCTACGCACTTCCATCATTGGCATGGGCATGCAGCCGAACGGATCGCTGATCGACTGGTTTCTATCCCAGACTGGGCAAGTTCGCGGCTTTCCCAATGCCTTCTTCTCCGGTCTGCCAGTGAATGCTATCGCGCAATTTATCGGCCAGAACCTTCTTCCGTGCCGGCCCGATCTGCACGGCCTCTACCATCTTGCAGCAGCGCCAGTTGACAAGGCTCGTCTTTTGTCGCTGGCGGCTGCTCGCTGGGGGCGTGACGATATCCAGATCGTACCGGACGAGGGTTTCAAGATCGATCGCAGCCTAGATCCCACCTCGCTCAAGCAGGTAGTTCCGCACGACGTCGCCGATTGGCCAGCGCTGATCGACGACATGTATGATTTCTACGCGAAGCTCGGCGAACGGGCATTGTGAAATACAGGTGACTTGTAATGCTTGATGGAAAGACATTGCTTATAACTGGCGGCACCGGCTCCTTCGGGAACACTGTTCTGCGTCGCTTTTTGGAAACGGATGTCAAGCAGATCATTGTTTTCTCTCGGGATGAGAAGAAGCAAGAGGACATGCGCATCAAGCTGCGCAACGATAAGGTTCGCTTTATCATCGGCGATACCAGGAACGCCGACTCCATCAACCTTGCCATGCGCGGAGTCGATTACGCATTTCACGCCGCAGCACTCAAACAGGTTCCGTCCTGCGAGTTCCATCCGATGGAAGCAGTGCGCACCAACGTGATCGGCACCGAGAACGTCATCAACGCTACCTTGCTCAACGGCGTGCAGCGGTTGGTGCTGCTGAGCACCGACAAGGCGGTCTATCCCATCAACGCGATGGGCATCTCCAAGGCCATGGCCGAAAAGGTCCTGGTCGCGCGCTCGCGCACAATGGGCAGGAACGATCCGGTCCTCTGCGCGACGCGCTATGGCAATGTCATGGCGTCGCGCGGTTCGGTGATCCCGCTGTTCATTGAACGGATCAAGGCCGGCCAGGAACTGGGGATCACTGATCCATCGATGACCCGCTTCCTGATGTCGCTCGAGGAATCGGTCGATCTGGTGCTGCACGCCTTCACCCATGGCGCGCAGGGTGACATCTTCGTCCAGAAGGCACCGGCCTGCACCATTGCCGACCTCGCGACCGCGCTGTGCGAACTTTTCGAGGTTCCCGAGAATATCCGCATCATCGGAACCCGTCACGGCGAGAAGCTGTATGAATCCCTCGTCTCGCGCGAGGAAATGGCCAAGGCCGACGATATGGGCCGTTACTGGCGGGTGCCGGCGGACAACCGCGACCTGAACTATGAAGTTTTCATTTCTGAAGGATCGCCGCAAGCCAATCTGGTCGACGACTATACCTCACACAACACCCAGCGCCTCACGGTAGCAGAAGTGAAGCAGACGCTGCTGACGCTGCCCTACGTGCAGAACGCGCTGGCCAACCGCTGATGCTTTCACTCTCGCTCATCATCCCCACGCAAAAGCGATCCCGCTACGCCGAGGGAACTGTCGAGACGATCCTCGCGATGGGCGACTACATCAAACTCACCATGTTCGACACGAACCCGAAGAATGGCTGGGATCTGATCGTGCCTACCAAGCTAAATATGGTGCGCCCGACGCTCGGGATCAGTGTCATCGTTAATTTCGGCGTTGCACTGTCCCATGCACTGTTCGCAGGTTCCGTCGCCAAAGCTGGGAGAGCACCGGGACGCGTATGGCGATGGCTAACGGTTCGCTTTACGGTCACGAAGGACAAACGCATTGGCGGCGTTGATACCGTCGCAACGGCGTCAGACACCTTCGATGGCATCAAAGCTAGGCCAAATCCGGATTTGTCCAGAGCATGACCCCCTATTACGTCTGCTACGCCATTCTGATCCTGTCGGTGGCAGCAGGATTGCTACTCGACAAGTTGCGGATCGCGACGATTCTTGCCTTCATTCCGATGTTCGTGCTGATCGCGGGGCGGGGCATGGTCGGGACCGATAGCGCGGTCTATGTCCAGAGCTTCGACATCATCCGCTATCAGGGAATTTTGGCATCCAGCTTCGAGCCGGGGTTCACCCTGCTGATCGAGGTTCTAAACTGGTTCTTCCGAGACTCGTTCGACGTGCTGATCGTCTTGGGCAGCACCACGGCGCTCATCATGCTGTGCGCCGGCCTCCTGCTCGAACGATCGCCGCTCCTGTTCCTGACGATCGTCATGCCATTCTTCCTGATCGACATGACAATTAACGGCCTACGCTACGGGCTGGCTTTCGCGATCATAGCCTTGGGCGCGGCCGCCTTCGCACGTGGCAGCCTGCGGGCATTCGTCCTGTGCGGGATCATCGCCGCAAGCATACAGGTATCGTCGGTGCTGCTCGCTGTCGGTCTGTGGGCGTTGTTTGAAGCCCGGATCAAGACCTTCATCGGCGCGGCTTTAGGAATGGTCGTGGTCCTCGTCGTGTTTGGCAGCTATCTTGGCGACAAGGTATCGCAGAACACCGAGCTCGTGGGTTTGGGCGGCCTATCCGGTATCATTCCGCTGCTCGCCACGGTAGTGGTCGTGGTTGCGATCCGCTACTCCGATCGTCCGATCGTTGCCAGCAGATTCCCTGTGTTCGCAATCCTGGGCATGCAGCTTGCCTCGTTCGGTCTCGCTCGCTTCTACTATGCCGGATTACGCTTCCAAACCCTGTTCCTGTTTCTTCTATATCTGTTCGTCGCCATGTCCGTCCGGCGATCGACGGTACAACTGTGCGGCGAACGCCTGCTTACCGGATCCTTGCTGGCAACGCTGATTTTGTGTTCCGTATCGCGCCTGACCAACTTCCGCGACGACACTAACGGCTTTTCGCCGTTTAATCCTTTTTATTTTCAACGTGAACTGAAAGGCTAACATGGGCCTGCCACTGGTACAGACTTCCGCCGGGACGCCGACGTTCAGCGTCATCGTGCCGGTCTACAACATGGCCGCCCATCTCGAAGGCTGCATCCGCAGCATTCTTGGCCAAAGTGTTGCTAATCTTGAGGTCGTGGCGGTCGATGATGGTTCGTCCGATAACAGTCTGGATATCCTGCGGACTATTGCACAGGAAGATGGTCGGTTGCGTGTTTTCACGAAAGCCAACGGTGGACAGGGGTCGGCACGCAACTTTGGGTTAGCCGAAGCGCGAGGCCGATATGTTTCCTTCGTCGACAGCGATGACACGATCGCTTCCGACCTGCTGGCCCGCGTCCTACCGTTTTTTACCGCCGATCCGGCACTGGACATCGTCTCCTTCGGCCTCGAATTCCGCGACGATCGGGGGAAGCTTGTCGCTGCGCGTGGTCCGGATCGCGAGTTCACCTCAACCGGCGAAACAATATTCATCGACGCAATGCTGGACCGTAATTTCCTCACCAGTGCCTGCAACAAGGTCTATCGACGCACGCTGCTGAACGATAACGCAATCACCTTTCCTGAATTGCGGGCATTTGAGGATTCGGTGTTTTCCCGTAATGTCGCCCAGTATACTCGCTCGGTACGCTACATCCCCGACCGGCTGTATGTCGCGCTGACCCGCCAAGGAAGCACTTCGCGCGGCCTGAGCGTGGCCAGTTTCGGCCATGCCGCAACGATGATCGAGCTCGAGCGACAGATGTTCCGTGCAAACGAAACCGATCCCGTACGGATCGCCGCTTTCCATGCGCATGTCGCCCGTTTCTTCGCTCATCTACTCCTGCTGGCGGCGTTTCGGATCGACGATCCGGCCGAACGTGGAGAGTGTCGTTGCATCGTAGACAGGGCTGGATTTGTCGCTTGCGCCACCGATCCCAAGGCAATGGCGCTGTTGCCGGCACGGGCTCGCATCCAAATCTGGCTGGCGCGGCTTCCCGCGATCCAGCGTCTGCTCGCGGTGACCGCGCGGCAGTTCAACCGTGTGCCGTACTAACCTGCCGATTGTCTAACGACGCCACGAACCGACAAGGTGCTTTGACAGCAGGGAACACACGGTCCGAGGAGAAAGAAGCGTGTCGATTATCCGCCGGTTGCTCGCCTTCCTGCGTCGCGCGAAGCCGGGTAGCGATGCCGCCACGTCACTGTCGCGCCGCGATGCCCTGATGCTTTCGGTGGGGGGAACGATACCGCTGGTCCCCTTGGCGATAGCGGGACAGCGTGATCCCGTGGCCGCCGGTATAGCCCCGGGTACCATGGTCGCTCGCCCCGGCGGCCGGGCACGGACGCTGCAGGCGAAGGCGCTCGACATCTATTCGGTCAACGACAAGGGCGCGCTGGGCGACGGACGGACGGACGATACCGCAGCCATCAACGCCGCGATCCTCGAGGTTCATCGCGCCGGCGGCGGTGAGGTCATCTTCGGAACTTCCCCGTCGCCCTACCATGTCGTCGGCCCGATACTGCTTCCCTCCAATGTTGCCATCAATCTGAACGGCCAGACGCTTGTCGGGCGCAGCTTCAACGAAGGGGTGATGTTCGCAACCGCCACGGTACGCAACGATATTCTGGTCCGCAACAATCAATCATTCCAACAGAATGATGCAGTTCTATATTCTTCCGTTCGCAATGGCGTAATCAAGCGCTGTGCGATAGCGTTCGAATTTCGTAACTTCAACGTTAGCTGTCACATCACGGACGTAGCCACGCTTGACGTATTACAGTTTGGCGTGTTCTTTCAATGCTTCTACATGTCACTTACCAACTGCTCGGCACGAGGACCCAGTGATCGAAGCAAGGCTGCCTTTGCCTTTACCGGACATAATAACCTGATCACATTGTTGCGTGTCAGTGCCACGATGGAAAGCGGTTTTCTTTTCGAGGGCGGCACGGCCTCGGTCAGCCTCATCGGTTGTTCGTGCGAAGGCGGCGGCGGGAGTGCCGTCGCCTTTCGCGGCGACTGCCTCGGCATTTTCATCGATTCAGGCTATTGGGAGGCCATACCGGGAACCGTGTTCGACTTCCGGGCAGCCGGTGTCTGTTCGGTCTCGTTCCGCGGCAATTACGTCAATTATGCCGATACCATCCTCGATGATGGCGGCCCGCAATCACCCGCCACCTTGTTCGGAAGCTTCGACGCCAGCAACTATCTCGCCAATATCGGCATTACCCACGACGACCGGACCTATCGCGGTCGGATGCTGCTGTCCTGTCCGCGCAATTTCATTCGCTACGAAATTCCCTTTGCCAACGATGCCCCGACAGGGGCTCCGGCGAACTGGACGATCGGCCCCAGCATCCAGGCCGCGCGCGATACGGCATTCACCGGCCGGTCGCTATCCGACGTGCGGTCCCGGTCGCGCCTTCACTATGGCGCGCCGATCCCCCTGTCGCGCGAAGGCGATGTCGGCGATCCCTACCCCGGGACCATCGACCGCTCGGGCATAACCATAGCGACCGGCGGTGGCGCCGTCGCGACCGTGGATAGCGCCATCAGCTGGCGGCCCAATTCACTGCGCGCTACATTCATCCTTGCGGTTATGGATAACGCCGGTGCGCATAAGTTGTTCGGTGACATCTACGGCGACCAGCTGGTTCGGCAGGACCGCAGCGACAAGCGGGTCCTGCTGGAACAATATCAGGGCCGGGTCCGGTTGCGCGTGGGGGATATCGACAACCGATCGGGCGGGGCATCGATCACCGGGTCGCTCCAGATCTGCACCTGACGACCGGGGTCAGCCTGCTTCGAACTGCGCGCATGTCTTGCGGTTGATTCGGTCGCGGTCGGCGTCGCGTATCCAGCCCCATTTGGTGAAATATTGCGCAAGGCTCACCATCGCATAGCGTAGTCGACGGAACGACGGTCGTGTCTGGCTGCGATATTCGTGTACCACGCTGTAATCGGGGACATACAACGTCCGCGCCGCCGCATGCAGCCGGCGCGACAGGTCGAGATCTTCGGCATAGAGGAAATAGCGTTCGTCGAAATAGCCGACAGCATCCAGCACCGACCGCCGGATCAGCATGAAGCAGCCCGACAGGAACGGGAATTCCGCAACCGTGTCGTAATTCCAGTTATGGAATTCGTAGCGTGTGTTGCGCTCCTTAGCCCATTGCGTTTTGCTGAAGAAACGGCGGCCCATAAGGTCGGCAGGGTCGGGTAGCAATCGGCATAGCCGTTGCAACGATCCGTCGGGGTAGCGGACCTTGGGCATAGTCAAGCCGACATCGCCATTGGTATCCATGAACGCAACCATGCCGGGGATGACCTCCGGTCCCATTTGCAGATCTGTATTCATCACCAGATTGTAGCGACACCGCCCCTTGCTTGCCGCCAGCGCGATATTGTGTCCCCGTCCATAACCCAGATTGGCGTTGGTCGTGACGATGGTGACGCCGGGAGCCTGCGCGAATGCCAGATCAAGTGGGGGCTGGCTGTTATCGACCAGAACTACATGCACCTTGACCGTATCGCTGCGCACCTGTGCAATCGCTCGCTCGATTTCGTCGCGCGACGTCCCGAACAGCACGAACGAGACGCAGACATCTACCTCCTGCGGAAGCGAAGGAGTGATACCGGTGTATTTTGAGGACATAACGCTATCTTTCTGATTTCGGTCGGACATCGCGACAAAGCGGGTGGGTGGAAGCGATCGCGGAAAGTCAACGGTGATCAAGCCACACTACAGATTCTAGCAACAAACTACCCGTCCCGGGATGTCGACGGCGATCGATATCGAAGGGGGGACGTCCCGCGTAACCACTGCGTTTGCGCCAATGGTGCTGCGGGTATCAATCGTGATACTGGGCGGTACCGCCACGCCTTCGCCCAGCCATACGTCATCGCCGATAGCAACGGGCGCGATCGATAAAGGACGTTTGACGTAAGGAAATGACGATGCCAACCGATCATCCGTATCGCCGCTCCTCTCGTTGGATGCAGATACCGCATTTCAACATTCCGGTCGCTGTATGTGCTGAGGCTGTGATCGGTTATAGAGACCCGGCTCGCAATCATCCTAGCTGTCAATGATGACCTAGCGCATGCTCCCAATATGAACAAAGCCCTTGATCTCGGCATGAGTGCTGAGCAAGATGTTACGGGTACCGCGCTGATAGAGCGGCCAACGGATCAAGCGGGTACCAAGCTGGAACACGTGGGTCAGACCGACTTCCATGCAGCTGGACCAACTCCGATGGCGTATATGCGCCTGCCACGATGTTTCTCCTCGCTTAACTGGCTGAATACGCAGCAATCGACCAATCAATGTGCCGCTGACTATCGTATCGGATCCTGCAACGCATGGGCTTGCCATCGTTACGACTTAAGATCGTCATAGCGGACTTGCAGCAGCGGACAAGGATATAGCCCGAGTACGACAACTGCCTTGCCACGAATAAATTTAGCATTCTCGATCCACCATTTGTTTGCGGGTAATTTAGTTTAGCGATAGGCAGCCGGCTATGACCTCTCCCATCCGGCTTATCCGCCCTAGGCGCCATGGCGACGACCGTGGGTGGTTCACTGAATATTATTCGGAACCGACCTTCGCCGCGCTCGGCATCGATTGCACCTTCGTGCAGGACAACCACTCCTATTCGGCTCCCGCCTTCACCCTGCGTGGGCTGCATTTTCAGACGCTGCCGCGCGGGCAGGACAAGCTGGTGCGCTGTATCCGTGGCCGGATTTTCGATGTTGCGGTTGATGTCCGCAAGGGTTCGCCCACTTACGGCCAGTGGGTCGGGGCGGAACTATCCGCCAAAAACGGCCACCAGCTGTTCGTGCCCATCGGCTTCGCACACGGCTTCGTCACGCTCGAGCCAGATTGCGAAGTCACCTACAAATGCTCGGATACGTATGCCCCTGACCATGACGGAGGAATTGCATGGGACAGTGTTGGCATCGACTGGCCGATCCCCGCCGGCGTCATGCCCGAACTGAGCCCCAAGGACGGCCGCCAACCGGCGCTGGCCGATTTCGACAGCCCGTTCGCCTATGACGGGCGTCCGCTGGCCCCACTTTCCTGATAAGGACCGATCCCATGCGCATCTTCGTCACCGGCGGGGCCGGCTTCATCGGCTCGGCGCTGGTCCGCCACCTGATCGAGAACACCGCCTACGACGTCCTTAATTTCGACAAGCTGACCTATGCCGGCACGCTATCGACGGTCGAGCGGGTCGCGTACAGCGACCGGTACAGCTTCGTACAGGGCGATATCTGCGACGCCGACGCTGTCCGCGCTGCGATCTCCGCGTTCCGACCCGACGTCATCACGCACCTTGCCGCCGAAAGCCATGTCGACCGCTCGATCGACGGCCCGGGCGCGTTCGTGCAGACCAATGTCGTCGGCACCTACACCATGCTGGCCGAGGCGCGCGCTTATTGGCTGAGCCTGGACGAGGAAGCGCGCAAGGCGTTCCGTTTCCACCATATCTCGACCGACGAGGTCTATGGCACGCTGGGTGACACCGGCCTGTTCACCGAAGACACGCCCTATGACCCGCGCTCGCCCTATTCGGCGTCGAAGGCGGGCAGCGACCATCTGGTCAGCGCATGGGGCCATACCTTCGGCCTGCCGGTGCTGATCACCAACTGCTCGAACAATTACGGGCCCTATCACTTCCCAGAAAAGCTGATCCCGCTGATGATCGCCAAGGCATTGGATGGCGAACCGCTGCCTATCTACGGCAAGGGCGATCAGGTCCGCGACTGGTTGTATGTCGAGGATCATGTCCGCGCGTTGCAGGCGGTGTTCGAACGCGGCGAGCCGGGCCGGACGTACAATGTCGGCGGCCATAACGAGCGGCAGAATATCGAGGTGGTGAAGACGCTCTGCGCGATCCTCGACGAACTGCGCCCGCGTGCCGATGGCCGCGCTTACGCCGAGCAGATGACCGAGGTGGCCGACCGCCCCGGCCATGACAAGCGCTATGCGATCGACGCCTCGCGCGTCGGCACCGAACTGGGCTGGACCCCTGCCGAAACCTTCGAGACCGGCATCCGCAAGACGGTGGAATGGTATCTGGCGAACGAAGCGTGGTGGCGCCCGCTGGTCGCCGCCAAGGCCGCCGAACGGCGCGGGGTTGCGTGATGCCGCGTCGACCTGTCGACATGTCGGGTGGGCGATGAAGTCGATCCTCGTCACCGGTGTCAATGGGCAATTGGGCCGCGAGCTGGCGCGCATCGCTTGTCCCGCGGGCTATGAGGTCGTCGCGCCCGACCGTGCCGCGCTTGACCTGACCGATCCGGCGGCAATCGCGCGCGTGGTCGCCGAGTGCGAATGGGCGGCGGTCATCAACGGTGCCGCCTATACCGCGGTCGACAAGGCCGAGAGCGACGTCGTCAACGCGTGGCAAGTCAATGCGCTGGCCCCCGCCGCCTTCGCGCAAGCCTGTGCGGCCGCCGGCATTCCGATCATACAGGTATCGACCGATTACGTCTTCGCCGGCGACAGACAAGGCGCATGGGAGGTGACCGATCCGGTCGCGCCGCTCGGTGTCTATGGCGCGTCGAAGCTCGGCGGTGAACTCGCGGTCCGCACCAGTCGCGCGCGCCATGCGATCGTCCGCACCGCCTGGGTCGTGTCGGCGCACGGCCATAATTTCGTGAAGACGATGCTGCGCGTCGCCGCCACCCGGACCACGCTATCGGTGGTCAACGACCAAGTCGGCAGCCCGACCAGCGCCGCCGATCTGGCGAGCGCGCTGCTGACCATTGCCGTGCGTCTGGCGGAGGACGCCAACGCCCCGACCGGCACCTTCCATTTCAGCAACGCCGGCGCGGTCAGTTGGGCCGGTTTCGCGCGCGAGATCTTCGCGCAATCGGCGGCGCGCGGAGGCGCATCGGCCGAAGTCGCTCCGATCCCGAGCAGCGACTATCCGACCCCGACGAAGCGCCCGGCCAACTCACTGCTGAGCCACGAGGCCATCCGTACCGCTTACGGCATCGAACCGCGCCCCTGGCAGGCGGCACTCAGCGACATTCTCGACGAATTGATCGGACATACAGCATGAAGGGCATCATCCTCGCCGGCGGCTCGGGCACGCGGCTTCACCCGGCGACGCTGGCAGTGAACAAGCAGCTGCTGCCCGTCTATGACAAACCGATGATCTATTATCCGTTGAGTGTCCTAATGCTCGCGGGCATCCGTGACATCCTCATCATCTCGTCGCCCGAATTCCTTGGCAATTACCAGCGCCTGTTCGGTGACGGATCAGCGTTCGGCCTGACCATGTCCTATGCCGAACAGCCTAGCCCCGACGGGCTGGCGCAGGCGTTCACCATTGGCGCGGACTTCATCGGCGACGATAACGTCGCGCTGGTGCTGGGCGACAATATCTTCTTCGGCGCGCACCTGACCGACCTGCTCGCTAGCGCCGTCGCCCGGCCGACCGGGGCAACGGTGTTCAGCTACCGCGTCGAGGACCCGGAACGCTACGGCGTGGTCGAATTTGGCGAAGGCGGCCGCGCAATCAGCCTCGAGGAAAAGCCCGCCGCGCCCAAGTCGAACCATGCGGTCACCGGGCTGTATTTCTACGACAACCGCGTCGTCGACTATGCCGGCAACCTGAAGCCGTCCCCACGCGGCGAGCTGGAGATTACCGACCTTAACCGGCTCTATATGGAGGCCGGCGACCTGTACGTCGAACAGATGGGGCGTGGGTACGCTTGGCTCGACACCGGCACCCATGACAGCCTGCTGGAGGCGGGCGAGTTCGTACGCACCCTTCAGCATCGCCAGGGCGTGCAGGTCGCCTGTCTGGAGGAAATCGCGTTCGAGATGGGTTTCATCTCGGCCGATCAGGCGCGCAAAGCGGGTGAGCGGTTCAAAAAGACCGCCTATGGTCGGGCGATCTTGAACGCGGTGGACGGACGGTAGCGAGCGCCACTCGCTCCGTTTGATACCTATCCAGATGGTATCGTCTCGGAACGCCTGTTCGGATTTCCATTTGGTCGGCAAGCAGCGTGTGTTCGATGACCGGTTATCGTGAACCACTCCAACGCGCCGCAGCTTGACAGCATCGTCGTTGGCAGGCCACCAAACAAATCATCTTCGTTAATCGATCCGATAATTTTCGTTTAACTGATTTGTTAATACGTTTGGTCATCGCGACGCATATTCTCTTTATAAATTGTAGTTTTATCATCCCTTTACATAACAGCTCGCCCGCATTTTCTAAATAAACAAAAATTATACCCGAATTGGATGAAATTGATCGAATAAGGGACAGGGTTTCACGCGGAAATCTCGACAACATTCCAATCAGATTGTAAGTGCTCTCCTGTTAACAGGGGAACATCATGATCGGTCGGAACGATATGTCGCAGTCGCGGCAGGTGCGTGCTCGTGCGTTGGGGTCGAGTGCGATGACGGTGGCGTTGATGCTGGCCGGCCCGGCCTTCGCCCAATGCACGCCCGATCCGACCGTTTCCGGCACGACCACCATCTGCAGCGGCACCGATGCCGATGGCCTGATCGTCTCGACCCGCGGCACGACCGTCGTCGTCAATCAGGATGCGACGGTCAGCGGCACAAACGGTGGACCGGGGATCGACGTCCGCATCCAGTCGGCCAGCAATGGCGGTCCGGTCGCGCTGACCGTCAACGGGTTGATCAATGATGGCGTGTTCCTGAACATCGATCCGATTGCCGGCGATACCAACGCCTATGTTCTGGCACTGACCGTCGGTGCTGGTGGGCAGTTGAATGATGGCGTCGCGCTTCAGCGGATCTCCGCGCAATCCAACGCGGCTAGTGCCAGCATCGATAATAGCGGTGTCATCGGCGCGTCCGCTTTCGGTGTTGCCGTCTCTTCCGACAGTTCCGATGTGCCGTTCACGTCGATCGTCAATCGTGCGGGCGGAACCATTAACAGTATTTCAGCACCGATCGGCACGCTCGATAATGCCGGGACGATCGTCAGCGCCGAGCGTGGCATCAATGCGATCAGTCAGTTCGGTAATTCGCCGTCGACCGGCATCATCAACAATAGCGGCACGATCCGGTCCACCGACGATTTCACGACGACCGTGTCGATCGATTTTTTCAACGTGCTGAACAATAACGGCACGATCGAGAACCTGGGGGCGGAAGCCGCAATCAGTGCTCTGATCCTTACCATCAACAACAATGCCGCCGGACGCATCACCAGCGCGGGCACGACCGCGATCACCGTCCGCGACAGGCTGAACCTGACCAATGCCGGCACGATCGTCGGCGACGTGCTGGCCGGCGGCACCTCGACGACGTCCGGAAGCACGGTAGATTCTACCGCCGGACAGATCACCGGATCGCTGCTCTTCGGCGCCGGCAACGACACCCTGATCGCCGCCTATGACGGAACGCAGCTGCGCTACGGCGTTACCGGCGCGATCGACGGCGGGGTCGGCACCGACACCGTGCGGCTGCGCTTCACGACCGATACGACGATCGCGACGCCGCTGACGCTGCCCACCGCATTCGAACGCTTCTCGTTGATCGCCGATGCGAGCACCACCACGACGCTAGCCGCCGGCGCTACCGGAACCGAAGCACTGGTGATCGGTGGTGGCGGGACGATCGTCAACAATGCGGTGCTGACGACGCTCGGTCAGGTCATCGCCAACGACCTGTCGGTGACCGGTGCCCCCGGCCTGACCAATAACGGCACGATCGCGCTGACGACCACGCGCGGCACGCCCTATGCGATCGACCTCACCCGGTTCAGCCGGTTCGAGAATAACGGCACAATCGACAGCGCGCGCAACGCCGTGTCGCTCGGCGATGCGACGACCGGAGCCGTCAACAACGGCGTCATCGTCAACAATGGCACCGTCAATGCCTATTTCACTGGCATGCGGGTGACCGGCGACAGCTTCACCAACAGCGCGACCGGCGTCATTCAGTCGTCGAACGGCATCGCCCTCGCGCTTACCAGCGGGGCGACCGGTACCGAACGCAGCAACGCCGGGCGGATCGACGGGCAGACCGGCGCCCGGCTGACCAGCACCTCGCTGGTCAATACCGGCACGATCCAGGGCGCGCAGACCGGCATGGTGCTCGGCGGCACCGCCACGCTCGACAACCGGGCAGGCGGTGTCGTGTCGGGACCGACCGCAATCTCCGGGCGGCTTGGTGGCGTGTACACCTCGAACAACATCGTCACCAATGCCGGCACGATCAACGGCAACGTCGTCTTCGCCGATCTGACCGATACCGTCACCACCACCAGCACCCGCAACCGCTATTTCGCGCTGCCCGGCGGCGTGCTGAACGGCGATCTGACGCTCGGTCGCGGCGATGTGCTGGTGACCGATTTCGTCAACACCGGGACCGGCGCGTTCGCCGGGATCAACGGACAGGTTTCCGCGAGCCGCTCGACGCTGCGGCTGCGCGTGCGCGCTGATGCCACGACCACCCTGACCGAACGCGACGGCTTCACCAGCCTCGGCTATGACCTGTCGAACGATGCGAAGCTGACCGTGAGCGGCACATCGGACCAGACGCTGCTGGTCGCCGGCCGTGGCAGCGTCGACCTGAGCGGCAACATCACGACCGTGTTGCGCGCGGCGATCCAGAGCATTGCGCCCACGCTCGCCCCCGGCGAAACCGCCGCCGCCAACGCGCTGAACATTACCAGCAGCGGCGACCTGAGCCTGTTGCGGATCGAGGAAGGCAATTTCACCGGTGCGGCGGTCATGCTGCAAAATGGCGACCGCTTCACCAACAGCGGCACGATCAGCGTTACCGATCGCGCGGATCTCAACCCGAACGAAGTCGCCGCCATTTCGGGTGCTGCCGTCAACACCGGTTCGGGTTCGGCATCGCAGATCACCAATAGCGGCCGGATTTCGCTGAGCGGCGCGATCGGCATCCGCGATACCGGTACGATCGTGAACACCGGCACCATCTCGCAATTGACGCGCAACCGCACGTCGGTCGGCGTGCTCGGCAACTCGAGCTATGCCACGACGCTGACCAATTCGGGTACGATCAACGTCGGCGGGGTCGCGGTGCAGGCCGATACCCGCGGGATGACGATTGCCAATAGCGGTCGCATCAGCAGCTTCGGCGGTCTCGCCATCGCGCTAGGTGGCTTTAGCACGATCGACAATGCCGCGACCGGCACGATCGCGGGCGGTCTGGTCGAAGGGCAGACCGAACGACTGGCGATCCGCACAACGGGCGGCAGGCTGACCAATGCCGGTACGATCACCGGCACCGTCGATCTAGGCTATGCCGCGTCCGGCCGTGCATTGGGCACTGGTATCTATATTCAGGATGGCGGCACGATCGACGGCAACCTGCTCTTCGGCAACGCAAACGATACGCTGATCGCCTACACCCCGCTCAGCATCAACGGCACGATCGACGGCGGTGGCGGCATCGACACGCTGATCCAGGCCCGCCGCGCTAGCGATACGGTGACGCTCAGCCTGAACGCGGCTACCAATTTCGAACGGCAGGGTGTGAGCGCGATCGGCGCCGACACGGTTGTGACCTTGCGCGCGATCGAACCGATCACCGGTTCGGTTGCGCTCACCGGCGACGGCGCGATCGTGAACACCGCGACGATCGAGAGCGCGACGCTCGGCACGCCCGATCAATATACCAATCGTGGCTTTGTGTACGGAACGCCGCTGAATAGCTTCTCGAACCAGGGCACGATCAGCGCTTCGGTCGAGGGCAAGGTGCGCCAGTTTGCGAACACCGGCACGATCGGTGGTGCAACGATCGACACCAACCGCTTCGGGACCGTAGAGGCGGTATCGAACGACACGCTCGACTTCACCAACAGTGGCAACATCACCACCAGCAATGTCGATTTGCGGGCGGTGTTCCTGTCCGTGGAAAAGGGCAGCACGCTGACCGCGAGCAACAGCGGGACGATCATCGGCGGCACCGATGTCCGCATCGGCACCAACTATCTGAACGAACCGATTTCAGGTTCGCAGTCGCTGTCGTTCACCAACACCGGGACCATGACCTCGGCCGATACCAATGAAGGCGAGACGCTCGCGCTCTCCGCCGACAATGCGACCGCTGCCGGATCCACGATCACCTTCGACAACAAGGGCGTGATCGAGATCACCAGCTCGTCCGGTGACGCCGTCGCCCTGCGCGGTTTCTCCGGTCCGGGCACCGTTGCCATCACGGCGACCAATTCGGGTACGATCCGCGCCAATGCCGGCGAGCGGATCGTGGAAGGTACTTTCGATCCGAGCTACACCTATATCCTGCCGAGTGTCGGCCTGTTTGTCGGCAACTATAGGGGGTCGGTTCCGGCTGAGGGCGAAATGACACCCTAAGCGGACTGACTGGGTTGGGGGTAGGCGGCATTCGCGACGCCCGTGAAACTGGCTATGCAGCCCTGACAGGCCGTGTGATGTATGAGCATG
>NZ_JAKRET010000015.1 GCF_022664395.1 Sphingomonas lacusdianchii | reverse complement strand
GGTCCCGTTCTCCTTTCGAAGTTTCAGCCCGAGGGCACCGGTAAGCTCGGTGGGCAGATGCCATTGCCAACAAGCATCACGTCATCAGACGCACTCCTTTCTCGCGCCACAACGGCGCACACCAGCCCCCCTCCTCCGGACCGCCATAACAGCGGTCGATTTCGTAAAAGGCGAGAATGCTGCGCATGGATCGGATCTCCGCGACCCGGACGGCGCGGGATGCGCGGCCAGGACCGCCATTCCCCGTCCCCCTCACCTCATGATCGTGGCGTGCGGGTCAGGGCTCTTGGACTTCTTGCCTGGGGTTAGTCAGACGGGTTGATGTCGCGGAAGGTGCCGGGTTTCCGCTGCCGCATAGGCCGACCACAGGTGGGCTTCGGCCTCGGCAAGGTCGGCGAAGACCTCGCTCGTGTTGGCGATGTTAAGCAGCCATCCAGCGTCGGATGCTTCCATGAATCCGGGCTCATAGACGCGACCCGGACTGTCATAGCCGTCTTCGGCGCCCAGATCCTGCCCGGCGGCGATCAGGCTGTCGACATGATGTCCGGTTAGCCGCCAGTCGTCGAAGCGGGCGCCTTCTTCGGACGCGGTCAGATAATGTTGCGTGGCAATCGCCCAGGCGGCGTTCACATGCTCGAAGTCACTGCCGATCTCGCCGTTGCCCGGCAGGTCGCGCAGCGTGTCGGTGCGCTCGGCTTCCCACGCGGCCAGCATGACCAGGTTGGAATCGATGAAGTCGTGGGAAGCGCAGACCGTCTCTGCGACCGACCGGTTCCGCAGGCGCATTTCCCGCCATTCGTCGGCAGAAAGGAGAAGAGCGAGGCGTTTCGCGAAAGCGCACGCCAGCGCCTCGCGCGCGGCGTGTTCTAGAAGCTCGTCGTAATTGTCCCCGGTATAGACGTTCTGCAGATCGCCTCGGGTGTCGGGCCGGCAGAGAGTGAAGCGGGGAAGGTCCGGAAACTCTCGCGCGGTAGGGTCGGCGTAGTCGATCCAGATGCGTGCGGCCTCTCCCATTGGACCCGTGCAGGGCGAGAAGGCTGGCGCAGTTTCGTTGTGCCAGGACGCGTCACGCCACGGACCGGGGATCGGGGGCATCGTGGTGATCGGGAAGTCTGGAAACTCCCTCTGCCAGAGGGAATGTACCTCGACGGTTGCAAACCCACAGGCGAGTGAGATCGTGCCGTTGTCCGGCTTCATGGCCCGATAGGCTGCGATGGTCTCGGCGTCCTCGTCGGCACCGGCGATCAATTCGCGGAGCACGTATGGCCAAGTACCCTCGTCCACGGCGACATTGAGGAAGCCGTTCCAGTAGGTCTCATCGGTGACGCCGGGGAACATCGGACCTTCGCCGAACGACCATAGGACGGGGCGGCGGTGCTCGGCTTGCTGAGCCGTTTCGGGGTTGGGCATGGTGGAAGCTCCAGTCCGGACCATTCCGGCGCACCGCTCCCGATCTCCCTCCTCTCTGACCATCGAGGGTTGGGTGCGGCTATGCCGCGTGCCGGGTCACTGTGCCCATCAGGGGGGTGGACGCGCCGAAGGCGCGTAGCGTGCTGGCGATCTCGGAGCGGAGGCGGGCCTTGCTTGACACCACCACCTCCGGAGGAAGGATGGACCCGTCGGCCGCAGCGTAACCGGACGCGAGCCGACCCCCATGAGCCTCGACGCGGATGAGGTGCCCGCGGCCCCGCGCCGGGCCGACGTGGCGGGCCGTGAACTCGCCGAGCTTGCCGCTGAGACCGTTAATGGCCTTGCTCCAGCGGATATGGCCTGCAGCCATGTTCTCGTCGGCATTGTAGCCGCGGTCGAGCCAGGTGCGCAGGTGGGTTCGCTGCTGCAGCTTAGTGTTGCGGGTGCGCTCCATGGTTCGGCACAGCGGGATCACGTCGCTGATCGCATCGAGGAGCCTAAGCTCGTCGTCTTGTAGGGCGACCAGCACGTCGTCGAACTCACGCCCGGATAATACGGTGCGTAGCTGCTGCCCCGCGACGTTGCGGTTGAGGCGCGCGGCATCCCCCCGGTCCACTGGTGGCGCATAGTCGGCCGCGTTGACGAATCCCGCTGACGTCAGGATGACGATCATCGCCTCCGCGGCTCCGGCCCTCGCGCGGATCAGCCGGAGGAAGCACCATGCGAACCGGGCTGGATCGTCCGCCACCACGTCCCTCTCGCTGATGATTGCGAGCCGGCGCGACCAGCGCGCGGGGCGCGGCTCATCGCTTGGCTTTGGCCAGTTGCTTGGAAGCGGGCGCGCGGTTTTCGGCGCCGGTGGGACCGCGAGTGGCATGTTGCTCTGCCGGAGGTGAGCGAGATTGCTGCGCCTTGCTGCGTCGAACAGGTCGGTACGATCGCCGCCTCCGTCGGTGAAGCCCTGGTCGTAGGCGGCGCGGCGCTGGGCCAAGGGAGCAGTCGATGGTATGCCATCAGGGTAGTTATGCGGCCACCCGACATGAGCCGCGTACCATCCATCGGCGTAGCGGTTCGCGACGTCCCAGTCGTAGCGGTACTCGTCTCGTCCGCGCAGGATCGCGATGTCCCGTTCGTTCGCTTTGCCGCATCTGAGCTGGTGCTCGAGGAAAGCGAAGTTGGTGGCCTGCCGCTGGGCCTCAGTATGGGCTCGGATAGCATCGTTGACGGGGCGCATGGCTTCCACCCTTGCGCGGCTGCGCGCCATGCGCTCATCGAGCGGTGTCTCCGGGGGAAGGTCGGGATGGTCGCGCCACGCTGCGGCGATGGCGGTCGCGTGTTCCAGCGTCCGGCCTCGGGTTAGCCAAGTGCTGACCTCGGCCGGGTCGGGCTGCTCGGGGATCATGGCTGTTCTCGCAATCTGCGCCAGCGGGGCGCCGGAACGGTTCAGAGCCGGCAGGGCTCGTCGGCGGTCGGCTGAGAAGCCGAAATGCGGGTGCGTGCGAGCTCCGCCTCCTGCGGGAACGCCGCGGCGAGATTGGTGTGCAACGTCTCGAAGTCTGGGATGGGAAAGCGTCCGTCAGCGTCGGGGCGGGTCGTCTGCAGCGCGCCGATCAGAAGTTCGGTCGGATCGAGGCGGTGGATGGTGGCAACGCTGCCGACATAGCTGATGGGAGGGCTAAAGCCGGCTTCGATCCAGGTGCCGAGCCCTTCTTCGACCGCGGTCGCATACGCCTGAACCTTCTCATCCTCCTCGTCGTCGACGCGGAGGGACAGCGTGCGATACGTGCCGAAGTCATGGCGGTTCGCAAGCGGCTTCAGGCGGCAGCCCGCAGGCGGCTCCCCGAAGCGGGCGATAATGGCCAGCTTATAGGCGAACACCTCATAGGCGTTGACGGTGTCGAACTCCTCGGTGACGCCAAGCTGGGCGCAGTCCTCACTGGCGGGCGCTCCGCCAAGGTCGATGATGTGGGCCATGGGAACCTCCGTCGATCCAGCCTGGATCAACCGCTCCCTCCCTCTCACCTCTTCGGCTGTTGGCCTTTCCAGCTCAAGCCCGTCGCCACCAGGGCGGTGACGCAGGTGAAGAAGGACGATCCGAAACAGAGCCACCAGGCAGGCGCGCTTCGATGGATGGAGTAGACGATCAAGGCGGCCGCGTTCAGCACGAGCAAAGCTAGAAGCGTGTGACGGGCGCCCTTCGGTGCAGCCACGCTCGACGCCCACATGACGACGCCGGCAAGCAGCACCGGCATGTTACCCCAGAGCATTGAACTGGTGGACGCGAGCATCATGGGGAGAGACTATCGGTGTCGGGCACGCGACGCCATCGCGCTTGCCAAAGCCGGCCCTGCCCTAGAGGACGTCGTCCGGATGGCGAAGCTCGATAAAGCGGCTTTGAACGGCTAGGCGGCCGCGGCCCATCTCCTCACAGTCGTCGATAAGCCGCTCCAGCGTTGTGCTGAGCCTGTCGAGAGATGTCGCATATTCAGCGTCCAGTGCGTCCGCTTCTGGGGACGTCACCGAGACCGTGGCTCGTGCGTCACGGTGTGCCGCGGTAAGGTCCGGAAGGTGGCTTGCCTGAAGCCGCTCGAACTCGACGGTCGCCTCTGCCGGGATAAGCTGCTGCGGCATGGCACGAAAACGCGCCATTAAGCCGTCCAAGCGTCGAGCAGCGTCGCGCGCGGCCTGGGTCATCGGGAGCATCGGTGTCCTGCGTGGAGGACGGGGCGCAGCCTCCTCCGCATCAGCGTTGCCGATGGGTGCCCCCAGCCCGAAGAGCCATGCCATTCCACCTAGACCGATCATAATCACGGCGAGCACTCGGAAAACCGGGCTCGTCATCTGATCGATCAAGCGCTGAGCGTGCGACGTGACGCTTGGTCCTTGTGCGTCGATGATGGGATCACCCATGAAGTTCATGAGGAATTGAGTGCCTAACAGCATCATCCCCATGAGAATGAGTATGAGGCCGATGCCACCAAATCCACCGTGGCCGCCTTCTGGATTGTTGCTTTCCATCGGTCGTCCTTTCGTCGGCGGTCGGAATTATCGCTTGTCGAACAGCCACTGCTTTGCGGTGTGTTGTGCTGTACCATCCGATTGACCCAGCGTCCTGAGCCTGTCGGTTTCCAGCGTTGACGCAATGTCGGCGGGAAGATCCGCGTAGGGCTCGGCGATGCGGATAGCGTCTGCAGCCTTGGTGAGCTCTCCGGGAGAGGTTCCCTCCCAGATGAATGCCTGTTCCTCGTCGTCCATCTCTGGATCGGGGCGGAGAACCTGGACGAAGAACGTCGATAGGGGGCGATCCCAACCGATCGAGACTTTGGTGGCGCCGTTTTTGCCGGAGAAGTCGTAGCGGCTCATCGGTGATCCCTTTGGGAGGTTAGGCGGCGAGCGTGATCCACTCGGCATGCCATGGGCGGGGATGCGGGGCAAAGCGCAACACGCCCGGAACGGTGGTCACATCCTCGGCTGCGCGCTCCTGCAGCCAGCAGATGTACGCGTGTCCGTCGTTGATGTCCTCCTCAAGGAGGCCGTCGAGCATGCTGCTCTCACGTGCCTGCTCCTCGGTCAGTAGGGACCAGTCGAGCGCTTCGAGAAAGCGCTCGCGGCGTGAGACGAACCGCTCGAGGCGAGCGACGTCGGTTAGCGCGACCGACAGGGCGTCGCAGATGTCCATCGTCATGCTCTCTATGCCGGAAGGAGGATCTGGGCGGGCTCGGGCGAGGCAACCGGGGCAGGCTCAAGCTGCAGCTCGCGGCGAAGGCGGGCGGCGAACCGCTCGGGCTTCAGCAGTTCGTGGATGGCTGCATAGCGAAGGCGGTCGCGGGCAGCTGGGCCGCGGCGCGCGGTATACCGGACCTCGTGCCCTTCATGCAGGGGGCCGACGCTCAACGAGACAGTCAGATCGGCGCTCTGCAGGACGACGTCGCCTGAGATCGAGATGTCGCCCGGGTGGGAGGAAACCTCGTAGCTGCCTTCCGCGAGCGCCAAGGCACGCGCGAGGCTGCGCATCGCCTTGCGACCATCGACGTGGAAGCGCTCCTTCGCCGCTTGGTCGTACTCCACGCCCCGGATGGAGAGCGCAAGCAGCGCCGGGAACCGCCGGAGTTCCTCGATCCGGCGCTCGCAGGCCGACCGTAATACCGACTCGCTTGCCTGATTGCTGGCAATGCGGCCCATGTGTCGGATGAGCAGCGAGATCGCGGGATCGCTGTTCGGGTCGACCCCGGCGTTTCGGCAATCCTCGACGCCCTTGGTGATCGCGTGAAGCGTCGTCAGAACATTGGTCAGGGCGCTCGGGTCGAGTGCCTGCTGGTGGCGGAACGGGACGTCGTAGATCATCGGGCGGCTCCGGCTGAACCGAGCGTATCTTCACGCTCCCCCAGCCCTCCCCTCTTCCCTCCGAAGCCCGCGACCTTTGTGGCCCGGCAGTGCCGGGTTCAGTTCCCAGGCTCGCGAATCTCAACGGTCTCGTCGTCGCCGTTATTGCGCACGAGGACTGGCTTGCCGGCGCGGGCCGCGTCGACCGCTTCGTCCTGGGGCCAGTCCCCATATTCCCGCAGGACCTTGACCATGTGAGCCTCGGCGCTGAGCCGATGCGGATGATCTTTGATGATCGTCTCGAACGAGAGCGACTGGTGGACAGTGGTAATGGTCATCGTGGGGGCTCCCGACGGAGGATGGGGGATCACGCGGCTTGCCGATCGCCGTGATACAGGTCTGCGGCCCAAGCCTCGACCCAGGCGGCCGTCACCTCGTCATGGGATAGGTCGCCGCTCTCGATGAGATCGCGGATCTGCTCGCGCGCACGCACGATGGCGGCTTCCCATGGGTCTGAAGGGACGTTGTGTTGCACTGGCACGGCTGCGGCAGGGTCCAGATGGCGCGGTGCCTCCGCTAGTCGGTCCAACTGTGTGCTGGTCCAGCGTTCCATGTGGTCGGCCGAAAGGCGATCGGTCTTGGGAACGCCCCGGCGGTGGGCATCACGGCGCGCTGCCGTGCCCCAGGCCTGGGAGTCGATCGATGCCACCCGGTGGGCGAACGGCTGAAGCCACGGCAGCGCGGTTCCCTTGACCCCGAAGAGATGGAGCCCCACGCCCTCGGGAAGGGTGCGGTCGAGATGCTCGACGATGGCGACCAGCCCTTCCGAACCATGGATGTCGCGCCGGCACATGCTTCCGATCCCGACGATGGTGCCGGGCAGCATCGACCATGCCAATGCGTCGGCACAGCGCTCGTAGTCTGTGGCGCATCGGCCTTGCAGTACGGGCATGAGCCGGTCCGCGATGCCTAGATCGACAGCGCGCGAGCGGCATTCCCGATTGGTAGCGATGGTCCGCGAGATCCGGTCCAGAACCTCCTCGCGGTCGCGTGCGATCTGATGTTCGCAGCAGTAATCGGCAGCGGCGATGCGGCGGAAGGGAAAGGAGGAGGCGAGGGCCATGTAGTCGGCGATGGACCACGGAAACCCCTTGTATCGGCTCATCAAGACGTACCCCGCGGAGTCGAGGTCCAGACTTTTAAGGCCGACGGCGTTCTTCAGCTGCCCGGTCCGCCATCCCGTCCACTCAGGCCAGCCCGCGTCGGTCCGCCACCTCGAAAAGGTGTTGGCAGAGACGAGCATGGGTTGCTGCATCAGCTTTGCCCGTTCGAGTATCGGGCCGTTCGCGAGGTGCGGTAGCCCGACGATGATCTCGATGCTCATGCGATCAGCTCGGCGCCGATGTCGTCGAACGCGTTCACGGTTTTGCCGCTGTCGTAGCGGTCGGCATCGGCCAGGGCGCGGTGTTGCGGGCCTTCATGGGCCGGAAAGCCAAGGTGATCGACACTGCGCAAGCGTTGGCCGATCAGGCCGACCTTGCCCTTGGGGACCCAATCTGCCCAATCGCCGAACGCGGACACGACGACGATCCTGCCGATCTGTGCCTCATAAGCGGCCTGTCGGCGCAGAACATAGCTGTCGCGCGGTTCCACGGCTGTGCCGGTGAAGGCAGCGTAACGGGCGGGTCGCCAGTTTCGGGCGGTCTGGTGGGCGAGCGGCAGCTCTATGTCCAGGAGGCGATCGCCCGAACGGCGGAGCTCGGCCTCAAAGGCAAGAACGACCAATGACCAGTCGACGTGCTTCTCGTAGGACGGGCCGTCGAGGCGAAGGCTCTCGGGCATCGCAGCCTGGCGCTCGTCAGACAGCACGAAGCCACCGTGCGATGGCGTCGACACATCCCAGATCCCGGGCAGGCGCTCGGTCGCGGTGTCCGGCTTGCCCCAAAGGGTTTCGAAAGGCGCGAGGGTCGAGGTGAAAGCGGGCATGATCGTCTCCTAGATCGTCGCCCTTCCCCTCCCCCTCATCTCCCCGCGTCAGCGGCCTCGGTCGCCGCGATCGTCTCGGGCACGCCCCTCGCATGAAAGTCTTTCGCCCCTGCGCCATTTGGCAGGCTCGATGAAGAAACCAGCGTGGGCGCCTGCATGGCGGCTTACGGCCCGGTCGTAGGCTGCAACATACCTCGTCGCTCGCTCGGGGTCGGCTGTCAGAAAGTCGGTGGCCGGGAGGGCGAAGCCCGCCTCGATCATGGCTTCACCGAGATCGTGGCCTCCGATGGTGACGGTCCCGACAGGGCGGCCGTAGCTTTGCTTGCCTGTCATGGTGATGTTGGCGTTGCCGCCTTTCAGGAGCCGAGAGGCATAATCCTGTGCTGCTTTGCCACATTGCCAGCAACCATCGGCATTGCGGCACAGCTGGCGCTTCTCGAAGGCGTCTGCGCCGAACAGCCTGACATCGATCGATACCGTGTCGCCGTCGATCGGGCGGCCCTTGGCTGTCACCTGGTCGCGGCCAGACGATCGCTCTTCTGCGGATGGCGCCGCAGCTTGGGTGCAGGCGACTGCCAAGAGCGCGAGCATGGGGATCAGGCGCATGTGGCGACCTCCGTCTGAGCGGGGGTGTCGTGTTCGACCACCCGCCAAGGCTGGAGAGGCTGGTTGCTCGGCGTGACAAAGGCGCGGATCCCTTCGTCCTGCAGACGGCGCGCGACCAGGTCGGCGTTTTCTCGGCTGCATAGGCGGTCGCGCAATGGCGAAAGAGTAGGTCTCATGGCGGTCCCCATCACGCTGGTGTCGCAGATGCCGATGCCGGTGCGAAGACCGTCCGATGAACCTTGGTTTCCGGAATGACCGACCAAGCGAGATCGCGGAAGTTGCGGATGTGGTAGCGCCCGAAGCCCTTGCCGGATCGGAAGCTGATGGCGCTGCCCCGCTTGACCACGATGAACTCGTCACCCTCGTGGCCGTCGGTGAACTTCAGCGGCGCTGCGAGCTTGATCCGCATGCCGTCCTCGATCCGTCGGGCACGAAGCCGCAGGCGAGCGAGGCACCGGCGTCGCCAGTCGAGCGCGCTTTCGTATGTCGTAGGGGTCAGGAGGCGCAGGATCCGCTCCGGACAGCCATCCTCACAGGGGCCACAGGTCTCGTCCATGTCCTTGTACCCGAAGTGCAGGCCCTCCTTGTCCCTCGGGTTCCATCGGACGAGGCAGACGATGGCAACGACGTCGCCGGGCTGCTCGTCTTTGATGATCTGGGCGGCCGCGTACCAAACTCGGTTGCCGACGCATGCTGACTCGAGCACGCGCATGCCCTGGGTGCCGCCACCCTCGAGTGCGCGCGAGTACGTGAATTGCGCGTCCAGATATGCCTTGGGCGTCGCGTGTCCGCCCATGTGATGACGATTCATGTAGAGCCAGCCCATGGCGGTCTCTCCTGTCTGAGGGGATCATGCGGCCATCTTCAGCGCAGTTGGACCGGCGGCGCCGGATGCCTGGCTGAAGGCGCGCAGATAGTTGAAAGCCAGCTCGGCCTTGGCCGCTGCGAGGAACACGGCGCTCTTGTCGCCACGCAACACCCCCAGCCAATTGGCGATGTAGCTGGCGTGGCTGTCGTGGAGCTCGGTCGGGAGCCCGAGCTCGCCGCAGATCATCCCGGCACCGATTTCAGCAACCAGTTCTTCCATGGCGTAGGCCTTGTCGCCGAAGCGCTTGCCAAAGGTGCGGTCGAGGCGGGATTGGTGACCGGTCCAGTGGACGGTCTCGTGACCCCGGATCGAGGCGTATGCGTCGGCCGACTTGAACGTGCCGATGTGCGGCATCTGGATATAGTCGAGGACGGGATGGAAATAGGCCCGGTCACCGCCATGGCGCAGCTCGGCCGGGATCGCGGCGAAGAAGGTATCGATCGCGTCCTGCCGCTGCGAGAGCAGGGTGGGTGTGGGCGCCACGTCGCGCGGATAATAGTAGCTAGGGAGGCCCTGAATCTCGTCGGCGTTGTAGACCGTATAGTGGCGCAGGAAACGGACCAGCTTGGCCGTGGCCTCACCCATGAGGGTGGGGGCGCCGGCCTTCCGGAAGGTCGACGCATAAATCGACATGGAGGGGCGAGCGTCACGGCCGACATGACCGCCTAGTTCTTCGGCCTGGCGCCGCGTCATCCAGTATCGGCTGCGGTAGCCGTAGGTGTCGGCGGTCGCCCAGAGGAACAGGCAGTTGATCCCGTTGTACGGCGTGCCCTCGTGGCGGAGCGGCCTGCCTCCCTCGCCGGTCAGTGACCAGGGCCGGGTCCAAGGCGCGGTCCCCGCTTCGAGCTTGGCGATGATCGTGCGGGTGACGTCGCCGGCGATATCGCGCGACCGTCTGAAAGAATGGGACATCGAGAAGTCCTCACCGTGGGTTGATAAGGGACCGCCGGGATCTCCTGCGTAGGAAATGCCGGCGGTCAGTTGCCCAGAAGGAGGCGCCCTGGCCTATTCGGCGGCGATCAGGGCGTCGTTCACCCCGTCGTCGTTCTCGTGCTCGACCGAACCCGGCTGCTCGTCGCCAAGCTCGATATCGCCCGCATCGGCGTCCTCTCCGTCATCGGGGCCGATGTTCAGGGCGTCGGCGGCCTCGTCGTCGTCGGCGTCCCCGATCAGGCTGGTCAGATCGTCCTCGCCCTCGCCCTCGTCGTCATCGGGCGCGGCTGCCACGTCGTTGAACCGCATCGCGGACGGAACCCATGCGAGCGCCGCTTCCTTGATCTCGGTTTCGACGATGGCTTCGCCGGCGAACAGCTTCTGACAGGAGCCCGAGATCTCGGTCTTCTTCTGGCTGGCATGCCGACCGGACAGCGCGGGGCCGCCCACCTCGTCGAGGAGCGAGAGCAAAGCGCCCTTGGACACACGGTCGAAGAAGTTCTCGGACGTCGGGCGCCACCAGGAGGCGACATCGACTTCGAGGATCGTCGCAAGGCGGTTCTGCAACGCGTTCTGGCGGGTGGTGTAGCCGTCCTTGGCCTCGAGGGAGGTGGCGACCGTCCATGCGAGCCACGTCGACTTCGCCTCGTCGCTGAGCCCGCGAAAGGCCTCGAAGCGCGTCACCTTCTCGCTCGACCCGAGCCACGACGCATCGAGGCCGTCATGGACCTCCGCCAGATAGTCGCGCGCGCGCGAGCCGGGCACGTTGTTGCCGAGCAGCGGATCTTGCGGGCGAGGAGCGCGGATCGAGGTGCCCGACGAACCGTGGTGACCGCTGCGCTCGTCGACCATGACGAACAGCATGTAGTCGAGCGCCAAGCCGGGGTTCGCGATCAGGGCCGCGCCGAGCACGTCGCGGCGCTGGACCGAGAGCTGGTCGAGAAGCACCTGGCTGAGGGCCTTGCCACCCGGAGCCGCGGTGTCCGGATCGGTATCGGCCGACTTGCCGGACACGCTGCCGCCATTGCCCTCCTCGATCCGGAACGTCGAACCACTGCTGCCTTGGCGCTCGGTGTCGGCGTCGTCGCCGGTCTCGTCGCCGTCGGCTTCGCCCTCGCCGCCCTCCTCGGGCTCGACCATCGTCACCCGTAGCGGCGTCTCGCTGTAGTAGGTGTCGTCGATCACCATCGCACCATCATGTGAAAGCGTCAGGAACACGCCGACCCGCGGCGCGAGCTCGGGCGGAAGGACGGAGGGCCGCTGGAGGAGCCGCTGCAGTTCGGCCCGCAGCGTGTCATCCTCCTGGTCGAGAGCCTTGAAGGCGTCTTCCTCGATATCCTCGTCCGCCATTTCCTGTTCGAGGGCGTCGAGGCGGGCCTCGATCTCGACCACGCGGAGCCCCTCCGTCTCGCTCATGGGGAGGGTCGGCAGCGCGACACGATGCAGGGCGCGCGCGGCTTCCCAGGTGCTGGAGGACGCGATCGGCCGCACCCATGCGAGGCCGCGTTCCTCGCCGATCCGCTTGGCCTCTGCTTCCATCAGCGCGGCCGCGAGCGTCTGAGCGATCTCCGGGTTGGTCCAGCGATCGCCGCTGTCGCTGAAGAGGTCGCGGTCGACGACACCGCCGGCTGCGGTGTAGGCGTCGGCGCCGACCAGTCGGGCGACCGGGTCGGTGGACTTCATGCTCTCGTTCGCGATGACACGCCGGATGGTGTCCGCGCTCTGGTACGAGCTGGTGCCGTAGCTGTTCCAGACCAGGAGTTGACGCTCGTGGCTTTCGGTCGAGGCATAGGCCTTGGCGAGATCGAGCGTGATTTTGCCGGAGGCGAGTGCCTCGAAGATGGGTTCGGCGAGCGTCGCGAGACGGAGGCGGCCCTCGACGAACCGACGGGTAACGCCGAACCGCTTCGCCAGCGCATCGACGTCGCCGCCCTGGCTGAGGATCAGGTGAAAGCCGCGGCACTCATCGGCAGGCGTCATGTTCTCCCGCTGGAAGTTCTCCACGAGCGACACCTCGGACAGCTGCGTGTCGGCGCCCGTCATCAGCTTGACGGGGACATCATAGTCGTCGGCGTTGATCTCGCCGCGCTCGACCAGCAGCATCATGCCGAGATAGCGGCTCGCGCCGGCGACGATACCGAAGTGCCCGCGCGGCTTCTTCAGCGGCGTAACGATCAGGTTCTGGAGGACGCCATTGGCGGCGATGCTCGCGGCGAAGCTCTCGACCACATCGCCGCGCTTCTTGCGGACGTTGATGTCGGAGAGCACCAGCTTCGAGAGTTTGACGGACTGGATCATGGGATCTCACCTTCTTCTGGATCCGGACTTATTCCGGACACCAGCTCCCTTCCCCCTCCCTCTCCCGACCGCCTTGATTGGCGCAGGAGATGAGGTGGTCGAAGGTGAGCGGTGCCGGGGCTCCGAAGGGTCGACGCGCGTGAGGGCGCGTCGACCCGTGGTGACGCGTCAGGCGGCGGCCAGGACCTTGCCGAGGACCGATTCCGCATCTGAGGCGGGGACAAAGACGCGCGTGCGGTAGGCGATGATTTCGGTGAAGCAGCCGAGCGACTTCAACCACGGCAGCTGCGACGCCGGGGCGTCGACGATTTCCACCCGTGGGTTGCCGTTCACCACGGACCGCTTCAGGGTCATCGCGAACGGGCGAGCGACCTCGACGCTCCGCCCCGAGAGAACCGACCTGGCAATCGCCTCAACGGGCATGTCCTCCGTCTTGGCGATCCCAAGCTTGGTATAGAGTTGGACGACGTGCTGATCGAAGACGAGGCGCCCGAGCCAGCTGTTGCCGTCCTTGTCCACGATCCGGTTCACCGCCAGATGATCGGAAGGCAGTGCCGACCAGATCGGCAGGAGCAATCCTGTCGCGAGGCGAATGGTCTCGGTCTCGACCTGCGTGGCCGCCTCGGCGACCTCGGCCGCCCATTTCTCCTCGAAGGCTGCGCGATCGATGACATCCCAAGCGCTTTCGAGAAGATCGGCCTCGCGTAGGTACTCGCGCCGGCACGGCCGCTGCAGTTCGATGCGCGCGATCGGCTCTCCGTCCTCGCTCATCCAGGACCGGGCGCGGGTCTGCAGAGCAACGCGACCCGAACGTGCATTGTGGACGAACGCCACATCGTCCTGCCACCTGGCGAGCTCCATGATGCGGTCGAGCGAGATGGGCGTCTTCTTGCGCGCGATCTCGATGGTGAGGAGGTGCGACGTCGCCCCCGAGTTGGGATCGGTGCGGAGCAAGGTATCCTCGATCACGCGTGCCATATCCGCCGTGATGGTCTCGACCCCGACGTCGAGCGTCCCGGCCTCACGCGCCGCTGCTACCCGGGTTTCGACCAGGGCGAGAAACTCGTCGAAGATCTTGTTCTGCAGCGCGATCGGCAGCGCGAGCAGGCGATTGAGCCATCGCTGGATCGGCGGCAGCTCCTCCTTCAAGACCCCATCGTTGTCATGGAGTTCAAGGCCGGTGCGAGAGCAGAAGTCGTCGAGGTTCGTGCTGGTCAGCTTGCCGTTATCGAGCAGGTGAAACCAGGTGACGAGCGCATCCTTCGCGTACTCGCTTTCCAGATTGTCGGCAGGGTCGAACAGGTTCTGCCCCCCGGTCTGTCTCTGCCCGCGCGTCAGGGCGCCGAGGCTGTCGAGACGGCGCGCGATGGTCGACGTGAAGCGCAACTCGCCCTTGCAGTCTGTCGTCACCGGCCTGAACAGCGGCGTCGACGCCTGATGGGTACGATGGGTGCGGCCCAGGCCCTGGATCGCGCGATCAGCCCGCCAACCCGGCTCAAGCAGGAAATGGACCCTCTGCTGCTGGTTCGCGACGTCGAGACTGGCGTGGTAGGACCGACCTGTCCCGCCGGCATCGGAAAAGATGAGGATCCGCTTGGCCCCCGCCATGAATGCGGCGGATTCCGCCTGATTGGTGCTGGCGGAACGGGACTCGACCTTCTGGCGCCCGTCCGAGGTCGACACGAGCCGTTTGGAGCGACCCGTCACCTCGGCGACCTGATCGGTTCCGAAATGCTCGATCACCGCATCGAGGGCCGATTTAACGGGCGGCAGCGCGCAAAGCTGCTCGATCAGCTGGTCGCGTGCCGCAAGCGCGTCGGGATTGTGAACCGGATGCCCGTGTTCGTCGCTCATCGGGACTGACCGGGGCGTACCCGTGTCGTCGGTGAAGACCTGCATCTGCCGGGTCGGGAACGCGCGCATCAGGTAGTCCACGACGTACTCGGTGGGCGAGAGGTCGATCTCGGGATCCGCACGCTCCTCGGCGGACATCTGTGAGAGCCGGCGATCGAGAATGGCCTCGGCGGTCGTGACGAGCTGCAGCACGACGGATTGGCCGTTCTTCAAATGCTGCTCGACCGCGGCGATCACCGAAGGCAGCTTCATGGCAAGAAGCACTTGCCCGAAGAAGCGCTGCTTCGTGGACTCAAGCCGCGAGCGCGCGGACGCCTTCGCGCCGCTGTTCAGCGTCGTGTTCTCCAGCGCGTCCACCACCCCGGTCAGCTCAAGGGCGGCTTCCATGTTCTGGTGAATGACGGCCCAGGCATCGGCATAGGTGTCGTAGATCTCGATTTGAACGGGGGTCAGCCCATGGCGGAGGATCTCGTATTCGACGCCGGCGAAGCTGAGGGCGCGGGAGGTATAGAGGCCGAGCGCCTTCAGGTCTCGTGCAACGAGTTCCATTGCCGCAATGCCGCCCTTCCGGATCTCGGAAATGAAGGCTTCACGACCTGCAAAGGCGGTCTCCGGTCCCCATAGGCCGAGCCGAACCGCGTAGGCGAGGTTGTTCACGTCAGAGGCGCCCGTCGCGGAGGCATAGAGGACCCGCGCGCCGGGAAGATTGTTCTGGAGCAGCACGCCACAGATGCCCTGCTGCGATCCCTCCTTGGCGCCCATGGCACCTTCACCGCCGGCGACCCCGCCCATCTCATGGGCCTCGTCAAAGGCGATGACTCCGTCGAAATCATCGCCTGCCCAGTCGATGATCTGCTGCAGCCGTGTGCTATCGGAGCGCGCGGATCGAAGGGTCGGGTAGGTAACGAACAGAACACCCTCGTCCAGCCTGATGGGCTGGTCGATCTTCCAGTTCGACAGGGGCTGAACGTCGGCCGACAGGCCGCCCAAGGCCGTCCAGTCACGGCGAGCGTCTTCCAGCAGCGGCTCGTTCTTGCTCACCCAGATGTGACGACGGCGCCCTTGGAGCCAGTTGTCCAGAATACAGGCGGCTACCTGCCGGCCCTTGCCGGCGCCCGTGCCGTCACCAAGAAAGAAGCCTTTCCGATATGCGCGGCCCTCGGGATCGATCGTGAGACCGACACCCTCTTTGGCAGGCTTGAACGTGCCGGGGAGCATCTGCGACCAGGCGTGCCCGGCATAGACGACCGTCTCGAGCTGCGAGGAGGACAGCATCCGCTCGGCGACGGTACGTTCGGGCAGGTGCGGAATGTGCGCCGGGATCGGGGCCGGGATGGAGCCCATCGCAACGGATTCGACCAGTGCCGTTGGGTGCTCGCCCGCGGTGTCGAAGATTATCCGGCTCGGGCGGTAGGGCAGATAGACGCCAACCTGTTCCGCGAGCGGCGCCGGCTGCGCGAGGCCCGCATAGCCGACGGGCAGGACGTTATTGCGCACCGGCGCATGGAACGGGCGGGGGGTAGGCGCCTTAGTCGCGCGCGCTGCGCCGAATAGCGACGCGCCGGTCCGTGGCACCGGCGATGTCGGAGCGGCAACCTCGGGCGCGAGCGCGCTGCGGGCCGGCACCTCGAGGACGTCGAGGAAGTCTGCGACGGACGCTCGCTGGATGATGACCGGTGCCGTGTCGCCGGGGCACTTATCGATTACAAAGAGCCGTACTGCTATGTTGGTGCCGTGTTTGCGGTAGCAGTGCTCTAGCCGAAGAGATGTCTTGACGGTGCAGCCGGTCAGCACGGCTTCATAGGCGGCGCGGACGCGGGCGCTCGGCGCGAACCAATCGGGCATGATTGCCACGATGCGGCCCCCCTTGCGAACGCGCCGGATTGCCGACTGAAGGTGTCGGATCGCCGCGAGGTCATCCGCACCCCGCCCGACGCTCCGTGAGAACGGCGGGTTCATCACGACGACGCTGGGCCGAGGAAGGCTGGCGTGGTGGCTGACCAGTCCCGCGCCGTCGCATCCGGTGACCGTGGCATTGGCGAAGATGCCGGCAAGTCGCTCCCGGCGCTTGGGGTCGAGCTCGTTGAGCTGCAGCGCCGCGCACGTCGGCGCCTGGGCGATCAGAAGGCCATTGCCGGCGCTGGGTTCAAGAACGATGTCCTCGGGGGCGATAGCGGCCATCAGGATAGCAATCGCCGCGATGTCGACGGGGGTCGAGAATTGCTGGAGGTCGATCTGCTCCTCGCTGCGGACCGTCTGGGTCGGGAGGCGCTCCATAATCGCGCTGGCCGCCCGAACCGAAGCGAAGCCGTCCAATTCGTAAGGCCTCGCGACCAGGTGCATGGCCAGGGCGTGTTCCAGCATCTCAAAGCTGTCGCGCTGGGTCCAGCGCCCGTCGGCGTCGGAGCCCCCAAAAGCCTCGGTCATGGCGGCATTGAGATCACGTCGCGCGATCGGCGCCGAACCCGCGAGCAGAGTTGCGATGGTACGGGCGGCGTCCCGGTCGGTGACGGCCGGAATATCGAGCAGATCGCGCATCGGGAGGTCTCCTTGGGTTAACTGCCATTCCGGCAGCTCACCCCTTCCTCCCCCCTCCTCTCTCCTGCAGTTCGAGCACCTTGGCCCAATCGCCGCGCCCCTTCGGGATGTCGGGTAGGATCACGCGGTTCGGGGCTGCGTAGCGTGCCGTCGCGCGGTTGACCGCACGGTGTCCTGCCAGATCAGGATCGCCGGCAAGGATCAGCCTCGTGACGCTATCAGGGATCGTCACGAGATCGAGCCGGCGAGAGCCTAGCGTTGCCCAGCAGGGTAGATTGTTCAGGACCGACCACGCGCGAGCGGTTTCAAACCCCTCTGCGAGGCCGATGGTCGGGGCCAGCCCGCCCCCGCGCCAGGCTCCGGAGCCCATTACCCCTAGCGTTGCCTTCTCGGTGTACCAGCCCGTCTCGGGGTCGAGGAAGATCCGCTGCAGAGCGACAAGTCTCTGCGCTTCCCTGATGGCGACCAGAAGGGCCGGCTTGAACACCGTCTTGGGCTTGGGTCCCAGAGGGCAGCGCGGATGGAACCGGACGTCGTTCGGGATCGGCACGAGGAAGCGCGAAGCCAAGTAGCGCTCGCCCAATGTACCCGGCACAGAGCGAGCCTCGTTCCAGAGGCGCTCGATATTGGCCGTGCCCGACCTCGGCTTATCCGCCGGCGGGTCGTAGTGCCTGGTGACGGCGATCCGGTCGAGTTCGCGCAGCACATCCACCGGATCGCATCCGGCGAAGCACGTCACTAGGAGCCCGCTGTCGCCTTGCCGGAGCGAGAGGCTGGGCGTCGTGTCCGTGTGGGCTGGGCAACGGCACATGGCGGTATTGCCGGTCCATTTCCCGCCGAGTGTCCCCACAAGGTTGACCAGCTGCTGGGAGGGTTTTCGGGCGACGAGGGCCATCGGGCGTCTCCCTCAGCGCGCGGGTGAGATGCGGGCGATTGCGTAAAGCGCCCCGTCTGCTTCGAAGTAGGATGCGATCGCCACGTCGTCGTTGATCGGCATGGGCCGCCCCTGTTCGCGTGTCCGGCGACGGACATAGGCAGCAAGGGCCTTGCGCGCGGATGACTCGTCAGGATGAATATCTGCGACGTCGTCGGCGGCCGCGGTGTCCCTGATAAACAGAAGGAAGCGTTCCATGGCGAGGTTACCTAGTGCTGGCGGACACCTGGTCGGCATCCTCGGGCTGAAGGGCTGCGGCCAATCTCTCGGCCTTCCTCACCCTTCCCTCTCCACTCCATGCTCAACCGGCGGCGCTTCTCGTCGTTTACCGTGTGATAAAAAACCTGAGTTAGAGGGGTGCCGGAACAACGGTCCAATCCGGCTTGTTTTGTCGAACGCGCACTGACGTGAGGTGATGGTGTCCCAGTTTACGCCCATCGAGATCGCGAACTGGATCGCCATCTACCTCGCGGCGGGGCTATGTTGTGGCATAGCAATGTGCTTGTCCGTAAGTGTTACTATCCATGGTTTATGGCGTGACCGCGTCTGGAACGACGTGCGGACGGTGCGTGGAGCCGCTCTTTTCCTGCCGAAGGTGTGGTGGCGCTGGCAAAAGCTCTACCTGCTCTCCACGCCGGTGACGCTCTTCATCGTCGGGTGGTTCGCGGCGACGCTCCGCTGGAGCTAAGCTAGGGCGTACGGACATAAAAATGGCCCTTCCGCTCAAGGCCAATCCTCGCCGTCCATCTGCCTCGGTCGCGACCTCAGAAGCGGTCGTTGGTTCATGAATAACGCCGGGGCTGAAACGGGGGACTTTTCCGACCGGCAGCTATCGGGAGGCCGGAAGCGGATAGCTGCCGCCGGCTGTCCCGCAAACGATGGTGTTACGGGAAGGCGCCCGGCCTTCCTTTAGGTGGCGCCCTGTTCTGTGCGCCTGCTCCTGGCTACCCCGGACAGATCGAAATACTCACTTGCCCGCTCGTGATCCCTGGCCCGCGAGGGCGGCGACCGGACCGTCGGCGAGCCCACGCGGCGTCTCGCGACCATAGGGATCACGCGGCGTCGCGGCGGCGGTGCTGTTCGCCGCAGTGTCAGGCACATCCTGAGCGAACGCCGCCGGCGACATGACGAGCAGCACGAGGGTGCACAGCGCAAGCAGCAGCGCAATCACCGTGCCGATCCCGCGACCACCTGGCCGTGTCCGCTGCGGAAGCATGTCCTCGAGCTCAGCCAGACTCTCGAGCGTGGCGATCGTCAACCGGCCGGTTTCCCAGTCGGGCGGTATCAGGTCAGGGACCATGACCGTGGCCATACCGGCCGCCGCGGCTGCACGAATGCCGTTGAGCGAGTCTTCGACTGCGAGGCAGTGCTCCGGGCGAACGCCGAGCCGCTTCGCAGCCAGCAGGTACGGGTCTGGTGCTGGCTTGGGATGCGCGACGTCGCTGCGCGTCACCACCGCTTCGAAATAGCCGAGCAGCCCGGTACTCGCCAGCCGCTCCTCCGCGCGCGGGCTTTCCGTTGAGGTCGCGACGGCGCAGCGAATGCCGTCGGCAGCGAGCTGATCCAGCAGATGCCGAACGCCGGGACGGTACCGTATCCCAGTGGATGCCGCGACGGCGAAACGGGCATCCGCGTCGGCGTAGAAAGCCTCGACCGGGAACTCGGGACCGAGCTGCTGGACCAGCATGGCCTGATTGAGTTCGCGGTGAACGCCGACCATTGCCGCGAAGAGCGCCGGGTCGATGCGATAGCCTAGTGCCACCGCCGCCGCTCCCATCGCCTCATGGTGAAGGCGCTCGGTGTCGAGCAGCGTGCCGTCCATGTCGAACACCACTGCGTCGAGCGGCGTCGGGATCGTTGCTTGCTTCATTTAGCGGCATCCGTTGCGACGCCGGGTGACAGGCACCCGGCGTCGAACACTCATCTTCATGCAAGCCGTGGCTACACTCAGCGGCTAGTTCTTCGGGACCTTGTCCTTGCCCTTGGCAGGGCTGGACGTGTTCACGAGTTCGGGAGAACGCTGCGCTGCCAACTTTTCCTCCTGATCCTCCGTGTCGATGCGCTTCGTGCGGGTGAACGGCTCCAGCTTTTGCGGCTGACCGGTCTCCAATGCGCGAAAGATGCCGTCCAGCACGCGCAGGTCGGCAAATCCTTCCTCACCATCCGGCTCGGGATCGCGGTCGTTGAGGATGCAATCCGAAAAATACTTCATTTCACCGCCGAAGTGGTCGGTGTTCTTGAAGCTTTCCGTGCTCTTCTTTTCGCCGATCGTGAGCATCTGCTCCAACGATCCACCATACATGAACCCCGGATTGAGCTGCACGCTCCCCTTGGTGCCGACGACGAAATAGGTGTCGAGCGGGTTGGCGTAATAGGAGATGACGAACTGGGCGAGACGACCTTCCGGGAAGCGCAAGGTAACCGCGACGGTGTCGTCGAAGTCGCCGAGCCCCGCTTCCGGGTGGCGACTTCCGGTGGCGGAAACCACCTCGGTCGGCTCCGCGCCGAAAATATAACGCGCGGCGTTGACCGGATATGGCCCCATGTCGAGCACCGGCCCCGCCTTGTCGCCGTTCTTGGCTCGGTGGTTGTCGGGCGACACCATCTGCCCGAAGGTGGCCGTGAACAGGGTGACCTGGCCGAAGTCGCCGCGCCGGACGCGCTCAATCGTGTTCAGCGTCGCCGGCTCGAAGTGCAGCCGATAGGCGACCATCAGCTTGGCGGACGAGCCCCTCTGTGCGTCCAGCATTTCCTGCGCCTTGGCGGCGGAAATCTCCATCGGCTTCTCGACCAGCACGTGAATGCCGGCCTTGAGAGCAGGCACGGCGAACTCCGCGTGACGCCAGTTGGGCATGGCGAGGTAGATTGCATCCACCTTGCCGGAGGCAAGCATCTCGCTGAACCGGTCGGACGCGTAGTGGTCGGCCACCCCGTACTGCTCACCGACACGGCGCGCCTTTTCCGGGTCGTCGGTGACGAGTGCCGTTATTTCGGAGTTGCCGGTGTGCTTGACGCCGGGCAGCATCGCTTCCTGCGCGATGTCACCTAGGGCAACGATGCCGTAACGCACCTTCTTCTCGGACTCGACGCCGAGGGCGGAAAGGATGCTCATGATGCTTCTCCATTTTGATCACTAATTTCGGGAATTGCCGTGCGGGTCAGGCTGTCCAGGCGTGTTCGAGCCCGCTGCGCGATCGGCCGATCACGTCCTGGAGGTCGGTCCGGTAAAGCGAGTCCGCCACGTCCTGAGAAAAGATCTCCACCGTGCAGGTACCGCGGTATCCGGCAGCGTAGACCGCCCGCAGCAACGGCCCGATGGGGATCGCGCCGTCTCCGGGAACAAGCCGGTCTCCCGAGGATCGCGGCGTTCGCCAATCGCTGACCTGAAGGACGAAGATGCGGCTTCCGGCACGTACGATCTCCGCTTCCACGTCGGCGTTCTGCCACACGTTCCAGAGGTCGAGGCAGATGCCGACATTCGGCATTGCGACCGCGTCGACGATGTCGTTCGCTTGCGCCAGCGTCCAAATTGCCGTTTCGATGTTCATCGACGTGGCGTTCAGCGGCTCAAGCGCCAACCGTACGCCGTGATCCGCCGCGTATGGTGCCAGCGCGCGCAGCCGGTCGATCGTCGTGTCGACCATGGCCTGCATGTCGCCCTTCTCGGCGGCGCCGGTGTTGACGACGAACGGCACGTCGCGGGCGAACGGCGCAAGCCGTTCGATGCTGAGCCGCAGCCGTTCGGTGCGCGCCTGCACGCCCTCTGGTTCGGGCTGCATCCGGCTGGCGCCGAACGTACGAACGAGCGGCTGAACGGCGCTGATCACCAGCCCTGTATCGGCGACCCGCGCCATCTGGTCGGACCATTGCCGGTCGTCGAGCTTCTGCTCGCATATCTCGATCGTCTCGACGCCCAGCGCGTCGTAGTGGTGGAGATCCTGCTCGAACGACCAAGGCTGGGTCGTGAACTCGTTCACGCCAAACGCGAATGGCAAGCGATCAGTCATCGGCGCTGCCGAGGTAATCGGTCACCACCTGCTCGAACTTGGCGCGCTGGTCATGAAAGATCATGTGGCTGCTGTTCTCGAAGCGCACCGTGCGTGCATTCGGCATGTGCTCGCCGGCCCATTCCGCGCCGCCCTCCGGGAACACGCTGTCCTTCTCGGCGACCATCACAAGCGCCGGAACGTCCAGGTGTGGCAGCAGGTCGCGCCAGTCATGAACCGTGTGGTCAGCCATCGCCGCCGCGCGTGCCTCAAGCGGTGCCATTGCCATCTCGGCGAGCATGAAGCGCCTGTCTTCGTCCGATGGTGCCAGGTGCATGCACGAAGTGAGGTTCTGCTCGTCGAAGCTGGCCGGGTCGGCCCTCATCTGCATGAGCATGGTCGCGCAGCTCGCCTGGTCGAAGCACTGGGCGTGCGCCTTGCGCCAGTCGGCGGTCTGGTACTGCCTGGGGGTCTGCTCGACCAGCACGACGTCGCGTACCCGATCCTGCCCGAACAACTCCAGGTAGCTCCAGATCACCGGGCATCCCAGTGACCAGCCGAGCAGCGTCGCGTCCGAAAGATCGAGCGCGATCAGCAGGTCGCGCAGATCGGCCGCAAGCCGCGATACGCGATAGCCGTGGTCCGGCTTGTCGGAGCGGCCGTGGCCACGAAGGTCAGGGGTGATGACGCGCGCGTGCATGCTGAGCGCCGGCACGACATCGCGAAAGAAACGCCCGGTGAAGGTCCAGCCATGGATCATGACCAGCGGCCGGCCTTTTCCCGCCTCCTCGTAGAACAGCTTCGTGCCATCGTTGGCGGTGACATGGGCCATGTCAGCAGCTCCCCGTCTCTTGCGGCGCAGCAGGGGACGACAGTTCGCCGAGCTGGGCGACGATTGCGGCACTGTACCCGGCTTCCGCCAACGGCGCGCGGATGTCCCGCTCGAGGTGCGGCAGATAGCCGATCAGCAGATCGGCAGGCCCTTCGATGGTAGCCTGTCCCAATGCCGCTGGCAGGAGCAGCGTCTTCGCCCGCCCCAGCGTGCCAGTCCACGCCCCGGCCCGAACTCCTGCGGCAGCGCCGACGTTGCTGAGGATCGTCGCATGGTCAAATCGGTAATCGAGCCGGGCGCCCGCGCCCACGCGCCAGCGCTCGAGCGCGAAGTAAGGCCCCGCGCAGCAGATCGCACGGTCGATGTCGTTGTCGACCCTGATCGATAGCGGCGGCACGAAGGTCGGCTGTGGCTCGGGGCGCCACTCCTCCAGCAGCTTGTCGATGTTGCGCTCGCGCTCATCGGGAGCGACCGCCGATCCGTCCTCCATGTGCCATGGCATCGCATGCTGCTGGATGTTGGAGGTCTGCTCGATCTCGTAGATCAACGTCTGCGGGCCGAAGCTGTGCAGCGTGCCGCCCGGCACGTACACCGTCTCGCCGGTGCGGACCGGTACCCGGCGCATGACGCTGTCCCAGTCCTCGGCAAGCAGCGTGCGCCGGAGCGTCTCGCGGTCCACGCCAGGCTTGGTGCCGAGCAACGCCGTCGCGCCCGTGCCGGCGTCGAGGATGTGCCACGCTTCGGTCTTGCCGTTGGGCTGGCACTCCAGCCGCCGCGCGGTGGCGTCATCGGCATGGAGGTGGACCGGCAACATGCCGGTTGCGTCGATATACTTGGTCAGCACCGGGAAGTGCGGGCCGCGCCAGCCGCGTCCGACCATCTCGTCGGGATGGGCCATTGTCAGATCGCGCAACGAACGGCCGGAGAGCGGACCGTTTGCCACCACCGCGATATCCTCGTCGACGTCGCTGACTTCCCACGTCTCGGCGATACGCCTCGACGGCAGATCGTCGCGACCGAGCCGGTCCGCGATGATCGTGCCACCGAACACATGGTTTCGCGTGGGCGTGGTTAGCGCCAGCGGGTACCAATCCATGGCGCTCACCCCTCGTTAGAGAACGGGCGTGCCGCCGGTCACCGCAAAGCGGGCGCCGGTGACGTAGCTCGAGTCGTCGGACGCCAGGAACACGAACAGCGTCGCGACTTCCTTGGGCTGGCCCGCGCGCTTCATCGGCGTCTCCTCGCCGAACGTCTTGACCTGCTCCTCCGGCATGGTCGCGGGGATGAGCGGCGTCCAGATCGGACCGGGCGCGACCGAGTTCACCCGGATGCCCTTCTCGGCGATCAACTGGCCAAGGCTGGCGGTGAAGTTGGCGATCGCGGCCTTGGTGGCGGAATAGGCGATCAGCTTGGGCGGCGCCTTGTCCGAGTTCACCGACGTGGTGTTCACGATCGCCGATCCCGACTTCATGTGCTTGAGCGCGGCCTTGGTCAGAAAGAACTGCGAGTGAATGTTGGTGTTGAAGGTGTAAATCCACTCCTCGTCCGAAATCTCGTCGATGGAGTCGCGCGACATCTGGAAAGCCGCGTTGTTGACCAGGATGTCGAGCCGTCCGAACTCGTCCACGGCTTTCTGGATAATGGCCCGGCAGTGCGCGGGGTCGCCGACGTCGCCAGCCATCAGGACGCACTTGCGACCTGCTTTTTCGACCCAGCGCTTGGTCTCCTGTGCATCCTCATGCTCGTCGAGGTACGAGATCAGCACGTCCGCACCCTCACGCGCATAGGCGATCGCCACGGCGCGACCGATGCCGCTGTCGCCACCGGTGATCACCGCCGCCTTGCCGACCAGCTTGTCGCAGCCCTTGTAGCTTTCCTCGCCGTGATCCGGCTTCGGATTCATCTCGCCTTCGGTGCCGGGAACGTGGTTCTGCTGCTGTGGAGGTTGAGCCATGCTGGTTTCCTTCTCGACTGTGCTGATGCCGCCAGACGATCCGCCGGGTCGTGGTTCGCGATGAGCGATCGTCTTCGGCGCGTACGCGACACATGCTGATTGCGCTGCTGTCAGTCAGAAAGCCCCGGCACCCTATCGGTTCCGCCGAAACTGAAAACGTTTTCTGTTCTTTACATGGGTTTGGAAATCTGCGCCTTGAACACAAGCCTGCGCGGCTCTCCCGCCTCGTCCGTCATGCGTTCCACAAGCATGGCCAAGGCAGCGTGCGCCATTTCCTCCACAGGCTGCGCGACGACCAGAACCTCGACGTCGAGCAGCTTCAGCCAGCGCGTATCGTCGAAGCACGCGAGCGCCCGGCCGAGCCGGCCTCGAAGCAATAGCGCCGCTTCCAGAAGGATGTCGCTGTTTACCGCGACGATGGCGTCGACCTCTTCATGCTCCGCGAGCGCAGCTTCGACCGCCCGCCGTCGAGCTTTGTGCTCGTAGGGTATGCTCGCCAGCCGCGTGTCCAAGCCATGAGCCGCCGAGCCGTCTGCAAAGCCCCGTGCGCGCGCATCGGCGGCGACGCCGCCGTCCCCGAACAGGCCCAGAACCGTGCGTGCGCCCTTCTGCTTGAGCGCGCCGGTCAGGGAAGTCGCTGCGCCGTGGTTGTCCAGCATCACAGAATCATGAGGCTCGTTGCCGATGGCCCTGTCGAAGATCACCGCAGGGGTGGCTCCGAGGTCCAATTGAGTCTCTGGCGAGACTGGAGCCAGAATAAGCCCCGCGACACGTTCCTCGCGCAGGAATCGGCGGTAGGTCGCTTCGCGCACCTGGTCCTCGTTGCTATCACAGATGATGACGCGCAGGCCTTCCCGCCAGGCAAGTTCCTCGACCGTGCGCACGAACGCGGTGAAAAAGGGGTTGGCGAGGTCGGGAACGATGATGCCCACCGCACCTGCTTCGGGTGCGCGCAGCCGCCTTGCCGCGAGATTGGGCCGATAATCGAGCCCACGCATCGCCTTCTCAACGCGTTCGCGGTAAGCTGGCCGCACGCTTTTGCCCGCCAGGACCCGCGAAACGGTTGCAGGGGAAACGCCTGCCGCCGCGGCGATACTCTTGATCCCGACCGTCACTTTGGCTCCATACTCCGCTACTGGCGGGCAGCTTGACTCGGCTCGTCGTAGCCGCCGCTCGACGTTCATGGGCACGGCAAGAGCGAGGCCCACTTTAATCCTACGACACCAATCCTACGACACCGCGCCACCTCATCAAAGCACGTCGCTTCAAAATCTGAAAACGTTTGCTACGAAAGGAACGGCTACTGCTGCGATGCGCTGAACTGCCGAGCTGATCGCCCCAGGGCGCGAAACGCGGTGAGCGCCTCGTCCCGTGCAGGCGCCCAGGACTCTATCGGGAACAGGAGAGCGAGATTGTCGATAGATGGAATCACCCGCCGGGGCTTTGGCGCTCTAGGCATCGGAGCTGTGATCGCAGGGGGTGCGGCATCCGCGTCGCCGATCCGGCCTGACAAACAGCGCTATCGGCCGACCATCCATTATGCGCCCGCGAAAGGTTTCATGAACGATCCCAACGGATTGATCTTTCACGAGGGCGAGTATCACCTGTTCTATCAGCACAACCCGTTTGAGGCGAAAGCCGGGCATGTGCACTGGGGTCATGCGGTCAGCCCCGATCTGGTCCGCTGGCGCGAGCTGCCGGTCGCGCTGACGGAGACGGCCGCCGGTCAGGCATTCAGCGGCTCGGCCGTGTTCGACCGCGACAGCACCAGCGGCCTTTTCGGCAACGGCGGCGGGCTGGTCGCGATCTACACGCGCGCATCGGCCGAGAAACAGACGCAGGAGATCGCGACAAGCACCGATCGCGGCCGGACGTTCCGGCAGTATGCGGGCAACCCCGTGCTCGACGTGAACTCATCCTCGTTTCGCGACCCCAAGGTGTTCTGGCACGAGCCGACGCTTCGGTGGATCATGACGGTGGTCCGCTCGCGCGAGCACCGCGTGCTTTTCTACGGCTCGACCGACCTTAAACGCTGGGCCGAGCTGGGCTCGTTTGCCAATGCCGGCCTGCTCGGGATTGACTACGAATGCCCGGACCTCGTCGAGGTGCCGGTCGAGGGTGGCGGTTCGCGCTGGGTTCTGTTCGTCTCGATCAATCCCGGCGCACCCTTGGGCGGCAGCTGCGTTCAATATTTCGTCGGCAGCTTTGACGGACAAACCTTCAGGGCTGAGGACAGCGTCACGCGGTTGGCCGACTTCGGGCAGGACTTCTACGCGCTTCAGACCTATGCCGATGCACCGGGCCCACCGGTGGCGATCGCCTGGATGAGCAACTGGCTTTACTGCAACGAGGTGCCCTACTCTGGCGCTCGCGGCGCGATGACCTTGCCGCGCCGCCTCGGTCTGCGAAGACGCGCAAACGACTGGCGACTGCTCCAGACGCCGATCGAACTCGATCCGGTCGCCGGCCGGACGCTGATCGACCTGCCTCATGCGAAAGGTTCGGGGTCGCTCGCTGCCGTCGCCCTGCCGCCGGGCGAGGCCGTGGAGGTTTCGATGCGGGTGGCCGCAAGTCCCGGCGCGCGGGTCAGCGTGCGCTTTCGCAACAGCGGAGGCGAAGCGCTGACAGCCGGGTTCGATGCCGGCAACTACCCCGGTTTCTTCCTTGATCGAGGAGGCGCACACGGGTTTTCTCATCGCTACTTCGTTGACCGGTTCTCCTGGGCGGCTTCGCCCGAGACGCGCGAAACCGACCTCCACCTGGTCTTGGATCGGACCTCGCTCGAGCTGTTCGGGCTGGGCGGGGAAGCATGTGGGACCATCCAGCACTACTTCGATGCCGCACCGGACCGGCTGGAGATCGCCGCGGAAGGTGCGCCTGTTGCCGTCACCAACCTGCGCGTGCGCACATTGCGACCGATGGCGGCTGGCCTGGAGGTGAATGCTTGACCGAACCGGTCGACCTCATGCGGTTCTACCGAGAGCAGATGCAGCACGAAAGCGGGCTGATGCTCGCCCGCCTCAATGCGCTGATCTCGTCGCAGGCGTTCCTCGTGATCGCTTACTCCACAAGCATGGGCAGCGCCAACGGACGATGGCACGAACCATTCGCGATGCTGCTGCCGCCTACCCTAGCCCTTCTAGGCCTTGTTCTTGCGTTCCATGCTCGTTTGAGCATCGTTGCTGCTCGCGCCGCAGCAAACCGTTGGCGGCAGCGCCTGACGCAGGCGATCAGGGAGCATGCGGAACTCGCGCCTTGGCGGGATGAAGCCGATGATGACGAGCTCGCTTGGGGTCGCAAAGCCGGCGAGGTGTTTGCACGTCGAGCTCCGATCATCTTCATGACAGGTTGGGTCTGGCTTTTGCTGCTCCCGGTGTTTCTTCGTCAGTATGCTTAAATAATGGTGGGGCTGGCCATTCCCGAATGGGAGCTCCAGCGGGACAGCCAAAGGGGGATTGGTCTCCCGATGCCTCCATGTGGGCCGTTTTCCCAAAACCTGTTCCCGATTGCGTTTTCCCGAAACGGTCTGTTGAGCATGAAGATACGGGACTGTTGCGGGTTGCCGCAACGGCCGGTTTCGGGATGCCGCGCTGGCTTGTAGAACGACCGGGAATGGGTCGTTAGCTGCCACTGCCGTCCACTGCGATGAACGGCCGCTATCGCTCTTGAGCTCCGCCATAGCAGCTAGGGAGGAATCCACCCTACCGCGGACCTCCAGTTCTCCGGTCGTGAGATCACGATCTAAGCGTCAAGGGCGGAAACGATCTTCGCGACTGCGGACTCCGTCTCTGCCTCGTCTCGGTCGATGGTGACGAGCGCACCGAGACGTCGCATGCGGGGGTGGGTCACCGCCTTCGATGCGGCGTAGTCATCATTGTCGAACCCCATTGCCTCCACGACGATCGAGCGGATCTCGCCGGTGACACGTGACCTGGCTTCCAGCACGAAGTCAGGTCGACACGGCCCCTCGGGCGTCATGGTGTCGAACAACGGCTTATCGATCGCCAGATCAATTCCACGAGAGTGAAGAAGCCGCTGGCTTTCAAGAATCCTTCTCAGGACGGCGCGCTCGAAGTCGGACTCGACGGGGACGAAAAGCCGGCCGTTGAAAACCGGCTGCGCGTAAGCCCGTAGCGGCGCGTAGCCGTGAGCCTCCGGGTATTGGCCAGCCACCACCAGGACCAGGAATGGGCCGCTGATCCGGTTACCCCTGATCGAAGGCGATTGGACGCGGTTCGCGATCGCGACCGGGTCACCGTCGGGCAAGTAGACCTCCTGACCCTTGAAGCCCGGCGCATAGAGAAGGACGAAGCCCTGGGGCGCGTGTGCCTTAGGCCAGTGCGGTTCGAGCGCCCGAAGGGTCGCGTAAACGGCGTTTGCCTGGAGCGGCCGGGCATGGGTCCAAAGCGCTCGCGCGAGCTCGATACCCGGGGCGATCTCAATCTTCGCGGCTGCTCGGGTGATTGCCGCGAACTCAGCCTTGATCGACCATTCCTCCGCATAAGCGAGTGGAGCAATCCGGTTGACGCCTGACGTGTGCATCAAGCGCCAAAGCAATCGGGCGAGCCGCGGGATCGACGCATTGCGGGTGCGGTCGTCGCTTGCGTCGTCCTCTGGCCGCTGTGCGAGCTTCTCCGGCGCGGGGCGCAGGACCTCGAAGAAACCCGCCGGCGGGTCGGTTGGGGTGGTCCTCGATCGGACCTCGGTGATCCGGTTCGTCACCTGGTCGCGAAAGAAGGGACACTCCGGCAGGTGCTCTGGGCGCTTCGCGCTCGTCAGGCGGCGTAGGTAGTACGTCTCCGCTTCCGAGAGGAAGGCCGGCGTCAGGATTGGCGGGGCCTGGTCGCGCCCGAGGCAACTGCAGGCGATCCAGCGGTGACCGATGCGGGCATTCTGGACGAGCGTGATGCCAGCCTTCTCGTCGTGTAGTGACCCTTCCCCGACATACCAGCGCACCAGCGCCTCCCGCAGCGGGGGCGGCAACGGGATCCGGTTTGAGCCTCTTCCATCGGTGTCGCGGTCGATCAGCCACATGCTCGAGGAGCCTTTCGGCAGGTCCAACAGGGATAGTGTCAAAGCGTTCGGGGCAGTTGACAACAGGAAATGTCCTGATCTCCAATTTCTCGAAAGGGAGCTTTGGAGGCTACGATGCGTGCTAATTTCATCGGAGCGGCGCTGATCGGCGCGGTCGCGATTACTCCGGTGACGGCGCTGGCGCAAAAGGTGCGCGGCGTCCGTCAAGTGCAGCTGATCTCGATGAGCGCCCCCCTGGAGCCTCCCGAAACGGCCGAGCCGTCGCCCGACCCTTCTCCCGCTCCCCTCCCCGATGCATTCCGCGTTCATGACCTGAGCCGGCGCTATGTTGAGTATCGCATGGCGCAAGAGCTTGCAGCCTCGCAGCAGGCCGCAGACCTGGCCCCGACCTTTGGTGGGCCAGCGCCGGCGGTGGTGGCGCCGACTTCGTCGATCGCGGTCCCCGCGTGGATGAGGTCATACGCGGCCGTCTCTCCGGTTTCGTTTACGCCGGGATGCGCGCCGCTAGCCTATCGTCCCTCCGGGTTCCTCGGTGCCGATGCCGAGAGTCGGCGGGCAGCCTATTACGGGATGATGAGTGCGATCGCGTGCGAGCACGGGATTCCGACTGGTCTGTTCGACGCGATGATTATCCGGGAGAGCGGGTACAACCCGATTGCCGTGTCGCCGAAAAATGCGTTCGGGTTTGCTCAGCTGATGCCGGGCACCGCGCTGGGTCTCGGTGTCAATCGCTTCGACCCGGCGCAGAATATGCGCGGTGGGGCACGATACCTGCGCCAGCAGCTCGACAAGTTCGGCCAGGTCCATCTCGCCTTGGCCGCGTACAATGCTGGTCCGGGTCGTGTGCGGAACGGGATGATCCCGCGGATCGCCGAAACCCAGGCATATGTCAGCAACATCATCGCGAATTGGTCAAGGCTGAACGGCGTCCCTGTGCCCTCTGAGGCGCGCGGCGAGATTGCCCGTACCGGGTTCAGGACCGCTTCGATTTCGGCCTTTTGAGACGTGTCGGTGTCGCTCCTAGCTGCAACATCTCAGCAGGGATGAGGTCGGAGATTGGCCACTCCAGAAAACGCATGCTCCCATCGGGGAGCACGTGGCGGCGTTAGCCGACACTCCTGTGCTGTCGTCTTGGGGTCCTGGGTTGTGGGGTTGGCTATCGGTGGTCTCTCGCGTCCCTTTCAAGCGCGTTGGCCGTCTTAGGCCAACTCCGAAACTCCCTTAGATATATGAATCTATTAGCGGTTGAGGATCAGATTGAACCTCACGCTCCCTTTCATCGACCGCGGCGCCCAAACGGGCGAGCCACTTGCCGAGATCGCCGCCAACCGTGGCCTTCGCGAACTCGCTGCAGGAGAGCGACTTGAGCATGTGCTGGATGTCTTCGGCATGCGCCTCGCGCCGCCACTCGTCATCTACGGGCAGGGGAGCAGGGCGTAGCCAGCGCGGAAGATAGCTCATCACGCCCTTCGGGGTGAGCAGCCTATAGGCGTTCGACGTCTGTTTCCAGCGAGGGCCAGGTCCTTCGGCCTCTACGCGTGTGAAGCGTCGCTGTCTGATGATGAAGCCGATCGCCTCGAGGATGGCGAGCGAGCGCCTGATGGTCGAGCGGCCGAGGCCGGTCGCCTCCTCCAAGTGGTCGTAGCTGGGATAAACGCGGCCTTTATTCAGCCGACATAGGGTCGTGAGCTCCTCGTACACCCGCACTGCGGATGCCGTCAGCTGGGTCAACAATCGCTCCATCGCGGACAACGTGCGCGTCCCAGCGCGGGCGTCGCGCCGGAGGCGCTTCCCTGCATCCAGCGTCTTGCGCGCGATGCGCAGCATCCGGTCCGGCTCGCCGGGGCTCGGTAGCTGAAAGAAGCCCTCGTCGAGCTTCGTGTCCTCGATGCTATCGCGCAGCACGGGTGCCCCGGTGCGGTGCGGTGCACCGGACCGACGGGGCTTGGCACGAAAAGGCATGCCCGCGATCGCGCTGAGCGCCGCGGAGCCGATAGTGAACTGACCCATTCCAACTCCCCTTCTGGGGATCGCGAGCGGGCAAAAGATTCCGTGGCGCGAAACGCGCATCCTTGCGACAGCAATCGGGAGAGGCTATCTGACAAACCGATGTGAGGCGGCGCACGCTTGCCGGCGTGTGTCAGTGCCAATGGGATGCCCGGCCTTCGTGCCGGGTTTCTCTTATCCGGTCATGTTGATCCCTTTGTTCGTGATGAAGCTGGCGACGACGTCGCCTGGCTTGCAGCTGCCATCCGCATTTCTTGGATCGATTCAGGGATGGTGGAACCGCCGCCTATCAATGGCGCTCGATCGCGCGGGTCCCTAGCAGCCAGATTCGTGCGAACACCGGGAAAACCCCGTCTAAAGTTCGTGCTTTTACGCGGAAAAGCCCATCCCGCTTCGTGCTTTCACGCGGAAAACGCCATCCGCACTCGTGGTATCACACGGAAAACCCCTCGGGGGGCGTCCTCGTGCTTTCACACGGCTAACTCGATGGCGACTGCGCCGGAGTGTTGACCGGACAAGGCGGAAAGCCGCGACCGTATTCACCGAGCATGGCGGGCTGGCCGACAGTCCTAGGGACTTACGAGGCGGCCTTGGCCGAGACTAGCCTCAGTGTTCCGCGGCTTTGAAAATGGATCATTGTTTTGATCCGCGGCCTGCCACCCTTGGGCGACGTCATCTTTTGCTCAGACAGGCGGATTTCGTACTCTGGAAGCGGCTGGTCCTCCGCGACTTCGCGAAGCTGCTTTTTGAAGTATTCCAGACCACGTTTGTCGGTCGCACAGCCAACCCGTGTGGCGAGCGCCTCCATGTCGATCTCGAAGCCGCCATCGTCGACGCAATTGAACTTCGCCAGCTCGTATAATCGGCGCTCGATGGGTCCGAGAGTGAAGAAGTCATGGTGATAAGCGGCGATACGCCGATCCACCAGAATCGCGCGGTAAAGCCAGTCGCAGACCATTACCTCGATCCGCTTCACCCGACGCGCGCCGTCCGCCGTCTTCACGTATTTAATATCTGCCTTGAGCAGCCAGGAGAATGCGCTGTCCGACCCCTCGCCTCCGGTCTCGATGTTCGTGATGATCTGAGTGCCCTGCAGCCTTGCAAGCGAGGCTTTCAGGGAAACGTAGGAACGTGCCGACGAATTGGTGCTGGTAACGCGAAACAAGTCGTTGGCTGTGAAGCTCATCACGCGATCGACGCGCTCGCCCTTTTCCATGCGCTCCGCCATGAGACTGGCGATATAGAGTAGGATTTCCTTGTCGTAGATCGTGGCAACGCCCGTCTTGCTTGGATTGATCTCAATCCGGGCATCGCCATTCTCGAAAACCATCGGCGTCATCTGGGCCTTCTTCGACAGAGCGAAAAAGGGAAACTCCGCAACCGTCCGCTCGCCTTGGAGGTCGGCGTACAGCGGGCTGTCCAGCTCGAATAGGTCGGGTTGCTTCATGAGCATAATGTCACCGCATTGGAGCGAGCCGTGGCCAAGGATGGGTTGACATAGCCTGCACGGTCATCAGGCTCGACCCCCCTTTGGGGTTTTCCGCGTCAAACCACGAATATCCGCCCCCCTCTTCCCTCTCCAGCCCAAGAATGCAGGAGCGAGGGCATCGTGCGCTCTGCCCTCGTGCTATGGCGCGGAAAACCCGCCGCGGGCCTGATGCGGCTATCTGGCGCTTGGTGCGGTTCGCAATGTGCTTGTTGGGCGATCTCGCCCATGGACCGCCCCTTCCTGGTCGGGGCGGGGTGGCCTTACAGGCCTTCTTGGTCGATCCGAAACTCGCGGCGCGCCGCCAGATCCCGGTACTGGGTGTGAACGATCTTCAGAATAGCGGTCTGCAACCGCCTGCCATGCTCCGGGCGGATGTCTTCGAGCTCGAGGCCGTCGATGTGACTGACGATCTCGACGATCTGCGCGGGAAGGCCGCGAACGAACTCGGAAACCAGCAGCACGATACGGAGGATGGCCCGCTCGTCCGCCCCTGGATCGGCCGCGAGCAGCTCGTTTGCGAGATGGGCCTCCATCCGGTCGATCTTCAGGACGTCGAGGATCGTGTTGATTTCATCGAGCCGGAGCGGGTGACGCTTCGCCGGATCTCGGTGGAGTACGTTACCGCAACGTGCTCTGGTGATGCCTGCGAGAAGGCCGATCTGTCGGGCGCTGATCTTGTCAGCGTCAGCTCTTGCGAGGATAAAATCCACTATGCCGCGCGATGGCGCCGGTGGTGCCATCGCATCGGGACAGGGTGCCGCCTCTTGCTTCGGGTCCCCCACTGCCTTCCTCCCGGTCGTGCTTCCTAGGGATACCCGAACCGGATCGCTTTGCAACCACTCTCATTAACCAGCCGGCAACAATCCGCTCGTTCCGCACTCGGAATCACTTAAAAGGAATTACATTCGATTTGGGTCTTTTAAGACAAACCCGGTACTTTTCGGCCTCCTCGGAGGTGAGGCCCAGCTTAGTAAGAACCTCAGTAGCGTTTGCCTCAACTACAAGATCGTAGAGCACCAGAGACAGTGCATCGGCAAACTTGACTGAAGTCCCGAGCGCCTTCTCCAATTCCGGGATGGCGTCATCAATACATGCGGCGCTAGTTTCAAGAATACAGAACCGGAGCTCCTTGTCACCATCGCTTGGGATGATGCGGAGGTGCTCCTTCATGTCGTCGGCTTCGTAGCGGTCCAGTAGATCCGTTGCAGTTTCGGCACGATCGTCGACTACCTCACGGAAAGTAGAGTGCCGAAACGCTCTATTCGAATGGAGCCGGATACTCTCGGTCGTCAGTCGGAAATAGTATTCCGAGACGTCCAGATTGAAGCATCGCTCAGCCGCGTTCATGCTCAAGAACCCTTCACCCCTTCCAACTGCCCATTCGGATCACGCCGAAGCGGCAGCTTACGGCATTAAGCCGGTAAGCGGAACAGGTAGCCGGGGCACGATTCGTCTCGAAAAACTCCCGTCCATTATTTCGGACGTCCGTCCAAGGACATAGACGCGCGTCCAATGGCGTGGACACCCGTCCATCAGGGCGGACGCGCGTCCATATATGTGGACGCGGAAGCGATTCGGAACGACTCTACCGGGGCAAAAGTGAAAAATGTTTGAGCGGCGGCATGGTTCCGCGCCGAGGCCGGTTGCGGCTTCGCTGCGGTCCCATCCAGCCTTCCTTTGGGCGCGCTGAAATGCGCTCGATCCGAAGGAGACCTCTGACATGAAGACTCTCGTCCAGAAGGGCAGCCGTCGCGAGACAGCCGCTCTCACCGCGGTCGGCCTGGTCGCCGCTGCGGCGATGTTCGCCGGCCCGGCCTTCGCTGGCGCCGACACGACGTTCGACACCGCCCTCGACGCCTTCACCGGCTTCCTCGAGGGTTCGGGCGGCAAGATCATCACCGTCCTGTCGCTCGCGGGCGGCATCGTCGGTCTCGCGTCGGGCCGCTTCAGCCTCGGTCAGGTCGCGATCCCGGTCGGCGTCGGCGTCGGCGCCGGCACCGGTATCCCGATCGTCACCTCGACCGTCACCGCGACGATCTGACCCAAATGCCGGCGGAGTAGCAGCTCCGCCGGCATCGTTCGGAAGGTGGCGTGATGGCAGCCGACAAGTACGTGATCCCCTCTCATCTCGATGACCCTGAGTTGATCGGCTTTTGGACGCTTGATGAGTTTCTAGCGATGGTCATCCCCTTCACGTGGGGGATCCTTGCCCAACACATCATCATAGGGATTGGCCTGGCCTTTCTTGGATGGTGGGCGCTCCGCAAAGCCAAGGCGGGCAGGGCGACCTCGTGGCTGATCCACTTGGCCTACTGGCACCTGCCAGGCGGCTTTCCCTCGCTGCGCGCCACGCCACCTTCTTACCTCCGACTGATGGTGGGCTGACATGGATTTCTCCTATCAGCATGCGCAGAGCCAGCGGATCCTGCGCCAGCGCAATCTTCTCGGCATGGCCGCGTTGGTGCTGGCAGGAATCGTCGGCCTGCTGCTGCTTGTCTCTGCGACCCGCAGTCGCGAGATCGTGCTCCAACCCGTTCTGCGATCGCCGGTGACGCTTTCCAGCGCCGGCGTCTCGCGCGAGTATCTTGAGATGGTCACGCGGGATACCGCGATCCTGACCCTCGACCGCTCGCCAGGAACCCTCGACTACTGGATGAAGTCGGTCCTCGAGATCGTCTCTCCGCGTGCCCAAGGGAAGATCAAGGCAGACCTGCTGAAGATCGTCAACGAGCAGCGCGGCTCCAGCATCTCGCAATACTTCCAGATCCAGTCGATGGAGATCGACCCGAAGAACCTCCGATCCTCCGTCACGGGTGTCCTGAACACTGTCGTCGGGCAGAAGATCGTCTCCAGCGACACCCGCACCTTCCAGTTCGACTGGGAGTATTCCGGCGTGTCCCTGAAGCTCGCCGGCTTCGGGATGGTCCAACCAGTCAGGAAAACTCGGGGGACGCTATGACGCCGACCATCTATGCCGTCGGCTCCGCTGTTGCCGGCACCGCTCTCGTGTCCCGCTACTTCTGCCTCGTGAGCCGCGTCGTCGGCATCGTGCTGATCGCGGTCTCGTTCATGCTCATCGCTTCGCCGGCCTTTGCGGCGGGCGGCGACCAGACCTTGATGGCCTCGGACGGCAGCCAAGTGCAGTGCAGCGCCTCGGCCAAGGACCTGACCCGCATCAGCCTCGTCCAAGATGAGTTCGCATCCGTGTCCAAGATCAACACGGGCAACCCATCCGACGATTTCAGCGTCGTCAACGAGCCGGTACGCGGCGACATCTACCTGTCGGTGCCCGAAGGCTATGCCCGTCCGGCGCTCTCGTTCTTCGCGACGAGCAAGCGTGGCTACGTCTACAAGTTCATCTGCCGCATCGCCGGCGACCAAGCTGTTCAGGTCTTCATCTCCAACCCGGCGATCGCGAAGTCGGAAATGGCCGAAGCGCGGCCGCAGTCCACCGCGACCCGCGAGGACAAGGCCGTCGAGCTGGTCCAAGCCATGTACGCCAACAAGATCGTCGACGGCTACGAGATGCGTCAGCGCTCGCTCCGGCCGGTCTATGTCGGTGACCTCAAGGTCCAGATGATCGCCGAGTACCGTGGCGACGATCTGACCGGCCGCGTCCTGCGCATCGAGAACAAGGGCACGCAGGAGACCACCCTCACCGAGGCAAGCGTGGCGCCCGCCAGCTCGCTGGCCGTGTCGATCGCCGAGCCGAAGCTCGCCCCCGGCAAGGTCACCACCGCCTACCTCGTATCTCGGAACGGGAACTGACCCATGGGCATCAAGGATATGTTTTCGCGCACCCGCAAGCCGCTCGACGGCCCGGAGGCCGCTGACGCCCCCGGCGTTTCACCGGTCGCGAGCGAGTTGGACGGCAACACCGAAGCGCGAAAGAAGCAGCGCATGCTGCTGGCCGGCGTCGGCGGGGTGGGCTTGCTCGCATCCAGCTTCTGGATCTTCGGCGGTGACGGCAAAACGACCGCCAGTGACGCCAATGGGTCGGAAACGGTGAAGGTGTCGACCAACGACATGATGAACCGGAACCTGTCCGAGCAGGAATGGATGGCGCTCTCGGAGAACCGTTTCCAGAGCCAGGAAAACCAGCTCAAGTCCGTCGACGGCACCAACGCCCGCGTGGCGCAGCTCTCGCAGCAGCTGGAAGCCATGCGCGCCCAGAACCAGTCGATGTCCTCGGACGGGCAACGGGTCGTGAGTGCCTATCAGGCAGAGAACGAGCAGCTGCGCCGCCAGATCAACGAGCGCGCGAGTGTGCCCGCCGCCCCGCCTCCGGGTCCGGCCGCGATGTATGGCCCGGGCGTGCCGACGTACCAGCGCCCCGGCTCGCCCGCTGCCGGACCGGATCTCCCGCCGGCACGCATGAGCGAGGTGAAGATGGTGTCGTTCACCACCGCCAGCTCCGGGACGGCAACGAAGGTCGAGAAGGGCAACACGGTCTATACCGACAGCCCGAACTACCTGCCTCCGAACAGCTTTGCTTCCGCGAAGGTGATCGTCGGGGTCGATGCCGCTGCCGGCGTGAACAGCCAGACCGATCCGCTTCCGGTTGTGCTGCGCGTGACCGGTCCCGCCCGTTCGGTCCTGCAGAACGGCAAGCTGCTGACGACGAAGATTCAGGGCTGTCTCATCAACGGTGCGGCGCGCGGCGAACTCAGCTCGGAGAAGGTGTACGTCAAGCTGCAGAAGATGACCTGCCCCCAGCCCGGTGGCCGCTACGCCGTCTCCGAGGTGAAGGGCTTCATCGCCTTCGGCGGCAAGACGGGTGTTCGCGGTCGGGTCGTCAGCCGCGAGGGGGGCCTGGTCAGCCAAGCCTTTCTCGCCGGTCTCGTTGGAGGGATCGGACGGGGCTTCGCCGCCAATTCCAACATCGCCCTGCAGCCCGGCGCCATCGTCGTCGACGGCAAGCGCCAGCAGCTGGGGGTCGGCGACATCGCGCAAGGCGGTCTCGGGAACGGGATCTCCGAGAGTGGGGACATGGTCTCCAAGTACCTGATCGAGCGGGCCGAGCAGTACCAACCGGTCATCGAGATGCCGACCGGCGTCGACGTCGAAATCGTTTTCCTGGAGGGTGTGTATGTCCGGAATTGACGACGGGCGCGCGTCGCGCGCCCCGGTTGGCGGCCGTGCGACCGCGGTCCTGCATAGCCTGAAGCGGCACCGGAACCGGGCATTCGCGGTAAGCGCCAGCGCGGTCCTCGGCTATGCCGGTGCCGCGTGGGCCGCGCCCCTGCTCGCGCAACACATGCCTGGGGGCTCACCGAGCCAGACGCAGGTCGCGCAGCTCCTGAAGGCCCGGCTGCCGAAGACCGAAGTCTCGAAGGTCGACTGCGAGAAGCTCGACGGCCTCTGCGAGGTCACCGCCGGCAGCAACCTCTTCTATGTCGACCACTCCGCCCGATACCTCGTCATCGGCCGCGTGTACGACATGGAGACCCGGCAGGACCTGACGGCCACCCGGCTGCTCGAGATGAACCCCGACATGCTCGTCGGGGGCTCTGCCAAGGCGAATGCCGCAGCTGAGAGCGGGGACGCCCTCCCAATCGCGCCGGGGCGTGATGCGGGCGTTCGCCAGACATCCGCGCCTGCCCCCCTGCAGCGCCTGCCGATCCAGACGCTCCCCAAGGAAGGCGCCATCGTCTGGGGCAACCCCAATGGCAAGACGGTCACCGTCTTCAGTGACTTTCGATGCAGCTACTGCAAGGCGCTCAGCAACGCGCTCCGTTCGATGAATGTGCGCGTGGTCGAGCGCCCGATATCAGTTCTTGGAAGCCGCGATCTGGCAAACCAGGTCTATTGCGCCAAGAACCGCGAGGAGGCGCTTCACGAGGCCTATGCGGGCGAGCCGCTGCGGAACACCGGCAAGTGCGACACCCGTGGCCTTGATGCCAACGAGGCGTTCGCGCGCAAATACGGTCTGAGCGGCACGCCGGTCATCGTCCGCGAGGACGGCTCGATGATCGAGGGTTACCGGCCCAAGCAGGTCCTCGCCAGCTGGATCGCGGGAGGCAAGTCGTGAGCCGCGGTCGGCTTCTGCTCGCCGGCCTGCTGGCCAGCGGCGCCGCGCTGACGGGCTGCACCACCATGGGCACCAACGTGAAGGGCAGCTTCTCCTGCGTCGCGCCCGACGGGATCTGCGCGCCAAGCTCGTTGATCGACGATCGCGCGCTCGCCCTCATCTCGGGAGAGGACGGCGATCGCATGGTCCAGCCCGCCGGCCCCTATGCCGAGCCCCCGAAGGAAGGGCGCGGCTTCCAGACCGCGTCCGCCCCTGCCCGGACGCGCGAGCGCGTACTCCGGATCGTCTTCCCGGCTCAGATCGATGCGGCGGGCCGCCTGCGCGAGAAGACCGCGGTGCATGCGGTGGTCGAGCAAGGTGGGTGGGAACAGGCCCTCGCCAGCAACGCCGTCGCGACGACGCCGACGGATGTAGCGGCAGCGACCGGCGGCGACACCTTGCTGGCGGCGGTGGAGCGGGCCGACCCGCCCGTCGTCGACGGTGCCGAAGTTGATCCCGGCACGCCGAGCGCGGCGGCGGTCGCGGCGGCGCGTGCGCAGGCAGCGCCGCAGCAGCTCGCCAGCCCGGACCCGATCGGGGACATCAAAGACCAGGTCTCGCGTCGTCTAACCGCGCCACGCCGGCAGCCGGTCAGTCGTATCGTGCCCAAGGCTCCGGCCTCGGCCACGACGGCACCCGCGTCGGCAGGGGCAACCATCAGCGCGGCGACCCCCCCGAACGCCGGCACTAAGACCTCCCTCAACGTCGCAACCCCCTCGCCCGCCCGCACCCCGACCGCATCCGCGTCTTCCGGGCGCCAGGGTGCGACTGGCGCCCCGGCAATCGTCGTGCCGGCGCATGCGACCGACGCCGGCAGGGCCGCGATCGCGGCGGTTGCGGCCAATCCCGCCGTCCGTGCGGGACTGGCTCGTGCCGAACCCGAAGCTCGGACGGCCGCGCAGGACGCCAAACCGCTGCCAGTGCTTCGCGCCACCTCGTTCCCGGGAGTTCAGCAATGAGCATGGTCCGCAATCTGCTGTCGTCCGTCCTCGGCGATAGCTCGAAGCCCGACAATGCGCGTCCGGACACGGCCGTCCCGAGGCTGGTCCACTGGCTCCCTTATCGCAGCTACGACCCCAAGACCCAGATCTTCTACAACAGTGCATCGCGGGGGTTCGTTCTCGAAGCAGCGCCGATGATCGGCGCGAGCGAGCAATCGGCCGACATCATGACGCAGTTCCTGTCTGAGGGCATTCCGACCCCCGGCACGCTGCAGTTCCACGGCTGGATGAGCCCGCGGGTCAGTGAGCGCCTGTCCCAGTGGTATCTCCCGCGCTACTCGGCCGCGGGCGTCTATGAGCGTATGGCGAAGCATCGCACCGAGTATCTGCTCGACGGTGTCTGGAACTCGCTTTCCAGCGCGGCCCCCTTCTGCCTGCGCAACCATCGGCTAGCGATCTCCTACGCCACCCCGGAGTCGAGCCGGGTTTCCAGCGAGGAAATCGTCTCCGTCATGGAGGGCCTGATCTCGGCGCTGGAATCGATCGGCGTGCAGTCGCGCCCGATGGACCCACAGGCGTTGATCGCGTGGATCGACGACATCACCTCGCCGACGACGGCGCCGGGCGATGACGCGATAATCTACAACCCGTTCGACCCGATCGCGGACCAGGCCGTCCGGCACGACCTTGAGATCAAGATCGAGCCGGATCGCATCCTTCTCCGCACCGAGCGGTTCAGGCCGACCGGCAAGACGGTCGATAGCGCCCCGGAGATCGGCGAGATCTACCCGGACGTCTTCGACGTCCGCTCCTTCTCGGTCCGCAACCTCCCGCAGCGCTGGGCACCTTGGGACATGGCCAAGCTGATCGGCGACATGTTCGCCGACAAGCTGCGCATGCCCTGCCCGGTGTCGACGAACCTCTGCCTCGAGTTCCCCGACGCGGAGGCCGAGGGCCTGCGCGCGGGTCGGAAGTTCATGCGGACCACGAGCCTGGCCGATAGCAAATCTGCGCGGATGCTGCCGCAGCTGAAGGACCAGTCGGCCGAGTGGAAGTTCGTCAAGGACGAGCTCCGGCAGGGCCGCAAGCTGGTTCAGGCGTTCTACTCGGTCACGTCGTTCTCGCCCAAGGGTCGCGGCGACGCCAACGAGCGCATCCTGAAGTCGGTGTACCGGGCAGCAGGCTGGGATCTGCTCGACGATCGCTACCTTCAGATCCAGGGTCTGCTCGCCGCCATGCCGATGACGATGGCAAATGGGCTTTCCTACGACCTCAAGAACATGAAGCGGATGCGGACGGTGCTTACCACCACCGCCGCCAGCCTGGCCCCGCTGCAGGGCGAGTACCTCGGCGGCAACAACCCGCATCTGATGCTGGTTGGGCGCCGCGGCCAACCCTTCTTCTGGAGCCCGTTCGAGAACACGGCCGGCAACCACAATGTCGCGGTGTTCGGAAAGTCGGGGTCGGGCAAGTCGGTCGCACTGCAGGAGCTCTGCTCCTCCCTCTGCGGGGCCGGCGCCAAGGTGGTCGTGATCGATGACGGCCGCTCCTTCGAGCACTCGGCCAAGCTCCAGGGTGGGGCCTTCGTCGAGTTCACGATGTCGTCTGGCTTCTGCATCAATCCCTTCTCGATGATCGATCCGGTGATGGCCGCCGAGGACGGCGACTATCTCATGGACTGCTTCGCGATGCTGAAATCCATCGTGAACCAGATGGCTCGTCACATCGACAAGCTCAACGACACCGAGCGCGGCCTGATCGACGGCGCGATCAACCAGGTCTGGCAGGCCAAGGGGCGCGGTGGATCCGTCAACGACGTGATCGAGGCGCTGGATGCGAGCGGCAACCCACTGGCGGCCGATCTTGCGATCGCCATGCGGCCCTTCTCCCGCACCGGCACCTACGGGCGCTTCTTCGAGGGCGAGGTGTCGTTCAAGCTGAAGGCCGACCTCACGGTGTTTGAGCTGTCCGATCTCTCCTCGCGCGAGGAGCTGCGGTCGGTCGTGCTCACCGCGATCATGTTCATGGCATCGCAGGCGATGCGCCGTGAGGACCGTTCGGTGCCCAAGGCGCTCCTGCTCGACGAGGCGTGGCAGATGCTGAAGGGCGGCTCGATGGCCGACTTCATCGAGGCCTATGCACGCACCTGCCGCAAATACGGCGCGTCGCTCGTTACCGCGACCCAGAGCCTCAACGACTATTACAAGTCGGACGGCTCGCGCGCAGCGCTCGAGAACAGCGACTGGTTCGTCATCCTTCAGCAGAAGGCGGAGACGATCGCGGACTTCAAGAAGCACGACCGCTTCGAGATGGACGACTATACGGACGCGCTCCTGCGGTCCCTCAAGCGGAATGGCGTCGAGTATTCCGACGTGATGATAAAGGGTCCGGATACGCTGGCCGTCGGCCGGCTTGTCCTCGATCCCTACTCCGCCACAGTCTATTCGTCGTCGCCCCGCACGTTCGCAGCGATCCATGAGCTGCTCGGCCAGGGTCTGACAATGGATGCCGCGATCGAGCGGGTGGCCTTTCCCAACAACCCCGAGAAGTGGGGCGACGCCGATCCCGGTCTCGCCATCGCAGCGGAGTGAGCGTCATGGCGACTACTTTCCCCAACCGCTGGTTTGAGCGCCGGGAGCGCAAGGCTGTGATGCCGGCGAAGCCGGCGCATAGGACGGACTACGGCTTCGTCCTGTATTTCATGCTTCACAGCCTCGGGTTCGTGAGCGTGACGCTCCTCATGACGTGGGGTGTCTTCGTCCTCTTCTTCCTCGCGATCGGCGGCTTCAGCGTCGACGGGATGATGCACCACCTGGCCAACCTCTCGACCCGGTACATCGCCGCGGACGCGGCCAGGCTCGATCACTTCAAGCTGATCCTCGGCGTGGCTCACATGGTCATCGCCTGCGCGATCATCTTCTTCCGGCGCCACGCCCTGATGCCGCGCGACGCCAAGGTTCTGGAGCAAGCCGCATGACCGACATGACCGAAGCCCTCCGAGCTGAGCCCGCGGTGGCTGGCGCCCCCGCAGACGCGGCAAAGCCCGTCGCTAAGGTAAGGCGCACCGTTTTCGCCGGTTACACCGCTGGCCAGCTCGTCCTCTTCGCGGCCATGATCGCGCTTGTCGTGTGGGGCATGTGGGTCACCCGTGCCCTCACCAGCGAGCCGCCCCAGCGGATCGTCAAAGCCGACCTGTCGCGGATCGTCGGCGACTATGTGCAGGCGCAAGCGCGAAGCGCGACCCCACCGGATCAAGTCCAGGCTCAGATGCGCCAGTTCATGGCGTCTCTGGACAACGAGCTGCAGCGCCGCGGTGCCAAGGGACAGGTCGTCCTCGTCGGGGAGGCGGTCCTCTCGAAGAGTGTCACCGACATCACGCCCGAGGTTGTGAGCGCCGTTTACGCCTCCGGTGTGAAGCGCCCGCAGCCCGCGAGCCAAGAGCAGATGAGCCAGATGATGCGCGCGGTGCCGGCAGCTGCTGCCCAACAGGCAGTGCCCGTGGTCCCGATGCCGACGGCGGCACAGGCACCCGTGGAGCAAGGTGCCTTCGGCCCTGCACCTGTTGCTCCGGCTGATCCTGCCTTTGCTGCCCCCGGAATGGCGGGAGCCAGCGTGTCCAGCTTCGGAGGCCCCGATGGCGCAGGCGCTCAGTGAAGTCGCGGCCTCTGGCGCGCCGGTAGCGCGGTGGCGTCCCAACAAACATCGCTGGGCCGCGCTCGGATTGTTCATCGTCGGCGGCTCTGCCCTGACGGCGATCGCGGACTGGCGTGACTCCCACGGGCTGCTCATCAACAGCTCGGAGTCTCTTCCGAACTGGGCGTTCGTCATCCACAAGACGGCGGTTCCGAAGCGCGGAGAGTACGTCTTCTTCGTCCCCCCGAAGGCCCCGCTGGTCGTCCGGCACTTTGGCGCGAAGAAGCAGATGTTCGGCAAGATCGTCTACGGCATGCCCGGCGACGTCGTTGCGCATCGCGGCCCCGAAGTCTTTGTCAACGGGAAGCTGGTAGCGCGCATGAAGCCGTTCACGCGGTTCGGGGAGCCCCTGGCTGCAGGGCCGACGGGCGTCATCCCGCAAGGGTGCTACTATGTTGGCACGCCGCATAAGGACGGCTTCGACAGTCGCTACGCCGCGATCGGGTACGCCTGCTCGAACAAGATCGTCGGGGTCGGGAGTGCGATCCTGTGAGACGCACCGTGGAGAGCCTCGGCCTCGTCCTGCTCTGCTCGCTCAGCATGTCGTCGGGCACGCTCGCGAAGGATCACGGCGTTTCGGGCGAGACGTTCCCGATCATCGAGCCCGACCTCATGGCGACGATCGAGGCACGGCTGCAGAAGCTGCAGGCGACGGGGGGCATCGACCGCATGAACGCCGAGTTCGCCCGGCGCGCCGAAGCGCGGGTACGTCGCCCCAAGCCGGTCGACGGCATCACGCCTGCGGTTCAGATGCGCGAGTGGGCCTATGACCCGACGATCGTGATCGAGCATGACGTGAGCGACCAGAAGGGCAACCTGATCGCCCGGCGCGGTCAGACGGTGAACCCGCTCGACTTCGTGACTATGCACCAGGCGCTGGTCTTCATCGACGGCGACGACAAAGCGCAGATGGCGTGGGCGACGGAGCGCTACTCCGACCTGAAAGCCAAGATCATCCTCGTGAGCGGCTCTCCCATCGAGGAGATGACCGCCCGCAAGCGCCGCTTCTACTTCGACCAGGAGGGCCGGCTCACCGGGAAGTTCGGCATCCAGCACACGCCCGCGGTCGCGGTCCAGCAGGGCAACATCGTGAAGCTCACTGAGATCAAGCTGAAGGGAAACAGCTGATGCCGCTTTGGCTCGACCTCCTGAAGACGCCGATGGCGGCACCAGAAACGTCGGTGCTCCGGTCGATGCGTCGTACCTTCCAGATCCTGTGCGTCCTCTCGGCGCTCGGCGTCGTCGCGATATCGCCGCTGACGGTGCTTTTTGGACGTGCCGCGCCTGTATGCGTCGCCGGGCTCCTTCTCACGACCGCCCTCTACACGACGCTGTACGTCGTGCGGAAGAACAGGGCGGATAACGCATTCCTTCATGCAGCGGTCGCGTCGGAGGACGGCCAGTGAGCACGCGATCCAGCCAGGCCGGCTCGGCGGCGAAGCGCGCAACGCTGTATTCCCTCCATGACCTGCTGTGCGCCCTGAGCGTCGCGTGCACGCTCCTCGTCGCCGTCGGGCTGCTCTTGTCGTTCCTCTCCGCGGGCACGGCAGGCGCGGGCGCCGGTCCGACCGGTTTCGAGCTGTTCTTAGCGCTGGGTCATCTCGCCTGCCTCTATGCTGGTCTGGCGTGGGTGAAGTTCCGGCTGCGTCGCAAGGAGGGCCGCTCGTGAGGGCGCTCCGTCTCTTCGCCGGCGTTCTCGCGCTTGTCTTGGCAGCGGCCGTGTTCACGACGCCGGCCCAGGCTCAGTCGCGGTGCACGGGCAAATTCGTGAATCCAATTACCGACGTCTGCTGGTCGTGCCTCTTTCCGCTCTCAGTTGGCGGCTTGAAGATCTGGCCGAGCACGCGGCCCGACACCGACAATCCCTCGCTGCCGGTCTGCGCCTGCGGCAGCCCGGTTCCGCGTATCGGCATCGCCGCAGGCTTTTGGGAGCCGGTTCGACTAGCTGACGTGTCGACCAAGCCGTGGTGCTTCGTGAACCTCGGCGGCCTCAAAATCGCGCCGGGGTTCGATATTGGCCAGGGCCATCTCGAAGGCCCCTCCGCGATCGGCGGCAAGGCACAGAACACGTCGAAGTGGCACGTCCACTGGTACGTCTACCCGCTCCTCTACTGGATGGAGATCCTGACGGACTTCTTGTGCTTCGAGCAGGCATCGTTCGACATCGCCTACATGACCGAGGTCGATCCCCTCTGGCAGGATGACACCCTAACCGCTCTCATCAACCCGGAGGCGGTCCTCTTCTCCAGCAAGATTGCACAGGCTGCCTGTGCCGGCGATTGCATCGCCGCCACGGCGAAGCTCCCCCTCGACCAGCTGTTCTGGTGCGCGGGCTGTCAGGGTCCGATGTATCCGGTCAACGGCAACGTGCCGGCCTCGATCGGGCACGTTCAGGCCTCGCGTCTCGCGCTCGCCCGCTTTGCCTTCAAGATCCACCGTGAGGGCCTGGCTTGGGGCACGATGGGCTCGAAGGGGCTCTGCAATAAGTACCTCATGCCGGTGCTTAAGAAGCAGCAGTACCGCGTCCAGATGGTCAACCCGATCCCGACGGTCAGCGGCAAGTTCGCCTGCTCACCGCTGGGTGCCTCGACCTTCCCGCCGCAGGCAGGCCGGGCCTTCCCCGTCCAGGGCGAGGACATGGGCTACCTCGTGTGGCGCAAGCGCAATTGCTGCGTACTCTGAAAGGAACCGCGATGCGACGCCTACCGATCCTCATCGCCGCTTTCGCCGGGATCGGCGCCATCCAGGCTCTCGCGCAGTCTGTGGATGGCATCGACGTGGAGGCGATAAAGAAGCGCTCTGCGGCCATGAAAGAGGACGCCGAGACGTTCGTCCAGCAGGTCCGGACCCGGGGCGACGCGTTCCGGGAAGAAGCGATCGCGCTTCGCAAAGGCGGCACCGACAATATGGTGACCCTCGCGAAGGCAGATATCCCGATGAACGGTGGCGACACCTTCGACTTCGACGAGATCATCAAGGGTGCGTCGCAGAACATCGCCGGCACCAAGGGAGAGGCACCGCAATTCATCGCGTTCGCGAGCCTGTCGATGCCGCCCAAGGCGCTTCGTCAGCTCATCGCCGACACGGCGAAGGCGGGGGGCGTCGTCGTCTTCCGCGGGTTCCCCAACAACTCGATGAAGGCGTTCAGCGCGGCGCTCGGGAAGGTCGTGACCGAGCAGGACCAGCTCGCCAACGTCGGCATCGATCCGCGGCTGTTTCGCGCCTTCAACGTCCAGGCCGTGCCGACCTATGTCGCGGTGTCGAGCGATTTCGACCTGTGCGCTGGCCTGAACTGCCAGACCCAGGTCCCCCCGCATGACCGGATGACTGGCAACGTCTCGGTCAACTATGTGCTGGACACGTTCGTCAACGCCCGCGGCCCGGGTGCCGGCGTGGCCGCTGTGGCGCTGCGGAACATGGCGAAGGCCGGCTAGGTGAGGGCGTTCACCGCCTCGGTCCTGATGTCTCTGGCATGCGCTGCCGGCGGTGCCGTGTTTGCGCAGACTGTTCAGACAGTCGAGCAGGCCAGGGAAGAGGGCAAGAACATCGGCAAGACGATGCGTGCCGATGACACGCTGATGCCTTCTGAGGCGAAGCGAAACGACGTTCCCGGCTACGCCGGCGACGATCTTCCGCAAGGCGCGTATTTCGACGATCCCGACAAGCTCGTGGCCGACGGCAACATCACGGCGAACACCAGCGAGGCGTTCGGGACCGTGACCGACAAGGGCCGCACTCGTCCCAGCTTCAGCAACGCCGAGATCACGGCGGCGACCAGTCGCGGCATGGCCATCGAGGGCAATCCGGACACCTATCTCGACGGCCAGAGCCTCGGTGGCGGATCCGGCACCTGCACGCCCCTCCCCCCGCCGGCGGGGTCGAAGGGCTACTACGAGGCGACCTGCAACCGAGGCTCCAAGGTTGTCGAGAAGACCGAGAGCTGCTCGGGTCGCATGGTGCCGTCCGTCGTCAACACGACGCGCTACTTCTACTACGGGATTCGGGACCAGAACGAGGCCAACGGCTTCGCCAAGAACTCGGTCATGCAGAGCAAGGTCGCATCTGGCCTCTGCCGCGCCGAGCCGGTCACCAAGCATCTGTGCGATGCGCAGATCGATCTCGGCGCTGGTGGCGACAACGTCGAGAGCTACCGGCGGTACTGCAAGCGGCAGGGCTCGCTCAACACGCAGGCGCAGCTCTATTCCTGCTCGAGTGAGATCCCGCAGGGCCAGATCCCGTACCACACGAACTATGCGACGGGCACGGTCTACCTAAAGCAGGAAGGCGCCGTCAGCGTCACGGTCACCCGCAACGAGGGCACATGTCCGGCACTGGCGGCCGATACGTCGTGCGTCCCGCAAGATGTTGAGGTTTGCACCGAGGGTCCCGAGACCCGGATGATCGAGGGCCAACCCGTCACGCAGAGCTGCTGGGCATGGTCACGCCAGTTCACCTGTCAGCGCCTCACCCCGGCGAACGACTGCGGCGATCTCGACCAGAACACGCAGTGCCATTACGTCCGGGACGAGTGCCTGGATGATCCGCAGCAGGGCGCGTGCCAGGTTTCCCAACGGATCTACAGCTGCCCGCTCCCGGACGACCAGCCGACGGGTGGGAGCCAGTATGTCTGCGGAAATGACGTCTACTGCATCAACGGCGATTGCGAGACGATCGAGCGGGAGGCCTCGACCGAGTTCAAGGACGCCCTGGTGGCGCTCCACGCTATCGGGGACGCGGGCAAGCAGTTCGACCCGAACACCCTGACCGTGTTCTCCGGTACGCGCGAGACCTGCAACAAGAAGATCTTCGGCGCTTCGAACTGCTGCTCGGGCAAGGGCGTCCCGCTCCTCACGCCGTGGCTGTGCAGCACGGCGGAGAAGCAGCTCGACGAGAAGGATGACAAGGGCCTCTGCTACAAAGTCGGGTCGTATTGCTCTGACAAGGTCCTGGGCGTCTGCGTGACCTCGAAGGACGCCTACTGCTGTTTTGGCAGCAAGCTCAGCCGCATCCTGCAGGTCCAGGGGCGGCAGCAGATTGGCAAGCCTTGGGGCAAGCCGAAGAACGAACAGTGCAAAGGCTTCACTATCGAGGAGTTCCAGCGGCTCGATCTATCCAAGATGGATTTCACCGAAGTGTACGCTGAGTTCCAGGAGGCAGCAAAGCTGCCCGATGAAGTCAGCGTGATGACCGACATCCAGCAAAAGATACAGGACTACTATGACCTCCATGGCAGCAAATGACGCTGATGGGGCCGGGGGGATGGCGCCGTGCATGGTCAACATGTCGGTTCTCGATCTGGCCATTTTCATGCGGGTACATCGGACCAACCGTGTTGCCGTCGCCGGCGATGTCTCGGCGACGATCGGCCAGTGGTTCGATTGTGTGGTGGATCCCCGCGAGATCGAGGCGGGCTTCCGCCGGATGCTCGCGCTGGGATGGCTGGTCAGCCGCGACAGCGGGGTTCGCCCGACGATCGCGGGGCGACGGCACGGCCGCATGCACCTTCGTGGCCTCGTTCGGATGATGGATCAGGGCACCAAGATGCTCGACGTCGCCCGAATGATGTCGGTTCTCAACCTCGCGATGATCGAGCTCGATGGGGAGCACTCAGATGATGACGATGAAGCTTGACCACCGGAAGGTGGCCAAGGTCGGCCGCGGCCGCCTGACGCACCTTGCAGCTATTCTGCTGGCCGCCCTGCCGGCGCTCCCCGCTCCTGCCCTCGCGCAGACGGCGGAGGGGACGGACCCGGTGATCGAGGCTGGAGTAGGCGATGAGGCTGTCGACCTCGGTGCCGACGCCGGTGACGGCGGCGATCGCGGAGATGGCTTCTACTGCGGCGAGCGCAAGCTCGGGCAATGGTTCTATTGCGATCGGCCGAAGTCCAGGCCGGTGGCGCCGAAGGCTGCGGCTCCCGTGCAGTCCGCCAGCCAGCGCATGGCAGCGATCGCCAAGCAGCTCGACGAACTCAAGGCGCGAGCGATCCTCGAGCCGACAGAGGCGAACGTGATCGCCTATGTCCGCTTCCAGCGTGAGCAGCTCGACCGCGCGTCCACCTTCTCGGACACATGGCAGCGTGCCCTCTGGCAGAACCCGGACATCGACTACACGCTGCAGCGGCCGGTCTCGACCGTCGCGAAGCGGGCCTGGTCCGACAACCGCACTGCGGACCGTGACCAAGTCCTGTCGCGCCTCGGCCAACGCTACGGCATGTTCTACTTCTTCGCGCAGTCATGTGCGGCGTGTGAGGTATTCTCCCCGATCCTTCGCTCGGTTGCAGATAGCCATCGCATCTCGGTGATGGCGGTCTCGACCGACGGCGGTCCGAGCCGGACATTCCCGAACTACGTGGTCGACTCCGGCCAGCGCGCACGCATGGGCGTCCCGCTCGCCACGCCCGCTCTTGTCCTCTTCGACACGGTCACCCGCAAAACCGTCCCGATCGGGTTCGGCGTTATGTCGGCCGACGAGATCATGGAGCGCATCTTCATGCTCACCAACACCAAGGTCGGGAGTGACTACTGATGACGCACCCTCCCACGCCCTCCCCCCGCCCTTCCCGCTTCCGCGTCTTCCGTCGGCGGCTTGCCGCCGGAGCCATGACGCTCGGGGCGGCCAGCATGGTTCCGGTCGGTGTCGCGCGAGCGGACGTGGCAGGCCAGATGAACTCGTTCTTCAACGAGTCCGGCGGCGCTGCAAACGTCACTGGGCCGACCGCCTACCAAGGTCAGGCGGCGGGCTATTACTCCGGCGGCAACATCTGGACGCGTTTCCCGCAGAAGAGCGTTCAGCCGTTCAACCTACAGCTGCCGAGTGCCCGGGCAGGTTGCGGCGGCATCGACCTGTTCTCCGGATCTTTCTCGTTCATCAACGCCTCTGAGATGGTCGCCCTCCTGAAGGCAACCGCCAACAACGCGCTTGGCTTTGCCTTCAAGCTCGCAATCGACAGCGTCTCGCCGGAGATCGGCAAGGTGATGAGCGAGTTTGCGCAAGCCGCGCAACAGATGAACCAGATGAACATCTCGTCGTGCGAAGCGGCGCAGGGGCTGGTTGGCTCGGTGTGGCCGAAGGTGCAGGGCGCTCGGTCGACTATTTGCGCGGCGGTCGGCAACAGCCAGGGTGTGTTCTCTGACTGGGCGCGCTCGCGGCAGGGGTGCGGTCCCGATGGCCAGATCGACAGCGTCCTTGCCGGCAACACCGACGCGAAGATGGACGATCAGATCCCGCTCGCCCCTCGCAACTACACCTGGCAGGCCATCAAGCGGTCCAACAAGTTCGGGTCGTTCGACAAGGGCTTCTCCGAATACCTGATGACCGTGGTCGGGACCGTTATCACCAACCCGAACGGCGCGGGCGGCGGTGCCTCGATCCAGTACCTCGGGCCGGCGGAAGACGCGGTCGTCACGGCGCTTCTCGATGGCACCCAGACCGGTAACACGGCGAAGGTCCTGACTTGCGACACGGACGATCAGTGCCTCAACGTGACTGAGGCCAATCTCTCCATCCCGACCAACGTGGCGCTCCGTCCTCGGGTCCGTGCGATGATCGTCTCGATGAACGACAAGATCCGCACCGACGCGGCGCTGGACTCGGCCGAGCAGCAGCTACTCAACATGACGTCGGTGCCGCTCTACAAGATGCTCGCCGTCCAGGCGATGGCTCACCAGAACTTCGGGGACGGTGAGATCGACGTGCTAGCCGAGATCGTGGCGGTGAACCTCCTGAGCTCGATGATCGAGAACATGCTCGATCGCGTGAGCCAGGCCGAGGTCCACTTCCAGCCGGCGGATCAGGCGACGGCCGAGACGTGGCGCCGTCAGCTTGCCGAAGCGCGCAACAAATACAGCCAGCGCGATATCAAGCTGAAGAACACGCTGACCGCGACGATCGCGCTCATCAACCGGTCGGTACAGGTCGAGTCCACCCTCCAGAACACGATGTCGCCGGGTATGGCCGCAGCGCTCAACTTTTCACGCGGGTTGAACGCGCAGGGCCTCAACTAAGCGGGGAACGGGATCATGCTCGAGGTCTTCACGATTGGCGGCGGCGAATATATCGTCAACACCTTCAACGCCGTAGCGGCGTGGACGGGTGGCGGAGGGTACAAGTCCCTCATCAAGGTCGTGATGGTCCTCGGGCTCATCTACTCGCTTCTGGCGGTTGCCTTCACGATGAACTTTCGTGTCTGGATGAACTGGTTCATCGGCGCGACCCTGATCTACATGTGCCTCATGGTGCCGACCGTCACCATCAAGGTGACGGACCGGGTGAACCCCTCTCTCGCGCCGGCGACGGTAGCGAATGTCCCACTCGGTCTAGGGGTGATCGCGAGCTTCACGAGCCAAGTCGGTGACTGGCTGACCCGCACGGCCGAAACCGTGTTCGTGATGCCGAGCCAGCTCAGCTACACCACCAACGGCATGATCTATGGCTCGCGGCTCTTTGACGCGACCCGCAACTTTTACATTCACGATGCCGAGTTCGCGGCCAATCTCGAAGCGCACATGAAAAACTGCGTCTTCGGGGATATACTGCTCTACCAGAAGTCGTTGACCGACCTCGCTAAGTCGAAGGACCTTTGGACGGACCTTGGCCCCGGCTCGGCCGCTCGGGCGCAGCCGTGGATCGACAAGTCGGGCGGAGCGATCACCAGCAGCATCGTGACGTGTCGAAACGCCTACGAGTATCTTTCCAACAGGTGGCCAGCTCAGATCGAGGCAGAGACCGCTGACTGGGCGAAGAAGACCTATCCTAAGCTGACAACGGCGGAAGCCGTCGCCAAGCTGAAGCAGGACGTTCCGATCGCGAACCAGGCGTTCACGAACGCGAGCAGCGACTACGTTGCGACGATGCGCCAGAATACGGCCATCAATGCCTTCATGCAGGCCCGCGACGGCATGGCCGGTGGTCCAGGGGGCGCCTCGATCGATACCTTCGCGACCACCCGCGCGGACATCCAGGCGCGGAACACCTACAACTCGATCGCGCAACAGGCGATGTCGTGGGTGCCGATCCTCAACATCGTCCTGACGGTCGTCTTCTACGCCATGTTCCCGGTGATCTTCCCTCTGTTCCTGATGCCCCAAACCGGCGTGGGAGCTTTGAAGGGTTATCTTACCGGCTTCTTCTACTTGGCGGCATGGGGTCCGTTGTACGTCATCCTCCACATGATCTGCATGACGCGGGCCACGGCCGCATCGGCGAGCATGTCGGATGGTGGTCTAAGTCTCGGGACCGTCGCCGGCATTGGGGCGGTCAACGCGGAGACCGCCACGATCGCCGGGTTCATGCTCATGAGCGTGCCCTTCATCGCGGGCGGCTTGGCTCGCGGCGCGATGGGGATCTCGGGTCAAGCGACGTCGATCCTTGCCCCGGCGCAGAACGCGGCCGAGGCCGCGGCGCTGGAGCAGACGACGGGCAACTACTCCTATGGCAACACCAGCTTCGCGAACTCGACGTCGAACATGCGTCAGAGCAACGCTTGGTCGGATCTGTCGTCGTACACGACCGGCGCAAACAGCTTCAATGTCCATGAGGGTAACGGCGCCATCAACAGCTACAAGGCGAGCGGGGCCGTAGTGACGGACACGACGGGAGCGATCTCGCGTCTGCCGATGCAACCAACGATGACCAGCGGCTATGTCGCCGAGATGCGGCAGCAGGCCAGCTTGGTCGAGCGAGCAGCCCGTAGCGAGGAAGAAGCAGCCGCGGCCTCTCTCACGACGACGCATACCGATCGCAGCTCCTTCGGACGCTCGACGAGCATGTCCTCGGGTTTCGAGATTGGACAGGGTGGACAGACCGGCACGTCGCTGGAGACCTTCGACCGGAACACCGGCTCGACCTCATCCGGGACGGAAGAGCGCTCGTCGACCGGCCAGAGCCAGCGGGTATCCGATAGCCACAGCCGTGGTGCCGAGACCGTTCGTCTTACCCAAGGCGGGATCAGTATCGGCGGAGGAGTGGGGAGCGGCGGATCTGGCGATGGCCAGGTGGGCGGAACGCCGAAGGGTCGCGTCGGTCGCGCGCTGGGTGCACTGCCCATTCCGCAGATCAAAGGCGGTGTATCTTGGACCGGCAGCCAGCGCGACGGCCTTACCCACAACACCGATCGTTCCCGGTCTGACGATTATAGCAGCAGCCAGAACACCGGCTCTCGCGACGAACATTCCAACGGAGACAGCGCTGGGACGTCCTCGAGCACCTTTAGCCGTAGCTCGACGTTCTCGCGGTCGTCATCGGATTCGACCTCGTCAGTCAGCCAGGAAGACGCGCGTGCTCGCGCCTATGTGCACGAGCAGCGTGCTCGAAAGCTTCATGAGCTCGCCGAGCAACTGACCAATGATGCGAACTTCGCCGAGAACAACGGCATGCAGATGAGCGTCAATCTCAGCCAGGAGCTCGCCGATTGGTATCGCCAAGAAGCTCGCGAGCACCCCGGTCTCAACGCCCCTGCTCTGCACGAAGTGTCGCTCACGGCGCAGCAGCGGCAGACCCGTGATGCTATGGTCTCTCAGTTCCTCGCAGAACGTCGGCAGGCTATCTACGATCAGGTTTCGGATCGTCTTGAGACCCCAGACCTGGTGCAGGTCGCGCCTCCGCCTGTATCGACCGAGGCGGATGTTGCCGCGCGTTATCACCCGCATGGCCTCAATGGCCTTCCTGCGGCGCCTGCATTGCCCAACGGAGACGCCGCGCGAGCGCGCATTTCCGTGGGCAAGGATAATCTAGAAGCCGAGCAGGAAACCCAGCGGGTGATGCGTGGTGGGTACGTCCAAGGCGGTGCTCAGGTTCAGTCGGAAGTCACCGACGGACTGAACCACGGCTTCTTCCATGATCCGAAGCTTCGGGAATGATCGTGCTAGATGGCAAACCAGCAGTAGGCGAAGCCGGCGAGCAGGATCACCGTGGTGATACCCTGGCCGATCATACCGCCACGGGTGGGCTTGCCATCTGCGTCCCGATAGACATGATCGGGCGTGGCTACGCCATCGTCCTCCATGACGTACATCGGCCCCATCGGGCTGTCCTTGGTGGCATAGTAGAACTGCTGGTCGATCATGGCAGACGCCTCCGCCGTCATGATCGCACGAGGGGAGCGATATGACAACCTCAAACGGGCCTAAGCAGATCGCCGTTGAAGCGGGCAATCACGCCCTCTTTGGCTTTTCCTGGATGCTGGTGATGGCGATCGGCCTGATGCCGTTGGCGGAAGCCTCGCTCAGCCGCTCGCCCTCGATCACGATGCCCACAACCGTCGCCTTCTTCGTGGCCGTCGGCAGCGGCATCCTCCTGCGGAGGCGCTATTCCTGGGTCGGTCTCGTTCTCCACATCTATGGCCAGATCGCCGTGTGGCTCTCCCTGTTCGTCATGTCGCTGGCCATCGTGCTGTTCGCGGTAGGTCACGGATGATCCCGTTCTGCCTGATCGTTGGCGATAGCACGGGCGTTGGTACAGCGGCGGCTTTGGCGGCCCAGGGTATCCGATGCGAAGTGCAGGCCAAGGTCGGCGCATCCTCGGCGCGCGTGCTTCAGGCCCAGCCTGCCGGCGCTATCGCGGGACGGGCAGTTATTGCCGTCGGGTCGAACGACCCCGACAATCCGCGGCTGATGCAAAATCTGTCTGCGCTTCGGGGGCGGCTCGTCGCCGGACACGTCACATGGCTTGCCCCGTACAACCGGAAGGCTGCTGCAGTTGTGACCGCGCTCGCGTATTCCCGTCGCGACAGCGTCGTGCAGCTTTCCAGTTACCCAAGCCGCGACAGGCTTCATCCAGCCAGTTATCGCCAAGTGGCTAGCGGGCTTGGTTGGTCCGACGACGCCATAACGAAGCCAGCTGGAATGAGGTATTCCTTACCCGCACGCCCACGGCTCAGCCGGCTCGACAGGCGGTCGTGATCGCGTTCTGAAAGCAGGTTAGCGCCGGACCCCGCAGAGCTCCGTCACGTCGACGAGGGACGCGTGACGCACCTTGTCGGGGACCGGTGAGAGGAAGCCCGAAAACGTACGCTTAGGCCATCGGATCGTCAGCTTCGGACAAGCCTAAGTAAGCCCGCGCAGCTCGCCAACCTGAGCCTCATATTCTGTCGCGAGCAGGCGTGCGCCGAGGCTGCCTCGGTCTCCTCAGGGGCACGCCGGGCAATAGTTGAGATTGTCGTTCGTCACGCCGGCTACTCCGGTCTGGTAGCTCCCACTCACGCCCGTTGATCATGCAGATAGGCGGGGTCGAACTCGCCGATCCGTCGAAGCGCGGCCATGTCGGTAATCGTCATTGCCCGCCCATGCGTATCGATCAGTCCCCCGGCGCGGAGCTGTTGGACCATGCGATTGACGTGAACCGCGGTCAGCCCCAGCATGTCGGCGATCTGCTCTTGCGTCAGCGGCAGCTCGAAGCGGCTCTCCGTCTCGACCGCATTTCCGAGCCGCACGCTCAGCTCGCATAACAGGTGCGCCAGCCGCTGCCTGGCCGATAACCGCCCAAGGCACAGCGCCCATTGGCTTAGAATCGCATTCTCACGCATCGCGAGCCACGCCAACGTCTTGGCGATGCCGATGTGCTGCTCTGCAAGGGAAGAGATGCGATCTCGTGCGACGGAAATGGTCTTTGCCGCTGTGAGCGTCCGCGCCGAATAATTCGATCGCGTGAATAGCGACGTATCTAGGTTCGCGACGTCACCGGGGATCAGCAATGCCACGATCTGACGGTGACCCTCCCGCGTCGTCTTGTAGCGGCAGGCCCACCCCTCGATCAGAATCTCGACGTGGTGGGCAGGCTCGCACTGCCGCAACAAGTCCTTATAGGCTGCAATCGACCTCGGAGGAAGCGTGATGCTCTCAAGCGCGTGCCGCTCCTCGCTCGACAGAAAGGGCGAAGCGGCTAATCGCGTTCCCAGCAGCGTTGCTTCGGGCGAACGTGGATGCGATGCCCTGGTGGCAGACCTGACCTCCTCAAGCATGTTCGTTCTGCCTTGCGGGTGCTCCCGAAGCGATGCGGTCGAGATAGGCTTCGGCGAGCTGATGATGCGCCGCCACCACTTCCGGTTTGGTCGCCTGTCGCGCCAGCTCCAATTCGGCTTGGGCGCGACGTTGAAAGTAGATGATATCGTCCTTGGTCATGGCCTTCCTCCATGTCCCCGTTCAGAAACGATACATATTTCGAAATCTTAACCTTGTTAAGACCTGGCATCCCTCTTCTTGGCTCTGTGATCGCCTTGTGGAGCACGCGCGAAAGCTGCTCGCCGGTGAATCCCGCGTCTAACTAGAGCCCGGGGAGAGAAGGCTGAAAATGTAGCCTGAAGCCGGTCGTCACGGAAGCCGGCGCGACAGGTCGTCAACCGACCAGCGCTTCCCGGATCTTGCGCGCCAGCGTCTCCATCTGGAACGGCTTGGTGACGATGGACATGTCGCGGTCGAGCTGGCCGTTGCCGACGACGGCGTTCTCCGCATAGCCGGTTATGAACAGGATTTTCAGGTTCGGCCGGACGAGCCGCGCGGCGTCGGCGACCTGGCGCCCGTTCAGGCCGCCAGGCAGGCCGACGTCGGTGATCAGCAGATCGATGCGGGCGTCGGATTGCAGGATGCGCAGGCCCGACGGCCCGTCCGACGCCTCAATGGTGGAATATCCTCCCTCCGCCAGCACCTCGCCCACCAGCATGCGGATGGTCGGTTCGTCGTCGATGACCAGGACCACCTCGCCGTCGCTTGAGGGCACCTCCAGCGTCGTCGGGCCGTCATGTGCCTCCGCGACGGTTTCGCCGTCGTATCGGGGCAGGTAGAGGCACATGGTCGTGCCCTGGCCCACTTCGGAGTAGATGCGGACCTGTCCGCCCGACTGGCGCGCGAAGCCGTAGATCATCGACAGCCCGAGCCCGGTGCCCTCGCCGAGCGGCTTGGTGGTGAAGAACGGGTCGAACGCCTTGGCGATCACGTCGCGGGTCATGCCGGTGCCGGTGTCGGAGACGCACAGCGACACGTACTGGCCGGGCGACAGGTCCTGCTCGGCCGCGGAGCGGTCGTCGAACCACTTGTTGGCCGTCTCGATCGTCAGCCGGCCGCCATCGGGCATGGCGTCGCGCGCGTTGATGCACAGGTTGAGGAGCGCATTCTCGAGCTGGTGCGGATCGACGCAGGTCGCCCACAGGCTGCTCGCCTCCACCACCTCCAGATGGACGGACGGGCCGACCGTGCGCCTGACCAGCTCCTCCATCCCAACCACCAGCCGGTTGACGTTGGTGGGCTTGGGGTCGAGCGTCTGGCGACGCGAGAAGGCGAGCAACCGGTGCGTGAGCGCGGCCGCGCGCCTGACCGCGCCCTGCGCGGCGTTCGAGTACCGGTCGATCGCGTCGTACCTGCCTTGCGCGATGCGGACCTGCATCATCTCCAGGCTGCCGCTGATGCCGGTGAGCATGTTGTTGAAGTCGTGCGCCAGGCCACCGGTGAGTTGGCCGACCGCCTCCATCTTCTGCGACTGTCTAAGCGCGTCCTCCGCCTGGACGAGCTGACGGGTGCGCTCCTCCACACGCGCTTCCAGCGTCTCGTTGAGCGCGCGCAACGCCAGCTCCGCTCGGCGCCGCTCGACAGCGACCCGGGTGCGGTCGGCGACCTCGCGAAGGAACGTCGCCTCGTCCTCGGACCAGCTGCGGGCGCTGCCGTGATTAAGGTAGAACAGCGCCACGGTGCGGCCCTGCTCAACGACGGGCATGTTGATGAAGGAGTGGGCGGCGATGGCCTTGAGCGCGTGGGCGGTCGGAGCGGTGCGCGGATCGCGATCGGCATCCTCGACGACCACCGTGTCGCCGCGGACCAGATCCTCGATGTAGGAGCCGTACTCGCGGAAGTTGAGCGTGCCGGCGAGGCTCTGGATGCCGGGCGCGTTCCAGTCGCGCTCGATGGTGATCGTCTCCGCGTCCGGGTCGACCGTGCCGTAGCCCGCGCGGTCGACGTCGAGCGCCTCGCCCAGTATGCGGCCAGCGGTGAACGAGATGTCGGCGCTGTCGTCGAGATCGCGGAACGCGTCCGACAGCTCGACCAGGCCGCGACGCATCCGGTCGGCGCGCATCCGCTCGGTGATGTCGAGCGACACGCCCGCCATGCGGGTCGGCACGCCGTCGTCGGTGTAGGTAGGCCGCGCCCGGATCGCGACCCAGCGGACCCGGCCCTCCGGCGTCACCGCCCGGTACTCGATGTCATAATCGGTCCGGTTCTCGACGCTCGCGGCAACCGCGTCTCGCATCCGAGCCCGGTCATCCGGATGCACGGCCTCCAGCAGCTCGGCGTAGCTGAACGGCTCGTCCGGGCTCCGGCCGAAGTTCTCGCGACACGTCGCCGAGGTGGTCAGCTCGTTGGAAGTGAGGTCCAGGCTCCAGGCGCCAAATCGCCCGGCCTCCAGCGTGAAGCGCAGTTCGTCCTCGTTGGCCTGCTGCTCGCGCAGCTTGCCCGCGAGCTCGGCGATCAGCGCGGCGTTGCTGCTCTCCAGGTCCGCCAATCGCTCACGCTCGAGCGTAACGTCGACCTGGCTGGCAAAGAAGTAGGCGAGGTTGCCTTCCAAATCCCTCACCGGCGCCAGAAGCAGCCGGTTCCAGAACGGCTCGCCGTCCTTGCGGTAGTTGCGGATGTCGCACTCGACTGAGCGCTCCGCCTGCACCGCGGCGCGGACGCGCGCCTTGGTCTCCGGATCGGTGTCCGGCCCTTGGAGGAAGCGGCAGTTCCGCCCAAGAATCTCCTCGCGCGCATAGCCCGACAGGCGGCAGAAGGCGTCGTTGGCGAACACCACCGGGTTGTCGTCGAGCCGGGGGTTGGTGATGATCATCGGCATGCGCGTCGCGCGCACCGCGGCGACGAACGGGTCGGTGCCAACATCCACCCCGGCGAGCTCGGCGTCGATCCGCTCCGCATCGCCGTCGATGATGCGCGCGTTCGGCATGGCGGCTCGATCCATCAGCTTGTCGGTCATCAGGATTTTTCCGAGTTGGTGGCGGCGACGCCGGTTTTTCTGGATTGAGGCCGGTCGGATGTGGAGCGTCGCGCCAGAAGCTTTTCGCCGTCCGGCCTGATCCGCCCATCGGGGGTGACGTGTCGGTAGAGGGTCTGCCTTGTGACACCCAGCTCGGCGCAGAGCTCGCCTACTTTGGTTTCAGGCTTGCCCATTGCGGCCTGAGCGAGCCGAAGCTTCGCGGCCGTCATCTTGAACGGCCGCCCGCCATGACGGCCGCGCGCCCGGGCGGACGCCAGACCCGCGTGCGTGCGCTCGATGATGAGCTCGCGCTCGAACTCCGCCAACCCAGCAAAGATCGCGAACACGAGACGGCCGTTCGCGGTCGTGGTGTCGATCGACGCACCTTCGCCAGCGAGCACCTTCAGCCCGACGCCGCGCTTTGTGAGATCGCCGACGAGGTTGACGAGATGGCGCAGATCGCGGCCGAGCCGGTCGAGCTTCCACACCATCAGCGTGTCGCCGACCCTGAGCGCCTTCAGGCAGGCGTCGAGCCCGGGCCGCTGGTCGCGCCGCCCCGAAACGCTGTCCTCGTAGATGTGCTCGGCCGCGACGCCCGCGCCCACGAGCGCGTCGCGCTGCAGGTCGTGAACCTGGCTGCCGTCCGTCTTCGAAACCCGGGCATAGCCGATCAGCGTCGTCACATATTCGTCCGTATAGGTGACAACGCCGCGTTGCTCGCCACCGAGCCGCTTCTTTGTCACTTAACCCGTGTTCCTGTCTATGCTCCGCGAACATCCTGAACGGAACGATATCTGACGGGTGCGGGGAGCCGGGGCGATGTCGACCAAGACGATACTCTCGCCGGGGCAGCGCGCCGCGATCTTCGACCCGCCTGCCGATCGCGAGACGGTCGAGCGGCTATACACGCTCGGACCCGAGGAACTTGCCCAGATCGGCAGGCGACGCCGCGGCGCCAACCGGATCGGCTACGCGGTCCAGCTATGCTACCTTCGCCATCCGGGTCGAGCGCTGGCCCCTGATGAGCAGCCGCCCGCCGTCATGCTGGCCGCCCTGTGCGAGCAGCTAGGCAGCAGCTCGGCCGACTTTACCGGCTATGCCGACCGGGCACCCACCCTGCGCGAGCACCGCGCCGAGATCGAGGCGCTACTTGGGCTGCGAGCGTTCGAGCGCGCGGACCTGCGCGCCATGCTGGCGGTCGGGATCGAGATCGCCACCTCGACCGACCGCGGCGCTCCGATCGTCGCTGCCATGGTCGAGCGCCTGCGCCTGACGCGGGTGGTGGTGCCCGCGGCCTCCACCCTGGAGCGCGTCGCCCTGATCGCCCGCGCCCAGGCGAGGCGCACTGCCTATGCCGGCCTGATCCGCGACTGTACGGCCGAGCAGGAGTCGGGCCTCGGCGAGCTGATCGACCCGGGCGAGCGGGGCCGGACGGGCCTCGGCTGGATCCGCGACTGGTCGGAAGCGCCGAGCGCGTCCAACCTGAAGGCGCTGGTCGAGCGGCTGGACCGGGTCCGTGCGCTGGGCATCGAGCCGGACCGCGCGCGGCGCATTCATGGTGCCCGCTATGCCGTGATCGCGCGCGTCGCCGGCATCGTCACCGCGCAGCACCTACGCCGCCTCGAGCGACGCCGACGGCTGGCGACGCTGGTCGCGTTCGCGATCGAGATGGACGCGGCCCTGACGGACGCCGCGCTGGTCATGGTCGAGAAGCTGGTCGGCTCGCTGTTCCGACGCGCGGACCGGACCCGCTCGGAACGGCTGCTCGGCCAGGCCCGGCTACTGAAGGACATGGCGCGGGTCCATGCCCGGCTCGGCCGCCTCCTGATCGACGCTCGCACGACCGGCCGCGACCCGTTGCGGGCGGTCGCCGACCGTATCGGCTGGGATCAGCTCGAGCGCAGCGTCCGGTCCGCGGAGGAGCTGACCCGCGCGGGCGACGACGGTCTGGAGGAGGTGGTCGAGCGCTATCCGGCCGTGCGCAAATTCGCGCCCACCTTCCTGGCCGCCTTCGTCTTCCGCGCCGCCAGGCCGGGCGACCCGCTGCTCGGTGCCGTGGACGCGCTCAGGCGCATGTACCGGGACGGCCGCTCCGTGCTGCCGAAGCGCGTGCCGACCACATTCCTGAAACCGCGCTGGCGCAGGGTGGTGTTTCCCGCAGGAGCGGGGATCGACCGTCGCGCCTACGAGATAGCCGTCATCGTCCACCTACGCGAGCGGCTCGCGTCGGGGAGCGTCTGGGTCGACGGGAGCCGCGCCTACCGCACGCTCGACGACTATCTGCTGCCATGGGCAGCATTCGCCGGGCTGCGCGACGACGGCCAGCTTGGGCTGGCGGTCACGCCCATGTTCCAGGACTGGCACGACGAGCGCCGCGCCTTGCTCACCCGGCGCATGGACGAGGTAGAGCGCGCGGCCGCGGCCGGCGAACTCGTCGACGTCGCGATCGCGGGCGGCGAGCTTACCATCTCGCCGCTGCGACGCTCCGTGCCCGACGAGGCGGAGGAGCTGAAGGCGCGTCTCTACGCGCTCCTCCCGCGCATCCGCGTGACGGACCTCTTGGTCGAGGTCGCGGCCTGGTCGGGGTTTGCCGACCGCTTCGTCCATGCGCGTAGCGGTGAGCCCGCGGCCGACCAATCCGCGCTGATGGGCACCATCCTCGCCGACGCGACCAACCTCGGGCTCGGCCGCATGGCCGAGAGTTCGCGCGGGCTGACGCTCGCCCGCCTGCGCTGGACGGCCGAGTGGCACGTCCGCGACGAGACCTACCTGTCGGCGCTCGCCGCCATCGTCGATACGCACACCGCGCATCCGCTCGGGGCGGTATGGGGCCCCGGCGACACATCGTCCTCCGACGGCCAGTTCTTCCGGGCGGGCGGTCGCGGCGAGGCGCGCGCCGACCACAACGCGCGCTACGGCTCGGAGCCGGGCGTGCTGTTCTACACGCACGTCTCCGACCGGTTCACGCCGTTCCACACCAAGGTCATCGCCGCGAACGCCGGCGAGGCCGCCCACGTCATCGACGGCCTGCTCGACCACGAGAGCGAGCTCGTCATTCGCGAGCATGCGACAGACACGGCCGGAGCCGTCGACCATGTGTTCGGGCTGTGTCACCTGCTCGGCTTCCGGTTCGCGCCGCGCATCCGCGACCTGAACGAACGTAGGCTCTATGGCATGACAGCGCTCGACGCCTGGCCCACGCTCCGGCCGCTCGTCGCGGGCCCGGTCAATGTCCGTGCGATCGAGGAGAACTGGGACGAGACGATCCGGCTCGCCGCCTCGATCAAGGCGGGCACGGTGAGCGCGTCCGCCATGCTGCGCAAGCTGGCGGGCTACCCACGCCAGAACCCGGTCGCCCGGAGCTTACGCGAGATCGGCCGTGTCGAGCGAACCCTGTTCATGCTCGACTGGTTCGATGATCCCGAGCAGCGACGCCGCACCGGCTCGATCCTGAACAAGGGCGAGGCCCGGAACGCGCTCGCGCGCGCCATCTTCTTCAATCGCCTGGGCGAACTCCGGGATCGCACGTTCGAGAACCAGCGGCACCGCGCGTCCGGGCTGACGCTGGTCACGGCCGCGGTGACGTTGTGGAACACGGTCTATCTGGACCGCGCCGTCCAGCATCTCCGCCGAACCGGCGTCGACGTTTCCGACGAGCTGCTCGCCCATGTCGCCCCGCTCGGCTGGGAGCATGTCGGGCTCACCGGCGACTATCTCTGGAGCGAGATCGACCGCCCGCGCGAGCGATTCAGGCCTCTACGCGTGCCGCGACCGGGCGAGAACCGTTAGCGTACGTTTTCGGGCCTTCTCTCACCGGCTCCCTTGTCGCTTCCCTTCAGATGGCGGACGCGAACGCGCATGAGCGGCTCGATCCAACGAGCCTTTTTCGAGCGAGGCATACCGGACAGCGGCCGATCACGAGCGAGCTGCTCGGCCGCAGCGTAGAAGACCTCGCGGCTGTCCGTCGGCAGCGTCACAGCGGCCCCCCCCGCATATTCCAAGCCCTCACCGGTTTCCCGCGCCAGGAGGGCAGACACCGGCTCTCCCGGCGTGGCTTCGGTGCCGACTACGATGAACTCCTCTACGGTCCACGCCTTGATCTTGAGCCAGTTGCGGGTGCGGCCGCTCTGGTAGCGGGTTCCGCGCCTTTTGGAGACAATCCCTTCCAGTCCCATTCCATCAACGGCGTCGAAGAACGCCCGGCCGCCTCCTCGAACGTCAGCGCTGAAATGGATCGGGCTTGTAGGATCGAAATCGCCAATGACTTTCTCAAGCCGCTCTCTGCGCTGCTCGACAGCGAGCGGCCGAAGGTCGGTGCCGTCGAGGTGGAGAGCGTCGAACGCCATAAAAACGAGACGGTCGGGATCTCGGCCGATGGCGGATCGTAGCGCGTCGAAATCACTGCGCCCCGCATCATCTTGCACGATCAATTCGCCATCGATGATCGCCCGTTGGCAGGAGAGGGCGCCGGCAGCGGCGACGAGGGGCGTGTAGCGCTCTGACCAATCCTGGCCATTCCGCGTGAAGGCGCGGATCTCGGGTCCGTCGATCACCAACTGCGTTCGATAGCCGTCATATTTGATTTCGTGGATCCAATCCTCGCCGTCCGGCGCGATCTCGACCAGCGTTGGAAGCATAGGCTCGACGAAAGCAAGAGGCGGGCCGCTGCGAGCATTCGGCGGCAACGGGTCATGGCCCGGCTCGTCATGGTGGAGCACGTCGCCGAGATTGCGGCAATCGACCGCCTGCCCGCACTCAGGGCAGGTGATGAAGTGCATCGCCTCGTCCGGGAGATCCGGAGCGACCACGGGACAGGCATTCAGCTCTTCCCGGCGTGACGATCGAGGGCGCTTCACCGGAAAGAATCGCTTGCACCGCAGACTCGTTCCCGGTTGCCGCTTGTGGTTGCACTCAGATGGGAGGTGGTTCGTAGCGCGTTCGCCGGCGTGCGCGTTCGACGTCGCATAGGTAGCTCGCCCAAGGCCAACGCTGGCCGATCGTGGGTAGGGTCTCATCAAGGCGCAGGGCTTCCGCAACGCGGACCTCGAGCGCCGCTGCCCGGGTTTCCGAGGCGTCGGTGTACCAGGCAAACAGACGAGTGAGCTTGACGGTAATCCAAGGCCCTACCGCCAGCAAAACAAAGAGCGGCACGGTGGGATGGCGCAGGCCGAAGGTCCACAAGGTTCCAGAAAAGATAACTGAACCGACGACAATGCCGATCCAGAAGACCTCCCTTCGGCGCAGTTCGTAAAGGAGCGGTAGCGCCCACAGGTCACGTGTGAAGCTCCCTACCGACACAAGCAAAGCTGCAATCGAGCCGATAAAGAGAAGAATGCTGAGAACGGCACCGAGGCTATAGGCCATCGCGTGGATGGCGCCACTCACGGTTGTACCCTCTGAGTAGTATCAGCTGGCACGGTCTGATCAATTTCCGCAAGTAAGCTGTTCGCGACGCTGTGTACGACGATGTTGTTGATGACCCGGGCCTCCAGCGCCACAATCCCGCCGGTATAATCTTTAGCGTGATGGCGGATTCCGCTCTGCTCCGCATCGTCCCCAAACCGATTGCGACGCCACCACCCGCCGGGCTCACCCTGGAGCGAGCCCAATTCGTATAGGAACCGTTCGGGGCGGGCTAGAGCTATCGACAGGATCTCGCCCTTGTCCCCTTGCCGGACCTCGACGATCGCACCCTTGTAGGCAATCCCGAACTTCCCGCTCATTGTCGAGGTGAAGACATGACCGACGGGCGTGTAGCCATTCTCTGCTGGACGCGTGACATGCTCGAAAATCCAGCCCTGACCGTTGAAGTCAACTCTCTCGAAAGCAAGGTCGAACAGGTCGCTCATTATGAAGTTCGCGACCGCTATCGCCTCCAGAAATAGCACCACCGCTAGACCCAGCGCGGCACTAAACGGCATGGCGGTCCCCTCAACGGCCGCGAAGAAAGCAGCAATCGGATTTTGGATTACTGGCCCAAAGTCGACGGACGGCACCTTGTCATGGACCGCGACTACGAAGTCGATCGCAAGGCTGCTGAGCAGGAAGGCGCCACCATGGACAAGCATGGAGAACAGCGTAGCCATGACCAGCGCGCTAACCGCCGTTAACGGCAATTCGGGGCGTCGCGCGCCTCCGCGCCGCGTTCGATAGTTGAAGGCGGCCAGGACAACCAAGCCGGGCAGGAGGACGAGAACGCTCGCCAGCAGGCCGAGCGTTAGGCTCATGCCTTACCGGGCCGGAGTCTTTGTCGGCTTGAAGATGAAACGGCCAGTCGCACCGTCGCGGGCGAGCTGGCCTTTGCCTTGCGCCTGTCGCCGCTCAATCTCAAGGCGGACAAGCTCATCATATCCGCCGACCTTGCGGGCGGCCGAACCGGCCTGTCGCTGCTGCCCAAGGGTCAAGATCGATGCCATGGCTTATAGATAGCTCCAGCGAGACCCTTCGTAAACGACCAGAGGCGGGAATTATCTCCGTCTCGCCCGGCCCGGGCAGTGGGAGCATGCGCCTCTCTGGTAGCGCCTGAGATTAAGCCTTGGCAGAAAGCGTGCACCTCGATGCACAACCCCAGGATAGCGCTTCCCTCGCAGCCGGGTGCTCACAGCGGTGAAACGTCTTCATACCGGCCGGCTTTCCGAAGCTGACGCACAATGCCGTTGAATGCTGCCGTCACCCCTTGAGCTCTCCCGATCTCGTTTTCCTGGGCGGCAGCGTCCCAAAACAACTCGAGCGGCCAACGCTCCGGACAGTGCGGGAGCAGACACCGAAGAGCGAGGCGTACCTCAACGCAGTCTAACCTCGCCTCGGACGCCCGAGCGACGCCCGACCGAAGGATATGCACCGAGAGCGCGATGACGACGCGCTGATGCCGCGGCAGGGGGCGCATGGTCAGTGGAAGTCATGCGACTTGAAGCGCACGACGCTCTCTGGATCTCGGCCCTCGGCATGGGGTAGCCAGTAGCAGTCACGAGGCTCGGGGCTCCAGGCCTTGTGCCTCTGGTCGGGCGCACCGGGATGCTGGGCGGCGTCGCCTCGACCGGTCCTGTGCGGAAACGACATCTCTCCCACGCGGTGTAGCAGGTCGCCATGATCGACGATGCGATCACAGATGACGTGGATGACCTCGCCTTCCTTCTGCACCCGGCCCTTTAGGCCGACCATGGAGGCGGACATGACCGTCCGGCGTTGCGCCTCAAAACGGTCGGGCCAGATGATGCCGTTGGCGATCCCCGTCTCGTCCTCGAGAGTTATGAACAGCACACCCTTCGCCGATCCGGGCTTCTGGCGGACGAGGATGATGCCGGCGACCTCGACGTGGCGGCCGTCTCGGATGCCCGCGAGATCCGCGCAGCGCGCGACGCCGCGGCGGGTCAGCTCGTCGCGCACGAACGACAGCGGGTGGGCGCGGAGCGACAGCTGCAGGTTGCGATAGTCCTCGATCACCTCGCGGCCGTCGGTGAGTGCGCGAAGTGCCACCTCGGGCTCGATCCCCTCGGCGCTATGCGTCTCGGCCGCCCGATCCGCGGCTGCGAAGAGCGGCAGCGGCGCCTCGCCGAGCCCCCTAACCTTCCAGAGCCCCTGCCGGCGATCCGCGCCGAAGCTGTGGAAGACGTCGCCGTCCGCCAGCTTCTCGATAGAGGCGCGCTGCGCGCCAGAGCGGCGCCAAACGTCCTCCACGCTCTCGTAAGCCGTGGTTCTGCGCGCGGCGACGATCTTGGCGCCGTCTGCGTTCGACAGCCCGCGGATTTGCCGGAGGCCGAGCCGGACGGCGAGGTAACGCCCGCCGGTCGGTTCAAGCGTACAGTCCCAGCGGCTCGCGTTGACGCAGGGCGGTCGGACCTCGACGCCATGCTCGCGCGCGTCGCGAACGATCTGCGCTGGCGCGTAGAATCCCATCGGCTGCGCGTTCATGAGCGCGGCGCAGAACACGTCGGGATGATGATGTTTCATCCACGACGAGGCGTAAGAGATCTTGGCGAAACTGGCGGCGTGGCTCTCAGGGAAGCCGTAGGAGCCGAAGCCCTCGAGCTGGCGGAAGGTGCGCTCGGCAAACTCGCGTGGATAGCCACGCTGGACCATGCCCTCGATCAGCTTCTCGCTGAAGTGAGAGACGCCCCCTGTGAACTTGAAGGTCGCCATGGCGCGGCGCAGCTGGTCCGCCTCTGCCGGGGTGAAGCCAGCGCCGACGATCGCGACCTTCATCGCCTGCTCCTGGAATAGCGGGACGCCGAGCGTCTTCTCCAGCACCGCGCGCAGCTCGGGCCGCGGGTACTCGGGACGCTCCAGGCCCTCGCGCCGGCGAAGGTAGGGGTGGACCATGTCGCCCTGGATCGGACCCGGCCGCACGATCGCGACTTGGATGACCAAGTCGTAGAAGCGCCGCGGCTTCATGCGCGGCAGCATGCTCATCTGCGCGCGGCTCTCGATCTGGAAGGTGCCGAGCGTGTCGGCCTTCTGGATCATGGCATAAACGTCGGGGTCGTCATCCTGCAGGTCAGCCAGACCGACCCGGATGCCCTTGGCCTGCTCGAGCATGTTGAAAGCGCGGTTCATGCAACCGAGCATGCCCAAGGCGAGGACGTCCACCTTCATCATCCGCAATGCATCTATGTCGTCCTTGTCCCACTCAATGATGGAGCGGTCCTCCATGGCGGCGGGCTCGATCGGCACCAGATCGTCTAGGCGGTCATGCGTCAGCACGAAGCCGCCCGGGTGCTGCGACATATGGCGCGGCACGCCGATCAGCTTGCGGGCGAGGTCGAGGGTGAGGCGGAGGCGGCGGTCAGCGATGTCGAGGTTCAGCTCCTCCACCTGCTTCTCGCCGACACCCTCGGCCGACCAGCCCCACACCAGTCCCGCCAGCGAGGAGGTCAAATCCTCGGGCAGGCCGAGCGCCTTGCCGACGTCACGCACCGCGCCACGTGCGCGGTAGCGGGTCACGACTGCCGTCAGCGCCGCGCGATCACGCCCGTAGGTCTCGTAGATCCACTGGATGATCTCCTCGCGGCGCTCATGCTCGAAGTCGACGTCGATATCGGGGGGCTCGCGCCGCTCGCCCGACACGAAGCGCTCGAATAGCAGCTCGTGCTTGATCGGGTCGATCGAGGTGACGCCAAGCACGAAGCACACGCAGCTGTTGGCGGCCGAGCCGCGGCCCTGGCACAGGATCCCGCGCCGGCGTGCCTCACGCACGATCGCATAGACGGTGAGGAAGTACGGCGCGTAGCCAAGCTCGCCAATCAGCCGCATCTCATGCGCGATCTGTGTGGTGTAGGCCTCCGGCACGTCGCCATCGAACATCCGCTCGACTGCCTCGGTCGCCAGCTTCTGCAAGGTTTCCTGCGCCGTCAGCCCCTCGATCAGGCGCTCGTGTGGGTACTGATAGGCGAGCTCGCCAAGGTCGAAGGTGCAGAGCTTGGCGATGTCGACGCTCGCCTGTAGCGCGTCGGGGTAGGCGCGGAAGCGGCGGACCATCTCGTCTGGCGACTTGAGCGCGCGATCGGCGTTGACCTCACGGCGGTAGCCGAGCTCGTCGACGGTGCATTTCTCGCGTACCGCAGTGACCACGTCCTGCAGGAGGCGCGCCTCGGGCGCATGGTAGAGCACATCGCCGGTGACAACGGCGCGCACGCCAGCGCCGCCCGCCTGCCGCGCGAGCGCATCGATGCGGACCGCATCTCCCGGCCGGCGACGCTGGAACAGCGCCATGTATCCGCGGCGCCCGTAGATCGCCTTGAGGTCTTTCAGCGCCGCCAGGTTCTCCTCGTCCGCCTCGTTGGGCAGCAGGATGGCGATGACGCCCTCGGACCACGGTTGCAGGTCATGCCAGTGGAGGAGGCACCCGCCCTTCCCTGCCCGCTTCTTACCGACGGTGAGCAGGCGCGTGATCCGCGACCAGGCGGGTCGATCGGTCGGATAAAGCAGCAGGCGCCGGCCGCACGACAGATCCACGCGCGTTCCCGCGATCGAGCGGACGCCGGTGGTCTTCTGCGCCTCCCACGCGCGCACGACACCGCCGACCGTGCCAATGTCGCTGACGCCGATCGCGGGATAGCCGAGCAGCGCCGCGGCCGAGAATAGCTCCTCGGGCGACGATGCACCGCGGAGCAGCGAGAAGTGGGTGAGCACCTGCAGCTCGACATAGTGGGTCATCCGAAGACCCCGTGCATCCACCAGCTGAGATCGCCGGTGTCGTCTTCAAAGCCGTCGCCGCGGCGGAATACCCAATATCGGCCACCTTGATCGTCCTCGACGCGGTAATAGTCGCGAACGGCCCACACTTCCGCTTCCCGCCGCCACCACTCGCCGTGGACCCGCTCCGGCCCGTCGCCGGCAACCACCTTGTAGGTCCTGCCTCGCCACTCGAATCGGCGGGGCGGCTGATCGGGCATCAGCGCCATGACGCGCGACAGCGGCTCTGGGCGGGCAAATAGCCGAATGGGGCGTTGCCAAGACGGCCAATCCCCCGGCATTTGGTTTGGGTCGGAGTGGGCGACGGCTCGCTCCGGCACATGGCTTTCGACCGGTGCGAGCCGAAAGACCGACCGGACGCCGATACGGCCGGCAATGACATCGACCAGGCGCGACGGATCGCGCACTAGCGTTTCGCCGGCGAGGACCGCGCCGAGGTCGACGGCATCCAGCGGCTCGGTATGAGGCGCAACCAGACGGAATTGCTCAATCCCCATGCCGGGATCGATGCGCTCGATTCTGAGCTTCAGCAGGCGCAACAGGTGCGGAACCTCGCGCGTCGGCCGAGAGGTGCCAACCGTTACGACCTGTTCGCTGCCGTCGACGCGGAGACCGGTCAGTCGTAGCGACCGTGCTCCCAACCCCTTCGCCTGCAGTACCTGCGCGAGGTCACCCAAGAGGTCGGCCATAACCTGTTCGATCGCTTCGGCCGTGCCAATCGGCTCCAGCAGGCGACGTTCGGCGATTGGCACCTCTGGGTCATCTCGGGGCGTAATCGGCTCCGCGATAGCGCCGAGCGCTTGATCGAGACGTGTGATCGCCGGTAGCCCAAGGCGGCGCGCCAACGGGCCGCGTGCGACGGGCAGTAGATCCGCGATACGGTCAAAGCCGAACTTCCGCGCTGCGGCCAGAGCTGTCGGTGCCAGGCGAAGCGCTGCGATCGGGAGCGGTGCAAGCGCGTCGGCAGTCGCGCGCGCCTCGACGCGCACCAAGTCCTCCTTGCCGAACCGCGCCAAGGCATGTGCAGCCCCTGCCGTGTCCGCCACGGCAACGCGCGCGGTGAAACCAGCTCGCCGGCAGAACGCGAGAAGACGCCGGCAGAAGCGCTCCTCGCCGCCATGGAGGTGGGCACAGCCTGAGAGGTCGATCCACAGGCCATCCGGAGGTGACACGGCGGCAATTGGCGACCAGCGCCGCACCGCGAGTAGCGCCAGTCGGTCCAGCAGCGCCCCATCTACCTCCGGCTCCGCCGGGCGGAAGTCGAGATCCGAGACCAGCGCGCGGGCATGGGTCGCGGCCATTCCCGGATGAATGCCGAGCGCTTGCGCCCCGGTACAAGCCGCTACCACCTCCTCGTGCCGGCCCACCTTACCAATGAGCGCCAGCGGCGCGTGCCCGACCTGCCCTGCCGAGCTGGCAGTGAGGCTCCTGGTCGACGTTGCGCCGCGGAAGGGATGACTGGCCGCCTCCGATCGCCGCTCGAGCTCGCGCATCGGTGGCTGTGCGTGGGCCGGCAGGGCTGCAATCTGAGCCTCAACGTCGCCACGTGTCGGCGTTCCCTCACGCGCCCATCGAGCACCAGGTCGCCACCCTCCCCGCCGCGGCACCGAACAGGCACCCGGATCATCGTCCACCGGCAGCTGGAGAGCTGGTCGCTCAGGCAACCGCGTAGCGGGCCGTTCCAACCGTCTCAGCCGCTCGATGGCCAAGTTCGGCAGGAACAGCGAGACGACCCGTCTCATCGCTGCCCTCCACAATCAGGGAGAAGGACTCACCACCACGCTGCCGTGCCAATCCGACGGACCATCTCGCCCTTCCTACACCCGCGACGCTCAGCCGCGCCGAAGGCGCGGAGCCGATCCGCCAGCGTGTCCACGCGGCCGACGGCTCGGCAAGCGGATCCTGGTCGCGCGCGCGGGGACGACGGAGTAGCAGCACCGGCATGTCGGCTTCTGCGGCCACAAGCTGCAGGCGACGGGTGGCAACCATAGACACCCTGCTCACCTCCCCAACGATCGCGGACGGCGTTCCATCTCGCACGGCATCCTCAATCACGGCGAGAAGGGCTGCATCGTCTTGCGGGCGCGCGAAGATGACGTTGGCAGCCGTAAGACCGGCCTGCGACAACCCCGGTGCGTACAGGTCACTGCGGCAGCTCGCCCATAACACTGGGCCGCCTGCCGCCCGTGCCTCGCGCGCAGCGATGCCGGCCAGGAAGAGCGTTGCGGCTGCGTCGTCAACGAGCGATGCGCTCAGCGCGGCGGCCTCATGTAGCGCTCCGGCGCGCAGGCCGCCCGCTCCTAGCCGATCATCGATCTCGGCGATGCCGAACGGCATGACGCGAAAATCGGCTGCCGGAGTCGCGACTGCGCGAAGCTGAGCTATGGTGGTCGGCAGGGAATCGGCAACGGCGTACATAGGACTCTAGACTCTACTCGTTCCCTTTATGTTCCGTAAAAGCCCGTTGGTGGTCAAGCGCGATCGGGATCGGTTCACCGCTTAGCTGTAGAACGGGGCTGCAACGAACCGCAAACAAAGCGCGAAAAAGCGCTTCCGTTCGGGGCGCTCCTGACTCATAGAATCGTCATGCCGATCCGCCCGGAAAATCGATGGCTCTACCCGATCGACTGGCAACAGATCTCCGAGACTGTACGGTTCGAGCGTGCCGGTGCGCGGTGCGAGCAGTGCCGTCGGCCGCATTTGCGCCGCGTGGCCCATCTCGGCGATGGTCGATGGTGGGATGCTGACGCTAAGTGCTGGCGTTCCGATCGTGGCAAGCGCGTCTCGATCAAGGGTGGGTTCGCGCTGGCTGCGGTTCGGATGACCTACGTGGTGCTTGCCTGCGCGCATTTGGACCACGATCCGGGGAATAGCGCCCCGGCCAATCTAAAGGCTCTATGCCAGCGCTGCCACTTGATGCACGACGCGGCTGAGCACCGCTGGCAGCGGTGGTGGAATGTATTCCGTCTTCGCGCGCTGCGCGATTTGTACGAGGATCCGCGCATCACGCGCGAGCGGATCCGACGCTAGTAGTCCAGGTTACGTCGTTCCATCTGCTCTGCCGCGAGGTCGGCAACCGGCCCCTCCCCGCCGGAGAGCTCGAACACCTTGAGCACGCCCTGATCGTCTAGGTGCTCAACCATGAAGCGGACGGCTGTGGCGTCGAGGTCGGTAAGGACGGTCGTTGTATCATCGCTCGCCATGGCTAAGGTCTCGCCGTTTTGGTCAACGGAGTAGATCTAGCATGAACATTGGTGAACTGGCCAAGGGCGTCGCGGGTGCGACCGGCTCGAGCGAGGCGGACGCGAAGAAAGCGATTACTGCCGTGTTCGACCAGATCGCCGGGGCAGCCGCCAAGGGCGAGGACGTCTTAATTCCTGGGTTCGGCAAGTTCGCGGTCAAGGATCGTCCGGAGCGCGAAGGCCGCAATCCCGCAACTGGTGCAGCGATGACGATTGCCGCCTCGAAGAAGGTCTCGTTCACGGCTGCCAAGGGCCTGAAGGACAAGCTCTGAGGCGACGGCGCCGGTGGTTCGTCCACCGGCGCACACAATGCGAGGCGCCGATGTGCAATCGGTTGTGTGATTGCGGTTCCCGCCGCAAGCGGAAAGCTGCTTAACGGCGTGCGTCCGAAAACCGGTTCTAAGATAGGGTGAAGTTACATGCTGTGATCGTCACAGCCGGGAATGCGCACGACCGCGGATATTGGTTTCGGACACGCCGTCGTAGAACGATTGCAGATGCGGACATGAGCACCTCCCCAGTGCCCTGGCTCATCAACAAAATAGCTCAGTTCCGCTTTGTCATAGGCAAGGATGGCAGTTCGTTCATCGGCCCAGAAGAAGCTGGCATTGCTGCATTGGCCCAAAGCCAGCCAATTGTAATCAGCCCAAGCCTCATTCTGCCGCGCGATGTGCAAAACCGCACCTTCGCTCAGTACCCTTGCTTGGGCCTTGTATGTTCCCCCAGCCGAGGAAGGCAGATCAACGACTTGCCAGTCCGGCTCACCGCATCCGCTGATCGCCCCAAGCACGAGTAGAAGCGGCCATCTGAGTCTCATACCTCGAAGCTAGCATCGCCGGCGTCCGCTTTCCAACAATCCCCAGCCGTTTACAAAAGAAGCAGGCGACGTTTGCCGCGACCAGGCTGGGCGCCTGACCGGATCGTTTGAAGTTGGGCTACCGAGGTTCGAGCTTGTGTCCGAGGTCGGCGCGGAGCCGCCTCACCATGGGTCATTCGATGGCTGATCGAGGGCTGCTATCTACCTTGGACGGGCTCTGGTGGCACTCCGGTTACAGCGCAGTCGCCTCGACCTCGTTCTCTCGGGCTGCCCCCGCCTTGCGGCGGAGCTGGTGAAGGTGGCGCGGAGATCAGGCCATCATGCGATGGCTTCCTCACGCGTCCACCGGAACTCGGTGCCGTCGGCCCAGATGCGGTGCATGACGATCGCCAGCTTGCGCGCGACCGCGACGATGGCCCTGCGTAGCCCGCGCCGCTTCGCGACAGCCATGCCCCACGCCTTCAGCGTCGACCACCGCTTCGACCGCGTCAGCAGCGCCAGCGATGCCTGGTAGAGCGTCGTACGCATCAGCGCGTCGCCTGTCTTGGAGATCGAGCCGTTCCGATCCGTCTCGCCGCTGGCATACTTCCGCGGCGTCATGCCGAGGTGAGCGCCTACATCGCGCGAGTGCTGGAAGCGGCTCGGATCATCGATCACGGCGAGGAAGGTGACGGCCGTCACGGCACCGACGCCCGGCACGGTCATGAGGCGCCGGCAGGTGTCGTCGCGGGCGACGGCATCGAGCAGCATCTTGTGCAGCACGGCGCACTGCTCGCGTAGCGCCGATCGCGCGATGAGCATGGGCCTCACCATGGCTGCGAGCCTCGGTCGATCCTCGACCAGCTCCATGGCGCGCTGTTCGAACTGCCCCGAAGCGATTCGGCCCGACAGCTTCAGGCCAAAGGCGCGGAGCGTGCCGCGCACTTCGTTCTCAATGTCGCCGTACTTGACCAGGAGCGTCTTGCGGTTCGCCAGCAGCATCCGCAGCTCCTGGCCGACCGGGCTCTTGATGTGGACCGGCCGGTACCAGCCGACACGGATCACCTGGGCGATGGCGCGCGCGTCGTTCCGGTCCGTCTTCACAGGCATCGTCTTGGTCAGGGCGCGTAGCCGGCGCGGGTCGATGCAGATCATCGGGAGCCCACGCTCCGCCAGCTCGGAATACAGCCAGCGCGCCAAGCCGCCGATCTCCAACCCGACCTTCTCGGGATGAACGTCATGTTCGAGCAACCAGTCAGCTATGGCGTCGGGCTCAGACGGAGCAGTGCCCTCGAACTCTATCGTTCCGTCTTCATCGACCACACAGATCGCCACCTCGGCCAGCGAGACGTCAAGCCCAACATACTGCATCATGGCATCACTCCGCGTCTGCCGGCCCCATGCCGGCCCAGATCACGGTGCGCGTCGAAGAGTGTGAACCGCAATCACCCCATCTACAGGCTGACGGCGAAGCAGGCCGAGGTGGCCGCTACATTCGGCATTCGCTCGCCCTACGAGCCGGATGAGACGTTCCCCGTGGGGGATGTCTTCCCGACGGGCAAGAAGACGCCGTTCTACGGTGCGGTCATCGTGCAGGACGGTGCGGATCGGAAAATAGAGCGTATGGAGTGGGGAGTGCCCACGCAGGTCCCGAGCAAACGCGACCCATCGGCCAAGCTAACCAAGTACGTGACCAACGTGAGGAACTTGAGCTCGTCCTTCTGGAGATCGATGCTGACGACGCCGGCTCGGCGCTGCCTGGTGCCTCTGACCGCCTTCTCCGAGTACGGAAGTGCTCCGGGAGAGGACGGGAAGAAGCCGCTTCATTGGTTCGACCTCCCTAGCCGACCTATCTTCGCCTTTGCCGGCATCTGGCGGCCGACCGAGCGTGGAAACGCCTATGGCTTCCTGACAACGGAGCCGAACGCCATTGTGGCCCCGGTCCACCCGAAGGCAATGCCGGTGATCCTCCACGACGACGACTATGATCGCTGGCTCTCGGCGCCTTGGGACGATCTGAAGGATGTTGTCGCCCCCTATCCGTCCCAATTGATGCGCGTCGAATGATCGTGCTGAGCAGCGACGCGATCGAGGTCGTAAACCGCAACGCGCTGGTCACCGCTGCACTTAACCAGGGATACAACGCATTCCTTCCTGTCTACGACAACGGCATCGACCTCATTCTACACAATGAGGCGACGGGAGACACGAAGCTCGTGCAGCTCAAGGGCCGGTGGACAATCGACAAGAAGTATCTTGGACGAAATATCTGGATCGCGTTTCCGGACCGTGGCGACTGGTACGTTGTACCGCATGATCTGATGGTCGAGCAGGGAGTGAAGCACACGGAGACCCAGAGCTGGGTCCGGGGCACCTACAGCAAGTCACCGTTAAGCAAGATCGATCGCGCGAACTTGGCGGAGTTTCGGTTTGGAAACCCGCAGTCTGTGGTGAACGACGTTGCTGCGCTGCGTGCGTGACGTCGTTGACGTTCGCCGGTGAGGCGACCTCGCGGGTGCGCTGCCACCAGAACATTCACGCGGGTCTCAAGCTCTCGCCGGACGCCTGAGACCCGGTCGCATTGGTTTACCTCAAGGCGGTGGTGAACGTTTCAACGAACCTCTCACCAGTAAGCCCATGAGTGGCGAGCTGTTCGTGGAGCGCTGCTGGGTCGCTGATTACCTCCTCGCTTGTTGCTTTAACAAAGTCGAGAAAGCTCTGGCGGAGGAGTCTCAGACGATGCCCATCTATAACTCGACATCCAGGGATCGCGGTAGCGGTTGGTCCTACGTGCGATAAGGGATGGATCACGACTGGAATGACCGGTTCCGTGGCTCCATAACGCTGCTGAAACCATTCCATGGATTGACCGAGTTGTCCGAGGTCACCTTTAGCTATACCGCCCTCGGCCTCAGACTCGTTCTTGCACTCTATGACGAGGTACTCTCGCCCTGGGAGCCGCCAGAGGTTATCAGGACCTTCGTGATAGTCCTCCTCCGGGCGCTGTGATAATACGCCGATTGCCAGTCCAAGGTCCCGGATGGCCGCCTCAAACTTCCTGTACGAAACCCGCTTGAAAGCAAGGTCCTCGGTTAGGTCGGTTGCAAAGACTACACGGTCGGCGAGTTCCATACCCCGAAGTTTGAGAAAACGAGCAGATGATGCCGCCTGGGCCTCGCTTTGGGTCGAGATCCGCTCATAATTGATCCCCTCGATCGGCCGCACCACGCTGCGATTGAGGTTGTACGCAGCTTTGAGTGTTCTCTGTGCCTCGGCACGGTCGTGGAAGTCGGTAATATGCGCCAGTCTGTTGAGCAGCCATGCCCGAGTGTCGCCGTCCTGTGCAGACGAGACAACTGGCTGGAGGGTGCGAGCAGCTAGCCGGCTATCTCCATCCCTCGCTTGGTCAACTGCTGTTTTCAGGGCGACCTGTGTTCGGTCGAACCGCAACACATCGGACCCCTCAGCTTTCAACAGCGCGGTACGCGCGGACTTCCGCCATTCGTTGTTTCGATCGAGGCAACGGTCAATAACGGTTGCTACTGTGCTCACATCAATGGTGCCCGCCGCGGCCTTTTCGATCTGTTTCGCCAATCGGAGGGATAGCTCGAGCTGAACTGCGGTGGCAGAGGTCAGCATGGCCTTGCCCTCGGCCGACAGGAGGCGTTCGGTTAAGGCGGACCCAAACAGTACGACTGCGCAGTGATCCTCCACAGACCTGACACCACGCCCCATCCCCTGCTCGATGCGCTGAACCTGCCGGTGCAGCGTTACGCCGGAAGCGTTGAGAACTGTCATGTCTGCGCGTTCGACAAGGGAAGCGGCTTCTGGCAGACCGACAATCGCAAGCACCCGGCAGGCGCCTTCTGGCAAGTCTATGCCGTCATACCGATTGATAAGAATGGTAAGCCCCACGTGGGAGGAGCGCAGGCGCGCGACACCCTCAGCGACGTCATCGCCGATTAGGATTTGGTCTGCGACTTCTATCCATTCTTCGGAGGCCTGCTTAGATGGCACAATTACGACTACATTGTGCTGTTTGGAAAAGTCCTTAAGCATGCCCTTCACATCCGCGAGCGTAATCTCGGAGTTGAGCTGTTGAGGCATTAGGATCATGCGCTCGCCCATGGTCGCCGACGGCGTGGTAACGGCAGCTTTCAAGACGTCCGGGTCGGCACCAAAGTGGGTTGCCAAGATCGTGTCATCTGAGAGTGTCGCTGTCATATAGACGCGACGTCTCGCACGGCGAAAGGAGTTTACAAGATCGGTCCAAGGGTATGTAGCCGAAACCTCCATCTCTGTTCCACCGATGATAACTCTACACAACGCCAATGCCTCACCGATAAATGGCACGACATACTTGAAGGCGTCCTCGCTCTCGTGCTTAGTAAGCTGCTCCAGCAGATCGCTAGACGCTTCCCGCACTGCCCAGAACGGGACTTCGACGTAATCAGCGTGGTCGCCGGCCTTGATCCTATGGAAGCTTCTCGGACTCTGCTGCTTAATGGCGTCTTCAAACCGGGCGACTGCCCATTCGTAAACTGGATGGCCATTCGGGATTGTTAGACGGAACTGTCGCTCCAACGTCCTGAGGCAAGCATGGGCATCGTCGATTACAATTGCGCCTATGGCGATCTTCTCGCCCGCCTTAGCAACACCAAAGACCGACAAACCGTTGAACACCCGGTAGATGTTCGTAACTAGGATTTTCGAGCCCGATCTTACGTCTGGGTCCTTAGGCTCAGTCGTCACACCGATCCCTAGCCGACCAGCTTCATGCACGACTTGCTCGACGAGCATTCTATCGGCACAGACGAAGACTGCTGGAAAAACACCCTCGTTGAGGCAGCTCTGTAGTGCAAGCAGGCCGACAGTGGTTTTTCCAGCGCCGACGTTTAGCTTGATTACGGTGTCCTTCTCGGTGCGCCGGGCAAACCACCCATCCAGAACGTCTCTTTGGACGTCGCGTAAGAAGTCGAACGCCTTGTCCTTGTCGAGAGTTTGGAAAATCTCTCGCGGGTTGATTGGGGCCGCTTCGCTATCATCCAGCAACGCACCAAAATCGATCTCCATGCCTCAGGCTCCCCCTATTCCTCGTCTCACGTTCTAGGTTGCAGTTCGGACCGGCGCCATCGTGAGATGCAGCATTCTCACATGGAGAGCCGATGAGGCATCAATGTCTGAAAACACTTGTTTTCGGACACCCCCGCCCTGTTTCCTCGCCGGAAGCCTGCTTTCGGCGTGATATCTGTGTGACAAACCCTGTCCGATTGCCCTAGTGTGCAGGAACGGCAATCTTGGGGTTTTCGGTACATGTTGGTCGGTTATATGCGCGTCTCGTCGGCCGACGACCGTCAATCGGTGGATCTGCAACGAGATGCGTTGCTCGCCGCAGGAGTCGACGCTCGGCACCTTTATTCCGATAGGGCCTCCGGTGCCCGTGACGATCGACCGGGCCTCAAGGAGTGCTTGTCCTATCTCCAGCCCGGCGACGGCCTTGTTGTTTGGAAGCTCGATCGCCTCGGTCGCTCGCTTCCGCACCTCCTCTCGATCGTGGCGGCTCTGAAGGAGCGGTCGGTCTCATTCAGATCTTTGACCGAACAGATGGACACCACGACGCCCCACGGCGAGCTGCTGTTTTCCCTCTTCGGGGCGCTTGCGCAGTATGAACGTGCTTTGACGCGGGAAAGGGTCATTGCCGGCCTTGCGGCCGCTAAGCGCCGAGGTCGAAAGGGAGGTCGCCCGCCGGCTATCAACCCTGAAACGCTGGAAGCCATCACGCTCGCGCTGGCTGCAGGGGCGAGCAAGGCGTCTGTTTGCCGAACCCACAAGGTCGCTCGTTCCACCTTGATAGCGACCCTCGCCCGCGTAGGTTGGGCGGCGCCGGATGCTGGCGGAGCCTAGCCGGCGTGCATGACTGTTGCGAGGCCGGAGAGCGGTGAAGCAGCAATCGTGACATTCCGATGGGCGGCGCCACCCCATTATGCTGTAGGGGAGAGCATGCTTGGGCCGGTTCTCGCGGCCTGAAGGCAACGGCAGGAACGGGGGGGTATGATGGGGCTGCTAGGAACCGCGAGGGCGTACTGGGCTGGGTACAAGTTTAAGCGCTCGCCACTCGGCCAAGCGCTTGCGCTGCATACGCAGGAGTTCTTCTACCGTGGCCAAGCGCTAAGCCACTTCTCTCAAGAGAACAAGGATCGCCTCGTCCAGGACTTCTACTCCAAGGTGGTCGCGATCGGCGCTACGGAAAACCCGGCTATGGCCTGTCGTGAGCTGCTCGCCGAATATGTGTTGTCGTTCTGCGGTCTCGCGGTCCTCTGCTTAAAGGAAGAGGAAAAGGCGGCGCAGTTCTATGCCGAGAATCCCTATATCAGTGGCGCGATTTGGCGTCATGTGGAGCGGGCGGTCGAGAATAACGAGGAAATGGCGCAGACGAAGTGGGCGAACCCCGACTTCACTGCAGAGGACCTAGTTGCCTTTGCAAACACCCGCTCGGCGCTGATGCTCTATTACGCGAACGGGCTCAACATGGTTCGGATGGAGCTGGGCGACCGTGATCCGCAGAAGGACTGGTTCAGACCATTCGTGGAGGCCATGATGGTGGTCGAAGAGGACAGGCAGCGCGAAAAGCTCGGGCTCGAGCAGCTCTGTCCGGGTGTGGTGCGATCTTTGCCGTACAGCGTGTTCCTCAACCTAGTGGTCGACGGAGCGCGACAGCCCTTTTACGAATGGACCAAGCAATGGCCCGATCGCTACCTCTCTGGCGAGGGACCGCTTAATCCGGAGCCTCGCAACGACGATCTGGAGCGGGCAGCGCCGCAAGCGAACTGATGCCGAGCATTGATTGTACGGCAGCGTGGAAGCCTTCGGCGGTACTTCGGAGCTAAGCGCCGCCAACAACGCCGGCGAGCCGAGCCGCGAGAACGCCTGCAACGAACGCGATGCCCCAAGCAAAGTAGTTTAGGCGTGAGCCCAAGGAACGCCACTGCTCTCTGCGTTCCTTCAGAAGGCGGGAGACGGTTGTCAGCTGAGCGCGGTCGTCGGCGTAATCGTGCAGCTGGTCAATCATGTTCGTCACTGCTGCAGGTAGGTGGACACGCCGGATCAGCGGGAGGTCGGCTTCCAGTACCTGGGTAAGATCGCGGACCAACGGCGGGTCGGATGGGAAGTGATTACGATCAGTCTCGACGGGCGGCGTCTGCCACCGGAACCCGAACCTGCCATAGAACTCGGTCAGCTTGCTAAACTCGTGCTCCCATTCGGCTCCGCTCGCGGAGTTTGATCGAACTAGCGTTATCGGTTCGGCCTGGTGGCCCGGGTAAGCCCGCTGCGCCCACGCCGTGACGATGTTGAACACGAGATTTCCGATCCCCCTGCCCCGCAACGCGGCCGGGTGGATCAGCACATCACCCGGCGTCAGCTTCACCCGGTTGTTGCGGCTGAGCGCCCCCTGCCCCGTCATCACAGGCCTAATCGTCGGCTCTGTTTGCATCAGGTCGACGACCGTGATGTCGATGGTCGGACCGCGCGCGGTGAGCTTCTCTATCGTGCCAACCGCGATCAGGGTCGGCATTCCCGGCCCACCCTTTCTCGGCGAGACCACGAACACGCTCCAGTGGAATGGCTGGTCCCACGTGCCCAGCGACGGAAGGAGGTCGGAATCCTCCCTTGTAAGGATCATCATCGATCGTCTCCACGAACGCGGTCGCCCGCTCGCCTCACGTGATCCGGCCCGGAACGGCTGCCAGATTGCTGGCAAGCCATATCGGTGACAAGCCAGCATGCCGCAATGCCGTGGTGCCTCCTTGCCGTATTGCTGTCCTGCCGCCTTGCTGCCATGCTGCGCTGCTGCTATGCCAGCAATTATGAAGACGATCGCAATTGTGAGCCAAAAGGGCGGCGCCGGGAAAACCACTCTCGCGCTGCATATCGCGACGGCCGCGGAGGCGGCGGGCCTCCCGTCAGTTATTATCGACCTAGATCCTCAGGCGAGCGCCGCAGGCTGGGGTGACAGCCGTCAGGGAGAAGCGCCTGTTGTGGTCGCCCTCCCCTACTCCCGGCTGAGCCACGGGCTACAGGCGGCCACCGACGGAGGCGCCGAGCTCGTCGTCATTGACACGGCTCCGCATTCGGACAGTGTCGCGATCGCGGCCATCAAGGCAGCCGACCTGGTCTTGATCCCGTGTCGTGCCGGGATCCTCGACCTTCGCGCGATTGCCACCACGGCGGAACTCGTCTCCAACGCGAAGAAGCAGGCGTTCGTCATCCTCAACGCTGTCCCGCCCCGTGCGACACAGCTTCTTTCAGACGCGCAAGCGGCCGTCGCTCAGCACGGCATGGACGTTGCGCCGGCGGGCCTACAGCAGCGCGCGGCGTTTGGGCACGCGCTTACCGTCGGTCAAACCGCGCCAGAGTACGAACCAGGGGGCAAGGCAGCCGAGGAGGTCGACCAGCTCCTGCAGTGGTTACGCGCCGCATTGCCTCTTTAGCAGCAAGTCGGCTTGCCGCCTTCATGGCAAGCCTCATTGCCAGCAAGGCAACAAGCCTGTATTGCTGGCATCACAGCAGAATTAGGGTGACTACATGGCAAAGCGACCCAGTCTCGCCGAGAGCATGAAAGCCGCGGCGAAGGGACCAGCTCCAGAACCAGCGATCGAGGCGCCGGCGCAGGAAGCCCCTGCGAGCGCGCCGGCGGGGGCTCAAGCGGCCGAGCAGCCCGCAAGCGGTTACCGTGCAAAGACACGCGAGGGCATGAAGCGCCTGACCGTTGTCGTCGCGCCGGAAGAGCATCGTCGGATAAAGCGATTGTCCGCCGACACGGACCGCTCGATCGAGGACTTGATGCGAGAGGCGCTTGCCAGCTTGCTGGAAAAGCACAACGCCTAGTTGCCAGCAACACAGCAACCCAGCATTTGGTCAAAACCTTGTGATAAGAAGAGAGGCGAGGGGCGCGCCTCCGGAGCGATGCCCGTTGAAGCACACCCAGCGTCGTCGCGGCGGCCTGGACGGCTTGACCTAACGACGAGGTCGCTCGTGCCAGCTTGCTGGCAACGCAGCTTGCAGTCACCCCAGCAAGGCAACAGGGGCGAAAGCCACATCGGGCACTCGGAAGGGGGAGTTTCCGCTCCCTGCGGTCAAACGATCCGGCGCCAACAGGTCGGCAACGAGGCACGCCAGCACGCCAGCACGCCAGCACGCCAGCACGCCAGCACGCCAGCACGCCAGCACGCCAGCACGCCAGCACGCCAGCACGCCAGCACGCCAGCACGCCAGCACGCCAGCACGCCAGCACGCCAGCATCCTGGCTTGCTGGCCTGCTGGCAATAGGGCAAAAGCGGCGTTCGATGGCCTAACGGCCGCGGCGGTCGCTACCAAGACCAGGACTCGATCGTGATCGCCGACGCCGCAATCAAGCCTGTCGAAAACCGCCATAGCGGCTAGGCGGGTTCCGCCTGTCCAGTTCTCGAAGTGAGCCAGCGCGAACGCGGTTAGGCCGATGGTCACGGCCGCGAAGCTGGTGATGAGCGAGGTGTCCAAAACTAGCCCTCCCTGTCGTATGTCGTAGCTTAGCCGATCGGCTGCCAAGTTGCCAGCAATGTCGTGTTGCCAGCAAAGCGGCAAGAGTTGGTCAAAGGCCGAGGCCGACGGTAACCAGCAGCATGGCCGTCACCCCGCACGCAATTTTAGCGGCCGAGAACCAGACGGCTACGCGACCGAAGCGCAGGGCCTTCCACGTGCGATCGATCCTGCTCCGAAGCCCGAGCCCGCCATCGACACACAAGATTGAGCCGATCACGAACAGCAGGAGCGTCAGGGCCTTTGCGAACGTGATCGCGCTCATGTCGCTGATGACGAAGGTCACGACCAGGACGACCATCGCGAACCCGTAGGCGGTCGACGCGACGTCCAGTAGGCCGCGCATTCGCAGCGGGCCGTTCCAATCGAGTGGGGAGCGGAGAAGTACGATAGGTCGTTTGCAGCGATCGCATGGCTCGATCCAGGCCCCCTGGTGCCAGCTATGTACCGTCTCGGCGCAATAGGGGCAGTGTGGCCGGCGATGTGAGAACGGAGCATTCATGGCCAATCGTCCTGGTCTGGAGCCGGGTTAGCCTCGGCCGCCCTGAAGCACTCAGGATCGCAGTGGAGCATTGGGCGCCCCCGGCATTCCATCTGAAGGCCGTCCATCAGCACGGGGCGATGGGCCATACCCCGGCAGCGCTGGTTCGCCCGATTGAGGAAGCCGCACGGCACTGCGAGCGGCTCACCCCGCGGGGCAGCCGCCTCAGTTTCCGGTTCCTCATTGAGGGAGGCCAGCTCGTCGGCGTGACTGAACAGGTCGGGGTGCATGTTCATGACCGGCATCCTCGTCGAGAGGGGAGGGGAGAAGGTCCGGCGCGACCGCTTCTTGCACGCCGCCCGACCTCAACCCCTTAACCCCTCTCCCCTCCTATTGCTGACGCCCGCCTTGGGCTGGTGCCGCGCTGGCCAAGGGAGCCGGGGCTGCCACGGCGGCGGGCAGGGGAGGGGAGCTCGTCGCGGCGGAGTTTGCGGGCGCGATCCGCGCCTTGGCGTCGTTCGTGAGCTTCCGGAAGGCGTCCAGCATCGCAAGGGAGGTGATCTTTCCCATGTCGGTGCTGGTATAGGTCCCACCCAGCGCGCCAACGCCGGCGTTCGTGAGCAGGCCGCCTCCGATGATCGAAAGGTCCTTCTTGCGCGCTGAGCCGGTTGCTACGGCCGTCTGGATGCCGGTCTTCACCTCAACGAGGGTCAGCATCGTCTGACTGGCTTTGACCTTCTGCTTGAAGCCTAGGCCGCCCGGGAACATGCTGCCAAGGCCGCCACCACTGCCACCAGAGTTGTTGTCCGAGTATAGGACCTTGGCTTGCAGCAGATAGTCGGCCGCTCGCAAAGTGGCCTGGTTGTTTGCGCCAGCCACAGATCCGCCGGCCGCCAGCTGGCGCTCGCGCTGCAGAGCGTCGAAGCCCTCGCCGCGATCAACAACCTGAAAGCAATTGGACTGCGAAACGAGGAGCTTCAGCAAGGGGAGGGGATCGACACGCGCGCTACCGCCATTTTGTGCTTCCGCCATCCTAACGAGCGCCGCCAAGCCAGGAGGAACCCCCTCGGCAGCGCCGGCAGCGCTACGCTCCTCCACGAGCGCGATCGTCCCGAACGGGCGATCGCAGCGTGGAACCTCGGTCGTCTCATCAACGCCGATCCCGCCTTTTCCGAGCTTCTGAGCTGTCGCCGGTGAGATCGTCAGGGCGATCATGCCGATCGCTGCAAGTGTCACGCGCATGGTATTCTCCCTCAGTTGAGTGGCTTGGGGTCGGTGATGTTGATCCTGGTGTGAAGAGTGCCGGTTGGCGAGCGGTGAAGATCGATCCCGCTTCCTTTTTGTCGTGTGAAGACCATCGGACGGACGACGGTCTCGTAGGTCGTCGAGGGGCCGAAGAACCGCACGGGGCCGTGCCATTTGTCGCCCTCGATGACCCTCATTCGATAAGTTCCGGGCGGCACGGGAATGGTCACCGAATCCTGACGGCGCACGTACGCGGAGATGATGTGCTCATCGGTTTCGCGGTCGAAGAGCTGGACGACGGCGTTGGCCGTGTCAGTCACCACCGGCATCCGCGACGTCGCCGTTCTAGGATCGATGGCGCTGTTGACCGTCACGCTACCGGAGGACGGGAAGGCCAGAGCCGGGCCGCTGTCCGGGATCCACCCGCTGCGTTTCGCCTCTCGATAGGCCGGGATAAGGATTGTGATGGCAGAGAGCAGCAGTATCCACTTCTGAGCCGGGTGCGGGCGGACGATTGGGTGGGGTCTGTACCGTTGCTTCTGGTAGTCATGGCCGCGATCCTTGGCCTCGAACCAGGGGCCGCCTTTGCCGACCCAGCTTGCGCTTCCCAATGGAACTGCCTTCTCGTGGCCCTCGCGTAGCTCCTCCCGTCTAGCCTTTTTGTCGTTCCACTGTGTCTTGCCAGCCCCGAGCCCCTGTCGCTGCCGGTAGCGTTCGCGCATGTAGTCGCGGTCACTGAGCCCCATTCTTACCCCCTTCCGCTTGCTGCTGGTTTCGCATGCGCGCCCGGTGGTGAATCTTCGCGAGCCCCATTGCGAAGTCGGCCATCACGAACGAGAACTGGTCGGCGACGTCACGCTCGTCATCGCATTCCGGGGCGAGCGTGGCGGCTGCGAGGACCAGGTGCGCTGCTGCGACCGGCGATACGTCCATGACCGTGTAAGCCTGTGCCCGGAGCGCTGCAGCGATGCCTTCGGGCGATTCGTCGGCGGTCACGCTCTGGGATGTCTCAGCGGCCGGCATGAGGGGTCTCGCGTTGAACTAGCTCATCCACCGATACAGTGGTCCACTCCCTCTCATGAGGCAGGGCATCCTCACTATCGGACAGCTCCTCGCTCGCGCGCGCGATCCAGTGCGCGTCCGTTGGTGATGGGCGCTCGTCCCCCAAGGTGACGGCGCCGAGCAGGAGGAGCAGCGAGGTCGCGCCGCCCCACGCCAGTCTCCGAGCGAAGCGACGGCGTCGTTCATAGGGAGGCCGGTCCGCGATGCCTGCTAGTTCCTCGATCTCTCTCGCGCCATTGAGACAGGCCAAGGCGCCGTCCAGCAGGAAGCTCGCGTGGCTTTGCGTTTCCTCCACCGAGGCCTCCGATCGGTAGGGCCGCAGCCTGCTACGTTGGTCGAGCAGGTCGTGTCCGAGCGTCCTGAGCGCCGCTGCTTGGGTTTTGGCGGATTGCATGGTCATGCGGCCTCCGGGGAGAATGAGGCAGGGGAGGGGGGTCGGAGGCCCCCGACGATCGCTACAACCTCGTGAAAGGTCGGCCGAGCACCCGCCGGGATCCGAATCGTGCGGTAACCCGCATTTCCCGTCATGGCGTCCCGCGCGCGATCGCGGGCAAGGGCATGGCTCCAGTCATCGACCTCGATCAGCGCGAGAATAGCCCCGCTGGCGCGGTCCTGAGCCACGAAGTCGACGATCTTCTGCGAGAATGAATTGCGATCCGACAGCTTGCGCTTGCGCAGCTGGTTGTGCGGAACCGTCAGCAGCGCCCCCATCGCGACCTGCGCGTGTATCCGGCAATGAGGGAGGGCGCGCTCCAGCGCGTCCAGCATCGCCGCCTCGCGGCGCGTCAGGAACTGCTTCGCGACGGGTCTAGGCGGCCCCAGGGCGGCTCCCAGGGCCTTCAGGAGCAGAATAATGGACCCGAGGGCCACGAGGAGCGCGATTGACCTGTCCATCGCCTAGCAGCTCCCTTGCGGGGCGCCGATGGATACGAGGGGTGGCGGCTGAAGCACGCCTTCCTCGGCCGCCATGGAACATTTAACGATGTGAGACCGGGTGCCCGCATCGGCTTCGCGTCGGACGATGAGACTGATCGCAGCGCTTACGGAGCGACACGCCCCGCGGCGGACGTCACCACCGGCATTGATAAAGAGGATGGCTGCCGGGGAACTGGCGAGCCAACGGGCGATTGAAACCCGTGGGACGCGCGGATCGCGCGCCGTGAACCGCCCCGCTGCCTCGTTCAACAAGGCGGCGATAGTGAATGCCCGGGCGGTGTCGTCCTCATTGGATACGTCGAGCCGGAAATGGTCGGCGATGCTCTCGTACTCGAGGCCACGTATGTGTTCGGAAACTCGACTGAGGTGCCCATGATAGTCCCAACCGAAGTCGCACAGGATCTCGGTTAGAAGGCAGGTCGCCTGGTTGAACACGGCGGGCTCGATCCCCTGCGAAGGGATCATCGCCTCCGCAGCGTGAGCTTTATCCATCTCCGTCGGATGATCCGCGTAGAAGTCCCAATTTCCCCGTGTGGAATCGATCAGCAGGTCCTCGTTGATGTCGGCTAGGGCAGCCGTCATCCCGTCGCCCTCGTCGACAATGACCAGACGGTCGCCGCCCTCACGAGCGAGACCGATGAGGCGGTGCGTCGTTTCGAGGGGAATCGTGTCCAGCGTTCCGCAGATGATGTTCGTCATGCGCTTCCTCACAGATCGAGGCTCAGGTTCTTCTCCGGCAAACCGGGGATCTGGTTGTCGCGACCGGGCATGGGGGGCAGACCGCGCAGGTCGTCCATGTTGAGCGGGCGGAGACCGAGGCCGTCGCCGTCGTCGCGACGCCGTCCGTCCTGATCCTTGTCGCTCTCGGACTCCCGCTTCGGCGTCCGGTCCATCTCGGGCTCCCCACGGGACCGCCCGTCGGGACCGTCTACCTTGGAATAGTCCGTTTCCGATTTGCCCATCGGGGGCAGATCCTGCAGATCGAGCCCGTCACGGCCGGGCACGATGATCGGCTCGCTGCCTTTGCTGCCGGCGCTGTCGGTGCCGTCGCGAACCGCCATCGCCGCAGTCAGCGCCGCATCCGCTGCCGTCGTTTTCGCGCTGGGGCCGTCGATCTCAAGGCGGCCGAGGCTCTCAAGTGACGCCGTTTTGTCGCCGGGGCTGCGGTCGAGCTGCCGCATCAGCTTGTCCTTGCTGTCGACGACCATTCGGACGCCGTCACGGACGCGGGTGACCAGGACGTTGAACAGCCGCTGATTGGAGAGGTTGGTCTCGTGACTCAGCATCACCCCGATCGCCTTCAAGGCGGTGACGCCCTGCGCCATGTGCATGTTGAGCGAGTAGGCGAGGTCCATGCGAGACAGCATGGGATCGTTGCGGCCGAGCGTGACCTGGCCTTTCGAGGCCGTCTCCACAGTGACGCCGTTGCTGTCGATCGATACGATCCTCGCCTGCGCGGAGTTGAGCAGGCCCCGGTCCTTATCGTTGGTGGTCCAGCGGACCTGGTCGCCTTCGTGGATCTTGATCTCGCGCTGTTTGGTCAGTTCGAGCCGGTCGTTCTTGATCGACGGGTCAATCTTCTGCGGGTCGAACCGCACTTTGCGCCCATGCACGTCGACCTCGACCTTGCCATTGCCGAGGACGCGCGTGACCTCATACATCCCGCGTTTGAGCCCGATTTCGGGGACGTGGCCCGTGACGTTGAGCGTGAAGCCGCCCTCGTAGCTCTTGGCGTAGCGCAGCTCCTCCCGGGTCCGATGGACACTCTCGTGGATCTGGAGCGCCAATCCCTCGCCCTTGATGGAGCCTTCCTCCTTGAGGCCAGTCTGGATCATGCTGTTGATGATCCCGCGCCCCTCTCGGCCCGAGGCGAACACCGCGGTGTCGGCACGGTCTTCGGGGGACAGCGCCAGCCACATCTCGGCCGCGTGTGCAGCCGGTGTGGCATGCTCGATCACGTCGCCCCCAAGGACGCGCATGGCTTGGCTTGCCTGACCCACGTTCGCGAGGGCCGCGACCGTGCGGAGTTGGTCGGTTCGTTGGCGGATGTTCTCGTCCATCCGCTCCATGGGGGCGCCGCCCGCCTGCACCATGGCAAACGCCTTGCCCGCGTCGATCGACGATAGCTGCTGCCGGTCGCCAACCATCGCGATCTTCTCGACCCCGAGCCCCTCGGCGATCGTGAGCAGCTTCAGCATGTCGTCGCTCGACACCATCGACGTCTCGTCGATGACGATCGTGGTGTTCTTGAGCTCGTCCCTACGAGCCTGGGCCGCTGGGGTGTTCGGATTATCGAGATGGCGCTCGTTCTGCCAAATGAAGGACGCGATCGTCTGCGCTTCCACGCCGGCAGCCTTCATGTCGTCGACCGACAACTCCCTTGGGACCATGCCCTCGCGCATGTCGCTGACCATCTTGTTCTGGAAGGCGAGGCCGAGCACGTTGCGCCCCTCCGACCGCAGGACGGAGGCGGCAGCCTGCAGCATGGTCGACTTGCCGGCGCCGGCGACGCCCTGAACTACCACTGTGCGGTCCGACCCGGACACGATCATGGTGGCGGCCGCGAGCTGGCCGGGGTTCAACTCATGAGGCGAGGCGTCCTGAAGACGGCCGGGCGCTTCTGCGGGTGACACGATTGGTGCAGACGCACCCTTGCCTGCTTCGACGCGGGCAAGGATGCTCTCCTCGGTCTTCAGAGCCTCGGGCGTGGTGACTGATGCAGCCATCCTTCCATCCGCGCGGATCTCACCGGGCAAGAGCCGTCCCTGCTCGACCAGTCGGTCAAGCCTGTTGGTGACATGATCGATCGTCACGCCGGTCAGGCCGAGGTCCAGCGCTGTCTTTGCCACACGATTGATGTCGAAGGCCGCTTCGCGCTGGCTGTGGATCCGGATCGCGGACGCAACCGCGAGCTGCGCGCGCGCATCGGCGGGGGATTGCGCGATCCGGACGATACCCTTGTCGACCAGCGCATCCGGGGACCGCAGAAGGCCCGCGACGAACTCCCGGGCACCCTTTACGGCTTCCACGATGGCTTGATAGCTGCGTCCGATCGGCCCTGCCGCCTCGCGTGCAGCGGATGCCTGGGCGTCGGCCAGCACCTCTTTGCCGTCGAACCCGAGCCCGGTTGCCTTGTCTTTCCAGTCCTTCTGCAGCCCGTCGCGGTCCTCGACGTTCAGCTTCGGATCGCGGGTGTTCACGGTGACACCGTCGCGCCCCTTCGGAGAGACGATCCCGAGCTGCTCCGCCTTGAGCATGATCTGCTCCCGGCGCTGGCTGAATGCCTCGATGATTCCCTTCGGGACGCCCGCGAGCTCGAATGTGCCGTGCTTGCCCAGCTGCTCGATCTTGTAGCCGAGCTTCTCCATCTCGACGCGGAGGAAGGCGTGGTAGATCGAGCCGATCACGGTGTTGTTGGCCCAGACTTTGTCCGCGTGGAGGGCCTTCCAGGTGCCGTCGGCCATCTTGGTCATGTTGGCGACGATGGCGTGGATGTGCGCCTGAGGGTCGAGAGAGCGGCTCGTGTCGTGCTGAAACAGGGCATAGACCAGGTTGCCGGTGTTCACCGTGGTGGTCTTGCCGTCGGCGGTGGTCCGCGCTTGGGCGAGGTTCTTCTCGACCCAGGCCATCGTGTTCTGGACCGCCTTGGTGTGAGCTCCGTCCGGTCCGAGGATCCGCTTGTCACCGCCGATATAGGCCATCACGGACACCGACTTCGGCGCCGAGAAGGTGAGGTCGTAGCCGGGGCGCCGGCTCTCCCTCGCGTCGATCTTCTCACCCGTCGGCGTCTCGCCGTTGAGGACCTTCTCGAACACGTCCTTGTTGACGTGCCCTCCGATGGGCGAGTCCTTCAGACCCTCGCCGCCCCACTGGCTGACGTCGCCGGCGTGCTCGTCGGTGTAATATTCGCCGCTGACGAAGTCGTCTTTGGTGAAATATTTCGCGGCTCCGGAGGCGGATTTGACCGACGCGATGGAGTGCATGGCTACATGCCGACGGCGAGGTCATCGCCGTCCTGCTCAGGCGTAAAGTCGTCCCGTGCCTCCCGAACGCCGAGGTCTTCACGGTCTACCTGCTGGGCGTGCGTTTCGCCCTTGCCGCGGTCGGTTGTCCGCACCTGGCTGACATCGATGCGATCGACCCCGCGCTCCCGGTCATCCTTCTGGTCGTTTGAGGCCTTCTGGTTGGGTTCGCGCGGGGCGCTCGGGTCCATTCGCTCGAGGGCTTCACGATTGTTGGCGTCGCGGGCTTCGCGCTCCTGCTCCTCGGTTGGCATCGACAGAATACCCGCGGCCAAATTGGTGGGCTCATCGCGCGCCGCCAGCTCCTCCTCCGTCATGGCGAGGGACTCCCCACGCCCGCCGTCGCCATCCCCGTTCTTCGGCCGCCCCCCACCTCCGCGAACTTGGCCATCCGGCTCGTCGGGCTTGCCCGGTCCTCGCCGCATGAAGCCTTCTGCGACCTTCGGGTAGTTGGCCCATTCCAGCCTGATGCGGGCGGCGGGAAAGCCGTCGGGAAACTTCACGTAGCCGTGCATGGAGGGCAGGTTCGTGATGTCGTCGGGGATGACGAGGGGCTCGACCTGCTTGCGGGGCGTCAGGGTCGATGCGTCACGAGTGTTGTTGTAGCCGTAGCTGTACCCCTCATCCATCTGCCGGATCTCGCGGTTGCCGATGTAGCGGGCGCACTGTTCGGCTGTGTCGAGATCGGCGGCAGCAAGGATCAGCTTGGTGCGCGCGAGTGATGACAGATTGCGGGCATTCTCCTCGCCGTAGACCTGGATGAGCTTGTCGAACGAGTGGAGGCCGAGGATCATCGCTCCGCCGAAGTTCCGGGCAGTCTGGAGGCCGCTTTCGATGGCGGGGAGGCGGTGCAAAGCGCCGAGCTCGTCGAACATGAACCAGGTCCGCAGTGCGCGGGTGTGCTTCATGGTCATCAGCGAGTGGATGGCGAGGTTGGACCAAAGCGTGAGCAGCGCCCGGTTCATCTCCAAGTCGGTGTAGTTCGACGTGATGAAGAGGATCGAGCCCGGCTTTTTGTCGCCCGTGATCCAGTCCTTGATCGAGTAGGAGCTGCCTTCGTCGGGGAGGAAGCGCAGGACCTGCGCATTGGTGTTGAAGACGGCGCGGATAGACTCCGCCATGCGGGCCGCCTCAGGTGCCGTGAGCGGGTCTGCGATCGTCTTCTGGAGGTACTTGTGCACCTGCTTCAGATCGGCCGTCATCAGGTTGTCGGCGAGCGCCCGATTGGTGGTCTGTTTCTTCTCGATGAGCTTCATGCACATCTCGATGAAGAGGGTCCGGGCGGCGAGCGCCCAGAAGGGCTCCGATGAGCCTCCGTCCGACGGAATCAGCGCTGCTGCAGCGGCGGTGAACTCGCTATAGGTTCGGCAGTCGTTGAAGATCGACCACGCGGGGCAGCGAGCGTCCAGGGGGTTCAAGATCGTGTCGCGCGCTGGATCGTAGAACGCCTCGACATAGGCGCCGGTTAGGTCGAACACGACGGCGCTGTCCTGGCGCTCGCGCATCTGCTTGATGTGGCTCCGCAGCGCTGTGGTCTTACCCGCGCCGGTCGTACCGATCAGCATCGTGTGCGACTGTTCTAGCCGGTGAGGGTAGGGGATGCCGGCGAGGGTGTAGGGGTGATGGATCCCGCCTGCCTTTCGGGCGGCAAATGGCAGCTTCAGGACGGCTTCCGGTGTGCGATCCGGGAAGAGCGTGCGCGCTTCTTTTACGAACTCGCTTTGGTTGTGATGGATGATCTCCTGATAGAGGACATCGCGCTCCACCAGCATGGCGCCGCGCTCGTGGCGTTCCTGGATCATCGCCTTGCCGCGACGCTTCGAGAAATCGACGTACCAGACCGATGCCGGGACTGTGACGAAGGTCGCGATCAGGGCGGAACCGATGACCCCACGAACTGCCTTCGTCCAAGCGGCTGCGACCTCGGGAACGTAGGGCACAAAGCCCATCACGGAGCGATGGACGGAGTTGTCCGGCATCCGCAGGTTCACCGCCTTCAGATTGTCGAGGGCCACCCAGTCCCAGAGGCTCGACAGGATCCGCATGCAGATCAGCTGCACGTTGTTCTCGTTGAGGGTTACCGAGAGGATGATGACGTAGGCGATCGCGAAGAAGATCAGCCACATAAAGACCGGCAGTTTCGCGCCCTGCAGCCACATCAGTACCTGTGTGTTCAGGAGCTGGCTGCCGCGGGTGAAATTGCCCGAGTTGCGAGGAACGTCGCCCCTTGCTGAGTGGTGGGTCAGCGGAATCGGACGGCCGTCGTTGCGGATGTCAGCGCGCGCCATGATAGCGCTCCATCCGGCGGTCGGTTTCAGCGACGATCCGATCGCGAAACTCGGGGTGGTTTTCGAGGATGATCGTGTCGAGCGCAGCCTGCGCATACTCAGCGACGCGGGCCTGCCGAAGCTGGCTCGCGTTGAGGATGTTCTGGCCCTCCAACCACTCGGTGAGGACGATGCGCAGTTGATCTGCGAAAGTTCGGTTGTGATTGACAGCGATCGCCTCGAGGCGCGCCGCCTGGTCACGGTCGAACCGAACGGTCCGCTGAAAGGTCTTCTTCACTACCAATCCTCCTAGCAGGGAGGATGGTGGGCCTTCGCAAAGCGGGATTGGTTTAGCGTCTGACGCGGTTGCAGGCAAGGCATATATGCCGGTATCGGAGGTCCGCGATCCCAGGCGACTACGCCCAAGTGGCTCAATTCAGGCGACTTTTCAGGTGGGACCGGCTGGGACCAAAACGTGGTCGCTTGGGACTCGCGTCAAAACCGGGCTAAGTGGCTGGAATTAGTCGAAATCCCTGCAACGAAGTTGCGTAGGGTGTGCTCTACTGTAGTCCCTCATCCTCGGTGATTGTTAGTCCCCGGTGCCGTCTCGGAATCGTCCCGGACAGGTCGTGGTTTCCGGTTGGCTCCGAACCGCCGCTAGGCGGAAGCGGGAGGGAATGATTGCGCTTCGCGCGGTAGAAAGTGGGAGCGCCGATCACGGAAAGGTCCTCTGCGGTCGGGTGGGTCGTAGGGTCCTACGGGGTGGCTTTTCGGAGGCGTGACGGCGGGCTATCATGGGCGTGTTCAGAGCCGATCAGCCTGACCCGAAAGGTAAAGCGATGGCGAAGTCACTGGACACCGAACTGGCTGCGATCGAGGCCGAGGAGCGTAGGCTTGCCGAGCGTCGAAAGGCGCACAAGGCGAAGCTGCGGGAAGCGGCGATCGACACGGTCGAAAAAGCGGGGCTGTTGAGGCTTCCACTGGACCGGCTGGAGCAGATCATGACGGTGGTGAAGACGCTGGGCGTGGAGGAGGTCGAGAAGCGGCTCAAGGCGGCGGCCTGAGGCGGTTCGAGACAAAACAATGCGCCATGGCCGCGCAGGGCTGAAAGCTCTGCGCGGCCATTCCATTTTCCGCCCCGAGGGAGGCGAAGCCGGCTTGACGGTATCAGGCAAAAAAAGGGAAGCGCGGGCCGTCAGGCTCGCGCTTCCCGTCGGTTCTCGAAGCGGGGCAGGGGAGGGACCTATGCCCATGCCAGATGAAGCTCGCCGGTGACCGGTTTGACCGCCGCCATCTCGATCAGGGTGGGAAGGTAGCGAGCCAATCCGGGCTCGTCGTCGATGCGGCGCCGGATACGCGGATCGGTGAGGCGTTGGCGGAGTTCCCCGACCGAGATCGCGCCGACGCTTTCGGTGTCGAGACCGAGCATCTCGAGGATGGCGAGGCCGTTGCTGCTGCTGACCTCCAGCTCGGGCGCGGCGTCGAGGCTAGATGCCAAGCCGACCCAGACGTCAGCCGTGCCAGCGCTCTGCCATACGCGGACCCGGCGCCCGCGAAACTGGGCTTCATCGAGAACGGTGATGACAGCGGGATCGTGGTCAAAGCAAGCCGACACGGCCGCGAGAGCCAGCGGGCAGACGCGGGCCTCGAAACCGAACGCTCCTGCACCCGGCTCGCCATAGTCGCTGACGATCAGAGCGACACCGAGCCGCGCCCCCTGTTCGGCGAGCAAGGTGCGCAGCGCCCCGAGCTGGTCGTGGGTGATGATCGCGGACGGAATTGCGAGCGTATCGTGGCCGTCGTCGACGCGGAACGTGATGGTCATCTCGACCTCCTTCGTTGGAACCGCCTCTCCTTCTCCCTCTCCTCTCCGGCCGCGGTCCCAAGGCTCGAATGTGGGCAGGGCGGTCGAGCCGTTCCCGGCGGCATGACTGGGGCAGCAAAGGGCAGGATCCGGCCCGTTGAGACCGAGGCGCGCGGCAGCAGCGCGAGCCGGGTTCGATGCCCGGCTCGCGCTTCCCCGGCTCCGAAGTCCCGCCGGTCAATGGGAAGCGCGTGCGAGCTCGTCCAGGCGGGCGGCAGCGCCTTACCGGAAGGGGGAGGGCGATCGGGCGCGCGGCCGCCAGGTGCGGCCCGCCGGGGCCGCGCCGTAGTGGTCGCGCGCCCGATCGCCCGGCGTGGGGGAAACCGGTAGGGTTTCCCCCACAAGCGACGCTGACGACAAAGGGCCAGCGCCGGGTGTTGCCCGTCGCTGGCCTAGTCGTTTCCTGCCAAGGAAAAGAGGGGGGCGGCGCGCTGGTCGCCGCCCGGTTAGGTCATCCCCAATTCTGCCGCTTGGCGTCGGCGGTCATGGGTGCCTGTCCGTCGATGCGGAAGGCGTGGGTGGGCACGTTCGCGGCTTTCAGGGTGTCGAGCAAATTGCTCTGCAAGCCCGATCCCTGACACACGATGGCTTCAACGGGGCGGAGGTCCGCAAGCTGCTTGTTCCGCACAAAACCGGCGCGGTTGCCATAGCGGGCCGTCTGCGGGGTGAACGCGACTAGCGGAACGTTCCGGCTTGCGGCCCATGCGGCGGCGATGGCGTCGCATCCTTTCCGCTGCGCGGTGGTGCAAAGCGTCATGTTCGGGATGCGCGCCTTGATCTGGTCGAGCCGGTCGTAAAGCTGCTGGAAGTCGTGCCATTCCTGACCGCCCGAAAAGACGACAAGCGGGCCGGTGGGATTGCGCTTCTCGCGGTGCGCGGTGGCGCGTGCTTTCAGGAAGTCGGCGGCTGCGATCTGGCTCGCGGTGGTGGCGCTCGAAACCTTCGATCCGCGCGCGGCGCTCCACGGGCGGCCGGTCTGGGCGCGGTAGCAGTCGGCGGCATAGTCGCGCATACATTCGATGGCGGCGCGCTGCTCGGTCTTGGTCTGGGCGCGAAGCTGCAATTCCTCCATCTCGACGGCGAAAATTTCGGACGGGTCCTGTCGGCGGATCATCTCGCCAAGGTCGCGGCAAAGCGTGTCTTCCTCGCGGGCCAGCTTCTCCGCTTCATAGTGAAACGAATTGACGAACCCCCATGCGATCGCCTGCGCGCTCGTCTCAAGGCGGGTATCGCGGAACAGGTCAAAAATCGTGGTGATGATGGCGGCGCAATCGTGCTGCGCCTCGGCGGGTTCGGGCATGTCGAGTTCCTGCGCCTCGGCTCCCATTTCCACGATGGAAAGCGCGCCAACGTCGCCGAACGCTTCCTGAAAGCTCGTCGCGGTTGTGTCGTCGCGGATGCTCTCTGCGATGGCGTCGGCGCGGTCGGCGGCGCGGTACTCGTCCGGGGTCATTCCGAACGCTTCGCCAAGGGCGGCGAAGGTGCTAAAGCGGCGGCTAGTCGTTTCCTTGGTCATGGCGTCAATCCTTGGCATGGGTTGCGATCAGGGCCGGGGGAGGGTTGCACCCCTCTCCCCGCCCGTCTGGTCGATCAGAAAGCGGGGATTTCGTCGTCCATCCGCTCGGCAAGCTGGCCGTTGTCGGTGGCGTTCCCCTCGCCGAAGGCGTCGGCGGCGCGGCTGCGGCGGGTCTGGCGGCTGCCGTCCAGATTTTCGCGGCGGGCGACGGGGCGGTTCCACACGACGCGGAAACCTTCTTCATCGTTGCCGAAAAGCATGATCTGGAGCGGTTCGGGAAGGCTCGGGTCGTCCAAGCGGCCCTGATAGAAAACCTCGCCCGTTGCGTTGCTGGTGGCTTCCCACAGCGCGCCGATCTGCACCCAACGCTTGGCGACGTTCAGAACCATGATCTCGAACGCGGGGGCCTTCTCGTTGTCGCTGTCGACCGGGCGCAAACCCAAGCGCGCGAGGTCGATGGTTGCCGTTGCGACCGAACCCAGAAGCTGGCCGTTGACCGACTTGAACTGACCGATGTTCATGGCTTGCACTCCTTAAACCGGGGGCCTGTCCCCCCTTGCCTGGGCGGGGCCTGTCCCCTTCCCTTCCGGCATCTTTCTTTTACCCCCTCCCCTCAAAGTATTGAAGCGCATTGATTTCTTGACAGTATTTCATCGTACCTGGTGAGTCCGAGCAAAGAAAAAGGCCCCGACTAGGGGCCGCAAATAAAGCGAACAAACAACGCGTTGTCCGCCCATGCGGACAACTCTGCCTCAACTGTGTTGATGGGCGCAGCCCGGCCTTTGATCTCATCGCACCCGGAGCCGTCCTCGCAGGGTCGCAAGGCGCGGGCCTGTTCGTCGGGGTCAACATGAATGACGGAGGCTCCGCCCCGCTTGCGGGGTGGAAACCGTAGGGCCGTAAGGCCCGGTATTCTTGTTGAGGCGCCTTCATGACAAACAAAAACATTGTCCGCGTAGCGGGCAATTCATCATTGGCGCCGACCCCGGCGGGCAGGGCTGCAACGCAGGGACACTGGGAGACGGCGCAGGGGGCGATGAGATCATTGGCCCACAAAACACCATCATGCGCCTTGCGCATGATTCATTAGCCGAAGGCTGCCTGCGGTGTCCGTGGGGCAGGGGTGACGTCCGGGGCAGGGCAGGGGAGCGGCGACCTAATCCGCGCATGCTCGCCACACACGCGTCAGAATGGCCGGAGAAGGCCTGTAGCGGCGAGCGCAACCCCCTGCGCCTGATCGTCACCCGCAGGGCGGAGACCCGCGGCACGCGGGGCTCCGGGAGGCGAAGCCGACTAGAGCAGGTTACCGCCCGAAGGGCGGGCGCTCGAACCCCTTTCTTGCCCCTTCTTCCCTGCTACAACCCGACCCCGAACAGGCGTCCGATCATGCACCCAATCGCGCTGATCCCAGCCATCACCACGAAGCGACGGGCCCATGGCGTCGCGGATCAAGTCGGGGGACGTTCAGGCATGTCGAGAGGGATGATCGTAGTGGCGGTCGGCGCAGTTCTGGCGTCGCCGGCTATGTCGCAGACCCAAGCGCAGCAGGATCGTCTTGACCAGGTTGGCCGCTATGTCGTCACGGCGCCGATTTGCGAGCGCCTAGGGATGACGGTCGACTCCGAGCTGCCGAACAAGGCAGACGCGGGAGTGACGGCGGAGACCGCCAGTTGGAAGCTCGACGGAGCCACGCTCGAAAGGCTGAAGAACGAGGCGGTCGGGCGACAGGGCGCGATGTTCACGACCGACCTTGAGGCCGCGTCAGCGGCAGCGAAGACCGACGCGCAGCTACGCGCCTTGAGGACGGTCCTGCTCGGCTACGGCCGAACGTGCGTGGCGGCTACGTCCGACCCGATCTTCTCGAAGCTGATCCTCGCTCCGCCCGGCTATGACCTGGAGCGCGCGGCGACCGACATGGCGGATAGCATGCTGGAAGCGGGTGGACTGGCGAGTTGGCAAACGCCGGGGATTCAGGCTCGTGGTGACCTGATGATGCTTGCGGGGACCTGTCGGGCGAAGATCGGGGCTGCGCGCTCGGACGCGCTCGTGAGGGAGTTCGGCAGCACGAACGATCCACGAGTCCGGGGTTACTACAAGCGCTCCTTCGATGAAGGGCTTGCGGACCAGACGATCATTTCGACGCTGGCCGGGTGCAATCGCGCCATTCAGCGCAACCGCGCCAAGATCGGGACGGGAGCGCGATAGCTCGCGCCTGCTGGGTAGGGGGAAGTTGTCGCCCAGGTCTCGGCGGTAGCAAGCATGGCTCGGCGCCGGTCCCCTGTCCTCCTCAGAGGTGTCAGCGGGCAGGGGTGTCCATCGATGGCCAGTGATCGACGTCGCTGCCGGCAGCGCTACGGAGGTCTTGCATCTCGCTTCTGGTAATCCTGCCGTCCTCAATGGCGGCGCGGTATGCGGCGGCTCCCCGCGACCCAGTGCGTGAGAGCACCAGCGCTGCGCGCTGTTCTTCGAGGCCGACCGGGAGATAGATCCACGCCGAGGCGGCTAAGACGGTCGCTATACCCGTCACGAGGCCGAGCATCGCGATACGAGGGGCAGGGGCCTTACGTGCCGGCACGGTTTGTCCTTTCGCTGGCGGCCGGGCCTATCCGACGCGGCGATCGTCGCAAGAGCGTTGCCCCGACCGCGGCAGCAAACGAGCCACGGCATAGGCGCGCAGCGCCAGGTAGAGCAGAAAGAGGCCGGCGAACCTGGCGCTGATGATCCAGGTCGTCGGGTCCGTGGCGACCAGCAGCAGGACGCCAAGGGCAAAGGCGCTGAAATCGGCAATGCCGAGGAGCTCGCGCGCGGGCGTTTTCGCAAGGGCGGCGCGAACGGCCGCAAACAGGGTCATGAGGCTCAGCCGAGCTTCTGCGCCACCCGATCCGGAAGAAGGTACGGCCAGAACATGATGGTGTAGCGAGCGAAGTAAATCGCCGCGATGCCTAGAAGGACCGTTATGAGATCGAGTCCATGGGTCAGCGCATGGCCGCGCAGGGCGAAGAGGACGAGGAGTAGGTTCGCAGCTGTGGCAATCGCGATACGGCCGATTGGTAGCTTACCGATCGAGATCAGGCCGAGCACGACCGCAGTTATTAGGACGTCGCATATGGCGAGTACCAAAAGAGGCTTGAGCATCGCTTCCTCCGCTAGGGATGATTGGTGGTGAGTTAGCCTGATCGGATGGTGACTACTGTCCAACAGGCATCGGCGACAACCCGGATCGGGCCGGCGCGGCCCCTTTCTAGCCTTGCGTGCTCGGCGCGGGATCTATGAGCAAGTTTTCGCTTGCCGGGTATGTTCACATTATGTTCAAAGGCGTCGGCTTCATCAAAGGAGGACCACCATGAACATGAAGGAGGTAATGCAGGGCTACGACTACGACCTGCCGCTGCTGGACACGCTGAATGCGGTCGATGATCCCGACATCACGGTGCATCGGCGCCTTCTGGCCGGTGCTGCGATCGGGGAAGGGTTGGATACGGCTTATTTCGCGACGTGCGAGATGGCGGAGGCGTTTGTCGCGCTCGAGTGTGATGCTCGTCGTAACATCGCCCATGGCGAGGGCTTCCTGCTGCTGGAGGATATCCTTCAGGCAAAGAACCCGTTTCAGATGCGGCTCTGGTATCTGTTGAACGAGCGCCCGATCGGCGCCGCCATGATCGATCTCGCTTGGCTCAAGAGCCTGACCTACCGTCGGGGCCGGATGGCCCGGGTGCTTCGGGACGAAAAGCTTCCGGTCGAGTATGTGCCGGCGCGCGACTTGGTCGCAGGCACGACCGCGGCTGACATGATGGCGGGCGTCGCCGAGAAGAATTGAGCTGGCGGGTCAGGCGACCAGGGCAAGGATGGTCTCCGGGTGCTGCGGCTCACGCCGCGAGACGCGGAAGGGTTGTATAGGATTGTCGGTGCGGACGACGAATTGGTCGACGCCGGTGGTTTCGCGGAGTTGGACAGCAACCGCATAAGCGTTCTCGAACGAAGCCAAGCGATTGCGACGCGCGGAAATAGCGATGACTGTCATGGTGATGTCCCTCGGGGTGAAGTCTAGGGGTTGAGCGGCCGAGTGCTGGAGCAGCGTCTCACGGGCCGTTCATGGAAAGTTGAATGTTCCCGATGTATCGAGGCGGAGGACCGGAACGGACGCGACTGCGTTCTACGGTCGATCTCCCGATACGTCGGAGGATCCTCGGATCGACGGGGTCGGAACCGCTGCTACGGTTTCGGCCCCGTTTTCGCGAGTGACAGCAGCCACAAAGGCTGGCAACATTCGGCTAAGTCATTGATAGTTTTACATAATCTATGTTATCAGACTGGCGGACGTCAGAGTTCCTGACGTCGTCGCGCTCGCGGCTTCGGCGCGTCGGGTGCGCTCGGCGCGCAGCTGGTCGACGACCGCGATGTCCCGGTGGTGCTGGATCAAGCGATCGAGCGCTTCGTCCGGCAACTTCGTGGGGTCGAACCTGGCGCCTTTCGGGCGAGCCGTCGTCCGTCCCATCGCGAGCAAGGTCCGACGGTTCCTGACCTCGACCAGGAGGGTCCCTCGCTCGGCCCGGGTGAATGCCCGATCGAGGCCGTAGAGCCAACCATCGAAGGCGCGCACCAGCATGTCCTCACAGCGCGCAAGATCGTCGTCGTGGCGGCATAGCCGGATCCGTTCAACCGTCAGCTCTCGCGCCGTCGCCCTGGTTCGGCTGTAATGGTCGCTGCTTGGCGTCTCCATGGCGAACAGCCGGTGCATGTGGCGGACCCAGGCTCCCATGCTCTCCCACGCGTAGCCCTTCGGCTTGGTCTTCTCCGGTCGCCGGTACGCGCGTGAGGGTGGAACGGTGCGTGGCGGCTGCTTGTCGCCGTAGAATAGGTCTGGCTGGCGCGGGTTCATGCGATCGGCTCCAGGTCGCGCAGCTCGACCATCTCGATCTTGTGGGTCCGTTCGCCGCCCACGGGATCGAGGAAGACGTAGCAACGCTCGGCGAAGGTGCGGCTGCAGAGCCTCCAGACGACGCCGGCGCGCCCGAGGAAGCGTTGTGGGCCAAAGGCCGGGTCGACAGTACCCGGAGCGTCGACGATGCGGACACGCTGGCGGACCCGGAGCCAGTTGGCGGCATTGCGGACGATCTCCGCCTTCTGTTCGCCGCTCAGAAAGGCGGGCCGGTCAGCGCGAGGCGGTCCAAAGGTCGCCAACGGATCGCCCCTGATCCGCTCCATCTTGGCCTCGATGGTTTCGACGGGCGGCCGCTCGACGTCGGGGGCCGGGGCGTGTCGCCAGTAATGGGTGACGGTGTTCTTGGAGAAAAGGTCCGGTTGATAACCGACGACCAGGTTGCGGCGCTGCTGTTCGAGATACTCGCGGCGCCAAAGGTCGTCGGGGTCGAGAGGTTGTTCACGGTCGGGTTGGCCACGCACGATCGCCATGAGCTCGTCGAACTCGGCGCGCGAGATGTTGGCGATTGCCGGGTTGTAGGTCATCGCAGGATCCTCGCGATGTGACCGGCATAGACGGCGACCGCCTTCCAGTAGGCGGCCATTGGTGCCTTGTGGCGCCGCCAGCAGTCCTCGGCCTTTGCCTGGGCATCGGCACGCAACTCGAAGAGCAAGCCGCTCAACTCGCTGCGCGTCGCAGGGGCGAGCTGGCGAAGCCTCGTTGCGCTGGGCAGCGCGAGGATAGGATTGCGCACGTCGGCCCGGTTGGACCGAACCCCCTCGGACCGGACGGAGCGGCTCACGACGCTTCGCCCCATTCGAGATCCTGTCCGTGCGTGATGGCGTGGACGGGCGCGTGGTCGACCGCGAGAGCCATTCGGAGAGGCGACACCCAGATCGCCCGAGCCGACAGGGTGAATGTCTCGCCGAGGCGGGCGAGCAGGAGTGCTTCCCCGATCTCCTCAGCCATCCCGCACGCGGCGGCCGAAGGTACGGCGTTGCCGATCCACTCACGCTTCATCGCATCCGAGTTGCCCTCGATGTCGAAGGGCTGGACCATCGACCATAGGTCCAGGTCGGCATCGAAGCGGAAGACCAGCTCCGGGTCGAAAAGCGACTGCAGGGCAGCCAGTTCGAGGGTCGTGAACGGGCGGTGCCAGGTGTTGTCGGGCGCGATGATCCTCGCCACGAGGCGATCATTCGGCGCGGGCAGTGCCTCGATCGGTTGCGGCGCCGGAATGCGTGGATCTGCGACCGACCATTTGCCCCGGTCGTATTTGGCGTAGCCCGGAACGGCGACGCTCGACTCCTCCCAACGCACGACGCCGTAATGGGCTTGGCTGTTGTAGCAGTGTTGCGCGCGGGCGGCCTTGCCGAGACCGACGGGTCTCGGATCGGCTACCGATAGCGCGCCGCCTGCAGGATGGCTTGCACCTGTCACCACCTTCGTGGCGACCTCAAAGTCGGTCACCGCGAGGATGTTGCGATGCGTGCCCTCGGAATAGCCCGGCCTCGGGTCTGCGACCGACAGCGCGCCGGATCCGACCCGGTCCGATCCCGTGATCGTCGGGGCGGCGGCGTCGTTGGCGACGACCTTCAGCTTGTTGTGGTGGGCGGCGCTGCCATGGGTCGGCCGCGGGTCGGGGACCGAGCCGGCGGGCCGACCGGGTGAGGCGTTCTCGGTCGGGACGATCCGGAACACATTGCTGAGGCGGGGAGAATGCGGCCCTCGTGGGTCGGAAACCGCATAGGGGCCGGTGCCGACTGAAACGTCGCCCTTGATGCAGGGTGCAGGCTGTGACCACGGGCGCACGCCGAGCTGGACGCTTTTGGGGTGGCCCTCGACGCGAGGGTCTGCGACGGAGTACGCGCCTGTGCTCGGCTTCGGGCTGCCGCTGATCGTCGCTGCGGACTCTCTCCAGCGTTTCACTCCGAGCACGTGCCGGTGGGTGTGCGCGCCGTAATCGGGCCTCGGGTCGGCAACGCTGTACGCGCCATTCGTCGGACCGGTTCTGCCGGCGACGGTCCCGGTGTGGCCCTCCCACTCGCGGACGCCCAGCACGTCGGAGTTCCAGTCGGCCGCGATCCGGACATCTGCGACCGAAAACCTTCCCTGACCCGGAGACCGGGCGGAGGTCAGGGTCGGTGCTGTGTCGGCCCAGTCGAGGACGCCCAAGGCGTTCTCGCGGAGGTCGCGCTCTGGCACGATGCCATAGTCGCGAAGGCGGCCGTCCACTACCGCGAGCTCGTTCAGCGCACGCCAGTCCTTGCCGGCAGGCACGAACGCGAGGCGGACCCACGTCTTCCATTGCAGGGCCGGAACCCGGTGCATGACGCCGGCGGCCGGATCGCCGGGCAAGGGAAGCTTGCCGATGACTTCCCCGACACCGCGGAGGCGCTTCTTCTCGGGCTGGTAGATGAAGTTCGGGACCTTGGATGGGTGGCGGAACAGGCGCAGGAAGCGCTTCCGGCTTTGCGCGAGCCCGCCGATCGTGCCGCAGTCGTGGATGCTGTCCTCGACATCGCTGACGACATAGCCGTAGGCGCGGTAGAGGGCGTCGATCTTGGCGAGGAACTGCGCACCTCGCGCCGACGCGATCCGGGGCACGTTCTCGAACGCTACGATTGCGACGGGATCGTCGGCATAGGCCTCGAGGCTCAGCATCATGCCCCGCGTCGTCAGGTCGTTGAGCGCCTGGTACTTCGCCGTCTCTGCCGCGCGCGCAGAGAGCAGGCCGGAAAAGCCCTTGCAGGGATAGGACGCGAACAGGATGTCGAGACGCCCGAAGACGCGGCGGATATCGGCGGGTGTCGCCTCGCGCCAACCAAGCGGCGGGGCCTTGCCGTGAAAGGCGCGGTACTGGCGCTCGTCGAAGAGGTCCATCACCGTCCCCTTGACCCCCGTCAGGCGCTCGAAATTGCGGATTGCGCCCGCGTCGACGTCGATCCCGCCCGCGCACTCAAAGCGGCCCCGGAGCGGTCCGACGCGGGGATTGGCAGCGTTCATGCCGGCGGCCCCGGCGCCGAGACCGCAGGCCATATGCCCGTGGCGGATGACCACCTCGGCGATGTTGTGCCCGAAAGCGTTCATGCTCGGTCTCCCGGATCACCATGATCCGAGCGACCCTCCCCCCTCCTCTCACTCGCCCGTTGGCGCGCCGGGGTGCGGCGGCACGCTCTAGAGCATCAGTCGTTCGGGGTCCGCTGAGCGTGAAGCCGCATCGTATCCGCGTTGCCATGCCCGGTGGAGCTTGCTGCCCTGGCGATAGCAGCTCCCGCCCGTGCCCATGACGAAGCTCCGCCATCCGGCTTTGTCAGCCTCCCACTCGGGATCGAGCGGTGCTGGTCGAAGTAGCTTTAGGAGGTCGAGATTGGTCGTCTGGCTCTTCGACCGGTCTTGACGGCCTCGGCTTGTTTTTGACCTAATGGGCGGTCTCCTGGTGATGGACGATCGGACCGCGGTACGATCTCGCCGAGGTAGACGATGAACGAGATGACGGTCGGTCGGAAGGAAGCGGGCGCATCCGCGACGGGTGCTCGCACCCCTGCCCCATCTCTGTGGTTGGTTGCTGGACCGCTGGTCACCCACCAGCTCGCGCTTACCGTGATACATTACGGACTCGGCCCGGCTGTTGGTCTCGAATCCCGTTCGGCCTTGCTGACCGCGGTGACGATCGTCACCGCTGCGCTCCTCCTGATGGTGATCGTTGCGTTTGATCTGCGCAAACCCGAGCGAGCGGAAGCGGTGTTGCTTCGCGCTCCACAAAGGGACGGGAAAACCGTCAAGACGATGGTGATAGGTCTCGCCATCGCACAGATCCCGCTCGGCATCTTGGCCCTTCAGGGTGCGACCGTCTGGCAATCTGGGGCAGCCAGCAACCTCGAGGTCGGGCGCGCGCTCGTCGCGTCGTTGTCCGGGCCTGCGGGTCTAGCGTTGCTGGGCGCAACCGTGATCGTCGCCCCGATGGTCGAGGAGCTGCTCTATCGCGGCTATTTGGTCGGCGCGGTGATCGACAGGCTTCCGGGCTTTGTCGCGGTGATCCTGTCGGCTTTCCTGTTCGTGACGCTTCATTTCGAGCCGGCGAACCTGGTCGCGTCGCTCTGCCTCGGCCTCGGCGCCGCGTTCTGTGCCGTCCGGACCCGTTCGCTGGTCCCCGGCCTAGTCGTTCATGTCGTCAGCAACGCCTTCGGGATGTGGTACGCGACGCTTGGCTGAAGCTGGCGTCGCGAGCCTCCTCACCGTCGATCAAGCGGCTTGGTCCGTCGGGCGAGGACCTCCTGGATGATCTTTCCGAAGAAGCCGGGAGGCACGATCCCGTAGAGAATGCTGCCATTCGCGCGGGGGCGAACGTCGTGGCCCATCCAGTCGAAACTGTTGGCTTCGGTCACGACGACGGAGCTGTTCTCGGGCTGGGGGAGCCCCATGGCTTTGCCGACATCGGCCGGGATCGGGAGGACGGACGATGGATCGATTTCGCCGCGTGTGGTCACGGGAACGACAATGTAGCCCTTCGCGTCGGCCGCAAGAATGACGACGGGTCGCTCCTTTACGCCTTCGTCGCGGCCGGCGGTCTTCTCGGCCGCGAAGAGAAAGACATAGTTGATGACCGCGCCGCGGCCCGGTGCGTTGCTACCGGTCTTGCCAGTCGTAGCGGCCGGAGGCGAGCTCGGCTTCACTGGGGAGGCTGGTTTCAAGACGCGCCGCGTCGTCATCGGTCATGGTCTCGCTAGTAAGGACGCGGCGGTTCGCGTGCAGGGCCTCAAGGGCGGCCGTGGCGCGTTCGAGATAGTCGATGCTGACAACCGCGGCGTAGCGGCGCTTGTTCTTTGTCAGCACAACCGGAGCCTGCTGGCTCTGGTCGATGACCGTGCCCGGGTGGTTGTGGAAGTCGGTCAGAGCAACGGATGCGAAGCTCTCGGCGGTAGCGGCCATGAAGGTCTCCGTTGTTGGTCAGCCCGATATAGCCAGTCTGGCCAGATTAGCCAGAGACGATCATCAGAGATCTTCGCGCAGCATGATCGTCATGACCCGGCGGGTCACGCTCGCATTGGCAGGGTCGGGCGATCCATAGGATAGATCGAGGTCGTAGGCGTCGATGGTAAAATACACGGTTTCGCCCTCGAACGTGATGCTGCCGCGGTCCCTCGTGCTGTCGTCGGCCGGGAAAGCATGCCGTCGGATTGCCGCGAGGATCCTCGCCTGAGCTACGATCTCGGCGGCCTTGTTGCCCTTCCCGAAGGTCGCGAGGCATGACCTGGTAATGACGGTTCGCGAGGTGCGATCGAGGCCGTTCCGGCAACGATCGTTGAGGCGCGCGATCATTTCGTCGCGCGAAACGGTGGTGGTGAGCACGGCGGATCTCCGTCAGATTACGGATGTGTCGAGACTGAGGCTTGGGGCTACGGTCAGGCTGCCAATGCGATCGGCTGAAGACCGGCGTTGAACCGCTCCAGCCATTCCCGCATCGTTGGTCGCTCATCGACCGGCACGCCGGCGGCAACGTCTTGGAACCGGATAAGGTCGAGGGGGGCGTTACGCTCGATCCGGTCAATCTCGTCAGCCGGGAGAAGGCTTTCGTGCCGAATGAAGTCGGTCATTCGGCCGGGGCGGGCACGCGTCGACCTACGCCACAGGCCTTCGACTGTATGGAGCCGTGGGGCAGCGCGCGCCTCGACCAGAACGATGAGACGCAGGCACCAGGTTGGCAGCTCCCGGATCTCGCCAGGCTGGTTCGCGATACAGAGCCAGCAGGCGCTCTTGGGGGGAACGGGTAGCCCCTCGGCCTCGATGCGACGGATGCAGGCGTCGCGGTCCCAGCCCCACTCTCGAAGCGGGTATTGGCAGTCGTAAAGCGGATCGTTGATGGACAGAGCGTGGTTCGCGCGCATCGTGTCGCGCGGCCCCGCATCATAGCCGATCAATCTTACGACCCGCTGGCCTCTGGCCCATGCGTCGATCGCGGGCTGCCACGTCGAGAGGAAGGCGTCCTGCGGCGCCTTCTTGTATTTGAGGCTGCAGCTGGACCCACCCATGCTCTTGCTCGGCAGCGTGGCATTTGTCAGGCACATCTCCAGCAGCGAGTAGTAGGGAGGCCAGTGCTTGAAGCGCTTCGGCTGGTATCGGACCACCTCGTGGCGGATGCCATGTGCGGCGATCCATGGGCCGATCACGTCGAGGTAGGCGTAGGTCGCGGGCTTCTCGACCCCGGTGTCCGCAGTCAGGATCAGGTCGGGCGGTTGGCCCCGATCTACCAGCTCGACCAGCAAGGCGGTGCTGTCGACCCCGACCCCATAGGCGAGGACGACGGGCGGTCGGGCGCTCATGCTGCGTCCTCCTGATAGGTGTCGACGGGAGTGCCCACGGCCTCGTGCCATTCGCCCGCAGCATCGAGATCGGCAACGCGCGCCAGCAGCGCCGCCTTCAGCATTGAGGGAGTGACGTCGGCGCCCTCCGGGTCATGCGAGCGGACGGTGAAGGCAACACCATAGGCGTGGCTAAAACTGGCCATGTCAGGCGGCCTCGGACTGGCGGTCGGCGATCTGGACCTCGACCGTGTCGCGCGTGGCATTGATCGCGACGGTGCGATCGGCGGGGATGATCCAGCTATGCGACCGGAGGAGGCGCCGGATCTGGGCCTCCAGGGCGGCCTCGCTGCCTTCCAGCAGCCCGATCACGCGATCCAACGCGTCGCGCTCGAAGCGTTCCCGCTGGGTCTCGTGGCTGTCGGCGTCCGAGTCTGAGTTTGGCTCGAAAACGGCGCGCTCGAGCAGGTCGGCGACATCGGCGGTTGTGCGTGTCATGCCGTTGCGCACGAAGATGATCGTGTCCTCGGCCGAGGAGCACATGAACTGATCGGCGGCGAAAGCGATGTCCGCCTCGCAGGAAACCTCTACCGACGCGCCGGCATGCGCGATGGTGGCAATTAGCGTGATGGCATCGACGAAGCCGCTCTCTTCGCTGGGCGGGGCCTCGTGAACATCCGAGACCGTGAACTTGCGGCCGTCGCGCTCGATCATGAAGTCGATCTGTTCAACCCGCGCGAGCGTGTCGTACCAGCTATAGCCGCTGAACTGCGTCTCCTGGTCGACCAGCGGCCCGCCAAAGGTGGAGCGTCCCTCGATCGCGATCGCGAAGGGTTGTTCGACGATGGCTTCGAAGTCCGTCATCACCACCATGGAGGGATCCTCCACGCGGACGTCGCTGACGTAGGCGGCGTGCGCGTCCGCGCAGCGGGGAAGCCAAGCCCGTAGATAGGCTTCGGCCTCGGGCAGTTGGACGCCTAAGTCTCGCGCGTCTGACCAGTCGGCATAAGCGAGGCGATGCGAGGCCTGCTGTGCGATCGCGCGGTACATCGCGGCCCGGACGGCAACGAGCATCGCGTCGAGTGCTGCGTTCTGCACGGCTTCCTTGCGGGCCGGAAGGACCAGCTGCAGGGACGGCGTGTCGATGATGTCGACCCGGGCGGTCCACATCACGCGAGCACCGACTTCGCTCACGCGGTGAAGGGAGCAGGGGATCGTCACCCCGTGGAAGTTCAGCCTTGGGTCGTAGATCGAGACAGGAGCTGGGTTGCTCCGGAAGATGCCAATTCGGCTGCCCTGCCATTCCTCGACATGAACCGCGCCCGCGAGCCATTCCTCACGGGGCAAGTCGGTCCCCTGAAAGGTGACCGTCAGCGGGAAGAAACGGGCGACGTGCGCCACGTCCGCTTCGAGGGTTCTCGTCCAGTCTTCGGGCATGCGGATGGTGATCGACGTGCCGCGGATAATCGGATCGCTGGTGATCGCGATCGGGCGGCTGCTTTCCCACGCGCTTGCAGGAATATGCGCGCACCAGCCTTGGTGCTCGGCGCGAGACCAGGAGCGGATCATCACATCGCGACCGGCGAGGCTGAAGACACCCATGCCGGCAGGGTCCTCCCGCTCGCGGGTTTCGTCTGACCAACCCGATCGGCCCAGGGTGACGATTGTGGCGGGGTCATCGATCCCGCTGCCGTCGTCGACGATGGTGAGCAGCCGATCGCCGGCGCCTCCTTTGGTCGAGATGGAGACGGTGCTGGCACCCGCCCGCCGCGCGTTCTGAAGCAGCTCGTTGAGCACGTCACGCGCCGAGCCGTTGAAGAGCCGGGTGACCTTGGAGATGGTCTCGGGGGCGACGCTCGTTGCGATCGAGGCGGGAAGCATGGCGGTCTCCTGTTGCGCGGGGCAATCCCCGCATCCGCCTTCCCCTCCCCCCTCCTCTTCCGGCCTCGTTGCTCAGTTGGTCAGGGTCGACCCGATGCCGGCGGAGGCACATCGCTTTTGGTGTAGTTGAACAGGCGGACACGTCCCTCGCGGAGCCGGGTGATGGCCTGCGCCAGGAACAGCCCGCGCGAACTCTCCGGGTCGACCGTCTTGGACAGCTCCGCGAAGACGGCGAGGCGGTGATCGATCGCGTCCCCGATCGAGGTGATGTCGTCGAGGGTCAGCGTGAGGCTGGCCTCGTTCGGCAACAGGCGGTGCGGAAACCCGGCGAAGGCGAGGAAACTCGGTGCGACCGGGAATCGATGGCGGAGCGCCTCGTCCACGGCGCGGCCGATCGTGGCGGCGCCGTGGACCAGCTCGGCGAGCAGGTCTTCGCGGGTCATCGCCGGAAAGGCCTTGAGCGCGCCGGCAGTAATGGTAACCGCGATCGGGTCGGTCGAGGCGAGGCCGACGACGCCTTCGGACGCGGCGACCACGACATCGTTTTCTCGAACGGCCTTGCCGGCGAGGCAGGCGTCGTAGGCGTCTTCGCTGCTGTCGAAATGATGGACGCGATACATGGCGCGTTCCTCTCGTGCTGGATTGGGGAGTGCAGGCGCGCGCGCCGCTATTCGTAGCGGGGGCGAACGGCGGGAAACCGCTCCGGCGGCAGTCCGGTGAAGGTGTAGGCCCGGTAGCGGCCACCATCGTAGACGGCCGAGTCCACCGGGGGCTTATGACGCTGGAGGCGTTCGAGCAGCCGGTTCGCGCGCCGCATGGCGGCGACGGCCGTCTCGTCGTTCAGGTGAATGGCGATCGCGCGGACGAAGGTGCCGGTATCGTACCGTAGGGTAGGCAGGGTGGCGTCTACGAGAGAACACCCCACTGCCCCCCTCCGAACCGGACGTGCAACTTTCACTGCATCCGGCTCTCCGCTCCGGGCACTGTAGAACGAAAGTCCGGC
>NZ_JAKRET010000014.1 GCF_022664395.1 Sphingomonas lacusdianchii | reverse complement strand
GTATCGTCATCAGGCTGGCACAGCGGCGCATCGAGCCTCGTCGCGTTATCGCTTGGTCATGCTGGCGGCGCGCCCATCAAGCCGCCGCTCGACGGTCACATGTCCGATCAAGAACGCAACTGTAATGCTAATGGCACATTCAACAATTTAGTAGGTCGCGCCTACATTTCCCCCTTGCCGCTGCCGCGTACGAATATTCTTATATCGATACGCCTGACGGGCTATAAAACGGGGAAACATCGTGAAACTGTCACATCTATATGTGGCCACGGCATTGACGCCGCTGGCCATCGCCATCGCTTTGCCTGCCGCCGCGCAGACCATCGCCACCGATACGCAGACCAGCCCGGTCCCCGACCCGACCCAGGTGCCGAGCGATGCCGAGAATCCGCAGTCGCCAAATGCCGACAGCGCCGCGGCAACGACCGGCGCCGACATCGTCGTCACCGGTTCGCGCATCCGTCGCGACGAATTCTCGGTCGCCGAGCCGATTACCGTCATCGGTCGCGGCGAAATCACCCAAGCCGGCTTCGCCAGCATCGGCGACGCACTGCAAAGCAACGCGGTGGCGCAGGGCGCGTCGCAGATCAACAGCGCCTATGGCGGCTTCGTCACCGATGGCGGCGGCGGCGCGAACACGCTGGGCCTGCGCGGCCTCGGCCCCAACCGCACGCTGATCCTGCTCAACGGCCGCCGCCTGGCGCCGGGCGGCACGCGCGGATCGCTGCTCGCCGCCGACCTGAACGTCCTGCCCAACGCGATCGTCGAACGGATCGAGGTGCTGAAGGCCGGCGCGTCGTCGGTCTATGGTTCGGACGCGGTCGCGGGCGTGGTCAACATCATCACCGACCAGAAGCTGAACGGCCTCCAGCTCAATTTCCAGATGAACGTGCCCGAGGTCGGCGCCGGCATCGATCGCCGCGCGAGCGCCAGCTTCGGTTTCAACAACGAACGCCTGAGCGTCATCGGCTCGGCCGAATATCGCAAGCGCGACCTGCTCTCGCGCAACGATGTGCCCTTCTTCGGCTGCCCGATCGGCGGCTTCCTGAACGGCGAAGGGTCGGCCTTCGGTTCGGGCGACAATTTCTCGCCCGACGATCCCCGCGCGTGCTTCACGCTCGACAATGGCGGCGTCACGATCAACACGCTCGGCCTGCCGACCCGCAACGCGATCGGGCGGACCAGCGGCACCGTCGGCCGCTTCAACCGCTTCGTACCCGCCCCTGGTCAGACCACCGGCCCCTTCCCCGGCTATCTCGGCGTCGGCAATTACGATCGCGACACCTTCGATCCGCGGCAGGAGGAAGAGCCGCTCATCAACGACACCGAAATCTATACCGGCTATCTCTCGGCCACCTACAAGCTCGACTTCCTCGGCAATGCCGAGGTGTATGGCGAATTGCTGGCGACGCGGCGCAAATCATCGACCGACCTCTATCGCCAGTTGTCGCTCGACTATCTGCAGGGCAGCCCGCTGCTTCCCGAAGATATCCGGGGCGGCCTGTTCGCCAACCCGACCAACACGTCGAGCGGCCGCAACATCGCGGCGCGCGCGTTCATCGGCTATGGCATGACCTCGTCGGCACAGACGGTGGACTATGTCCGCGCCTCGGGCGGCGTGCGCGGCGACTTCTTCTTCCCCGATTGGCGCTATGACGCCTATGTCGGCAAGTCGTTCAACGACGGCACCTACGAAGCCGAATCGTTCCTGATCGACCGGCTCGCCAATTCGCTGAACGTCACCGCCAACGCCAACGGCACGTTCAGCTGCGCCAGCATCGCCTCGAACGCCAATTGCGTCGCCGCGCCGTTCCTGACCGCGGCGGTGATCGGCGGCCAGCTGCCGACCGACTTCCGCAACTATATCGTCCAGAACACGATCGGGAAGACCCGCTTCCGCGAAACGACCTATGCGTTCAACATCGACGGTCCGCTGGTCCACCTGCCCGCGGGCGACGTGCAGGTCGCACTGGGCGTCGAGCATCGCCGCCAGAGCATTGACGACCAGCCCGACCTGAATTCGGTCAACGGCAACCTCTACGGTCTCACGGCGGCGACGCCGACGGTCGGCAAGGACAATGTGAAGGAAGGCTTCGGCGAAATCTTCGTGCCGATCTTCGAGGATAAGCCCTTCTTCTACCGCCTGAACCTGACCGGATCGGCGCGCTATACCGACTATGCCTCCTACGGCTCGGACGTGACCTACAAGATCGCGGGCGAATGGGAACCGGTCCGCGGGATCGGCATCCGCGGCAGCTATGGCACGTCGTACCGCGCACCGGCGCTCGCCGAACAGTTCCTCGGCGCGACCAGCGGCTTCCTCGGTGCCGACAGCGATCCGTGCAGCGCGCTGCCGGTCGCGGGCGAACAGTCACCGAACCAACAGATACTCGCGCGCAACTGCGCCTCGATCGGCCTGCCGGCGGACTTCGAACAGCGCAGCGGCATCACCTCGTTCCGCGTCGGCGGTGCCGAGGCGGGGTTGAGCGCCGAAACCTCGACCAACTGGACGATCGGCGGCGTCGTGCGTCCGCGCCTGCCCGAATCGATCGGCCAGATTTCGCTCTCGCTCGATTATTTCGACGTGAAGGTCGACAATGGCGTGTCGGACCTCAGCGGCGTGGTCATTCTCCAGCGCTGCTACGGCAATGCCAATTTCAACCCGACCGAAGGCTTTTGCCGCTTCGTCCAGCGCGATACCAACCAGGCGCTGACCGTCACCAGCAGCTTCGTCAACCTGTCGGAAAACATCGTCAAGGGCTTCGAATTCAACGGCCGCTACGCGCGTGAAGTGCTCGGCGGGCGTTTCATCCTCAATGCCAACGTCACCAAATATACCGAACAGTCGACGCGCCTGTTCCCCGAAGAGTTCCTGACCGATTCCAACGGGATCCTGACCGCGCCGGACTGGGTCGGCAATTTCGACGCGACGTTCAGCATCGATCCGGTCACGATCCGCTACGGTCTCGACTGGACCGGTGGCGACCGCAACCGGACCTACAGCTATTTCGCGTTCGACAATCTGACCGGCGAAGTCGACGCCGATCTGGAACAGCAATATCGCGACAACTATTATCTGGAGGCGGACAGCTACTTCCTGCATTCGCTGTCGCTACAGTTCAACGTCCAGAAACAATACCAGTTCACCATCGGCGTCCGCAATCTGCTCGACACCAAACCGCCGCGGATCAGCGCGGTCGGGTTCACGACCATCGCCAATGCCCCGCTCTATTCGGGCTATGACCTTGTCGGACGGCAATTCTTCGCCAACGCCAACGTCAAGTTCTGACGACCCGGAAAGGCCCCGAGCGATCGGGGCCTTTTTTCGGCCCGGGCATCCCTTTGGCTGGTTTCACAGAATACAAATGACATCCTTCCCGACTCCATCTAATATGTGACCCATTGTATCACATAATGGAACAGCCTGCGTAGATGGGCGGTCCGGTACAGGGAGAGGGCATTTGGTCATATTTCGTGCTGCGTCCTATCATGGTGCATCGATTGCCGCGCTGGCGTTCATGCTCGGCACGCTGTCGCCGGCAATGGCGCAGGACGTTCCCGCCGACACCGGCGGCGACACCGCGACGCCGCAACAAGTTGACGAAGGCGAGATCATCGTCACCGGCTTCCGCGCCTCGCTCAACAGCGCGCTGGGGCAGAAGCGGCGCGAGACGGCAGCGGTCGACAGCATCGTCGCCGAGGATATCGGCAAATTCCCCGACGCGAACCTCGCCGAATCGATGCAGCGCGTGCCCGGCGTGGCACTGGCCCGCGGCGACGGTGGCGAGGGGCGCAACATCTCGGTCCGCGGGCTCGGCGCCGGCTTCACCCGTGTGCGCATCAACGGCATGGAGGGCACCGCCCAGACCGGATCGTCCGACATCTACGGCGCGGGCAACAACGGGCGGAGCTTCGACTTCAACGTCTTCCCGACCGAAATCTTCTCCGCCTTGTCGGTGCGCAAGACGCCCTCGGCCGATGTCGAGGAAGGGTCGCTCGGCGCGACGGTCGACCTGACCGCACCCAAGCCACTCGACTCGCGCGAGGATTTCGTGCTGACCGCGACCGCGCGGGGCATCTGGAACGAATTGTCGAAACGCGTCGACCCGCGCGCATCGATGCTGGTGTCGAAGAAGTTCGCCGACGGCACCTTCGGCGTGCTCGCTTCGGTCGCCTATCAGAAGCGGCACCTGCGCGAGGTCGGCTATTCGGCGGTCGACATCCTGTCGGCCAACACCAACGGCCTGTTCTGTTCGCCGCTCGGCGTGACGCCCATCTATCCGGCGGTCGGGACCAAGGGCGCGACCGCGACCGACTGTTCGACGAACAACCCGCGCACCGGATCGGCCGCTGCCTACAACACCATTCTCGGCCTGCGCCGCGCCGACCTGCCCAACACGCCGGGCAGCGGTGCCTTCTTCCCGCGCCTGCCGCGCTACCTCAACTCCGAACAGGATCAGGAACGGATCGGCGGTACCTTCACCGTCCAGTTCAAGCCCGACGACGATACCGATATCTCGGTCGACCTGCTTTATTCGCGTTTCGACGTCACCCGCCGCGACAATTACATCGCCGGCATCTCGTTCGGCCGCTCGATCGCCAATAACGGGCAGCCGATGGTGTCGGTGCGCGACGTCCAGTTCAGCGACAAGGGCTCGCTGCTCTACGGCCTGTTCGACGGCGTCGACGTCCGTTCCGAAGGGCTGGTCGATCATTTCGTCTCGACCTTCAAACAGGCCAATTTCAACCTCAAACACCGCTTCAACGACGCGCTCGAACTGACCATGCTGGTCGGGCGCAACCAGTCGGTCTGGGACGGACGCAAGCGGTTGCAGACGTTCATGGACGTGATCGACAGCGACAATTTCTCGATCGATTTCCGGGGCAAGGGCAGCACGCCGACGATCGGCTTCGGCTTCGACGTCGCCGACCCCGCGAACTTCACCTACGCCCCCGGCCTGTCCGACGGCACCGTGCTCGGCGGCTTCAGTTTCCAGGGCAAGCCGTCCAAGAACACCACCGACAACATGACCGGCGAGGTCAATCTGGGCTGGACCATGGCCGAAGGCTTCACGGTCAAGGCCGGCGGCCAGTATCGCGAAAGCGATTTCGTCTCGTCCTTCCTCCGCCCCTACAACGCCGACACGGTAGTACGTGCGCTGCCCGCCGGCACCAGCCTCGCCAGCATTACCCGCCAGATCGAGGGCGTGGGCGACCTGTTCGGATCGGGCGCGCCCAATGCATGGGCGGCGATCGATGCCGACAAATGGGCGTCGACCTTCGGCTATGACGCCGTCCGCTATTGCGGTGTCGAATGCGGCGCCGGACGCAGCCGGGTGAAGGAAGAGGTCAAGGGCGCCTATCTGATGGGCAATTTCGACCTGACCGACATGGTCGGGCTGGGCCTGCGCGGCGATGTCGGGGTACGCTACGTCAAGACCGACCTGTTCACCTCGGGCTATATCGCCGTCGCCCCGCCCGCCGGACAGACCTCGCCGACCGGCCTGATCGGCCAATATGCGCAGGCGCGGCGCGGCTATCAGGACTGGCTGCCCTCGGCCAACATCGTCGTCGAGCCGGTCCGCGACCTGCTGGTCCGCCTGTCGGGGGCAAAGGTGATGACCCGCCCCGAACTCGGCATCCTGACGCCGACCAGCGGGGTGAACCCGGTGACCCGCGTCGGCAACGTCAACAACCCGTTCCTCGAACCGATCCGCGCCAATACCTTCGACGCCGCGGTCGAATGGTATTTCAAACCCGGATCGCTGCTGTCGGTCGCCTATTTCTACAAGGATATCAAAAGCTACATCCAGAACGTCAACAGCCAGATCCCGTTCAACGAACTGGGCCTGCCGAACGCACTGCTGGAAAACAGCCAGACGTCGCCGACCGAATTGTTCACCGTGTCGCAGCCGTTCAACACCCCTGGCGGCCCGCTTAAGGGCTTCGAGGTCAACGCACAGTTCCGCCTCGACTTCCTGCCCGGATTCCTCGGCAATTTCGGTGTGCTCGGCAATTACACGCGGGTGACGTCTGAGATCGAATATATCCTCGCCAGCGTCGGAGGGGTGCCGACCGTCACCACCACCAACGATCTGGTCGGCCTGTCGAAGAACACCGCCTCGGGCACGCTCTATTATGAGGATGACCGGTTCAGCATCCGCTCCACCGCCAACTATCGCGACCGGTTCATCCGCGGCATCCCGGCATCGCCCGGCAGCGACCTGCAGGGCAACAAGCCGACGCTCTATGTCGATGCCTCGGCATCCTATGGCATCACCAACAATATCAAGCTGATCGTCGAGGCGACCAACCTGACCGACGAACGCAACGTCCTCTACACCGACAGCGGCCGTCAGGACACCCTGTTCGAAACGCGCATCGGCCGCACGGTCACCGCCGGCGTCAACGTGCGCTTCTGACTTCCCCCCCCCCTGCCCCCGCCCATCCCGGGCGGGGGATTTCTTCGGCGTCCGGCGCCGTTAGCGGATCGCCACGACCTCGACCTTCAGCGGTTCGGCCAGCGCCAACCATGCCCGATCCCCGGTCAGCGCTACCGCCTTGCGCTCGATCGCCAGCGCCAGACAGGCGCGATCGCCCAGCGACAGTCCCGACGACCGCGTTTCCCGGCGCAGCAATCCGGCGGTCATCGCCTGCACGCCGTCATGCGGCACGATCTCGATATCGAGTTGCGCCAGGATCTCCATGATCTGCTCGCGTGCAGCCCCCCGGTCGGTCAGCTTGGCGACGACCTCGGACAGGTTCACCGCACTCATCAGCGCGCCGTTCATCCGTTCGGCGACGACCTCGGCACCCGGTTCGTCGAAGAACGCCGCCAGCAATGCCGATGCGTCGAGGACGGTGACCGGCTCAGCCACGCTCGGCTTCGGCGCGGCGTTCGGCGATCAGTTCGTCGACGACCGGCGCGTCGCCCAGCGCATAGGGTTTGAGCATCGCCTGTATCCGCTTCAGCACGTCGCGCCGCGGGCGGATGTGCAGTTCACCGTCGACGACGCGCATCACGACCTGATCGCCATCGGCCAGACCCAGCTCGCGACGGACGTCGGACGGCAGCTGCAACCGCCCCCCGCTCACCAATCGGCCATTATGCGCGTTCATTGTCCTGCCGCCTCGCAATGCTACAGACACGCGATCAATATACAGATGGTCGGGTCGTCCGACAACAAGCTGTCATCACGGCAGGCCAGCCCCCATCCCGGCCTGCAACACCGCATACCATTCCGTCGGTGTCCATTCGACGCGCAGCGCGCCCGCCGCCGCGCGGATGCGATCGGGGTTCTGCGACCCGATGATCGGAATGATCCGCGCCGGGTGCACCATCGCCCAGGATAGCGCGGCCGTCGCGGCATCGACCCCGAAGCGCGCGCCCTGTTCGGCCAGCAGCGCACCCGCCGGATGCGAACCATCGCTCAACCGCCCACCACCGAGCGGCGACCAAGCAAGCACCGCCATGTCGCGCGCCATCGCCTGATCGAGCGTCCCGTCGAACAGCGGCGCGCTGCGCAACGGCGAGAATTCGGGCTGGGTCGACAGGATTGGCAGGTTCAGGAACGCCTGCAACGCATCGACCTCGGCCGGGCTGTGGTTCGACACGCCGATCCCGCGCACCTTGCCCGCCTCCACCATCGCGGTCAGGCTGCGCGCCACCTCCTGCGGGTGGGTCAGGAAATCGCGGCGATGGATCTGGTACAGGTCAATCCGCTCGATCCCCATCCGCGACAGCGACGCATCGACGGCGTCGGTCAGGTACGCCCGGTCCGATCGATAGGGGATGCCCGGCCGGATGCCGCCCTTGGTCGCGATCACCATCCGCTCGCGCAGATAGGGTGCCTCTGCCAGCACCTGCCCGAACAGCGCCTCGGCCGATCCGAACCCGCCGGGCGTGTCGGCGCCATAGATATCGGCGGTATCGAACAGGGTGATGTCGGTTTCCAGTGCCGCCTCGACCAGCGCCCGCGCCGCCGCGACCTCGCCGGTAAAGCGCCACATGCCCCAAGCCATTGGGGAAACGACGATATCGCTCTTGCCGAGCGGGCGGGGGGTAGGATCGATGCGCAACATGGTCATGCCTGTAACCGCTGTGGCGCGGCGATCAATTGCGATACATCGGCAGGCGCACCTTCCCCCGCCAGCGGCACGTCGAACGGATAGGCGATCTCGACCCAATGCGCCTCGGCATCCGACGTGCCGGCATAGAGGCGCGTGACGTCACCGATCCGCTCGATCCCCGACGAAAACACGACATCGACCAGATCGGGCCGCTTGGCCTCGCCCGGCCCGAACTGATCGCGCCCGGCCAGAATTTTCAGGTCGCGCCATGCCCGGCTCGCCGGATCGAAGGTGAACGCGACCGCATAATAATGCCGCGCGCTGTACATGGTATCGTCCTCGAAATAGGCGATGTGCGCGATCAGCCCGATTTCGCCATCGGCCAGCAGATGCGCCTCGTTCACCCCGCCCCAGTCGAGCGGATGGAACATGCCCTCCAGCATCGGCGCGGCATCGATCGCCTCCACCGACAGCGCGTCGAGCGAGGGCACTTCGGTATAGCCGATCGTCCCGCGCCCACCCTTGGCTCCGCGCGGCCGGGTGAACGCCGCGACCCGTCCATCGGCCAGTTCGCACAGCCGGATATCCTTCATCCCCAGCGGCCCTGCGAAGAAGGGTTTGAGGTCGAACAGATCGCCACCCCGATAGAAGACCGTCCACCATTCGGGCTCGCCCGCGCCGAAGCGGACCTCGACACCGCCGAACACCAGCTCGCCGCCGATGAAGGTGACGAACGGGTCCTGCAACGCAAAGCGCGGCGCGCCGTCGACTGGATGCCAGACGCCGCCCGCTTCCTCGAAGAAGACCGCGGTCGCATGTTCGCTGTCGCGCGCCTCGACCCGCCCGGCGATGACGGTGCGTCCGCCGACGCGGAACGGTGCGGAGATGTTGTAGACGTCCAGCCCGTCGACCCCGGTGAAGGTCAGCCTGCCGGTCCGCGCCTGCGGCGGATCGGCGGCGAAGGCGGCATGGCGGGTTTTTACGCGGGGGATGTGGTCGTGGTGCATCGAACGAATCCTGTACCTGTATCCGTACCCCCGCGGAGGCGGGGGGCCAGGGTCCCAAACGGGACGCTGCGTTGCTTGGCCCTGGACTCCCGCCTGCGCGGGAGTACGGTCGGGCCCGAAATCAAACCCCCATCGCCTGCCACAATGCGGCAAGCGATACCGTCCCCAGCGCCATCACCCGGTCAGCCGCGCCATAATAGACGCGCAGTTCGTCCCCCTCGACCAGCGCCCCGCAACTGAACAGCACATTGTCGAAAAAGCCTCTGCGTTCATAGGCTTCGTCCGGTACCGCCAGCGCGCGCGACAACCGCGCCCGCACGATGCGCGGATCGTCAAGATCGAGCAGCAGCGCGCCCAGACTGTAGCGCTGATCGGCATCGACCCCGTGATAAAGTTGCAGCCATCCGCGTGTCGTCTCGATCATCTGTGCGCCGCCGCCGATCTTCATTGCGTCCCACGCCGCGCTGGTCCGCCCCGCCAGATGGCGATGATCGCCCCAGTGCAGCAGGTCCGGCGACTTGGCGATCCAGATTTCGGGCGTGCCGAGATGCAACGGCGCGGGCCGGTGCAGGCACCAGTAATGGCCGCCGACCTTGCGCGGAAACAGGCACACGTCGCGATTGTCGGGCGCATGGATGATGCCGAGCCGCTCGACGGTCACGAAATCGTCGGTCACCGCCAGCGCGGTCGCGATGCCGAGGTCGCTGACGGCGGTATAGTTGATGTACCACCGCCCCTCGATCGCCGTGATCCGCGCATCCTCGCACCCGAAGCGTTCGTTGCGGTTCGCCGGGAACAGGAACGGCGCATCATCGACCACGAAGGTCACCCCGTCACGACTGCGTGCGAGGCGAAGGTGCGACAGCGAGGTCAGGAACACATGGCGCGGATCGGCGCGCGATCGCACCATGCGCGGGTCGGAAAAATCCCATGCCGGATCGTCCCGCCGGAAACGCCGGGTGGTACATCGCCACTCGCCCGCGACCTCCTCCAGCAACGGCACGCGCACCTCGCCTTCGCCGACGTCCGCCACACTCTCGGCGATCCGCACCAGCAGGATCGTCTCCTCGCCGAACCGGGTGACGCCCGCATTGAAACTGCCGTCGACCTGCCATTCCGGACGGCTCGGCCGGACCATTTCGGGCGCGACGACGGGGTTGCGTGGGTCACGCTGCAACATCGGAAACCCTTCTCATTTGAGCGACAGCGACATGCCCTGCAGGAAATGGCGCCGGAACAGCAGGAACAGCAGCACCAGCGGCAGCGTCTGCAACACCGCGCCCGCCATCACCGGCCCGGCATAGCCGCCATATTGCTTGCTGAACGTCGCCAGCAGCACCGACAACGGCATCCGGTCGGTGTCCGAAATCACGATCAGCGGCCACAGGAAATTGTCCCACGTGCCGGTGAAGGTGAACAGCGCGACGATGGCGATGATCGACTTGTTCAGCGGCAGGACGATCTTCGTCACCGTCTGCCACAGGCTGGCCCGGTCGAGCCGCGCCGCGTCGAAATATTCCTCGGGCATCGTCCGGAACGACTGCGACATCATGTAGATGCCCCAGCCCGACATCATCGACGGCAGGATCAGCGCGCCGAGCGTGTTGAGCAGCCCCATTTGCTGGACCAGCACGAACAGCGGCAGGATGAACATGCTGGTCGGAATGACCATCTGCAGCAGCAGGAAATCGCCGAACAGCTTCCGCCCCGGAAACCGCATCCGCGCGAGCGCAAAGGCGATGAACGCCGAGGTCAGCAGCACCGATGCGGTGACGGTCAGCGTCACCACCGTCGATACGCCCAGCGCGCCAAGGAACGGCCGGTCCAGCTTGTCGGCGGTCGCGAACAGGAAGGCGAAATTGTCGAGCGTGAAATCGCCCTCGAACAGCCCGGTATTGTAGATCTGCGCGGCGGGCTTGAGCGACGCGGCCACCATCCAAGCGAACGGATAGAGCCATGTCAGCGCCAGCGCATAGATGGCGATCGTCGCCGCCCATCCGCCGATGCTGCGTTTGCCGAGGACCGCCCGGATGCGTGTCATGCCAGCACTACCTTCCGTTCGAACAGCCGCCGGGCGAGTTGCACCAGCGCATAGGTCACCAGCGCGACGAGGATGCTCATCATCGCCGCATGGCTGGGTTGCAGGCGGCGGAACGCGGTTTCGTAGATCATCATCTGCGGCGTCGCCGTGCTGTCGCTGGGGCCGCCCCCGGTGATGATGAACGGTTCGGTGAACAGCCCGAACGACACGAGGATCGCAAAGGTCAGCACCATCATCAGCTGCGGGTTCATCATCGGCAGCGTGATCCGCGTTAGCCGCGTCCAGGGGCCTGCATGGTCGAGCCGCGCCGCATCCTGGATCTCCTTCGGGATCGCCAGCAGCCCCGAATAGAGGATGAGGCCATAATAGCCGACGAACTTCCACGCCACGACCAACGCGATCGCCAGCATCGCCAGCGTCGGATCGTTGGTCCACGGCACCCGCACGCCCGTCCATGCGAACAGCATCGTGTTGAGCGGACCGGTCGAGCTGAATATCTTGGCGAACACCAGCGACAGCGCGACGCCCGACGACACGTTCGACAACAGGAAGCACAGCGCCACGAACGCCTTGCCCCGCCCGACATGCTGCAACCCGAACGCGACGATCAGCGCGCCCCCGAACGCGATCGGCAGATAAAGCCCAAGGAAGCGCACGACATTCCACAGCGCCTGCAGGAATTGCGGGTCCTGCACGCTCAGCAACAGGTTGCGTGTCCCCGTGAATACCGGTTCGTCGAAGAAGCGCCACTGCGTCACCGACAGCTTGGCCAGCCAGTAGAAGGGATAGGCCCAGAAGACGGCGGTGAAGAGCAGATAGGCGCCGGCCAGCGACAGCCCGATCACCGCTTCACGCGACCATTGCCGTCTCAACCAGAGGTTTCTCAACAAGAAGCGCCTCGTACCCCGGCGAAGGCCGGGGTCCAGTTGGGAAGGCTTAGCGGTACGTTACGAACGTCCCCCAGCTGGACCCCGGCCTTCGCCGGGGCACGGAAAGGGGAGTTTCGCCCAGGTCTCGCCTCGCGCGAAAGGGGGTCGCGTGTTCTCATCCCTGCACCTCCAGCATCCGGTCGGTCCGCGCGACCGCATCGCCGAGTGCGGCGGCGGGGCTGGTCGTACCGAGCATCAGCGGTTCGACCAGACGCGCGCTCATGATCTTCTGGATATCGATGGTATGTTCGGACAGTGCCGGGGGCCATGCGGTCGCGACATGATCGGCATAGGCGCGGGCGATCACGTTGCCGCGATAATAATCGGCAAAGGCGGGGTTGGTCAGCAGGTCGTCGCGCGCGGGCGACAGGCCGGTGCGTTGCAGCCAGAGGAGGTTCAGCGCCTCCTCGCCCAACACCCAGTTCAGGAACGCGAACGCCTCCCGCTGGACGCGGCTGTTCCGGAAAATGACCACGCCCTTGCTGTCCGAAAAGGTCGATCGGGTGGTCGTAGGCGGCGCTTCGGCGATCATCGGGCCAACGACGATGCGTGCCAGCGTGTCGGGATAGATGTTCGCGAACCGCTCGACATCCCACGGCCCCCGCACCGCGCCGGCGGCGAGGCCCGATACCAACGGCTCCTCGGCATCGAAATCGAGTGCGGTCCAGCCCTGCCGGTACATGCGGTCGATGAACCGCGCTGCCTGCAACCCGGCCAAATTGTCGTACAGCGCCTTATTGCCCGACAGATAGGGCTGTCCCCCCGAGGCCGCGTAATAATAGGAGATGAAGTCGAACCAGCGATCCTGCCACGCCCGCCCGGCCACGACCTGCATCCCGTAGCGCGTGCCCCGCACCGCATAGCGTTCGCAGAAGCGATAGACGTCGGCATAGGTCGCGGGCGGCGCCGACAGGCCATTGGCTTCGAGCAGGTCGGCGCGCCACCAGATCAGCGTCGGGCTGGAATAGATGGGCAGCGCCACGACCTGCCCGCCCTGTTCCCATCCCGCCATGATCGATCGCATATGCCGCGCCTCGAGCAGCGCGTCATAGCCGGGCATCGCCGCAAGGTTCACGACCTGTCCGAGTGCGGCGAGCTGAACCGCGAACCCCGAAAACACGTTGGTGCACAGATCGGGTTCGGTGCCGGCGACCAGCGCCGACAGCACCGTATCCTCCGAATTGCCGGCGGTCGGGATCGTCGTGAACGTGACCGGCAGGCCGAGGCGCGCGGCGTTCCATCTGGCCACCGCGATCTTCCAGAAACTCTCCTCCGCCGCATTGGGCGCGACCCAGAGCTGGATGCGGTCGGTGCGCTTCTCGGCCTGCTGCCGTCCGCAGCCGGCAAGCAATGCCGCGCCGCCCAGCGCCAGCAACAGCGCGTCGCGCCTGCTGGTCATGGCAGCGGGGTGCCGTTCAGCGCGGTCGCGGCGAACAGCCCCTCGATCGTCGATTCCGCGCCGGCATTGGGATTGATCCGGCCCGGCGCGACGATGCCGTCATAGCCGCGCCCGGTGGCGGGATCGAGCATCACCCGGCGCGCCGGATTGCTGCCGGTGAACCAGCGCCCGAGCCGCTGCGCCAACGCCCGATAGCGGGGCTGGCCGGTCTGGCGATGCGCTTCGGTCGCGGCGAGGACCATCGGCGTGATGCCATAGGCGATCTGGGGAAAGCGTTCGGCGTCATATGCCTTGTACCCCTGCCCCTCGCGGCGGATGGCGAAGGCGGAGCGCATACCCGTCTTGAGCAGATAGGGGTAGAATTGGTCGACTTCGCGCAGGGCGCTGGCGGTAAAATCGGCGCGCCCCAGCAGCTTGCCGGCGCGCAGCAGCGCATAGGCCTGTGCATTGCCCCAAGCGTGCCAGCGATTTTCCCAGCTGAGGAAGGCGCCGTGCGGGAAGCGTTTGGCATCGCCCGCCTGCATCGCGACCAGCCCGTCGCCGATCCGTTCGATCAGCCTGGCGGTCGCCGGATCCTGCGTGCGTTGCCAATGGGGTAGCAGGCCGAGCAGCGCCGTCGATCCGGCATCGGCGCCCGATTCCAGTGGCAGCCACGTCGGGACGGTCAGCCCCTCGACCGTCTTCGTGCCCTTGGCGGTGACAGGCAGGTCGCGCTTCAGGTTCGCGACGAGGCGGTCGGCGGCGGTGCGCGCGCGGGCGGCGGTGTCGGGGGAGAGGTGCGGCAGCGCTGCTTCCAGCCCCCACAAAGCGCGCAGCGACCACCAGTTCAGTTCGGCCAGCGAGGTGCGGTATTCGCGGTTGATGCGACCGTCGCCCCACAGGAAATTATGGAAATAGCCGTTATCCGCCTGCATTTGCAGGACGAAACGGGTCAGCATCTCGATCTGGCGGCGGCGCTTCGCATCGGGGTTGCCGGCGGCGAGCAGGACGATGCCGCGGGCAACGTCGTCCACGCAGGTATAGCCTTCGCGGGGTTCGATGGCGAAGCGATAGTCGGGGGCTTCGCTGTAGATATGGAGGATGCCGACGCGTTCGCCGTTCAGGTCGCGCTCGGCATAGAGGTGGTCGAAGTGGACGAAGTTGCCACGTACGGCGACATCGAACGCGACTGCAATCGATTGCGCCAATGCCATAACCGGCAGGGGGATGGCGAGCGCGAGCAGCGCGGCGATGCGCAGGGTCTTCACGGGCGGCCGCTCCTCTCCGATCGCTCCCTGTTGGGATGCAGGTTTATCGTTAAACTTTCGCGGTTGCGGCTGTCAAGGCGGCGCGGTAGGCAGGGACCGACCGGCGAAACGGCCGATATGAGAGGAAGCCATGGTCCGCGCCAAACGCGCCACGCTGAAATCGATCGCGGCCGATCTGGGCATCACCCATACTTCGGTGTCCAACGCCTATAACAACCCGGCCAAGGTGTCGAAGGAGCTGCGCGACCGCATCTTCGCGCACGCCCGAAGTTTACACTATGAGGGGCCGAACCCCGCCGCGCGGTCGCTGCGTACCGGGCGGTGCGGCGCGATCGGGGTGCTGTTCAACGACCAGTTGAGCTATGCCTTCACCGATCCGCACGACATCGCGTTCCTGCGCGGCATATCGTCGGTGTGCGAGGAGGAAGGCGCCAACATCGTCCTGATCCCGCTGAAGGACAAGCATCCCGAACGGCTCGACACGCTGACCGCCATCGTCGACGGCTATATCCTGAACGCGCCGTACAAGAGCAATCCGACGATCCGCAAGGCGCTGGCGCGCGGACTGCCGACCGTCGTGGTCGACTTCGACGCGCCGGGGCTGCCCAGCGTGCTCGCCAACGACCGGGCGATGATGCGGCAGGTGGTGGCGCACCTGCTGGCGCTCGGCCATCGCCGGATCGCGATCGTCACCTTCCCCTGGACCGAGAATCACGGCGAAATCTATGGGCTGGACCGCGATTTCTCCGACGAGAATTACGTCGTCCACGAACGTATCCTCGGTTGCCGCGACGCGTTCGACGCCGCCGGCATCGCCCAGGACGGCGTGCTGGTGTGTGAGACGCTCAATTCGGAGGAAGGCGGCGCGCATGCGGTCGACCGGCTGTTGCAGCGGCAACGCGACCTGACCGCGATCGTCTGCTTCTCCGACCGCTTGGCGCATGGCGTGATCGCGGCCTGCGAAGCGGTCGGGCGGCCGGTGCCGGGGCGGATGTCGGTGACCGGCTATGACGGGATCGACCCGCCCGGCCGCACCTCCAGCGGGCCGCGCCTGACGACGGTGCGCCAGAACGCGTTCGAAAAGGGGCGCAAGGCCGCCGAACGGCTGCTGTGCGACAGCGACGGCGGGGCAGCGCCGATCGGCATCGATGCCCAATTCATCGTCGGCGACAGCAGCGCGGCGGCTTGGGAAGGAACACGGGCATGACGGCGCTGGTGCTCGAAGGACTCGGCAAATCCTATGAGGGGACCGAGACGATCCGCGGCATCGACTTGCAGGTCGCATCGGGCGAGTTCGTCGTGCTGGTCGGATCGTCGGGCTGCGGCAAGTCGACGGTGCTGCGGATGATCGCCGGGCTCGAACGCGTCGACCATGGCACGATCCGCATCGGCGACCGCGACGTGACCCATGCCCCGGCGGCGGATCGCGGGGTGGCGATGGTGTTCCAGTCCTACGCGCTCTACCCGCACATGACGGTCCGCGAAAATCTGGCGTTCGGGCTGAAGAACATGCGCACACCCAAGGCAGCGATCGCGCAGGCGGTCGAGCATGCGGCGACGATCCTCGAACTGGACGCGCTGCTCGACCGGATGCCGGCGCAACTGTCGGGCGGACAGCGCCAGCGCGTCGCGATCGGCCGGGCGATCGTGCGGGATCCGGCGATCTTCCTGTTCGACGAACCGCTGTCCAACCTCGACGCCGACCTGCGCGTGCGGATGCGGCACGAACTGGCGGCGCTGCACCGCCGCCTGGGCGCGACGATGCTCTATGTGACGCATGACCAGGTCGAGGCGATGACGCTGGCCGACCGGCTCGTCATCCTCGACAAAGGGCGGATCGCGCAGGTCGGCACCCCGCTGGAGATTTACAACCGGCCGGCCAATGTGTTCACGGCGGGGTTCATCGGCAGTCCGCGCATCAATCTGCTCGACGCGGTGGTGGTGGCACGCGACGGCACGGCGACGCTGTTCGAACTGGCGGGCGGCATGCGGATCGCGCGCGCATGCGGGTCGCTGGCGGTGGGCGAGCGGGTGACGCTGGGGCTGCGGCCCGAACATCTGCGACTGGCGGCCGGTGCCGACGGCGTCGCGCTGCCGATGATCGTCGAGGCGGTCGAGGCGCTGGGGCATTCGACCTATCTCTATGGCGAGTTGGCGGCGGGCGGCGCGTTTCGCGCGAAGCTGGACGGGCATCACGCGACGACCGGCGCGGTGACATTGTACGCCGATCCGGCGCGGGTGTTGGTGTTCGGTGCGGATGGAGGCGCGATTTAGCAAGCTACGCCTGGGCACCCGCTTGCCCTGCATCAAACCAACGCGACAAAACGCCTCATCCAAGCGTTCGGTTCCATGCTAACCATTTGTCAGCCGGCGCGCGCTATGATTTAGGCAGAGACGCGGAGAGCCGGGGGGCCGATCCGCACGGATAGCGAGGAATCGAGCGGGCGATGGTCGAGACGGCGGTGTTCACCTATGGGTTGTTGGCGAGCTTCGTGCTGTCGGGCGCGGCGCGCAACAAGCGGATGGAGCGGCCCAACCCGGCGCTGCTGACCTATATCGGATATCTGCTGGTCGGCATGTCGGCGGCGGCGTCGGTGCTGCTGACGGGCTATGCGGTGTGGCAATCGATCTGACGACGGGCGCGGCGTTCGCCGGCCGTGGCGGTCGGGAAGCTGCTCGAGCGATTCCTGATCGCGAGGCATGTCGTGCTGCCGTGCAGGCGGGGGCCGGGCGCCAGGCAAAACTGTCCGTTGCCACTGCGACTCTGAACCGGCCCGCATAGGACGTCGGCGAACGTCGCGACCCCAATCGAAAATGCATCATATCCCGGCGAAGGCCGGGGTCCAGTTGGTGCGCCTGTTCAGCGATTACGAACGTCCCCCAACTGGGCCCCGGCCTTCGCCGGGGCACGACGCGTATTGTCGCGCGACGTTAGAGCGTGATGAAAATAGGTGGAACCGTTCGTGCTGAGTAGGGGCTGAGCGAAGTCGAAGACCCGTATCGAAGCACCTGTCGCAAACGGTCCTTCGATACGCCATTTCGACAAGCTCAATGGCTACTCAGGACGAACGGGTCTGACCCATGTCGTCGTGATTTAAAGCTTCCGTCGGATTGTCTCCAATGCAATCCGGCGACCCGGACGGCGCCTCTTGCAACGGCAGCAAGTCCGCATTGAGATCGTCCGGCAGCGCGTCCGCCGGGCCGAGCGGCGTTAGCGCGCGCAGCGTATCGATCAGGTCCGGACGCGGTCCGGCACTCGGTTGCTCCGCTTGGGTCGTCATCGGCCTGAACTCCGTCCAGACCAGTCGCAGCACATAGTGGCGGCCGGGGCGCACGGCACCGTCGATTCCCAGCCCCGGCCGACCGCTACGGCTCTGACATCCCCAACAATAGAGGTACGTACGCTGCCGCACGTACCCGCTTGCCGCCGGGCAGGTTGATCGTTAAACCTGCCCGCTACTTCCGCGAACGATGGCTGCACGAACGGCCACGGACCGGAAGCCATAGGGAGAGGATTCGGCATGAAATCCGATACGCGGTTCCGCTTGCTTGCGATGGCCGGGATGGCCACCGTGCTCATCGTCACCCCCGCCACGGCACAGACGCAGGGGGCCGACAATCCCGCGCCGCCCGCCGGCACGGTGCAGGATGCGACCAGCGCCGCCGAGGATGGCGAGATCATCGTCACGGGCCTGCGCGAAAGCCTGCGCCGCGCGACCGATATCAAGCGCAATGCCGACAACATCCTCGATTCGATCGTCGCCGACGATATCGGCAAGCTGCCCGACCAGAATATCGCCGAGGCGATCCAGCGCATTCCCGGCGTCACCATCTCGCGCGACAATGGCGAGGGGCAGTTCATCACCGTGCGCGGGCTGGGGCCGGCGTTCAGCAGCGCGCTGTACAATGGCCGCATCCTCGCAACCGAGAATCAGGGGCGCGAGTTCAGCTTCGACATATTGCCCGCCGAACTGATCAACCGCGTCGACGTGTCCAAGACGCCGACCGCGGCGCAGATCGAGGGCGGCATCGCCGCGACGGTCGACATGTACACCGCGCGCCCGTTCGACTTTTCGGGGACCAAGGTCTCGCTGTCGGGACAGGCCAATTACGACAAGATTCGCGGGCAATTCTCGCCGCAAGCCTCGGGGCTGTTCAGCACGACGTTCGGCGACGGCGATTTCGGCATCCTCGGCGCGTTCTCGTACATCGACCGCAAGATCGAGGGGAAGCGCATCTTCACCGACGGGTGGGAGGCGAACCAGTCGCTCGACCTGAACAAGGACGGGACGGCCGAGTTCACCGGCGTGTCGCTGCCGACCTATGTCGAATGGGGCACCAACCGCACCAGTCGCAAGCGGCTGTCGGGGCTGCTGACCGCGCAGTGGCGGGCGAGCGACACGTTGCTGTTCACGCTCGACGGCCTCTATTCGAAGCTCGACGTCAATGACGATAACAAGGTGTTCTTCGTCTATGGCGGCCCCGGCGACATCACCGCCGCGACGGTCGACGGCAACAATACCATCACCAGCTATACCGGCATCGCATCGGGCCCCAACATCACCAACCAGGTCCGCCCGCGCCTTGCCACCACCTATCAGGCGGGGGCCAATCTGGCGTGGAACCCCTCCGACCGGTTGAGCGGCACGGTCGACTTCTCGTGGTCGAAGGCGACCGACGATACCGGCGGCAATCAGGCATGGTTCGAAAGCAACCTCGCCACGCCCAGCTATTCACCCGCCGGGGTGCGCTTCGCGATCGGGCCGACGGGGATGCCGGTCTATACGGGCCTCGGCAACATCCTCGACGTATCGAACGCCAAGGCCGGGTTCCTGACCTATGAGGGCGTCAGCGTCGAGGACGAAATCTATCAGGGCAATGCGAACCTGAAATGGGATGCCGATATGGGCATCCTGACGCGCATTTCAGGCGGCTACAACTTCTCGGACCGCAAGAAATCGCGCTTCTCGTTCAAGACGCCCGATGCGCTGCAATGCCTATATTGCGGGGCGGGGGTCGGCGTGCCGCAAAGCGTGTTCGGCCGGCCGGCGGAGGCGACCAATTTCCTCGGCACCGGCATGTTCGACAGCGCCTATCCGACCTATGCGGCGGCCGATCTGGCGAGCTATCTGCTGAGCGATGCGGCGATCAACCAGCTTGCCAATCCGGCGGCGGCGCGCGCGGCGCTGGCGGCCAATGGCGGCGGCTTTGGCGTCATCCCGGTGCCGGGCAATAGCGGGTCGGCGCAGGAGCGGACGATCGGCGGCTATGTCCAGGCGACGTTCGGCGGCGATTTCGGATCGCGGGCGTGGTCGGGCAATATCGGGGTGCGCTATACCCGCACCGACGTGATCTCGCGCGGGTTCGGGCAGGAGATCGTCAGCATCACCCCCGCCCCGCCCGGCGGCGATCCGATCGTCAACCTCTCCGCCCCGCAACCGATCCGCGAGACCGGATCCTATGCGCAGTGGCTGCCGAGCGCGAACTTCAAGATCGACGTGTTCGAGGACGTGGTGCTGCAGGCGGCGGTCGCCAAGACGCTGACCCGCGCGACGCTGAGCGACCTGCTGCTCATCCGCAACATCAACCCGCGCCCGCGCGAACGGGCGATCACCGACGGCAATCCCGGCCTCGAACCGATGATCGGGTGGAATTACGATGCGGCGCTGACCTGGTATCTGGACCGGGCGAGCTTCGTGAGCGTCGCGCTGTTCGCCAAGGATCTGAACAATATCTCGGAATCGGTCACGTCGACGATCCAGCTGCTCGGCCTCGATTTCCGGCGGACGCGGCCGGAGAATATCGGCAGCCGCAGTTATCGCGGGATCGAGTTTTCGGGGCAATATACCTTTACCGGCCTGCCTGCGCCCCTCGACGGATTGGGGGTGCAGGCCAATATCAGCCTCGTCGAACCCGATGCGACGACGTATAATGCCGTCGCCTTTTACGAAAAGGGGCCGTTGCAGGCGCGTATCGCCTATAATTACCGCAATGCCTATGAACAGACGCAGCAGGGCAATCGCGGTCAGCCGGTCAATGTCGACGCCTATGGCATCTGGGACGCGAGCATCAACTATGCGCTGAACGATCAGGTGACGTTGTTCGCGCAGGGGCTGAATCTGTTCAACGAAAAGACGTTCCTCTATTCGGTGTACAAGGAACGGGTGATTACGTTCGAAACCTATGGTCCGCGCTATGCGCTGGGCGTGCGGCTGAACTTCTGATGGGGACGCGCGTTACGACCGCCGAACCCCAGCATCAGGAGTAGTTTCATGACCGATACGCTCGTCAACAACCGCGACGTCCCTGTTTCGAACGGCAAGACCAAGCTGACCGACGCGTTCAAGAAGCATTTCGGCGGCGACGCACCGATCGCCGACAAGGCGAAGGGTTTCGCCAAGGAGCGTCCGTGGACCAGCGCGGCGCTGGCCGGCGTGGCGGCGATCGCGGTGCTGAATACGCTGCGCGGCAAGAAGCTGTCGTAAGACCTTTCTTCCTCTCCCCCGTTCGCTTCGAGCGGAGGTTCGAGCCTGTCGAGAACCGAAGTAGAGAAGGGGTTGCCCCAAGCGGGGCGTTCTCGACTAGCGCTTCTCGACAAGCTCGAAGCTGCTCGAACCGAACGGCTTTGGTTGGTGGCGGCCTTGTCCCCTACCGCCCGATCAATTCCCCATATAGCGCGCGGTATGACCCAATGATCGTCGGGTGATCGTAATCGCGCAGCACCCGGCGGCGCATCGCCTCGCCCATTTCCCAGCGAATGGCAGGCTCACCGGCGATGGCGCAGATGCCGGCCGCCGTCGCCTGCGGATTGACCAACGGGGTGACGATGCCGCCATGGCCGGGATCATGCGGCCCCCGCCCCTCGATCATCTCGCGGCAGCTGCCGACATCGGGCGCGACGACCGGGATGCCGCAGGCGCCCCCTTCCAATATCACCAGCGGTTGCGCTTCGGACAGGCTGGTCAGCACCAGCAGGTCGATGCGGTTCATCCAGTCCTCGATCCGCACCCGCCCGGCGAAATGCAGCACGGCGTTCAGGCCAAGGTCGCTGACCAGCTGGTTGCATTCGGCGGCATATTCGGGATCCTCGTCCTCCGGCCCGAGCACGACGAAGCGCAGATGCGGCTTTTGGGCGTGGGCGATGGCGCAGGCGCGGACGAAGGTCTTGATATCCTTGATCGGCACCACCCGTCCGAGCAGCGCGACCAGCGGATGGTCGGGGTCGCGCGCGTCGGCGAGGTGCGAGAAACGACGCGCGTCGATGCCGTTGGGGATCACCCGCACCCGGTCCGGCGCGGCCCCCAGTCGCCGCTGCACCGCATTGTTGTCGCCATAGAGCGCGACGATCGGATCGCAGGCATCGTAACAAGCACCGGCATAGCTGGTGAAGGCACGCACCCACAGGTCGCGCAGGTCGTTGACGCTGCGATCCATGGCAAGGCCGGTATCGACCTGGTCGCCGATCCATTCGGCCATCATCACCTCGATCTGCCGCTCCAGCAGATAAATGCCATGTTCGGTGATGAAGGCGGGCCGCCCGCTGACCTGTGCCGCGCGCGCGGCGAGCAGCCCGGCGAACCCGGTCGAGATGGTGTGATAGGCGCGGGCCTTGGGCAGCGGCGCGGTCAGCACCGCCAGCAACCCGCCCAAGAGCACCCGCATCGCCCAGAAATAATGGTGGAACGACGCCTTGGGCAGCAGCGCCTGATAATGGCGGCGCAACCGGGCGAAGGTCGCGGGATGGGCGAGGATGTCGCCCGGCGTCAGCGGGTGCCCGACCCCGTCGATCAGTGTGATCAGCTTGCCCAGCGTCCCCGCCCCGCCCCCGCCGACGAAATCGATCAGCGCATCGGCGATCGCCTGCGCCTGTTCCGCCGGATAGCGCCGCGGCATGGTCGCTTCGGGGGCGAGCGCGATCTCGACCAGTTCGACGACATTGTCGGGCGGGGTCAGCTGCATCGCCAGCGGTGCCGAGGACGGCTTGATCGCGACGATCGCGAAGCGGATTTCGGGCAGATGGGCGATGAGGTCCTGCAACCATCCCGATACGCCGCCGACGACATAAGGGTATGCCCCCTCGACGATCAGGCAGATATCGGCGGGCGGCCCGGTGTTGATCCGCGCGTTCACGGGCGGTGCTCGATCGTCTGTCCCCGCCACCAGCGGGTCGCGCGGGCGAAGGGATCATGCGGGCTTTCCACCACCGGCAATTGTTCGACGATCGCATCGATCGCGGCATAATCGCCCGCCGCCCACAATGCCTCGATCCGGGTCGGGTCGAGCGGGTCGTCGCCGATCAGGCCCAGCGCCTCGGCCCGCAGATGCGCGCGCTGCGTATCGGACAGCAGCACGTTGCCGCGCGCATGGTCGGCGAGCATCGCCGCCAGCGCCGCATCGCGCTCCGGCCCGCCCGCCGACTCCAGCGCGGCGCGGCCGGTCGCCAGATTCTGCACGACGCGCGCCGAGGCGGCGGCGGCAAGCGCGCGGATCGTCTGGTCGCCATCGGTCAGTGCCAGCGCGATCAGCGGCGCCAGCGACGGTTCGAACGAGCGGACCACCGTTTCCAGCGCGCGGCGACGCTCGGCGACCTGGCCATGGCGCATGACGGTGACCAGCGAATGCAGCGCATCGGCATCGGCATGGAGCACGCGCCCGTCGAGCATCCGCGCGACGGTCAGCTTCGCGCCACGCTGGGGACGGTGCGATCGCACCACCGGTTCGGGGAGCGGTACCGGCGCGCGATCCTCCTCGGGCAGCGCGCGGCTGACCCATTCGCCGAGCAGCAGCATCGCCGGGGCGATCATCCCGCCGACGACCGCGCTGAAGCGGAGCGCGCGTCCGTCGCGCAGGCGCAGCACGATCGCCGCGATCGAACAGCCGCCATGGCCGAGCAGCAGCAGCGGTCCGGGCAGCAACGGCGCGGAAGCCAGCATCGCCCCGTCGGCCAGCGCCAGCGCGACGAGCGCGCGCGTCACGCCACCAGTCCCGGCGACCGTAGTGCCAGCGGCGCGGCGCGGCACGGCTCCTCGGCCAGCAACGGGCCGAGCCAGCGGCAGATTTCGGTCAGTTCGGCCAGAAGATGCGCGCCCATCGCGGCAAAGGGCAGGTCGTGCAGCACCAGCACGCCCAGCAACCGCGCCGGATCGCCCTCGGTCAGCGGCAGCGCCACCGCGCCGATCCCGTCCAGCGCGCCCCGATCGCCGGCATTCCCGACATGGATCGCCGCACCCCGCCGCTGTGCGTGCAGCAGCAGCGGCGCGGGCAGCGTATCGGGCCGCGCCTGTGCCCCCGCACCCCGCAGCCATGCGCGCGCCTCCCCGCCGGTCAAACGGTAACAGGTGAAGTCGCGGGTCTGCGCCGCCAGCGCGATCAGCGCGACCATCGCCGCGCGGCGTTCGGCCGGATCGGCATCGCCCAGACGCGCGGCGGTGGCGATTATGTGACCGATACTGCGTTCGTCGGTCGCGACCTGCACCTGCAATGCGCGGTTGGTGTGGACGAGCTGGTGAAACGCCTCGGTCAGCCGTTCGACATTGCGCCGGGCGCTGTTCTTGGTCCGGCCGAGACGCACGAGCCGCTGTATGCGGACCATGGTGACCTCGCCGATCGCCACCGCCGCCATGAACCACAGCAGCGGCGGCAGCGACAGATGCAGCAGATGGTCAAGATAGTCGCGCTCGTTCGCGGGTTCCTGCCCCAGCGCCAGCCACAGGATGCTGGCGATGGCCGCCGCCGCCAGCGCGGGGAAGGTGCCATAGGCGAGCGCCATCACCACCACCGGCAACCACAGCGGATTGGGGTTGATGCCGGTAAAGGCGGTGCCGTCGAGCAACAGCCGGTCGAAGGCGAGCAGCACCCCGAACGCCGCCGCCAGTTCCATCGCGATCCGCAGCGCCCGCCGCCATGCCGCGTTCATCGCCCGCTCCCCAGCCCGCGCGTCACGCCCGCGCGTGCGAACAATTGTTGCCCGGCAAAGCCCGGCCGGGTGACCGAGCTGATCCCGCCGCTGCCCTCGACGCGCCACGCATCGCCGACCGGCAGCACGAGGCCGAGGCTGGCATTGGGACCGTCGCCGCCGAAGCGGTCGACCGTCCATCCGGCGAGGCCGGTCAGCTGCGCCTCGCCGATCGCGCCGCTCAGCAACCCCTGCGCCGTGTGGTTCTCGCGCGTCGCGAAATTGATGCCGCCGCGTCGGCGTTGCACATATTCGGCGTCGAGCCGGTAAGTCAGGCCGAAGGCGACGCCGCCGCGCCGCCGGATATAGTCGATGCCGCCGGCCAGCGTGATCGTGTCGACCGCCCCGTCCCCGCCGGCCAGCCCGTAGCGGTTGCCGCCGATATCGACCTGCCCGACCAGCCCCGGCGCGATGCGATAGGTGGCACCGGCGGACAGGCGCGACAGCCAGCCATCGTACAGCGCCTGTTCGCGCGTCGAATAATCGGGCTGGTGCAGCGTCACGCCGGCACGCCACTGTCCCTCGACCGATCCCGATGCATAGCGCACGCCGCCGCCGGTCACGCCGCTGTCGAGCGCGCCGGCGAGCACCGCCTGCATCCGCGCCTCGTCGCCGATACGGACGGTGGCGCCGGCCTCGACCACCGGCGATCCGCGCCGTTCGTCGCCGATGCTGCTGGCGACATGGCGGACGCCGCCGCCGATGGTGGTGCGGTCGGTGACGGCGATGTCGACGCGCGCGCTGCTTTCGACCTGCGACAAGTCGCTGCCGTCGCGCAGCGTCACGACCGCCGATGCCGCACCGGGGGCGAAGGCCGCCGCACGGCGCGCGCTACGGTCGGTCGCGCCGAGTTGGCGGTAGAGGTGGTTCGCCCCGGCGGCGTCGCCATCGGCGCTGCGTGCGTCGGCGAGGATGCGGGTGACGCGTTCGTCCTCCGGATGCTGCGCGGCGAGCAGTTCGGCCCGGCGGCGGCCCTCGCCCGGATAGCCGGCGGCGACATCCGCCTCGATCGCGAGCAATTGCGGGTCGAGATCGCCGGTCGCCTCGCCGACCGGCGGCGCCGGTGCGTCGGCCGGCGGCGTGAAGCCGATCGTCACCCGGTTGGCGTCGAGCCGCCAGCGCAGGTCGCGGCCGGCGGCGGGGCGCAGTACGAGGCTGTCGTCGTTCCAGCGCAGGTCGCCGATCGCCGTGCCCGCCGCATCGCGGAACGCGTCGATCGCGCGGTCGTCGATCGCCCGGTCGGCGCGCACGACGATTTCGCCGCCATCGCCTTCGACCTTCAGCGTCGTGCCGACGGGCCAGACCAGTTGCGGATCGCCGCCCGCGACCTCGCCATCGGCGAGGATCGCCGGGGGCACGCGCAGCACCGGCCCTGCTTCGGCCGCGATGAGGAGCAGCGCCGCGATCATTGCTGCGACAACAGCATCCGCGCGCGCCCTGGCTGACCGTCGGCGATCAGCAGCCGGGCTTGCAGCGCGACCAGTTGCCGGTCGGCGGGCGTCGTCCGGCGCAGCCGTTCGACCAGCGCCACCGCCTCGCGCCGCCTGCCCAGACGATCGAGCAGCTCGGCATAGGCGCGGCTGTCGGCCGGCGTCTGCGCCAAAGCCTTTTCCAGCCATGGCCGCGCGGCGCGGTCGCCGCCGATCTTCGCCTGCGCATCGGCCATCAGCCGCAGCGCGGGCAGGTCGTCGCCATCGCTGGCCAGATAGTCGCGCAGGATCTGCACCGTGCGCGGCGCGTCGCCGGCATTCCACGCGCTCCACGCCAGATCCATGCGGTCGCGCGGCGCGGCGATGCCGGTGGCAACGCGCGCGCGCAGCAGCGCCGCGAGCTGCGCCGGATCGGGCTTGCGCGGCATCGCATCGCCCGCCGCGCGCACCGCATCGGCCGTTAGCGCCCGTCCGTCGAGCAGCCGCGCCAGCACCGCCCGGCCCGCGCCGTCATCGCCCGCCGCCTGCGCAAGCCGCAGCCGCGTCAGCAGCACCGGCGTGCGATCGGCGAGCGGATGGCGGGCGAGGAACGCCGCCGCCTCGCCCGGCCGGTCGCGATCGGCATAGGCGGCGATCCAGTCGAGCTGTTGCGCGGGCGTCCCGACCAGCGTCCGCTGCCGCAGCCACGCGACGTCGCGCGCGCCCGGGCGGGGGCCGAGCAGATAGAGCAGCCGCCGCGCCGCCGGCCCATCCGGCCCCCCCTGCCCCACCGCCGTCGCCAGCACGGCCACCGCATCGTCGCGCGCGCCCGTCGCCAGCAGCTGTTCGGCGATCGGCAATATGTCCGCGCCGGGTGTCTCGGCGCGGGCGAGCAGCATGCGTCGCAGCCCCGCCCGGTCGCCCGCCCGGGTCAGGATCGCCTCGCGCGCGGCATCGCGCTGATCGACCGGCAACAGCCCCGCCGCCGCCAGCGCCCCCTGCTGGTCGCCCGCCGCCTGCGCGACACGGATCGCCAGCCACGGGTCGCGCGCGCGCCAGTCGCTGCCGACCCGGTCGAGCCGCGCGATCAGCGCCCCCTGCCCCGCCCGTTCGAGCCGCCGGGCGAGGTCGAGCGACAGCGCGGCATCGGGCCGGGGGATCGTGCCGCGCTCGGCGGCGGCGACCAGCAGGTCGGGCCGGTCGAGCGCATAGGCGGCGGCGACGATCGCCGGTCCCGGCACGCCTTTCGCCCGGTCGAACAGCGCCACCGCCGCGTCGCGCCGTCCCCCCTCCGCCAGCAGGTCGATGCGCAGCGGCCATGTCTCCGGCGCCTGCCCGTCCGGCCGTGCCGCGAGATAGGCGAGCGCCACCGGCCCGCGCCCGGCAGCCTTTAGGTCATAGGCGACCTGCAGTGTCGTGACCTTTTGCCCCGCCGCCTGCAACCGCGCGGTCAGCGCGGCCAGTTCGCTCGCATCGTCACGGGCGATCGCGTCCGCCAGCACCGGCAGTCGCGGCCCGGTGGATGGCGCCGCGACCGGCAGTGACGGCGGCACCGCGATCGATGCCGCTACCGGCTGCGCGCGGCGTTCGACATGCAGCACCTCGGTCCGTCCGGGGAGGAGCAGGACCGCCGCCAGCAGCACGCCGCCCCCCGCCACCATCGGCACGCCGATCGCCAGCCAGCGTTGGTCGCCGCCGATCATCCCGACGGCTCCGGCCACAACCGGTCGAGCGCCAGCGTCGACACATAGGGCGCGAACCCCGCCGCGCGTTCGCGGGCATAAAGGGCGGCGACCTGCCGCGTATCGGCCATGTCCCAGTAATCGAGCGTGGTGACGACCATCGCCGGATTGATCGCCTTGGCCGCACGCAGCCGGTCGGCCTGCCATTTCCAGTCGCTGTCCGACAGCAGATCGTAGCGCTTGGTCGCGAAGTTCCAGCGCGACGCCATCGATTCGCCCAGCACATAGTCGATCGACGGCGCGACCCGGTCGAGCAGCGCGTAACCGCGGTTGAGCATGATGCGGATCGCCGGGAAGCGCGCACGGATCGCGGCGATCAGGCGTGCGCCCGCCGCCACCATGTCCTTCGCGCCCAAGGGGTCCTGCCGTTCCATCGCCTCGGCATTATCCATCGTATCGATGAAGATTCCGTCATAGCCAAGGTTCAGAATTTGCGGGACGATCCGGTCGAGCACCGCCGCGGTCCATGCCGGATGGCGCAGGTCCGCGCGCCGGGCGTCGGGCCAGTCGGGATTGGCGGCGCCGAGCGCCCCGGCGGCATCCAGTCCGGCGAAATAGGGGCGGCGCTTCTCGACCTCGCCGAGGCTGACATAGCCGAGCAGCGTCGCGCCTTCGCCGCGCAGCGGCGCGATCGGACGCGGGTGATGCGGTTCGAGCACCAGCATTTCATAGTGCCGCGCCAGCACCGGATCGGTCGCGGCACCGTAATCGACCGCCCAGCGCAGCTTCGCGTCGCCCTGCCCGCTGCGATCGGAAGACCCGGTCCGCAGCGCGAGGGTCATGCCCACCGCGCCCGCGCCCAACATGATGGCGTGCCGCCGCCCGATCGCCGACCCCATCACAGCCAGCGCCCGCCATGGCCGACCACCGCCGGGTTGTTGCCGACGAACAACAGATACGTCATGTCTATGCTTGCCTCCGCGACCAGCGCGAGGCCAACGAACGCCCCCACGACTGCGCCGGCCATATAGCCCCAGCCAAAGGCCGCGAAACCGGCATCGAACTGGACCCATGTCGCCAGCGCGCTGGCCAGCGCGAAGCTGGCCCAGGTCAGCAGGATGCGCCCGAACAGGTCGTAATAGGCAAGCACGACGGTGGCCGCGATCACCACCAGATGGAACACCACCCCGGCCGAAGTCTGGCGAAAGGCGAAGATCGCGCGGACATCGGCGCCGATCGCGTCGAACAGCGGCACCGCCAGCACCCAGGCAAAGGCCGCGATCAGCAACTGGGCCAGCACCAGCAGGCGCAGGCTGTTGCCCAGCACGGCAATGACCTCGCCGCGCGCTTCCTCGATCCGCTCGAGCGTCGACGTACCGGTACAGCGCGCCAGCATGCTGCCGAACGCGCGATCGAACCGGGTTTCGGTGACGATCAGCAGCAGCGTCAGCCCCGGCACGATCGTCAGCAGCCCCAGAAAACTGCCCTCGTCGTTGATCGGGTTCAGCCGCAGCGCGCCGACCGCCACCCTGCTCGCCGGACCGACCCACAATATCCATTTGTCGATCCAGATCGCGGCGACCCCGGCAATCCCCGCCAGCGCGATGATGCGGGCAAGGCGCGGATGGATCGCGTCGCGCGACGGCAGCACCACGTCGCCGCTGAAATGGCGGCGCAGCACCAGCAGGATCGCCGCCAGCGTCAGGCCGATGCCGCCGCCGATGATCAGCAGCACGCCGAGCAGGTTTCCATGCGGCCACAGCCACAGCGCGCCCGCCGCCGCCGCTATCCCCGCGAGATAGGCGAACGGCACCACCCGATAGCGGTCGAGCGCGGTCAGCATCGGCGCGGCGATCCAGATCTGCGCCAGCCAGGCGAGCGCGACGGTGGCGGTCAGCGCCTGCGCGAAGGGCAGCGCGCCCACCACGCCGAAGACGACCGTGCCGATCGCGAGGGCGATCACTCCCCCCGCGGCCAGCGCCAGCAAGATGATGCCAGGGATGCCGGCGGCGTCGCGGGCGAAGAGGCGGTCGGCGACCATGCGGATGGCGACGATGCCGATCGGCGCGGCGGCCAGCGCCGACAGGCTGAACGCATAGATCAGCACCGTCTGTACGACCATCGAATCCGCTGGCGTCAGATGGACCGCCGCCCAGCGTTCGAGCAGCCCCATCGAGATCGCGGTCAGCAGCCACGGCCCCGCGCTGATGACCGCGCCATGCGCCGCGGCGCCGACGATCCCGCCGACGCCGCCTTCGCGTGCCACCTGTGCCAGCTTGAATCCGATTCCCGCCATCCGCCCCCCTGCCGACGCAGTGATACGGTTGAATTCCTTACAAAAAGAAATCGCCCGAATTCAGGACATGGTGGCCGGTCAGCGCGATCGCGAAGCTGGCGGAGGAACCGAAGGTGGTCCCTTCGACGACGGTATATTCCCGGCCGCCCGACATTTCGTAGCGATAGCGCAGCTGGCCCGCCCCGGTGAAACGGGCATTCTCGCCGATCAGGGTGAAGGCCTGGTCGCCCCAGGCGAACAGCGACGCATTGGCGTCGATCGCCGACAGGTCGATCTTGTCCTCGCCGGGACGGAAATCGGTGATGACGTCGCGCAGGCTGCTGTGCGTCAGGGTGTCGCCGGTCCGTTCGAAGCGGAACACGTCGCGCCCTGCCCCGCCGGTCATCTCGTCGCGATCGTCGCCGCCGATCAGGATGTCGTCGCCGTCGCCACCGTTCAGCACGTCCTTGCCGTTGCCGCCGATCAGCATGTCGTTGCCGTTGCCGCCGATCAGCACGTCCTTGCCATCGCCGCCGTCCAGCGTGTCGTTGCCGTCGCCGCCGTTCAGCGTGTCGTCGCCGTCATTCCCGATCAGCCGGTCGTTGCCGCCGAACCCGTTCAGCACGTCGTCGCCCCGGCCGCCGTCAAGCGTATCGCCTTCGCCGGTGCCGTTCATCACATCGTCGCGCGAGGTGCCGGTCTGGTTCAGCCCGGCGACGTCCTTCACATAGACCGACAGCAGCTGGCTGTCGGTGACGCCATAGGCGTCGGTCGCGACGACGGTCACGTCGTAGATATTGTCGCGGTTCGAATCCTGCGCATTCTCGAAATCGGGCGCGGTCTTGAAGCTCAGCGCGCCGGTGACCGGATCGATGGTGAACAGCGCGCCTTCGCCGCCCTGCGCGATCGAATAGCGGACGAAATCGCCGTCGCGGGTGTCGGGATCGGTCGCGGTGACGGTGCCGACGCTCGTGCTGTTTTCGAGGATCGACATCGTGCCGCGATCGCCCCCGCCCGACGAGGTGATGGTCGGACCGCCGGTCTGTTCCTTCACATTGCCGACCGTCACGTACAGCATCTGCCGGTCGACCACCCCGAACGAATCGGTCGCGACGACCTGCACGTCATAGATGTTGTTGCGGTCGCTATCCTGCGGGTTCTCGAAATCGGGCGCCTTGATGAAGCTCAGCACCCCGGTCACCGGATCGATCTGGAAGAAGCGGCCTTCACGGACCGGGTCGATCGAGAAGCGGACGGTGTCGCCGTCGCGCAGGTCGGGATCGGTCGCGGTGATGTTGGCGACGAACGACGTGTTCTCCGCGACGGTGGGAGCCCATGCCGCATCCTGACCGCCGAACGAGGTGACGGTCGGGCCGCCGGTCTGTTCGGTCACGTTGTTGACATAGACCCACATCAACTGGCTGTCGCTCACGCCGCGCGCATCGGTGGCGACGACGGTCACGTCATAGATGTTGTCGTGGTTCGAATCGCGCGCCGTTTCGAAATCGGGCGCGGCGATGAAGCTGAGCACGCCGGTGTTCGCATCGATGGTGAACAGCGATCCCTCGCCGCCCGCGCCGATCGAATAGCGGATTTGATCGCCCTGGGCGATATTGGGATCGGTGGCGGTGACGGTGCCGACCAGCGTGGCATTCTCGCGCATCGACATCGATCCCCAGTCGCCGCCGCCCGCCGAGGTGATGGTCGGGCCGGCATTGACGACCTGCGTCACCTTCACCGCATGGGTACCGATCGCACCGACATCGAGCGTCGCGATCTCGCCGACCAGCGAGTCCAGCGTGGCCCCCTCGACCGTCAGCCAGTTGGTGCCCGGCGCCTTCAGGTCGATGACGACCTTGCCCTCGCCGGCCACGGTGAACGACAGGTCGCGGCCGTCGCCCGACAGCGATTCGAGCGACGCGCGCATCGGCAGCGCGGTGATGTGGGTGACGTCGTCGGCCTTGTCGCCCATGACGATCTCGAAGCTGCCGCCGGTGGTCGGCAGGAACACCTTGTCGTCGCCATAGGCGTACCAGCCCTTGACGCTCTGGATCACCTGCCCCGTCTTCTGCCCGTCGACGTCGAGCGCGAACAGCCCGGTGCCCATCGACGACGCGACGGTCGCGGTGATGGTGTTGCCGACGACGCTGCTGACGATCTGCGCCTTGTCGAACGCGCGCACCCGGGCCGCGAGATCGGCGAGGGTGACGAATTCCAGCCCCTTGTCCGCCGCGGCGGCGATGAAATCGTCGAACATCGACCGGACATAGGAGCTGGCGTTATTCGGAACCCCGTTGTCGTCGAGCGCCCATTCGGTGGGGCCGTAATCGTGCCACGGCCATACGACGATCGGCGCATCGGCATTGCCGGTCAGGTTCGCGAGCTCCTTCGCCCATACCGCCTCGGCTTCGGCGACGGTTTTCTTCTGAAATTCGATCAGCGAGAAGTCGAACGAGGTGTTCGGCGCGATATAGACCTGGTCCGTCCCGGCATTGGCCGGGTTCATATAGCCGATGGCGTTGGGATAGCCCGCGCCGACGCCCGAATAGCCGCCCGAGAGATATTGCACGTATTTCAGGATTTCTTGCGACGTGGCGATCTGTTCGGGCGCGCCGGGCACCGCTGCGCCGGCGATGGTGACGGTGCGGCCGAGATAGTTGCTCAGCTGCTGTTCCAGCTCGACGCGGCTCTGGCCGAATTCGAACTTGATCTGTTCGTCGGTCAGGATGTTGGTGTCGTGCGGATGGGTATAGCTGTGGGTGCCGATCTCGTTGCCCATGTCGATCAGCTGCTTGTAATAGGGCAGCGACACCGCCCAGTCCGTCGCCTGGCCATTGGCCGGATCGTTGCCGATGTTGACGTAATAGCTGCCGACGAAATTATACTTGGCTTTCCATTCGGCGAGGATCGGCAACATCTTGTCATAGATGCCGGGCGCGCCCTCCTCGATCTTGACCTCGTCGCGTTCCTGGCTCTGGTCCATGTCGGTGCGCGACGCGAACAGCCCGGTGTTGCGGGTCATCTGCAGCCCGACGGACAGCCCCCCGCCATGCACCGAATAGTCGATCGCCTTTTGCAGCAGGTTTTCGTCGGCCATCACCGCTTCGGACGAGAAGATGACGGTGCGCCCGCCGGTCTGGGTCGCGATCGCCGCGGCATAGGTCTCGCCGTTGACGGTCGAGGTCGCGATCGTCTGTCCGGTGCCGCTGACACTGGTGAAGGCGTTCCAGCCAACGCCCTTGTAATCGTGGACGACCTGTCCGTCGGCATAACCGTCGAACACCAGCCCCGCCGCATCGGTCGCCTTGACCGTCACGTCGGCCGGCCAGCCACCGGTCACGCGCGTCGCATCGAACAGCAGCTTCATGCGCGAATAGCTGTCGCCGGGCAGCGCATTGCCCGCCGCGTCGTTGGTCATGAACTCGCCGGCCGCGACCAGCCCGATGCCGAATTCCTTGGTCGCCTGCACCAGCGTCTTGGTGATCGCATCGACCTTGGCCGCATCGACGTTGCGGAACGAGGGGAAGACGATCGTGTCATATTTGGCGACGGTGGCGAGATTGGCCAGATCGTCCTCGGTCAGGATGTCGAACGGGACGCCGGCCTGCATCGCCTGCGCCTGCGCCGACATGAACAGCTGCGAATAGGCGGTCTTGCTGAAATAGGCGTTGGCGGTGCTTTCCGACCACACGATCGCGATGCGCGTCGCCGGGTCGGGGGTGATGCCGCTGTCGTTGTAGACGGTGAAGGGCGTGTCCGAATAGCTGCCGGGCAGGAACACCTGGTCGTTGACGTCGTACAGCGTGTCGATCGCCTGCGGGTTGCCGATCGCCGCCTTGTCGACGCGGAATTCGACGGTCGAGCGGTCGTCCGACCATGCCGCCACAAGCGTCGCGATCGCGGGGCTGGAACCCGGTGCGCCGCTGTACAGCGACACCGTGCCGTCGGCATCGAAATTGACGCTATATTCGGCGCCGCCGGCAAAGCCGAAAATCTGGTAGCCGGTCTGGGCATTGCGATCGGTGTTCAGCCACACGGTGGTGTTGGTGCCGACCGTGCCCGGGACCTTGAGCGCAAAGGCGAAGGCGTCCCCGTCGCTTTTGGCATAGATGGCATAGCCGTCGTCCAGCCCGCGATCGATCCGGTCCCGCACCGTCCAGTCGCCCAGATTGCCATCCACCATGATTGGGGTCGCGTTCGCCATCTTGTTCCATCCCTGTATCGCCACCGATGCCACGCCCTCGTCCCCGGTGGTTCGGTCGCTGCGCGCTTCGCACTTCGTTACAGCTCCTGCAAGTCGGCAGAACACGGTGACTGTTGGCAATCATCCTTAATTCGTATCAAGGCGAAACGGACTGTCCGATACCGGGACAAGGATACCGGATTCACCAATAAAGCCTGCAATATTAACTATATGAATATTGTCCCGGAAAGCGGAAGGTCGGGGTATCCACTGAACGATACCGCCGGACCTTCCCCGGATACTGTGACCCGGTCGGCAACTGCGACGAATCGCGACCGGTACTACAGGACTAGCCTTGGCCGTTGCTCGAACAAAAAGGTTAACGACCAACGCCATGGACCATGGCGAAAGCGCGCCTACATTGCTGACCATGCACGATAATCTCACCGCGACCCGCCCGACCTTCGTCACCCGCCTCGAATGTTCGATGACCGGCGAAGTCTATCCCGCCGATACGCTCCACAACCTCTCGCGCGCCGGAAGACCGTTACTGGTCCGTTACGATCTGGCGGCAGCGGGCGCGGCGCTGTCGCGCGATATGCTGGCGGCGCGCGACACCGACCTGTGGCGCTGGCGCGAATTGCTGCCGGTGCGCGATACCGCCAATATCGTCAGCCTTGGCGAGATCGAGACGCCGCTGATCCCCATTCCCCGGTCGGGCGGCGACAAGGTGCTGGTCAAGGACGAAGGCCGCCTGCCGACCGGCAGTTTCAAGGCACGCGGGCTGGTGATGGCGGTCGCGATGGCGAAGGAACTGGGTGTCCGTCGCATCGCCATGCCCACCAACGGCAATGCCGGCGCCGCCCTTGCCGCCTATGCCGCGCGCGCGGGGATCGAGACGATCGTGTTCTGCCCCGAAGACACGCCCGAGGTGAATGTGCGCGAGATCGCCGCGCAGGGCAGCCGGGTGTGGCGGGTCAACGGCCTGATCGACGATTGCGGCGCCGTCGTCGCGAAGGGCGCGGCGGAGGGACGCTGGTTCGATTTCTCGACGCTCAAGGAGCCGTACCGGATCGAGGGCAAGAAGACGATGGGCCTCGAACTCGCCGCGCAGCTGGGCTGGCGTCTGCCGCACGCGATTTTCTACCCCACCGGCGGCGGGACCGGGCTGATCGGCATGTGGAAGGCGTTCGACGAACTGGAAGCGCTGGGCTGGATCGGACCGGAACGCCCGCGCATGTATGCGGTACAGGCGGCGGGCTGCGCGCCGATCGTCCGCGCGTTCGAGGCGGGTGAGGAACATGCCGAACGCTGGGAGGATGCGCACACCGTCGCCGCCGGCATCCGCGTGCCGCGCGCGGTCGGCGACTTCCTGATCCTGCGCGCGGTGCGGGAGTCGGGCGGCAAGGCGCTGGCGGTGGGCGACCCGGCGATCCTGAAGGCCGTGGACGACTGCGCGCGGCGCGACGGGTTGCTGCTCTGCCCCGAAGGCGGGGCGACGCTGGCCGCCTATCGACAGGCGCTGCGCGACGGCGAAGTCGATGCGGAGGAAGAGGTCGTCTTGTTCAACTGCGCGACCGGGCTGAAATACCCCCTGCCCCCGGCCGACGCGACGCTCGACCGGTTCGGCGAGATCGATTTCGACCGGCTGTAGGATGCGGTCGCCCGCCATGCTTTTCGCTTCCCTTTCCGGTTCGGTCGACTCATAGAATCGTCATGCCGATCCGTGCCGAAAACCGCTGGCTCTATCCGATCGACTGGACGCAATTGTCCGCGGCGATCCGGTTCGACCGCGCGGGTGGTTGTTGCGAGCGCTGCGGTCGGCCGCATCTGCAACGCGTGCCGCATCTGGGCGACGGGCGTTGGTGGGATGGCAAGCGGCGATGCTGGCGATCGGCCGAGGGTCGCCGGATCGCGGCGCTGCGGGTTCCGCTGGCGAAGGTGCGGATGACGCGGGTCGTGCTGGCCTGCGCGCATCTCGATCACGATCCGGGTAATAACGCGCCCGCGAACCTCGCGGCGCTGTGCCAGCGGTGCCACATGCTGCACGACGCGGCCGAGCATCGCTGGCAACGCTGGTGGAATCGCTTCCGCTACCGGGCGTTGCGCGACCTGTACGAGCACCCTCCCCTCACCCGCAAACGTCTTGCCCGGTTGCGGCCTTCCTCTCTCAAAAACTGAAATTCAACCATCCGAACCGGTTAGACGGTTTATAGAGAGGTTAGCAGGTTAAGGGGTGCGCCAATCGCCGCAAACCGGCCCACAACCGCGATTCGCGGGCGACACGGCGTTCCCGAAGGATCGGGGCTTCGTTCCCGAAGGATCGATGCCGGCGTTCCCGAAGTGTCGGAGGAGCGTTCCGAAAGGGTCGAAGGGCGTTCCCGGAGTGTCGATGATCCCCTACCTCACCCCGATCATCGACGTCGATTGAATCAATAATGGAATGCCGGGGGTTGGAGAGGTTCAAATTCCCGGGCGATCTTCAACTTCATGCGCAACCGGTGCGTGCGGCGGCGGGGCGGACGACACTTCGGGAACGGAAACTTGTTTCCCCAGACGCGACCAAGTCGGTTCAGCGCCCCAGTTCATGGCGATGCTGCGCATCCCAGCGGCGGACATAGCCGATGAACGCGGCCTGGTAGTTGACCGGCGTCCGCGTGGCGTCGCCGTCGATCCACGCCCGGAATTCGGCGTGCAATGTCTGGTAATCCCAGCCTGGACATTCGGCGCGCAGCAGCGACAGCGTCTGCGGCGTGATCTCGCCGTCGGTCGCGCGACTGGCCAGCCCCCGGACCGAGCGGCGGATCAGCGCCGCGGCATCGACCAGTTCCTCGGTCCGTTCGGGAGAAGGGGCGGGCGTTGAAGCAGGGGCGGGGGCAGGGGGCGCGCGCACGACCGTCGTCCGGGCCGCCTCGCCGGCGCGCTTGCGCATCCGCAACAGCGGCTCGCGCTTGTCGGCGGGCTGTTCGAGCGTCAGCGTATAGCCGGGCAGTTCGTTGCGTTCGGCAATCTTGGCGATCTCGAACTTGAAGCGGCGATATTGTCCCTCCGCACCCGATTTCTCGAACAGCGTCGGCATCGATATCGCGAAACCGACCTCCCCGGCGCCCCCGGCATGTTTGCGCGCGACGCGGTACAGCCAGCGCTCGCGGCCCCCCGTCAGGTCGAAATAGGCGCGGTCGATCGACAGCACGCCGCCGGTCATCATCACCCCTTCCCAGAACCAGTTCGACAGTTCGATCGTCATGCCGCGCGACCGTTCGGTCTTCTCATCGACCAGCTGCGTCCAGCCATCGAGCCAGCTGAACGTCGCCTCGCGCCGGTTTTCGGCACGGATATTGGTCTTGATCGTCGTCGCCACCAACCGGTCGAGCGACTGTCCCAGCAATTCGTACGCGCGCCCCGTCGTCGGCCGCCCGATCGCGCGCAGCAAATCGTACGGCATCAGGTGCAGCTTGCGTGGCACGTCGTTGACGCCCCGCCGCGCCATGTCGGCCAGCACGCTGGCGCAATAGATCAGGATGTCGGCGTCCCAGATCGTCGCCATGCCATAATCGGCATTGGCCGAGACATGGACCCACAGCTTGCCGTCGGGGCTGCGATAATCGATCGGCTTGATCCGCTTGTTCTTTGCGAGGCTGAAGAACGGCCGCTCCATCATCTCGCGCTGGTCGCGCAGCGGCATGTCGGCGAGATAGGGGAGGAACAGGTCGAACTGTTCGGGGATTTTCTCGGGTGTCGGGCGGGTCATGTCGTCGGGTCCGCAGGCAGGTTTCCCCGGGGAAACTTCGGGGAGAAAGGGGTGGGGGACGGGCGATGTTTCCCCGGGGAAACTCGGGGCGCCCGCCCGGTCACCGCTGCAATCCGCGGCCGTCGCCGTCGAGCTCGATCAGCGCCTTGCGCACCATTTCGACCATGTCGTTGTTGCTGAGGCCCGATCCAGCATGGAGGCGCAGCGTCACGCCCTGCCGATTGATCGTCTGCGCGGTGACGGCGACGCGGCCGTGCGGCGTGGTCCAGACGAACCGGTCCTTCGCCTCCTGCCCGCGCTTGGGCGCATCGATCAGCCGGCGCAGCACGTCGGCGGCCGGAATGGGGGGCAGCCCCTTGTCGCGACGATGCTGCTGCTCGCGGACCAGCGCCTTGGCCTCGCCGCCGATCACCGCCGCATCGGCGCGGTCGTCAAGCGCCTGCGCCAGCGCATAGCCGCTCTTCAGCTGGACATCGCCGGGCGACGCGAAGGCGGCGACGATCGTGTCGGGCAGCGCCGCGACGCGCAACATCTTCGACAGCCAGCCCTTCGACAATTTCAGCCGTTCGGCCATGCGCGAGGCGTGGTTGCCATAATGGGTCTTGAGCGCGGCGGCATAGTTGCGTGCGCGCTCGAGGTCGGACACGTCGGCGCGCGCCCGGTTCTCCAGATCGGCGAGGCGGAAGGCGGCTTCGTCGTCGAGCGTCGCGACCTGCGCGACGAACATCATGTCGGGATAGCTGTGCGCGCGCAGCCATGAGATCGACCAGTGACGGCGGGTGCCGGCGATCACCTCATAGTCATGCGCGGCGTCGCCCTCGACGCGGCGAACCACGGCGGGGACCTTCTGCCCGCCCTCGGCGATGATCGAATCGATCAGTTCGCGGCAACTCGCCTCGGTCAGATGGGCATAGGAGCGCGCATTGCCCGGCCAGATGCGGACTCGCGCCGGATCGAGCAGCAGCTGCGTGACCTGGCGGACCTCGCCCGAGGCGACCCGGGCAAGCGCCGATTCACGGCCGAGCAGGGTGGTGCCGCGCAGCCGGTCGGAGCCGCGCTCGGGTGGGGCAGGGGGGGCTTCGGCCGCCTGCGGTGCCTCGTCGGAAAGCAGCGCGGCGAGGTAGTCGGATTGCTTACGCGCCATGGGGGGACTCGGTGTTTTGCGTTTGGAGACTCAGCGCCGCATTGGCCTTCGCCAACGCGTCGGACGGGCTGCTGGCCCGCCGGCCGGGCGGTTTGAGCGCGGTTGGCGCTTTCAGCGCCGCCGCGCCGCGCTGCGCGCCGTCAAACCGCCGCATACAACAGCTCCTCCCCCGCCGGTGCCACCCGACCCCAACCCTGTCGCACCAGCTGCTCGATCTGGCCCAACGCCTCGTCGAGATTGGCGCGGCAGCGTTTGTGTGTCTTGGGCGTGCCGATCGGCTTTTCGAGTTCGTAGACGGTCATCATCCGCATCGCCGCATGGCTGATTTCGGCGGATTCGAGGATCGGCACGGGCAGCAGCGCCGGACCGAAACTCTGCTCCATGATCGCCCGCACCATCGCGTGGCTGGGATCATTGCCGTCGAATTTCGAACAGATCAGCCGGACGAAGCTGTAATCGACCTCGATCCCCGCGCCGCTCAGTTGCTGCAGCACCTGATCCATCATCGACAGGAATTGCACCGTCGAACAGAAATCGGGCGTGGTCGCCGCCAGCGGTACCAGCAGCGCATTCGCCGCCTGCATCACCGCGAGGCTGATCGTGCCGAGCGCGGGCGGCGGGTCGAGCAGGACGATGTCATAATGCCGCGCTAGATCGATAAGCCCTTGTTTTAGTTTGCGAAACCGTGCCGCCAATACCGATTGCCCATCCGATCCCGACGCCGCCAGCTCATATTCGACGTCGAACAGTTCGAGGTTCGACGGGATCAGGTCGACATTCGGCCACGACGTCGACTTAACCGCATAGGACAGGTCGTTCTGCGTCGGGTCGATCGACAGATAAGGATATAGTGTCTCCTCGCGGGTGATGTTGAAGTGCGGGTTAAAGCCGAACAGCGTGGTCGTCGTCGCCTGGCTGTCGCAATCGACGACCAGCACCCGGTAGCCCTGCACCGCGAAATAATGGGCAAGGTGGGTGGTGACCGTCGACTTGCCGACGCCGCCCTTGAAATTCTGCACCGCGACGATTGCCGGCACGTCGAGCGGCGCGCGGGCGGGAGAGGCGCCGAGCACTTGCCGCATGTGCAGCAGCTCGTCGACGCTATAGCCCAGACGCCGGCCATTCTCGGCCGCCGGGGCGGGGGGCAGGCGGCCGTCATCCTCGGCCATGCGGATGCGGTTGGTCGAACAGCCGAGCAGTTGCGCCGCTTCGGCAATGCCGAAGCGGACGTTGAGCGCCTTGCGGCTTTCAGGCAGAAACGCCTTGCGCCGCAGCCGCTCGATCATCCGCTCGCCAGCTTCGGCAAGATCGCCGATCTGCGCGACGATTGCATTCATGATTGGGTCCGATCCGCTGATTGAAGCTTGTCGACGTTTATATGACACCGAAAGCTTCAAATCGACAAGCCGAATCTTGGAACGTTCCGGGAATTGTAAGTCCGTGGTGGACGGCGGCCCACGCTTGTATCGCCGGCGTCGCCGCGTCAGTCTGTGCGTATGAAACCGATGCTCCCGCTGCTCCTGCTGCTGACCGCCGCCGCAGCCGATCCCGCCCCGCCGATCCTGTCGCCCGAACGGATCAAGGCCGATGTGAAGACGCTGAGCGCCGATGATTTCCATGGGCGCGGGCCGACCCAGATCGGCGAGGAGAAGACGCTCGATTTCCTCGAACGGCGGTTCGCGACGCTCGGACTGCGGCCGGTGGGGGATCAGGGGTTTCGACAGCGGGTGCCGCTGCTCCGCTGGACGCGCAACCGGGCGGCGATCGCGCTGACCATCGGCGGGACCACGCAGACGCTGACGCCCGGCGTCGAGATCGCCGCGTCGTCGCGGATCATCGGGACGACGGCGTTCCGCGATGCGCCGGTGGTGTTCGTCGGCTATGGCATCGTCGCGCCGGCGCTCGGCTACGACCCGTATCGCGGCATCGATGTGCGCGGCAAGGTGGTGGTGGCGCTGGCCGGCGATCCCGATGTCGAGGCGGGGCGCGATCTGGGCTTTGGCGGGCGGGCGTCGAGCCCGGCGGCGCGGACCAAGCTGAGCGAGGCGCAGCAGCGCGGGGCGATCGCCTTCTTCCAGATCCACGACACCTTTCCGTCGAGCTATCCGTGGCTGCAACTGGCGAAGAGCGATGCCGTGCCGGGTTATGCGCTGGATACGGGCACGATGCCCGCGGCGTTCGGGCTGCGCGGCACGCTGCGCAACGATATCGGCGTGGCAATGCTGCGGCAGGGCGGGCTCGATTATGCCGCCGCCAAGCGCGCGGCCCAGGCGGCGACGTTTCGCGGCGTCGCGCTGAAGGGCGTGACGCTGACCGCCGAGACCGAGGTCGCGATGGACCGGGTGGTCAGCCACAATATCGTCGGCGTGCTGCCGGGGACCGATCCGGCGGCGGGCAGCATCCTCTATGGCGCGCATTGGGATGCCTATGGCGAGAACGCGTTCGACCCGCCCGCCGATCGCATCCGCAACGGTGCGGTCGACAACGGTACCGGCACCGCGACGCTGCTGGAGATCGGGCGGGCGTTCGCGGGTGCCAAGCGGCCGCGGCGAACGGTGGTCTTCGCGCTGTGGACGGCGGAGGAGAAGGGGTTGCTCGGCGCCAGCTGGTATGCCGAGCATCCGGCGCTGCCGCTGGCGACCACGGCGGCGCAGTTCAACCTCGACCCGCATGTCGTGCTCGGCCGGACCCGCGACCTCGAACTGATCGGGGTCGGGCGCACCCCGCTGGAGGCCGATCTGACGCGGGTCGCGGCGGCACAGGGGCTGAAGATCGTGCCCGAGGAGAATACCGAAGCGGGTTGGTATTACCGTTCCGACCATTATGCGCTCGCGCAAAAGGGCGTGCCGGGCGTGTATTTCCGTGCCGGCCGCGATCTGGTGCGGGGCGGGGTGGCCGCGGGCGAGCGCGAACGGGCGCGGTATAATGCGCAGTGCTATCACCAGACCTGCGACGAATATGATGCGCGCTGGGACCTCACCGGTGCGGCGCAGGAAGGGAGCGTCGCCTATGCGCTGGGCCGCGAGGTGGCCGAGGGGCGGGGCTGGCCGGGTTGGAACCCGTCGGAAGCGTTCGCCGCCGAGCGGGCGAAGACGGCCGACCAGCGGCGGTGAGGCTTGGGCTGACGTCTGAACCAGCCAACCAAAAACGTCGCCCCAGCGCAGGCTGGGGCCTCCCGCGGCTCCTGTCGCGTGCTTTCACGGGGAGATCCCAGCCTGCGCTGGGATGACGTTCGGTTCGAGATAGGTGGATCGGTCTTTCGATCGCCTCGCATGGAAAACGCCCGAGCCTTCCGGCCCGGGCGTTTCCTTCTTCAGACGATGGTGAGGCTTACGCGCGACCCAGATCGAAGCGGTCGGCCATCATCACCTTGGTCCATGCCGCGACGAAGTCCTGCACGAACTTCTCGCTGGCATCGCTGCACGCATAGACTTCGGCGATCGCGCGCAGCTGCGAGTTCGAGCCATAGACCAGATCGGTCCGCGACGCGGTCCACTTCTGCTCCTTGGTATGGCGATCGGTGCCGACGAACTCCTGGTCGCTTTCGTCGCTGACCTGCTTCCACGCCGTGCCCATGTCGAGCAAATTGACGAAGAAGTCGTTGGTCAGCTGGCCCGGACGCGTGGTGAACACGCCGTGCTCCTTCGCCTTGCTGTGGTTCGCCCCCAGCACGCGCAACCCCGCGACCAGCACCGCCATTTCCGGGGCCGACAGACCCAGCAACTGCGCCCGGTCGATCATCAGTTCCTCGGTCGGAACGTTGAACTGCACCTGCAGATAGTTGCGGAACGCATCGGCCTTGGGCTCTAGCACCGCGAAGCTTTCGACATCGGTCCATTCCTGCGTCGCGTCGGTCCTGCCCGGGGTGAACGGCACGGCGACGTCGTGGCCGGTCGGCGCGATCGCCTGTTCCAGCCCGACGACACCGCCCAGCACGATCAGGTCGGCGATCGACACGGTCTTGCCGCCCTTGCCGTCGAAATCGGCCTTGATGCCGTCATAGACGCTAAGCACCTTCGCCAACTGTTCCGGCTCGTTGACCTCCCAGTCCTTTTGCGGGGCGAGGCGGATGCGCGCGCCATTGGCGCCGCCGCGCTTGTCCGACCCGCGATAGGTCGAGGCAGATGCCCAGGCGGTCGTCACCAGTTCGGCGATCGACAGGCCCGATGCGGCAATCGCCTGCTTGAGCGTCGCAACATCGCCTTCGCCCAGCGGTTCGCCTTCGAGCTTCGGAACCGGATCCTGCCAGATCAGGTCTTCCTTCGGCACTTCCGGGCCGATCAGGCGGACATTCGGCCCCATGTCGCGGTGTGTCAGCTTGAACCATGCCCGCGCCCAGACATCGGCGAAATAATCGGGATCGGCACGGAATTTCTGACAGATCGCATTGTACGCCGGGTCGACCTTCAACGCCATGTCGGCGGTCGACATCATCGTCGGCACCTTCTTGTCCGGGGTATGCGCCGCCGGGGCCAGCGTATCCTCCGGATTGCCGACCGGCTGCCACTGATGCGCGCCCGCCGGGCTCTTCACCAGTTCATATTCATGGTCGAACAGCATGTCGAAATAGGTCATGTCCCACTTCGTCGGCGTCGGCGTCCATGCCCCTTCGAGGCCGGACGTGATGGTATGGTCGCCCATGCCGGTCTCGTGGGTCGATGCCCAGCCCAGACCCTGTGCGGCGATATCGGCGCCTTCGGGTTCCTTGCCCACATGCTTGGGATCGCCCGCGCCATGCGCCTTGCCGAAGGTATGGCCGCCGGCGGTCAGCGCGACGGTTTCCTCGTCGTTCATGCCCATGCGGGCAAAGGTTTCGCGCATGTCGCGCGCCGACCCCTTGGGCATCGGGCAGCCGCCCGGACCTTCGGGATTGACGTAGATCAGCCCGTGCTGGATCGCGGCGAGCGGGCTTTCGAGCGCGAGGCCGGCTTCCTCATCGATGCGGGTCTGGCCGAGCCATTCCTCCTCGGTGCCCCAATAGACGTCCTTCTCCGGCTCGAACACGTCCTCGCGTCCGCCGCCGAAGCCGAAGGTCGGGCCGCCCATCGATTCGATCGCGACATTGCCGGCCAGGATGAACAGGTCGGCCCAGCTCAGCTGCCGTCCGTACTTCTGCTTGATCGGCCACAGCAGGCGACGCGCCTTGTCGAGATTGCCGTTGTCCGGCCACGAATTGAGCGGGGCGAAGCGCTGCTGCCCCGCCGACGACCCGCCGCGACCGTCGCCGGTGCGATAGGTGCCGGCCGAGTGCCACGCCATGCGGATGAAGAACGGGCCGTAATGGCCATAGTCTGCCGGCCACCAGGGCTGGCTGTCGGTCATCAGCGCGGTCAGGTCGGCCTTCAGCGCGGCATAGTCGATCGCTTCGAACTGCTTGCGGTAATCGAAGTCGTTGCCCATCGGATTCCCGCTGACACCCTTTTGATGCAGGATGTCGATCGACAGCGCTTCGGGCCACCAGTCGCGGGCGGTCTGGCCCAGCAGGCGGCGCATCGCGGCGGGCTGCTTCTTGGGATCGTTGATCGGGCTGCCTTCGGTAATGGCGTCCATCGGTAAATTCCTCTCGACCGTCTAATGGCGGCAGGATGAACCAGCGGGTTGGGTAAGGCTAATGACTTGAACCAATGCCATTGATCGGTTTTTTCGATCGATCGCGCCTATTTCGCCTCGCGCTGCGCCCGCTCCGTATAAAATCCCGCCAGCACGTCGAACGCCAGCTTGCGCTGTCCGGTTTCCGATACCAGCCCCTTGCGATTATAGCCCTGCTGCCAACCGTTCTGGCGGCGCGGCGAGCGGAAATCCTTGAGCAGCCATGGCGACATGCCGCTGAGCGTCGGGATCTTCGCCGCCATGGCCAGTGTCGCGCGGTAATAGTCGCGCTGATATTCCTCGGAGAATTTTTGCGGGGCGGGGCGGTCGTCGTGGAAGCCGGCCTTCGCACCCGCACCGAATTCGGACAGGATCAGCGGCTTGTTCGCAGGCACCTGCCACGCTATTCCGGGCAGATCGGCCAGAAGGTCGGGCGAATACCAGCCATTATAGGTGTTGACCCCCATCACATCGAGCCGTTCGGCGAGCGGGTCGTTGATCGTCATCAGCGGATGGCCGTCCTGCGTCGACCGGTCGGTCAGCAGCGCGGCACCCAGCAGTCGCGTATCGTCGAGCCGCCGGACATCGTCGGCCAGCGTGCCAAGAAACGCGTTGCGCGCGGGCGAATTGGGGGTTTCGTTGGCGATGCTCCAGATCGCGATCGACGCGCGGTTGCGGTCGCGCACGATATTGTCGGCCAGCATCGCGCGGGCGGTCTTCAGCGTCGCGGGATTGTCCCACGCGATCAGCCAATAGACCGGCACCTCGCTCCACACGAGCAGCCCCAGTTCGTCGGCAAGCCGCGTCGTCACCTCGCCATGCGGATAATGGGCGAGGCGGACGAAATTGGCATGCAGTCCGTCCTTCGCCTCGGCCAGCAGCGCGCGCGCCGCGGCGGGCGTGATGCTGCGCGCGGGATTGTTGCCGAATTCCTCCTCATGCACGCTGATCCCGCGCAGGAAGACCGGGCGGCCGTTGAGCAGGATCTGCGCCCCGCGCCGCTCGATCGTGCGGAAGCCGATCCGGTCATGCCAGCGATCCTCGCCGGCTTCGAGCGTCACGTCATAGAGGGTCGGTGTCTCGGGCGACCAGCGGCGCATCCGCCTGGGGGCGGCGATCTCACCATGCCAGCGACCCTCGCCACCGGTGCGCCTCGACAGCGTGACCCCCAGCGCCGGAATGGTGAGCCGCATCAGCGCATTGGCGGCGGTGCTGCCGTTCAGCTTCGCATCGATCGCGAGTCGGCCGGTGCGGGTCAGCCGGACCCATGCATCGTCGACGAAGGTCGCGGGCGTTTCGATCAGGCGGATGTCGCGGGTGATGCCGCCATAATTCTCCCAATCGGTGACCGGCGGCGGCACGCTGCTGGCGTCGACGGCGGAATCGACCGCGACGGTGATCTGGTTGTCGCCGGCCCGGACGCGGTCGGTGACCTCGATCGCGAAGGGGGTGAAGCCGCCCTCATGCTCGCCGACGAACTGGCCGTTCAGGAACACGCGCGCCCGGTAGTTGACCGCGCCGAAGCGCAGGAAGCGGCGTTTGCCGGCGGTCGGCTGCGCGCTGAAATGGCGCTGATACCAGACCAGCCCCTGATAGTGGCGCATCTCCGCCGCATGGGTCATCCACCCGCCGGGCAAGGTCGCGACCGGCGCGGCGGCCATGTCATATTCGAACAACGCCTGCTGGTTGCGGCGCAGCTCTGCTTGAACATCGACGTCCGCCCAACGGCGCTCGGTGACATTCGCATCCTCGCCGTGAAAGCCGCGCATCCCGGCGCGGTACGGGTCGATCGAATAATGCCATTGCCCGGTCAGGTCGCTACCAGGTCGCAGGTCGCCCGCGACCATCGCGACGGGTGGCGGCGGCGTCTGGGCCAGAACCGGGCGGGCGGGAAGCAGGAGCGCGAACGCGCCGAGCAGGGCGAGGGGCAGGCGGGCGATCATCGCCGCATCATTGCCGTTGGCGGGATGGGGTACAAGGGGTTAGCGCGCGACCGGCCGACTTCCCGGTCGATCGCCCTTGCCGTCACCCGCCTGGGCGGGAATGACGAAGAGGGTAGCTCGACGAAGACCCAAGGGACGGGTGTCGCCGGTCAATTCGCCATTGCGGCCAACCGCGCCAGCAACCCATCCTCCGCGACGATCTCGATCGCAGCGCCGGCCCGGTTCAGTTCCTCGGCGCGGCGATAATCGGCATGGGCGTGGACGAAGCGGCCGAAGGTCTGGGCGTTGCCGATCACCAGCATCGTCGTGGTCGTCCCGACCCCGGCGACGATCCGCGCGCCGAGCGCGGCGAGCCGGTGCGCGAGCGGGCCGTCGCGGGTCGCGCCGATCAAGGCGATACGCTGCCCCTTCAGCGGGCCGTCGCCGGCGGCCTTGGGCGCCGACCCGCGTTTGGGGGCGGGGGAGAGCAGGGCGGCGAGGTCGTGGCCGGTATGCGCCATGGCGCGGACGACGACCATGCCCGCCGCGCGCGCGTCGCTCAGCGCGTCGTGATGCTTGTGCCGCAGTTTCAGGAACTTGGTCAGGATGTTCAGCCGGTGGCTCGGCAGTTCGGGCCATGCCCGCCGGGCGACGCCGACGCTGTCGAGCCAGCGCGTCTCGATTGGCGGCAGGCCATGCTGGGCACAGGCGGCGGCCAGCGCGCTCTTGTCGAACGACGAATGCGCCACCGTCACCCGGCCGGTCAGATAGGATCCGACCGTCGCATGGATATCGGCGAAATTGGGCTTGCCGAAGACATGGTCGCTGGTGATGCCATGGATGCGGATGTTCGACGCGAAGAATTCGTCGCAGGGGTCGAGCAGCGTTTCATACGCAAAGACCTCCGCCCCGGCATGGAAGCCGACGATGCCGATCTGGCAGATGCTGCTGACGCGGGAACAGGCGGTTTCGACATCGATGACGACGAAATCGACGGGCGGAACGGATGGCACGGACACCCCGTCGCCATAGCATGAGCGCGCGCGCCCGCGTAAGGTGGCGCGATGGAACGGACGGTGCGCGGGGCGGCGGGGCTGCTGGTCGTGGTGACCTGGATCAGCGCGGCGCTGTTCGGGGCCTATATCGTCGCATTCTTCGGCGGGGCGGCGCTGCGCGGTACGCCCGAACAGTGGAACGCGTCGCTGCCCGCCCTGTTCGACCGCGCCGGCCCGGTCGGGACGATGGCGATCGGTGCGCATTTCGTCGCGGGTGGCGTGCTGCTGCTGCTGGGGCCGATCCAGTTGATCGCACGGCTGCGGACAGGCTGGCCGGGGCTGCACCGCTGGCTGGGACGCGTCTATGTCATGGCGGCGGCGGTGACCGGGGCGGGGGGCCTGGGGTTCATCATCACGCGCGGGACGATCGGCGGGCCGGTGATGGATATCGGCTTCGGCCTGTACGGGCTGCTCACCTGCGCCGCCGCGGTGCTGGCGTGGCAGCGCGCATGGACCGGCCGGATCGCGGCGCACCGGGCATGGGCGATCCGCCTGTTCGCGCTGGTCATTGGGTCATGGCTGTACCGGATGGAATATGGGCTGTGGTTCCTGACCATGGGCAAGGTCGGGCATAGCAGCGACTTTCGCGGCGGTTTCGACGCGGTGATGGCCTTCGCCTTCTACCTGCCCAATCTGGCGGTCGCCGAACTGTTCATCCGCGCCCGCCGCCGCCCGGCCGGTGTCGCGCTGACCGGCGGCGCGGTTGTGGCGTTGATCGCCGCCAGCCTGTTCGTCATGCTGGCGACCTGGGTGTTCGTCACCCGCTTCTGGGGGCCGGGGTTCGTCAGCGGGGTGACCGGCGCGCCGCTGTGACGCGCGATCAGTCGACCGGGGTGATCCGCGCTTCGAAGAACGCCCAGTTGCCGTCGCGATCCCAGAATTTCTCGCCCGTGGCCCAGGCCGACTGGATCGAGGCGAAGTCGTGCATCAGGAACATGATGGTTTCGCGATGCCCTTCGGAAATGGTCATCACCTGCTTGTTCGCCGCCTGAATTTCGAATTCGGGATCGCCGGGTGGAAAGTCGTAGCAATGGATATCGACCTCGATCAGCATCGTCGCCGCCGGCGGATCGACCAACCGGATCATCACCTGCGGCCGCTCGACCGAAAAGGAGGAGGGCATGTCCTTCTGAAAGATCAGGTCGAACGCGGCATACATATAGCTGCCGTCCGCGAACTGCCCCATGCCGACCGAGCTGGGGCTGACATATTCGACCCAGCCCCTGCCGGCCACCATCGGCTGATCGGGGCGCAGCGTCAGCCACGGCGTATCGAGCTTATAGGGTTTCTGCGTGCCCAGCAGCGCAGCGATCCGCGCCGCCCGCGTATCGCGCAGCACCGCGAGGCGGGCGGGATCGATCCGCATCCGCGACGGATCGAAACGCTTGCGGGTGAAGGTACGCAACAGCCTGGCGTCGGGCATGGCGGCTCTCCTGTGGTTGCCGGCACGAGGCGGCAGTCATGGCGATGATGCCGGGGAGGCGACAGGCCGGAAATACGCCATATCGGGTAGCGTGCCTTGGTGCCATGGGGACCGAAAATGCCGGCTTTTCAATTATTCGCGCTGTGATAGCCTGATGCGATCCAGCCATCGGACGGAGATCAGGCGTGTCGCTCATCATCAACGGGGTGGCGGTCGCGCCGCCCGCCGATCCGCGCGTGTCGCTGCTCGACCATCTGCGCGAGACGCTGCATCTGACCGGTACCAAGAAGGGCTGCAACCAGGGGGCGTGCGGCGCGTGCACCGTGCTGGCCGATGGCGAGCGCATCCTGTCGTGCCTGGCGCTCGCCGTGCAATATGACGGGCGGTCGATCACTACGATCGAGGGGGTGGGGCAGGCAGGCGCGCTTCATCCGCTGCAACAGGCGTTCATCGACCATGACGGATTCCAGTGCGGATATTGCACGCCGGGCCAGATCTGTTCGGCGCTGGGGATGATGATGGAGGCGAAACGTGGGCTGCCGAGCAACGTCACGTCCGACCTGACCGCCGCCGTCACCCTCGACCGCGCCGAGGTGCAGGAACGGATGAGCGGCAATCTGTGCCGTTGCGGTGCGCATAACGGGATCATCGATGCGATCCGCCTAAGCGTGGAAGCTGCGGCATGACCCCGTTCGACTATGCCCGCGCGGGCGACGTCGCGGATGCACTGCGCATGGGCGCGATCGAGGGGACCGCGTTTCTGGGCGGCGGCACCAATCTGGTCGACCTGATGCGCGAGACGGTGGCGCGGCCGGCGCGGCTGATCGATGTGAGCGGCCTGTCCGACCGGATCGAGGAAACACCGGACGGCGGCCTGCGCATCGGCGCGGGCGTGCGCAACACCGCGCTCGCCGAACATGCGGCGGTGCGCAGCCGCTATCCGGTGCTCGCCCGTGCGATCCTCGCGGGCGCGTCGGCGCAGATCCGCAATATGGCGACGGTCGGCGGCAATTTGCTGCAACGGACGCGCTGCACCTATTTCTACGACACCGACGGATCGCGCTGCAACAAGCGGGTGGTCGGATCGGGCTGCGACGCGCGCGGCGGGTTCAACCGCATCCATGCAGTGCTCGGCGCATCGGACGCATGCGTCGCGACGCATCCTTCCGACATGTGCGTTGCGCTCGCCGCGCTCGATGCGGTGGTGCAGGTCGAAGGGCCGGCCGGTGCGCGCGCGATCGCGTTCGATGCGTTTCACCGCCTGCCCGGCGACCGCCCCGATCTCGACACGATATTGGCGCCGGGCGAGCTGATCGTCGCGGTCGAGCTGCCGGCCAACCCGCTTGCGGCGCATTCGACTTATCGCAAGGTGCGTGACCGGGCGAGCTATGCCTTTGCCCTGATCTCGGTCGCCGCGGCGCTGTCGATCGAGGAGGGGCGCATCGCCGATGTCCGCATCGCGTTCGGCGGGGTGGCGCACAAGCCATGGCGCGCGGTGAAGGCGGAGGCGGCGCTCAAGGGACAGGTGCCGGACGACGCGCTGTTCCGCGCGGCGGCGGCGGCCGAGTTCGCCGATGCGCAGCCGCTGCGCGACAACGGATTCAAGCCGCTGCTGGCGCAGCGCACGCTGGCGGCGGTGCTGGGCGAACTGACGACGGGAGCAGCGGCATGAGCATCATCGACAGCGCCAAACAGACCGCACAGGGGCTGGTGATGGGCGCGCTCCAGAAACTGGTGCCGCTGGCCCCCGATAGCTGGATCCCGGGCGGGGTCCCCGACCCGCTGATCGCGCGCAAGCACGGGCTGATCGGGACGCCGGTGTCGCGGCTCGACGGACCGCTGAAGGTCAGCGGCGGAGCGGCCTTTTCCGCCGAATATCGGTTCGAGAACATGGCCTATGCCGCGCTCGCCTATGCCACGATCGCGCGCGGGCGGGTCACCGCGATCGACAGCGCGGCGGCGGAGGCGGCGCCGGGCGTGGTGCTGGTGATGACCCATCGCAACGCGCCGCGGATGAAGACGCCGGCGATGTTCGGCACGTCGGGCAGCGCGGTCGGGCCGGACACGGTGCCGATCCTGCAGGACGATAAGGTCCATTGGAACGGACAGCCGATCGCCTGCGTGCTCGCCGAGACGCAGGAACAGGCCGACCATGCCGCGTCGCTGCTGCGCTTCACCTATGCCGAACTGCCGGCGGTGACGGCGCTGGCGGCGGCAAAGGCCAAGGGGGTCGAACAGGGCCTGTTCATGGGACAGCCGCTGCGCAACGAAATCGGCGATGCCGAGGCGGCGCTGGCTGCCGCCCCGCACAAGGTCGACCGCCGCTATACGACGCCGCGCCACAACCATAACCCGATCGAGCCGCACGCCGCGACGCTGGCATGGATCGACGGCGTGCTGGTGATCCACGACGCCAGCCAGATGGTCGCGCAACAGGCGCAGACCATGGCCGAGGTGTTCGGGCTGAAGGCCGACAAGGTCCGGCTGACCTCCCCCTATGTCGGTGGCGGCTTCGGGTCGAAGGGGCTGTGGGAACATCAGGTGATCGCTGCCGCCGCCGCGAAGCTGGCCGGGCGACCGGTGCGCATCGCCCTGTCGCGCGAGGGCGTGTACCGGGTGGTCGGCGGACGCACGCTGACCGAACAGCGCGTGGCGATCGGCGCGGCGGCCGACGGGCGCTTCACCGCGCTGATCCATACCGGCCTGTCGGTGATGACCCCGCACAATGCCATGCCCGAACCGTTCATCCTCGGCACGAGGTCGGCCTATGCCGTGCCCAACATCGCGCTGAATGTCGACGTGGCGCGGATGCAGACGCTCGCCAACACCTTCATGCGCGCGCCGGGCGAAGCAGTCGGCACCTTCGCGCTCGAATCGGCGATCGACGAACTGGCGGGCGAGCTGAACATCGATCCGGTCGAGCTGCGCATCCGGAACGAGCCGGACAAGGACCCGACCTCGGGCCTGCCCTTTTCCTCGCGCCATATCGTCACCGCGTGGCGGCAGGGGGCGGAACGCTTCGGATGGCGCGACCGGCCGGAGACCGCGACCCGCCGCGAGGGCGAATGGCGGATCGGCATGGGCTGTGCGACCGGCACCTATCCCTATTACCGGATGCCGGGGGCCAAGGCGCGGCTGACGCTGACGCGCGACGGCGACGCGGTGCGCGCTTCTGTCGAGGTCGCGGCGGCGGAGATGGGCATGGGCACCGGCACGACGACCGCGATCGTCGCCGCCGAACGCCTCGGCCTGCCGCTCGACCGGGTCGAGGTCGGCTATGGCGACAGCGCCATTCCCGGCGCGATCATGGCCGGGGGATCGCAACAGACCGCCGCGATCGGCGCGGCGGTGATCGCCGCGCACAATGCGCTGACCGCGAAGCTGCTGAAACTGGCGGGCAACGACTCGCCGCTTGCCGGGCTGTCGGCGAAGGAGGTCGGCAGCGATAGCGGCGGCCTCGCCAGTCTCGACGATCCGGCCCAGCGCGAAAGCTATGCCTCGATCCTCAAGCGCGCCGGGCGCGACAGCATCGAAGTGACCGAGGCGGGGTCGCCGCCGCTCGAATTCATGCACTGGTCGATGCATTCGCACAGCGCGCTGTTCTGCGAAGTCGGGGTCAATGACGTGACCGGCGAAGTGCGGGTGCGCCGCTTCCTCGGGTCGTTCGACTGCGGGCGCATCCTCAACCCGCGCACCGCCGCCAGCCAGTTTCGCGGCGGCATCGTCATGGGTCTCGGCATGGCGTTGATGGAGGAGACGCAGTTCGACGAACGCAGCGGCCGGATCATGAACCCCAGCCTCGCCGAATATCATGTGCCGGTGCATCTGGACGTGCCCGAGATCGACGTGATCTGGACCGACATTCCCGACCCGCACACGCCGATGGGCGCGCACGGCATCGGCGAGATCGGCATTACCGGCGTCGCCGCGGCGGTGGCCAATGCGGTCCACAACGCGACCGGCCGCCGCATCCGCGACCTGCCGATCACGCTCGACAAGCTGTTGTAGCGAGCGAGAAACTGGAGCGATTTTAAGGACGTATGCCGGCCGGTCGCCGAAACCCGCTTGCTACCGCGCGCGAGTCCGGCAATGCATGCCCGACAGAACGAAATGGGCGGGAGGGGCCGATGGCGTTACCGGAATTGAGCGTGGCGTTCTTCCTGCAGATCTTCGTCATCGTCGGCGCGTGCCGCGTGACGGGATGGTTCGGGAAACGCTTTCTCGATCAGCCGCAGGTGGTGGGCGAGATGATCGCCGGGGTCCTGCTCGGCCCGTCGCTGCTCGGGCTGTTCGCGCCCGAGCTGCAGGCGGCGATCTTTCCCAAGGATGCCAAGCCGATCCTCTATGTCTGCGCGCAGCTGGGCGTCGGGCTGTACATGTTCCTCGTCGGGCTGGGGTTTCGCACCGACCATTTCCGGCTGAACGCGAAGAGCGCGGTCGCGGTGTCGCTGTCGGGTATGGCGGCGCCGTTCCTCGTCGCGCTGGCGCTCACCCCGTGGCTGCTGGGGATGGACCTGTTCGGTAAGGGGATTACCAGCCTGCAGGTAACGCTGTTCATGGGCGCGTGCATTTCGATCACCGCCTTTCCGATGCTGGCGCGCATCATCCATGAGCGCGGGCTGACCGGCACGCCGCTCGGCTCGCTGTCGTTGTCGGCGGGCGCGATCGACGATGCCGGGGCATGGGTCGTGCTGGCGATCGTGCTGGCCAGCTTCGGCGGCGGCAGCGAGGTCGCGGTCAGGGCGATCGTCGGCGGCGGCGCGTTCGCGGCGTTCATGATCCTGCTGGGGCCAAGGGTGCTCGCGCCGCTGACCCGCTGGGCCGATCGCGAGGGGCGGGTGACGCAGCCGATGCTGGCGGTCGTCGTGATGCTGTTCGGCCTCAGCGCTTGGGCGATGGACGCGGCGGGGATGCATTCGGTGTTCGGCGGCTTCCTGCTCGGCTGCGTCATGCCGCGCGGGGTGCTGACGCGCGAGGTGCGCAAGCAGGTCGAACCGTTCACGACAGCTTTGCTGGTGCCGATGTTCTTCGCCTATTCGGGGCTGAACACCCAACTGACCATGGTCAACAGCGTCGACCTGATCGCGGTCGCGTCCGTGATCCTGATCGGATCGGTCGCGGCGAAGGGCGTGGCGTGCTGGGCGGCGGCGCGCGCGACCGGACAGGACAATGCGACGGCGATGGCGGTCGGCACGCTGATGAACGCGCGTGGGCTGATGGAACTCATCATCATCAACATCGGCCTGCAAAAGGGCATTATCGGCCCGGCGCTGTTCTCGATGCTGGTCGTCATGGCGATCGTGACGACGCTGATGGCCTCTCCGCTGTTCGAGATCGTCTATGGCCGCAAGGCGCGGGCGGCAGGCGCGCTGGGCCAACTGAACGAGGAGGAAGCGACGGAAGGCGCCGCGCGACCGTCGCCGGTCTGACGGGCGGCGCCTCCAGGTCGTTACGGCTTCCGAAGTTGCGGGGAGCGCTGAACCGGTCGGCATCATGGCGCGTTGGCGCGACATTCCTCTGATGCAGGCGAACCGGCATGCTCCACGCTAACGCTGTCGACCCGACCATGACGATCCCGCCGATCCCGACGGTGCGGGTCGTCGCGGCACTGACGCACGCCGATCTGGCGACCGGCAACGTCCACGACCATGCGTCGCGTGCGATGCTGCTGACCCGGATCGCCGCGCTGCTCGACATCGCGGTGGGCGATCCGGTCGAGGGCGCGACGCTGCACGTGCCGGGCGACGCGATCGAGGTGCCGGCGGCGGCGGCGGCGGGGATTCGCCACGCCGACCAGATTTTGGGCGGCGTCGTCCCGGCCGCCTTCGTCGCGACCAAGGCGATTACCCACGGCCTGCTCCATGCCGATGCGCAATGTCCGCCTTCATGGTCGCCGGCGATGGCCGGGTTGATGGGCGATGCCGCGCTGACCGGCTATACCGCGTTCAACCGCGAGGATGCGCTGGCGGCCGGGCAGCGGTTGCTGGCGCGCGGACCGGTGCGGATCAAGGACGTCTGTGCCAAGGCCGGGCTGGGCCAGATCGTCGTCCATGACGCCGCCGCGCTCGCCTATGCCCTGTCGCGCGAGGACGACGCGACGCTCGCCCGCCACGGTATCGTGCTGGAGGAAAATCTTACCGACGTCGTCACCTATAGCGTAGGCATAATTGAGTTAAGCGGCCGAACGATCAGCTATTGGGGCAGCCAGAATCTGACCCGCGATCATCTGGGCCGCGACGTCTATGGCGGGTCGGACCTGTATGTCGTGCGCGGCGGGATCGACGCGCTTGCCGCCGAGCCGCTGCCGCCGGCGATCGCGCGCGCGGTGGCGTGCGCGGGGACGTTCGACCGTGCGGCGCGGCTCGCCTATCCCGATCTGCTGCTGACCCGGCGCAATTACGACGTGATCGAGGGGACCGATGCGGCGGGCGATCGGCGGATCGGCGTGCTCGAACAATCATGGCGCGTCGGCGGGGCGAGCGGCGCGGAGATTGCCGCGTTCGAGGCGCTGCGCGACGAACCCGATACCCATGCCGTGCGCTGCTCGACCGTCGAGGTCTATGGCGAGATCGATCCGCCGACCGGCGCGACGCTCTATTACCGCGGCGTCGATCCTAAGGTGGGGGCGATGACCAAATATGCGGTGAGGCTGGCGTGAGCGATCCGACGACACTCGACGAAGGGCGCGTGACGCTTAGCGTCGATGGGCAGAAGCTGACCGGTACGTTGATCGAACCCGAGGCGCCGGTGCCGGGGTTCCTGTTCGTCCATGGCTGGGGCGGTGACCAGGCCGAGGATTTCGGGCAGGCGGAAGAGCTGGCGCGGCTCGGCTGCGTCTGCTTCACCTTCGACCTGCGCGGCCATGCCGGCAGCGACGCCGACCGGAACGAGGTGACGCGGCAGAACAGCCTCGACGATGTCGTTGCCGCCTACGACTATCTGGCGGCGCATCCGCTGATCGACGCGAAGGCGATCGGCGTGATCGGGACCAGCTATGGTGGCTATCTGTCGGCGCTGCTGACCGCCGAACGGCCGATCCGCTGGATGGCGCTGCGCGTGCCCGCCCTCTACCCCGACGAGCATTGGGATACGCCCAAGGCGCTGCTCGACAAGGAGGTGGTGCGTGCCTATCGCCAGCAACCGCAGGACGAGCGGCACGATCGGGCGCTCGCCGCCTGTGCCGGGTTTCGCGGCGACGTGCTGATCGTCGAATCCGAAAAGGACGAACAGATCCCGCGCGAAGCGATGCTGTCCTACCAGTCGGCCTTCCGCAACGCCAACTCGCTCAGCCACCGCATCCTGCACGGCGCAAGCCATGCGATGCGCGACCCGCGGCACCAGCGGACCTATACGACATTATTGCTGCACTGGATCGATGAAATGGTCCGTGCGAGCCGCAGGACCGATCGATGATTGCCAAATGCAAGGCAATCGTAATAGGCGGTGCCGGATAGGCCGGCCGAATCCTGTCGAATCGAATCAACCTGGGACGTCGTACATCATGCAGATCATCGTTCGCGATAACAATGTCGATCAGGCGCTGCGCGCGCTCAAGAAGAAGCTTCAGCGCGAAGGCGTGTATCGCGAAATGAAGCTGCGCCGCCATTACGAGAAGCCGTCGGAAAAGCGCGCCCGCGAACGCGCCGCCGCGATCAGCCGCGCCCGCAAGGCCGACCGCAAGCGCGCCGAACGCGACCGCTGAGCCGGGCGGCGATGCCGACGATCGGCACCCGGATCGACGAAAGCGGAACGCTGATTCGCGAAGGCGGTGCCTTTTACCTGCGGCGCGATCTGGGCGGGCGGTATCAGCTCGAACTGCATCGCACGCCGGTCGATGAGGTCGAAAAGCGCGTCCGACTGGTCGGCACGCTGGTCGGCGCCGATCTGGTCAACGCCGACAGCGTCACGCTCGCGTGACCTTGCCGGGGCCGGCGCGATGCCGGCCCCGGTGGTCGCTCACCAATACAGGTCGCTGCCCGCCAGCGTCCCCGTCACCGACAGCACGAAGTCGGCAACACCGTCGCCATTCTGGTCGAGGGACAGCAACGCCGTGCCGTTGCTGTTGCTGATCACTGCCTGTCCCGCGCGGCCGGTGAACTGCGAGACCTGCGTGAACGCCTGATCGCCCGACACCGACAGATCGGCATCGATCGCCGACAGGTCGACCTTGTCCACACCGGTGGCGAAGTCGGTGATCCGGTCGCGGACGTTCGACGTCGAATCGCCGATCGCGGTGAAGACGAACACATCCGCCCCGCTGCCCCCGGTCAGCACATCGGCACCACCACCGCCGATCAGCACATCGTTGCCGGCATTGCCGAACAGCTGGTTGGCGACCTCGTTGCCGATGATGCGGTCGGCGCCCGATCCGCCGCGCGCATTCTCGATCGTCGCACCCTGCGCGATGGCGACATTGCCCTTCAGCCCGCCGACGTCGGAGAAATTGCCGTCGTTCAGGTCGATGACCTACGCGCTGCTATAGCCCGAAAAGTCGAACGTGTCGTTGCCGCCGGCATCCCATGCGGCAAAGATCAGCGCCGAGCTGCCCGATGCCGCCGTGTAATAGTCACGGCCGGTATTGGAATTGAAGCCATAGACGGTGTCCCCGGTGCGCGTCGCGTTGTTGGCACCGTAGAGCCGCTGGATCGCGGCGATATCGTCGAGCAGCGGTGCCGCGGCATAATAGCCGCCATTGTCGCCGCCGGTATTGGTTTCGGACCAATAGCTCATCACCGAATATTGCCGGGTATCCTCGTAATAGGAGGCGCTGTTGGCATAGGTCGGCGATCCGTTGCCGGCGTTGTAATCGCCTGGGTGGCCCAGTCCCAGCGCATGGCCGATCTCGTGGATCAGCACCTGCCCGCCATAGTTGAGATTGTCGGGCGCACGATTGTAGCTGAGCGTGCTATTGTACCAGCTGTCGCCGCCGACGCCGCTGCCGGGATAATAAGCGAAGGCCGCCGCCCCCGAAGCGCCGCTCGAATAATTGGCGAGCAGCATCTGCGCATTGTTGCTGTAGCCATTGCCGCTGTCGACCCGGCGAAAGGTGACGCGTGCGACATCGGCCCATGCCTGGAACGCGATCTGCGCCTGTTCGATCTGCGCGTCGTTGAAGCGCGAAAAGCCCGACGTGCCGTTGGGCATCGACGTCGGCGCGCTGGCGCGGAAGGCATAGGTGACTTCCGCCGCCTGTCCCAGCGTCGATCCGTTCCACGTCTGGTTGGCGCGGCCGATCTGCGCGGCGGCTTCGCTGATCGTCAGCGACTGCTTGCCGTTCGGACCGGACTCGCCGCGCTGTTCGCCATTCAGCGCCGCCTGCGGCCCCGAACCCGTCCCCTGATCGGGCGTGCCGCCATTCATGCAGCCCCAGCACTGGCAACCCTCGGCCGCTGCCGCAGTCTGCGACGACGCGTGCGACTGCCATACGTCCCAACCGAAGCCGAACGAGGCACCGGTGGCGGGCATCGGCAGTACCGCCGACAGGGTCGGCGCCGCCATAATAGCGGGCAAGTCGACGCCGACATTCGCGGCGTTGCCATCGTTCATCAGCCGATGCAATATCGATGTCGCATCGGGGCCTGTCGGACCGTCGAAATATTGGTCGGAAAGCTTTTCGAATAAGGGAGTTGTGGGATGCGCTACTGCCACAGATATTCTCCACGCAATCGCCCCCCGATCGCATGGATCGGACGCGTATTTCGGTACCTTCGGGGAATGACTGTCGTCACGGCCCCGTTAGTATTCTTTATCAATACAGCTGGCTGCGCAACGCTTGGTACGAAGGAAGACATTCAAATGGCCAAAACGCACGACGAACCGGCGCAATCGAGCGGCAGCTTGAGGCTGGAAGAGCCCGAAACCCTCGCCGGACGCTGGTCGATCGCGACCGCTAAAGGGGAATGCGCGGTCGTCTTCACCAACAGGCGGATCGATTCCGCCAATGCGTGGGCGATAGACGACGCGTCCGGCTGTCTGGCCGGACTGGTGCCCGGGGTGGTCGGATGGCGGCCCGTGCCCGACGGGATCGCGCTGGCGTCGGCCTATCGTCGTACCGTGGCGCTGTTCGCGACCGGTGCCGATGGATGGACCGCGACGCTGCCGAACGGACCGGCGCGGCTGCGGCGGGGCTGAGGTCGTCGCCTCCAAGCATGGGCCCAGCCTGAACCGAGATATAAAGATATCTTTATATCAGCATTGACAGCTCTGCCCGGATGGTGTTCAACGCCCCCGTCGAGGTTCCCCATCCCAGGCATGGCGATGGGGCTAAGACGGGAAGCCGGTGATGTCCGTCAGGGCAGAGTCCGGCGCTGCCCCCGCAACTGTAAGCGGCGAGCGGCGGCTCCATTTCGTGTCACTGGGTGCCCGCAAGGCAGCTGGGAAGGCCGGAGCCACCGCGTTGACCCGTAAGCCAGGAGACCTGCCTTTCGACGCCATAACGTTCCTCGGACGGGGGTTCCTCCGGTGGATCGCGCTTGATGCGACGGTCCGTGGCTCGATGCCTTCCGGCGCCGTCCGTCCCTTGCGCGCTTTCGCCTGACCTTCCGCCCGCAAAGCCTGGGTGAGTCATGACGAATAGCGGGTTCACATTCACGATCAGCAGCGTGCCCTTCGACGAGGAATATCGTCCGGCCGACGGCACCCGCGTCACCACGAACTTCGCCAATCTGGCGCGGGGGGAGCGTCGCCGCGAAAATCTGCGCAATACGCTGGTAATGATCGACCGTCGTTTCAACGCGCTGATGCACTGGGACAATCCGACCGGCGATCGCTACACGCTGGCGTTGCAGATCGTGTCGGCCGCGCTGACGCTGGGGGAGGGCGCACGGGACGAAGCCTTTCCGCTGATCGAGATCCTGCACACGACCGTCACCGACCGGGTCAGCGGCACGGTGAGCGACGGCATGGTCGGCAATAATTTCTCCTCCTATGTCCGCGATTACGACTTCAGCGTCGTCCTGCCCGGTCACGTCAACGCCGGAGGCGATGGCGCGCCGGCGGGCTTTGGCGATCTCCACGGCAATCTCTTCAAGCATTTCCTCGGCTCGAGCGCCTATCGCGACAATTTCCGCAAACCCCCGGTCATCTGTCTGAGCGTATCGAGCAGGGCGGCCTATCGCCGGACCGCCAATGTCCATCCGATCCTCGGGGTCGAGTATCGCAACGACGACGTCTCGCCGACCGACCGGTATTTCGCGAAGATGGGGCTGAAGGTGCGCTATTTCATGCCGCCGCACGGCGTCGCGCCGCTCGCTTTCTATCATATCGGCGATCTGGTCGGCGACTATACCAACCTAGAACTTGCCAGCTCGGTCGCGACGATGGAGACGTTCCAGAAAATCTACCGTCCGGAAATCTACAATGCCAATTCCGTCGCGGCCGAGCAGTATCGGCCGAGCCTGACCTATCAGGATTATTCGCTGACCCGCATCGTCTACGATCGCGAGGAGCGCAGCCGTCTTGCCGTCGAGCAGGGCAGGTTCGTCGAAGAGCATCTCATCAAGCCGTACGGCGCCGCCCTTCGTCGCTGGTGTGCGACCTGCGGTCTTTGATCCTCCCTTATCGCAAAGGTATTTTCAGCATGACGACATTGCTGCCGACAACGACCGCGGGCAGCCTGCCCAAGCCTCTATGGCTGGCCGCGCCCAACACCTTGTGGTCGCCATGGAAGCTGGACGGCGACGAGCTGGTCGCGGGCAAGCGCGACGCGGTGCGCCTCGCGGTCGACGATCAACGTCGGGCCGGGATCGATATCGTCGGAGACGGGGAGCAGACGCGCCAGCACTTCGTCACGACCTTCATCGAGCATCTGGACGGTGTCGACTTCACGAAGCGGGAGACGGTGCGCATCCGCAACCGCTACGACGCTAGCGTGCCGACCGTCGTCGGGGCCGTGTCGCGACCGACATCGGTCTTTGTCGAGGATGCGCGGTTCCTGCGCGCGCAGACCGATCGGCGGATCAAATGGACGCTGCCGGGGCCGATGACGATGATCGACACCCTGTACGACGCGCATTACCGCAGCCGCGAGAAGCTGGCATGGGAGTTCGCCTGCATCCTCAACGAGGAAGCCCGCGAACTGGCGGCGGCGGGGGTCGACATCATCCAGTTCGACGAACCCGCGTTCAACGTCTTCTTCGACGAGGCCAATGACCGGGGCATCGCGGCGCTGGAGCGTGCGGCCGAAGGGCTGACCGCCGAAACCGCCGTCCACATCTGCTATGGCTATGGCATCAAGGCCAATACCGACTGGAAGACGACGCTGGGTTCCGAATGGCGCCAATATGAGCAAACCTTCCCCAACCTCCGCAAATCGACGATCGATATCATCTCGCTCGAATGCCAGAATGCGCGGGTGCCGATGGACCTGATCGAACTGATCCGCGGCAAGAAGGTCATGGTCGGCGCGATCGACGTCGCGACCGATGCGATCGAGACACCCGAACAGGTCGCCGCCACGTTGCGCAATGCGCTTCGCTTCGTCGATGCCGACAAGCTGCTGCCGGCGACGAATTGCGGCATGGCCCCGCTGTCGCGCGATGTCGCGCAGGGCAAGCTGCGGGCGCTGGTCGCCGGCGCGGACATCGTTCGTGGCGAAATCCTCGCGCATAGCCCGCCCGTGACGGCTTGCGTTTGAAAGCGGACGGTATGTGGCGACGAATTCCGTATTCTGCGCAATACCGGTGCGAAAGGTGACGCGAATTCCGCAAGATACCCCGGATCGTGGCCATCGGCCGTTACACCCATATTTAATCGATGCGCCATAGCATCGCCCTGTCGGATCAGTGTCCAATCGGGGGATAACGACCTATGATCGCATGGTTTTCGTAGAACGCTCCCATCCGGGTCAAATTCCGGGTGCTGGCAGTCCTCTACCTGATCCTGTCGGGCGGAATCGCCGCGCTGGCGATCGGATCGGCAGCGGGCGCCCCGCTGGCGCCGGCCATGGTCGTCGGCGGCGCATTGGCTGGAGTCGCGGCGATCGTCGGCGTGACCTTTGGCGCGTCGCGGTTGATCTGTACCCCCTATGTGCAGACGGTTGTGCGGATGGAGGGGCTTGCCGCCGGCGATCTCGACAGCCCGGTCGCCTATACCACCAATCGCGACTGTGTAGGCCGTATCACCAAGGCGATGGCGGCGTTTCGCCAAAGCGCGCTGGCGGCCCGCGAAGCCGATACCCAGCGCCAGATGGCGTTGGTGATGGGCGAGGGGTTGGGGAAGCTCGCCGCCGGCGACCTGACGGTCCATATCGGTGTCGACCTGCAGGAGCCGTTCCTGACGCTGCGCAACGACTTCAACGCAGCGGTCGCGGCACTGCTGGCGACGATGCGATCGGTCGCGAGCACCGCCAGCGATATCCGTAAAGGTGCCGGCGAGATCAGCACCGCTTCCGACGACCTGTCACAGCGGACCGAGCAGCAGGCTGCCAGCCTCGAACAGACCGCCGCCGCGATGGAGCAGATCACGGCCACGATGCGCGAGACCGCGAACAGCGCCGAGCGCGCCAACCGGGTCGTGAGCATGGCGCGCAGCGAAGCGGTCGAATCGGGCGAGATCGTGTGCCGCGCCGTCGAGGCGATGGCGCGGATCGAGGGGCATTCGGCCGAGATTTCGGACATTATTTCGGTCATCGACGGCATTGCCTTCCAGACCAATTTGCTGGCGCTCAATGCCGGCGTGGAAGCGGCGCGCGCCGGCGACGCCGGCCGGGGATTCGCAGTCGTCGCGTCCGAAGTCCGCGCGCTGGCGCAGCGGTCCGCCGAAGCGGCCAAGGACGTGAAACAGCGCGTCACCGCCTCGACCGCGACCGTCGATGCCGGCGTCGCGCTGGTCGCGGAGACCGGCCGCTCGCTCGAACGCATCATCGCCCGCATCGGTGAGATCAGCGTCATCGTCTCCGACATATCGAGCGCGGCGGAACAACAGTCGCAGGGGTTGTCGCAGGTCAATGCCGCCGTCGGCGAAATGGACGGGGTGACTCAGCGCAACGCCGCGATGGTCGAACAGAGCACCGCCGCCGCCCATGGCCTGGCAAACGAAGCCGACGCGCTGTCGGCCCAGATCGCACGCTTCACCCTCGGACTGCCCGGTGTGCGGGAAGTGCCCGCCATTCCCCGTCCTGCCTTGGTCCGCGCGGTACCGGTCGCCCGGCGCACCGGCAACGGGACGATAAAGCTGGTCGAGCCCGACTGGTCGGACTTTTGACGCGAGACTGGCGAAGGCGGCGCGCACGGTCTAGGGCCGATCGACATTCAGGGGCGATCGTGAATTGTCGTCATTCCCGCGCAGGCGGGAATCCATAATCGCTGACGGTTCGGTTGAATCCGCGACGCTGGCGCACAGGGACTCCCGCCTTTGCGGGAGTGACGATAAAGATAGAGCAGTCGTCCCGCGTCCAGCGAACCGAATGTCGATCGGCCATGGCGGACGAACGGCCGGTTCGAGGCAATGCACGACGCTCCGGAGCCCGTCCGCGTACCGGCCCGGGAGCGACGTCGATCGCTCCGACAGGTTGCGCCGCGCCTTCCGATTTGATCGTCGGGCGTAGGAGGCAGCGCGGCCACCGGTGCGATTGTTTCTAGCCATTACCTTATACGAATTTTGCCGGCATGCTGTTGACACCACCCGTTATTGTCTGACTATAACGCCCCAACGCTCATCGAAGAATGAGCATGTGGAGGAGGATTCAGGATGCTTCGCAATCTGTTGCGGACGTCGACGGCAGTCGTCGCCCTTTTTGTGCCATGCCGGCCTATGCGCAAACCGATGCTGCCGGGAGCGCGGTGGCACAGTCTGGCGAGACCAGCGACAGTCCGCAGCCGGCGGAGCAAGACCAGAGCGAACCCGCAGCCGTTGCCGGCGGCCAAAGCCGACCCAATGCTGCCGCAACTGCCGGCCAGTCGACCCAAGGCGACGATATCGTCGTTACCGGATACCGGGCAAGCCTTGGCACGGCGCAGCAGATCAAGCGCAATTCGGACGCGATCCTCGACGCCATCGTCGCGCAGGACATCGGAAAATTGCCGGACAATACCGCGGCCGAATCGCTGGCGCGCGTGACCGGCGTGCAGGTAACGCGTGGCAGCGACGAGGTTACCGGCGTGCTGGTTCGCGGCCTGCCGAACGTCGCGACGACGTTCAACGGCCGCGACATCTTCACCGCCGAATTGCGCCGTTCGCAGCTTCAGGATTTTCCGGCGGGCGTTCTGGCCGGGCTGGAGGTCTATAAATCTGGCACTGCCGACCTGCTCGAACCGGGGCTGGCGGGCCTCGTCAACGTCCGGTCGAATCGGCCGTTCGACTTCACCGACAAGGTCACGATCGCCGGGGGCATTCGCGGAACCTATAACGACCAGAGCGGCAAGTACGACCCGCTGGGCAACATCCTGTTCAGCACGCGCGGCCAGACCGCGCTGGGCGAGATCGGCGTGCTGGTGAACGCATCCTATGCGCAGGCGCAATATCGCAACGCCGTTCGCTGGGCGAGCGGGTTCGTACCGACCGAACTGCCCGCCGGCGTCACCGTCAGCCCCGCCTCGGTGGGCCGCGCCTTCCGCATCCCGGAACGCGTCGGCGTGTACAACGACAGCGGCAAACGCTGGCGCCCGGCGGTGAACGCCACCGTCCAGTGGAAGCCCGCCGACAATCTCGAAATCTATTACGACTTCCTGTTCCAGGGCTTTCGCGGGCGATTGGCGAACGATCTGTACGAAACGTCGCTGATCAACAACAACGCGCAGCTTTCCGACGTCGTGCTGCGCGACGGCATTCCCGATCAGGTCCAGACGCTGACCAAGACCGGCGGCGAGCGCGGACAGGCGTTCCGCAGCACCGTCAACAACAACACCAACACCTACCAGACCGCCGGCGGCGTGAAGTGGAATGTCGGTCGCGCCCGCCTGTCGACCGACCTCGCCTATACCCGCAGCCAATATGACGCGAGCGAGTACAGCTTCGACATGTCGCAGAGCGGACCGGCGCGCGTCGACGTGAACTTCTTCGTCGATGGCGGCACCGCGTTCGACCTGCCGGGCTATGACCGCGAAAATCCCGCCAATTACCGGTGGCGCGGCTATTTCGAAAGCCTGTACATCGCCAAGGGCGACGGATGGCAGTGGCGCGGCGACCTCGAACTCGACACCGATGTGTCGCTGTTCCCCCGCCTGCAATTCGGGGCGCGCTGGACCGATCGCAACGCGTCGCTCGAACGCGGCAATCGCTACGCCTATACCGAAACGCTCAATATCGGCCTTGCCGATACGCCGGCGGGCGGGCTGGGGCTGACCCCCAATGCGTTCCGGGGCGACGTGCAGGGCTGGACGAGCTGGCTGATGCCGAGCCGCGAGGGGATCGAGGGCAATGCCGCCGCGCTGCGCGAATTCTCGCGACAGGCGCTGGTCCGGATCGTCGCCGCCAACCCGAACGATGGCGGCTATCGCGACGCGCTGACCCGGTTCTCGACTCCCGAGGTACAGCTCGATCCGTTCCAGGCGTTCTTCGCGCAGGAACAGACCTATGCCTTTTACGGACAGGCCAAATATGAATTCGATATCGGCCAGGTCCGGTTCGACGGCCTGATCGGCACACGCGTCGTCAACACCGTCGGGCAATATCGGGGACGCGGCACGCTGCCGCTGGTGATCGACGGCGTCGTCCAGAACGACGCGAACGGCATTCCGATCACCGCGCCGCAGGACGTCCGGGTCCGCCAGAATTTCATCGACGTCCTGCCCAATGTCAGCCTGCGCATCCGCCCGACCGACAAGTTGCAGGTCCGTCTGGGCTTTACCAAGACGCGGACCGTTCCCGATTTCGCGCAGCTCAACCCGGCATTTTCGGTGACCCCCAACCAGTCGCCGCGCCCGGGAACCGTCATCACCAACCCCGACGGCAGCACGACGGTGGTGACCGAGCCGGCCAACGATCCGCGCTTCTCGGCCAGCCTGCAGGGTCGCCCCGATTATTTCGGCGGTGGCGGCAATCCCAACCTGTCGCCGCTGACGTCGAAGAATTTCGACGCGACGGTCGAATATTATTTCTCGAAGAACACGTCGGTCACCGCGGCGTTCTTCTATCGGGACCTGTTCGGGTTCTTCAACAACTACGTCCAGCGCTTCCGCGATCCGGTGTTCGGGCTGGTCGAGGTCAATCGCCCGCTCAACGCCGGGGCCGGACGGATCCGGGGCGTCGAAGTCGGCGGACAGACGTTCCTCGACTTCCTGCCGGGCTGGCTGAGCGGCTTCGGCGTGCAGGCGAACGCGACCTATCTCGACGGGCGCCAGCGTTTTCCGGTCGACCTGATCGCCGCCGACGAACTTCCCCCGTTCGTCGCCATCCCCAGCCTGTCCAAATGGAGCTACAACGCCGCGCTGTTCTATGAAAAGGACAAGATCTCGACGCGTCTGTCCTATAACGGCCGGTCGCGCTTCCTGAACGGCAACCTGATCGTCGATGGCGTCTATTCGGGCGAAGGTACCGAAAACATCACCCGCCTCGACTTCTCCTTCAACTATACGCCGATCAAGCAGTTGACGCTGACCTTCGATGCGGCGAACATCCTGGCGCAGCCGTTCCGCAACTATGCGCAATATGCGGTGAACGGCGAAAGCCGCGACTATCCTCGCGACGTTCGGGACGAAGGCCGTTATTACGGCATCGGGGCGCGATACCGGTTCTGACGGTCGATCGGGGGTCGGGCGGGACCGCCGGGACGCCGTATGCACAAATGCGCGAAGGGGGAAGGATGCCGACAGCGATCCGCACATTGACGACCGCCGCCTTATGGCTGGGGTTGGTCGCGGTCGGCATGATTACCCCTTCGACCGGAGCGCAGCGGCGTGCCGGTGAAGCATCGGCGCGGCCCGCGGCGAGCAAGGCGCCGCACCGCGATCCGCACGAAGCCTATCTGTTCGTCTATTTCACCGGCGACAGCATCGATGGCGAAAAGATCCGCTTCGCCGTGTCGGAGGGGAATGATGCCCTGCACTGGCAGGCGTTGAACGCCGGTCGTCCGGTGCTCGAATCCGCGTTCGGCACGCGGGGGTTGCGCGATCCGTTCATCCTTCGCTCGGCGCGCGGGGACCGCTTCTTCCTGCTGGCGACGGATTTGTCGGTCGGACGTACCGGTTGGGACCATGCGACCGATCGCGGCAGCCAGTATTTGGAAATCTGGGAATCGACCGATCTCGTCCATTGGGGACGGCAACGGCATGTCCGCGTCAATCTGCCCAATGCGGGCATGACCTGGGCGCCGGAGGCGCATTGGGACCCGACGATCGGCGCCTATGTCGTCTACTGGACCTCGACGCTGTTCGGCGATGCGGCACGCACGCAGGGCGATGGCGAGGGGCCGCGCATCCTCAAATCGACGACGACCGACTTCCGCAGTTTCACCAAGCCCGAGCCATGGCTGAAGGCCGCCGACGTGCCGGGCATGGTCCGCGACAAAGGGCTGATCGACACGACGGTGCTCGCCGATCAGGGCTATTATTATCGTTTCACCAAGGGGACCGACGCGGCCGGCTGCGCGTCGCCCGATATCTTCGTGCAACGATCGCGGACGTTGCGGGCGATGCCAGACACCGGCGCATGGTCGCTGATCGACCGTTGCATCGGGCGCCGGGCCGGTACGCCCGAAGTGGAGGGACCGAGCGCGTTCCGGGCGAATCCCGGCGATATCAGCGGCTTTCGCTATTATCTGTGGGTCGATCACTATGGTGGCGTCGGCTATATTCCCCTGGGCACCAATTCGCTGACCCCGCCGATCCGCTGGACCTATCCCGACCGGTTCCGCCTGCCGAAGTCGCCGCGCCACGGGGCGGTCCTGCCCATTACCAAGCGCGAACGCGCGGCGCTGGTGGCGCGCTGGGGCGTGACCCCGCCGCCCGAGCCGGCACCCGCACCGGTCGGCAAGGCGCCGGTGACGCCGCCAATCGCCGGCGGGGTCCGGCTGACCAGCTATGCCCGCGCGCCGACCGATGCGCACGATGCCAACCAGCCCGTGATCGCGCGCAGCGTCCATCTGGCGCTGGGTCCGGACGGGCGGACGACCCCGCTCAACGACGATTATGGCGTGGCCTTCGCGCGCGGCGACTATGTCGGCGTCGACCGGGTGGCACTGCGCGGCGTGGCCGACCCGTCGCCCTTTCATTTCGCCGATGGCAGCCTCGGCATCATCGCGACGCGGGTCGATATGGCGGGCAAGGCCGAACGCGGCGTGGCGCTGGTGTTCAAGGCCGCCACTGCCGATGCGGTCGAGTTGCGCGAACTGGGCACGATCGACCTGCATGGCGACAAGCCGGTATCCGCCCCGCGCGCGGTCTGGGACCCGGCGGCCCGGCGATACCGGGTCGCGTGGCGGGACGGCGGCGGCGCCCCCTATTGGACGACGGTCACCGATCTCGCGCGCACCGAACTGGTCGGCGGGCCGTTCGAACCGGGCCGGGGGGCGCTGCGATCGCGGATCGTGTCGCAGGGCAATGTCGCGCCGGTGCGATCGGGCGGGATTCCGATCGAGAGCGCGATCATGATATCGGACGCGATGGCGACGGCGCTGCGCAACCGCTATGGCCGGATCGTCAACACCGGCGTCGACGTCTCGCCGCTGACCATCGCCGCCGGTGCGACCGGCGACCTGACGCGCGCCCGCGCGACCTTGCGCTATTCGGACGGATCGGTCGCGTCGCGCGCCATCGACTGGAACGTGGAGGACGTCCGGCGACTCGCGACCGCGCGCACGGGCAGCCATGTGATCCGCGGCACGGTGCGGCAGCGTTCCTATCCGCGCATCTTCGCCTATAACCGTGCCGACCCGAACATCTATCGCTACGAACGCGATGGACGGGTGCGCTATCTGTTCGTCGCGACCGACGATAGCGACAACGACAATGTCGGTTCGCAGCACCTGCCGATCCGCATCGCCGACACGATCGCGGGGCTGGCCGACGCCGATGGCGGACGCGCGCGGGAAATCGACCTGCTGAACCGCCGGCAGCGCCGCGACCGGACCGCCGACGGGCGCACCATCGCCGGCTGCTACTGGGCGCCCGAACTGCACGAGATCGGCGGACGGCTGTCGATCCTGTTCGCACCCTGTTTCAATCCGCGGGACGATCGTTCGAACGAGGGTGGCGACTGGTCGACGGTGCAGGCGCATATCATGCAGCTGCGCGACGGCGGCGACCCCGCCGATCCCGATGCATGGTCGCGACCGGTCGCGATCCGCAAGGCGGACGGATCGCCGCTCGGCAGGCGCGAATTCGATCGCAACATCAGCCTCGACCTGTCGTTCTTCACGGCCGGCGGACAATCCTATTATCTGTGGTCGCAGCGCTATCTGCTCGCGCAACAGCCGCCCGGCGATCCGTTGACCTGGATCGCGAAGGTCGATCCGATGCGGCCGGACCGACTGGCATCCGAACCTCGGCCAATGATCGCGCCGACGCTGTCGTTCGAGGAAAATCTGGCGGAAGGGGCCTATGCCATCGTCCGCGATGGCGTTGTCCATGTGACCTATTCGGGGTCCGGGGTCAGCCCGACCTATGTCGTGGGCGGGGTGCGCGCGGCGCAGGACGCCGACCTGACCGACATTGCCAGCTGGCGCAAATATCCGCTGCCGCTGCAGAAAAGCGTGCCGATGCCCGCCGGGGTGACCGATTATCTGCGATATGAACAGGGGCCGGGGCATGGCGCCTTCACCACCGACGAAGACGGCAACGCGCTCTATGTCTATCACAGCTGGGGTGACGGTGTCGGCGGCAACGGACGCGACACGCGGGTGCGCCGGCTGCACTGGGCTGCGGACGGGCGGCCGATCCTCGACATGACCGCCGACGAAGAGGTGGCACCGGCCCATCGTCAGGTGCGGGCCGTCGTCACGGTGATGCCGTGACGGACGGTCGCGACGTGCAACGATCGAACGGGTGAAAGGGATATGGCGATGAAACGGATCGGATCGGGCACGGCGTTCGGCGCCTTGGCATGGGCATTGGCCGCTCCCGTCGGCCTGACCGTGCCGACGGTTGCCGCGGCGCAAATCGCCGCGCCGACCGGGCTGGACGCCAATGGGCATCCGCAGGCGGTCGCCGGCCTGCCCGCCACCGGCTTTGCCTATGTCCGGCTGCGCAGCGGCGTGCAGTTCCGGGTTGGCGCCGTGGTCAAGACGATCCTGTTCTACGGCCCGGCGACGGTGCGGGTGAACAGCAATGACGGCCGCAACCACTGGACCGCCAAGAGCATCGTCGTCACCGCCCCGCCGGTCGATACCGCCTTTACCGTGACCGACGCCGCCGGCACGCTGACCATCGCCACCGCCAGGCTGAAACTGTCGGTCGACAAGCGCAGCGGCGCGGTCCGCTTCTTCGATGCCGCCGGCAAGCTCTACACCGCCGAGGATGCCGCCCGCCCGCAAAGCGTGACGCCGGTGACGATCTCGGACGCGCCGAGCTATGCGGTCGAGAACCGCTTCACCCTGCGGCCCGACGAGGCGATCTACGGCTTCGGCTTTACCGACGATGCGACCATCAACCGTCGCGGTGCCAAGCTGGACCTGATCCAGACCAATATCGGCATCATCATCCCGGTGATGGTGTCGAACCGCCGCTATGGCGTGCTGTGGGACACCTATTCGCACATGCGCTTTGCCGACGATGCGGACGGGGCGCGGCTGTGGGCGGAAAGCGCGCCGGGCGGGGTCGATTACTATTTCATGGGCGCCGACACGATGGACGGCGTGATCGGCGCCTATCGCGCGCTGACCGGCGCCGCGCCGATGATCCCGAAACAGGCGTTCGGCCTGTTCATGAGCAAGGAACGCTATCCGACGCAGGACCGGCTGCTGGAAGTCGCGCGGACGTTCCGCCGCGAACGCTTCCCGCTCGATTACATCGTGCAGGACTGGCAATATTGGGGCGGCAATGACGGTAGCTGGAGCGGGATGACATGGGACAAGACCCGCTTCCCCGATCCCGAACGCACCATCGCCGGCATCCACGACCTGCATCTGAAACTGATGGTGTCGATCTGGCCATCGGTCGGCAACGATACCGCGCTGGCCAGGGAACTGGACCGGCACGGGCTGCGCTTCGCGCCGCTCCACTGGATTTCGAAACAGGCGCGGATCTACGACGCGTTCAGCCCGCTCGGGCGGCAAATCTATTTCAAACATGCCAAGGCCGGGCTGCTCGACAAGGGCGTCGATGCGCTGTGGATGGACGGGACCGAGGTCGAGGTCAGCACCGCGATGCACGACGCCAAGGCGGCGGTCGACGACATCAAGTCGCTGGGCCGCAATGCGCTCGGCGATTTCTCGCGCTATCTCAACGCCTATACGCTGATGACGACGCAGGGCACCTATGACGGGCAGCGCGCGACCAGCGACAAGCGCGCGCTGACGCTGACCCGTTCGGCATGGGCGGGGGCGCAGCGGACCGCCGCCGTATCATGGTCGGGCGATACCCAGGCGAGCTGGGAGACGCTGCGCCACCAGATTGCGGGCGGGGTCAACGTCACGGTCACCGGCAATCCCTATTGGACGCAGGATACCGGCGGCTTCTTCGTCAGCGGCTTCAGCGGCGGTGAAAAGAACCCGGCCTATCGCGAACTGTTCGCGCGCTGGTTCCAATATGCGACGTTCAATCCGCTGATGCGCGTCCACGGCACCAACATCGAACGCGAACCCTATATCTTCAAGACGCTCGATCCGCAGGTATATGGGTCGCTGCTCAATGCAGTGAACCTGCGCTACCGCCTGCTGCCCTATATCTATTCGACCGCATGGCAGGTGACGTCGGCGGGCTATACGATGATGCGGCCGCTGGCGATGGACTTTCCCGACGACGCACGCGTCCATGCGATCGACGACAGCTTCATGTTCGGTGGCGCGCTGCTGGCCCATCCCGTCACCCGCGCCATGTATCATGTCGAGCCGGAGCCTGCCGCGACCGTCCCCGCAACGGCGCTGACCACGCCCGACGGCAGGCCGGGACTGGCGGGGCAATATTTCGAAGGCCGCAATTTCGACCGGCCGGCCGGCCGCGTGGTCGACGCGATCCTCGACAAACGCTGGCCCGAACCGCCGCTGCAACCGATGCCGCCGGGGTTGACCCGTCTCAACGATTTCTCCGCCCGTTGGGAAGGGATGCTCGAAGCGCCCGAGGACGGCGAATATGAGCTGGGGCTGCAGGGCGATGACGGCGTGCGTCTGTTCGTCGACGGCAGGAAGCTGGTCGAGAACTGGGCCAGCGGGGCGTCGCGCTATACCGGCGGCAAGGTGACGTTGCGCAAGGGGCAGCGGGTGCCGATCCGCATCGAATATTATCAGGGGGACGGCGAACGCGACCTGCGCTTCGCATGGCGGCGGCCGGGCGAGTTGCGCGCCGTCGCGGCGAGAGCGGGGGAGGCGCCCAAGCTGGCGGTCCGCACCTATCTGCCGGCGGGTGGATGGTATGATTTCTGGACCGGCGAACGCCTGGCCGGCGGGCGCGAGGTGACGCGCGACGTGCCGCTCGACATCACGCCGCTCTATGTCCGCGCGGGCGCGATCCTGCCGCTCGGGCCTTTGCAGCAATATGCGACCGAAAAGCCCGACGCCCCGTATGAGATCCGCGTCTATCCCGGCGCGAACGGCCGTTTCACCGTCTATGAGGACGATAACGAGACCTATGCCTATGAACGCGGTGCGCGCGCGACCTACGACCTGACGTGGAACGACGCCCGCCGCACGCTGACGATCGGCGCCCGGCAGGGCAGTTTCCCGGGGATGATCGCGACGCGCCAGTTGAACATCGTCATCCCAACCCAAACCCGCACCATCCGCTATGACGGCAAACCGAAGACGGTTCGGTTCTAGGCCGGATCGACATTCAGAAAAGCCCTTCCTCCCCTCGCCCCTCGTAGAGGGGAGAGGGTTGCGCAGACTTGGTCTTTGCGTAGCAAAGGCTTAGTCGGAGCTGGGTGAGGGGTGAAGCGCTCGCGCAAGCGAGCGCGCGAGCCTTTGGCTCGCTCGACCCCTCTCCCAAGCTGCGCTAGCCAGCAGGCTGGAAAGCTCCGCTAACCCTCTCCCCTGCCCAGGGGAGAGGGAAGAATGGCGAACCTTGAGTGTCGATCGGCCCTGAAGTGGCAATCATCGCCTGACGAATATCGGCCGGTCGGCCTGCGCACGATGCGGATCGATGGCTCGATATCGCCCGCAACCGCGATGCGGGCCGGCGGCGTGACCGCCGGCCCGATGCGTCACGCGAGGGTACGGACCTTCGGTTCGCGGTCCCAATAGCGCTGCTTGGCGGCGTCGACGAAGCCGGCGAGGTCGGTGACCCCTTCGTCGGGTTCGACCCCGGCCTTGTCGAGCAGCGGCCTGGCGGCGGCATTATGGCCGATCGCCTTCAGATGGCCGAATGCGTCCATCACCCACTGGATGGCGGCGCCTTCCTTGGTCAGCTTCTGCGCGGCCTCGTCCGACAGGATCACCGCACAGGCGTCGACGGTGACCGAGGGCTGGCCGAAGAGTTGGGCATCGGCGGCGATGGTCGAACCATCAGACAGCGGTACCTTGCCGACTTTCGGTGCGATCGTCATCGCATGGCCGCCAGCGGCCTTCACCGCGTCCTTCAGCGTCTTCAGGTCGCCGGCATCGGTACCGTCGGCGATCAGGATGCCGACGGTGCGCCCCTCGAGCGTATGTTTTTCGAGCGGCCCGCGAATGATGCGCAGCGCCGGCGACGGGTCCATGTCCTGTACCGGGGCGGCGGTCGGCGACGCTTCGGGCAGGTCCATCGCCAGCCCGTCGGCGACGCGGCTCGCCAGTCCTTCATCGACGTTGCGCAGATTGGCGAGCATCGCCGTGCGGATATGTTCGAGGCTGACTTTCGACAGTTCGAACACGAGCGCGGAGGCGATGTGCGCCTGTTCGGCCGGGTCCATCGACCGGAAGAACAGCCGTGCCTGGCTGTAATGGTCGGCGAAGCTTTCGGGGCGGATGCGCAGCTTCTGGCCGTGTTCCTCGGACGGGAAGGTCTTGTAGCCCTTTTCGGCATCCTCGCGTGCGCCCGCTTCCTCGCCGGCCTTGGCGAGGCTGTTCGGTTCGTAATTGGCGCGGCCCTTGGGCACGGCCATCTGCATATGACCGTCGCGCTGCTGGTTCATGAACGGGCAGCCCGCCGCGGCGGCGCGGCCCTTGGCGCTGTTGATCGGCAACTGGTGGAAATTGACCGAACCCAGACGCGACAATTGCGTGTCGGTATAGCTGAACAGGCGGCCCTGCAGCAGCGGGTCGTTCGAGAAACCGATGCCGGGGACGACATGGCTCGGCACGAACGCGGCCTGTTCGGTTTCGGCGAAGAAATTGTCCGGATAGCGGTCGAGCACCATCCGCCCAACGATGCGGACCGGCAGCACTTCCTCCGGGATGATCTTGGTCGCGTCGAGGACGTCATAGGGCAGGCTGTTCGCAAACTCCTCGTCGAACAGCTGTACGCCCAGTTCCCATTCCGGGAAATCGCCGCGGTCGATCCGTTCGAACAGGTCGCGGCGCTGGAAATCGGGGTCGGCGCCGGCGATCTTGACCGTCTCGTCCCAGATCGTCGAGGCGAGCCCCGCCTTGGGCTTCCAGTGGAACTTGACGAAGGTCGACTTGCCTTCCTTGTTGATGAAGCGGAAGGTGTGGACGCCGAACCCCTCCATGTTCGCGAAGGTGCGCGGTAGCGTCCGGTCGGACATCGCCCACATGATCATATGGGTCGCTTCGGGCATCAGCGAGATGAAGTCCCAGAAGGTGTCGTGCGCGGTCGCCGCCTGCGGATAGCCGCGATCCGCCTCCATCTTGGCGGCGTGGATCAGGTCGGGGAACTTGATCGCATCCTGGATGAAGAAGACGGGAATGTTGTTGCCGACCAGATCCCAATTGCCTTCGCGCGTGTAGAATTTCACCGCGAAGCCGCGCACGTCGCGCGGGGTGTCGACCGATCCCGATCCGCCCGCGACCGTCGAGAAGCGGACGAACACGTCGGTGCGCTGCCCCTTTTTCTGGAACAGGTCAGCGACGGTGATGTCGGCCAGGCTGTCGGTGCATTCGAAATAGCCATGCGCCGCGCTGCCCCGGGCATGGACGATGCGTTCGGGAATGCGTTCGTGATCGAAATGGTTCATCTTCTCGCGGAAGACTTCGTCCTCGATCAGCACGGGGCCGCGCGCGCCTGCCTTCAACTGGTTCTGGTTGTCAGAAATCGGGGTTCCGTGGTTGGTGGTCAGCACCGGGTGATCGGCATCGGTCGTCTGATGCGTTTCGCCGCCGTTGCCGGGATTGCGCGTCGATAGGTCGGTCATGGCATTCCTCATCGTTCGGAACGCCAACGGATCGCGACCGGGCAAGTTGCGGTAGATCCGGCGCTTTGTTCGAATTCGCCCAAAAGCCCGTCGTGTCGGCGTGGGGTCGGCTCGATCGGCGTCGGTGTGTCGGCAAGCGTGACGACGGGACGCGCGGCGGCTATGCGGCGGCGATGGCTCGCAAGAAGCGTATCCTGACCGCGACGATGGCCGATGGCTGTGTCAAGACGATCGGCCCGACCGGCGCGCCGTTCACCCATTTCTGGCGGATCGTCGCGACGCTGGAAAACGGCAGGACCGAGGTGTTCTGGGGCCATGCCGCGTCGCTGAAGGAAGCCAATGGCAAGCGGATCGCGACGCAGGACGCCGCCCGGCAACGCGGTTGGCGGGATTATGCGTTCGAGGTCGTGCCGCTGGTCGAGGAATAGGGTGTCGCCGCCGGTGCGATGCCCGGCGGCGACACCGGTCGGTCAGCGGCCGGCGAGTGCCGCGTCGAGATCGACGCCGGCGGCCTGCCAGTCGGTGCGGGTCTTGCACATGCGCGGCGCGATGTGCGAGCCGGTGCGTTCGACGCGGAAGCAGTAGCGGGCATTGGGTGCCGCCTTGTAGGCGACAGCGGCGGGGCCGGCGGCGAGCGTGACGGTCAGCGGCAGGGCCGACATGCTGGCGGCGACGGGGCTGGATGCCGGGGCGGCATTGGGTTCGGCGGCCTGCGCGGCGGTGGCGGCGACGAGGCCGAGGACGATCGAAGTGGCGAAACGGATGGCGGTCATGATGCTGTCTCCCTGTACAATCCGGTGCGTTCCGGGGTTGCCAGCTACTTTGCAGCGACCGTGCCAGTTCTGAAAAACGGCGGAATTGCGTGGGTTTGCGGTTTGCGGCAGGAGTAGTTCGTGTGATTTGCCACTAAAGAGCGGTGAAAACTCCCATACTTTGGGAACGTCTATCCGCTGCGGACCATATTGGCGAATTGTGCGCGGAGAAAATCGAGCTTGGGGTCGATATAGCGGCGGCAGAAGGGGCGGTTCGGGTCGGTCCGGTAGTAATCCTGGTAGCGATCCTCCGACGGGGTGAAGTCGCGAAAGGGCAGGATGAGCGTCGGTGCCGCCTCGCCGCGTTCGGCGGCGACGCGGGTGATGACCGCCTGCGCCACGTCCGCCTGGCCGGCTTCGCAGACATGGACGGCGCTGCGATAGCGGCCATTCGGCGAATAGCCCCCGCCACCCGAATGGGTGCGCAGATGGATCTCGATCAGCGTGTCGAGCGGCAGAATGGCGGGGTCGAAGATCGCGACCACCCCTTCTGCCCATGCGTCCGACGGCGGATCGGCGCGGAGGAACCCCTGCTCGACCGTCTCGACACCGCGCAGCGCCTGCACGACGCCCTCGGTACACCAATGGCAGCCCCCGCCCAGACCGATCCGCATCATTCGTGGCGAAGCGCGTCGATGGGGTTGAGCGAGGCGGCGCGGCGGGCGGGGAAATAGCCGAACACGACCCCGATCAGCGCCGACACGCCGAACGCCAGCGCATTGACCTGCGGCACGAACAGGAAGGGCAGGTCGCTGGCGATCGACAAGCCGGCGACGGCGGCCTGCGCGATCAGCAGCCCGATCAGTCCCCCGAGACAGGACAGGGCCACCGCCTCGACCAGAAACTGCATCAGCACTTCGGACGCGACCGCGCCGATGGCGAGGCGGATGCCGATCTCGCGGGTGCGTTCGGTCACCGACACCAGCATGATGTTCATGATCCCGATCCCACCAACCAACAGGCTGATCGCCGCCACCGCCGACACGATCGTGGTCAGCAGCGTCGTGGTGCTGGTGATGGTGGCGGAGATTTGCGCGGTGTCGAAGATGTTGAAATCATCCTCTTTCCCGCCGGAGATGTTGCGGCGTTCGCGCAAGAGCTGGGTCAGCGATTGCTGGACCTGCGCGCCGTCATAGGCGGGATTGACCCCGACCAGCATCAGGCGGATGTCGCGCGTCCCGGTGAAGCGGCGCTGCACCGTCTTGATCGGCATGATGACGACATCGTCCTGATCGCCGCCGAACCCCGCCTGTCCGCGCGTGCTGAGCGTGCCGATCACGTCGCAACTGACATTGCCGATGCGGAAGCGCGATCCGACCGCCTCGCCGCCGCCGAACAAATTGGTGCGCACGGTATTGCCGATGATGCACACCGCCTTGCCCGCCGCTTCCTCTTCGGGCGAGAAGGTGCGGCCCGACACCAACGGCCATGGCTGGACGGTGAAATAGGCGTTGGTGGTGCCGTTGATCGTCGTCGACCAGTTGGCGCCGTTATAGATGGCGGTGGCGGTCGATTGCGCCTGCGGGGCGACGGCGGTGACGCCGGCGATCTGGTCGCGGATCGCCTCGACATCGGCTTCGTCGAAATCGGGCGGGCGTGGTCCCCCGCCGCCGCGACCGAAGCCCTGTCCCGGGCGGACCTGCAGGATGTTGCTACCGAGGCTGGCGATGTTCGACTGGACCGCGCTGGTCGTCGCCTGCCCCAGCGTCGAGATGGTGACGACTGCCGCGACGCCGATGATGATGCCGAGCGTGGTCAGGAACGAACGCAGCTTGTGGCGCAGGATCGAGCGGATCGCGAGGAGGAAGGTGGTGCCTAGCATCCGGTTATCCTTCCCTTATCCCGGACATATCCGTTTGGTTCGAGCAGCGATCGAGCTTGTCGAAAGCGCGTGTCGAGAACGGGGTTCCGCTGGGGCGACCCATGTAGGTTACGTCCGGGGCGGGGCGTTCTCGACGGACGCTTCTCGACAGGCTCGAAGCTGCTCGAACCAAACGGGTTTGTAAGGTAAAGGTTAGTCATTCCACCACCTCCCCCTGCGCGTGGTTCGCCTCGATCCGCTCGACCAGCCCGTCCTTGAAATGCACCACCGTCCGGGCGAACGCGGCCATGTCGGGTTCGTGTGTCACCATCAGCACGGTGATGCCGCTGGTGCGGTTGAGGTCGGTCAGCAGATGCATGATCTCGACCGAACGTTCGGAATCGAGGTTGCCGGTCGGCTCGTCGGCGAGCAGCACGTCGGGGTTGGTGACGATCGCACGGGCGATGGCGACGCGTTGCTGCTGCCCGCCCGACAGTTCGGCGGGGGTGTGGTCCCACCATTTGTCGAGCCCGACCTTCTCCAGCGCCGCCATCGATGCGCGCCGCCGCTCCGCCTTGGCGTCGCCGCGATAGAGCAGCGGCAGTTCGACATTTTCGAGTGCGGTGGTGCGGCTGAGCAGATTGAACCCCTGAAACACGAAGCCGAGATAGTTGCGGCGGAGCAGTGCGCGTTGGTCGCGGTTCAGCCGTTCGACGTGATGGCCGCGGAACAGGAAGGTGCCGTCGGTCGGCACGTCGAGGCAGCCGAGAATGTTCATCGTCGTCGACTTGCCCGACCCCGACGGCCCCATCACCGCGACGAAATCGCCGGCGATGATGTCGAGGTCGACGCCCTTCAACGCTTGGAACTGCGTCGCGCCCTCGCCATAGCTTTTGGTGACGCCGCGCAGGCGGATCAGGGGGGCGTCAGTTGCCACGCGGACCCCCGCCGCCCTTCGATGCGCCGCCCTTGCTGCTCCTGCCGCTCGGGTCGGCCAGTTGCGCGGTGATGACCTTCATGCCGGCGCGCAAGCCGCCGCCGGTGACTTCGGTCATCGCGCCGTTGCTGTTGCCGGTGGTGATCTGGACGGCCTGCGGCTTGCCGTCGTCGCCGAGGATATAGACGGTCTGTTGCGACCCGCGCCCGATCGTCGCCGCCTTGCCCGCGCCGCCGTCGCGCCGCCTGCGCGGCGGGCCGAACGCGCCGGCAAGGCCGCCGCCACCGGCCGAGGCGTCGCTGTCCTGCGGGCGGAAGCGCAGCGCCGCGTCGGGGATCAGCAGCGCGCGCGGCCGTTCCAGCGTCACGATCTCTGCGGTCGCGGTCATACCGGGGCGCAGCTTCAGGTCCGGATTGGCCACCGACAGCGTCGCGGCATAGGACACGACCTGTCCGGTGGTGCTCGCCGCGCTGGTCGTGCTGGTCGTCGACGACGATTGCGACGACAGGTTGGAGCCGAGATCGACACGGGTGATCTTCGCGGGGAAAGTTTCCCCGGGGAAAGCATCGACGGTGAAGTCGGCGCGCTGGCCGTCCTTGACCTGTCCGACATCCGCTTCGTCGATCGCGACCTCGAGCTTCATCTGGCTCAGATCCTCGGCGATGACGAACAATGTCGGGGTATTGAACGATGCTGCGACGGTCTGGCCGGGTTCGACCTGCCGCGCCAGCACCACCCCGTTGACCGGCGAGCGGATGATCGCGCGATAGCGCTGTGTTTGGCTGGAATTGAGCTGCGCGCGGGCGGCGACGACGTTCGACTGCGCCTGTCGCACGCCCGCTTCGGCGCGCTGCACCGCCGCCTGTTGCGTCTGGAGTTCGGTTGCGGACGGGACGCGCCCACCCGACAGGCGACGGACTTCTTCCAGTCGCTGCAACTGGGCGCGGGCTTCGGACAAGGTCGCCTGTGCAGTCGCGACCTGTGCCTGATTGGCGCTGACCTGCGCCTGCCCCTGCCGGATCGCGTCGTCGAGCTGTTCGGGATCGATCAGCGCCAGCGGCTGCCCGGCACGGACGCGATCGTTGACGTCGGCGACGACCTGCGTGACGAGGCCCGACAGCTGCGATCCGACCTCGACCTGATTGGTCGGGGCCAGCTTGCCGGTGGCGGAGACGGTGACGGTCAGCGGCGCCTGTGCGATCACGCTCGTCGCATATTTCGGCGCGTCGTCGCCCTTCACGCAGCTGCGCACCGCAAGGCCGATCAGCACCACGCCCAGCGCGATCAGCGCCCATTTCAGCCATTTGCGCCAGCGCGGTTGCGCTTTCACACGCAGGAACTGGTCAAGATCGGGGTCGGTCGGATCGGCCATCAGCGGTCCTTGCTATATACGGCGCGGTCGGGGGTCGGGGCGGTGACGGGGTCGGGGATGGCGGCGTCGCTCCATCCGCCGCCCATCGCGGTCATCAATTGCACCAGCGCGGTCGCGCGATCGGCCCGCGCCTGCACTAGCCCGTTCTGCGCCGACAACAGCGACGATTCCGCTTGGTTGAGCGTGGTGAAGTCGGTCAGGCCCGATCGATATTGCAGCCGGGAGAGCAGCGCGAAATTGCGCGCGGCGTCGGCGGCGACGGTGAATTCCCGCTCGCGCGCGGTGGCGCTGTCGAGCGAGACGATCGCATTCTCGACGTCCTCCAGCGCGGTCAGCACCGTCTGCTTATACGCGGCGAAGGCGGCATCGGCGGCGGCGCGCTGTCCGCGTACCTGCGCGCGCAGCCGCCCTCCGTCGAAGATGGTCTGCGCGATCGACGCGAACAGGCGGCCGTTGATGATGTCGGTCAGCGCGCCGAACGACGTCGCATTGGTATCGACCGTCCCGCCCAGACTGAGCGCGGGATAGAGTTGCGCGGTCGCCACGCCGATCTGCGCGACGGCGGCGGCGAGGTTGCGCTCGGCGGCCAGCACGTCGGGGCGCAGCCGCAGCGTGTCGGCGGGAATGCCGGTGCCGATCCGCGCATCGGCGGTCGGGATCGCCGCAGCCCGCGCCATCGCGGTCCGCAGCGCGCCGGGTGCCTGCCCGGTCAGCACGCCCAGACGCGCGACGGCGGCGGCATAGCTCGCCTCGATCTGCGGCAATTGCGCGGCGGTCTGCGCGCGGGCGGTGCGGGCTTGTTCGACGTCGAGCGACGAGACGAGACCGGCCTGCACCCGGAAACCGGCAATCTCCAGATTATCGTCCTGCAACGCGATCGACGCCCGGGCATTGGCAAGCTGCGCCTGCGCAAGCCGTGCGGTCAAATAGTTGCGCGCGATCTCCGACTGGACCGACAGCAAAACGGTCGCATAGTCGTAGCGGGTGGCATCGAACTGCGCCCGGCTCGCGGCGATGCCGCTGCGGACGCCGCCGAAGAGGTCGGCGGTATAGCGCGCATCGCCGCCGACCGAGAAACTGTCCGATGCGCCGATATTGCGCTGGACGATGGTGCCGTCGGGCAGGGTCGTGGTGCCGCCGCCGCCGCGCAGCACTTCGAGGCGCGAATAGCTGCCCGAGGCGGAAAGTTGCGGGAAGAGCGACGCCCGGCTCTGCACCAGCTGCTCGCGCGCCTGTCGCAGCCGTGCGACGGCCTGCACGACATCCAGATTGTCGGCGGCGGCACGGTCAACCAGTTGCCCGAGCAACGGATCGTCGAACCGCGCCCACCAGCGCGTCAGGTCCTCGCGGGGGGCCTGCGTCCGCGCCACCGAGAAGGTGGACGGCACGCCCAGCGCGGCATCGACCGGCGCGCGATAGGCGGGTCCGGTGGTACAGGCACTCGCCAGCAACGCGAGGCCAGGTAAGGCGGTTCGGCGCAACATCGATAAACGATATGCCTGAACGGGACCATCGTCCAGCACGAAACTGTCGCAGTTTGTCGCGACGATTTGGGGTAGTTTGGGGGCGAAGTCCTCGCCGCCGCGCAACGCTCCGCGGAAAGAAGGGGGCGCCGGAACGATCCGAAACGGAGCCAACACCGCGCAAATCCCGCAATATGGTAGTCCGCCGTTAACGCCATTGCGCTAGGCTTCTGCGCGATCGGTAGCAGTGGCGAATGGGCATGGCAGATAGTATCGGCGCACGGGCGCTGCGGTTTCTCGATGCGCAAAAGCTGGATCATAGTCCCGAACATTATGCGTTCGCCTATCGTTATCTGGCGGGGGTCGACCGGGAATTTTCCGATGCGGTCGATCGTGAGATCGAGGGCGGGGTGCGGCTGCGCACCGAAGCGGTACGGGCATTGATGCCCGAAATCGTGTCGCCCCTCACCGACGGCACGTTCGACCGGTTGACAATCCAGTTGCTCGAACTGCTCACCCGCGTCGCGATGGCGACCGGCGGACTGAACCAGGACCTGACCCGCACCGCTGCCGAACTGGTGTCGGCCGAACCGCAACAGATCCAGCGACTGGTCGTGTTCATGATCGAACGCACCGCCGAGGCGGAAAGCTCGCTGTCCGCCGCGCTGCAACAGGCGCAGGTGCTGCGCGACACGCTGAACGGTGTGCGCGACGAAATGGGACGCGATCCGCTGACCGGCCTGCCGGGGTGGGAGGCGATGGCGCAGCGGCTCGACGCGTGCATCCGCGCGATCGGGCATTGTTCGGTGGCGGTCGTCGATATCGACCAGCTCGACGAATTCGTCGCGCTGCATGGCGAGGCGATGGGCGACCGGGTGCTTAAGGCGGCGGCAATGACGCTGAAGGACGCCTGTGCGCCCTATCAGGTCGGACGCTGGGGCGACGCGTCGTTCCTGACCGTCATCGACGAGCCCGATCTGGCGACCGGCATCGCCCGACTGGAAAGCGCCTGCGCCGAAATGGCGTCACGCCACCTGAAGGTGCGCGAGACCGACGAACCGCTCGGACAGGTCACGCTGTCGGCCGGCGTCGCGAGCAGTCGCGGGCGGCTGCCGCGCGACGTGACCAAGGCGGCGGTGCGCCTGTCGCGCAAGGCGCGCAAGCAGGGCGGCAATCGCGTCGTGGCCGAAGCGCGGCTGATCGAGATCGGCTGACCTTCGCGCGGCCAAGTCGTCGTATAGTGGCAGTGACCAGATTTACTTGCGAGGCCCATGTCGCCGAACGCGACGACGTGCCCCGGACGACCGCCGCCGCGATCGGGTCGCCGACGGTCAACGACGAACCGTCGCGGACCGCCTTGCAGCGCAGCAAACGCACCCTCTCGCGCCAGATTTATGTGACATTATAACCTGTTGCGAATCATGGTAAACGCGGCGGCAAAACAGGCGGTGCCGCTTGCCGGCAAGCCGGCAAATCGCTGCCGATCGCGATAGTTTGCGTACGACGAAACGGTGCAATGCGTCGACGAATAGCTTCTATCGATTTCGGTTCCATTGACTGTGCCAATTTGGCGCGAATCTTGAACGTCTCATCGCCGGACTATCGACGGTACGGGAGGCTTCGCTTAGCGCCACAATAACGGCAACGAAAATCGGGGTCGTGCCGATCGCGAGGTGAATAACGCGGCCGGCGGTGCCTGTCTGTATCGTTGTAACAAGTATTTCCAAAAGTCCTACTATGGCGCGGTGGAAAGCGGCCCGACTGTCTTCGGACAGGGCGCTGTCGCATGTTTGGCATTAATCTGGATCGATGCAGTTCGAGCGGGGATTTTGATGACTATTTCTAGCACGGTTTCTAACGGTGAACTGTTCCTGCAGGGAACCTATCTCGGGATAGGGGTCAATGCATGGGGCGGGCTTGGCACGACCAAGAATGCGCCAAAGGGGTATGAAACCGACGCCGATTCCGGCTTTCTGCGGCTTGGCCTCGTCGCCGACCTCGACGGCTTCGGCAAGGGTAAGGAGACGACGCTCGACGACGCGCTGCTGCAGGGCCGCGCGATCGAGGGGTTCAATGTCGGCTACAATATCGGTTCGACCAAGGTTGTGCAGAGCAACCAGCTGCTGACCGGCTATTATCAGGTCAAGGGCACGCTGAGCGATGCGTCGGGCAAGGCCAACGGCGTCGCCAACTGGGCCGGTTCGACCAAGGACGATCTGGCGATCGTGCAGACGATCACCCTTGCCGATGACGCGAAATATATCCGCATCGACGTGACGCTGACCAACAAGTCGTCGTCGACGATGAGCGACGTCCGCTACATGCGGACCGCCGATCCCGACCAGTCGGGAATGTTCGCGACGACCAACAAGATCGAGAAGCAGGACGACGATGGCGCGCTGGTGACGGCGATGCTGCAGAAGGACACCCCCTTCTTCCTGTATTCGCAGGATTCGCGCGCCGACGCCTCCTTCTACGGCTTCGTCAACCTCGATCCCTATGCGTCGGCGGCGACGTCGCAGGCGGCGGGCTATAGCAGGACCGTCGACCAGACGCTGAACCTGACCTTCAGCCTCGGCACGCTGAAGGCGGGCCAGTCGACCAAGATCACCATGTATATGGGCGTCACCGACAATCTGAAGGCGACGATCTCGGAGATCGATTCCGGTACCGGCACCACGCCGCCGCCGCCGCCGCCGCCCGCCGAAAATCTCGCGCCCATCGTCGGTGCCGACAGCTATTCGGGCAAGGAAGACGGCAAGTTGTCGGGCAACGTCCTGTCGAACGACAGGGACCCCGAGGGCAAGGCGCTGACCGCCAGCCTGGTCGACGGCCCCAATAACGGCACCATCCAGTTCTCGGCCAACGGCTCGTTCGTCTATGTGCCCAAGGCAGGGTGGAGCGGCAGCGACAGCTTCGTCTATGCGGCGTCGGACGGCGTCAACAAGACGAACGGAACGGTGAAGCTGACCGTCGAGGCGGCACCGATCATCGTCGATCCGGTGGTCGACCCCGTGCTCGACCTGTTGCAGAACTATAACATCATCAACGGCAGCGGCAGCGCCAACGAAGTGCTCAGGGGCACGACCGGCTCCGACGCCTTCTATTTCGAAACGGCCGCAACGTCGGGCAATGATCGCATCGTGAACTTCGGTTCGGACGATCTGCTGGTGATCGACAAGAAGCTGTACGACAGCAACAACGACAACTATATCGGCCTCAGCAACAACCGCGTCACCCTCGACGCGACCGGCGACACGGTGCAGATCGAAGGCGTATCGGCGTTGCGTCTGCTCGGCAGCGATGGTGAGGGCAACTTCATCTATCGCGACGACAGCATCCGTCCGCGCGGTGCGAAGGAAGGGACGTTCGGCGACAACGTGTTCTGGGGCGACGCCGCCGACAATTCGAAGAACGTGTTCTTCTTCGACACCCGTCTCGGCGTGGACCTGGGCGACGATACGATCAACCGCTTCGGCAAGCACGACCTGATCGTCACCACGACCAAGCTGTACGACGGCAACAATGACGGCATCATCATGGGCAGCCGGGGCAATATCTCGCTTCCCGACGGTACCGGCACGATCACCATGACCGACGTCGACGGCAATGCGCTGACCAAGGTCGAATTCGACGGATCGGTCACCGAGGACGGCGTGACCTATTATGTCTACTCGCTGATCGGATCGAACGCCGGGGTCGGTGGCCTCGTCTTCGCCTGATCCTCTACCATAGACGACCGGAACGGACGTCGATGCGCTGGCGACAGTGTATCGGCGTCCGTTTTTGTTGGGGCGAGACACGAACGCGCTGGTCCACGCCCGGTCCGTTCCGCTAGACATGCGGCAACGATCGGAGGGGTCATGTCGATGAAGGTCTGGAGCCGGGCGCTCGCGTCCGCCATATTGCTCGCCACGCTGCCGGCGGTGCCCGCCGCCCATGCGCAGGTCGCCGCACCACAGGCCCGGCCGGTGCCGGGGATCTCCCCCGAACGGCTCGCGCGGCTGTCGGCGCTGCTCAAGGACTATGTCGATCAGGGCCGCATCGCCGGTGCGGTGGTGCAGATTCAGCAGGACGGCCGCACCGTCTATGCCGATGCGGTGGGCTGGCGCGACAAGGAAGCGCGCGATCCGATGCGGCAGGACGCGATCTTCCGCATCGCGTCGCAGACCAAGGCGCTGACCAGCGTCGCGATCCTGATGCTGATGGAGGAGGGCAAGCTGTTGCTGTCCGATCCGGTCGGCAAATATCTGCCCGCTTGGGGCAAGACGACGGTTGCGGTCGCCAACGACCAGGGCGGCTATGACGTGGTGCCGGCGAAACGCGCGATCACGATCCGCGACCTGCTGACCCACACCGCCGGCATCTCCTACGGCAACGGTCCGGCCGACAAGGCATGGCGCGATGCCGGCATCTATGGCTGGTATTTCGCCGATCGCAACGAACCCGTCGCGAACGTCGTGGAACGCATGGCGGCGCTGCCGATGGCCGAGCAGCCGGGCACGAAATTCGTCTATGGCTACAGCACCGACATCCTCGGCGTGCTGGTCGAGAAGGTCAGCGGAAAGACGCTCGACGCATTTCTGAACGAGCGGCTGATCGGTCCGCTGGGGATGCGCGACACGTCCTTCTATCTTCCGCCGGCCAAGGCGGGGCGGCTCGCCACCGTCTACGCCGCCGATCCGGGCGGCGTGCGCCGCAACCCCGATCCGGGCAAATGGGACGGTGGCGGCCATGTCGGACAGGGCCATTATCTGCACGGCCCTCGCGTCGCGATGTCCGGCGGGGCGGGGCTGTTGTCGACGGCGGCGGATTACAGCCGCTTCCTCGAAATGCTCCGGCGCGGCGGCGAACTGGACGGGCGGCGCTATCTGGGGCGCAAGACGGTCGAGCTGATGGTCAGCGATCAACTGGTCGACATCCCCTATGAACCGGGCGAGGGGTTCGGGCTGGGGTTCAGCCTGCGCACCGATCTGGGCAAGGCGGGCGAGCCGGGATCGGTCGGCGAATTTGGCTGGGGCGGGGCATATCACAGTACGTATTGGGTCGATCCCGCCGAACGGCTGACCGTCGTGTACATGACGCAGTTGCTGCCCGCCGGGAATATCGACGATCATGGTAAGCTGCGCGCGCTGATCTATCAGGCACTTCGATAGCAGTTAGCCCAAGATAGCGAACGATTTCATGCCCTTGCCAAGCCGTGCCCGCTCCCTATGGTAGCGGTAACGAAAAGAGTTGGGAGGGGTTATGACCGTGCGTCGCATGGGCGGGTTGGTGGCTGCGTTGCTCGCGTCGAGCGTGCCGGCATGGGGGCAAAGCGCGCCGCCGGCCGCGCCCGAGCTGCGGCTCGACCGGTCGGATTATTTCGAGGCGCCGGGTGTCAACTGGCTGGTATTTTCGAACGTCAATGAAGGGCTGTTCGCCGATGCCAAGATCAGCGGCGTCGAGTTGATCCAGCAGGGGGTGCGGACCGCCACCAACGGCGATGTCCGCCTCGCCGCCACGCCGGGACAATGGGATCCGGCCGCCGCCTTTGTCCGTCGCCGCGTCGACAAGGGCGCGGGCGTGATCGAGGCGGTGATGCGCTATCCCGATTTCGACTATACCGTCCGGGCCGAACGGCGCGGCGGCAAGGTCGTGCTGTCGGTGATCCTCGACAAGCCGCTTCCCGCCGCGATGGTCGGGAAGGCGGGCCTGAACCTAGAATTCGTGCCCTCGGCCTATTTTCACCGCAGCTATACCGCCGATGGCCGCGCGGCGCTGTTCCCGCGCTATCCAGCCGATGCGATGACGCTGACGGCGGAACGCAATCTCGCCAGCGGGCGCAGCGACGGCCCCGGTGCCGAGCCGCAGCCCTTCGCGACGGCACGCAGCCTGACGCTCGCTCCCGAAGACCCCGCGCACCGGGTCGGCATCGCCACGCGCGAGGGGACGCTCGCGCTGTTCGATGGACGTAATCAGGCGCAGAATGGCTGGTATGTCGTCCGGCAACTGTTGCCCGGTGGCCGGACCGGCACCGTCGTCGAATGGACGCTCGACGCCAACAGCGTGCCCGACTGGCTGCGGCCGCCGGTAATCGGCCATTCGCAGATCGGCTACCTTGCCGATGGCCCGAAGGTGGCGACGATCGAGCTCGACCGCGATGACAGGCGCGCGCTCAAACCCCGGCTGTTGCGGCTGAACGCGGCGGGGACGTTCGTGGCCGTTCCCGGTCCGGTGGCGAAGGAGTGGGGCAGCTATCTGCGCTACCGCTATACGCAGCTGGACTTCAGCGGCGTCACGACGCCCGGCACCTATGCCATCGATTACGGCACCACGCGCAGCGCGCCGTTTCCGATCGGGCCGGACGTGATGGCCGGCACCTGGCACCTGACCAACGACGTCTATTTCCCGATCGCGATGGACCATATGCTGGTCAACGAAGCCTATCGCGTCTGGCATGGCGACCCGCATCGCGACGATGCACGACAGGCGCCGGTCAATCACGAGCATATCGACCTGTACCGGCAGGGGCCGACCACCGACACCCGCTTCAAGCCCGGCGAGCATATTCCCGGCCTCGCGGTCGGCGGGTGGCTCGATGCCGGCGACTTCGATATCCGCACCCAGACGCAATATCAGGTCGTGCGGCAGTTGGTCGATGCGTGGGAGACGTTCGGCATCGATCGCGATACCGTCACGGTCGACTGGGCCGCGCGCAAAGTCGAGATGCACGTCCCCGATGGCGTGCCCGACATATTGCAGCAGATCCGCCATGGTAGCGTGCAGTTGCTGGCGCAGTTCGACGCGGTCGGCCATGCGATCCACGGCATCGTCGAACCGGATGTCGGCCAATATACCCATCTGGGCGATGCGGCGAGCAAGACCGACGGCCTGGTCTATGACGCGAAGCTCAAACCCTATCAGCGCGCCTATGATACCAGGGGCGGGCGCAGCGGCACGCCCGACGATCGCTGGGCGTTCACCAGCAAGGCGTCGGCGCTCAACTATGGATCGGCAGCGGCGCTGGCGGCGACCGCGCGGGCGTGGAAGGATCGCGACCCGGCCTTCGCCAAACGCTGTCTCGACCGGGCGCAGCGCGTCTGGGCCGACGAGCATGCGCACGCGCCCGACACGTTTCGCCACGGCAACACCACCGGCGGCCCGATCGAGGAGGAGGAGTTCACCGCGGCGGTCGAATTGCTGATTGCGACCGGCGACCGGCGCTATGCCGATCGCGTGCAGGCGCTGACCCCGGCGATGCTGCGCCGGTTCGACGGCACCGCGACGCTGATCGCCAAGGTCGTGCCGCACATGCCGGCAAGCTACCGCGCGACGATCGAACCCGCCGCGCGTGACTGGGCGAAGCGGGCGGCGGCGATGACCACGGCCAACCCGTTCGGCGTGCCGATCACCGCCGGGGGCTGGGCGGGGAGCGGGGCGGTGCTGGGCTTCGGGCTGAATGCCGATGCGCTGCACCGCGTGTTCCCGACCATCGTCGATACCGCGCCGGTGCTGCGTGCGCTCGACTTCATCCATGGTCATCACCCGGCATCGGCCAAGTCGTTCGTATCGGGGGTGGGCGCGGAGTCGAAGGAAGTCGCCTATGGCAGCAACCGTGCCGATTTTTCGTTCATCCCCGGCGGGGTGGTACCCGGCGTGCTGCTGCTCAAACCCGATTATCCCGAGAACCGCGACGACTGGCCGTTCTTCTGGGGCGAGAATGAATATGTCGTGCCCGAAGGCGCGATGTACCTGACCCTCGCCAACGCTGCCGCGCGGATCGGGGGCGGGAAATGAGCGTAGGTCGCTTCGTCCTGACCGCATTGCTGCTCGCCGGCCCGGCGCTGGCGCAGGACAGCAAGGAGACGGCACGGGCCATCGCCGGCACGCCTGCCACGACGCCGCAGCGGCTGACGCTGGTTGATATCCCGAAGCCCGCGGGCAAACGGATCGCGCTGTTCGACGGCAGGACCCTGAAGGATTGGGAACCGTGGCTCGGCTATGCCGACCCGGCGCTGACCTATCGCAATCCGCCGGACAAGCCGATCGGCACCGGTCGCGACACGCGCGGCGATTTCGCGGTGCGGATGGTCGACGGCGCCCCGGCAATCTGGGTCAAGGGCGAGACCTGGGGCAGCCTGGTCCACCGCGCCGACTTGCGCGACTATCATCTGCGCCTGCGCTTCAAATGGGGGACCAGGACCTATGCCCCGCGCGAGACGCAGCCGCGCAACAATGGTCTGCTCTATCACACGCACGGCGCGCCCGGCGACGTGTTCGGGACGTGGCGACCCTCGGCGGAGTTCGAGATCATGACCGGATCGACCGGCATGATCGTCGCGGTCGGTGGCAAGGTGCGCGGTCATACCGAAGTCGCCTTCGACCCGTCGCTGATCGCACCGCATCTGCGCTACCGCGCGGGCGGGCGCAGGATCGATATCGTCAACGGCACCCCGACCTGGAATGTCGAGGCGGCGACCGATGCCGAGCGGCCGGTTGGGGAGTGGAACACGCTCGACCTCTATGTCGTGGGCGACCGCGCGGTGCATGTCGTCAACGGCGTGCCGGTCGCCGAGGTCCGCGACCTCGCCACCATCGCTGCCGATGGCAGCCGCCAACCGCTGACCCATGGCCGCATCCAGTTGCAGTCGGAAGGCGCGGAGACGTGGTTCCGCGACATAACGGTCGAGCCGATCCGGACGCTGCCGCGTATCGTGGTCGGTGGGGTGAACCAGTAAATACACGAGCCGTTCGTGCTGAGTAAGGGCTGAGCGAAGTCGAAGACCTGTATCGAAGCATCCGCCGCCAACGGTCCTTCGATACGCTGTTTCGACAGGCTCAACAGCTACTCAGGACGAACGAGAGGCGCTATATTTTCAGCCATCCCGGTCCGGCAGGCGAAACCGGTCGCAGCGCACGCCGTTCGCCGCGCGATCGATCCGCGCGGCGGCGGGGCTGTCGCAGATCACCAGCAGGTCGCGTCCGCCTTCGGGCAGGTCGAGCAGCACCAGCCCCTCGGGATGATCGTCGCCGCGGCCGAAGGGCAGGTCGATGATCCGCTCGGGCCGGTGCCGCCGCACCACTTGTTCATGCTGCGGCGGGTCGCCCAGCCAGTCCTTCCATCGATAGACCGCGCACGGCCCGTCGAGCCCGGTGGTCGGGCCGGCAAGGATCAGCAGGTCGGCCCCGTCGCGCTTCAGGTCGCGGATGCCGAGACCGTCGAGTTCGAGCAGCCGGACATGCATCGGTCCCAGAATCTTGAGCCGCCCGGTCCGGGTCGGCACGACCTCCACCTCCAGCAGCACGGCATAGGTCTGGATCACGGGTCCGCGCATGCCGATGGCGATGCGGTTGCCGGCGACGGCGATCCCCTCCAGATCGACGCCGCCTTCCTTCGCGGCGATGCGGGTGAAGGGGCGCAGCAGCGGACTTTCCTGCAACATGCGCGACAGCCGGTTGCCATATTTGGTCTGGCGCAGCATCCCCGCGCGACGATCGCCGTCGCGCTGCACCGGCCGCACCGCGCCGTCCCGATCAAGATCGCGGGCCAGCGGCACCCGCGCCAACAGGCAGCGCGGACGGGTGTTCTTGAGCGCGGCGAACCGGGTCAGGTCGATGCGGTCGTCGCCCTGTTTGCCGATCTTCGGCCGGGTGCGGGCATGCGATCCGAGTACCCAGAGCCAGCCATTCTCCTCGGCCAGCCCCTCGATATCCGCCTCGCCCGACGCGTCGAGGTCGAGGATCGCGTCGAGCGGGAAGCGGCGATGCTCCGCCCAGCGCCCGTCGCCGTCCCCGATCAGCCGTTCGAGCCGGACGCCTTCGTCGCTGCCGAGGAACATCGTCCGACCATGCCGCGCCGCCGCCGACAGGTCGAGCGCCGGATCGTCGGCATCGCCGCGTTCGGCATCGAGGATCAGTCGTTCGGTGCCCGACGGGGCGGTGGTCGCGGGCCACGGGGTCGACGGGTCGGGCATCGCTGAAACCTTTCGCCGGCGAACGGCATTGTGCAGGTCCGGCAGGCTAAAGGGGATCGTCCATTTGCGGAAGTCCCGCGTTCGACCGGTCCCGATCGTCTTGCGTGACAAGATCGGCTCTTGCGGTGACCGGCCTGGCCGCGCATCAGCGGGTCGGGCCGATCCGGCGAAGCCTGTCGGCGGTCATGACGTTTTGCCGGTATGATCCCGTCCGCCTTTCCTGCATGAGTTGAACCGATGACCGACCTTTGGAACCATATCGTCGCGGACTTCGCCAATATCGGCAGTCCGTCCGCGCTCGCCGCCTTTACGCAGGTCGTGCTGATCGACGTGATGCTCGCCGCCGACAATGCGATCGTCGTCGGCGCACTCGCCGCCGGCCTGCCCGCCGATATGCGGCGCAAGGTGATCCTGATCGGCGTGGGTGCGGCGCTGCTGCTGCGCGTCGCCTTCGCGCTGGTCGTTACCCAGTTGCTGCAGGTCACCGGCCTCGTCTTCGCCGGCGGCTTGCTGCTGGTATGGGTGGCGTGGAAGATGTGGCGCGAGTTGCGCGACCATGACGACACGCCCGGCGAGGACGGGACGCTGAAGGCGGTTGCGCCGCGCAGCTTCGCCAGTGCCGCCTGGGCGGTGGCCGTCGCCGACGTGTCGATGAGCCTCGATAATGTTCTGGCCGTCGCCGGTGCCGCGCGCGATCATCCCGGCATCCTCGCCATCGGGCTGATCCTGTCGGTCGCGCTGATGGGTGTTGCCGCCAATGTGCTGGCGCGCGTGATCGAGCGCTATCGCTGGGTCGCCTATATCGGCCTTGCTGTCATCGTCTATGTTGCGTGCAAGATGATCTACGAAGGGCTGACCGACCCGTCGCGCGGGCTGATCGCCCTGTTTGGCTGATCGGTTTACGTTGAACCCGAACGCGCCCCGTTCGTTACCGAAGCGATATCAATCACTTGGAGGGCATGCTCTCCATCGCATCGGATCACCGGCGGGGACAGCGACATGGCACGACTTCAAATGACAGGACCGGTGGCTGCGCGCGGCGGATGCGGTCGTTGACCGCCCCGCCGGTCGCGATCTGCATTCCGGCGCGTGACGAGGCGGAGCGGCTGCCCGGATTGTTCGCCGCGATCGACCGGCTGACCGTGCCGGCGGGTGTCGCGGTGACCCTGTGCCTGCTGCTCGATGGGTGTAGCGATGCCAGCATGGTACCGATCGCCGCCTATCATGCGGGCGGCCGGCACCGCCTGATCGTCGAGGTCGCCGATCGCATCGCGCCCAATGCCGGGCGGGCGCGCGACCGGGCGATGCGGATCGGTCTGGCAAGCGTGGGGCAGGGGGATGCGATCCTGCTGACCACCGATGCCGACAGCCTGCCTGCGCCCGACTGGCTGGCGGTGATGGTCGCCGCGCTCGACCATGCCGATCTCGTCGTCGGCGACGTGGTCCGCAGCGGCCGGGGCGGCAATCCCGATCAGGACCGGATCGAGCATCATTATGCCAGCCTTTATGCGCTGCGCCGCCGGATCGATCCGGTCGCGTGGGAGGCGCCCGTCGTCCACCACCATGCCAGCGGCGCAAATATGGGGCTGCGCGCGGCCACCTATGTCGCGCTCGGCGGGTTCCTGCCGCTGGCGCGCGGCGAGGATGCGCGACTGGTCGACGATGCCGCGCGCGCGGGTTTCAGGGTACGGCGTGATGCGGCGAGCATCGTCCATACCTCCGACCGGCGGGTGGGACGGGTGCAGGGCGGGCTGGCGACCGGTCTGTGCGCGCTTGATCGCGACGGGCTGGGGGCGGTCAGCGTCGCGCATCCTGCCGATCAGCTATGGCAATATCGCCTGCACGCGGTCGCGCGTCGGGCCTATGGCAGCGGCGACTATCGGGGAATGAGCGGGACGATCGGACTGGATGCCGACCACCTGCTCGGCGTCGCGCGCGACTGTCCCAATGCCGAGGCGTTCGCGATGCGGGTGGTGCCGGTGCCGCCCGGCGGCATGCGCCACATCCCGTTCGTCGCCGCCGAGGCCGCGCTCGCGCTGCTCACTGCCAGTCCGGCGGCGGCAGCATGAGCGAGTTGCGCGAGCGGATCGCCACGCTGACCGGTGAACTGGGCGATCCTGGCGACCCGATCGATGCGCCCGCGCTGCTGACGCTGTTGCGGCTGCTGTACCGCGTCGGTCGCGACGACCTGCCGCTCGGGCGGTTGTTCGAGGGGCATGTCGATGCCGCGCAGATCGTGGCGCGCTATGGCGATGCCGCGCAGCGCGCCCGGCTGACCACGATCCTGCGCGACGGCGGGGCGCTGGGGGTATGGAATGCCGATCTGCCGGGCGACGGGCTTCGGCTCGACGGCGACATGCTCCACGGCGGCAAGAGCTTCGCCTCGGGTGCCGGCATCCTCAGCCATGCGCTAGTCAGCGTCGATGCGCCCGGCGGGCGGCAATTGCTGCTGCTCGACCTCGCGCGCGTGGCGCACAGCATCGACCGAACGTTCTGGCGGGTGGTCGGCATGCAGCGATCCGAAACGCATATCGTGCGCTGGGCCGATTCGCCGATCACCCCCGACGACCGGATCGGCGCGCCCGGCGACTATGTCCGCGAACCGTGGTTCAGCGGCGGCGCGTTGCGCTTCGCGGCGGTGCAGGCGGGCGGCATCGCCGGCATCGTCGACGGGGTGCGCGACCATCTGGTGACGACGGGCCGCGCCGCCGATCCGCATCAGGCGGGACGGCTCGCCCGGCTCCACGGATTGGCCGAGGCGGCGGCGGGGGCGGTGCGGACGGCGGCGGCGACGTGGTTCGCCGACGCGGCCGCGCGCCTGCCGTCGGTGTCCGCCGCCCGCGCGGGGGTCTATGCGGCGGGGGGCGAGGCGATCGCGGTCGCGCAGGAGGCGGTCGGCGTGGCGGCGTTGTTCCACGACCATCCATTGTCGGCGAAGATCACCGACCTCGCCATGTATCTGCGCCAGCCCGGCCCCGATGCGCAGCGGATGCTGGTCGGGTCGGCGGTCGCCGAGGGTACGCTGACGGTGACGCTGTGATCCGGGGAGCAAAAGCGGTGTTGATGGTCGCGCCGCATCCCGATGACGAGACGATCGGCGCCCATGCCCTGATCGCGCGGGCCCGGCGGCGCGGGGTGGCGGTCCGCGTGCTGATCGTCAGCGACGGCGCCGGATCGCATCGTGCCAGCCCGACCTGGCCCCGCGTGCGACTGGTGCGCGAACGGCGGCGCGAGACGCGGCGCGAACTGCACCGCATCGGCGTGACCGCGTGCGCTATCGACTTTCTCGACCTGCCCGATGGCGATGTCGCCGCGCATGGCGGCGACATCCGCCGCGCCCTGTCGCACGTGCTGTCGATGCTGCCGGGACCGGTGCTGGCGCTGGCTCCGTCGCCGCGCGACGACCATCCCGATCACCGCGCGGTCGCTGCCGCCGCCCGCCCACGCAGGGGAGTCAATTGGCGCGCCTATCCGGTATGGCCGGCGGGACAGCGCCTGCCCGCCGCGCGCGCGATGCCGCTGACCGCGCAGGAACGCCTCGCCAAGCGCCACGCCATCCGCCGCTACCGGACGCAGACCGGGCGGATCACCGACGATCCGCACGGCTTCGCACTGACCGCCGGACAGATCGCCGCGTTCAGCCGCCCGGCGGAGATCTTCGCGGCGATGCGGCGATGAGGCCGATCACCCTCGACGGGTTCGAGCGGACCTTCGCCGCCGATCCCGATCCGTGGCAGACGTTTCGCAACCGCGACGAGGCGGTGAAGCGCGACGCCATCCTGCACGCGATCGGGGCGGGGCCGCTGGGTCGCATCCTCGAACTGGCGGCGGGCAACGGATCGAACAGCGTCGCCATTGCGCCGCGCGCGCTCCGCCTCGATGCGACCGAGGCGACCGGGGCGGGAACGGCGCTGGTCGCCAGGGCGCTGGCGGGCGTTCCCCGTGCCCGCGCGATCCGGCTCGCGGTGCCGGCGCATCTGCCGCGCACGGCCTATGACGTCGTCGTCGTCGCCGAACTCCTCTATTATTTGACCCCGGGGGCCATGCGGCGGACCGCGCGCGACGTGGCGGCGGCGCTGCGCCCGGGCGGCACGCTGGTGCTCGCGCATCATCGCATCGACTTTCACGACTTCGCCCAGCACGCCGCGCCGCTGCATCGACAGTTCCTGCGTGCGACCGGCCGTGACTGGCGCGTCCGCTGCGTCCATCGCAACCGCCGCTGGGCCGTGCTCGCCTGCACCCTCGCCTAGCCCGAGCCGCACCCTTTCCCGACGCCATGGAACCAAGTCGGGCCGTGGGGCGGTTGCGCCGCTCGGCAATATTTGGGTGAGAGCGTAAATGGGTATAGCATCGGCACTGGGCTTTGGCGGACGCAAGGTGCGCTATGCGATCGTCGGCCTTGGCGACATCGCGCAGGAGGCACTGATGCCCGGCGTCGCGCATACCGGCAATTCGGAGATCACCGCGCTGGTATCGGGCGATCCCGAAAAGCTCGGCGCGCTCGGCGAGCGGTACGGCGTCGCCGACCGCTATGGGTACGAACAGTTTCCCGACCTGCTGCGCTCGGGCACGATCGACGCCATCTATCTCGCCACCCCGAACTGGCGCCACGCCGAATTCGCGGTCCCGGCGCTGGAGGCCGGCATCCATGTCCTGTGCGAAAAGCCGCTCGACATCTCGGCCGAACAGGCGCGCGCGATCATGGCGGCGGCGGAGCGCGGCGGGGCGAAGCTGATGACCGCCTATCGCCTGCATTTCGAACCGGCGACGCTCGATGCGATCCGGCGGATCCGGGCCGGCGAGTTGGGCGACCTGATCGCCTTCACCGCCTGCTTCACCCAGATGGTCGACCCCGCCAATCACCGCGCGACCAACGGCATCTGGGCCGGGCCGCTGTTCGACATGGGTGCCTATCCGATCAACGCCATCCGCTATCTGTTCGGTGCCGAGCCGGTCGAGGTCGTGTCGGCGATCGGCGTGCGCCATGCCGATGCGGGCTTCGGCGATCTCGACGATACGATCGCGGTGACGCTGCGCCTGCCGGGCGATCGCCTCGCCCAGTTCACGGTCGGCTATTATGCCAACAATGTCGACAGCTTCATCATCGCCGGTACCAAGGGGTCGATCGAGATGAACCCCGCCTTCGGCTTCGGTCAGGGGCTGGAGCATCACCGCCAGATCGGCGAGGATCGCACCCACAAGACGTATAAGGAAACCGACCAGTTCGGCGGCGAGCTGCGCTACTTCTCCGACTGTATCCTGCACGACCGCGATCCCGAACCCGATGGTGAGGAGGGGCTGGCCGACCTGCTGGTGATCGAGGCGATCGTCGCCGCGTTGCAATCGGGCGGGCGGGTGCCGATCGAGCCGCTGGCGCGGACCCGGCGGATCGATCCCGATGCGCAGGAACAGACGCTGCGACCGGTATCGGCCCCCGACCCCGTCAACGCCGCGTCGCCGACCGGGGCGTGACGCATACCGTGGCGTCACGCCCTGATCCCGCCACGCCGCTTGCCGGTCATGTCGCGGTCGTCACCGGCGCCAGTTCGGGCATCGGCCTCGCGGTTGCCGAGGGGCTGGCGGGTGCCGGTGCGGCGGTGGTCGTCAACTATCATTCGGACGGCGCATCGGCCGATACGCTGGTCGATCGCATCCGCAGCGATGGCGGCCGGGCGATCGCGGTCGGCGCCAATGTGTCGGAGGAGGCGGAAGTCGCGCGGCTGTTCGATGCCGCCGCCGACGCCTTTGGCCGGATCGACGTGCTGGTCGCCAATTCGGGGGTACAGAAGGACGCGTCGATCGCCGACATGACGCTCGACGACTGGAACACCGTGATCGGCGTCAACCTGACCGGCCAGTTCCTGTGCGCGCGCGAGGCGGTGCGCCGCTTCCGCGCCCAGGGCGCCGATCGCCGCCCGGCGCGCAGTGCGGGAGCGATCGTGACGATGAGTTCGGTACATGAGGTGATCCCATGGGCGGGACATATCAACTATGCCGCGTCGAAGGGCGGCAGCCGCATGTTCACCCGGTCGCTGGCGCAGGAAGTCGCCGCCGACCGCATCCGCGTCAACGCCATCGCCCCCGGCGCGATCCGCACCCCGATCAACCGCGACGCATGGGACAGCGACGAGGCGCTGGAGCGGCTGTTGCGGCTGATCCCCTATGGCCGGATCGGCGAGCCGGACGATGTCGCGCGCGCGGCGGTGTGGCTGGCATCGGACGCGGCCGACTATGTCACCGGCACGACGCTGTTCGTCGATGGCGGCATGACGCTCTATCCCGAGTTTCGCGACAATGGCTGAGCCGCTCCGCGCGATCGGCGACCATGGCATCATCGGCGATCTGGAGACGGCGGCGCTGGTCGCGCGCGACGGGACGATCGATTATCTGTGCTGGCCCTCGCTCGACAGCCCGACGATCTTCGCCGAACTGCTCGATGCCGAACGGGGCGGGGCGTTCACGCTTCAGCCCCTGCTCGACGATGCGCAGCGCCTGCAGCTCTATGTCCCCGATACCAACGTGCTGCTCACCCGCTGGATGGCGGAGGATGGCAGTGCCGAGGTCAGCGACCTGATGCCGCTGGCCGAGGCGCGGAGCCGGCCCGATCTCGCCGCGCGCTGCCTGATCCGGGTGCTGCGCGTGACGCGCGGGACGGTGCGCTTCACCGCGCGCTGTGCGCCGCGCTTCGACTATGCCCGGATCGCGCCAACCGTCACCGCCACGGGGGAGGGCATCCGCTTTACCGGCGGCGAACAGACGGTGCGCCTGTTCGCGTCGGTCCCGCTCGACGTCGACGACGATGCCGCCACCGCCGATTTCAGCCTGTCGGCGGGGCAGAGCGCGTGGTTCGTGCTCGGCGAGGACCGGCTCGAACGTCCGACCGACGCCGCGATCGACCGCGTCGCGGCGGCCACGACGGCGGCATGGCGGGATTGGACCGGGCATTCGACCTATCGCGGTCGCTGGCGCGAGGCGATGACCCGGTCGGTGCTGGCGCTCAAGCTGCTGACCTCGGCCCGGCACGGATCGATCGCGGCGGCGGCGACTTTCGGCCTGCCCGAGGCGACGGGGGCGGGGCGCAACTGGGATTATCGCGCGACCTGGATTCGCGATGCGTCGTTCACCGTCTATGCGTTTCTGCGGATGGGCTTCGTCGCGGAGGCCGAGCATTTCAACCGCTGGGCCGCCGCGCGCGTCATGGACGCAGGTCCCGATCGCCCGATCCGCATCATGTACGCGATCGACGGATCGGAAGGCGGCCGACGAGCATGAACTGCCGCATTTGGCGGGCTATGCCGGCAGCCGCCCGGTACGCATCGGCAACGCCGCGCATGCGCAGAGCCAGCTCGATATCTTCGGCGAACTGCTCGACAGCGTGTACCTGTCGAACAAATATGGCCGCGCCATCAGCCATGAAGGCTGGGAGCATGTGCGCGGCATCGTCGACCATGTCATCGCCCATTGGCAGGAAGCCGATGCGGGGATCTGGGAGATGCGCGACGAACCGCGCCATTTCCTCCATTCGCGGCTGATGTGCTGGGTCGCGCTCGACCGCGCGATCCGTCTGGCCAAGAAACGTTCGCTGCCCGCCCCGCTGGTCGAATGGGCCGCGTGCCGCGACGCGATCGTCGAGGATGTCTGGGCCAATTTCCGCCATCCCGATCATGGCTATTTCGTACAGGAACGCGGCGGGCGCGAACTCGATGCGGCGCTGCTGATGATGCCGCTGGTCCGTTTCGTCTCCTCGACCGATCCGGTCTGGCTCAAGACCCTCGACGCGATCGGCAGCGCCTTGCGCGACGACGGGCTGGTCTATCGCTATCGCAATGCCGACGGGCTGGAAGGCGGGGAGGGGGCGTTCACCACCTGCACCTTCTGGTATGCCGAATGCCTCGCGCGCGCCGGACGGATGGAGGAGGCGCAGGAGATGCTGGCGAAGGGCATGGCCTATGGCAACGGGCTCGGCCTGTTTTCAGAGGAAGTCGACCGGCGCGGCCTGCCGCTCGGCAACTTCCCGCAGGCGCTGACGCATCTCGCCTTCATCAGCGCGGCCTACTTCATCGATCGCCGGCTCGACCCGTCCTACCGCCCGCATTGGGAGCCGTGATGGGGCTTGGCGGTGCCGCATCGGGCTGATCGAACCGGGCGTCCTTTCGCTGTCGGGGTGAGGATGGTCGAAGTCGTGCGCCAAGCCTTTGGATCGTCCTCAATGGAACCAATTTTCGGAAAGATACAGGCGGGTAGATCAACACCCGCCGGTCGTCGTACATTTCGCAACATGGAAGCTGTCATTGGCTATAATCTGATCGAAGCGGTCCCCGAAGTGGCGGATTATCTACGCCTGCGGAGTATCAGCGGCCTTACACCTCGAAGCGTGGAAGCTGCGCGTGCTGGTCTGCCGGGCAGTTTTTTCGCGGTATGCGTTCGGTATCAAGGCGAGACAGTAGCGATGGGGCGGATCATTAGCGACGGGGCGCTGTTCTTCCACCTTGTCGACGTCGCGGTTGATCCAGTCCATCAGGGAAAGGGCTGGGCAAAACCATAGTCACAAGCCTCTTGGCGTACGTCCGAAAGGTCGCACCTGCCGAAGCCTATGTATCGTTGATGGCGAACGGTGAGGCGCATCGGCTGTACGCACCGTTTGGCTTCACACCCGTCATGCCCGAAGCAAGGGGCATGGCGCTTTGGTCCAATGCTGATACCGATGATGCGATGCCTCCGGCCTGACGTGGCGACCACGTTCCTAGGATGGCAATCAAGACAGCCGCCGGACTCCCGATCGGGAAGATCCTGAGAGACAAGGCGGCGCAACGGGCCGACGGCAAGGGCCACAGACGACAGGTTTCCCCAAAATCTGTTCCCGAAGAATTCCACCGCAATGGTCCGTCGGACATGAGGGAAAGGATCCACGCGGTCCGATCGGTCGCGGCGGGCCGGTTTGACGCTGGCCATGCGGTGCGTTTACGGGAATGCAACCCGATCCTGCGACAGTCGTCGGGAATCGTGCCATTATGGCCGCAGCCGGAAGTCGTATGATGCGTTCAGTCTCCCCTTCCGGCCATCGTCATCCGCTGCGCCGCGTCGCGCCGTTGTTGCTGTTCGCGCTCGTGCCCGGTTGCGGCGGCGGCACGCCGTCCGGCAGCGGGGCGGTCGTCACCCCGACCGTCACCCCCGCGCCGACGCCGACCCCTACCCCGTCTCCGACCCCCACGCCGTCGCCCGTCGCCACGGCGAACGAACCGGCGACCGGGTCCGATTTCACGACCTCGGTCGCGCAACTCTATACCGCCGCGCCCAATATCGGCGCCTGCCAGACCGGGCAGCTGAAACCGGCGGTCGGCGCGCGGGTGCTCGCCGTGCTCAACGATATCCGTGCGCGCCACGGCCTGCCTGCCGTCACCTATTCGATGGCGGAGGAAGCGGCGTCGATGCAGTCGGCGCTGATGATGGCCGCCAACGGGCAGCTCAGCCATACGCCGCCGACCGACTGGAAATGCTATACCACCGCCGGCGCGACCGCCGCCGGGCAGAGCAACATCTATCTCGGCTATGGTTCGGGCCTGCGCTATTCGCAGGATGCCGACATCATGATCGGCTATCTGACCGACGTCGACAATCTGATCGCGAACAATATCGGCCATCGCCGCTGGCTGCTTTACCCGTTCCTGTCCAGCGTCGCCTATGGTCGGGTCGCGGGTGCGGAAGCGACCCGGGGGCGGGCCGATGGATCGTCGATCAAGGTCATCAACACGACCCAGAATACCGCCGGTCCGCTGCCCGATTTCGTCGCCTATCCCTATCAGGACTATCCGGCGCGCTATTACGCGACGGGGGCGTTGCTGTCGTTCAGCGTCATCGCCGACAAGACGCGCAATTTCGGAGCGAATGCGCAGGTCCGCTTCGCCAATGCGACGATCACGGTCCGGCCGCGCGACGGCGCGGCGCTGACGGTCGGCAACATCGCCTATGACAATGACGGATACGGCCTGTCGAACAACCTGCAATGGAGCGTGGCCGGGCTGACGGCGAACACCACCTATGACGTGACGATCGGCAACGTCGTGGTGGCGGGGACGCCCAAGACCTACAGCTATTATTTCCGCCTGACGCCCTGACCTCGGCACCGCGCGGGCAGGCGGCGTCCGGCGGCGACGGCCCCTAAAAAAAACGACCAACTATATGCGCGCACTATGCGATTAGCGGGAATCGCTCTCGAATTTAAACGCGGGTCGGGCCTAATCGCGCATCCCTGAAGGCGGCCGTCACGAAACGGCCGCTCCGTACGGGGTGCAAGCATGAAATCGTATCGAACAGTCGTCGCAGCGGCGGTCCTCGCACTGCCGCTGGCCGCGCAGGCGCAGTCGGCGCCGGCCGACGCGGCGAAGGCGTCGACGCCGGAGCCGATCACCGTCAGCGGTTCGGCATCGATCGCATCGGACTATCGCTTTCGCGGCGTGTCGCAGTCCGACCGCGAAATGGCGGTACAGGGCGGCATCACCGTCGCCCATGACAGCGGCGTGTATATCGGCACTTGGGCGTCGAACCTGGCGGGCTGGGGTACGTTCGGCGGCGCCAATATGGAACTCGACCTGATCGGCGGGTTCAGGACGAAGGTGGCGGGCAACGGCACGCTCGACCTCGGCCTGACCTGGTATCTGTATCCCGGGGGGGCGGACAAGACGGACTTCGCCGAACCCTATGCCAAGCTGACCGGTACCGCCGGTCCGGCGACGCTGACCGTCGGCGTCGCCTATGCGCCGAAACAGCAGGCGATCGGCAAATGGTACGCGACCGGTGCCGATGCCGCCGCGGGGGTCTATACCGATCCGGGCGCGAAGGACGACAATCTGTACCTGTGGGGCGACGGCGCGTTCGGCATCGCCGGCACGCCGGTCACCGCCAGGGCGCATCTCGGGCATAGCTGGGGGCAGGACGGCCTCGGTCCCAACGCGACGGCGGTGTCGCCGACCGGCAGCTATTGGGACTGGTCGCTCGGCGCCGATGCGACGTGGCGTAACCTGACCGTCAATGTCAGCTATGTCGACACCGATATTTCGGACGCGCGCGCGACCTATCTCCGCCCCAGCTTCAGCAAGGGACAGGACGGCACCGGCAACATCGCCGGCGGCACCGTCGTCGTCGCGCTGACCGCCGCATTCTGAAAGGACATTCCGACATGGCCGATCTGCTCTGGATCGCGATCCTCCTCGGGCTGCTCGCGCTGACGCTCGCCTATGCGCGTCTGTGCGACCGGGCGTGAGGGGAGACGCGCGATGACGCTCGATCTCTGGCTGGCGGCGCTGACCGCGCTTGGCCTCCTCGTCTATCTGGTGGCGGTGCTGATCCGCCCCGAACGCTTCTGAAGGGAGCGGTACCATGACATTTCAGGGCTGGTTCCTGATCCTGCTGTTCGTCGGCATCCTGCTGGCGCTGACCAGGCCGGTCGGGCTGTGGCTGCATGCGCTCTACGAAGGCCGGCGGACGCCGCTGCATGTCGTGCTCGGCCCCGTCGAGCGCGGCTTCTACCGGCTGTCGGGCATCGATCCGACCGTCGAGCAGGGGTGGCGGCGCTATGCGATCCACATGCTGCTGTTCAACACGGCGTTGCTGATGCTGACCTATGCCGTGCTGCGGCTGCAGGGCGTGCTGCCGGGCAATCCGCAGGGGCTGGCCGGGCTGTCGCCCGACCTCGCCTTCAACACCGCGATCAGCTTCACGACCAACACCAACTGGCAGAGCTATGGCGGCGAGGGCACCATGTCGAACCTCAGCCAGATGCTGGGGCTGACGATCCACAATTTCCTGTCGGCCGCGACCGGCATCGCGCTGGCCTTCGCGCTGTTCCGCGGGTTCGCGCGGCGCGAGGCGAAAGCGATCGGCAATTTCTGGGCCGACGTCACCCGGATCACGCTCTACCTGCTGCTGCCGATCTGCATCGCCTATACGCTGTTCCTGATCGCGTCGGGCGTGCCGCAGACTCTGGCAGGCGCGGTCGACGTGAGCACGCTGGAGGGCGCACGCCAGTCGATCCTGCTCGGCCCCGTCGCCAGCCAGGAAGCGATCAAGATGCTCGGCACCAATGGCGGCGGCTTCTTCAACGCCAACAGCGCGCACCCGTTCGAGAATCCGAGTGCGCTCATCAATTTCGTCCAGATGCTGTCGATCTTCGCCATCGGCTTCGGCCTGACCTGGACCTTCGGCAAGGCGGTCGGCAACACCCGCCAGGGCTGGGCGATCCTCGCGGCGATGGTGATGCTGTTCCTCGCCGGGGTGACCGTGACCTATGCGCAGGAAGCGGCCGGCAACCCGATCCTGCACAGCCTCGGCGTCGCCGGCGGCAATATGGAGGGCAAGGAAGTCCGCTTCGGCATCGCGGCATCCGCGCTGTTCTCGGTCGTCACCACCGCCGCGTCGTGCGGCGCGGTCAACGCCATGCTCGACAGCTTCACCCCGCTGGGCGGCCTGATCCCGCTGTTCAACATGCAGTTGGGCGAGGTCGTGATCGGCGGCGTCGGCGCGGGCATCTACGGCTTCCTGCTGTTCGCGATCCTGGCGGTGTTCGTCGCGGGCCTCATGGTCGGCCGCACCCCCGAATATGTCGGCAAGAAGATCGAGGCGCGCGAGGTGAAGCTCGCCGTGCTGGCGATCGCGGTACTGCCGCTCGTCATCCTCGGCTTCGCCGCTCTGTCGTCGGTGGTGCAGCCGGGGCTGGCCGGCCCGCTCAACAAGGGGCCGCACGGCTTTTCCGAAATCCTCTACGCCTTCACCAGCGCGGTCGGGAACAACGGATCGGCCTTTGCCGGGCTCACCGCCAACACGCCCTATTACAACGCGCTGCTGGGCGTCGCGATGTGGTTCGGCCGCTTCTTCGTCATCGTGCCGATGCTGGCGATCGCCGGCAGCCTCGCCGCCAAGAAATACACGCCGGAAAGCGCCGGGTCCTTCCCGACCACCGGCGGCCTGTGGGTCGGGCTGCTGGTCGGGATCATCCTGATCCTCGGCGGTCTCACCTTCCTGCCGAGCCTCGCGCTCGGTCCCATCGCCGATCATCTCAGTATGATCCGCGGCCAGCTGTTCTGACGGGGGCCATCATGGCAAAAGCCCAATCCAAGAGCCTGTTCACCGCCGACCTGGTCGTGCCGGCAATCAAGGCATCGTTCCTCAAGCTCGATCCCCGCGAACTGGTCCGCAACCCGGTGATGTTCGTCACCGCCGCGGTAGCGCTGCTGATGACGATCCTGCTCGTCATCGGGCAGGACCAGCTGGCGGTCGCGTTCAAGGCGCAACTCGCCGTCTGGTTGTGGCTGACGGTGCTGTTCGGCACCTTTGCCGAGGCGCTGGCCGAGGGGCGCGGCAAGGCGCAGGCCGCATCGCTCCGCGCGACCAAGGCGGAACTGGTCGCCAAGCGGCTGAAGGGCGATGGGCGCGACCATGACGACGTCCCCGCCAGCCAACTTCGGGTCGGCGATATCGTGCTGGTCGAAACCGGTGACCTGATCCCGTCGGACGGCGATGTCGTCTCGGGCGTCGCATCGGTCAACGAGGCCGCGATCACCGGCGAGTCCGCGCCGGTGATCCGCGAGGCGGGCGGCGATCGTTCGGCGGTGACGGCGGGCACCCGCGTCATCTCCGACGAGATCCGCGTCAGGGTCACGGTCGAGCCGGGCAAGGGCTTTCTCGACCGGATGATCGCGCTGGTCGAAGGCGCCGAGCGGCAAAAGACCCCGAACGAGGTCGCGCTGACCATATTGCTGGTCGGCCTGACGATCATCTTCCTGATCGCGGTCGGCACCATTCCGGGCTTCGCATCCTATGCCGGGGGCAGCATTCCGGTCGCGATCCTCGCCGCGCTGCTTATCACGCTGATCCCGACGACCATCGCCGCGCTGCTATCGGCGATCGGCATCGCCGGCATGGACCGTCTGGTCCGCTTCAACGTGCTCGCCAAGTCGGGCCGCGCGGTCGAGGCGGCGGGCGATATCGACGTGCTGCTGCTCGACAAGACCGGCACGATCACGATCGGCGACCGGCAGGCGAGCGAGTTTCGCAGCGTCGGCGGCACCAGCGACGCCGAACTGGCCGAGGCCGCACTGCTCGCCAGCCTCGCCGACGAAACGCCGGAGGGGCGCTCGATCGTCGTGCTGGCGCGCGAACGCTACGGCCTCTACCGGGCCATGCCGGTGGATGCGGAAGTCATTCCCTTCACCGCCCAGACCCGCGTCTCCGGCCTCCGCTACGGCGAAACGCTGATCCAGAAGGGCGCCGTCGATTCGATCCTGCGCGCCAATGACGGATCGGGCACCACCGCCGCCGCGACCGAATTGCGCCGCATCACCGACGAGATCGCTCGCGCCGGCGGCACCCCGCTAGCGGTGGCGAAGGACGGGCGGCTGCTCGGCGCGATCTTTCTGAAGGATGTGGTAAAGGCCGGTATCCGCGAACGCTTCGGCGAATTGCGCACCATGGGCATCCGCACGGTGATGATCACCGGCGACAATCCGCTGACCGCCGCCGCCATCGCCGCCGAGGCCGGGGTCGACGACTTTCTCGCCCAGGCGACGCCCGAGGACAAGCTGGCGCTGATCCGCAAGGAACAAAGCGGCGGCAAGCTGGTGGCGATGTGCGGCGACGGCACCAACGACGCGCCGGCCCTCGCCCAGGCGGACGTCGGCGTCGCGATGAACACCGGCACGCAGGCGGCACGCGAGGCGGGCAACATGGTCGATCTCGACAGCGATCCGACCAAGCTGATCGAGGTCGTCGGGCTGGGCAAGCAGTTGCTGATGACGCGCGGCGCGCTGACGACCTTCTCGGTCGCCAATGACGTGGCGAAATATTTCGCGATCATCCCGGCGATGTTCGTCGCGCTCTATCCAGGCCTTGGCGTGCTCAACGTCATGGGGCTGGCGACGCCGGAATCGGCGATCCTGAGCGCGATCATCTTCAACGCCATCATCATCCCGCTGCTGGTGCCGCTGGCGCTGAAGGGGGTCGCCTACCGTCCGATGGCGGCGGGGCCGCTGCTGGCGCGCAATCTCGCCCTTTACGGCCTTGGCGGCCTGCTCGCCCCGTTCATCGGCATCAAGATCATCGACCTGGTGGTCGGCGGCCTCGGCCTCGCGTAAGGATCAGGAAAATGGGTAAGGACTTCTCTTCGGCACTGCGCCCGGCGATCGTCATGACGATCCTGTTCGCGGCCCTGCTCGGGCTCGCCTATCCGCTGGCGATGACCGGCATCGGGCAGGCGCTCTTTCCCGCCCAGGCCAATGGCAGCCTGGTGCGCGATGCGAACGGCCGGGTGATCGGATCGACCGTCGTCGGCCAGGCCTTTGTCAGCGCGCGCTATTTCCAGACGCGCCCCTCGGCTGCCGGAAAGGGTTATGACGGCCTCGCTTCGTCCGGCTCCAACCTCGGCCCCACGTCGCAGGCGCTGGCCGACCGGGTAAAGGCCGATGTCGCCGCGCGCCGGGTCGAGGGCGTGACCGGCGCGATCCCGGCCGATCTGGTCACCGCCAGCGGATCGGGGCTGGACCCCGACCTGTCGCCCGCCGCCGCACAGGCGCAGGTCGCGCGCATCGCCAGGGTGCGCGGCATTGCCGGCGAGCGGGTGAGCGCGTTGATCGCCGTGCATGTCGTCCGGCCGCTGATCGGCGATCCGCATGTCAACGTCCTCGCGCTCAATCGCGCGCTGGACGCCCTGCGCTGACGTGACCGACCAGCGCCCCGATCCCGACGCCCTGCTACGCGCTGCCGCGCAAGAGGGCAGGGGGCGGCTCAAGATCTTCCTCGGCGCTGCCCCCGGCGTCGGCAAGACCTATGAAATGCTGTCGGAAGGGGCCGCGCGCCGGCGCGATGGCGTCGATGTCGTCATCGGCGTGGTCGAAACCCATGGCCGCGCCGAAACCGAAAGGCTGATCCGCGGGCATGAGGTCGTCGACCGCCGCGACGTCCCCTATGAAGGCCGTCGCCTGCGCGAGATGGATCTCGACGCCATCCTCGCCCGCGCGCCGCGCCTCGTGCTGGTCGACGAACTGGCCCACACCAACGCGCCGGGCAGCCGCCATCCCAAACGCTATCAGGATGTCGAGGAGCTGTTGGCTGCCGGCATCGACGTCTATTCGACCGTCAACATCCAGCACGTCGAAAGCCTGAACGACGTCGTCGCCAGCTTCACCCGTGTGCGCGTACGCGAAACCGTGCCCGACCGCATCCTCGAACTGGCGGAGATCGAGGTCGTCGACATTCCGCCCGACGAACTGATCGACCGGTTGAAGGCGGGCAAGGTCTATCTTCCGGCCGAGGCGACGCGCGCGCTCGGCCATTTCTTCTCCAAATCCAACCTGTCGGCGTTGCGCGAACTGGCGCTGCGCCGCGCGGCGCAGGCGGTCGATGCGCGGATGCTCGACGATGTCCGTGCGCTGGGACTGGGCGGCACCTGGGCCGGGAGCGACCGGATCGTCGTCGCGATCAGCGAACTGCCGGGATGCGATACGCTGGTCCGTGCCGCCAAGCGCGTCGCCGATGGCCTGCGCGGCCCATGGACGGCGGTCTTCATCGAAACGCCGCGCGCCGTGCACTTCACCGACGAACAACATGCCCGCATCGCCGCGACGATGACGCTGGCGACGCAACTGGGCGGCGCGGTTGCGACGGTGCCCGGCGAAACCGTCGTTGCCGGGATCCAGTCGGTGCTGCGCGATCTGCGCGCGACGCAACTGGTGCTCGGCAAATCGAACCGCTCGCGCTGGTTCGAGCTTCGCCACGGGTCGGTCGTCGACCGTCTGGTCCGGGATACGCCTGACGTCACCGTCCACGTCCTGCCGATGCCGATGCCGACGTCCCCTTCGCCATCGCGTCGCCAGCGCGGTCCGAAGCGGCCCGGACAACGCGGCACGCCCGCCGGCTATGCGATCACCACCGCGATGGTCGCCGCCGTCACCGGTCTTGCCGGGGCGCTGTTCCAGATTCTCGATCTCGGCAACGTCGCGCTGCTCTATCTCCTGCCGGTCATGGCCGCCGCCAGCTTCTTCGGGCTGCGCACGGGGCTTTATGCCGGGATCGCCTCGACGCTTGCCTATAATTTCTTCTTCCTGCCGCCGACCGGTACGCTGACGATCAACAATCCCGAAAACCTGATCTCGGTCATCGTCCTGCTCGGCATTGCCGTCGCGACCAGCCAGTTGACCTCGCGCGTCCGGGCGCAGGCCGACCTGGCCGCCGCCAGCGCCCGCACCAACGCCACGCTGGCCGGGTTCCTGCGCCAGATCGCCGCCGTCAACGATCCCGATATCGCGGCGCAGATGATCTGCGACGATGTCCGGCGCCTGCTCGACGTGCAGGTCGTGCTGCTCGGCCGCACGGACGGCGCCGAACTCGCGATCCTTGCCGCCAGCGATCCCGCCTACCGCCTCGACACGATGGACACGGCCGCCGCTGGCTGGGCGTTCGATACCGGCAACCCGGCGGGCAGGGGATCGGGCACGCTCGCCGCATCGGAATGGCTGTTCCAACCGATGCAGGCGGGGGACCGGGTGCTGGGCGTATTGGGGGTCGCCAGCGACCGGACCGGCAGTCCGGTGCGTGCCGACCAGTTACCATTGCTCGGCAGCCTGATCGATCAGTCGGCGCTGGTCCTCGAACGTCTTCGGCTGCAGGCCGAGATGCGCGACGTCGACGTGGTCCGCACCCGCGACCGGCTGCGCGCCGCCCTGCTGTCTTCGGTGAGCCACGATCTGCGCACCCCGCTCACCGCCGTCATCGCCGCCGCCGCGCAGCTGCACCATGGCGTGACGCCCGAGCTGATCGGCACGATCGAGAGCGAGGCGCAGCGGCTCAACCGCTTCGTCGCCAACCTGCTCGACATGGCGCGGGTCGAGGCCGGTGCGCTGAAGCTGCGGATCGAGGCGACCGATCTCGGCGATGCGGTGACCGGCGCGGCGCATGATGCCCGGCGCGCGCTCGAAGGGCATGCCGTACGGCTCGACGTGCCGCCCGACCTGCCGCTGGTGCGCGTCGATCCGCAGCTGCTGCATCATTGCCTGCTCAATCTGCTCGACAATGCCGGTCGCTATGGCGAACCCGGTACCGAGATCGTGATCGAGGGGCGCAATCGCTTCGGCGAACTGCGGCTGACGGTGCTCGATCACGGTCCGGGCCTGCCGCCCGGTCGCGAGGGCGAGGTGTTCGAGACGTTCCGGCGGCTCGAAGGCTCCGACCGCGCGGTTGGCGGCACCGGCCTGGGTCTTGCCATCGTGAAAGCATTTACCGAAGCCATGAACATGACCGTCGAAGCCGCCAACCGCCCCGACCGCCGGGGTGCCGCCTTTGCGCTGGTGTTCCCGCCCGACCTGATCGTCCGCGATGGTTCGACCGAAAGTGTTGCCTGACATGTCCGCCAAGATTCTCGTCGTCGATGATGATGCCGCGATCCGCCGGCTGCTGCGCAATACCTTGCTTCGCGCCGGTTACGGCGTCGTCGAGGCGGGGGATGCGAAGGGGGCGCTGCGGCAGGCGGCGGTCGAGCATCCGGGCGCGGTGCTGCTCGATCTCGGGCTTCCCGATCGCGACGGGTTGAGCATCATCCCGCAGCTGCGCGAGCAGGGCGACCTCGTCATCCTCGTCGTCTCGGCGCGCGAGGCGGTCGACGAAAAGGTCGCCGCGCTCGACCTCGGCGCCGACGATTTTATTACCAAGCCGTTCGACTCCGAAGAACTCCTCGCCCGCCTCCGCGTCGCACTGCGGCATCGGGGATCGTCGGCGACGGCGGAGAAGGTCGTTCGGCGCGGCGATCTCAGCATCGATCTCGACCGGCGGATCGTCTGCCGCGATGGCGCCGAACTTCATCTGACCCGCAAGGAGCATGAGGTGCTGGGCCTATTGGCGCGTCACGTCGGCCGGGTGGTGACCCATGAACGCATTCTCGCCGCTTGCTGGGGGGCAGGGGAGGAGGCGCGGGTGGAATATTTGCGTATCGTCATCCGAAACCTCCGCCAAAAACTAGAAACCCCCGCGCCGGTCGGCAGCGTCATCGCCAATGAACTTGGGGTTGGGTACCGGTTGCGCTCCGACCATTGAGGAGTCGGTGGCTGATGTGGGCTGTCACATCGGCGACAAGCGAAGCTTCCAAAGGCACGCTGCGTCTCTCAAGCTGCAGTGGCGTGCATGACCTCGGGCCGAACGTTCCGCAGACACCATCTGGCGAGGGCGTATACTTTTGGAAATGTTAGCCTACGGCAGGGGCGGTCAGGACAGTTCATAGCCAGCGGCTCGTGAATTGCCCGTGGCTAGGCTCGCCGGACGCTTACTGGCGGCCTTGCAGCGGCGACGTTGCATGGCCGGAACAGCACGGAGCGCGCGCCGAGCTGCGGCGCATCCCTGCACGCGCTTGCGAATATGTATGGATACTATTCGAAGTGCTGGAAACAGCACGAAGCCCGCTAAGTCATTTGACTTGCGGGCTGTATGTATGGTTGCGGGGACAGGATTTGAACCTGTGACCTTCAGGTTATGAGCCTGACGAGCTACCGGGCTGCTCCACCCCGCGACACTTTTGGCGCTCGAGCGAGCGGAAGAGTGGAGGACGATTGTGAATGGTTATGCACCGGCTTCAATGCCTGGCGACGACCTACTCTTCCATCGCTTGAGCGATAGTACCATTGGCGCGGTTTGGTTTCACGGCCGAGTTCGGGATGGGATCGGGTGGTTCACAAA